>JBLXEV010000009.1:0-202029 GCA_048262715.1 Paracoccaceae bacterium
TCTGCAAGATCTGGACATCCGAGCCAGACAGATTCATCCTAAATCCGATCCACCAGATGCCGGGACTGAACACCTAGTGTTCGCCGCCTGACGCAAGATGCCCCTATCCCCGTCACAAAGGCCGTGGGATAAATCCGTCTGGGGTAAGGGGAAAACCGCCCGTCAGCTGATTTGCGCAACAGGGTCTCCCACGTGGAATACGACCGGCCGACACTTTGGGGTGCAAGCCGGTCGCCTTCACTGACTTAGTCGACAAAGAGCCTGTGCAGTTCCGCGCCGGCCTCGGGATTGGCCGTCAACACCGGCTTCCAGCCCTCCTCAATTGACATGGCGACAAAATCCTTCGCCGCATCGGCGGGCAGTTCATAGCTTGCTATACCCGCATCGGTCTGGCGCTGAAGTTCAGCGTTTGCCAAGTCGATAAAGCGACCTGCCTCCGCCTCGGTCTCAAGCATCTGGCTGTTCAGGAAAGCGGCCTGTTCTGCATCCAGATTTGCCCAAGTTTTGCCGCTGAAATAGACGCCCGTTTCGACTTGATAAAAGCCAGGATCAATCCGCACCGCGGTTTCTTCCTGCCAGCCGAGATCGAACACGCCGATGGACGGCCAAGCATACCCATCAATCGCGCCCCGTTCGAGCGCGGTATAGACTTCGCCCGCAGCGGTCTGCATCGGCGAAACACCTAAAGCCGTAAAGAAGGCTTGATAGGTCGGCGCAGACCGGATCTTCAGGCCTGAAAAATCATCACTTTCAGGCTTTTCGGAGAGGTAGATGTGATATTGGATGTTTTGCGTCAGGCGGCCAAGCCAATGAATGTTGGCCTTGTCCATGTGCAACTTATCCATCAGCGCGTAGCCGCCATTTTCGCGCAACTCGGACATGGAATGGTTGGTCAACGTCATGGCAAGCCCCTCAGGGACCAGATTGGCGTGATACACCGCAGTCGTGTTGGCAAGGTCAACAACCCCGTTGCGTAGGGCATTGCCGATCTCGAAGGGCGGCATCGCGTCAGGGCCGCCGATAACTTCAATTTTGACCAGCCCCTCGCCGTTCGTATTCACCTTGTCGACAAACGCTTGAAATGGATCGTAAAACACCGTTCCAGGCTGAAAAGCGGAGATCGCGCGCAGTGTCACCTCTTCAGCGCTAAGCCCCGAGGGGAGAGACATCAGCGCGACAGTCGTTGCGATGATCGGTGTCAGTTTTTTGTTTTTCATTTGAAGTACTTCCTGTTGGGGTCTTAGTGAAGTTCTCGTCGCTCAACGCACCAAAGATGGCAGATATGTCGTCAATTCGGGGATGAGGAACATGAGGGCGAGCACCACCATCTCGATCAGGATGAAGGGAAGCGCGGCCTTATAGATCGTCGTCAGCGGCACCGAGGGTACGGCCCCCTGCATCACCATCAGCAAGATGCCAAAGGGCGGTGTCAGGAGACCGAGCTCGATCACGACAAGCATCATCAGGCCCAGCCAAACCAGATCAATACCGGCGCTATTCGCGATCGGAATGAACAGCGGGATTGTGATCAACATCATCGACGCCTGATCGATGAAGCAGCCAAGTACCAGCAAAATCCCAAGCATGAACACGATCAACATGAACGGTGTCGGATCAATCTCACGCACGAGATTCAGCATTCCAGTGGTGGCCCCCGAAAAGGAGAGGATCTGCGAGAATGTGGTGGAGGCGACGATAATGAACAAAATCGCAACCGAGACTTTGGCCGTTTCGGTCAAGGCTTTCGCGAGCCCGTCCATCGACAGCTTGCCATAGAGAATTGTCGCGATGAACGCGGCCATAGCGCCCAGAGCGGCAGCTTCGGTTGGGGTGGCTATGCCCGTCAGCATGCTGCCAATCACCGCGATGAAGATCCCAAACAGCGGCACAACATCGCGGAGGAAGGGCACAAGACGTTCGCTGAGCGAGAATTGGGCCGCATCATCGCGGGCGGGCGCCATTTCTGGGTTCAATTTTGCGACGACGATAACGTAGACAAGAAAGCCCAATGCCATCAGCAAACCGGGCACGATGCCACCGATCAGAAGCTTTGTGATCGAGATGCCTGACAGCGACCCTAACATCACCGCAAGCGTAGAAGGCGGCACCAGCACAGCGATACTTCCTGCGGCCATGGCGGGCCCTAAAGCCAAGGTCGGAGAATAGCCACGCTTGAGCATATCCGATGAAAGCGTGCTGCCAAGAAGCGCCGTATTGGCAATGGAGGACCCCGAAAGCGCGGCAAAAGCTGTCCCCCCCACGATGGAGACACAGGAAAGCCGTGCAGGTAAACGGAACAGCAATCGCTCAATCGCCTCGATTGCCTTATAGGCGAGCCCGCAGTGGAACAGCAATTCGCCCATCAAAATGAACAGCGGAATTGGCACCAATGCGAATGAGGTGATCGCGCCAGAGGCGTTGCGCACCATCTGGTCCAACCCAGCTTCGCCCCCCAGGAATACCCACGCGCCAACCGCGTTCACCCCGAGAAATGCCAGCGCCACCGGAAGGCCCGTTGCAAAAAGGACGGCCAGAATTCCTGCCATCATCAATAGAATTGCCCACCAGATCATCGTGTGCGCCCCCCTTGGGTTAAGCGCAGGGCGAATTCCAATACGCAAAAGAACATGCAAAGCAGCAGTGGAACCATGAGATACCACTCGGGGAAAATCAGATTCTTATAGACCTGCGATCCGCGCTGAGCGGTGTCTAGTAGGACCAAAGCAGTGCGCCAGAACACCAGCCCCGTAATGACCAAGCCAAGAGAGTTTGCCAGAACTTCGAGCCTGCTGGCAGATCGCTGTGACAGGTAACGCGGCAGAATATCGACCTCGACATGACCGTATTTGTGCAACAGCCATGGCGCGCCAAGGAAGGTTGAGGCCATTAGAAGATATTCGCTGAGCTCGCTAAACCACGAGATTCTTGCAACATCCAAATTGCGGATGAGCACGTCTAAGGAGACGACAATCGCGATAGCGGCAAAGCCGCAGGCCGAGAGAACTCCGAGGCCCGTCATGATCGGCGTAAGTCGAGAGGTGTTCATATCATCGTATCCATACACATCTGCGGTTGCGGAAGTCTGAGATGGATGCAGATAAAAGTAAACAATAAATTTCAATCTTAAATATTATGCTTCTAAAGTTATCCTTGAATGCAGAAGGCAGAATGGGCCGGTTCTCGCGGATACACTCGGGCCTGGGCTCACACCGAGTAGCCGGCGGCGACGGCCGAGGTATTCCTATTTGCTCGTTTGAGGAACATCCGTGTGAAGCGGAATGACCTGAAGTATCATCTCTAAAGCTTGGATATCTCTACATCTGCAGGGAAGTCCAGATAATGTATGTCGCTGCTTTCTTGCGGGATCCGTGGCCAACGAACCCCTAAAAGTCAGTGCATTCCATCCCAATGCAGTGCTCAGAAAAACGACTGATGAGCCAAGTAGATCAGCAAGTTTTTGGATTTTCCTCGCTCACCTCGCCGCACGCCGCATGACGCCTTCATGTGCATCTGTTGATTTATATTGCACACTTAAAGCATATTTTCGGCGCCGAGCCTCGTTTGTAGGCTCGGGCCCTGAAGGCTTGCAGAGCGACTATTCACGGCTTTGCATGCGCCAAAAACTCCCGAGAGCTGCCTCTTGATGAGACGGCCAGGCCGAAGACCCATGACGAAATGCAGGCAGAACGTTGCGGATCGCCGCGTGGAACTGACCTAGACTGCCCGCCTGCGGTGCTCCTCGGGTTGGCCGCGCGGCCCATTCTCGACGGGATCAATCTCGTCATCCTCCGAGGTAGGGCCGTTGAGCAGCGCGAGGATCTCGAACTGACCTGCAGTGCCCGTTTTGGCGTATATATTACTGAGATGGCTGCGCACGGTGGCAATCGAGATATTCAAGAGCGCCGCAATCTCTGTCGCCTTTTGCCCCGCAGCCAAGAGTTGGCAGACCTTCTGCTGGCTGCGGCTGAGGGCGTAGGGGTTGTTCGGACTGAGGATATGGCCGTCGAAATGGCCCGGCTTCAGGCGGTTCTTAACCCCGTATTTTCCAATCAAGCCAAGGATGACGCCTGGGGAGCGCAGCGCCCAAGCTTCGGCTAGCGCGCCTGAGATGATCGGGGCGGGGAGATCGATGTTTGAATCGGGGATGTGATCATAGAGCGTTTCCATCACATCGATTTTTGTTTCGCTCACCTCAAGGATCATCAGGCTGATGTGTTTGACCTCGCGGCGATTATCCCATTCCTGCGCGGCCGCATTGATCGCGAATTCCGGGTGCTTGCGCAGTTCGCTCAACCTGAGGATCGCGCCCGCTGCAATCGTCTCTGGCTGATGCTCCAGTGCAAACCTCAACAAGGCACCGCTGATCGTCTCTGTGGTGGCCGCGGACTCTGAACGATCCACGGCGACAATTGGCATGAGCTTGTGATCTGCGCGCGAGAGGCGATACAGCGCGACATGCGCCGCGCCGACCTGCCGCGCATACACGCGGACAACCTCTTCAAGCCGGAGATTGCCAGCCATCGCCGCAGACCAATCCGTCACCAAGGCAAAGGCGCTTGTCAAACGCGAGGGGAAGTCATTCGCCGCGCTGAACGTCGCGATCTGCGAACGATCCTGCGGCCCCATGCGGCTCTTGATTGGGGTCATATTGCACCATTGGTTAACGTGTTGTCACCCCAATCTAGGGCATGTCCCACCATAGGCCAATGTCAGCTGAGAATCGGTGTCGATTTTCTGCACAACCGCAGAGAGAACACCTTAAAGCTGAATATTGTGACTGATTTTGGGCAGGATTTCAGGGGTTTGCCCGGTTTGCGCCATGAGCGTGGTGAATTGCCCTGAAATGGCCGCGCTGCGTCATCCATGTGAATGATGACCACCTCAGACGTCGCAAGCTATTGTTAATGCATTCGAGGGGCAGAGCTTCGCGCAATTCCTCTCGCCACACACCCATAACGATCACCAGCGGCCCGTCCGCGTTACTCTCAAGGACATTCCAGATGAAAACCAAAATGACCTCGTTCTTCGCCCGTTTCTCCCGTGATGAAGAGGGCGCGACCCTCGTTGAATACGGCGTGGCGCTTGGCCTCGCGGTGATGGTTGGCGCGACCGCCTTCTCCACCCTGTCCGATGACGTTGGCACCCGCCTTGGCGAAGCAAGCTCGGCGCTCGAAACACCGACCCCGACCACCACAGGCTAATCGCCGAAGCTGCTGGCCTATCGGGTGAATTCTCCGGTAGGCCGTTTTCTGTTTGATGAGTGGTATCGGTATGAAACGCCTCCCCCAGATGCATCCCTTCTTGCGCGACGAGACTGGCGGCATCCTTGTCTTCTTCGCGATGGCGATGGTGGTGTTTCTCGGCCTGATGGCGCTGATCTTCGATACCGGTCGCATGGCGACCACCCAATCCGAATTACAGTCCTTCTCCGATAGCGTGAGCCTTGCCGCCGCTGCGGAATTGGATGGCGGGGCCGATGCGCTGACGCGCGCGCGCGCCGCCGCTGTGGTGTTGATCTCCGATACCCAGACCTTTGCCCAAGGCAGCACGGATCTATCAGGCGATGACGGCGTAACACTGACCTTCTACCGCCCCGACGAGCTGGGCGGCTTCACCCGTGCGGCTGAATATGAAACCACCAGCCCCTTTCGCGCCCGCTATGTTGAATCCGTCGTTGCGGATCGCGCGGTTGAAACGGGGTTGAGTGCCGCCTTCGCGGCGCTGAGCCAATCCTCCGCTGCAAAAAATACCGTCTCCGCCGCCTCCGTGGCGGGTCTGTCGTTCGAGGCGTGCAATGTCGCCCCCGTGGCGGTGTGCCTGCCCACGGTCGAGTTCGATGCGAAAGCCGCCGTTGGCACCTCGCTGGAACTCAAAGCCTCGGTGAATGTGAATTCGCTGGTGCCCGGCAATATCGCGGTTGTTGATACGTTGACCGATGCGCTCGACGGGTTGCAAGTCTGCGCGGGGCTGCTCGGCGGGGCGCTCGATGCCTGTCTTCTGGCCGCGCGCAAGCCCGAGACCGCCTGCACGGGGCAGGGCGGGCTGACGATTTCAACCGATGTAAATGCCTCCGGCCTTCTGCAATCGCTCGATACCCGTTTGGGTCTGTTCTCGGGCCTTGCCTCCGGTCTCTCGGGCAGCAGCGATTTCGCAGCCGCCCCCAATGTGCTCAGCGGTTTGACCACGGCGGCGGGCCTCTGTGTGCCCAATCTCGCGGCGACGGGGACCGCTAATCTGGGCCTGCCCAAAGATGATTGCCTGACGGCTGGAAGCTGCACGATGCAGGGCAACGGCACCTGGCGCACGGGGCGCACGGCCTATGTCAACGCGCATTTCGGCGGGACGGATCCCGCGCCGTCGGCCACGACGCGCTTCGAGTTTTATAAGGCAGAGGTCGCAGCCTCGGCCAAGGCGGGTGGTTTGGTGGGCAATGTGGTCGGTGTCGTTGGCGGCGTTGTCGGCGGCGTTGTGGGCGGGCTTCTGGGCAGCGGCAGCACCTTCAAACCCAAACTCTGCGCGCCGCCAACCATGGCAGATGTGAACCGCCGTTTGATGGTCGTCGCGGGGATCGATTGCTCGGGCGGCGGGCTCAACGGCGCGCAGGCCAAGCCCGCTGTGCAGACCTATCTCGAAGTCTTCGTGCTCGGGCCATCCGAGAACGGGCTGCTGAATGTCGAAGTCTCTGCCTGTCTCGGCGGCTCTTGTGGCGGCGGGCATCTGGATACCGATATCCGCGATGTCGTGAGGTTGGTCGAATGATCCGGCTCCGTTCCCCCCGCATCTTCGCGCGTGATGAGCGCGGCGCGGCTTTGGTCGAATTCGCGATGATCTTGCCGATGATGCTGTTGTTCCTCGCGCTCAGCGTTGAGGGCGCGCGCACCTTCTGGGCCTATCAGGCGACGATCTCGGGCGTGCGTGACGCGGCAAGGTTCCTCTCGCGGGTTGTCGATGTCGATATCTGCGCCACGGGCGGGACGGTCTCGCAATGGGACGGGCGGCTCCTGACCATCGTGCGCGATGCCCGCGATGGCGGCACCGTGTTTCCCGGCGGTGTGACGGTGCGCTCTGTTGGCGCGACGCTGGCTTGCGAGAGCGGATTTCGCGGCGGGGCGGCGGGGGTGGCGACGGTGACCGCCAAGCTCGATATCGATTATCCGTTCTCCGGCGTTTTCACCCTGATCGGGATGGATCTGACCTCCGTCGCCACGCAGGTGCGCGACCAAGCGCGGGTGATCGGGCTATGAGTGCGCGTCTTCGCCAGAGGCTGGCCGCTTGGGGCCGCGATGAGGAGGGCGCAACGCTGGTTGAGTTCGCGCTGGTGACGGGGATCTTCCTGTTCCTCTTCTTCGGCCTGATCGATTTCGCGCGGCTCGGGTTTACCACCGTGCTCGCCGAAAAGGCGACCGAGGCCGCGGTGCGGATGGCCGTGGTCTCCGCACCGATCTGTGACAATGTGCCGAAGGTCACCCAGCGCAGCTTGATCACCGGAACCCTCTCGCTCGATCTGCCCAATGGCACGCGCTGTTCAGATCGCGCGGGGCTGTGTGTGCCTGCGCGCACGGTAAGTTGCCTCGGATCTGCCGACCAACCCGATGCGGCGCGGATCTGGTCGCGGGTCGCGGGGTTGATGCCGACCCATGCAAGTGTCGAGAACCTGCGGTTCAGCTACAGCTTCGATCCCGATCTCAACCATGTCGGCGCGCCCTATGCGCCCGTGGTGACGGTCGAGATCGCCAATCTTGATTTCGATTTCATCTCGCCTTTGGGCCGCCTCGCCGTCTTTGCAGGGGCCTCCGGGGCGGGGGATCTGGGCGGATCTTTCCGGTTCGCCTCGATGAGCGCCTCTCTCCCCGCCGAAGACCTACGCTGAACATGACCACCGAAAACACCGCCTGAGGCCAATGCCTACGCCTGCCCCTGACGACCTCCGAACAAGGATCTGTAGAATGACGATTGCCTATTCCGATCTTGAGACCCAGCTCGACGCCCTCACGAGTGGTGCCTCGGCCCCGCAATCCCCCGTGGCGCAGCTCTTGATTGTCGCCCGAACCTGGGAGTTCGGAACCTCAATCAAATTGCAGATGGCGCAGGATGAGAGCGTGAGGGGAACCGTGCGGCGCGGGACCTTGACGCAGATCGCCGCGCGCCAAGACCTATGTGCTGCGGCAGACTTCCTCGTGTTCGAGGCGCGGCCCGATGCGGTGGAGGCAGATTGCGCGGCGCTGCGGATCTTGCTGGCGCATGGGGGGATGCAAGCGGTGGCGATGGTGACAGGGGAGGTCACGCCCGCCCTCAGCGCCGCCTATCTCGCGGCAGGGGTCAGTGACGTTCTGCCCGCACGGCGTCTCGCAAACGAGGGCACCGCGCATCCCGCTGCGGTGGCGCAGGGGCAGGGCGCGGATTTTCCGGCGACGGGCAGATTGGCCGATAGTGCGGCGGAGGAGGTTGCGGTGCCATCCCGGAGCGTGGCATCCGCGAGCGCGTCCGATCTGGCCTCCGCGCTTGAGGCCGAAACACTTGCCACCGATGACGCCCCCCTTGTTGGTAAAGAGCGCGCTGCCATAGCGTCTTTCGGCCAAATGACGCTGATGATGCGCGCGCGGGGCGGGGCGGGGGCCTCGACCGTCGCAACAAATCTGGCGATCGCGCAGTCCCGATTTGGCACGGTTGCGCTGGTGGATCTTGACCTTCAAAACGGAACAATCGCGACGCTGCTGGATCTGCCCGATAGCGCCGCCTTCACGCAGTTGATCAGAACCCGCGGCGTGGCGGGCGCGGCGTTTTGCGCCCGCGCAATGGTGCGCCATTCCAGCGGGATTGAGGTGCTCGCAGCGCCTGATGTATTCGCACCGATGACGGCGCTGTCCTCCGAGCAGGTCGCGGATCTGATCGAGACGCTGCGCACGCGCTATGATCATGTCATCGTCGATCTGCCACAGGCGGTGATGGATTGGTTCGCGCCGCTGCTGGATATGGCCTCGCGCGCGGTGATCGTCACCGACACGTCCGTTCCCTCGATCAAACGCGCTAAACGACTGATTGAAGTGCTGACGGAAGATCACATGACTCTCCCCGTGACGGTGGTGGTGAATGCCGAGAAGCGGCCATTTATCCAGAGCGCGGCACTCAAAGAGGCGGCACGGCTGCTGGACCGTGCGCTGACCCATTGGATCCCGTTCGATGCGGCAGCCATGCGCCGCGCGCGCGATATGGGCGTTCCGGTGATCTTGGGCGCGAAGCGATCAGGCGCGAGCCGTGCGATTACCGCGCTGGCCGATGCGCTGCACAAGCCCAAGACGAAAGGGGCGGCGTGATGTTCAAAGCCTTCCACGCGGATGCGGCCCTAGCCCCGCAGCCGATGTCTCGTCCTGCGCCGCAAGCTGCAAACGCCGCCCAAGTATCGCAACAGCCGCAATCGCGCCCTGTTGCTGCGATCAGCGAGGCCGAAAAACCTGCCGCCTCCGGGATGAGCGCGGTACAGATGCTCCGGCGCAAAGCGGCCTCAACCCCGAAAATGGCCGTATCGGATGGTCCGAACTTGGACGCGACATCCCGCCCAGATACCGCCTTTACGTCTTTCAAGCCCGCTCCCGCCGTGACACCGCAGAAAAGGGCCCCTGCGCCAGTCGACCCGACGCTGCATCTGAAAACCGTTCTGCATGAAAAACTGCTCGAAGAGCTGAACCTCGCGGTGCTCGACAAGGTCAGCCGCGATGACCTCAAACGTGAGATCGGCGGTCTGGCAGCGCGGCATCTACAAGAGAGCGATATCCAGATGCCCGCGCAGGCGTTCCAGACGTTGATCGAGGAGCTTTTGAACGAGGTGCTCGGCCTCGGCCCGCTGGAGCCGCTGCTGGCAGATCCGACGATCTCCGACATTTTGATCAACGGTGTCGATAACGTCTACATTGAGCGCAACGGCCTGCTGGAGCGCTCCTCCACGCGGTTTCGCGACGAGCGCCACCTTTTGCGGATCATTGATAAGATCGTCTCCTCCGTGGGGCGGCGGATTGACGAGAGCCAACCTTGGGTCGATGCGCGGCTTGAAGACGGTAGCCGCGTGAACGCGATCATCCGGCCCTGCGCGATTGACGGGCCGAGCCTGTCGATCCGCAAATTCTCGAAAACGCCGCTCAGCATGGATCGGTTGTTGGAGGCGGGCGCGCTCTCGGCCCCTGCGGCGGAGTTCTTGCGCGCGGCGGTGAAGGGGCGGCTCAATTCGCTGATCTCGGGCGGCACGGGTTCGGGCAAGACCACGATGCTCAACGCGATGTCGGCCTTTATCGACCCGCGGCACCGGATGGTGACGATTGAAGACGCGGCGGAGTTGCAACTCCAGCAAGATCACGTCGTGCGTCTGGAAACACGGCCCGCTAATGCCGAGGGGCAGGGGCGGATCACCCAGCGCGACCTGATCATCAACGCGCTGCGGATGCGCCCCGACCGGATCATGATCGGCGAGGTGCGCGGCGCGGAGGCCTTCGACATGCTGCAGGCGATGAACACCGGCCATGACGGGTCGATGACGACGATCCACGCCAATACAGCGCGCGATGCGATCAGCCGGATGGAGCAGATGGTCTCGATGGTGGGCGGGGATTTCCCGATGGCGGCGGTGCGCGCGCAGATCGCGGCGGGGCTGCATCTGGTGGTTCAGCTCAACCGCCTTTCGGATGGCCGCAGGCGGGTGATGAGCATCTCGGAAGTCGTCGGGCTGGAGGGCGAGGTGATCATGATGCAGGATATTTTTGTGTTCAAGAAGATGGGCTTGGATCAGGAGGGCAATGTGGTGGGCCGGATGCTGGCGACCGGAATCCGCCCGCGCTGCCTTGATATGCTGATCGCCTCGGGGATCACGATGGATCCGTCGATCTTCGCTCCCAATGGTGCGGGGGGGCGGGCATGAGTGGCGCTTCCCCTGTCGTGCTGTTGATCGGGCTGCTTTTGGGCCTTGGGTGGTTTTGCCTGATGGGCGGGGTCGCTTGGGTGCTTTGGGGGCCGGAACGCGCGCGGGGCGCGGGCGCGTTGCAGCGGATGCGGGCGCTCTCCACTGCGCCGCAAGATGCGGTGACGGAGGCATTGTTCCGCCCCGTGCGGCCCACGACTGAGGGCCGCAGCCTGCCGTTTATCGGCGATGTCGGTTTGTTGCTCAAACAGGCCGAACTGCCGATGACACCTGCGCGGTTTCTCACGGCCTGCGGGGCGGTGGCGCTGGCGATTGCGCTTTGCGCCATGGCCTTCGTGCCGCCCTTGGTGGCCCTCGCGCTGGGCGCGGTGCTGGGGGTGTTTGGCCCTGTCACCTATCTGCGCCAAAAACATACCCGCCGCGTGGAGGCCTTCACCATGCAACTCCCCGATGCGCTGGAATTGATGATGCGCGGCCTGCGCGTGGGCCATCCGGTCAGCGTGACGATCAGCAATGTCGCGCGCACCATGCCCGATCCGATCGGCGCGGAGTTCCGCAAACTGGGCGAGCAGATCAACCACGGCGAATATCTCACCGAGGCATTCAAAGATCTCGCGGATCGGATGGGGCAGGAGGATATGGATTATCTCTCCGTCAGCCTGAGCATCCAGCATGGCACCGGTGGCAATCTGGCAGAGATGCTGGGCACGCTCTCGAAAGTGATCCGAGACCGGATCATGATGCGCCGCCGCGTGAAGGCGATCTCCGCAGAGGGGCGGATCTCGGCGCTGCTGCTCTCGTCCTTGCCTGTCGTGATCTATATCGCGACCTCGCTCAGCGCGCCGAACTACTACGGCGATGTCATGGATAATCCTTATTTTATGCCGATTGCGGGCGTGATTATCGCGCTGGTTGTCGCCAATGCGCTGGCGCTGCGCAAACTTGTCAATTTCGAGATTTGAGGCAGTGATGAACGGTATCTCCGGCAATCTTCTTGAGCGCGGCCTCGGCAATCCCGCGACGATGATGGTCTATATCTTTGGCCTTGCGGTGGTGCTGGTGCTGTTCGGTGTCGTGGGGCTTTACGTCACGCGGGATCGGTCGGTGGTGCGGATGCGCGCGCTCTCTGCCACCACGCGGGAAGAGGCCGAAGCGGCGCAGGCGTTTATGGCGGCGGCGAGCGGTGGGCAGGCGGGCCAAAACGCGCTGATCCGCAGCCGTGAGGCCGCGCCCGAAGGCTGGAAGAAAGGGCTGATCCCTGAGGATCCCTCCGAGCGCGCGCAGATCCAGTTCCAGCTTGGGGCCGTGGGCATCACCCATGCGCGCGCGGTGGAGATGTTCTTTCTACTGCGGCTCATTCTGGCGCTGTTTGTGCCGGTCTGCGTGCTGGTCGCTGTGCTCATGACGCGGGCAGGGCTTTTGCCGCAGGGCTTGGGCGATATGGTCGCCACGGCAACGTTGCTGCGGCTGATGCAGATCGCGGCGGTGGGCGGGGCGGTGGGGTTCTATGGGCCGTCGCAATGGCTCAAGGGGCGGATCAAGGCGCGGCAGTTGCGGATCCGAAATGGCTTCCCAAATGCGCTCGACCTGCTGCAAATCGCGGTGGAATCCGGCCTCGGGTTTGACGCGGCGCTGGCGAAGGTGGGCGCAGAAATCGGCCGTGTCTCGCCGGAGATTGCCTTCGAGTTTCACCTTCTCAAGCAAGAGATCCAAGCGGGGGCGGATCGGGAGAAGGCGATGTTCGCGATGGCCGACCGGATGGGGATCGACGAGGCGAAATCCTTCGCGCTGGTGATCGCGCAATCGCTGCAATTCGGGACCAGCCTGACGAATGCCCTGCGCAATTATGCCGCTGAAATGCGGGTGAACCGCGAGCTGAACGCGCAGGAGAAGGCCAATAAACTGCCGGTTCAGATGTCGGCGGTGATGGCGATGCTGATGTTGCCGGCGCTGTTCCTAATCATCCTGACCCCGATCATCATCCGCTACATGGCGATGTATTGAGCAGGGCAAACGCGGCTGCGCATTAAAAATGCGCCCCGAAATCGGGGCGCATTCTTCGTTTTGGAAGATGTGCCGTATCAGGCAATCAGATCGAAGCGATCTGCGTTCATCACCTGCGTCCAAGCCTGTGCGAAATCATGCACGAAGGTCTCGGCGTTGTCATCCTGCGCGTAATATTCCGCGTAGGAGCGCAGGATCGAGTTCGACCCGAAGACCAGATCGACCCGCGTTGCGGTCCATTTCACCGCATCGCTGGCGCGGTCGCGGATCTCGTAGAGGCCCGCGCCTGTTGGCACCCATGCGTTGCCCATATCGGTGAGGTTGACGAAGAAATCTGTCGTCAACGCGCCCTTGCGATTGGTGAACACACCATGCTCGGTGCCGCCGTGATTGGTGCCGATCACCCGCATCCCGCCGATCAGCGCGACCATCTGCACCGCCGTCAGCCCCATGAGCTGTGTGCGATCCAACAGCAGCTCCTCCGGGCTGGGCGCATAATCCGCCTTGAGCCAGTTGCGATAGCCGTCATGCAGCGGCTCGAGCGGCTCGAACGAGGCCGCATCCGTCATCGCATCGGTCGCATCGCCGCGCCCTGCGTTGAACGGCAGATCCAAGCCCACATCCGCGGCTTTTGCGGCTTGCTCGACGCCCAGATTGCCCGCCAGCACGATCAAATCCGCCACAGAGGCCCCATGACGCGCGGCAATCGGCTCGAGCACGCCGAGCACCCGCGCCAGACGCTCCGGCTCGTTACCGGCCCAATCTTTTTGCGGCGCGAGCCGGATCCTTGCGCCATTCGCTCCGCCGCGCATATCCGATCCGCGATAGGTGCGCGCGGAATCCCAAGCCGTGCTGACCATATCGCTGACAGGCAAGCCCGCCGCCGCGATATCGGCCTTCACCGCCGCCACATCATAGCCCGTGTTTCCTGCGGGGATCGGATCTTGCCAGATCAGATCCTCGGCAGGCACATCCGGCCCGATATACCGCGCCTTCGGCCCCATATCGCGATGCGTCAGCTTGAACCAAGCGCGGGCGAATGTGTCCTTGAAATAGGCGGGATCGGCCATGAATTTCTGGCAAATCGCGTTGTAGATCGGATCGACCTTCATCGCCATATCAGCATCCGTCATGATCGGATTGTGGCGGATCGAAGGGTCGCTCGCGTCGACCGGCTTATCCTCTTCCTTGATGTTGATCGGCTCATATTGCCACGCGCCCGCAGGGGATTTGCGCAGCTCCCATTCATGGCCGAAGAGCATCTCGAAGAAGCCCATATCGAACTGGGTCGGGTTCGAGGTCCAAGCGCCCTCGATCCCCGATGTCACGGCATTGGAGGCTTTGCCGCCCATTTGGTCATTGCCCCAGCCAAAGCCCTGCGCCTCGACGTCTCCGCCCTCCGGATCGGCTTGCAGCGCGCCTGCATCGCCGTTGCCATGGGTCTTACCGACGGTATGGCCGCCTGCGGTGAGGGCGGCGGTTTCCTCGTCGTCCATCGCCATGCGCGCGAAGGTCTCACGCACTTGGGCGGCGGTTTTCATCGGATCGGGCTGGCCGTTCACGCCCTCTGGGTTCACATAGATCAACCCCATCTGCACGGCGGCCAGCGGGTTTTCCATCGTGTCGGGCTTGCTCACATCGGCGTAGCGCTCATCGGACGGCGCGAGCCATTCTTTCTCCGCGCCCCAATAGGTGTCTTTCTCGGGGTGCCACAGATCCTCACGACCAAAGGCGAAGCCGAAGGTTTTCAGGCCCATGGATTCGTAAGCGACAGTGCCTGCGAGGATCATCAGATCGGCCCAGCTGATCTTCTTGCCGTAGCGCTTTTTGATCGGCCACAGCAGGCGGCGCGCCTTATCCAAGCTGGCGTTATCGGGCCACGAGTTGAGCGGTGCGAACCGCTGTGTGCCCGAACCGCCACCTCCGCGCCCGTCGGCCAAGCGGTAGGTGCCTGCCGAATGCCACGCCATGCGGATCATCAACCCGCCGTAATGGCCCCAATCGGCAGGCCACCACGATTGGCTATCGGTCAGCATTTCGTGCAGATCGCGCTTGATCGCCTCGTAATCGAGGGTTTTCACCGCCTCGCGATACGAGAAATTGCCGCCCATCGGCGTGGTCTTGGTGTCATGCTGGTGCAGGATGTCGAGGTTGAGCGCATTGGGCCACCACGTCGCATTCGCCGCGCGCGCCAGCGTATTTCCGCCGTGCATCACAGGGCATTTGCCAGCCGGTTTCACATCATTTCCGTCCATTGGGATCTCCTCAGTCATCCGATTTCGACTCGGAGCCTAACAGAGGAATATGATAATAATAAATTGCATTATCTTACTGACTCGATAAGAAAGCCTGATGATACCACTTTCCATGAAACAACTCCGCTATTTCGATGCGCTAGCGCGGCTCGGCCATTTTGGCCGCGCGGCAGAGGATAGCGCGATTTCGCAGCCCGCTTTATCCATGCAGATCAAGGAGATGGAGGCGCTGATCGGGGCGCCTTTGGTGGAGCGCTCCGCCCGCCAGATCCGGCTGACGGGGTTGGGGGAGGAGTTCGCGCTGCGCGTGCGCGAAATCTTGCGACAGGTGGATGAGTTGGAAGATCTCGCCCGCGCCTCGCAAAGCCCGCTTTTGGGGCGGCTGCGGATCGGGGTTATTCCGACGGTGGCGCCCTATCTGCTGCCCGCGGTGATCAGCGCGTTGATGCAGCGCTACCCGCAGCTCGATCTGCGCCCGCGCGAGGCGGTGACGCAAAAACTGATCGCGGATCTTCTGGAGGGGCGGCTCGATACGGCGATTGTGGCGCTGCCGGTGTCCGAGCCTGCGCTGACTGAGGTGGCGCTGTTCGAGGAAGACTTCGTGCTGGTGCGCCCGCTTGCGGATGCCATGATGCCCGTGCCTGATGCGCAGGGCCTGCGCGAGATGCGGCTGCTGCTGCTGGAGGAGGGGCATTGTTTCCGCGATCAGGCATTAGCGTTTTGCAATCTGCCCAGTGACGGCGGGGGCGCGGGCACGCGAGATTTGATGGAGGGCAGCTCGCTGGCGACTTTGGTGCAGATGGTGGGCGCGGGGATTGGCGTGACACTGGTGCCCGAGATGGCGCTCGCGCTGGAAACCCGCGCGGCGGAGGTCTCCATCGCGCGGTTGGCCCATCCGCGCCCGATGCGCCGGATCGGCATGGTCTGGCGCAAGAGCAACCCGCTGGCACAGGAATTCGCCAAGATCGCCGCTGCGGTGCGCAAGCTTGGTGTCGCGCAAAAGGCGGAGGCGGGCTGGGCCAAGCAGGGCTGAGCGATTGTGGCGATCCGCCTCTCACCCACCAGTGATACGCCACTGGGATAGAGGAATTTTCGGGCGAGGTGCCGCGCGGTCGCGGCTCTTTTTCCGCGCACCCCCTTTTCATCGCGGGATTTCGCTCTTTAATACCACGCATCATCCTGCCCCAGTCGCACAGGGATCCTGTGCGAGGGCTGACCCACACTGAAAGGCACGCGCCATGAGTGACACAACTTCTTACGAGCCGCCAAAGATCTGGACATGGGACGCAGAGAGCGGCGGCAAATGGGCCTCGATCAACCGTCCGATTTCGGGCGCGACCCGCGAGGCGGAACTGCCGCGCGGCAAGCATCCGCTCCAGCTCTATTCCCTCGCCACGCCGAACGGCCAAAAGGTCACGATCCTGCTGGAAGAGCTGCTGGAGGCCGGTGTTTCGGGCGCGGAATATGACGCGCATTTGATCCGTATCGGCGATGGCGATCAGTTCACCAGCGGCTTTGTCGAAGTGAATCCGAATTCCAAGATCCCCGCGCTGTTCGATACCGAAACCGGAAGCCGCGTGTTTGAATCCGGTGCGATCCTG
Organism: Paracoccaceae bacterium; assembly: GCA_048262715.1. Classification (GTDB taxonomy): domain Bacteria; phylum Pseudomonadota; class Alphaproteobacteria; order Rhodobacterales; family Rhodobacteraceae; genus Albirhodobacter. The sequence goes on from JBLXEV010000009.1 coordinate 16,767, forward strand.
CTCTATCTCGCGGATAAGTTTGGCAAGTTCCTGCCCGCCTCGGGGCCCGAACGGACAGAGGCGCTGAACTGGCTGTTCTGGCTGCAAGGGGCGGCGCCCTATCTGGGCGGCGGGTTTGGCCATTTCTACGCCTATGCGCCGGAGAAATATGAGTATCCGATCAACCGCTTTACCATGGAGGTGAAGCGCCAGTTGCATCTCCTTGATACCCGTCTGGGCGAGACCCGCTATCTGGGCGGTGACACCTATACCATCGCGGATATCGTGACATGGCCTTGGTATGGCAATCTCGTGCTGGGCGAGGCGTATAACGCGGCGGAATTCCTGCAGGTGCAGGAGTATCAGAACGTGATGCGCTGGGCGAAAGAGATCGCTGCGCGCCCTGCGGTCAAGCGGGGGCGGATCGTCAACCGCATCTCGGGGCCGCTGGAGGAGCAACTCCTTGAGCGCCATGACGCGAGCGATTTCGAGCTGCGCACGCAAGATAAGCTCGCGCCAGAGGCCTGATCGCCGATCTTGATCGCAAGCTGAGAAAACAAGCGCGCCGCCGAACGCATTGGTTCGGCGGCGCGTGTCGTTCCAGAGCCTGATAGGGCTTAGTCGCGCAATAGGATCACGTAATCCTTGCGTGTGGTCTCCACCACTTCCCAAATCCCCTCAAACCCAGCGGGCAGGGTAAAGCTATCGCCTGCCGTCACCTGCGTCACATTGCCCTGCGCATCGGTGATCCGCGAGACGCCGCTCAGGATCCGGCAATATTCCCATTCGTCATATTTCACCCGCCATGCGCCCGGCGTGGATTCCCAGATCCCGCAATAGAGGCCGCGATCCTCTGTCAGGTTCCACGTGCTGTGCTCGGGATTGCCCGAGATCAGCCGATCCGGCGCAGGGCGGGAGATTTCCAAGGTGCTGGCCATGGGCCGCACGGGCATGAGGTGCAATTCGGTTGGGGGGGAGGTGTCTTCGGTCATATCGGCGGCTCGCGCTAAAGGGGGTTGCCCGAACCCAATCACGCGGGAGGCGGGCGCGCAAGACCGAGTAAGGGGCAATCGGTGGGCATCGGCGGCGCGGCGCGAATAGGTCGGGATTCACCCTGCACCCGCCGCCGCGACGGAACCCTGATCTTAGCAAAATCCCCCCTTTCGAGACGGGCCGATTTGCGGTATCCTTGAACCAAGCTTCGCGGCAACATCGCCCTTGCCCCATCGCTGTCTTTCCCAAACACCAGTGCTCCTTGCAGCAGAACGGATCTTTGATGCGCTTCGATATTGATGTCACCCTTGCGTATCGGATTGCGGATGAGCAGGTCTTGCTCGCGTTGGAAGCCGCGCAAACGCCGGTGCAGCGGGTGATCAGCGCTCAGTTGGAGGTGGCGGGCGGCACGGTGACGCGCTTGGCCGCGGAGGATGGAATCGGGACATGGATCTGGGCGCATCTGCCCGCGGGGGAGATGCATCTGCGCTACCGCGCGACGGTGGAGATTTCGCGCCAAGAACCGGCGCTTGAGGGGTTGCAGGCCGATCCGCTGGATCATCTGCCCGCCGCTGTGTTGAGCTATCTGCGCCCGTCGCGTTATTGCCAATCCGATCTGTTGGGGCCGTTTTTGGAGAGTGAGTTCGGGCCGGAGTTCACAGCCCTTTCAGGCGGGGCCAAGATCGCACATATCCGCGATTGGGTCGGGCGGGTGATGACCTATCGGCGCGGGGCGTCCCATTCCGGCACCAGCGCGATGGATACATTGGAAAGCCGCGAGGGCGTGTGCCGCGATTATGCGCATCTGGTCTGTGCCTTGGCGCGGGCGGCGGATATTCCGGCGCGCTATGCGGCGGTTTACGGCACCCAAGTCTCCCCGCCGGATTTCCATGCGGTGGCGCAGGTCTGGCTTTCAGGCGCTTGGCATTTTGTCGATGCGACGGGGATGTGCCGCGCCAATTCGCTCGCCTTGATCGCGGTCGGGCGCGATGCTTGCGAGGTCGCGTTTATGGAGACGGCGAGCGAGGCGCGGATGCTGCGCCAAGTGGTGCAGGTCACCCAGGCGGCGTAACCGCCCTGACCGCAGACCTGACGGCAGAGTGAATAACGCCCCGTCTCTTGCGAGCGGGGCGTTGGTTTATTCCCAGCTATAGTTGAAGCTGACGCTGATCCGGTCGTCCTCGGCCATGTTCAGCGGCACCTCATGGCGCAGCCAGCTTTCCCACAAGAGCACCTCGCCGACCTTCGGCGCAATCGGGATGAAGCTGCGCAATTCGCGCCGCGCGTCCTGCACGCGGGTGGGGGCGGCCATCATCATCGCGAGGCGCGGGTCTTCCAGCTTCAGCGCGCTGGTGCCCTCGGGCATCGCGACATAGGTCGTGCCGGAAATCACGCTATGGGGATGGATATGCGAGCCGTGGCTGCCGCCCTCGGGCAGAATGTTGATCCACAGGCTGTCGAGCTTGAGCGTCTTCTCGCCCAGATCGAATTGCAGATCCTCGGCAAAGGCCGCGACATGCTTATCAAGCAGCGCGACGAGATCTTTGAAGATCGGGAAGCGCCACGGCAGATCGCCCAGCGAGGCGTAGCTGGTATAGCCCGGATAGGCGTTTTTCTCGCACCATTCCTGACCTGCCTCGTCATCTTCCGCGATGGCGTAGCAAGAGGCGGCGAGCTCATCGGTATCGACCGGCTTTCCCTGTTCGGAAAGATCGGCGCGGTAAAGACGGGTGGCGAAGAGTGATTCAATATGTGACATGCCTCCTCATAGCGCAGCGCGCGCGGGCTGGCGAGAGGGGCGGTTGGGGGCGCGCGCGAAATATGCCAAGAAGGGGCGATGAGGAGACCCGTGATGCCCGATACCCCGATGCCCGATACCCCGATGCCCGATACCCAGATGCCAATTCTGTATTCCTTCCGCCGTTGCCCCTATGCGATGCGCGCACGGCTGGCGATTGCGGCGGCGGGGGTGAGGGTCGAGCTGCGCGAAGTGGTGCTGCGCGCGAAGCCCGCCGCCTTTCTCGCCGCCTCGCCCAGCGGCACGGTGCCGTGCCTCGTGATGCGGCACGAGACGGGGCAAGATGTGATCGACGAGAGCCTCGATATCATGCGTTGGGCGCTGGGTCGGCACGATCCGCAGGGCTGGCTGACGGGGGATTCTGGAGCGGGGGACGCTGCGGGAGAGGCGTGGATTGCCCGCTGTGACGGGCCGTTCAAATCCGCGCTGGACCGCACGAAATACGCGAGCCGCTATCCTGAGTGCGATCCCGCCCAACAGCGCGGCTTGGCGATGGCCTTCCTCCACGATCTCAACGACCAGATCGGGCAGGGCGGCACAGGGTGGATGTTTGCGCGTCAAAGCCTCGCCGATATGGCCATAGCGCCCTTCGTGCGGCAATTCGCTAATATCGACAAGGCGTGGTTCGCCGATCAGCCTTGGCCGCATCTGCAAGACTGGCTCTCGCGGTTTTGCGCGTCACAGGCGTTTGCGGATGTGATGGCGAAATATGCGCCTTGGGAGGCGGGGGCCGCGCCGGTCACTTTCCCGCACTGAGGCGGGCGACAGGCCAGCGGGGCCCATCATGGGCGCGCAACAAAAAAGGAGCCGCGAGGCTCCTTTGACGTCACAGTGTTTCGGCGGGCTATGCGCGCGCCTTTGCCCTGTCGGGCCAATCGCTTAGCGGTTGCCGCGAACAGCTTCACCGATGGTCGAGCGGGTCAGGCCGATATCGTTCAGCTCGTGATCGCTCAGGCTTTCGAGCAGGGCGATTGTGCGGCGCTCTTGCCATGCAGCGGAGATGCTGGAGAACACGGCTGCAATGCGCGAAGCGATGGAAACATGCTCGATTGCGATCGTTTGGGTCATGAGTGCCATGGGAGGGCTCTTTCGTTTCAAATGCGCCATTTGCGCGGTCATATCTATCGTTGCGGTGCTTATAGATCGGGCAGTTTGCGAACGCCAATGCCAAGGCGGAAGGCCCGTCATGCTGCAACTGCATGGCTCGCTGGGGTGAAAATGCTGCGATGCGGCGTTCCGCGTGGCGGCGGGTAATCATACATGTATCTGATATAAAATGGTTTTTATTATGTTTGCACATAAATGAGTGGCGGGCGCAGCGGGAAATCTGTCAACCCGCTGCGCCGCCATGTCGCAGGTTGCGCCCCGCCCCAGATGCAAACGCATGGCTTTGCGCGCAAGGGGAGAGGCGACTCAGCATCTTTTCAAGGCTTGTGTGAGGGCTCAGGCGGTGCTTTTGCCCTCGGCCAGCGCTTCGCGCACAGCGATCTCGGCCATTGCGACAGCGGCCTCCCGGCTGGTGGCGGCGGCGATGAAGCGGCCATTGTGGCAGAAGCTCGCGCCTTGAACGCCGCTTGCCGCCTCCAGATCCGCGCCCGTCAGCCCTGCCCAAGCGGCGGGCAGATCGGCGCGCAGCTCGAAGCCTTCATCCTCCTTGCGGATCCCGCCCAAGGCCCAATCCTTGCCGCGCGGGTTGATCACGAACAGCAGATGATCCGCGCCCGCTTTGACCACCGCAGGGCGGAAGGGCATCCCCATTGGCAACTCAAGTATATGGCCATCGCCCGCCGCCGTGATCGCATCTTGCACCATCACCTCGGCGCGCAGCTTCGCGCTCGACCGCGCGATCCGCGCCTCCACGAAGGCCCGCGCGATGGTGAGCGCTTGCTCGAAGGCGAGGGTTTCGGCCTGCGAGTCGGTATTGTCGAACACAGGCTTGAGGGTTTCCAGCAAGCCCGGCAGGGTCATCCCCGAAAGCGGGCCGGCCACCGAAGGGCTGAGCGCGCCGTTATCCACCAGATCAATCGGCAGCACGAAACCCTTATCGAAATTGGCCCAGACGATCTCGATGTGATCGGCATGAACGCCAAACGCGCTGAGGTAGTCGCGCCCGAAATGCTTCCAGATCAGCCCGAAGGAGCTATAGGGCTGGCCGTCCTCGCGGACCGGCGCGCCGCGTTGGTGGTGATCGAAGATCCGCGCCTCCGCGTCATAGCTGCCACCAACGTCATAGATAATCCGGTCCTCAGCCGGGGTGATCCATTCGGGCGCGCGCGAGCGCATAATCTCGGCCTGCGGGAACAGACGGGTGAGGATCACCGAGGACATCAGCTCATCGGCGTGGAACCCGCCGTTATGGGTCACGAGATAGGAGAGGGTCATGGGGCGCTTTCGGCTAGGGGAGGTTGGGTGAGCGCGCGCAATAGCGGATTTCGCAGTCAGAGCCAACCGCCGATCACGAAACCATGTGGCGGCGGGGGGCATGCGGTGCCGTGGCGGCAAGCACAGGAAAGAAATTGACAATTTCCGAGACCTCCGCACACACTCATAGGTAGAGAGTGCGAGAGGCGGAGCGATCCTTGTGTGTCCGCGCCTGCTCAGCATTGGTATTGCTCGGTTCTTGTCGCCTTGCTTGATTGGTTTTCGGAGGCTTCCATGTTCATGCCCCGCACGGTGTTTGGCTCGCTTTGGCGGGCCATGTGTCTGATCCAGCCTCCGTTCGGCCTTCTGAACGGGCATAAGCCAAGGCTTTCTGGCGGGGACGGGCGGCAAAGGGCTTGGGTATGGGGCGCTGCGGCTCTGCTTTGTCTGGGGGGCGCGCAGGTCGCATTGGCGGCGACGGAAGGTGTCGAGGCTGCGCAGAACAGTGGGCAGGGCGCTGAGGCCGCGCTGTCTGGGCCGTCGCAAGCGGGCAGCGCCGATCGTGAGCTGCCCTTGGCCGTTCATGCGGTGATCGCCCGCCGTGCCATCGTGACGCATCAGCATGAAATCAGCGGTGAAATCGAGGCGGCAGAGAGTTTTACCGTGGCGTTTCGGGATGGCGGGCGGGTGTCGCTCATGGGGGTCGAGGTCGGGGATCAGGTCGCGCCTGAGCAAGTGATCGCGCGGGTGGATCCGGCGCAGGCCGATGCGGCAGTTGAGGCAGCAATGGCGGAGGTGACTGCGGGAGAGGCGTCGCTAAAACGTGCCCAGCTTGCGCGCGACCGCGCGGCTGCCTTAGCGGAGCGCGGAGCGGGGACGCGGGCCAATTTAGACGCTGCGATCCAGACCCTCCTCGCGGCTCAGGCCACGCGTGACCAAGCGCAGGTTGGCCTCGATAAAGCGCAGCAGGCCCAGCGTGATACCGTGATCAAGGCGGAGACGCGCGGGGTTGTGACTCAACGTATGGCGCAGATCGGCCAGATTGTCGGCCCCGCGCAACCCGTGCTGCGACTGGCGCGCGACGGGGCGCGAGACGCTGTTTTCTTCGCGCCCGATACGCTTGAGTTGGCCACCGCTTTAGGGTTGCAAGTGCGCGTGCGCACATTGGATTGGCCGCTTCTTGAGTTTGGGGCGGTGATCTCCGAAATATCGCCGCTGGTGATGGAGGATTCCGGCACTGTAAGAGTGACGGCGCGTTTGGAAAATCGCGGAATCCAGCCCGCACTTGGGGTCGCTGTTGCAGGCACGATTGAGTGGGAGGGCCCGCCGGTTATATCCATGCCAGCCTCCGCGATGGCGATGACCGCGAAGGGGCCTGCCGTGTGGCGCGTGGATCCGAAAACGCAGCGCGTCGCACTGGTGCAAGTCACTTTGGCGCGGCACGATGCGATGCATGTGGAGATCGCGACGGGGATTGAAGAGGGGGATGTGATTGTCACCGATGGCTCGCAGTTTCTCTTCGCGGGCCGTCTGATCCGTGTGTTGGAGGATCAGCTATGATGCGACCTCGGGTATTCCATCAGCCCCACTTTCGCGGGTCACACCTGAGCTTGCGCGGCGGGGCTTGGGCGCGCGCGGCGGCAGTGCTGATCGTTGCGGGCAGCGCGTTGGTTGCTCCCCGCGCACAGGCGCAAACCGCGCAGGAGGGGCCTTCGCCTCTGCGGCCTGTGATTTCGGAATTCGTGGTGCAAGGCACGCCCGAGAGCCGCAGCTTTCCTGGATTGGTTATCGCGAAAAGTGAGGTGGATCTCGGGTTTCAGACCGCTGGCAGGATCGCAACACGCGAGGTTTCTGTCGGGGATACTGTGCGCAAGGATATGATTTTGGCGACGCTTGATCAGGTGACATTGGAGCAAGATGTCGTGGCCGCCCAAGCGGCAGTGAACGCGGCGCAGGCCGCTGCCGATCTGGCGGCGCAAAGTCTTGGGAGGGTGCGCAAACTGGAACAGCGCGGGGTTGCGACCCCCGCCCAGCTTGAGGCAGCACAGGCGCAAAACGATGCCGCTGCCGCACAGCTTATCGCGGCACGGGCGCAGCATGCGCGCGCGCAAGACGCCGCAAAATTTGCTGTGTTGCGGGCCCCGATGGATGGGATCATCACGGCGACACCCGCCGAGGTTGGCATGGGGGTCGCGGCGGGGACGGCGGTGGTGACACTGGCGGCGCAAGAGGGCCGTGAAGCGGTGATTGATGTGCCATCGGAGATGATTGGCCTCCTGCCGCCTGAGGCTGCCTTTCACCTGCGTCGCCGCGCCGAAACCTATTTCCCCAACCCCGATCCGATCACCGGATATCTGCGATTGATCGAACCTGTCGCAGATGCAAATACGCGCTCAAGACGGCTAAGGGTGACACTGCAAGACGGCGGCGAGGCCCTGCGATTGGGCAGTCTGGTGACGGCAGAATTCGACAGTGCCGCCAATCCCCTGCTCACGATCCCGCGCAATGCGATTCTAGATGACACGGCGCGGATCGCGGCGGCGGGAGTTTCCGGCATCAAGGGTCCGATCGTGTGGCGCGTGAGCGGAACGCCGCGCCGCGCGCAGGCCGTTGCCGTGACCTTGGGTGCGCAAATCAATCTGGATACCCCTGACGACGATATCGCCACGCAGAGCACGCGCGGGCCATCGGTCGCGCCTGAGGCCGCATTGGCTCCAGAGATCCCGCCGCTGCCCGTCTCGGCGCCGCAGCGCGTCGGGCGTGTCATCGTGCTGGGCGGGTTAGCCGCAGGCGACGAGATCCTCACACGCGGTGTGCAATCGGTGTATGAGGGCATGACCCTCGGCGAAAGGGTGGAATAATGGGCGGGTTCAACCTTTCGGATTGGGCACTCAAGCACCGTTCGCTTGTCTGGTATTTTATCATCGTTTCCTTAGTCGCTGGGACGTTGAGCTATATGTCGATGGGGCGCGAGGAAGACCCGTCCTTCGCGATCAAAGTCATGGTGATCAACGCGGCCCTCCCAGGCGCGACGGCGGAGCAGACAGTGACGCAGGTGACCGACCGGATTGAGAAAAAGCTGCAAGAGCTTCCCAATCTCAAACTCACGCGCTCGGAAAGCTATCCGGGGAATGCGGTGGTCTATGTCGAATTGACCGACGAGACACGCGCCCGCGAGGTGGCGGAAACGTGGCTCAGGGTGCGCAATATGATGGCCGATATTCGGCCGGAGTTCCCCTCGGAATTCGCGGGGTTCTCGTTCAACGATAATTTCGGCGATGTGTATGGCAACATCTATGCTTTCACCGGTGACGGGTTCAGCCCGCGCGAGATGAAAGAACAGGTCGAGGCGGTGCGCTCAAAGGTGCTGGGGCTGAAGGATGTCGGGAAGGTCGAGTTGATCGGAACCCAAGATCCCGTGGTCCATCTGGAGTTTTCTGTGCGCAGGCTGGCGGGGCGCGGGTTGAACCGCGCGGCCGTTTTGCAAACGCTCGCCGCGCAAAATGCCATCGTGCCATCGGGGATTGTGCGCACCCAAAACGAGCAGATCGCAGTGCGCGTCACGGGGCAGTTCACCTCTGCACAGGATCTCGCTTCCGCGCCGCTGCGTGTCCAAGATACGTTCTTCACGCTGGCAGACGTTGCCACCGTAACCGATGGCTACGCGGACCCGCCCTCGGCGCTGATGCGCTACCGCGGTGTGCCGGCCATCGGGCTGGCCGTAGGGATGCGCGCGGGCGGCAATATCATCGATTTCGGAGAGGGGCTGACCGCGGTGATGTCGCAGGTGCAGGCCGAGCTACCCTTGGGGATCGAAATGCATCTCGTGGCGGATCAACCGCGCGTCGTGGAAGATTCCGTCAGCCATTTTGTCCGCGCCTTGGTCGAGGCGGTGGTGATCGTGCTCGCAGTCAGTTTTATTTCGCTGGGTTGGCGGGCGGGGCTCGTGGTGACGATGACGATTCCCTTGGTGCTGGCGATGACCTTTGTGATCCTCGATTTGATGGGGGTGACCTTGCAGCGGATTTCCCTCGGGGCGTTGATCATCGCGCTGGGGCTCTTGGTTGACGATGCCATGATTGCAATCGAGACGATGATTTCGCGGTTGGAGATCGGCGAGAGCCGCACGAAGGCGGCCTCCTATGCGTGGACGTCGATTGCCTTCCCGATGCTTTCGGGGACGCTTGTGACAGTGGCGGGGTTCATTCCGATCGGACTAAATGCCTCTCAGGCGGGGGAATATACGATTTCCCTGTTCTACGTGATTGCGATTTCTTTGATGTTGTCTTGGGTGGTTGCAGTGCTGTTCGCGCCACTTTTGGGCGCAAGTTTCCTGCCCAAAAAACTGCCGCATCACAGCGCGGGGCCAGGGCGATTGCGGCGCGCCTTCCACCGCGCGCTGCGGGTCGCGATGCGGGCGAAATGGGTGACCATCGTGCTGACCTTGGCGCTGTTTGGCGGCGCGGTCATCGGGATGCGCTTTGTCGAGCAGCAGTTCTTTCCGACCTCTGATCGCCCCGAGATCTTGATTGATGTGACCACCCGCCACACCTCCAGTTTTGCGGCAACGGATGCGGCGATGGCGGATCTGGATCATTGGCTATCGACGCGCGAAGAGGCGCTTTATTGGTCTACTTATGTCGGGCGCACCGCGCCGCGTTTCGTGCTGACACTCGATATGCTGACACCCGCACCGTTCCTCGGCCAGATCGTCGTGATGACCAAAGATCTCGCCTCACGTGACCGTCTTCGCGCCGCGATTGATGCCCATGCGCGCGAGGTTTCCGGCTATGAGATTTTTGCCAAATATCTGGAGCTCGGGCCGCCGGTGGGTAAGCCGATCCAGTATCGGATCTCGGGAAGCGATCACGGGGTGCTGCGCGATCTGGCCCGCGATCTTGCGGCGCGCCTGTCGCAGGCGTCTCGGCTGAAGGCGATTTCGGTTGATAGCAACGAGCCTGCTCGGGTTGTGCGGATCGTGCTGGATCAAGAACGCCTGCGCCAAATGGGGCTTACACAAACGGATGTGTCGCAAGCACTCTCCTCGCTCTACGACGGGGTAACCGCCACGCAGATGCGTGATGGCGATACGCTGATTGACATCGTCGCGCGCGGCTCCGCGTTTGATCGGTCGTCCATTGTCGCGCTGGAGACATTGCAACTCACAAACGGGGCCAATATGCGAGTGCCCTTGACGGCCTTCGCGCGGTTCGAATGGGATCTGGAGGCACCCGTAATCTTGCAACGAAATCGCGTGCCAACAGTGACCGTGAAAGCCGCTGTGGGGAGCGCGGATCAACCCGATACGGTTGTGAAAGATCTCGCGTCTGTGATTGCCCAAGCGCGGCAAGATCTGCCTGCCGGATACCGGATCGAGGTCGGAGGCGTTGCGGAGTCGAGTGGAGACAGTCAACGCCCGATCCTCGCGGTTGTGCCAGTGATGCTTCTGATTTTGTTGACGATTGTTATGGTCCAAATGCAAAGCTTCCGGCTCATGTTCATCGTGCTGGCGGTTGCACCCTTGGGATTGATTGGCGTTGTGGCTGCGCTGATCCCTTCGGGCGCCCCCTTGGGGTTTGTGGCGATCCTCGGGGTGCTGGCTTTGGTGGGGATTTTGATCCGCAACGCGATCATTCTTGTGCACGAGATCGAGGCGCTGGTTCTGCGTGGATCGACCCGCTGGGCCGCCGTGTTCGAGGCCTCCGATAGCCGTGCAAGGCCAATCCTGTTGACTGCCGCCGCAGCGAGCCTCGCGCTGATTCCGATTGCGCGACAGGTCTTCTGGGGGCCGATGGCTTATGCTATGATGGGGGGGATTATCGCTGGTACTTTGATCACCTTGTTGTTCGCGCCTGCGCTCTACTGTGCGGTGTTCCGGCTGTCTCCGCCCGCATCGCAATCCCCCTCTAACGACTCGCTTCGTCAGGATCGTGACACGTCTGCGATCTCTTGAGGCGGAGGCTCCCTGCGGGGCGTTTGCAGCGATTAAGTTGCGACTGGCACGGATATTCGTGTCACGTTTTATTGCCCTGAGGGAAGTGGGCGCTATTTACCTTGATGTCAGTGGCAATATGTACCATCTGACCGATTTTGAGCCATATTCTAGTAAAAGTTAGGTGTCTTCGTAAACTCCAAGCATCCCAATCAGGAGAGGTGCAATGCGTCTGGATCATCGCCCCGCTGTCGCTCTGCAACGCCGCGAGAAGATGCGCGCGCGTTTGATTGAGGCCGCGGTTCTGGTGGTGGCGAGCAAAGGGCTGGCCAATACGGTGATTGACGATGTGGTGGCGCAGGCAGGTGTGTCGCGCGGGACATTTTACAACCATTTCTCAGCGGTGCCGGACCTGATGCTGGCCGCGAAGGAAGAGTTGAGCAATGAGATTCTTGTTCAGGTAGAAGCCGTTGTCCGCGATATTCCTGAGCCCGCGAGCCGTTTGGCCCATGGGATTGTTTTATATATGGGGACGGCACGGTCCTATCCGTTGATCGGGCATTTCGTGAGTTCTATGGGGAGCGTCGGGATCGCCGAATACAGCAAGATCCACCAGCTTTTACCGGAGCACCTCGCGGACGGGATTGCGAGCGGCGATTTTTGCGAAGTTCCGTTTCGCGTTGCCTCCGATCTCCTTGCCTCTTCGGTGAGCACTTCGATGCTGCGCGAAGGCGCGGGGGAAGTGATTGATATGTCCGAAATCATCGGGGCGCTGCTGCGTAGCATGGGGGTTTCGCGCGAGCGGGCGGAGGAGCTGCGCCTAGTGAAGGCAGCGCCTTTGGTCCTCAATGAGGATAGCCTCGTGGCGCGGAGCAATGCGATTTGGCTACGTAGCCAGTAACGCATGAGGCTTTGAGCGCGGGCGGCGTCGAGGTCGTCCTTGCGTGGGGTGTGCGGGCGGCATAACCTGCGTGCTGATTTTCAGCCGTAGGTGGCCCGATGTTTTTGAGCGCATGGATTGTAATTGCAGCGATTATCGCCCTGTTTTGGAAGCAGGCGCGACTCGAAAAGCGGGTCGCGCAGCTCGAAGCAGCCCTTCTCGCAAGGCAAGTCGCGGATCTCTCGCCAGACGCAAACGCAGGTGGAGCCGGTGCTGCAGTGCCTGCCGATCCGCTGGGCTCCGAGCAACCACCAGCGATCCTGACTGCGTCACCCCCCGCATTCCCCCTGGAAGCCACGCCGATTGGGGCCATGCCGGAGCGGCAGGAGGGGGCCGCCCGCAGCGCCGCCGAACCTAAGGCTGATCCGAGCCTCTCCGCGCTGCCGCAAGTCTCACGGCGGGTGTTGCCCCCGCTGGGCGCAAAGACTCCAGATCCGATTTCGCCCGCGCCCCGCACCGCTCCGCGCCACTATGTGTTCAATGCGGCGGTGGCCAAGCGCCTGATGGCGTGGCTCAGCCAGAACTGGACCCTCGCCATCGCCGCGCTCTCGCTGATGCTGGGCGGGCTGTTTATGGTGCAATACGGGATCGAGAACGGGCTCTTGTCACCACGCTTGCGGGTTCTGGGTGCCTTGGCGCTCGGGGCGGCGTTGATCGCGGGCGGGGAGGTCATGCGTCGCCGCTTTGGCGACTTTGACGCCGCCACCGCGAGCCTACCCTCGACCCTCTCGGGCGCGGGCGTTGTCGTGGCCTTTATCGCTGTGCTGTCGGCCCAGTCCCTCTACGGGCTGATCGGCCCGCTGACCGCGCTGATCGGGCTGGCGGGCGTTTCCTTTGCGGCACTGTTGATGGGGCTGCTCTATGGATCGGCGCTCTCGTTCATCGGGATTGTCGGCGCGGTGGCGGCCCCGTTCCTGATCGGCGGCGAGTCTGAGAATACGCGCCTCCTTTATCCCTATTTCGCGCTGATCGGCCTCACGGGGCTGGCGATTGACAGTTTCAAGCGCCGCGCGTGGATTTCCGTGCTGGCGATTGCCGCGCCGAGTGTCGGTGTCGCGCTGTTGTGGATCGGCGCGCCCGATGCGCTGGGGCTGGCCCTTGCTGCGGTGGCCGTGGCGCTGGGGTCGGTGATGCTGCCCAGCCGCAGCCTGTTGCCCGATCTCAGCGGCGCTCTGGTAACGCAACAGATCCTGCGCCGTGGTGAGGCCGAATTCCCGACGCGGCTCGGATTTATCGGCATGGTTCTGGCCAGTGCGGCTGGCGTGGTGCTGGTCGTGGATGCGCATAGTGCGGGGATGGCACAGGCGTGGCTGGGCTATGGGCTTTTAGCGCTCTTGGCGGGGTTCGCAGGCATTTGGCTTGCGCCCGCGCGGGCGTTTGCGGATCTCGCGCTGCTGCCCGCATTGGCTTTCTTGGTCGCGCTGGCGGCGGCTCCGTTCACCAATATCATGCTTTCATCGGGTTTGGCGGCGGGCGAGACGGTGATCGCGCTGGTCTGCCTCGCGGGCCTCTTCTCCGCCGTGTCCTTCTGGCGGATGCTGGGAGCGCCCTCGCCAAGCGTTGCGCGCGGATTTGCCTTCGGGGCGGCGCTGGTCCTGCCTGCGGCGATGCTGATCTTCGATGTGTTCTGGTCGGATCGGTTCACGCCCAAATACCTGCAGCCCGAAACCCCGCCTGCGCCGGAGTTCTGGGGCTTTGGCTGGGCGGTGACGGTGCTGTGCGGGGCGGCGCTGATGGTCGCTTTCGCGCAGTTGCGGCTGCGCGGCACGGGCGGCGATCTGACCGATGACACGAAGCAGGCCCGCCGGTTTGATGCAGGGCTGTTCGCGGGATCGGCCTGCGTTCTGATCACACTGGCGCTCTTCGTGCTGCTGACAAAAGCCGCACTGACGCTGGCGCTCTCGGTGCTGGTTCTGGCGGCGGCGCTGCTCTATCGCCGCCTCGCGATGGCGCCGCTGGGATGGGTGTTCCAGCTTGGCGCGGCGCTGATCGGCTATCGGCTCATCGTCGATCCGGGCCTGATTTGGCTGTTGGATGATGGGGCGCTGGCCTCGGCGATCCTCTCTTGCCTCGGCCCGCTTTTGGCCTTCCTCGCGGTGGTGAAGGTGATCCCGCGCGCGGCCAATCCGCTGATGCGCGCCACCGCTGACTCCGGTGCGCTCAACACGGGCGCGCTGATGGCGATGGTGGTGCTGGCGCGTTGGGCAGGGGAGAGCATCTTCTCGCATTGGGGCTTTGGCCTGATGGCGGCGATCTGGGTCGGCTCGTGTCTGGGGCAGGTGTATCGCCGCCGCGAAAGCAAAGGCGCGGCGCGGCATCTTCGCACGGTTTTCGCGTGGCTCGCGGGGGCGAGTGCGCTGCTCAATATCGGGTTGATGATCTTCGGCTTGGCGCTGTTGTTGGAGCCGATGGCCTATTTTGGCGGCGGAATTGTCTCCGGCCCGCCGTTGTTTGACAGCCTCGCGCTGGCGCTGCTGCCACTCGCGCTGAGCTTCGGCCTCGGCGCACGGGCGCTCTATCCCGCAGCCCCCGCAGGCTTTACCCGCCACATCCGCAAGGGGATGCTGGCGCTGGCGGGGCTTTTTGCGGCGCTCTGGGGCTGGTTCGAGATCCGCCGCCTGTGGCGCGGGCTGGATCTGAGCGTGGGAACGGTGAGCGACGGCGAACTCTATAGCTACACGGTGGCGATGCTGGCCGTCTCGCTGGTGCTCTTGGGTCTGGCGGTTTTGCGGCGCTCGGGCGGTCTGCGTAAGCTCGCGATGGCGGGGGTCGCGCTGACCATCGCCAAGGTGTTCTTGATTGATATGTCGGGGCTTTCGGGCCTGACGCGGGTGGTGTCGTTCGTTGGCCTAGGCCTCGCGCTCACCGCGCTGGCATGGCTCAACCGGAAGATTTCCCAGATCTGGGATCGCGGGCCTTCCGCGCCGGAAGCATAAGGAAAGGGCGGGGGAAACCCCGCCCTTTAGGGTTAGATCAGCTCCACCGCCATCGCCGTGGCCTCGCCGCCACCGATGCAGAGCGTTGCCATCCCGCGCGTGCCGCCTTTCGCCTTGAGGGCGGCCAGCAGTGTCACCAGTACCCGCGCGCCGGAGGCCCCGATCGGATGGCCCAAAGCACAGGCGCCGCCGTGGATATTCACCTTGTCATGCGGCAGATCCAGCGCCTGCATCGCCGCCATGGCCACCACCGCGAAGGCCTCGTTGATCTCGAACAGATCGACATCCTTGAACGCCCATCCGGTTTGATCGCGCAGCGCAGTGAGCGCGCCGATGGGCGCGGAGGGGAACTGGCTCGGGGCTTGCGCATGGGTGGTATGGCCGATGATCTTGGCGAGCGGTGTCAGCCCTGCGGCCTCCGCCGTGCTCAGCCGCATCATTACCAGCGCCGCCGCCCCGTCCGAGATCGAACTGGCATTCGCCGCCGTCACCGTGCCGCCCTTTCCGAAGGCGGGGCGAAGGGTGGGGATCTTGTCGATCCGCGCTTTGAACGGTTGTTCGTCCTGCGTCACGATGCGCTCGCCGCCGCGCTCCTTCAGCGTGACCTCCGCGATCTCGCCCGCGAAATGGCCCGAGGTGATCGCCGCCTGCGCACGGGTGAGGGACTCAATCGCATAGGCGTCCTGTGCTTCGCGGGTGAAGCCGAACTCCCGCGCGCAGTCATCCGCGAATGTGCCCATCAGACGGCCCTTGTCATAGGCATCCTCCAACCCGTCGAGGAACATATGATCGAGCACCTGCCCATGCCCCATCCGGTAGCCCGCGCGGGCTTTGGGCAGCAGGTAGGGCGCTTGCGACATGCTCTCCATCCCGCCTGCGACCATCACCTGCGCCGATCCGGCCCGCAGCAGATCATGCGCCAACATCGCGGCCTTCATCCCTGATCCGCACATCTTGTTGATCGTCAAAGCCCCCGCGGAGAGCGGCAGGCCCGCCGCCAGACTGGCCTGCCGTGCAGGCGCTTGGCCTTGGCCCGCGCCCAGCACGCAGCCCATGATGACCTCCTCAACCCGCTCCGGCGCGATGCCCGCGCGCGCAACTGCAGCACGGATCGCCACTGCGCCCAGCTCAGAGGCGGTCGCAGCGCTTAGATCGCCTGCCATCCCGCCCATCGCTGTGCGCGCGGCCCCCACAATCACAATCGGATCCATATGCTCTCTCCCTGTTTGCCCGCTCATTTCGGGGCCATCCGCAACGCGCCGTCCAGCCGGATCACCTCGCCGTTGAGCATCGTATTCTCGATGATATGCCGCGCCAGCGCCGCATATTCGGCAGGCTTGCCGAGGCGCGAGGGGAAGGGCACCTTATCGCCCAGCGAATCCTGCACCTCTTGCGGCAGGCCCGCCATCATCGGCGTCTCGAAAATCCCCGGAGCGATGGTCATCACGCGGATCCCGACGCCCGCCAATTCGCGCGCGATGGGCAGGGTCAGCGCCACGACACCGCCCTTGGAGGCGGCATAGGCGGCTTGCCCGATCTGGCCATCATAGGCGGCAATCGAGGCGGTGTTGATGATGACGCCGCGCGCGCCCTCGGCATCGGGCGCGCCCTCGGCCATCGCCTCTGCCGCCAGCCGCAGCATGTTGAACGTGCCGATCAGATTGATGTTGATCGCGCGGGCAAAACTTTCGAGCGCATGGACGCCCTTGCGGCTCAGCACCCGCTCCCCCGGGGCGATGCCCGCGCAATTGATCAGCCCGCGCAGTGCCGTGCCAGTCTCCTTGGCCAGAGCCACAGCGGCATCCACCGCCGCTTGCGCCTGCGCCGCATCGGTGACATCGGTGCGCAGAAAATGCTGCTGCGGATGCTGGGTCGCAGGCGGGTTCAGATCCACCGCGATGACCTGTGCGCCCTGTGCGAGCAACATCTGCGCGACAGCAGCCCCCAAGCCCGAGGCCGCCCCTGTGACGATGAAGCAGTTCTGTGCGATGTGCATATGTGATCCTCCTATTTGGCGGCACAGTAGCGCGACGTAGCATGGCAAACGATGACGGATTATGTGGATCAGGTTGGATTATTTTGCCATAGGTGGAGAATGGTAGAACTTCCCGCTCCCAAGCCGACAAAGGTCGCTGATATCTTCACCCGTGAAGCGCTGGCTTGCGCGGAGCGGGCGGGGCTTTCCCCGCAAGAGCTTGTGGCGGAGTTGGGGCTGTCCGATCGCGGCCTCGATATCGCGCAATTCGCAGCACTTTGGCGCGGGATTTCGACGCGCATGGGCTGCGAGTTCTTCGGTTTGGGCGCGCGGCCGATGCCGCAGGGCAGTTTCGCGATGCTCGGCCATGTGATGCGGCTGGAGCCCGATCTGGAGCGCGCGATCCGGCGGGGGCTTGCGCTGCTGGGGTTGCTGCTCGGTGCGCCCTCGGGGCGGCTGGAGATCCGCGCGGGCCGTGCCGTGATCACGTTGACTGATCCTGCGCCGTTCAAGCCTAACCCGATCCAAACGGGGCAGATCCATCGCGCGCATACCGCTTTCGCGCATCGGACCTTTTGGATCGTGCTCCACGGGCTGAGCTGTTGGCTGGTGCGCCGCCGGATCCCGTTGCTGACGGTTGATTTCGCCTGTGCAGAACCAAGCGAGAGCGCCGCCTATGGGCAATTCTTCGGCGCGCCGACGGGGTTTGATCAGCCTTTGAGCGCGCTGAGTTTCGACGCGCGACATCTGCGCCTGCCGATCACCCGCAGCGCCGCAGATCTGCGCGGTTTTTTGCGCGGGGCTCCGGCGAATATCCTCACCGGCTATAGCCATGACGCGCAGATTGTCGGGCAGGTCACGGCGCTCCTGCGGGCGCGAGATCCGATGGATTGGCCCGATTTCCCTGCGCTGGCGGCAGAGATCGGCCTGCCCGAAACCAGCCTGCGGCGCGCGTTGAAACAGCAAGGCGCGAGTTACCGTGAGTTGAAAGATCAGATCCGGCAGGCGCAGGCGGTGGCCTTGCTGCGGGCGGGGAGAGAGGGCGCGGGGATGAATGTCACGCAGATTGCCAGCGCTTTGGGCTATGCCGAACCCAGCGCCTTTTACCGCGCCTTTCGCAAATGGCGCGGCATGACGCCCGAGGCGTTTCGCAGCCGCGCCTGATCGGCGCGGCGCGCGTTTAGTTGATCTGGTTGGAAATCCCGATCGAGAGGCCCAAGAGTTGCAGGATCGAGCGGGCATCGTTGATCGGGCTTTCGGTCGCCAGCACGAGATCTTGCGGCTGGATCATGAATTTCCCCGCCGAGAACAAACCGTCCGCCGAGGTCAGGTCGATGGTGAACACCACCCGCTCATGCGCGGGTCCGGTGACGCCTGCCGCAGGGCCGCCGACAACTTGATCGGGCGCATATTCGCGCAGCACCAGCACCCCGCCCGGATCGGCGCGGGTGGAGGTCAGCCCGCCGGATAGCGAGACGGCCTCCAAGGCCGAAATCTTTTCCTTCGGGAAAGGCACTAGCGTCTGCGTGCCCGTGGCCCCGAGCGCGATAAACTGGCGCTGGTCTTTTTCGACGATGACCTTATCGCCCGCGCGCAAAGTGGTATCCATCGAGGGCGTATCGATCACCCGCTGCAGCGAGGTGCGGTAGACCTTGCCGCCGCGATGCAACCGGAGTTGCGGGTTGTCGATCCCCGGTTGCGCGCCGCCGCCCATCGAAATGAGGCCCAGCACCGTCAAGGTTCGGTCGACCATCGGGAAATTGCCCGGTGCCGTGACACCGCCGACCAGATCGACAGAGTTTTGCCGCCCCGGCGTGGCATTGAGTTGCACCTGCGGCGAGGGGACGAGCGGCTCGAGTTTGGTCTGGATCACTTCGCGCGCATGTTCCGGCGACATGCCGGAGATTTTCACCGCGCCGAGATAGGGCACGAACAGCTTCCCCTGCGGCGAGACCAGCGCGCCGGTGAGCGGGGTCATCCGTTGTCCGGGGCCTGCGAGAAGCCCGTTCTCGCTGCTTTCCCAGATCGCGAGGTCAATCTTGTCGCCCGGTGCGATGATCTGCCCAGAGGCCCCGCCAGAGGCCTTGAGCCAATGCTCGCCCGAAGCGCCGCCCGTCATCGGCCAGCTTGCGATGCGCGGCAGAAACTCACGTGTTACCGGATAGGTGGCGAGTTCGGGTGTTTCGGAGGAGGATTTTGCAAGCACCTCTGATTGCAACGCCGCGCCGCGCGGCAGGGCGCAGGCAGCGAGCGAAACGCTCATGGCCACCGATGTGACCAGACGCAAAACAACACGCGTCATTCAGATATCCCCCGTTTCGTCCTCCCGTCGGGTTTGCTAAGGCTCTGGCAGGAGCCGTGCGGCCTAGGCCGCGAGTCACCAACGGGTTGTTGCAACGGGTATGCTGAGAAACGCCTCAAGACACAAGACGCAGTTTGGCGCGGCCTCAGCAGGGGCGGCGGATCTCTGCCTTGTTTTGGGGGGCTCGTCGCGGTTGTCACGGATGGTGAAAGCCTTCGCTGGTGATGCCCGTGAGGCCTTGGGCGCACAGGCGTTTTTGTGGCAGCGTCGGGCGGCTCCGGGTTCCTTACCCGAGGAGGTGGCCGAGGCCACAGTCTTTGACCCGCTCACCGATCCAGAAGCGTCCGGCGCAAGGTTGAGCGCCGCGTTCGCGCCGCGCCGGATCCGCACGGTGCTGTGCTTCGCTGGGGTGATCCGTGGCGATGAGGCCGCGCTTGCGGTCAATAGTGACCTCGCAATCGCGGCGTTGCAAATTGCCAAGGGCTGCGGGGCAGGGCGGGTGTTGCTGTCTTCCTCTGCGGCGGTTTATGGCGCGCAGGCAGGGCTGTTGCATGAAGATCTGCCGCTGACCCCTGCTGCGCCTTACGGGGCGGCAAAGGCGCAGATGGAGGCGGATGCGCTGGCATGGCGCGATACCCATGCGCCCCAGATCGAGATCTGCGCGCTACGGATTGGCAATGTCGCCGGAGCGGATGCGCTTCTGGGGCGTCCAGAGGCGCGTTCGGGCGCAGCGGTTGCGCTGGCAGAGCAACGCGCGCTGCTCACCCTTGATGTGTTCGCCGACGGTCACGGCCCGTGGCGCAGCTATATCGGCCCGCGTGCCTTTGCCCATGCAATCATGCGGGCTGTGGCAGCCCCAGCGCTTCCGCCTGCGCTCAATATCGCGTTGCAGGGCATGGTGCCGATGGACGCTTTGTTGCTGGCGGCGGGGCATCCTTTCACGCCGCGCGCGGCGCGTGCGGGGGCGATTGCCTCGGTGGAACTGGATTGCGCGCGGGCTGCGGCACTCGGCCTTGTGCCACTCGCACGCGCGCAGGCGCAGGAGATCTGCGACGAGCTTTCCGCCTATCGTGCGATAGAATTGGATAAGCAATGACCCTTCAAAAACGTCTCTTCGATCTCGCGCTGATCGCAATATTTGGTCTGCCGCTGTTGGTGGTCATGCTCATCGTCATCGGCGTCTTGCTGGTCACGCAGGGCCGCCCGCTGTTCTATCCTGCCGAGCGGATGCGGGGCGTGGATCAGCCGTTTACGCTCTGGAAGTTCCGCACGATGCATGTCGTGGAGTCCGATAGCGGTGTGTCGGGCGGCGATAAGGCCGCGCGGATCACCCCTGCGGGGCGGTTTTTGCGCAGGGGACGGTTTGATGAATTGCCGCAGCTTTGGAACATCTTGCGCGGGGATATGAGCTTTGTCGGCCCGCGCCCGCCGCTGCGCGAATATGTCGAGCGGTTCCCCGATCTCTACGCGCAGGTGTTGCGCTCGCCTCCGGGGGTGACGGGGCTGGCCTCGCTGCTCTATCACCGCCATGAGGAGCGGATCCTGAGCGGCTGCGCAGATGCGAAAGCGACGGATGAGGCCTATTGCCGCCGTTGCATCCCCGCGAAGGCCAAGCTTGATCTGATGTATCAAGCGCGCGCCTCCGTCTGCTGGGATGCGGCGCTGGTGTTCACCACGTTGAAAAGGGTGCTGTGGCGCTAAATCTCCCGAGGGACGCCCAGAAGGCTTACTCGTCGTCCTCACCAGTTCCCGCGCGGGCCCCCATCAGGCGCTGATGGTAGCGGATCCCCTCATTCACATCGGGGAAATGGTGCAAGGTGCCATTGTGCAAAACCGCGACACTATCGCACAGATCGCGGACTTTCCCCATCGCATGGGTAATCAAGATCGCGCCCACGTTTTTCAGCCGTTCCTGCAAGATATCGGTGGAGCGATCCTTGAAGGCGGAATCCCCCACGGAGGTGACTTCGTCGAGCAGATAGGTATCAAAGGGCACGCCCATCGATACCCCGAACGAGAGCCGAGACCGCATCCCCGAAGAATAGGTGCGCGTTGGCATATCGTAATGCTGGCCGAGCTGGGCAAAATCCTCGACAAACTCCGAAAGCTCATCGCTATCGACGCCGTAGACGCGGGCGACAAACCGGACATTCTGCCGCCCCGTCAAATCGCGGTGGAACGAGCCGGAAAACCCGACGGGCCACGAGACCGTCCCGTCGCGCTCGATCAGGCCGGAATCAGGGGCAAGCGCGCCTGAGATCATGTTTACGAGGGTAGATTTCCCCGCGCCATTTCGCCCCAAAAGCCCGATACATTCGCGTTCGGGGAAGGTGAAGGTAATGTTATCCGCCACCACCTTCGGCACGCCGCGCGCATAGTATGTTTTGCAGACATTCGTCAGGCGGATCATATCAGTGGCGGTCTCTCATGCTGTAGAACACCAAGATCCCGATCGCCCAGATCATCGCGGAGAACACCAAAATCAGCGCGATGGTTTCCAGACGGCGCGGGTATTGCGAACTTTGCGCGACGGTGGGCGGCTCGTGGGCGGCAAGATACCGACTGCGGCGCTGCGCATCCGCGCTGGCCCCGTCAAAGCTGCCCAAGGCAAGTTTGTAGGCGGCTTCGGCAAATTCCAGATCGACGGTGAGGCGCTCGAATTCGGAGATGATCCGCGCATAGGCGAGATCGCCTTGGCCTTCGCCTGCCGAGAATTTGTTGCGCTCTTGTTCAATGCGCTTGCGGATCACCTCGATGCGCCGCGCGCTTGCCGTCAACCGCGGGTCGTCGGTGCGGGCGGTTTCGGTGAGCAGATCGTTTTCCAGCAAGGCCTGCGCGAGTTGGTTTTGCAACTCGTTCACCAGCCCGACCTGTCCCGCAATATCTGCGGAAGGATCGACGATCTGTGTCGAAATCCGAAACGCCGTCATCGCTTCGCGCGCCGCTTTCAGCCGTTCAATTGCCAGATCCAGATCTTCGCGCGCGTAGCGGGTTGAATCCTCGCGGGCGACGGCGGAGACGTCATTGATCATCGCAGACGAGGCCGCAAAAATCCCTTCGGCGACGCGGGTGGCGTCTTCGGGGGTGAACGCATGGACATCCACCTCAAGAATGCCGCTGGAATTGTCGTAATTCACCCGAACGACGCGCTTCCAGTAATCGACGAGATCCTCAATCGGGCTATCGGGATTAAACGTATACCACGGATCAAGGAACCGCCCCTTGGAGTAAATCGTCCGCAGGTCCAAGCTTTCGTCAAGCTTGCTGACAAGCGATTGGCTGCCGATGAATTGATAGAGCACATCAGTATCGCGCGAACTGGAGCCGCCAAGGCCGCTGATCGAGCCGAGCAGATCGCTCGACGAGACTTGCGCCTCGGAGCGAACGGAAAAGGCGGTGGTGGAGACGTATTGATCCTGCGCGAAGACTGTCAGGTAGATCGTTGCGATCAACACCGGCAATGCGACGACAAGCGCGAACGTGATCGCGCCGATCTTATGGCGCTTTGCTAAGCGGGCCGGATTGGCGAAGGGGCGTGTGAAGGTCGGGTTGGCGGCGGGTGCGGCTTTCGTGGGGGCCGCTTTCGCGGGGGCAGGCTGTTTTGCCGGGGCCGCCTGCGCGGGCGCCGGTTTCGCAGGGGCGGGCTTTGCAGGTGCTGGTTTCGCGAGTGCGGGCTTTGCGGGCGCGGCGGGTGTTTGAGGCTCCGGTTTCGCGGGCGTGGCCTCGGCTGCGGGCTTGGCCGCTGCAGGCGCGGGGCTTGCCGCCGCTGCGGGTTTGGGCGCGGCAGAATTCACAGGCTTTGCTTGTGGTGCCGCCGAAGTGTTCGGCTCCGATCCCGTTGAGGCCTGTGCAGGCGGCGTGGTCGGTGTGTCTTTGGGGGTGTTTTCCAAGGGGTCGCTCGCGCCAGGTATCAGAGATTGAACTCTGCTGTTTTTCGATGGTAGTGATCTAGTGGAGAAATTACCCGAAATCCAGATGAAAGCGTTTTCACCTTGAGCCAGCAAAACAGTGGTGTGCCGGTAAGCCGCGCTTTGCGGTCGATCGGGGCCTTGATGCTAAGGGAAATGTCGACGACCTATGGCCGATCGGTGGGCGGGTATCTGTGGGCGGTTTTGGAGCCTGCAGCGGCGGTCATCTTCCTGACAGTGGTGATCTCGGTCGGGATCGGAGTCAGGGTGCCCGCCTTGGGGCAGAGCTTTGCGATGTTTTACGCATCGGGAATGCTGGGCTTCATGACCTATCTGCGGGTATCCGCGAAGGTCGGGCAATCCATTACCTTCTCCCGCGCCTTGTTGAATTACCCGGGCGTGGCGTGGATTGATGCGGTTCTTGCGCGGTATTTCCTGTCTTTGCTGACCAATTTGATGGTGTTCGCGATTGTTATCACGGGGCTGATCGTGATTTTCGATGTGGAAGTGCATATCAATGTGGAGGCTTTGGCGATGGGGGTTGCGATGTGCGCGGTGCTATCCTCGGGCATCGGCATGCTCATGGCCTATCTGTTCCCGATCTATCCGACGTTGCAGCTCGTCTGGTCGATCCTTACCGCGCCGCTGATGCTGATATCCGGCGTGTTGTTCTTGTTCGACGATCTGCCGCAATCGAGCCGTGATATCTTGTGGTATAATCCGCTCATCCATATCGTCGGCATGATACGGAGCGGGTTTTATCCTTATTATGAAGCGAGTTACGTGTCGCCGCTCTATGTGTTTTCAATCGGTATGACGGGCACGTTGATTGGGTTGCTGTTGCTGAAATTCGATTACCGTTCGACCTATGATAATTGATCCGAGCGGTATCGACGCGCGGTGGATCACAAAAGGATTGGGCGAAATCGTATGCATATTGAGCAGACACCACTTGCGGGTGTTTTGGTACTGACACCGCGTCGGTTTGGGGATGATCGGGGATTTTTCTCGGAGAGTTGGAACCGTCGGACGCTGACGGAGGCGGGGGTTTTTCTGCCGGACTTCGTGCAGGATAACCATTCTCTGTCGCGCGAGGTTGGCACGGTGCGGGGGCTGCATTTCCAATCGCCGCCGCATGCGCAGGGCAAGCTGGTGCGCTGCGGGCGCGGGGCTTTGTTTGATGTGGCGGTGGATGTGCGGGTCGGCTCGCCCAGCTACGGGCAGTGGTTTGGCGCGGAGCTGAGCTTTGAGAATGCCAAGCAGCTCTGGATCCCTGCGGGCTTCCTTCATGGCTTTGTTACGCGGCAGCCCGATACCGAGATCGTCTATAAATGCACCGATCATTACGCTCCGGACTGTGATGGCGCGGTGCGCTGGGATAGCTGCGGGATTGATTGGGGCTTTTCGGGCGCGCCGATGCTCTCGGCCAAAGATGCGGCGGCACAGACCTTGGCGGATTTCCAATCCCCGTTCACCTTTGAGGGCTAAGATATGAAACTTCTGATCACCGGTGGCGCAGGCTTTATCGGCTCTGCGGTGGTGCGGCAGGCTATTCGCGATGGCCATTCGGTCGTCAATCTCGATGCGCTGACCTATGCGGCCTGCCTTGAGAATGTGGCGGGCGTATCCAATTCGCCGAACTACGCGTTCGAGCAGGCCGATATCCGCGACCGTGCCGCGCTGGACCGGATTTTCGCCACCCATCAGCCCGATGCGGTGATGCATCTGGCGGCGGAAAGCCATGTGGATCGCTCGATCGACGGGCCGGCTGATTTCATCGAGACCAATATCAACGGCACCTTCAATATGCTGGAAGCGGCGCGGACCTATTGGGTCGCCCGCGGCAAGCCGGAGGGGTTTCGGTTCCATCATATCTCGACCGATGAGGTGTTTGGATCCTTGCCCGCAGACCCTGCGGTAAAATTCACCGAAGACACGCCCTATGATCCGCGCTCGCCCTATTCTGCCTCCAAGGCGGCGTCCGATCATCTGGTGCGCGCCTGGCACGAGACTTACGGCCTGCCGGTGGTGCTGACCAATTGTTCCAACAATTACGGGCCCTTCCACTTCCCCGAGAAGCTGATCCCCGTGGTGATCCTCAACGCGCTGGCGGGCAAGCCGCTGCCGATCTACGGCAAGGGCGACAATATCCGCGACTGGCTCTATGTCGAGGATCACGCCGATGCTTTGCTGACGGTGGTGCTCAAGGGCGAGATCGGTCGCAGCTATAATATCGGCGGCGAGAACGAGCGCACCAATCTGGAATTGGTGCGCACGCTCTGCGCGATTTTGGACGAGAAACGCCCGGCCGCGAAGCCCTATGCCGAGCAGATCACCTTTGTGACCGACCGTCCCGGCCATGATGCGCGCTATGCAATCGACCCGAGCCGGATCAGCGCGGAGCTGGGCTGGCGCCCGTCCGTGACGGTCGAGGAGGGGCTGGCGCGCACCGTGCAATGGTATCTCGACAATGAGGCCTGGTGGCGCCCGCTCTTGGAGCGCGCCGGCGTCGGCACCCGCCTTGGCACGCAGGGCTGAGGGATGGGGGCTGAGTGATGATCCTTGTCTTCGGCAAAACCGGCCAGGTCGCGCAGGAATTGGCGCGCGCCCTTGAGGGGAAAGAGGCGCAGTTTCTGGGCCGCGCGGCGGCGGATCTCACCGATCCTGCCGCCTGTGCGGCGCGGATTGCGGCGCTCAACCCCGCCCTCGTGATCAATGCGGCGGCCTATACGGCCGTGGATCGCGCCGAGGAGGATGCGGCCACCGCGCAAGCGGTGAATGGCGATGCCCCTGCCGCGATGGCGCAGGCCTGCGCCGCGCTGGACATCCCTTTTGTCCATATCTCGACCGATTACGTGTTTGATGGCGCGGGCACGGCCCCGTTCAAACCCACAGATCCGACGGGCCCTCTGGGCGTTTACGGCGCCACCAAACGCGCGGGCGAAGAGGCGATCCTCGCCTCGGGCGCGCGGGCGGTGATTTTGCGCACCTCTTGGGTGGTCTCATCGCATGGGGCGAATTTTGTCAAAACCATGCTGCGCCTCTCCGAGACCCGCGCCACGCTCACCGTGGTGGCCGATCAGATCGGCGGGCCGACCTCTGCCAAAGCCATCGCGCAGGCCTGCGTGACAATCGGGCAGGCGTTGATGGGCGGGCAGAAGGCGGGCGGAATCTACCATTTCTCGGGCAAGCCGGATGTCTCATGGGCGGGCTTCGCGCGCGAGATTTTCGCGCAGGCAGGGCGCGCGGTGGAGGTCACCGATATTCCGACCTCGGCCTATCCGACCCCCGCAAAACGCCCCGCCAACTCACGGCTGGACTGTTCCAGCCTCGCCGCAGATTTCGGGATCGACCGCCCCGATTGGCGCGCAGATCTCACAGATATATTGATGGAATTGGGAGCAAAGTGATGCAACGCAAAGGGATTATCCTCGCTGGTGGCTCTGGCACGCGGCTCTATCCGATCACGATGGGGGTCTCCAAACAGCTCCTGCCGATCTATGATAAGCCGATGATCTATTATCCGGTCTCGGTGTTGATGCTGGCGGGGATCCGCGAGATCGCGATCATCACCACGCCGGAAGATCAAAGCCAGTTCCAACGGCTTTTGGGCGATGGGTCGCAATGGGGGCTGAGCTTCACTTGGATCATTCAAGACAGCCCCGACGGGCTGGCGCAGGCCTATCTGCTGGCGAAGGATTTCCTCGCGGGCGCGCCCTCGGCGATGGTGCTGGGGGATAACATCTTCTTCGGCCACGGGCTGTCGGAGCTGCTGGCCAATGCCGATGCGAAGGCGCAGGGCGGCACCGTGTTCGGGTACCGCGTCTCCGACCCCGAGCGCTACGGCGTGGTGGATTTCGACGCCGAGGGCCGCGCCCGCTCGATCATTGAAAAGCCGGAGGTGCCGCCCTCGAATTACGCCGTCACCGGCCTCTATTTCCTCGACGGCACCGCGCCGGAACGCGCCGCAAAGGTTACGCCTTCGGCGCGCGGCGAGCTGGAAATCGCCACATTGCTGGAGATGTATCTCGATGAGGGCTTGCTGTCCGTTGAGCGGATGGGCCGTGGCTATGCTTGGCTCGATACGGGGACGCATGGCTCGCTTTTGGATGCGGGCAATTTCGTGCGCACGTTGGAAAACCGCCAAGGTTTGCAAACAGGATGCCCAGAGGAGATCGCCTATCAACAGGGCTGGATCACCCGCGACGAGCTTGAGGCGCAGGCCCAACGATACCAGAAAAACAACTACGGCGCGTATTTGATGCGGCTGCTGGGGGAGCGCATAGAGACGCGCTAACGCCCCCTGCACCTCACCGCTTACAACTTGATTTCAAAAGCGGATTTGGCGAGGCGATAGCCCGTTTCAGCGCTGCCTTCGAGATACCCATCCTGCGCGAGATGTGCGAGCAATCCGGCGGAGGCCGCGCGGTCTCGCGCAAGCTCCAGCCAAGCGCGGCGCAGGCATAGCGCGACCGACATCGGATTGGGGACGATGGATTGGTTCGGCGTATCGAGCGCGCATTGGAAATCGGATTTTGGAATCCGCCAGTTGCCATAATTTTCCGTCAGGAACAGATCCGCATCCGTTGGCCCGTCCACCGTGACGCCGCCCAGTTGATAGGGCGAGAGGGTGAAGATCCGGTTGTCCCAACGATAGAGATCGGTGCCGTGCCACAGCGTCTCACCATCGCGGTAATGCAAGAAAACATCGATTGGGATGCCATTGCTATGCGCTATCTTGAGCACCACCGGAGTCGTGCGGACACTCAGCTTGCCCACGGCATCCGGCGTGAAGCAGATCTGCGATTGCGCGCCAAGAACGGTGAATTCCTCGGCGGCCTCAAAGAGGGCGATCAAACTCCCGATCTCGACCTCTTCTCCCATGACGCCCAGATCAATATCGTAGTCATGGGGCAGGAAATCGCCTTCGCGCACCGCGCCCAAAAGCGTGCCGGAGAGGATGAAATTGCGGATACCGTCTTGGGTCAGCCGTGCGGTCACATCAGCCAGCGCGCGTGCGGCATCGGCCTTATCGAGGCTGAAGCGGTTCTTACTCGGGGCGGATTGGCCGTAATCGGGGGCCGCCCCTTGGTGAATCCGATCCAGCATCGCATTCACATCGGCCTCGAACGCCATCCGCGCCAGATAGGCGCTGGCCATCGGGGGGCGCCCTGCGGGAAGGGCGGCGAGCATCGCTTGCGCGGAGAGCAGGCACAGCTCGCTGAGCAGCAGACCGTTGGAGGTGTTCGCGTGGCGGCGCAACAAGAAGCGCCGCATCACAGAGGTCTGGACGTGATCGAGATTCTCGCAAAACACATGCATCAGATCGCGCGGCGCGGGCACGGGCACCCCGAAACGGCGCGCATACCATGCCATCCGGCGCGCGGCATCCTTCAAGGTGGGGCGGGTGAGGGCAAGGCCATGCACCTCGCGCGCCAGCACGGGCTCGAAGGTCAGTGCAAACGTGCCGAGTTTGGCGCATCCCGCAAGAAAGCGCCGCCGCATCGGGGGCGCTTGGCGCAGCGCGGTTGCGCTGCGGGCGTGGGTATCGTGCAAGGATGCCGTCAAGCTTGTGCGATGATCTGGTTGCGAATCTGAGTGCTGGAAATCAGCGGCGTGCGCTCGAGATAGACCACTTCGCATTGCGGTTTGAGGAAATCGAATTTCCCCGTCCAGTCATCACCGATGGTGAACACATCGACCTTGAAATCGGCAACGTCAGTGGTTTTTTGATCCCATGTATGTTCGGGGATCACCATATCGACATAGCGGATCGCTTCGAGATCGTCTTTGCGTTCCTCGTAGGAGAACAGCGCGCTCTTGCCCTTCCCCAGATTGAACTCATCGGTGGACAGCGCGACGATCAGGTAATCTCCCAAAGCGCGCGCGCGGCGCAGGAGGCGGATATGTCCGTGGTGCAGGGTATCGAATGTTCCGTATGTAATTACGCGGCGCATAATACTGCTCCTTTTTCACAGAAACCACAGATCCGTAAGGGTCGGAACTCTGCGGGGTCGTTTGTCACTTGGCCGTTACACAACTGTCTTGGGCTGTCGGCGCTTAAAGCCTGTCTGTGGGGCGAATGCCAGTGAAATCCGCGCGAGATCTGGCCGCTGTGGGCCTGAAACCGACGATTTTATCGAAAATTGGAGGGAAACAGCGGCTTCTTGCCGATGCGTCTCTAGCGCGATCTTAAGACCTCAAAGTGCATTCTACCTCCCGACGCAGGGGTGCGTTCACGATAAAAGGGGGTGGGGGATGGGGATCTTCCAATATGTGGCCACTTTGGGTGGCTCGAACAGTGTGTTCACATCGCAAATTTCCGATCTCGTGCTGGCGGATGCTGGCGCAGGCGCGCGGCTCTATGCGTTGACGCAGGCTGGCGGGGGCATGTCCGCATGGGATGTCAGCGGGGCGCAAGCGACG
Source organism: Paracoccaceae bacterium (assembly GCA_048262715.1). GTDB lineage: Bacteria > Pseudomonadota > Alphaproteobacteria > Rhodobacterales > Rhodobacteraceae > Albirhodobacter. The sequence goes on from JBLXEV010000009.1 coordinate 46,317, forward strand.
GAGCTTTCGTTGCAGGGGTATCGGTCGGATACGGCGCGCCTTGGTGGGCCGGAAGCGGTCATCGTCTCCACTGGGTCGTTGAACATGGTGCTGCCCGTGGCCATCGGGAACACCAACACCTCCGCCTATTACGTCGATCCTGTGACCGGCGCTTTTCTGGGGCGGGTCAGCTTTACCCAAAGCCCTGAGGCCTCGCTCACCCATGCGACAGCCTTGACCATGGGCGGGTCCGATTGGGTGATTGCCTCGCTGGCGGGGCGAGATACGCCCTTGGTGTATGAGGTCACCGGAACGCGGACGATGGCGCTGCGGTTCGAGCCGGGGGCGCGGCAGAGCGCAGATGTGATCGATGCGCTCTCGGTGGTGACGGTTGGTGGGCAACCGATTGTCTTGGCGGTCTCGGGTGTGACGGATGCGCTGATCACATGGCGTATGGGGGCGAATGGCCAACTAACCCAAGGCGCGCGCATCGATATGAGTAACGGCACAGGGTTTTCGGGGCTCACGGATGTGACGAGCCTTGAGGTCGGGGGGCAGAGCTATGTCGTCGCGACGGGCGCGGGCTCTTCTTCTTTGACGGTGTTCTCGCTCTCGTCGCAAGGCGCGCTCGATCCGGTCGATCATGTGGTCGATGGGCTCGAAACGGCGTTCGCGACGGCCTCGCATCTGGCGGCGTTTGAATGGGGCGGGCAAGGGTTCGTCGTGGCCTCCGGCGGGGATGATGGCGTCTCTGTGTTCCAACTGTTGCCGGACGGGCATCTGGTCCATCTCGAAACCCTACGGGATTCCAATAACTTGCCGCTCGATAATGTCTCCGCTTTGGAGATTGGCTATGTCGGCGGGCGTCCCCAGCTCTTCGTGGCATCGCAATCCGAGGCCGGAATCGCGCAGTTTGATCTGGCGCTGGAAGCGCGCGGCCTGACGAAATCGGGAACCGGCACGGTGACGGGCGCGAGCAAGGCAGATGTGCTGACCGCGACGGGTGGCACGACGCGGCTTTCGGGCGGCGTGGGCGATGATATTTTGGTGGCATCCTCGGGGGCCATCACGATGCATGGCGGTTCGGGTGCGGATCGCTTTGCAATGGTGGGCACGCAATGTGCGGTTGTGATCGAGGATTTTGAGCGCATCCGCGATTGGCTGGATCTGTCGGTTCTGCCGATGCTCTATTCGGGGGCGCAGCTGACGATCACCAGCACGAATTGGGGCGCGCAGATCAGCTTCAACGGGCTGTCGATTGTCGTGCAATCCGCTGATTTCAATCCGTTGAGCATATCCTCAGTCCTCAGCCGGATCAGCTTTGGCCCCGCGCATTACGTTCCGGTGCTCCCAAGCCAAGTGATCCAAGGCGACGACAGTGCCGAGCAGATCGACATGCTGGATGCGCCCGTCGAGATCAATGCGGCGGGAGGAAATGATACCATCCACACCGGGATCTACGCCGATGTTATCAACGGTGGCGATGGGGCGGATGTGATTGATGCGGGCGAAGGGGCGGATGAGACCTACGGCGAAGACGGGGATGATCTGATCTATGGCGGCGGCGGCTCGGATCGGATCTTTGGGGGAAATGGCGCGGATACCCTGCATGGCGGCGCAGAGGCTGACACCCTGATTGGCGGCGCAGGAAATGATCGCCTTTACGGGAATAACGGCGATGACCGTTTGGAGGGGGGAGATGGCGCGGATTTCCTCTCTGGTGGGGCGGGGGAAGATCGCCTCTACGGCGGGAATGATAGCGACACGATCTACGGCAACGATGGCGACGATACGATCTACGGCAGCTCCGGGCGCGATTTGATCCAAGGCGGGGCGGGAGGGGATTACCTCTCTGGCGGGACCTATAATGATACGGTTTATGGCGGCAGCGGCGGTGATACGCTTTCGGGGTGGACGTCGCATGATCTGCTGTATGGGGATGCGGGCAATGATCTGATCTACGGTGGAAACCACAATGACTCCCTCTATGGCGGCACGGGCAATGATCGCCTTGAAGGCCAAGATGGCGACGATGTCCTGAGCGGAGACGACGGCAACGATAGCCTTTACGGCGGCAATGGCGGCGATACGTTGAATGGGGGCGAGGGGAATGACAGGCTCTTCGCCAGTTCAGGCCGCGATCTGCTCAACGGCGGCGCAGGCAATGATTACATGTCCGGCGGCACCTACAACGATACGCTCTACGGTGGCTCTGGCGATGATACGCTCTCGGGTTGGACGTCGCATGACAGGCTCTACGGCGAGGACGGGCGGGATTTTCTCTACGGTGGCACGGGCAATGACTGGATGCACGGCGGCCGTGGAAATGATGTTTTGAAGGGCGGCGAGGGCGATGACTCGCTTTATGGCAGCTATGACAATGATCTGATCTACGGCGAGAACGGGAACGATCGTCTCGGCGGCGGCTTGGGGGCGGATACGCTCTATGGGGGCGCGTTGAATGATTGGCTCGATGGTGGCGACCAGAATGATCGGCTGTATGGCGGGGAGGGCAATGACAAGCTTTTGGGGATGGCTGGCGATGACTGGCTGATTGGCGATATCGGGAATGATACGCTTGAGGGGGGCGCGGGGAATGATCGGCTCTGGGGCGGACGGTATAATGATACGCTCGTCGGGGGCGATGGGCGCGATAGCATGATGGGCGGCACCGCGAATGATCTGCTCAATGGCGGTGAAGGCAATGACAGCCTTTGGGGCGAAAACCAGAATGATCGGCTCTACGGCGGGCAGGGGCGCGATTATCTCCACGGCGGCGACGGCGACGATGTGCTCGCGGGCGGGGCGGGGCGCGATTTCATGCGCGGCGGGGCGGGGGCGGACCGTTTTGTGTTCTTCTTCGCCAACGAATCCGGGCTTGGGGTTGCCGAGGCGGACCGGATCGCGGATTTCACCCGCGGCACCGATGTGATTGATTTCAGTCGGCTGGACCTGCATTCGGTGGGGACAGGCCGATATGATGGTGTGGCGGGGGCGCTGCATTGGGGGCTGCGTTCGGGAGAGGCAATCATCCAGATCGATTCCGACGGCGATCGGCGGACCGATTTCGAGCTTCTTTTGACGGATGTGACAACCCTGTCGATCAGTGATTTCTTGCTCTGATCGGGCGGCAAAGGTCATGAGGGTTGATGCGAGGATATTGGCAGCCGTCTGGACAAGGCGTGCGATCCCCAGCATATCTTTCAAGTATTCGTGAAGCAGCCAGTTTCTCACGCATGAGAGTGGCCCAAAATGGCGGTTCGATATGAAGCAGCTTTCTGCCGGAGATTTCGCGGCATTCATCGCCGACGGGAATGTGGTCGCGGGCCCGTTGCCGATGGCAGATGCAAAGTTCAGCCTGCAATGGACAGGATCAGGCTGCCGTCTCGAGTTCGGGAAAGATGTCCAGTTGCGGGCGGTGAAGATCCTGTTTCATAGCGAGGGCACGATTGCGATTGGCGAGGGCAGTCTTATCTCAGGATCGCTGGTGATCGATAAAGGCTCGCAGATCCGTATCGGGGAACAGGTCCGTTTCAATCGCGTCTGCGATATTCGCGCGCAAGAGGGGGCGACGATCACCATCGGATCGGAGTGCCTGTTTTCCAATGCGCGTATTCTCACCTCTGATCTGCACTCGATTCTCGATCTGGAAACGGGTGAGCGGCTGAATCCTGCCCGTTCGATTGTGATCGAAGATCGGGTCTGGCTGGCGGAAGATGTGAAGATCATGAAAGGCGCGCGTGTCGGCGAGGGGGCCGTCATTGGCGCGGGGGCTTTGGTGAATAAGCCGATCGCGCCCTTCTGTCTCGCGGTTGGGTCGCCCGCGCGGATCGTGCGCACAGGGATTTCTTGGGACCGTTGGTTGAAAAAAGCGCCACCGACTGCGGCGCAGGAATTCGATGGCGCGGATATTCCGCTGGAGGTGGAGGTCTTGCGGAGGTTGGTGGCGTCGAAACGCTATGCGCTGACGATCAAGGCAATTGAGCATGCGATCCGTGAAGGATGCGCCGCAATTGACCTTCCGGTGTTCGCGCGGTGGTATCTTGTGTCGTGCCGTCATCGCTTGAATCGGAATGCGCCTGACGATTACGCCCTGCTGCAATCGGTTCTGCGCGATGCCCCAAACCATGCGGCGGCCGCGAAACTTTATGCCCAATGGAGCGCGCCCGCTCAGGCGTGAGCGCGGCGCGCGTGAGCAGATGGGCAAGACCCCGCGCAGGCGGGCAGCGCGCATGGCAGATTTATGACATCGCCTTGGACAAAGATCGCAAACCCCTCTAAAGAAGGCGATGTTCGCAAGGCTGGGCCCTGTTGATTGCACCTGCCTTTGATGAGAGGGCGCGCGCAGCAGGCGTTGCTCGGTCCGCGCGTATGAACCGACCAATAGAGTGAGGTCCCACAGTGCAAGAACAGCGCCGCAAGCTGGACGATGTTACCGTCGGTTTTGTGATTTCCCATCCGTTCCATTTTTATATTTATCGGCCGCTGATCCGCGCTTTGGCCAAGCCTTTGGCGATCATCGAGACGCGCAAGGGGACGCCCTTCACCTTCTCAAAAGAATTTTTGGCGGAGTTGGGGTGCGAATTTGTCATCGTCGACGAGACCAAGCTCGGCAAGACCGATCAATCGGTCGATGTGGTCTTTGTGATGACGCCGAAGCATTTGAGCGCGAAGTTCACAAATGCCAAGGTCGTGTTGATGCAATACGGCATGGCCAAAGAGTTTTATAACTACGGTTTGTGGCGTTGCCGTGCGGATGCGAACTTCATGTACGGCCCTTATTCTGCGGCGATCTGCCAGAATTACGCCGTCACATTCCCCGTGGGGAACACGCGGTTTGACGGGTTTGCTCCCCGCGCGACGGGCGGCGGCGGACTGCTCTATATGCCGACATATGGCGATGTCTCGTCCTTGCGGGCCTTTGCCGAAGCCCTGCCGGATATGCCGCAAGATTTGTCGATCAAGCTCAAGCTGCACCACGCATCAGAGTTTTCAGATGCAAAGGTGATTGCGAAGCTCGCCGAAGATCCGCGGATCACGTTGATTGATGCCTATACCGATGTGCTTGAAGATATCGCCGCCGCTGATGTCGTCTTGACCGACTATTCCGGCGCAATTTTTGATGCGATTTATATGGAAAAGCCGCTGGTTCTGTTCCAGCCCGAGGTGACGCAAAATGTGACGCGGGTGACGGAAAGCTCTATCGAGATCCAACGCGGCGAGGAATTGGGGCATGTGCTGAAAAGCCGTGAGGATCTGTTGGACTTCCTCCAAGCCTTCACCGATGGCAGCATGTCCAGCTATCCGGTCAAGGCAGATCGGGCCGAGTTCTTCTCCAATATCGGCGCCGCCACGCCCACGGCGCTGGCGCTGCTCGAGAAGCTGATAAATGACGAGATTGCGCGCAGCGTGACGCAAGAGTCGGCCTATGAAACCTATATGAAGCTGATCAGCCGCCCGCAGGTGATCGGCTTTAAGACCGCGTTTAAAAAGCGGATCATGGGTTATATGCGGCGCGCCGTTGGTGTGTTGCGTCGGTGGAAGCTGGTATGATCGGGGCAGGAGCTCAGAAAACGACATGAATATGATGGTGTCAGGCCCGCTTCGAGAGATCCTGGAGGCCCCCGCACTCAGCCCTGAAATCGCGGCGCGGCGCGTGAGCGACCCTGCGGGCACCCGTTCGGCCCTGCTCGCGCAGATCAAAGCGATTTCGCCCAAGCATTACGTGCTGCACAACACGTTGAAAGACGAGGTCTATGTGCTGATGCCCGCGCGCGATCTGCGCGGGTTGATCCCTTGGTTCGCGAAATACCCGCGGCTTGCCACGACCCTGCGCACCACTACGCAGCGTGCAATCATCAAAACCGGCGAGAGCCGCTCTGTCGCTTTGCTGCGCGATGATCAGGTCTTGGGCCTGCGGTCGATGCGGCTGACCGAGGCGAAACTGGTTCTGTATGTTTATGAGCGCGCGCGGAACGGCAATTTCACCTGCCGTGTTCGTAACTCTCCGATGCGCGAGTTGCGGATCGACGATCTCGAAGCCCCGTTCTATGGCTATTGCTATGGCCAGCCTGTCTGCGCGCTTTCCTCAGAGCCAATCACCCCTCCCGATGAGCCGGTGATCGCCCCGCCGACGATCTTGCGCGCGGTGCCTGTCGAGGGGCCGTTGAGCGATGCGCCCGATAGCGTCGCAGGTGATGAGCCCCTGCAGGAGGTCGCGGCCCTGATCGACGAGGTGCCGATCGACGTCGTTTATACGTGGGTCAATTCGGATGATCCCGCATGGCAGGCGCGATTCGCCGATCATGTGGGGAAGGCCACCACCACCACTCATGCCTCCGAGTTGCGCTTCTTGTCGCGCGATGAGTTGAAGTACTCCGTGCGCTCGGTTCTCAAGTTCGCGCCATGGGTGCGCAATATTTTCATCGTTACGGATCGTCAGGTGCCGGATTGGTTCCGCGAAAACCCGAAGATCAAGATCGTGGATCATTCCGAGATTTTTCCCGATCCCTCGGTTTTGCCCGTATTCAACTCGCATGCGATCGAAAGCTGCCTGCATCGGATCAAGGGGTTGGCGGAACATTATATCTATTTCAATGATGATGTGTTCTTGGGAAAACCTACGAAACCCACGCATTTCTTTGACAAGGCGGGCTCTCCGCGCCTGTTCTTTAGCTCCCATCTGAGTTTCTCACCGGAATGGATCGCGCAAGGGCTCTTGCCGACGGATTACGCTTTCCGATCAACGATCCGGATCATCCGCGAGCGTTTCGGGTTCACCCCCTGCGCAAAGGTTCTGCACACGCCGCACCCGATGCGCCGCTCGGTTTTGGAGATGATCGAGCGCGAGCATGGCCCTGCGCTTGCGCGCACCCGCGCGGCGCGGATCCGGTCGGAAACGGATTTGAACGTGACCGGAAATCTTGCGTATTACTACAGCCTCGGCCTTGGCATGGCGGCGTGGCTGCCTGCGTCACGGCTCGATTATCTGTATATGGATACGGGGCGGCGCAATGACATATTGCGGATGCTGCATATGATGCGCCAGAAGGTCACATTCTACTGCCTGAACCTGACGCATTATCACGAAGTGCCCCGCAACCTTCAGGCGCGGCTGATGAAGGGGGTGCTGACCTATCTCGTGCCGCAGCAAGCGATTTGCGAAAAGCCGACAGTTCTGGGCCGGATCCTGAAGGTGTTTGCGCGCCGTCCGAAAACGTGATGCGGGCGGTCTGCGCTGGGCGCATCCCCCTGCGGAAGATCGCCGCCAACGGGTGAACAAATTGACCTTATGCGAGGGACCACGTAGATCAGCCCCCTAAGAGGCGGGTTGACCATGCGTGGCCCCCAAAGTGACTTGGATCGGAACCAGATGCGTTCCCCCGCAGACGGAGCCGCGAGAATGACTGATCCTACCTCTGCCGAGACCCAACCCCTCGACCGGATTGCCATCGTCGGAGCCGGATTTTCCGGCGCGGTGATTGCCCGGGAGTTGGCGCAGGCGGGGCATGAGGTCACGGTGTTCGATCAGCGCCCGCATCTGGGCGGCAATTGCCACACCGAACGTGACGCGCAGACCGGCGTGATGGTGCATGTCTATGGGCCGCATCTGTTCCATACCGATGATCGCGAGGTTTGGGAGTATGTGACGGGCTTTGCCAAGTTCCGGCCATTCCCGCATCGTGTGAAATGCACTGTCGGCGGGAAGGTGTTCAGCCTCCCGATCAACCTGCACACGCTCAATCAGTTTTTTGGCACGGCCATGCGCCCTGATGAAGCGCGCGCCTTCCTAGAGGCCAAGGCCGAGACAATCGACAGTCCGCGCGAGTTTGAGGAGCAGGCCCTGTCGATGATCGGGCGCGAGCTTTATGAGGCGTTCTTCAAAGGCTATACGCAAAAGCAATGGGGCTGCGCGCCGAGCACATTGCCCGCGTCGATCCTCAAACGTCTGCCATTGCGGTTTGACTATGATGATCGGTATTTCTCCCATCAATTCCAAGGCCTTCCTGAGGCGGGATATACCGATCTGATCGCCGCCATTCTCGATCATCCGCGGATCAGCCTCGCACTGGGGCAACGCTTCGCGCCCGAGCAATCGGCCCAGTGGGCCCATGTATTCTGGTCCGGGCCATTGGATGGGTATTTCAACTTCGAGTTGGGCCGGCTGGGCTATCGGACCCTCACATTCGAGGTCGAGCGGCATCAGGGCGATTATCAGGGCTGCGCGGTCATGAACTATTGTGACGAGGATGTCCCCTATACGCGGATTACCGAGCATAAGCATTTCGCGCCGTGGGAAACCCATGAGGGCAGTGTGACTTACACGGAATATTCTCGTGCCTGTGGTCCGCAGGATATTCCGTTCTATCCGATCCGGCAGGTCGAGGAAAAAGCCCTGCTGGCGGAGTATGTCGCGCGTGCCGATCAAACGTCGGGCGTGACGTTTGTCGGACGTTTGGGGACGTATCGTTATCTGGATATGGATGTGACGATCCGCGAGGCGCTTGATACGGCGCGCGCCTATCAGGCCGCGCGGGCGAGCGGGGGGCGCGTGCCCGCATTTGTGAAAAGGCCATTGGAATGACGCAGTGTGACGTAAAAATCGGGGCGGTTATTGTCACGTTCAATCGCCTTGCCGCGCTCAAGCAAACGCTCGCGCAGGTCTGCGCGCAGAGCTTTGACGTGATCTATGTCGTCGATAATGCCTCAAGTGATGGCACGGCGGAGTGGCTCGCCTCATGGCAAGGCGCGCAAGGTGATCCGCGCGTCGTGGTGTTGCGGCTTGCGGATAATCTGGGAGGGGCGGGGGGCTTCTATGCTGGGCTGCAAGCGGCGGTGGCACAGCCCAGCCCGCCCGATTGGATCGCACTTTTCGATGATGATGCGATGCCAGAGACAGGCGCGATTGAGGCGTTTCGTGGTCTTGCGCCGATGCTGGATGCCGATATTGGGGCGGTGAGCGCAGCCGTGACCTATCCCGATGGCAAGATTTGCGAGATGAACCGCCAAGGCCGTAATCCGTTCTGGCATCCACGCGTGTTTTTGAGCGCCGTGCTCGGCGGCGGCCGTGAAGGCCATCACGTCACAGATGCCGATTTGGCGCGGGAGGCTGCGCCTTGCGATGTGGATAATGCCTCCTTCGTGGGGTTTATCCTGCGCCGCGCAGCCATCACGGAGACTGTGGGCACTCTTGCGCAGAAACGCGCTGCGGGATTGCCCGAAGCGGGGCTGTTTATCTACGGCGATGACGTGCTCTATAGCTTGCGGCTGCGGCGTGCGGGCTGGCGGATCCGGTTGTTGCCTTCGGTCCGGTTCGTGCATGATTGCGGCACGATGGGCGAGGGGTTTGTCTATCGCCCGTTGTGGAAAATCTATTATCACTGCCGCAACGGCGTCGCGATCGCACGGGTCGCGGCGGGGCCAATCGTCTTTCCGGCTGCATTGGCCTATTATATTTTGCAATGGGTTCGGCGAGGATTTTCTTGCCCCGCAGCGGAGCGCAAAACCTATTTTAAGCTGATGCGCATGGGGCTGCGCGATGGTGTGATGTGGCGGCGCGGGCGCTGCGATGCGGCCCATCGGATTGCGCAGCAGGGGCACTGAGCGGGGGCGGCGGCGCGGATGGTTTCGCAACCCAGCCCGACGCGCAGCCCGTTGTTGATCGGGCACACAAACCCCGCTAAAGATTGACGAAAGCGCCCGAGGGTGCGGGTGAGTAATGAGGGTGTCATGCGGAAACCGGAGATCCTTTGCATCGGTGCGCAAAAGGCGGGGACGACATGGTTCCATTCGGTGCTCGGCGCGCGCCCCGATATCTGGGTGCCACCGTTCAAAGAAATGCACTTCTTCGATCACCTATACGGCGATGACAGTCACCGTTGGTCGCGCGGGCATATTATCCGCTCCATCAAGGGCGCTGTGCGCTACCATGTTGAGAATGAAAGCAATATAGCGCTCGACTATGTTGATTATCTTTGTTCGCTCGCGCGGAATGATATGTTTTCGCGGCGTTGGTATGGGCGGATCTGGGAACGCGCCGGCGAAAAACAGATCCCGCTTGATGTGACGCCGGAATATTCCTGCATTTCTGCCGAAGGCGTGGCGCATTTTAAGCGGATGTTGGGGAAAGCGAAGATTATCTATATCCTGCGTGACCCTGCCAGCCGTGCCGCTTCGCAGATCCGAATGGGTGTCGGGCGTCGCAATACGGTTCCCGCCTCGATGGAGGATTGGATTGCGGAGATTGAGCGGCCCGAAATTGATAATCGGGGCGATTACAAGACCTACGTCCCGCGTTGGAAAGCCGCGTATAAAGAGGACCAACTCCTCTTCATGCCATTTAAACAGATCGCAACAGATCCAGATGCGTTCTTACGCGAGGTGGAGACATTCGTCGGCCTGCCCCCCGTCGACTATCCGCGGGCCAGTGAGCGGGTGCACGCTGGGCAAGGTTTGCGGGTTCCCGATGAGGTGAAGGACATTTTGCGAAAGCGCTATGCCGATCAATATGCGTTTTTGGCGGATAATTTCCCTCCTGAATTTTTAGCCCAGATTTGAGGAAACCGATCAGGGCTATTGCGGGATGCACTCGCCTGTTTTGAGCATGATCTTGATGCACCCCTGTTTGTCGTTGCCCTCAGCCTATGAGGGGCGTTCTGCGCGCGCCGAACGCCCTAGTGGCTCGAGATCACCCTTGTTGATCTTGACCGCGTATGCCCCAAGGCCACAATTGGCAGCCTTGGGGAGATGGCATAATGGAGTCTGTATGAGACGCGGAGTATGAGCGGTGATCGAAGGGCTCCGACACAGGGTCGGACCGCCTAGAAATCCTCCCAATCATCGGCATCGCTCGCAGGGGACACGGCCAGAGCGACGGCTTGGCCCCTCGCCGCTGCATCACGGTTGCTCGGTGTTACCTGTGGGGCAATCGGCCTCGGTTTTGGCGCTGCGGCCTTTGTCGCTGCAATTGTCGAGACGTCTTTGCGGTCGACGGGGGCGGAGGCCCCTAGCGTGAACTGAGCCATCGTATCTTTGAGGGATTGCGCCTCTCGGGTCAGGGAATGAGAGGCTGCGGTGGTTTCCTCGAACATAGCGGCATTTTGCTGAGTGACCTGATCGAGATGGTTCACCGCCGTATTGATTTCCGCCAAGCCGGAGGATTGCTCATGCGCGGAGACAGCAATGTCAGAGACATAGGTGGAGATATCGCCCACTGATCCCTCAATCCCGCGCAGCGCTTCCCCTGCCTGACCGACAAGCCCGACGCCGCGTTTGACTTGGTTGGACGAGGAGGAGATCAACCCTGCAATCTCGCGCGCCGCGTCCGAAGACCGCTGTGCGAGGGCCCGCACCTCGGAAGCGACGACTGCAAAGCCGCGACCAGCCTCACCCGCGCGGGCAGCCTCGACGCCCGCGTTGAGGGCAAGGAGGTTGGTTTGGAAGGCGATCTCGTCAATCACGCTGGTGATTTTGGAGATTTTGCCGGAGCTTTCCTCAATCTCGCCCATCGCCTGCACGGCCTCTCGCACCACAGCGCCGGAGGTTTCCGCATTGGTTTTCGCCTTCGCGACCATTTCATTGGCTTGCACCGCAACCTCTGCCGCAGATTGCACAGAGATGGTGAGCTGGTTGAGCGCAGCCGCCGTTTCCTCCAGCGTGGCGGCCTGCTTTTCAGTGCGTTTCGAGAGATCGTCGCTGGCCCCCGAAATTTCATGCGCCTCGTTGCGAATGGTATCGGCATTGTCGAGCACGCCGCGCATCGCCGTCAGAAGCGTCGCCATGGCTTTGTTGAAATCGTCACGAAGTTGTTCATACTCCGGCGCGAAGGTCTGCTCGATTACGGTTGTGAGATCCCCGCGCGAGAGCGCGCCGAGGGCGTTGCGCAGCGCATCGACGACCTCGCGTTGGGCGCTTTCGGAGGCTTCGCGCTGGGCCTTATGTGCCTGCTCGCGGGTTTCAATCTCGGTGATATCGCGCGCCAGCAGCAAGATTTGCTGAACGCGGCCTGCGGTATCCTTGATCGGGCCGAAGGCCCCGTCGAGGGTGAAAACGCGCCCGTCTGCGGCGGTGATCGTGGCTTTTCCGACATATTCCACGCCTGCGGCGGTCGCGGCAAGGATCGGATCTTTGCTGCCTTGCTTGCACACAGCCGTGTTGAAATTCAAACCGCGCAGGGCGGATTCCTCTTTTCCGAACAGCGCACAGAACGGGGCATTCGCGAAATTCAGCGTGCCGTCGGGCGAGAATTCGGCGCGCAATTGGCTGGCGTCAATCGCGCCGAGGACCGTCGCATTGCGCTGATCCACTGTGATATCGCGCCATTCCGCGACCATGGCGACAGGCTCTTGGTTTTCATCGAGCACGGGGCCGACATCGACTGTGATCGTCGCGAGGCCGACGCGCGTTTCAAACTGCTTTTTCGCTGCACGCTGCGCGCCCGTCTGGTGCACCTTCGGCTCACCGAGATCGACGATTTCATCGGCACAGAGACCGATCAGATTCTGCGGATCGAAATTCGGAGATTGCGCCCGCATATCGTCGATATGATCTTCAAAAAAGCTGATCATCGCGGGGTTGCAATAGAGGATTTGGCGATCGTTGTTGCACAGCATTAGCGGGGCCGAGCTTGCCTCCAGAGCGGAGCCGCGCAGCAGGGCTTGGAAATTGGCTTCCTGCGATTGCGCGAGTGAATGGCGGAAATCTTCGAGAGAATTGGCAATGGCACCGATCTCGTCACGGCGTTTGCGCTCGGGTATTTCGGTTGCATAATCCGCCCCTGCGACTTTTGTCATCGCGACGTTCACGCGGATCAGCGGGCGCGCAATGACGGCATAGATCGCCCAGGCCACACCGAGGATACAGACGAGAAAAATCGCGGCCGTGATCAGGACGGTGCGCAGCATATCGGCATTGCCCTGCGCGATGCCGATGGCGGGGGTCCATTGGGTTGCGAGCGCCCCGACAGCTGGGCTGTTCTCAGCCGCATAGATCGGGATCGCATAGGAAAACCCGTCCGTGCTTGTCTCTGGGCCGCCGCTGGCGAGGGATTTGCGGGCGAGTTCTGTCAGGGCTTCGAGATTGGCCCCATCCGAATGGCTCGCAAATTCCGCTCCGTCGGCGGTTACGGCAATGGCGCCGAGGCTTTGGCCGTGGGAATCGTCGATCACAGCTTCCAGCAGGCTGTTTGCGGGGGGCCGTTTTTCGAACCGGACGGCCCCCGCGATTTGGCGCGCGATCATCGGGGTAATTTCTTGGGCCTTGTCACGTGTCGCCTGTTCGGTGCGGGTGTGCTGGGCCTCAATGGAAAGCACAGTGAGAGCCGCCCCGTAAATCGCCCCGCAGATCACCACGAGTGCGGTGATCTTGGCGAAGACGGAGGTGAGTTTTCCGGCAAGTTTCGGTTTTTTTGACATGGCCATGATCAAGTGCCTCCGGTTCGATTATTCTAGCGCTTCGGCATTCAACGCGATGGTCATCGCGCCAATCGGCGTTGCTGTCTTGGCATCCAAGATCGTGAAGGACACTTGGACCGAATAGGTTTGCGAGGATTCGTCGAATTCGACCTCGCCGATTTGCATCGCCCCCGCGCCTTTGCCGAAGGTTTCGGTGAATTTCGCCTCGTCGCCTTGCCAGTAATCGGAGGTGAGCCCCGCCGTGGCGACATTGAGGCCGCGATTGTCCATCAAAAACGCCTCAACGATCACGCCGTTCGATTCGTCAATTTTGCTCCGCAGAAGATCGGAGGTCGGATTGTTCAGGATCGGGGTGATCGTGGGCTTGTTCGGGGCGTCGATCTCGGCCCGCCATGCGGCATCAAGAGAATCGATTTGCGCTTGGGATAAAACCGCATTGGCGTCGTTCTGGGCCTGAATTGCTTCGAGGATTTCAGGCGCTTCGACCCAGGTTTCCACATGATCTTTGATATACTGGGTTGCGCTGGACTGGTAATCAGCTGCCAAGGCGGGGGCGGCAAGCCCCGCGAGCAGGGCGGGCAGGGCAAAGAGTTTGAAGGTCGTATGCATCGTCAGTCTCCTAATCGAGGAAGGGCCAAGAACGGTTCGACCAATGCTTAGAGTCGATATGTTGACGCCCGATTAATTGCCTTCCCGAAAATTCCCGTTACGTTCACCTCAGAGCTGCCCTTGCAGTAGGGGGGGCGCGATAATAAGACTCGGGTAAGACTCCGAGGCTAAGACTGGTGAGACCAAGAGAGGGCAGTGCCGATGAAAGATCCGTTTGACCTGTATATGAACACGCTTGTCCCGATGGTCGTCGAACAGACGAGCCGTGGGGAGCGTGCCTATGATATCTATTCGCGCTTGCTCAAAGAGCGCATCATCTTCCTGTCGGGCCCTGTGCACGACGGGATGTCGACGCTGATCTGTGCGCAATTGCTGTTCTTGGAGGCGGAAAACCCGTCGAAAGAGATCGCAATGTATATCAACTCGCCCGGCGGTGTTGTGACCTCCGGCCTGTCGATCTACGACACGATGCAATATATCAAACCGAAGGTTTCGACCCTCGTTATTGGTCAAGCGGCATCGATGGGCTCGCTCTTGCTGCAAGCCGGCGAGAAGGGGATGCGGTTCTCGTTGCCTAATTCCCGCGTCATGGTGCACCAGCCCTCGGGCGGCTACCAAGGCCAAGCGACCGATATCATGATCCACGCGCAAGAGACCCAAAAGCTCAAGCGCCGGCTCAATGAGATCTACGTGAAGCACACCGGCAATGATTACGAGACGGTGGAAGCCGCGCTCGAGCGGGATAACTTCATGTCGGCAGAGCAGGCGAAAGATTGGGGCCTCATCGACGAGATCCTCGAGAGCCGCGCGCAGGCCGAACCCGAAGCCAAGTAATTCGGGACTGTAATCGGGATGCCCCGAATGTGATCCGCCATGTGATGGCATATTCGGGGCATTTTTGACATTGTGATGACGAAAGGGCTAGCCTAGTCTCGCCCCGAAGGCAGCATTTATTAAGCTCGGCTAGCTCGGGCAGTGCAGAGGAAACCGATGGCGAACAATTCCGGCTCGGACAGCAAGAACACACTTTACTGCTCGTTCTGTGGCAAGAGCCAGCACGAGGTGCGCAAGCTCATCGCAGGGCCGACCGTGTTCATCTGTGATGAATGCGTCGAGCTTTGCATGGATATCATCCGCGAAGAGACCAAATCCTCTGGGCTGAAATCGACGGATGGCGTCCCGACGCCGCGCGATATCTGCAAGGTCCTCGATGATTATGTGATCGGGCAGGAACATGCGAAGCGCGTGCTCTCGGTGGCGGTGCATAACCATTACAAGCGCCTCAACCACGGCTCGAAAACCGATATCGAACTGGCGAAATCCAACATCCTGCTGATCGGCCCGACGGGTTGCGGCAAAACGCTGCTGGCGCAAACGCTGGCGCGGATCTTGGATGTGCCGTTCACGATGGCCGATGCGACAACGCTGACGGAAGCGGGCTATGTGGGCGAGGATGTCGAGAACATCATCCTCAAACTGCTGCAAGCCTCCGAGTATAACGTCGAGCGGGCGCAGCGCGGCATCGTCTATATCGACGAAGTTGATAAAATTACGCGTAAATCGGACAATCCGTCGATCACCCGTGACGTCTCGGGCGAGGGCGTGCAGCAAGCACTGCTCAAGATCATGGAAGGCACCGTGGCAAGCGTGCCGCCGCAAGGTGGTCGTAAGCACCCACAGCAGGAATTCCTGCAGGTGGATACCACGAATATCCTGTTCATCTGCGGCGGCGCTTTCGCGGGGCTCGACCGGATCATCGCGCAGCGTGGCAAGGGCTCGGCAATGGGCTTTGGCGCAGAGGTCAAAGACCCTGATGCGCGCGGCGTGGGCGAATTGTTCATGGAGCTGGAGCCGGAAGATCTGCTGAAATTCGGGCTTATCCCTGAATTCGTGGGCCGTCTGCCGGTGCTCGCAACCTTGACCGATCTGGATCAAGATGCGCTGGTGACCATTCTGACGGGGCCGAAAAACGCCCTCGTGAAACAGTATCAGCGCCTCTTCGATATCGAGGGCGTCAAGCTGACCTTCACCGAGGATGCGCTGACGGCAATTGCCAAGCGGGCGATCATGCGCAAAACCGGCGCGCGCGGGCTGCGTTCGATCATGGAAGACATCCTGCTCGACACGATGTTTGAACTTCCGGGGCTGGAATCGGTCGAGGAAGTGGTGGTGAACGAAGAGGCTGTTGATAAGGCTTCGGGCGTCAAGCCGCTGTTGATCCATGCGGATGCGAAGAAAGAATCGAAAACCGCAGGCTAAGGCCTTCGTGTTTTAGGAAATTGAGAAAAGGCGGGCCTCTGGCTCGCCTTTTTCTTTATCCAGCCCCAAACGATACGGGGCAGGGCAGCGATGCGCCTCGCGAAACCGTGATTCCGGCTTACCCCGCAGGCAGAATTCGCGTATGCGTTCCCCCCAAATCTTCCTCGGCACACCTCTGCGGTTGCCGCCAAATATGGACGACTGAATGAGACCAGAGCTGCGCGTCGAAGATCTGAGCCTGACGATGGAGGGCAAGACCATCCTCTCGCATATCGATTTTTCCGCGCGCGAACCGCGTTTGGGAATCGTCGGGCGCAACGGCTCTGGCAAGACGAGCCTCGCGCGCAGTATCGCGGGGTTGATCGTGCCAAGTTCGGGTGCGGCCAAGATCGGCGGGGCTGATATGGCGCGCGACCGTAAGGCGGCGCTGCGTGCGGTGGGGATCTTGTTCCAGAACCCTGACCATCAGATCATCTTCCCGACAGTCGAGGAAGAGATCGGATTCGGCCTCGGGCAACTCGGCCTGAGCAAGGCGGAGATCCTGCGCGAGACGGCCGAGATTTTGGCGCGCTTTGGCAAAGAAGCTTGGGCGAAAGCGGGGGTCCACCGTCTCTCGCAGGGGCAAAAGCAACTCGTGTGCCTGATGTCGATTCTTGCGATGCGGCCTGCGGTAATTTTGCTGGACGAGCCGTTTTCCGGCCTCGATATCCCGACCAAAATGCGGCTCTCGCGGTATCTCGAGGGGGTCGAGGCGCAGCTTGTACATATCTCGCACGAGCCTGCGGTGCTGGCGGGCTATGATAGGGTGCTTTGGATCGAGGGCGGTGAAATCCGTCAGGATGGCGCGGCGGCCCCCGTGTTGGAGGCGTTTACGCAGGCGATGGTGCGAATAGGAGAGACCGATGATCTCACTGACCTCGCCGATTGAAACCCACGCGCATCGCTGGCCAGCTGGGGCCAAACTCGCGGCGCTCTGCGCGGCGACGATGGCGCTGTTCGCTCTGCCGGATCTGCGCATGCAGGGGGCTGCGGCGCTGATCTGCCTTGCGCTTTTTGCGCTGCCGGGCGCTGTGTTTTTCCGCGCAGGCATGGCGAGCCTGTGGCGGCTGTGGCCCTTCATCGCGGTGATCGTGATCTGGCACGGCCTTACGGGGGATCTCGCGCAGGGTGTGGCCATCGCGCTGCGGGTGCTCACAGCGGTGGGCTTTGCCTGCCTCGTGACGATGACAACGCGGCTTACCGATCTGATGGCGGTGATGACATGGCTGCTCGCCCCGCTCAGACGGTTCGGCCTGTCCACCCGTGCGTTGGAGCTTGCCTTGGCGCTGGTGATCCGGTTCACGCCGGTTCTGGCCCTGAAGGGGGAGGCGCTCGCGCAATCGTGGCGCGCGCGCTCGGCCAAGCGGCCCTCTTGGCGCATCGTCCTGCCGATGACCTTGCTGGCGCTGGATGATGCGGAGTATGTTGCCGAGGCACTCAAAGCGCGCGGCGGGGTCGGGCCCGATCAAGGCGCGGACAAAAATATCTAACTTACAACGGGATGGAAGAATGGAACGCAATCTGACGATGATCGCCCTTTTCGCTGCGCTGATCGCGGCCTTGGGGCTGATTCCCGCGCTGACACTGGGCTTCGGCGTGCCGATCACGGCGCAAACGCTGGGTGTGATGCTCTGTGGCACGATTCTGGGTGCGAAGCGGGGCGCTTTGGCGGCGCTGTTGTTCGTGGCGCTGATTGCGCTTGGTCTGCCGCTGCTGGCGGGTGGGCGCGGCGGTTTGGGCGTCTTTGCCTCGCCGACGGTTGGCTTCCTTCTCGGCTGGCCGATTGCGGCCTTCGTGACGGGGTTCATCGTGGAGCGCTGGCGCGCAGCACCGCTCGGGATCGTGGCGGGTGTCGCCTCGGTGATCGGCGGGATCGGCGTGATCTACGGCTGCGGGATCATCGGCATGTCGATTGTGCTGGATAAAACACTGGCCGAGGCGGCGTTGCTCGTCACCGCGTTCCTGCCCGGCGATGCGATCAAGGCGATTGTCGCGGGCGCGCTGACAGGGGCGCTCGCCAAGGCACGGCCCGCGAGCCTTCTTTCGCGCGCATGAGTGAGGCGCGCGAGACAGGCATCGAGGCGCTGCTGCGCCTGCGCCGCTCCACGCGCGGCTATCTGCCCGATGCCGTCCCGCGCGCCGATGTTGAACGGATCTTGCAAGCGGCGCGCCGTGCCCCGAGCGGCGCGAACCTCCAGCCCGGGCGGTTCTATGCGCTGTCCGGCACGCCGCTCAAAGCGCTGCGCGCGGAACTGATCGCCGCCAGTCAGGCAGGCCGCGAAATTGTTAGCGAATACAGTTATTTCCCACCGCAGATGGGCGAGGCGCTGAAGGCCAAGCAGCGCGCGGCGGGCTATGCGCTTTATGCGGCGCTGGGGATCGCCAAGCGCGATCTGGCGGGGCGGCGCGCGCAGTTCGATCGCAACTACGCGTTTTTCGACGCACCCGTCGTGATCGTGGTGACGATTGATCGCGCGATGGGCAAGGGGTGTTTCATGGATCTGGGCATGGCGCTGATGGCCCTGCAACTCGCCGCGACGGATCTCGGCTATGGCTGTTGCGGGATCGGGGCGCTGGCGAATTACGGTGATCTGGTTGCAGAGCATCTGGGCCTGCCGATCGGCGAGATGGTCGTTTGCGGCCTCGCATTGGGGCGGGCCGATCCGCAAGCCGCAGTGAATGGCTTTGAGACCGCGCGCGATCCGCTGGACGCATTCGCGCAATTTCACGGTTTTGAGGATTAATCCCCGAGAAGCACAGCCGTGCCCAAACCCCCCGCTGCGGCAATCGCTGCGACGCCTATCCCGCCCCCACGGCGGCGCAGCTCGTGGAACAGGCGCACCGCATTCACCGCGCCCGAGGCGCCAATCGGATGGCCGCGTGCCAAAGCGCCGCCGCCCAGATTGGTGATCTCTTCCGCAAGCCCCGCGCCCTGCACGCAGGCCATCGCCTGCACCGCATAGGCCTCCATTACCTCCGCCACCGCCAGATCGCCCGCGCGCAGGCCCGCAGCTGAGAGCGCAGCCTTGATTGCCGCAATCGGCGCAAGTCCGGGAAGGGTTGGGTCATCGCCCAGCGTGGCCCCGCCGAGGAACCGGAGCCCTGCTTGCGGGAGCCGCGCGGCAATGGGTTCCGAGACCATCAGCACCAGTGCCGCCCCATCTGCCGCCACGGATGTGTTGGCGCTCGTGATGGTGCCGTCACAGAGCGGGCGCGCGCGCGCGGCGAGCCTTGCGGTGAGGGGGCGGGCGAAGGGATCGTGATCCACGCCGTCCAGTGTCACAATTTCCGCGCGCATCCGCGCGCGCGCGTCACAGGCTTTGGCATGGCTTTTGATGGCCCAAGCATCTTGTGCCTCGCGCGATAGGTCAAGCTTGCGCGCCAGTGCTTCTGCGGCCTCGTGCATCTCGGGGTCGCGGTCGGGCCACGGGGTAAAGAGCGGGCGGTCGTAAAACTCTAGCGCTGCCGCATCCTCGGATCTGCGTGCGCGCAGCGGGCGGCGGGAATAGCTCTCGGCCCCGCCTGCGATCACCACCTGCGCCATGCCCGATCCGATCAGCGCGGCGCCGACCCGCAGCGCGTCAAGCCCGCCGCAGCATTGCCGATCAAGGCTCAGCCCCGCCACCCGCTCGGGCAGGCCCGCCGCCAATGCCAACAGCCGTGCGGGATTACCTCCAGCGCCCAAGGCGTTGCCGAGGATCACCTCATCAACCTGATCCGCGCTCAGCCCCGCCTGCGCCAGCAGATGCGGGATCAGTGGCGCGGCAAGGTCGTGGATCTCGCGCTGCGCGAAGGCCCCGCCGCGCGGCACAATGCCCGTGCGCAGGGCGGCGACGATCCGCGCCTGAGGGGCCGCCCGCATCATCCGTCAATCCGTAGGGCGAGGGCGGCCATATCCGGTTTTCCCGAGGCGAGGCAGGGGAAATCCTCCATGAAGATATACCGTTTGGGGGCTTTGAGCGGGCCAAATTCTGCGCGGCTTGCCGTGTCGAGCGTTGCGGCAAGATCCGCATCCTGCGGGCCGCCGATCACGGCGACCAGATGATGCCCGCGCGCGGGATCGGGGCGCGCGATCACCGCGCAATGCGCCACGCCTGCTTGCGCGAGCAGGAAGTTCTCGATCTCCTCGGGGAAGGTGTTCTGATCCGCAATCAGTACCATCCGCCGTTTGCGGCCCGCGAGATAGAGATAGCCCTGCGGATCGAGCCAGCCGAGTTCCCCTACCGTCAGGAACCCGTCCTGCCAGCGCGTCTCGGCGCTCTCGCCCATGGCGTAGCCCTCGAACAGATAGGGGCTTTTGACCCAGACCTCACCGATTTGCGCCTCACCGTTCAGCGGCGCGATTTGGATCTCGACCTGCGGATAGGCCCGCCCGACCGATCCTTGCGGGGTCTGCGCATCGGTGAGGGTGATGAAGCTGGTTTCCGACGCGCCGTAGAATTCGAGGATCTCCACATGCGGCAGATCACTGGCCATGGCCGCACGCAGATCGGCATCGAGAAAACCGCCGCCGCAGATAATCCGGCGCAGCGCGGGCAGGGGTGTCGCCTCGGCGCGCAGCAGGAGTTTGAGCTGCGCGGGCGTGGCGTAGAGCGTCGTCACACCCGCTTGCGCCATCAGGCGGCGCTGGGTGGCGGGGCGCAGATCGGCCAGCAGATGCAAATCCGCGCCGATATGCGCGGCCTCCAGCATGGCGTAGAGGGCGAGCGAATGCATCAGCCGCCCGAGCACGGCGTAGCTATCCTCCGCCGTGAGGGGGAAGCGCGCGCGATTGATCTCAAAACTCGCGATCCATGACGCGTGCGAGCGGCGGATCGCCTTGGGCGCGCCGCCCGATCCGCTGGTCTGGCATTGCAGGGACGGGGTGAAGGGCGGCGTTGTGGGCAGCAGATCGACGCCGTCCGATGTCATCCTGATCTCGTGCCCGTCTCGCAGCCCGCGATAGAGCGCGCGCAGCGTTCGGGTGTTGATCTGCTGCGGTGTCTCATTGGTGTTGGGTGCGCTCTCCGCGTCGCCTGCGCCCAATTCCAGCCGCTCCGCGCCGCAAAAACACTGCGTCTGCGCGCTCCACTGGAAGCGCGCGTGGCGGGGAGGGGCGGCAGGAGTATCGGGCAGGGCGGGCATCTGGCACTCCGACGGGATGAATGCGCGGGGAGGTCGCCTGCGCGCGGGGGGATCGGGTGAGGCTTACGCGCCCCACGCCCCCGCTGTCAAACCCGGCGTGAGCACTGCGGTTTCCACATGGGGCAGGCGGGAAACAGCCCGCGCAGGGGCCGCCCTGTGGCCAGTCTGCCCAAATGCACCGGAAATTGAGTAGCCGCGCGCGATCCGCCCTCTGGACCTCGCAACCTCACACGCTATAAGGGGGCAAACGCCCCTTGCGGCCCACTCGCGGCCCCCTTGCGGAAGGATAGAGTATGAAATTCCTGCTTCGCCTCGTGACATGGTGGAATGGCCAGACGCTCGCGACCCAGTTCTGGACTGCGCGCAAGGGCATCAAGGTCGGGGAAGACGATCAGGGCAATATCTATTACCACAGCAAGGACGATAAGCGCCGCTGGGTGATTTATAACGGTGAGGCCGAAGCCTCGCGCGTCTCGCCCGATTGGCATGGCTGGCTGCATCGCACGTGGAATGACACGCCTGTGGCAAAGCCGCTGGTGCATAAGGCATGGGAGCAGCCGCATCAGGAAAACCTGACCGGCACGCCTGCTGCCTATGTGCCTGCGGGCTCGTTGAACCGTGCGGCACCGGTGAAGCGCTCCGATTATGATGCGTGGCAGCCGGAATGAGCGAGAATCGCGCGGAAATTCTGACTGGCGGCTTGGTGCTTGCTGTGGCTGTCGGCTTCTTGGGATGGTCGATGCAGGGGCGCTCGTCGGGCGGCTCTGGCAGCTATGAGCTGAAAGCCTCGTTCCGCTCGGTTGAGGGCGTCACTGTGGGCACGGATGTGCGGCTTGCCGGTGTCAAAGTTGGCACCGTGACCTCGCTGGCGCTGAACTCGAAAACCTATTTCGCGGATGCGACACTCTCGGTGCGCGAAGGGGTGGTTCTGCCCTCCGATAGCGCGGCGCTGATCTCCTCAGAAGGGCTGCTGGGCGGCTCCTATGTCGAGTTGCAGCCGGGTGGATCGCTGGAAGATTACGCAGCGGGTGACGAGATCGAGGATACCCAAGGCTCGGTGTCCGTCATCACGATGCTGATGAAATTCGTGGATGGCGGCGGCTCGTCCTCCGATGCAGAGACAACGGCCCAGTGATGCGGGCGCTCGTTCTCGCGCTGCCGCTGATCGCAGGCGTTGCGACCTCGGCGCTGGCTTCGGCCGATAGTGCCACGGGGGCGCATCTCAAGGCGCTCGATAAGATCTCGGGCGTGGCGGTGGATGTCGATGTAAAGCGCGGCGAGACGGTGCGCTACAAGCAGCTTTCGATCACGCTGCACGAGTGCCGCTACCCCTCCGAGGATCCAACCTCGAACGCGTTCGCGAGCCTGACGATCGTGGATGAAGTGCAGCAGAAACAAGTGTTCGATGGCTGGATGATCGCGGATAGCCCCGCGCTTTCGGCATTGGATCATCACCGTTACGACGTTTGGGTGATGCGCTGCGCGGTCGAGTGACCTGACGCGGCGGCGGTCTCTAAGATATTGAATCTAATACGATAAAAGGCACGCTTGGCTTATGCTCAGCGCGCCTTTTTCATGGCGTGATCAGCCAGAAGCGCTTCGGGTGTCGGGATCTTCGGCGCGGTGAAGGCGGCTTGAAGGGCAATCGCTTGCGCCAGTTTGGCACGATAGGCCGCGCGGGGGATTTCAACCCCGCCGAGGCTCGCCAGATGCGACGTGAGGAATTGCGTATCGCAGAGCACGAACCCCGCCGCGCGCAGGCGATGCACCAGATAGGCCAGCGCGATTTTGGAGGTATCGCGGGCGGTGGAAAACATGCTCTCGCCGAAAAACGCCCCGCCAAGGGAGACACCAAACAGCCCGCCGACCATCTGCTCCGCGCCGCCCTCATCCTCCGCAGCGCCGCGCCAGATCTCCAGGGAATGTGCATAGCCCGCGCCGTGCAGCGTGGCGTAGAGCGTCGTCAGCCCCGCATTAATCCATGTCTCGTCGCGCGCAGCACAAGCCGTCACGGTGCCCGCAAAATCGCTGTTGATGCGCACGGTATAATCATTCCGCCGGATCGCCTTTTTCAGCGAGGCCGAGATGTGGAACCCGTTGAGCGGAAGCACCCCGCGCAGCCGTGGCTCGTACCAGTTTAGATCGGTATTGTCGCGCGATTCCGCCATCGGAAACACCCCTTGCGCATAGGCGGACAGCAGGAGTTGCGGCGTAATTTCAAGCGGTTCTTTCACGGTTTCGTCCCTGATCCACGCTGCGCGCAGCATGGCGCAAACTGCGGGCAGGTGCAATTGACCGATCAGCGTAGCCGGTAATCTTGCGGCCCGATCCTGTCAGGACGGCAGAGAAAAACCGCGCGAGTTGCCCCGCGCGGTTGCCCAGCTTGCGCTGGAAATGGGATCAGGCCCCGAAAGGGATCAAGCCCAGAATCGGGTCAGGCTTGGCCGTAGGTCTTTGCTAGCCATTTCTCGAGCCAATGGATCGAGTAATCGCCGGAGATCACATCGGGATCGTTCAGAAGCTGATCGAACAACGGCACGGTGGTATCCACCCCGTCCACGATCAACTCGCCAAGCGCGCGCTTGAGACGCGCCAGCGCCTCGGGGCGGTTGCGGCCGTGCACGATCAGCTTGCCGATCAGGCTGTCGTAATAGGGCGGGATCGAATAGCCGTCATAGAGCGCGCTATCCATGCGCACGCCGAGACCGCCAGGCGCATGATATTGCGTGATCTTGCCGGGGCAGGGCGAGAAGTTCGGCAGCTTTTCAGCATTGATCCGCACTTCGATAGCCGCGCCGTTGATCTTGAGATCTTCCTGACGGAACTCCATCTCTTCGCCTGCGGCCACGCGGATTTGCTCGCGCACCAGATCCACGCCGTAGATCGCCTCCGTTACCGGATGTTCCACCTGCAAACGGGTGTTCATCTCGATGAAGAAGAACTCGCCGTCTTCATACAGGAATTCAATCGTACCCGCGCCGATATAGTTGATCGCGGCCACAGCATCGGCGCAGACCTTGCCGATCCGGTCGCGCTCTTCTTGGCTGATGCAGGGGCCGGGGGCCTCCTCGAACACCTTCTGGTGGCGGCGCTGGAGCGAGCAATCGCGCTCGCCCAGATGGACCGCACGGCCCTTGCCATCGCCGAAGACCTGAATCTCGATGTGGCGCGGACGCTGGAGGTATTTCTCCATATAAACTTCGTCATTGCCGAAGTTCGATTTGCCCTCGGAGCGCGCGGTGCGGAAGGCGACTTCCAGATCCTCGTCCGACGTCGCAACCTTCATCCCGCGCCCACCGCCGCCAGCGGTGGCTTTGATGATGATCGGATAGCCGATTTCAGCGGCGACCTTCTTAGCGGTCTCGAAATCAGGCACCCCACCCGCAGAGCCCGGAACGCAGGGCACACCAAGCTTTTTCATCGTGTCTTTGGCGGTGATCTTGTCGCCCATGATCCGGATCGTCTCGGCCGTGGGGCCGATGAAGGCGATATCGTGATCGGCCAAGGTCTGGCTGAAGGCCGCGTTCTCTGAGAGGAACCCGTAGCCCGGATGCACGGCCTCTGCGCCGGTGATCTCGCAGGCCGCGATGATCCGCGGGATCGAGAGGTAGCTCTCGGTCGAGGAATTCGGGCCGATACAGACCGATTCGTCCGCCATGCGCACATGCATCGCATCCGAATCCGCCGTGGAATGGACCGCCACCGAGGCGATGCCCATCTCGCGGCAGGCGCGGATCACGCGCAGCGCGATTTCGCCACGGTTAGCGATCAGGATCTTTGTAAACATGCGGCCCTCACTCGATGATCATCAAGGGCGTGCCGTATTCGACCGGCGTGCCATCCTCGACGAGGATCCGCTTCACCGTGCCCGATTTCGGCGCGGGGATGTGGTTCATGGTTTTCATCGCCTCGATGATCAGTACGGTCTGGCCTTCTTTGACCTGTGCGCCGACAGCGGCGAAGGGCGTCGCGCCCGGCTCTGCTGCGAGATAGGCGGTGCCAACCATCGGCGAGGGCACAGCGCCGGGATGGGCCGACGGGTCATCAGAAACTGCTGCTGCGACGGGCGCTGCGGCGACGGCTGCGGGCGCTGCGGCAGGGGCAACACTGACGGGCGCCGATTGCACCACGGTCGATTGTTTGGCCACGCGCACTTCGAGACTGTCGTCTTCGCCATATTCACGCACCACCGAAATCTCGGTCAGTTCGTTTTTGTTCAGAAGCTCGGCCAGCGCCTGAATGAAGGCCACGTCGTTTTCATGGGAATGTTTGGTCATGCCGTCCTCAAGGATCCTATCGCTTACCCCGACCGCAAGGCCGCAGGCGCGCCTGATTGTATAGGGCGTTATACGGCAAGCGGGGATGAGAGGAAAGCCGCGAGTTTTAGAACTATCTATAGTCTGGAATCTGCACTGTTTTGCGCGGCGCGCAGCGCCCGTTGAGCGCTGCGCTGAAGCAGGTTGATATCTGGGCCCGCAGATTTGATCGCCGTTTTGAGCGCTTCTAGGCCGCGATGATCGACGCAAATGCCGTTTTTTTTGGCAAATGCGAGTCGAGATTGCCCGGAATTCATGCACAGGCACCGTTTCTGCTATTTTTAAAATTTTACCACTTGATAAAATTTTTACCCGTGCAACGCTAAGAAAAAATCAGCCAGGGAGACCCAGCCAGATGTCCGATCCGACTATGGACCACGAACGGCCCCGCCATTCACCGCTTACGAATGGCATCGTCGCTGCACGGCTCGCGCCAGATGAGATCGCGCAGAATTTCCACGATATCGCGCCCTGTTTGGGGGATCACGAGGCACTGGTTGCGGCGGATCGTTGCTATTTCTGCCATGATGCGCCCTGTATGACGGCCTGCCCGACTTCGATTGATGTGCCGCTGTTCATCCGGCAAATCGCGACGGGCACGCCGGAGGCGGCGGCCAAGACGATCTTCTCGCAAAATATCCTCGGTGGGATCTGCGCCCGCGTCTGCCCGACAGAGAACCTCTGCGAAGGGGCCTGCGTGCGTGAGATTGCGGAGGGCAAACCGGTCGAGATCGGCGCGCTGCAACGCTATGCGACAGACCGGATGATGGCGAAGCCGCAGCCGTTCACGCGTGCCGCCGAGACGGGCAAAACGGTCGCAGTGGTGGGCGCAGGGCCTGCGGGCTTGTCATGTGCGCACCGTCTCGCGATGCGCGGTCACGCGGTCACGCTTTATGATGCGCGCGAGAAAGCGGGCGGGCTGAACGAATACGGGATTGCGGCCTATAAGGCGGTGGACGGGTTCGCGCAGGCCGAGGTCGATTGGCTGTTGAGCATCGGCGGGATCACCGTTGAAAACGGCTGGAGGCTCGGGGCCTCGGGCACGCTTGCCGATCTGGAAGCGGCGCATGATGCGGTCTTCCTCGGGATCGGGCTGGGCGGTGTGAATGCGCTGGCGCTGCAGGGCGCGGATATGGCGACCCCCGCGACAGAGTTCATCGAGCGGCTGCGCCAATCGGATCTCGCCACGCTGCCTGTGGGCCGCAAAGTCGTCGTGATCGGCGGCGGGATGACGGCGGTCGATGCCGCAGTGCAGGCCAAGCTCTTGGGGGCGGAGACCTCAACGATTGTCTATCGCCGTGGCCGCGAGGACATGCCCGCGAGCGCTGTCGAGCAAGAGCACGCGCTGGCCAATGGTGTGCGGATCATCACCCATGCCACGCCCAAAGCCTTTATCGGCAAGGGCGCGCTGGAAGCGGTCGAATTCACCCGCACGGATGTCTCGGGCGAGAGCTTCAGCCTGAAAGCCGATCAATGCTTCACCGCGATTGGCCAAACCCTGATCGCACCCGACGGGATCACCCTTGCGGGCCGCAAACTCGCAGTCACCGGCGCGGGGCGTACCAATCGCACGGGCGTCTGGGCGGGCGGCGATTGCACCCAGGGCGGCGATGATCTCACCGTGACGGCCGTGGCCGAGGGCCGCGATGCCGCTGACGATATCCACATGACTTTGATGGGGGCACATTAAGATGGCTGACCTGCGTTCTAATTTCATCGGCATCAAATCCCCGAACCCGTTCTGGCTCGCCTCAGCGCCGCCGACAGATAAAGAGGTCAACGTGCGCCGCGCCTTTGAGGCCGGATGGGGCGGGGTGGTCTGGAAGACGCTCGGCTCGGAAGGCCCGCCCGTGGTCAATGTGTCGGGCCCGCGTTATGGCGCGATCTTCGGCGCGGATCGGCGGCTTCTCGGGCTGAACAATATCGAGCTGATCACCGACCGCTCGCTGGAGATCAACCTACAAGAGATCAAATCCGTCAAACGCGATTACCCTGATCGCGCGCTGGTGGTCTCGCTGATGGTGCCTTGCGACGAGGAAAGCTGGAAGGCGATCCTCAAACGGGTCGAGGAGACCGAGGCCGACGGGGTCGAGCTGAACTTCGGCTGCCCGCATGGGATGGCCGAGCGGGGCATGGGCTCGGCGGTGGGGCAGGTGCCGGAATATATCGAGATGGTGACGCGCTGGGTCAAACAGCATTCGCGGATGCCTTGTATCGTGAAACTGACGCCCAATATCACCGATGTGCGCGCGCCCGCCGAGGCCGCCAAACGCGGCGGCGCGGATGCGGTCTCGTTGATCAACACAATTAACTCGATCACTTCGGTCGATCTGGATCTCTTCGCGCCCGAACCAACCATCGACGGCAAAGGCACCCACGGCGGCTATTGCGGCCCTGCGGTGAAACCGATCGCGCTGAATATGGTCGCAGAAATCGCCCGCGCAGAGGCCACGCGTGGCTTGCCGATTTCCGGCATCGGCGGGGTGACGACATGGCGCGACGCGGCCGAATTCATGGCGCTGGGCGCGGGCAATGTGCAGGTCTGCACGGCGGCGATGACCTACGGGTTCAAGGTCGTGGAGGAGATGATTTCGGGCCTTTCCGATTACATGGATCAAAAGGGCTTCACCGCGACGCAAGATCTCGTCGGGCGCGCTGTCCCCAATGTGACCGATTGGCAGTATCTTAACCTCAATTACACCACCAAAGCCGTCATCAACCAAGATGATTGCATCAAATGCGGGCGCTGCTATGCGGCCTGCGAGGATACCTCGCACCAAGCAATTGATATGAGCGCGGACCGCGTGTTCACGGTGAAGGACGAGGACTGCGTGGCGTGCAATCTCTGCGTCAACGTCTGCCCTGTGGATTGCATCACCATGGATGAAATGCCGCTCGGCACGGTCGATCCGCGCAAGGGCGAGCCTGTGGGTGCCTATGCAAACTGGACGACCCATCCGAACAACCCGAGCAGCTAACCGTTGACCCTTCCTGCGCAGGGATACCACCGCGCGCAGGCTTCCTCTCTCACAGTCTCCCCGTCGGGCGCATGTGGCTCAGGTCAGATGCCTCCGGCGGGGATATTTTGTCTCTGTGGAGGGCAAAAGAAGCGCAGGCGCGCTCGGGGGTTTGCGTTTCCATAGAGGCTAAATATCCCCCGCGGAGCGATCCCCGATCCGCTTTCTGCGCGCGGTCGGTGAGGAGGCCGTCAGGGCAGCAACAGCCGCGCATAAAGCGTCTCGATGAAATTGCCCGCTTCCGCATAGGGGTCATGCCCCGGTCCGAGCACAGCGCGGACCTGCACATCGAAATCGGCGTAGTGCTGGGTGAGGGCCCAGATCGAGAAGATCAGGTGATGCGGGTCGCTTTCCTTGAGCTTTCCGGCCTCCATCCATGCGCGGATCACATGCGCCTTTTCATCCACCAAGGCTTTGAGATGGCTCTCAATTGCCGAAATCATCCGTGGCGCACCCTGCAGGATTTCATTGGCAAATAGGCGGCTTTCGCGCGGCATCTCGCGGCTCATCTCCAGCTTGCGCCGGACGTAAGCCATGATCTCCGTCGTGGGATCGCCCGCGGGATCCATCTCGCGCAGCGGCGCCAACCAGATATCCATCAGCCCGTTCAAAAGTTCAGTATGGATCGCCTCTTTCGAGGGGAAATAATAGAGCAGATTGGGTTTCGAGAGGCCTGCGCCCTCGGCGATCTGATCCAGCGTTGCGCCGCGAAATCCTTGCGCGGAGAACACCTCCAGCGCCGCATCCAGAATCGTGCTGCGATTGCGCTGCTGGATCTTGCTGCGCTTTGGCGGGCGCGCGGAAGGGGTGGGGGTCGGAGGGCTCATCGGGATCCGTCGGTTGGGGCGGCAGGTGTCCGCTCTTGCGCGCGCGTTCTTCTTGCTTAGGGTAAGGATTGGCACGGCGCAATACCGAGGCGGTGGACAAGGCAAGGCGCACAATATTTACGCGACAGGCCGCAATTTCTCGGCCAACACCGCGCGAATTGCATCTTTCTGCATCATTTGCCCAATTTATTGTTGATCGGAGGCCGCTCCCCGTGCCTCCTATCTTTGACCAAATAGTCAGAAAATGGAGGATCCCCGTGAGCCTTGGCGATAACACCCGTATTGATTCCGCGCGACTTTGGGACAGTCTGATGGAGATGGCCAAAATCGGGCCAGGCGTGGCGGGGGGCAACAATCGCCAGACGCTGACCGATGCGGATGCAGAGGGCCGTGCGCTGTTCCAAAACTGGTGTGAGGCGGCGGGGCTCACCATGGGCGTCGATGAGATGGGCACGATGTTCATGACGCGGGCCGGCGAAGATCCCGACGCGCTCCCCGTCTATGTCGGCTCGCATCTCGATACCCAGCCCACGGGCGGCAAATATGACGGGGTGCTGGGGGTTCTGGCGGGGCTGGAAATCGTGCGCCGGATGAATGATCTGGGCGTGAAGACCAAGCACCCGATTGTCGTGACCAATTGGACCAATGAGGAAGGCGCGCGGTTTGCGCCTGCGATGCTGGCCTCTGGTGTCTTCGCGGGGCAGTTGGATCTCGATTACGCCTATGCGCGCAAGGATCTCGAGGGCAAAAGCTTCGGCGAGGAACTCGCGCGGATCGGCTGGAAGGGCGATGAGGCGGTCGGTGCCCGCAAGATGCACGCCTATTATGAGCTGCATATCGAGCAAGGCCCGATCTTGGAAGCAGAGCGCAAGGATATCGGCGTTGTCACCCATTGTCAGGGGTTGTGGTGGCTGGAATTCACCTTGACCGGCAAGGAGGCGCATACCGGCTCCACCCCGATGAATATGCGCACCAATGCGGGGCTCGCGATGGCGCGGATTTTGGAGATGGTGCAGGAGGTGGCGATGGCCGCGCAGCCCGGCGCTGTGGGCGGCGTTGGGCAGATGCAGTTCTCGCCCAACTCGCGCAATGTCTTGCCCGGAACTGTGGTGTTTACTGTCGATATCCGCACGCCGGATCTCGAGAAGCTCACGGATATGCGCGCGCAGATCGAGGCGCGCGGGCGCGAGATTTGCGAAGCGCTTGGCGTGGGCTGCGAGATCGAGCCTGTCGGGCATTTCGATCCGGTGACCTTCGCGCCTGATCTGGTGAGCGCGGTGCGCGGTGCGGCGGAGAAGCTGGGCTACAGCCATATGGATCTGATTTCGGGCGCGGGGCATGATGCCTGCTGGGCCGCGAAAGTGGCCCCTGCGACGATGGTGATGTGCCCCTGCGTGGATGGTCTCAGCCATAACGAGGCGGAGGAGATCACCCCCGATTGGGCGGCGGCTGGCACGGATGTTCTGTTCCACGCGGTGCTGGAGACGGCGCAGGTGGTTTCATGAGCAAACACGCGCATGATTTCGTTGGCTGCATCTGCAACCACTGCGCCGAGGATGGCGCGCCGATTGCGCAGATCATCCACCACCACGACGGATTTTGGGAGTTCACCTGCGGCGCGGAAGAGCATGACGAGGACGCATTTATCGGCCTATGTTCTGCTTGCGATGCGCAGGCCATCAAATCGCATAAAGCGGGCGTAAAACTGGAGGCGGGCGAATGGGCCAGCCGCGACGATAAGAGCCAGCCGTGGGAGATCTTCCTGCTGCCAGCCGAGGGAGAAGATGAATGAGCACGGTTATCAAGAATGGAACGATTGTCACCGCAGATCTGACCTATAAGGCGGATGTGCTGATCGAGGGCGGTAAGATCGCGGCGATCGGGCAGGGGCTTGTCGGCAATGAGACGCTGGACGCCAGCGGTTGCTATATCATGCCCGGCGGGATTGATCCGCATACCCATCTTGAGATGCCCTTCATGGGCACCTATTCGGCCGATGATTTCGAGAGCGGCACCCGCGCGGCGCTGGCGGGCGGCACGACGATGGTGATTGATTTCGCGCTGCCCTCGCCCGGCCAAGGGCTGATGGATGCGCTGAAAATGTGGGACAATAAATCCACCCGCGCGAATTGCGATTACTCCTTCCACATGGCGGTGACATGGTGGGGCGAGCAGGTGTTTGACGAGATGGCAGAGGTCGTTGATCGCGGGATCAACTCGTTCAAGCATTTCATGGCCTATAAGGGCGCTTTGATGGTGAATGATGACGAGCTCTTCGCCTCGTTCTCGCGCTGCGCCGATCTGGGCGCGGTGCCGATGGTCCATGCGGAGAATGGTGATCTTGTCGCGGAGATGTCCGCGAAATTGCTGCGCGAGGGCAATACCGGCCCCGAGGCGCATGCCTATTCGCGGCCCTCGCAAGTCGAGGGCGAGGCCACCAATCGCGCGATCATGATTGCCGATATGGCGGGGGTGCCGCTTTACGTCGTGCATACGTCTTGCGAGGAAGCGCATGAGGCGATCCGCCGCGCGAAACAGGCGGGCAAACGGGTCTGGGGTGAGCCGCTGATCCAGCATTTGACGCTGGACGAGAGCGAGTATTTCAACGCCGATTGGGATCACGCCGCGCGCCGCGTGATGTCGCCGCCGTTCCGCAATAAGGCGCATCAAGATAGCCTCTGGGCGGGGTTGGCCTCGGGCACGTTGTCTTGTGTGGCCACCGATCACTGCGCCTTCACCACAGATCAGAAACGCTACGGGGTGGGGGATTTCACCAAGATCCCGAACGGCACAGGTGGGTTGGAAGACCGGATGCCGATGCTCTGGACATACGGGGTGAACACAGGCCGGATCACGATGAATGAATTTGTCGCCGTTACTTCGACCAATATCGCCAAGATCATGAATATCTACCCGAAAAAGGGCGCTGTGTTGGTGGGGTCGGATGCCGATTTGGTGATTTGGGATCCTGAAGCGGGCAAGACGATCAAGGCAAGCTCGCAGCAATCCGCGATTGATTACAACGTGTTCGAGGGCAAAGAGGTCAAAGGCCTGCCGCGCTACACGCTGAGCCGCGGCCAAGTCGCGGTGCGCGAAGGCATGATCGAGACGGTTGAGGGCCACGGCGAATTCGTCCCTCGCCCCGCAGGCGCCGCCACGGGCCGCGCGCTCTCCACATGGAAGGCGCTGACCAACCCGCAACCTGTGCAACGCTCCGGCATTCCGGTGACGGGTGTTTAAGGCGCGCTGTAGGAAGATGCAGTGTGCTATGGCAGTGTGGGCGTGACGGGGGCGGTGTAATGGCGATTATTCAAGCGAAGGGTCTGGATCTGACATTCCAGACCAATGACGGGCCGGTTCACGCGCTCAAAGGGGTCGATCTCGATATCGAGGAGGGAGAATTTGTTTCCTTCATCGGGCCATCGGGCTGCGGCAAAACAACATTCCTGCGCTGTATTGCGGCGCTGGAAACGCCGACGGGCGGCACGCTGACCGTGCGCGGGGTCAGCCCTGAGGAGGCGCGGCGCGCGCGCTCTTACGGCTATGTGTTCCAGCAGGCGGGGCTTTATCCATGGCGCACAATTGCGGGCAATATCAAACTGCCGTTGGAAATCATGGGAATGTCTGCCGCCGAGCAAAACAAGCGCGTGGAGCGCGTGTTGGAGCTGGTCGAGCTGTCAGGCTTTGCGAAAAAATTCCCGTGGCAGCTTTCGGGCGGGATGCAACAACGTGCCTCCATCGCCCGCGCGCTCTCGTTCGATGCGGACATCCTGCTGATGGACGAGCCGTTCGGCGCGCTCGATGAGATCGTCCGCGATCACCTCAACGCGGAATTGCTGCGGCTTTGGGCGGCGACCAATAAGACCATCGGCTTTGTGACCCATTCGATTCCCGAGGCGGTCTATCTGAGCACCAAGATCGTGGTGATGTCGCCGCGCCCCGGGCGGATCACCGATGTGATCGAGAGCACCCTGCCGCGCGAGCGCCCGCTGGAGATCCGGGAAAGCCCCGAGTTTCTGGCGATTGCGCATCGTGTGCGCGAAGGGCTGCGGGCGGGGCATGCCTATGATGAATAAGCGTTTTTCCAAAATTGTGAGGGCGCGCAGATGAAGCAGACACTTGCGGTGCTGACAGTCATTCTGGCGATCATCGTCATCTGGTACGCGGCAGCGGTCGCGCTCAATGCGCAATGGGTCAAGGATCAGGCGGCGCGGGCGGGGGAGGAGGTCTCCATCTCGCAACTCCTCACGCAGACGATGGTGCAAGAGCGCCCCGTTCTGCCCGCGCCGCATCAGGTGGTGGCGGGGCTTTGGGACGGGCTGGCGGGGCAGAAGGTGACCTCGAAACGCTCCCTTGTCTATCACGGCTGGGTCACGCTTTCGGCGACGCTTTTGGGCTTCGCGCTGGGCACGGCTGCGGGGATTTTGCTGGCGGTGGGGATCGTGAATTCCCGCGCGATGGATCTCTCCGTGATGCCATGGGCGATTGCCTCGCAAACCATCCCGATCTTGGCGATCGCGCCGATGGTGATCGTGGTTCTGGCGTCGATGGGGATCAAGGGCTTGCTGCCAAAGGCGATTATCGCGGCGTATCTGTCGTTCTTCCCGGTGCTGGTTGGCATGGTCAAGGGGCTGCGCGCGCCGGATACGGGGCAGTTGGATCTGTTGAAAACCTATCACGCCAGCCCCTCACAAGGCTTTTGGAAGCTGCGGTTGCCCTCCTCGATGCCCTATCTGTTCGCCTCGCTGAAAGTCGGCGTCGCGGCCTCGCTTGTCGGCACGATTGTGGCCGAACTTCCCGCAGGGGCCACGGCGGGCCTTGGCGCGCGGCTCTTGTCGGGCAGCTACTACGGGCAGACGGTGCAGATCTGGTCGGCGCTGTTCACGGCGGCGGCCTTGGCGGCGGCGCTGGTGATGATCGTCGGCATGGTGGAGGAGCGTGTGCTCAAACGGATGGGGATGGCGCGATGAGTGGCGGGTTTCTAGCCTCTGGCGCGGTGGCCTTCTGGCTGGCGGCTTGGGCGCTCAATCATTGGCTCGCGAAGCTCCATGGCGGGCGGGCATGGGTGCGGTATTTTGTGCCGGCGCTGTTCGGGATCACGCTTTTGATCCTCTGGGAAGGCTTGGTGCGCGGCCTGAACGTCTCGCCGGTGATCCTGCCCGCGCCGAGCATGATTGGCGCGCGGATTGTGGAGGCACTGCCGATCCTGTGGACGGATTTCACCCAAACGATCCTGAAAGGCGCGCTCTCGGGCTATCTGATCGGCTGCGGCGCGGCGGTGCTCACCGCGATTGCGATTGACCGTTCGCCGTTTTTGCAGGCGGGGCTGCTGCCGGTGGGCAATTTTGTAGCAGCGCTGCCGATTGTCGGGATCGCGCCGATTTTGGTGATGTGGTTCGGGTTTGACTGGCACTCCAAAGCGGCGGTTGTTGTGGTGATGGTGTTCTTCCCTGTGCTGGTGAATATGGTGGCAGGGCTGAAAGCGACCGATCATCTCTCGCGCGATCTGATGGCGACCTATCACGCCAGCTACGCGCAAGCGTTGATCAAACTGCGCCTGCCTGCCGCGATGCCGTTTTTGTTCAACGGGCTGAAACTGGCGACGACTTTGGCGCTGATCGGGGCTATCGTGGCGGAGTTCTTCGGCTCACCGACGCGCGGCATGGGGTTCCGGATTTCCACCGCTGTCGGGCAGCTTGATCTGCCCCTCGTCTGGGCGGAGATCACGGTGGC
The DNA here is from genome assembly GCA_048262715.1 of Paracoccaceae bacterium. Taxonomy (GTDB): domain Bacteria; phylum Pseudomonadota; class Alphaproteobacteria; order Rhodobacterales; family Rhodobacteraceae; genus Albirhodobacter. Next base: position 81,632 of record JBLXEV010000009.1, read on the forward strand.
GGCTTTGGCGGGATCGGCCTTTTATGGGCTGGTCGCGCTGATCGAGCGGGGGGTGACCTTCTGGCACCCGTCGCAGCGCAGGCGGTAACGCTGGCGGATAAGGTTTTCAAACCGACCGCAGAGACATGCGGCGGGCAACACGGGAGACTGGTGAGATGAAAAGACTGATGAAAGCGACGGCGATGGCGGCCCTTCTGGGCGGGGCGTCCCTCACGGCGGCGATGGCCGAAGAGGTGACACTACAGCTCAAATGGGTCACGCAGGCGCAATTCGCGGGTTATTATGTCGCGAAAGAAAAAGGCTTTTATGACGAGGAAGGTCTGGATGTAACGATCCTCGCGGGCGGGCCAGATATCGCGCCGCCGCAGGTGATGGCGGGCGGCGGGGCTGATGTGATGGTCGATTGGCTGCCCTCCGCGCTCGCCGCGCGTGAAAAGGGCCTGCCGATTGTGAATATCGCGCAGCCGTTCAAATCCTCGGGGATGATGCTGACCTGCCTCAAGGAAAGCGGCGTCGCCACGCCGGAAGATTTCAAGGGCAAAACCTTGGGCGTCTGGTTCGGCGGCAATGAATACCCGTTCCTGAGCTGGATGAGCACGCTGGGCCTGAAAACCGATGGCACCGATGTCACCGTGCTCAAGCAGGGGTTCAACGTCGATCCGCTTCTGCAAAAACAGGCGGCTTGCATTTCGACCATGACCTATAACGAATATGGTCAGGTGCTGGATGCGGGGGTCTCGGCTGATGATCTGGTGACCTTCAAATACGAGGACCAAGGCGTCGCGACGCTGGAAGACGGGCTTTATGTGCTGGAGGACAACCTCAAGGATGAGGCGTTCAAAGCCAAGATGGCGAAATTCGTGCGGGCCTCGATGAAGGGCTGGAAATACGCCGAGGAAAACCCCGATGAGGCAGCGATGATTGTGCTCGATAATGACGAGACTGGCGCGCAGACCGAGGCGCATCAAAAGCGGATGATGAGCGAAGTCGCCAAGCTGACCGCAGGCTCCAACGGCGCGCTAGATCCGGCCGATTTTGATCGCACGGTGGCGATCTTGATGGCGGGCGGCTCCGATCCGGTGATTTCCGCGAAGCCCGAAGGCGCATGGACGCATGAGATTTCGGACGCGGCGCTGAACTAAGCCATTCGCTCACATTTTAACGAAAGCGCGCGCCCGATTTGGGCGCGCGTTTGCGTTTGGTGACGGTTTCCTAAGCTCTCTCTGGCAAGGTCTGCCTATCGAGAGCGCGGGGGCGCGGGGGAGATCAGGGCGCGGGGGCGCTTGGGGAGGCAAGGGGGGATCGGATGCAGGACGCAAGCATGGGGCGTGGGGTGCGGCCCATGGCAGGCGGAGGGCTGCGGGGGCAGTCATTGGCATCCGGTGGGCAGGGGACGGGGCGGCTCGGGGCAGGGCGGCGTGGGGTGTGGCGCTCTGCCAAAGGGCCGACCTCTGGGGGGCATCTAGCGGCGAGATCGAGCGGCGCAGGCTGGCGGCGCTGGCTCTGGGTCGGCATGGCTGTGGGGGCCCTGTTTGCTCTACTTATCCTCGCCGCGCGCAGCGCGGAGTCTCGGTCCAAGACTGTCTATCTCTACGGCACCGCGAGCCTTGCTCAGGAGGCTGCCTATTGCCTTGTGGTTGCGCAAAGGGTGGGCGAGATCACCCACGGGCTCGGGCCGCGCAAGCTGGAGTATTACTTGCGCGAGCAAAGCGCCTTCTGGATCGCGCGGCTGGAGGGAGAGCCGATGGCGGCGCTTCTCGCGCAGGCGCGCGGCGCGCTGGGCAATGATAGCCATGCGCGCGACACCAACGAGCAGGCGCATCTGCATATCGCAGTGCAAGAGTGCGGACTGCGGTCGCTGTCCTTGGGCGCGCGGTTGCGATCTATGGATGGATCATGACGCCATTGAAAATCCGCGCAGTCGCTGTAAACTTCTCTCAAATATAAAGACTTGGCCGTAAATTTCGCGGCTCCGATCTTGGGGAGGCGTGATGGCACGTGCGGAGTTGACGGGAACGCGGATCCGCGAACGGCGCACGGCGCGCAAGTTGAAACAGGCGGATCTCGCGCGGATGGTGGGGATTTCGCCTGCCTATCTCAACCTCATCGAACACAACCGCCGCCGCGTCAGCGAAACGGTGCTGGAGGCTTTGGCCGAGGTGCTGGGGCTTGATCCCGAGGCGCTCGGATCGGGGGCGTCTGGGGCACTGTTCGACGGGCTGCGCGAGGCGGCAGCCTCCAACGCGGCGATCCGCCAGCAGGGCCAGACGGTGGAGGGCCAGAGGGGGGAGGGCCAGAGGGGGGAGGATTTGAGCGGGGAGGGCGCGCGCGTGAAGGCGCGCAGCCTGATCGAGGCCGAACCGCCCGAGCTGGACCGGATCGAGGAATTCGTTGGCCGCTATCCCGGATGGGCGGATCTGCTGGCGGCCCGCCAAGCGCGGGTGAGCGCGTTGGAGCGCACGGTGGAGAGCTATTCCGAGCGGATGGCGCAAGATCCCTATCTTGCCGACACGCTGCATGAGGTGCTCTCTTCCGTGACCAGCCTGCGCTCGACGGCGGCGATTTTAGAGGAAACCGAGGATATCGAGCCGGAATGGCGGGCGCGGTTCATCCGCACGATCCATGAGGAATCGCTGCGGCTGTCGCGCACGGCGGAGGCGCTGGTGGGCTATCTCGATACGCTGGAAGAGGCGGAAACGGGGATTTCCTCACCGCAAGAGGAGGTCGAGGCGTGGCTTTCTGCGCGCGGGTATCTTTTGCCCGAGGTGGAGGCGGGCCTGCTTAAGGAGGCGGAGCGCGCGGCGCTCAGTCAACGGTTGACCGCGCAGGTGCCCGAACTCGCCACAGATGCGGCGCGCGATCTGGCGCGTGGCCATCTCGCGGCGGCGCTGGCAGATGCGCAGGCACTGCCCACGGCGGATCTGCGCGCGGCGCAGGCGGCGCAAATCCGCTCTGACGGGCAGCCGCCAGATCCGCTGACATTGGCGCAGCACCTCGGCCTCCCGCTCGCGGTGGTGCTGCGGCGGATGGCGGCGCTGGATCCCGCGCTGGGGTTGGTGGCCTGCGATGGCTCTGGCACGCTGACCTTCCGCAAGCCCGTCGCGGGGTTTGCGCTGCCGCGCTTCGGGGCGGCCTGTCCGCTTTGGCCGCTCTATGAGGCATTGGCGCGCCCGTCAGAGCCGATCCGGCGGCGGGTGGATGTGGCGGGCCGCGTGGCGCAGCATTTCCTCACCTATTCTGTTGGCGAGTTGCGCCAGCCCGAAGGGTTCGGCGGGCCGAGCCTGCGCCGCGCGGTGATGCTGATCGTGCCACAGGGCGAGGGCGCGGCCGTAGGGAACGCGGAGTCACCGCTCGAACTTGGCACCTCCTGCCGGATCTGCCCGCGCGCGGCCTGTGTCGCGCGGCGCGAGCCCTCGATCGTGCAGCCGCGATAACGCCTGAAGGTTTGACGCCTGAGGGGTTGACGCCTGAGGGTTTGACAGGGGCGCGAGGCAGCGCGATACCTGAACGGGGAGAGAGGGGGCACGATGACCGATAGGAGCGAGTCTCGACAGGCGGGAGGGCAAAGCGGGGCGACCGGCGGGGCCGGACCCGACACCAACGGCCAGATCACAGGCCGTCATTTGCTGTTGATTGAGGATGAGGCCAATATCGCCGAAGCGATCCGGTTTATCCTCTCGCGCGATGGTTGGGATGTGCGCCTGCATGCCGATGGCGCGGATGCGATGGCAAAGCTGCGCGCGCTGCGGCCCGATGTGGTCATTCTGGATCTGATGCTTCCGGGGCGGTCGGGCTTGGAAATTCTGGCCGAGATGCGCGCCGATCCCGATCTGGCACAGACGCCTGTCTTGATGCTGACCGCTCGCGGGCAGGAGCGCGACCGGGAGGCGGCGGCGCGGGCAGGGGCGACGCGGTTTCTCGCCAAGCCCTTTGCCAATGCCGATCTCGTTGCCTGTCTGCGCGATATGGCAGCGGGGGCCTCGGAAGGTGTGGGGGCCTCGGAAGAGGGTGCGGTGCAAACCACTGCGGTTGAAAATCGTTTCGTGAAAGACGCGTCCTGATGCCGAAATCTCCGCCGCCGCTGTTTCTCGCGCGCCGCGCTTACCGACGTCGGCGGATGATGGATGCGGCGCGGCTGTTGCCGCTTGCGGGCTGCGTGTTGATGATGCTGCCCGCGCTGTGGCACCCCGCCACCACGCCCGAGCCCGATACCGCGCGGGGCACGGTCTATCTGTTCGGGATCTGGGCGCTGTTGATCCTCGCCGCGCTTGCCCTCTCGAAAGGGCTATCGGCGGCTATGCGGGAGGAAGACGAGGGCGATCTGGATCAAGGTGGTGGCCAAACGGGCGGGCGAACAAGGAGCGCGGCCCCTGAGGCGGCCCACCGAGAAATGCCAGATCTCGGGCCGGGCGGGCCGCGCTGAGATGCCGTTTAATATTCTGGTCGCGGTCTGTCTGGCCTATGTGATGGTGCTGTTCGGCGTGGCGTTTTTTGCCGAACGCCGTGCGCGGGGCGGGCGTTTGGGCTGGCTCGGCACGCCGATGGTCTACACGCTCAGCCTGTCGATCTATTGCACCGCTTGGACGTTTTACGGCGCGGTGGGCTATGCCGCGCGCTCAGGGCTGGAATTCGCGACGATATACCTCGGGCCGACGCTGGTGTTTGTGGGCTGGTGGTGGGGGCTGCGCAAGCTGGTCCGGATTGGCCGCGCGCAGCGCGTCACCTCGATTGCCGATTTGATTTCAGCGCGTTACGGGAAATCAAACACTCTGGGCGTGGTTGTCACGCTGATGGCCGTGGTTGCCTCCACCCCCTATATCGCGCTGCAATTGCAATCTGTGACCCTCTCTTTCGGGGTGTTCGCAGCGGCGCTTCCCATCGGGGCGGCCTTGCCCGATCAGGGCGCTGTCGCGCTCTGGCTGGCAGGAGGGCTGGCGCTGTTCACCATCCTTTTCGGCACCCGCAATCTGGATGCGAATGAGCGCCACCACGGGGTGGTGATGGCGATTGCGCTGGAGGCGGTGGTCAAGGTCGTCGCCCTTCTGGCGGTTGGCTCGTTTGTCGTCTGGGGGATGGCGGATGGCGTGGCGGATGTTCTGGGCCGGATCGGCACCTCGAAAATCGCGGAATGGCCGCTCAACCCCGGGCGCTGGGGCGGGCTGATCTTTGTTTCGGCGGCGGCGGTGATCACCTTGCCGCGGATGTTTCAGGTGCTGGTGGTGGAGAATGTCGACGAGCGGCATCTGGCGACGGCGGGCTGGGCGTTTCCGCTCTATCTGATGGCGATGTCGCTGTTTGTCGTGCCGATTGCGGTGGTCGGGCTGGAGGTCATGCCTGCGGGCGCGAACCCCGATCTCTTCGTGCTGACATTGCCACTGACGGAGGGGCAGGGCAGCTTGGCGTTGCTGGCGTTCCTCGGCGGGTTTTCCTCGGCGACTTCAATGGTCATCGTGGCGGCGATTGCGCTGGCGACGATGGTGTCGAACCATATCGTGACGCCGATCTGGTTGAGCCTGTCGCGGCGCCACCGTGCGGAGGGCCAAGGGGCGCGGAGCGCTGGCCAAGCGGGCGCACTGGCGGGGGATGTGCGCGGGCTGGTGCTGATGTCGCGGCGGATTTCCATCGGGGCGGTTCTGGCGCTGGGCTATCTCTATTTCCGCTTTTCGGGCGGCTCGGAGGCGCTGGCCTCCATCGGGTTGATTGCCTTTGTGGGCGCGGCGCAAGTGCTGCCAGCAATGATGGGCGGGATCTATTGGCGCGGGGCAACCCATGTCGGGGCGCTGGCGGGGTTGCTCTGTGGTTTCGCGATCTGGCTCTATTGCCTGTTCCTGCCATCCTTTGGCGAAAGCGGCGTGTTCTCCGCGCAATTCCTTGCGCAGGGCCCCATGGGGATCGGCTGGCTGCGGCCCCAAGCGCTGTTCGGGATCGAGGGGCTGGATCCGCTGCTCTCGGCGCTGTTCTGGTCCTTGATGCTGAACACAACCGCCTTTCTGGTGTTCTCGCTCCTGTCCTTCCCCGATCCGATGGAGCGGCTGCAGGGCGTGGCCTTCGTCAATGTGTTTGATCGCTCCGAGGGGACGGGATCATGGCGGCGCTCGGGCGTGGAGGCGGAGGATCTCTTGTCGATGGCGCAACGGATCCTCGGGCCGGATGAGGCGCAGCGCTTCTTCCAAGCGCAGGCCGCAGGGCAGGGCAAGGCGGGGTTCCTGCCGGAAACCACGCCGGAATTCCTCGCGCGGCTGGAGCGGCAACTGGCAGGCTCGGTCGGGGCGGCGACCGCCCATGCGATGATCACCCAATTCACTGGCGAGGCCTCGGTCTCGGTGCAAGATCTGATTGCGGTCGCTGGGGAAGCGGCAGAAATCAAAGAATATTCCGCGCAATTGGAGGCCAAATCCGAAGAGCTGGCCCGCACCGCCCGCGCGCTTTCGGAGGCGAATGACAAGCTCACCGCGCTCTCGGTGCAAAAGGACGGGTTCTTGGGCCAGATCAGCCATGAGCTGCGCACCCCGATGACCTCGATCCGCGCGTTTTCCGAGATCCTGATGGAGCCGGACCTGCCCGAGGCAATGCGCGCTCAATATGCAGAAATCATCCATGAGGAGGCGCGGCGCTTGACGCGGTTGCTCGATGATCTCCTCGATCTCTCCGTGCTGGAAAACCGCTCGGTGCAGCTTTCCATCGGCGTGGCGAACTTGCATGATCTGATCAACCGCGCGGTGCAATCGGCCTCCAACACCCGCCCCGAGCGCGACCTGCGGATGGAGCGCAACTTCCCTGCCGAGCATCTGCCGGTCTTTGCCGATACCGATCGACTGGTGCAGGTATTCATCAATCTGATCTCGAACGCGCGCAAATATTGCGATGCGGAGCGTCCGGTGTTGCGGATTGAGGTGAAACAACGCGGCGGCAAGGTGCAGGTCGATTTCATCGACAATGGCTCGGGTATCGCGAAGGGCTCGCAGGCGATTATCTTCGAGAAATTCGCGCGGCTCACCGATACCAGCCGTGCAGGCGGGGCGGGGTTGGGGCTGGCGATCTGCCGCGAGATCATGGCCAATCTGGGCGGCTCGATTGACTACGTGCCAGGGCAGGGCGGCGCCGCCTTCCGCGTGATTTTCCCGCAGCGACAAAGAGCGCGGTGAGGCCAGCGCCTTGGCGGCGCGATTTGCGTTGAGGCGGGCATAAACCCCTCATCCATCAACCATTTGTAAACCCTGATCTGCGACCAAGGAGAGGCGACAGCCGCGCGCGCGGCGGGCAGGCGCGGAAGGCATGCGTCACCGGCACGCATTAGAGTCACGGCGATGAAGGAAGGATCAGGGGCGATGGCGGAGGGGCAGGCGGCCAATCAATCGGCAACTCAAACCGTGATGCGCCGGAAGGCGGGCGCAGGGCGCGATCAAGCCGAGGCCCCGCAGATGACCCCTGAGCGCGGCCTCACGCTGGCGCTCTCCAAAATCGCGCAAGATCAGTTGCAGCTGCCGCTGCGCGTGGCCGATATCACCGAGAGCCGAATGAGTTTGGCCGATCTGCCCGAGAAGCTGGAGGCCCTGTCGCTCTTGGCGGTCATGGAAGGGCCCTCGGAGGCGTTGGGTCTGATTGCCGTGCCGCCTGCCACGCTATCGGCGTTGATCGAGGTTCAAACCATGGGCTCCGTCGCCGCCACGCCCGCCGCACCGCGCAAGCCAACGCGGATTGACGCCTCAATGGTGGCGGAATTTCTGGACCATGTGATGGAATCCTTTGAGGCGTTTTTGGCGCCCTTGCCCGCGATCACATGGGCGGGGGGCTTTCGCTATGCGTCGTTCCTCGATGATCCGCGCCCGCTGGGGCTCTTGTTGGAGGATGTCAGTTTTCGGGTCTATCACGTGAGGCTACAACTCGGCGCGGGTGGCAAGCGCGAGGGTGGCTTGCTTATGGCGCTTCCTGCGCAGGGTAAGGGCCGTGGCCCGCGCAAACCTGCGACAGCCCCTGTTGAGACGCCTGCGGGGGGGGATCGGGTGGATGGGGCTGCCGAGGCGCAGGCACAGGCCGAGTGGCAGGATCAGTTAGAGCAGACAGTGATGGGCGCGCGGGTTGATCTGACGGGGGTGTTGCACCGCATAACCCTATCACTCGCGCAAGTGGCGCAGTTCAAAGAAGGGACAGTGATTCCGGTGCCTTATGCGGCCTTGGAGGGGTTGCAGATCGAGGCGATCGGGCGGCGCAGGGTGGCCACCGCGCGGCTTGGTCAATCGCATGGGATGCGGGCGCTGCGGGTGCGGCCGATGGAGGACTCCGAGTTGGAGAGCGGCGAGCGCGCAGGGGAGGGGTATCGTTTTGCCGCCCCCTCGGAGGCGCGTGACGGCGCGCGCGCGCCGCTCGTTGCTGGTGTGCCGGAAGATCCGCTGGGCGGGCTCTCCGCGCTCGGCGATCTTCCCCCTATGGGGGATTTACCGCCGTTGGGTGATCTCCCTGCTCTGGGCGATCTCCCCCCGATGGGTGATCTCCCGCCTTTGGGGGACTTGCCACCATTCGGGGAGTTGCCCGCGCTTGATGATCTCCCGCCGCTCAAAGTCAGCGGGATGTAGCGCCGTGCAGGCCGCTACCGCGCGGGAATGAGCGCCCTTGCTGCCAGCGGGTGCAGCAGCATCCCCGCGATCATCGCGGCCAAAAACACCGCCCCCTGCCATCCCCCATAGCCAATCGAGGCGATGGCCGGACCAGGGCAGAGGCCGATCATGGCCCACCCAGCCCCGAAGAGGAGCGAGCCAAGGATCAGCGGACGATCTATCATTGGCGCGGAGCGATGGGGTATCGGGGTGCCCAGTAGCGCGGTTCTCGGCGCTGCCTGCCGCGCGCCTGCGCGCCCCTCAACCCACCACCAGACCAGCGCCATCGGCAGCACGGCAAAGCCGAGCACGAAGGCGAGTGTCGGATCCCAAGCACCGAAAAGATCCAGCCATCCCTGAACCTTGGTGGTGTCGGTCATCCCCGAGACCACCAGCCCTGCACCAAATAACCCGCCCGAGGCCAGCGCCGTGACAAGCCGCAAAACCGGATGGGGTGCGCGCGTGACTTGAGCCATCAGAACCACCCCAAGAGGTTGCGGCCGATCGCCATTGTTACAAACCCCGCGCCGAGATAGGCGGCGGTGGCGGCAATCCCGCGCGGCGAGAGACGTGATATCCCGCAAACCCCGTGGCCCGAGGTGCAGCCATTCGCAAGCCGTGTGCCCAGCCCGACAAGGAGCCCCGCGATCACGATCAGCGGCCAAGTGCTGCTGGCGTTGGTCTCCAAGGGCGTGCCCCGCGTTTGCGCGATCCGCGCGATCACCGCAGGGACCAGCACCAAACCCGCCAAAAACGCGGCGCGTTCGGCCCAAAACCGCATCGCCGTGCCGGAAACCAACCCGCCGATGATGCCGGAGGCGCCCAATATGCTGCCATTGACCAAGAGATATAGCGCAGCAGCAGCCCCGATCATCAACCCTCCGAGCGCGCCAAAGGCCCACTCCACAGGCCAACCCGTAGGCCAAAGCGAAGCCAGATCTATCAGGTCAGCGGGCATGGCATAGTCCTTCATGGCTTGGGTCTTGCGCGTCTCGGCGGCTATGTGCCTGCCGTGACTGTTTCCGCGATATCGGCGGGCGGAGGCGGGGATGCAAGGGCCAAGATCCTGCGCGGGCTGCGACATCGGGTAGCGTGGGGCCGCCAAGCGCTTGGCGTTGCACGAAAACCGATTGCCTCCACAGGGGGGCAGGCTAGGATAGGGCGGGCGCTTTCGGGCGCATTTATGGGCAGCCCAGCAGGGCGATGGCCCTTTAAAATGACCGATCTAAAACGACCAAGGGGCGAGCGATGACACGACAGGTCAAGCTGATGATGCGCGAGGATGTGGCGGTGATCACGCTTGCAGGTCAGGCGATGGACGCGCGTGATCTGGCGTCGGGATTTGACTCGGGAATGCGCGCGGCGTTGGCAGGTGCGCTTGAGGTCGCGCTGACGGACCGCGCCGTGAAGGCGGTGCTTTTGCGCGCGGGGGCTGCAGGCTGGCCCTGCGCTTTGCCCGATCCGGCGGGGGATTACGCTGCGCATCCGGCGGCGCCCGATCTCGCACAGATCACGCGGCGGATCGCCACCGCGCCCAAACCTGTTGTCGCGGCCCTGTCAGGCCGGATCGTCGGCGGCGCGCTGGCGCTGTCACAGGCCGCGGGATGGCGGATCGCGCAGGCGGGCACCGAGTTTGAGCCGATTGAGCCGCGGCTGGGCTATCTGCCCGCAGCAGGCGGGCTGGTGGAACTCGCACGGCGCTTGGGGGCAGGAACTGCGCTGGCCTATGTGCTTGGCGGGCGGGCGATGGGCGCGCAAGAGGCGTTGAAGCTCGGGCTGATCGACGAGATCGGCGGTGACGCCGCGCGCGATGGGTTGGCCTTGGCGCAGGTTTTGGCCCGCGGTGCGCCCGCGCCGCGCCGCCATGCGCCGGAGGCAGGGCTGGCGGATCCGGCGGCCTATATCGCGGCGATTGCGCAGGCGCGCGCGAATTTGGCGCTGCCCGAGGTGGCGCAGGGGACGGAGATGGTCGGTGAACGGCGCATCGGGCAGGGCCTGCCGATACGCGCCGCGCAGAAAATTGTCGATGTGGTCGAGGCTGGTTTGCTTTTACCGGAAACGGGTCTGCTCGATTTCGAGGCGGTGGCCTTGGCCGACCTTCTCACGACCCCTGTAACCAAGGCGCTGCGTTATCAGGCGGCAGCGCGGCAGCGGGCCGAGCACTTGGCGGGGATCGAGCAGGGGCAGGAGGATACTGGCTCAGGCGGCAACGCCGGGCCTGTCGGGCTTTGGTTTGGCGCGGCAGGCCAAGGCGATCTGATCGGCGCGCCCGATGGCGGGCAAGATGGATCTTGGGCGGTCATAGCACTGGGGCGCTTGGCATGGCGGCTCTCAACGGCGGGCCCTGTGCAGCTTGGGGCGGCGGCGCAAACGGATCTTGAGGCGCTCTTCGCCGTGGTCGCCCGCGCCCATGCGGCGGCGGTGGAGCGCGGGGATCTCTCGCCCGAGGCCGGAGACGCGGCTTGGGCACGGATTGAGCCTGTGGTCTCCGTCAAAGATCTTACGGCTGTGGATTGGGTGGTCGCCAGTGCGCCCCAAACGCAGGGGGCGGCGGGGCAGAGGCAGCTCGAAGATTTGGCCGTGGCCCTCAAAGACGTGCCGCACTTCGTGCTGGCTGGAGCGCCGCGCCCCTCACCGGATCAGACAGGGCAGGACAGCCCGCAGCGCGCCCGGCAAGGCCACGGCTGGGGGCTGTTGCGGATCGGGGCGCAGATCGCCGAGCTTGCACCTACGACAGAGCAACACGCCGTGCTGACCCCAATCTGCGCACGGTTGCGATCTGCGGGTCTGATCGTGCTGCACGGGGGCGCGGCGCCGGATGACTGTGATCCGTGGCAGGGGGGGGGCATCGCGCAGCGGATACAGGCGCGGTTGATCCTCGCGGCGGAACGGCTTGCGATCTCGGCGGCAGATCCCGCGCGGATCGACCGTGTGTTGCAAACCGCCGGGTTCGGCGAAGGCCCGTTCCAGCGGCTGGATCGCGCGGGTCGCACAGCGAGCCTCGCGCTGCTGCAGGGGGCTGGCCAGCGCGCAGGGATCTTGATTTCGGAATGGACGGGCGGGTTTTATGCGCCCGCGAACGAGGACGGCGCGGCAGGTCTTCCCGCCGAGGGGCTAGGGGATGCGCTGGCGCTGCTGCGGGAGGGGCGGATGCAACTGCGCCTCAGTGACGGGCAGATCGTCGCGCGGGTTGTCGCCGAGCTTGCGGATGAGGGCGCCGCGCTCTTGCGCGACGGCGGGGCGCATCGTCCCTGCGATATTGATCTGGTGATGGCGCAGGAATGCGGTATGCGGGCCGAGATTGGCGGGCCGATGCATATGGCCGACGGGATCGGGTTGCTCACGCTGCGCACGCAATTGCGCGGTATGCTGGCTGAGGGCGCGCCTGCGCCCGATCCGTTCTGGGATGTTCTGATCAAAAACGGCACGAAATTTGCCGATCTGGATGGCGCGCCCTAGCGGCGCGCTGCATCCGCGCGCACCCCGAGAGCCTCAGCCTAGGGAGCCTCAGCCCAGAACGATCCCGACGACAACCATCATCAAGCCGATCATGGAGACCATCAGCGCGCCGAGGTTCAACGCCACCGCGCGTTGCATCCGCGCTTTAAACGCGGCCTCGGGCAAGCCCGCGCGCTTGGCGCGCAGCACGATGACCACGCAAGCGCCGATCCCGATGACCCCGATCAGGGAGATCGCCGCACCAATCCAGATCAAAAGCTCCATCGTCACTCTCCCCGCGTCCCTGCGTCACGCCTGAGGGCGTATGCGTTGCGCAGGCGAGGTAGCGCGAAACCGCGCGCGAGCGCAAGCCTCTCGCGGCAGGGAACCGCCAAGGCTTCGGCGGCACAGGCCGCAGATCTCTTGAAGCCGCGCGCCCGAGCTTGTAGGGAAGGGGCAAGCCAATTCACCCGTGAGGAAGACATGTCCGACGCCTATAACGTGACCGCTGACGAACTGCGCCAATTTGTCGAGCAATTCGAGCATCTTGAGGCGGAAAAGAAAGACATCGCTGAGCAGCAAAAAGACATCATGTCCGAGGCGAAAGCGCGTGGCTATGATACCAAGGTGATCAAAAAGGTCATCGCTCTGCGCAAGCGCGACAAGGATGATATCGCCGAAGAAGAAGCCATCTTGGAGCTGTATAAAACCGCTCTGGGCATGGCCTAAGCGCTTCCGCTGAAATCAATTTTTTAAAAAGGCTCGGGGGTCACTCCGAGCCTTTTCGTTCAAAACGGCGCGATTGTCTTCGGGCGCTAAATCTCTGGTTGCTAAAAATATCCCCGCCGGAGGCATCCGCCCCCCGCCAAGCGCCCCGCCATGTGCACGGCCCCGTGCCGCATCAGGTGCTCGATCAGGGCGCGATGAATTCCACGCCTTCGATCTGCGCGATCTCGGCTGTGTCGGCCTCATAGATCTGGGTGATTTCCTCGATCAGCTCTTCCGTCCAGCCGGGGAGGGGAACTTCCATCTCGATCTGATCCTCCACTGCGAATTTATCGAGGAAGGCCATCACGATTTTGCGGCGCTGGGCTATGGTTTGCGGCGGGTGCGAGCCGAGATAGGCGCGCAGCCGTTCCAGCCCTTCAGGCGCCATGATCGCGCCGAGAATCGCGAAATCGCCATCCAGATCAACCTGTTCCTTGATCCCGCCCAAACTGCGCAGCACCTCTGGCCAGATCAAGGGCGTATCCTCGTTGCACCAGACCACGAGCCGTCGGCCCTGCGCGGCCTGCGCCATGTTGCGCACCATCGGTGCCCAACGCAGCGCGCGCGGGTCGATCCCCTGCATCACACTTTCATACGTCGCATCCTTGATCCGCGAGATCAGTGCGGGGATCAGTGTGGCGGGGTTGACGGTGGCCATGTGGAATTCGACCTCCGCATCGGCGAGGATATTCGCCAGCGGGCCGAGCTTCGCGGGGACCATCGCATAGAGGCCCTCGGGCGTGATCACCCGCTGCGGAATGCACATGAAGAAATCATGCGAAAACACGATCCGCACGAAGTCATCCTCATCGGTGATCGAATCGAGAATGGTCTCCTGATAGTCCGAATCCGCCGCCCGTCCGCGCAGCGCCAACAGCGCATCACGCAGCACCAACCTATAGCGCCCCGGCCATGGCACGATGGTCTGCGCCCGTTCCAGAACCTCCGGGTTGCGCTTGAGGCATTTAATCAGGCGATCCTCATCGGTCGAATGCGCGCCCATGTGGAAAACGACCTTCATGCCTCAAATCCTTTACTCTTTTTGTTGCGGCCAGAGTAGCTGGGGATTTATGGACAGGCAAACGGCTTTCCTATAGGGCGGGCGTATGACCGAGCGAAACTCTCAACCTCTCCCGCCCGCGCCGCCGTTGATGCGGCTTGTTAAGCTGCTTTCAGGGCAGGGGATGCGCGCTTCGGGGGGCGGGCTGTGGTCTCTCGGGGCGGTGTTGATCGCCGCGCTGATCCTCGCGCCGATTGTCTCGGTGATCTGGATTGCGTTTAACCCGACAGAGAATATCTGGCCGCATCTGCTGGCCACCACCTTGCCGCGCTATCTGGGCAACACCGCGATTCTGTCGCTGGGGGTGGGCGCGCTGGCGGCGGCGGTGGGCGGCGGCTCAGCTTGGCTGATCACGATGTATCGGTTCCCCGGATCAAAGGGGCTGGAGTGGCTTTTGCTGCTGCCGCTTGCGATCCCTGCCTATGTCGGGGCCTATGCGCTGGTGGATTTTCTGGATTATTCCGGCCCGCTGCAGATCGCCCTGCGCGAGACCTTCGGCTGGGCCTCGTCGCGCGACTACTGGTTCCCGCAGGTGCGCTCGCGCTCGGCGGCGGTGGTGGTGCTGGCAGCCTCGCTCTACCCCTATGCCTATCTGCTGGCGCGCGCCGCCTTCCGCGAGCAATCGGGCGGCAGCTACGAGGTTGCGCGGGCTTTGGGCGCGGGGCCATGGGGGCTGTTTTGGCGCGTGGGTCTGCCGCTCGCGCGGCCCGCGATTGCGGCGGGGGCGGCGATTGCGATGATGGAGACCGTCGCGGATTTCGGCGTTGTCGATTATTTCGGGGTGCAAACCCTGACGACGGGGATTTTCACCACTTGGCTTGAGGCGGGCAATGCCGGCGGCGCGGCGCAGATCGCGCTGTTGATCTTGGGTGTGGTGATGGCGCTTTTGGCGCTGGAGAAAATTGGCCGCAAGAACCAGCGGTTCTATCAATCCGCGCGCCAGACGCGCCCGATTGTGAAGACGCAGGCGACAGGATTGGCGGGCTGGGCGATGACGGGGCTTTGCGCATTGCCCTTCATCATCGGCTTCGTACTGCCCGTTGCGGTGATGGGCGGCCATGCGCTGGCCAATCCTGATGCGTGGTTCGGGCCGGGCTTGATGCGGGCGCTTGGCAACACCGTCACAGTCGCGGGCTCTGCCGCAGTGATTACGGTGATATTGGCGCTGTTCATGGTCTACGGCGTGCGGCTCACGGGGCGGCGTTTGCCGCGTATGGTGCTGCCGTTCACGACGATTGGATATGCCGCCCCGGGGGCGGTGCTGGCGGTCGGGATTTTGATTCCACTGGCGCAGCTGGATCACTGGATCGCCGATAGCTGGCTGGCGCTGACGGGCACCGATCCGGGCTTGTTGCTGACAGGCTCTGCGGTGGCGATTGTGCTGGCCTATCTCGTGCGGTTCTTCGCGATTGCGCAGGGCGCGGTCGATTCGGCCTTCGGGCGGGTGCCGCCCTCTTTGCCGATGGCGGCGCGCTCGCTTGGGCGCACGGCGGGCGGGGCGCTCACCTCCGTTTACCTGAGGCTGATGCGCGGCTCTATCGGCTCTGCCTTGCTCTTGGTGTTCGTGGATTGCGTGAAGGAATTGCCCGCAACCATGCTGCTGCGCCCGTTCAATTACGAGACTTTGGCGACGCGGGTGCATGAGAAAGCCAGCCTAGAAAACTTGGGCGATGCCTCCCCGGCGGCGCTTTTGGTGATGGCGGTCGGGCTTTGCGCGGTCGGGCTTCTGGCGCGGACGAACCTCGGACGGACCTCCTGAACGCGCTCTTACATCGCGCAACGGCAGCCTCATTAAAATTTCTGCAAGAGCGGGGCGCACCCCCCTTGCCACCGCCGCAATCCGGCGTTATCTCGGCGTCAGTGCCCCTATAGCTCAGCTGGTAGAGCAACTGATTTGTAATCAGTAGGTCCGCGGTTCGAGTCCGTGTGGGGGCACCATTCCAGATCCTTGAGGTCATTTTCCCAAGTATATCAGGTATCTTTCGCTCCGCTCGTGTGGCTGAGATATAGCACGGGCGCTCAAGCCCCTTCAGATTGGTGGCTATGGGACAGTGGGTCCGCGCTCTGCTCGGCGGGGCGCGTTTGATGTCGGCGCTTTTGCTGTCCTTCGCATTGATTACATCGAGATCGCGCGCCTCTCTCGCAGATCGTCCCAATGAAACGCAGCTAAAAGTGATGGCGTCGTCCAAGTGACCGCCCCGATAAAAGCGGCCGATCTGGCCGGCTCGTCGCTTGGCCAATAATCCGTTTGGGCCGTTGCGTCAGCCATCGAAATGCCACTCAGCCAAGAGAGAGCAGATATCCCCCACGTGTAATCACGTGTAACTATGGGGGGCCTCCCTCTGGCTGAGTGATCTCAGTCGGCTTAGCGGGCTAGTGGCCCCCTTCCGCCGCGAGGGCTGCCTCTTTCAACTCATCTTCATCGCAGGCTTTTGCGCCATTGAAGAAGACATTCAGCAATACAGCCGAGAACGCGGCCAGCAAGATACCGGATTCGATAAGCGGTCCGAGCACATGCGGCATCCACATATCAAAACTCGGCGCGATCAACGGGATCATGCCAAAGCCCAGAGAAATGGCCACAATGAACAGGTTGAACTTGTTCGCCTTGAAATCGACCGCGCTCAAGATCCGGATGCCCGTTGCCGCGACCATGCCGAACATCACCAGACCCGCACCACCAAGCACCGCCGTCGGCAGAGCTTCAACCAAGGTGGAGACCTTTGGCGTCAGGCCAAGCACAATCATGATCGCCCCGCCCATGATGCACACCCAGCGGCTCTTGACGCCTGTCACCCCGACAAGGCCGACATTCTGGCTAAACGATGTATAGGGGAATGTGTTGAAGATGCCGCCGATCAGCGTGCCCAGACCATCGGTGCGCAATCCCGCAGACATCATCGGCTGGGTCACTTTCTTGCCCGTCATCTCGCTGAGGGCCAGGAACATGCCCATGGATTCAACCATCACAACGATCATCACGAGGGTCATCGTCGCGATCATCACGGGGTTGAAAATCGGCATGCCGAAGTAGAACGGCGTGATGATGTGGAACCATTGTGCATCCGCCACATGGTCGAAATGCATCATCCCCAGAGATGCCGCGAGCAAGCCGCCCGCGATGATGCCACAGAGCACGGCAATGTTGCAAAAGAAGCCTTTGGCATATTTTGCAACGATGAGGATAACGGCCAGAACAACGGCCGAAACCGTGATATTCGTCAGATTGGCATATGCAGGGTTGTTGAGCGTCGCGGCCAGTTTGAAGCTGCTCGGCATCTCCGGCAAAGTCCCTGCGGGGAGCGCCTTCACAGCGTCAAGGAAAGCGACATTCGCCGGATCCATGATCTGCGGCGAGGTGGGGCCGACGGGCACGCCGAAGATCCACTGGATGCCGACCCGCATCAGGGTTACCCCGATCACAAGAATGATCGTCCCCGTCACCACAGGGGGGAAGAACCGCAACATCCGGCTGACAAAGGGCGCGATTAGCATGCCGATGATACCGGCGCCAATGATCGAGCCAAAGATCATCCGCGCGCCCTCAATCCCCGGGTTCGCGATGCCAATCGAGACCATCGGGCCAACTGAGGCAAATGTAACCCCCATCATCACCGGCAAACGGATGCCGAACAGTGACCCTGCGCCGTAAGATTGGATGATTGAGACGATCCCGCAGACAAACAGATCCGCGGAGATCAGGTAGGCCACCTGTGTGGGATCAAGCCCAAGTACACGGCCAATAATCAGCGGCACCGCAATGGCCCCTGCATACATAACCAGCACATGTTGCAACCCGAGGGTAAACAGTTTGGCGGGCGGCAGCACTTCATCCACCGGATGGATTTCTGACGACATTATGGAACTCCTCCTCTTGTCCATTTTTCTTCAGAAAAACCGCTTGTTTCTCCACAGCTCTCGACGCTCCTCTCGTCTAAAGCCGCAGCCTATTTGCAAATTTCACGCAAGAGTTGACATGAAAATCAAAGGTCAAGCCAAGCGGATTGTCCGTGTTCGCTGGACAGTGTTTCCGTTCGCTTTGCCTTCGAAAAGGATCGTCAACATCAACAGCTCCGGCGCAGTTTTGATGCCGGATACAGGCGTTTCATCAGCAAAATCAGTACAAGTTCAGGAATACGCAGCCCAGAAGACCCAAGCACGCACCCCGAGGTTTCATTCGCCGATTTGAACAAACGCGTTCAGATCAGCGGCGGGTTCACCAAAGAATGTTCTTTATCTGTAATCGAATTATCGCATTTTACTATATAATTCCCCTAGGCTATAAGGTGGATATGATTTTTAAAATTATTAAATAATATCAAATGCTTGCTTGGGTATTGTTTGGGTTTTTGACTTTAGCAAATCGCAAGAAGGTATATAAAAAAATATAGGAAAGTGCGTTTATCCCAGGGGCCAGTTTGATTGATCGTGGCTGTTTTAAACAGTTAACCTGACGTCAATATCCTTGGGATCGGTGTGGGACTTCAACACCAGAGCGGCTTTGGTTCCTCTGAACGCCTCCGTTGACGTTGCCCGCAAATATTTGGCTGTTCTGATTGTCTCTCTCACCGAGTCTTTGGCGCAGGTGTCGAGCGTGCGGCGGGCCTATGCGCTGCTCCTGTGCGGTAATCATCTGCTCACACCGCGATCAGAGTGACGGACTGGGAAACCAGTGGGGCGTCAGCTATTTGCCCTTCGGCTCATTGAGGGCGGCACATTCCTTGATGGTATAGCGCGGCTGGTGAGCACGGCTGAAAAAGCCGATCTCATACACTGCGGGGTCATTTTAAGGGGGGCGTAAGGCTTTACGTTTTTTGGGCTTTGCGGGGAGGGGTCCGCGCGGGATGCTACGCCCCCGCTGGCGCGCCGAGCTTTGGCGATTTGTGCTCGTGATCTAGGGCAAACACAGCCGAAGCGTTTAGACCGCCGCAGTCAGGGCGGGCTGGGTGGCTTCCCAGATCGTGGGAAGGGCTTTGATTGCTGCCGCCAGATCTTCGGCATTTTCCGCCTTGGCGGCCTGCTCAACCGCCAGCAGCCCCTTGCGCAAGCTCACCGCACCGAGGGCTGCGGCACTGCCCGCGATTTTATGGGCGCGCGCGGCGATCTCGGGCAGGGGCAGCGCATCGGGCGCTTGCAATGTCTTGATCACTGCCTCGATTTCCCCGCAATGGCGGGTGATCAGCGTGTTGAGAGATTTCGCGCCGAGCATCTCGCGCAGTTCGCCGAGATGCACTGGGTCCATTTCGACATCGAGCAAAACGGCGGGCTGGGGGGAATGTTCCGGCTCGGTTCGCGTTGTTTCAACTGCCGTTATAGTCTCCGACTGCGCGTCTTTGGGAAGGCTCAGCGGTGCCTGCGGCTCTGGCTTTTCTTCGGGCTCCTCCGTCGCGGTGAGCGGATCCGAAATATGGGCCTCGACCACGCGCTTTAGCCCCGCCCGCATCAAAGGTTTGGTCAGGATGTCGTTCATCCCGTCAGAAAGATAGGCGCGTTGCTCGTCAACCATCGCATTGGCGGTGAGCGCGATAATCGGCGTATTGGCATTGGGGCCGTTGCTTGCGCGGATGGCGCGGGTGGCGGTGCGCCCGTCCATCAGCGGCATGCTGATATCCATCAAGATCAGGTCGAAGGGCTGCTCCAGAGTGATATCGACCGCCTCGCGCCCGTTATGGACCTCGGTGACGCTGTGGCCCAAGCTGCGCAGCATCTCGCGCGCGACGACGCGGTTGATACCATTGTCCTCGACGAGCAAAATTCGATGCGCCGAGAGCACGGGCGCCGCCTTGCCCCGTGCGGCATCATCTGCCGCGTCCATAGCCGCATCTCGCGCAGCTTCTTCCTGCTCTGTCATCGCGCGGGTGCTAGCCGTCTGTGCCGCGCGCGGCTGCACGGTGGTGCTCTCGTGTAAGCGCTCTACCGGGGCAGGCGCATCTTTGGGTGGGGTGGCGGGGCGCACGGGGAAGCGGATGGTAAAACAACTTCCCTTGCCCAAGGTGCTGGCGACCTTGATCTCGCCGCCGAGCGCCTTCACGAAGCGCTGCGCGATTCCGAGCCCGAGGCCGGTGCCTCCGACATTGCGATCATAGGCCGCATCGCCCGTGGTAAAATCGTCAAATATCCGCGATTGCAGATCGGGATCCATGCCAATGCCGGTATCTGTGACAGTGACGCAAAGCTCGGAGTGCGGGGCATCTGCACCGGTTGTCGAACCTGCGCCGACCGTCGCGTCTTCACGCGTTTGCGGTGCGGTGGCGGCGGTAATCCCGATCTCAACCCGGACCTCACCTTCGCGGGTGAATTTCACCGCATTGCCGATGATGTTCATCAAGATATGCTGGATCCGGTCGTGATCCGCCATGATCCATGGCATCGGCTTGCCATGCCAGCCCCAGACAACGGTGGTGCCATTGCGCGCGGCCGCGCCGCTTTGGTTGTCCACAATATCTTGCAAAAGCAGCCCGATATCCATCGGCTCGGGGCGAAGCGTCATCTTGCCGGCATCGTATTTTGTGAGGTCGAGAACATCACTGATATGCCGCATCAGAAGCCTGCCAGAGGTGTTCATATGCTTGATGTACCGGGCTTGGCGGTTGGATAGATCGGTGTCTTCCAAAAGCGCGAGATTACCCAGCAACCCGTTGAGCGGTGTGCGGATTTCATGGCTCATCGTGGCGAGGAAATCGGTTTTCGCCTTTTCGCCGGCCAAGGCGCGGTCGCGCGCGAGCACCAGCTCTTCCTGCGCGCGCATCCGCAGCGAAATGTCGCGCAAGAAGGCGATGAAAATCTCACCATTGGCGGTTTCGGCGGATTGAATGGCGAATTCTGCGGGGAACAGCTCGCCCGTGGCGCGTTTTGCATCCAGATGCACCCGACCATTGCCGACGATTTGCCGATCTCCGCCTCTGCGCATCCGTGCCATCCCTGCGTCATGGCTGGCGCGCAGGTGATCTGGAACGAGCAATGCGCCAAGGTCACTGCCAAACACATCCTCTGCGCGATAGCCGAAGATCTGCTCGGCCGCAGGGTTGAACGTCAGGATCTTGCCGAAATTATCCGAAACGATGACTGCATCAAGCGCGGTATCGGTGATCGTCTTCATCCGTTCGCTCGCCTCGATCACCTCCGCACGGCGGCGGATGTTCTGGCGGTTGAGTGTGGCGAGATAGATCGACAAGATCACCATCGCAACGAGAAGCACACCGACCGCCGAGGCGAGTTGGAACAGGGTTTTCGAGATCGCCCCGCGGCGGCTGTCCGATGCTCTGGCGAAGAATGTCAGCCCCTCATTCGCAAGCGCGCGCACATTGGCCCGCAGGGGCTGCGCGGCACGTTTCAGCTCGGGAAGGGCGGTGATCAAGATCGCGTCGTTTGCGTCGATGACATTGACGCTGCGCTCCAGAAATGTTTGCAGGATCAGCAGATCGTCGCTGAAATCAGGGGTCGCACGCAGGGGGGCATAGACCGAGGCTTTGTCCAGCGTGTCGATTCGGCTGTAGAACACATCGAATTTCCGGCGCAACTCACCCAAGGCAGCATCCGGCGTATCTGGGATTGAGTTCAACTGGTTCGCAAATTCCAGAAAGTCGACCTCTGCCTGCGTCAGGGACCACTGCACGTTATCAGAATTGGCGGAATTGAGCTGCTGCATCTTGGTGACGACATCAAACGAGAGGACGGCGATCACCGAAAGGCCGATCAGCCCGAACACAGCCGATACGAGAATGCGCAGGCCGAGCGTTTTCTGGAGCCGTGCGGGCATGGTGTCTTCCTTGGGCTTCGAGCGCGCGCAGATGCGCGGCATGCCATGCGAGCGTAACCGCGCCTAAGGAGCAGTCCAAGCCCGAATACGACTGTTCCGCAAAACTGTTACACCAAAATAGGTTAACCCCGAGTGAAAACGCGAGGGATGGGCAACACGCAGATGCCGCGCCCTCCCGCCGAAACCCGTTGTTAGTGCGCTGCGGATCATGTGATCGCGCGCGCTAAGAGGGGGCATGTTTGAGGAGGCGCATATGAAGGGGGGCGGGAGTTGCCCGCCCCGAAATATGTGTCAGTCCTGCGCTTCGATCCGATCGAGCTGCCAGATGCTGCGTGAATAGATCACTTCGCTGCGGAAGCGCGCGTCAGAATCGTAAGGGTAGACGATCCAGAGCGGTCCCTTGTCGCGCAAAGACATCGTCTTGCCATTCATCCGATACGCCACGATCGGCCCGTCTTTTGTGATGTCCGTGGCCGGGATATCAATCCCGTAATCATTGACAGCCGTTGCGTGGAGGTTCTCGCCTTCAAGCGCAAGCGCCTCGCGCAAATCTGCGAGCGATACGCCCTCGAAATTCTGCACGCCGTCCGTCCACACGGTTGTCGTGCTGAATTTGGTGACAGGCAGGGCCTCGAGCATCTCGAGATCGAACTGCGCGGCGTTCTCGGCATTTGTATTGCTGATATGTCCGGTGACGGTCAGGAGAACCTGACCTTGCGGCTGGCCGAGTGTTTCGGCGGCAGCAGGCAGGATCGCAGCGGAGCACGCCCAGAGAGTGATGCCAGCACTGGCTACACGCAAAAAGGATTGGAACGGAATACTAAACACTTTATATCGCATCCTTCTCTGAGCTTGACCTCTTATCCCATAAAACGATTCTTGTTGCACGGGAGCAGAGGGGGTGTTTTCCTACCCTGACGGGTAGGTTAATTTGGTAAAGATTTTCTGTGGTTGGTCCCGTGGGGAGGGCGGCGGCAGAGGCATTGTGTGGGCCGTGTTGTCGCGAAATCTCCTTATTTACTGCATTGCTATATCTGGCATGTGGGTTTTTGCGTGCATACGCACGCGTCACGGGCTAGCAGTTAGCCTTGAGAGATGGAGATCCGAATGCGCGTATTGATTGCTGACGACCATGAACTGCTCCGCGATACGCTCACCATGTTTCTTGAATCGCAGGACGGAATCGAAGCGGTCACCGTGGCGGATTTGGAAAGCGCCTGTGCGACGATTGCGGCGCAGCCCCGATTTGATCTGGTTCTCCTTGATTTGAACATGCCGGGAATGAACGGGCTCGAAGGGCTCAAACGGGCTTTGGCGCTGGAGGGTGGCCAGCGGGTCGCGCTGTTGTCGGGTGAGGCCACGCGCGAGATTGTCGAGCAGGCTTTGGAAGCTGGCGCCGCAGGTTTCGTCCCCAAGACGCTTTCGGCAAAATCCATGGTCAATGCGGTGAAATTCATGGCGATGGGCGAGATCTACGCACCCGTTGATTTCATGACCGCTGTCGAGGTTGTCTCGGTGCACCCGCTCGCGCAAACGCTGTCTCCGCGCGAATTGCAAATGCTGGAGGGGCTGACCGAAGGCAAAGCGAATAAAGAGATCGCACGGGATCTGGATATTACCGAGCCGACGGTCAAACTGCATATGAAGACGCTCTATCGCAAGCTGGGCGCCGCCAATCGCACGCAGGCCGCGATGATCGCGCGCGAGGCGGGGCTGTTCTGATCGGTCGTGCGCGGGCCGCGTTCGGTTCCGCCAAACCGTTTGATGTGAAAGCTCCCCGTTCGATTTGACAAGGCTGGTGAGTCTTTGCAGTCTTTTCCTATCTGCTGACCACGATTCCGGTCTCTTCCGCTTGTTCTTCGCCTTTTTTCTCTGACATCGCTTTTCTTGTGATACGTTTTGCCTCTGGCCGATGGCCCAATGGCAGTCTTTCCAGAAGGATTGGTCCCATCCGATTTCTTGCTTCACTCACCGGTTTCGCCATTCTCGCCTTCGCCCGATTTATCACCGCCGTGCGCGGGATCTGGGCGGGGAGTGAGCCTGTCCTCCGCCAGCGCGTCTATTTCGCCAATCACCGCAGCCATGGGGATTTCGTGCTGATCTGGACGGTGCTGCCGCCAGAGCTGCGCGCCGCCGCGCGGCCCGTTGCGGGGGCGGAGTATTGGAATGCCTCGGGGTTTCGCAGCTTTATCGGCACCTCGGTGTTCAACGCAGTGCTGATCGCGCGCGATGCCGAGGGGCGGCGTGAGGATCCGGTGGCGCAGATGGCGGCCGCGCTCGATCAGGGGGATAGCCTCATTCTGTTCCCCGAAGGCACCCGCAATATGGGCGATGACCCGCTCTTGCCGTTCAAGTCGGGGCTCTTTCACCTCGCCACGCAGCGGCCCGAGGTCGATCTCGTTCCGGTCTGGATCGACAACCTCAACCGCGTGCTGCCCAAAGGGGCAATGGTGCCGATCCCGCTGATCTGCACCGTCACCTTCGGTGCGGCGCTGCGTCTGGCGGCGGGCGAGGAGAAAACCGCGTTCTTGAGGCGGGCCGAGACGGCGCTGCTCGCCCTCGCGCCGCAGGGGCAGGCGCTCATTGCCCCCAGCACGACGCCCCCGATAGCCCGCAGCGCGGAGGAGATGCGCGATGAGTGATTCCCTGTTTCTCTTGCTCTGCGTGCTGGGGGTGCTGATCACCGCCTCCACTGTCGGCGCCGTTTTGCAATACCGCGCGGCGCGCCATGGTGCCGGTCCCAATAGCACGATTGAAAACCTCAACGCGCGGATCAATGCG
The DNA here is from genome assembly GCA_048262715.1 of Paracoccaceae bacterium. Lineage (GTDB taxonomy): Bacteria > Pseudomonadota > Alphaproteobacteria > Rhodobacterales > Rhodobacteraceae > Albirhodobacter. The sequence goes on from JBLXEV010000009.1 coordinate 106,032, forward strand.
TGGTGGGTGATGGTGCTCGTCATGGCGATTGCGTTTCTGGCGGGGAAGGTCGGTGTCGTCATCCTCTTCGCGCTATGCTCCTTCGCCGCGCTGCGCGAGGTGCTGACGCTGACCAACACCCGCTCCTCGGATCATTACGCGCTGGCGGCGGCGGTGTTCATCGTTCTGCCGATCCAATATATCGCGGTGGGCAACAACTGGTACGGGTTCTACTCGATCTTCATCCCCGTCTATGCCTTCTTGCTGATGCCCGTGCTCTCCGCACTGCGCGGCGAGACGGAGAACTTCCTGATCCGTGTCGCAGAGGCGCAATGGGCGCTGATGATTTCGGTCTTCTGCATCTCCCACGTCCCCGCGCTTTTGAGTTTGAATATCGAGGGCTACGCGGGGCGGAACATGTTCCTCATCTTCTTCCTCGTGGTCGTCGTGCAATCGAGTGATGTGCTGCAATATGTCTGGGGCAAGCTCTTCGGGCGGACGAAAATCGCCCCGCGCCTCTCGCCCTCAAAGACGCTCGAGGGGCTGGTGGGCGGTGTTCTCAGCGCCTCGCTCTTGGGGGCGGCACTGGCCTTCATCACCCCGTTCACCGTGCTGCAGGCGGCGGGGCTTTCCATTGTCATCACGCTGATGGGGTTCTTCGGTGGGCTGGTGATGTCGGCGATCAAGCGCGATCGCGGGGTGAAGGATTGGGGCCATCTGATCGCGGGCCATGGCGGCTTTGTGGATCGTCTGGATTCGGTGATCTTCGCCGCGCCGATCTTCTTCCATATCGTGCGGTTCTTCTGGGATATCCACTAACCGCCCCCCTTACTCTCAGAGGCCACCGCTATGCTTGATCTGAAAAACCGCCGACCGCTCAAAAGCCGCGAGACCAAACTGGCGGGGAAAATCGCGCAGGCCTTGGCCGCGCGCGGCGTTACCCCGAATGCGATCTCGCAAGCCAGTATGGGCGCGGCACTCGTGGCCGCGCTGGCGTTCTGGGGATCAGCGGAAACCAGCGGTGTCGCCCGCGCGCTGTTGCTGGTGCTTGCTGCTTTGGGCTGTCAGGCGCGGCTCTTGTGCAACCTGTTTGACGGGATGGTCGCGGTTGAGGCGGGCAAGGGCGCGCCCGATGGGCCGTTCTGGAACGAGTTTCCGGATCGGGTCTCCGATGTTTTGATCCTTGTCGGGGCAGGTCTCGCAGCAGGCCTGCCCGAATGGGGTTGGGCGGCGGCTTCGCTGGCGGTGCTGACCGCCTATACGCGGGAACTGGGCGCGGGCATCGGGCTGGTGCCGGATTTCAGCGGGCCGATGGCCAAGCCGCAGCGCATGGCGGCGCTGACAGCGGCGGCTGTTCTGGCCGTGGCGGAGGGCTGGCTCTGGCAGCGTGAGATCATCTTGCCGCTGGCGATCGTTATCGTAACGCTGGGCACAGCCGCCACCGTGATGCGCCGTGGCGCGCGGATCGTCACAGCTTTGCGGATGCGCGGTTGAGCAGGGCGCTCTGTTGCCCGAATGCCCCGCGCGAGAGATCACAGGCAGCGACCCCTAGCGCGCTGCGGGCTGCTGCGCTAATTGCTTAATATTTACGCAGTTTGAGAAATGCGCGCCATGTCCCCAAGCCTCTCTGATCGGGTGTTGTCTTTCTTGCGCGGCCTTGGCCCCGCGACCCCGTCCGTGACCATGGTGGAGGCGCTGCGCGCAGGGATCGGCGCGTTTCTTGGCCTCACGCTGGCCGGGCTTTTCGTGCTCTCCCCCTCGGTCGATTTCACGCTCGGCCTCTATCTGATCGCGCCGTTCGGGGCGAGTTCGGTGCTGCTGTTTGCGGTGCCCAATAGCCCGCTGGCGCAGCCGTGGCCTGCGGTGGTGGGCAATATGCTCGCGGCGCTGATCGGCGTGGCGGTGAGCCTCGCGCTGGCCGATCCGCTCGCACGGATCGCGCTTGCCGTGGGGCTGGTGATCATCGCCATGCTTTTGTGCCGCGCGGTGCATCCGCCTGCGGGCGCGGTGGCGATGACGGCGGCGATGAGCCCCGAAGCGGTCGCGAAGCTCGGCTTCTGGTTCGCGCTGATGCCGGTGGGCGTGGGGACGGCGCTGCTCGTCGGTATGGCGATGATCTATGCGCGGCTCACGGGGCGGCATTACCCGCTGCGGCGGTTCGAGGAGGGCAAGACCCATGGCCCCGCCGATCCGAACCCGATGGAGCGTCTGGGGCTGGATGAGGGCGAGCTGACAGCGCTGCTGGAGCGCTATCGCCAATCGCTGAATATGGGTGTTGAGGATCTGGCGCGGCTGATCGGGGCGGCGGAACTGCAAGCAGCGGGCCATCGCACGGGTGCGCTGAGCGCGGGCGATATCATGTCGCGCGATCTGGTCACGGTGGGGCCGCAAGCACCGCTGGGCGAGGTGGCGGATCTGTTCCGGCGGCACGGGTTTACCGCGCTGCCTGTGGTCGAGGCCTCCGGCAGGTATCTGGGCGTGATCTTCCAGATCCATCTGATCGGGCGTATCCAATCGGATGCGCAGCGCTTGGGGCGCGGGTTCAGGGCGGCGATGCGGCGGCTGTTGGATCGCGAGCGTGAGATGCCCGTGCGCGCGCAAGAGGTTATGGGCGTCGGGCTGGCCCGCGCGCATCCCGCCACGCCGATTGCCGCACTGCTGCCGATGATGGCGCAGAGCGGGCAGGACGCGGTGCCGGTGCTGGAGGGCGCGCAGATCGTCGGGATCGTGACGCGCACGGATCTGATCGCAGCCCTCGCACGATTGAGCTTGCGGGGCCAAGATCCAGCGCAGGGATAACGACGCTCGCGCGAAGGGGCTGTCGCTTACCCGCCGGTATGGCTCATATGCCGCGCCACTTGGCCGCCGACGCCACGGGAATAATCGAAATCATGGCCCTTGGGCTTACGATCAATCGCGCCACGGATCGCGGCGATCAACGGGCCGTTGTCTTCGCTTGCCCGCAGGGGCGCGCGCAGATCGGCGCGGTCGTTCTGGCCCAGACAGGTGTAGATCTCGCCCGTGCAGGTGACCCGCACGCGGTTGCAGCTTTCGCAGAAATTATGGGTGAGTGGCGTGATAAACCCGATCCGCTGACCGGTCTCGTTCAGGCGCACATAGCGGGCAGGGCCGCCGGTGTTATCGGGCAGATCGGTGAGGGTGAACCGCTCCGCCAACCGCGCGCGCAGATCCTCCAGCGGCCAGTATTGACCGAGCCGCGCCTGCTCATCCATCTCGCCCATCGGCATCACCTCGATGAAGGTCAGATCATGCCCCTCATCATTGCACCATTTCACGAGATCGAAGAGCTCATCCTCGTTGAACCCTTTGATCGCAACAGTATTGATCTTGACCTTGAGTCCTGCCGCTTTGGCTTTCGCGATCCCGTCGAGCACCTGCGGCAGCCGCCCCCAGCGGGTAATCGCTGTGAATTTCTCGGGGTTCAGCGTATCCATCGAGACATTGATCCGCCGCATCCCGATCGCCGCGAGATCCCCCGCGAACCGATCCAATTGCGAGCCGTTCGTCGTCAGCGTCAGCTCTTTGAGCGCGCCGCTTTCCAGATGTCGCGACATCGCGCGAAAGAACGTATCGATACCGCGCCGCACCAAGGGCTCGCCGCCGGTAATCCGCAGCTTTTTCACCCCCAACCCGATGAAGGCCGAACACATCCGGTCCAGCTCCTCAAGGCTCAGCAGATCCTTTTTCGGCAGAAATTGCATATGCTCGGACATGCAATAGGTGCAGCGAAAATCGCAGCGATCCGTCACCGAGACGCGCAGATAGGTGATCGCGCGGGCGAAAGGGTCAATCAGGGGCGCTGATGGGGGTGTGTTGATCATGCGCGAAGCCTAGGCCGCAGGCGCGCCACTGGCAAGAGCCCGCGCATCAAGGCGACGTGGCGGCGGGTGCGGGTGTTGGGCGTTGCTGGCAGGGGCGGGGCGGGTTAGGCTGGCGCTAACAGATTGAAGGAGAATAAGATGCGTAAGGTTTTGGCCTCTGTCGTGCTCATCGCCGCGCTCTCGGCCTGTTCGCAAATGCCCTTCGGGAGCGGGCAGGAAAGAGCGGGGATCGGCGGGCAAGGCAGTGCGGAGGCAGGAATGATCACCGCGCCGCGCCCCAAGCCCGCCGCGAAAACCGCAGATGCGTTTGATACGACCACCGCGGAGCAACGCGCAGCAGCGGCGGCCAAACCCGTCGCCGCAGAGGCCAAACTGGGCAAAACCGTAGCGTCTTTGGGAGATCCCACCGATCCGGGCTTCTGGATCAAAACCTCGCTGGTGACGGTGCCCGCAAAAGGCCGCGTCGAGAACCCAGCGACAGGCCAATCGGTGCAGGTCGATCTGATCCCCGCGCCAGAGGGCGGCAGCCGGATTTCCCTGCCCGCGATGCGGTTGCTGGGCGTGTCTTTGACCGATCTGCCGGAGGTCGTGGTCTATAAATCCTGACCGCGAATTCCCAGACGCCTGTGAGGGATGTCTGGCCGCGATGCCTCCGGCGGGGATATTTAGGCTCTGTGGAAATGCAAAGCGCTGCGGCCCGTAATTGCGCCGAGACTCGTGTTTCCAAAGAGCCTAAATATCCCCCGCGGAGCGTTCCGACATTTGTCACCCACCGCGCAGCCGGGCAGGGGCAAAACCAGCGTCACAGTAAAAAAAAGCCCCGGCCATTGCGCCGGGGCTTTTGATTATTCGTCTTTGGCCTCGGGTGCGCCCGCTTCAGGGGCCGCGTGATCTTGCGCCTCGGGGAGGTCTTCCTCACCGCCTTCGTCGGCCTCGGGATCGACAGGCAAAAGCTTGGCGGCCTCAACACGGGCAAACTTCTTCAGGTTGCCGCCGTGATCATCGAGCCATTTCGCCACGCGCTCGGGATCGCGTTTCGAGAGTTCGCGCAGCCATGTCGCGATGGCTTTTTGAATGAACCAATTGCGGTCATCGGCGAGGATGATCAGCCAGTTCAGTACCCGCTCGCGGATTTGCAGATCGGCCTCGGAGGGGTTGCGCTGTTTGGTCCAGGGCAGGGTCATTACCAAGGTCGCGCGGCGGGCCCACATATTCTCGTCATAGATCCAAGCTTCAACCTCGTCGAGGCGCGCAGGGTCCGCCACAAGGCGGCGGTCGCCTGCCTTGCAAGCGGTATCCGCAATCGCCCAAGCGTCAAATGTCGGCACCCAAGAGGCGATCAGATCCCAAGCGTCCGCATCAGGGCGCAGCCGCGCTTGGGTCAGGAGTTTGGCGGAGGCGACCATTGCCTCGTGAATATCGGAGGCCCAAAGATCGCGCGCCAGTGCCACACGGGCGGCGGTATCATCGCCCGCCTGCGCGCGCCACAGCGTCGCCAGATCGTCGATCAGCGGGACAGACACGCCAAGATAGCGGCGCTCGGCCTTGTGATAGGCGGCCGCCTCATCGGCTTTCTCGGGATCGGCAGAGGCCTCGAGCATCTCGATCGCTTCGGCAGCCGTGGGCAGGCTGCCCAGAGCGGAGGGATCGGTTACGTCGGCCTCTGCATCATAGAATTCGTAATCTGCCGCCGATGCCGCAAAGGCCTCGGCCTCTGCAGTGAGGCGGGCTTCTTCTTCAGGAGGAAGCGGCGGGGCTTTGGGGGGGCGTGTCATTCAACGGTTACCGATTTTGCTAGGTTGCGGGGTTGGTCCACATCGGTGCCTTTGGCGACAGCGGTGTGGTAGGCGATAAGTTGCGCGGGCAGCGCGTAGAGGATCGGCGCGAAAGGCTCGGCGATTTCCGGCATCCGGATCTGCGCCCAAGTGCCTTCGCCCGCCTCTTTCAGGCCCTGCGCATCCGAGACGAGCAGCACCTGACCATGCCGCGCCATCACTTCTTGCATATTCGAGACGGTTTTTTCAAACAACCTGTCACGCGGCGCGAAGACAATCACGGGGACGGAGCGGTCGATCAGCGCGATCGGCCCGTGTTTGAGCTCGCCCGAGGCATAGCCTTCGGCGTGGATGTAGCTGATTTCCTTGAGTTTCAGCGCGCCTTCCATGGCAATCGGGAAGAGCGGGCCGCGCCCCAAGAACAGCACATCCTGCGCTTCGGCCAGTTTTTCGGCCAGTTTCTCGATATCTCCGGAGGCGGCCAAACCTGCGTTCATCAATCCGGGCAAGGCGCGCAGCGTCTCGATATGGGATTTGAGCTGCTCGGGCGAGATATGGCCACGATCCACGCCCGCTTTCAGCGCCATGACGGCGAGCGTCAGCAATTGGCAGGTGAAGGCTTTGGTGGAAGCGACGCCAACCTCGACCCCCGCCAAAATCGGCAGGCTCAGCGAGGCTTCGCGCGCCATCGAGGAGGTCGGTACATTCACCACGGCGACGGTTTTCTCAACCCGCTCATCGCAATAGCGCAGGGCGGCGAGCGTATCGGCGGTCTCGCCCGATTGGCTTACAAAGATCGCCCAAGATTTCTTCGGCATCGGCGGTTCGCGGTAGCGGAACTCGGACGCGACGTCGATCTCGCAGGGCAGGCCCGCCAAGCTTTCGAACCAGTATTTCGCCACCGCGCAGGCGTAATAGGCGGTGCCGCAGGCAACCATAGTCAGCCGGTCGAGATCGGTGAAATCGACCTCCTCGGGCAGGTTCAACCCTTCGTCGCGCAGATAGTGGCGCAGGGCATCGCCCAGCACGGCGGGCTGTTCAGCGACTTCTTTGGCCATGAAATGCTTATAGCCGGCTTTCTCGATCTGCACCGCGCCCACGTCGATCTTGGCCGCATCGCGGTTCGCGCGGCGGCCCTCGGCATCATAGATCTCCGCGCCTTGGCGGGTGATGAAGGCGTAATCACCTTCTTCGAGATAGGTCACAAGATGAGTCATTGGTGCCAGCGCAATCGCGTCGGAGCCGACGAACATCTCCCCCGTGCCATGGCCGATGGCCAGCGGCGAGCCTTTGCGGGCGGCGATCATCAGATCGTCTTCGCCCTCAAATAGCCACAAGAGCGCAAACGCGCCCTCCAGCCGCTTGAGCGTCGCCACGGCGGCGTCGCGCGGGGGCAGGCCGCCGTCGATATACATCCGCGTCAGCATCGCGACCGTTTCGGTATCGGTCGCGGATTCGGGCAGATGGCCTGCCTCTGCCAGCTCTTCGCGCAAGCTGCGGAAGTTCTCGATAATGCCGTTATGCACCACCGCCACAGGGCCCGAGCGATGCGGATGCGCGTTGACTTCTGTCGCGGCGCCATGCGTTGCCCAGCGGGTGTGGCCAATGCCCGATTTGCCCGCCAGCGGCGCGTGCACGAGGCGATCCGACAGGTTCACCAGCTTGCCGACCGCGCGGCGGCGATCCAGCTTGCCGCCCGCCGAGGCGTTCACCGTGGCGATGCCCGCGCTATCATAGCCGCGATATTCCAGCCGCTTTAGGCTTTCGACCAAAAGCGGGGCGACTTCATTTTTTCCCAGAACACCAATAATTCCGCACATATTTCGCCCCTTCAGGAATTGGATTTGCGGGCTTTTTCGGCGCGCAACATCTCAAAGAGTTTGGTGGCAAGCCCGAGCTTGTTCACTTGTTTCGCGCGTCCCAGCGCCACGGCCTGCGCGGGCACATCCTCGGTGACGACAGAGCCCGATCCGGTCAGCGCGCCATCCCCCACCGTGACGGGGGCGACCAGCATCGTATCGGAACCGATGAACGCGTTTTTGCCGATGGTGGTGCGGTGTTTCATCACCCCGTCATAGTTGCAAGTGATCGTTCCGGCACCGATATTCGTATGCTCGCCAATATCCGCATCACCGATATAGGTCAGATGGCCGACCTTCACGCCCTCATCCAAGATCGCATTCTTGATCTCGACGAAATTGCCGACATGCACATCCTCTGCCAGTTCCGCACCTGGCCGCAGGCGGGCGAAGGGGCCGACAGTTGCGCCGCGCGAGATATGGCAGCCTTCCAGATGGCAAAACGCGAGGATCTCCGCGCCGGTTTCCACCGTGACGCCCGGCCCGAAGACGACATTTGGCCCCACAATGCAATCGGCCCCCAGATAGGTATCGAGCGCGAAGAACACGGTATCGGGCGCGGTCAGCGTCACGCCATTCTCGAACGCTTCCGCCCGCATCCGTGCTTGGAACGCGGCTTCGGCCTGCGCCAGTTCTTTGCGCGAATTGATGCCGAGGGTTTCCGCCTCGTCGCATGTCACCACTTCCGCCGCCATGCCATTGGCGCGCGCGACCTCGACAAGGTCGGTCAGGTAGAATTCCTCGGAGGCATTGTCGTTATCAATCACCGGCAGGAGTTCGCGCAGCGTGGCCGCATCGGCACAGATCACGCCGGAATTGCACAGGGTGATCTCCGCCTCCTCATCGGTGGCATCTTTAAACTCGACGATCCGCTCCAGCGCGGTGCCATGGGTGACAAGCCGCCCATAGCGCCCCGGATCGGCGGCCTCGAACCCGAGCACGACAACATCGGCAGGGGAGTCGAGCATCTGTTCCAGCGTCTCTGTGCGGATGAAGGGCGTATCGCCGTAGAGCACGATCACGCGCCCCTCGAACCCCTCCAACTCCGGCAGCGCCTGCATGACGGCATGGGCGGTGCCCAATTGCTCTTCTTGCAGAACCACTTGTGCCTCAGGGTTGATCTTGCTGACCGCCGTGCGCACCTGATCCGCGCCATGCCCCGCGACGACAATCACTGCTTCGGGCTCCAGCGCTTGGCCCGAAAGCATCGCATGCGCGACCAGCGGCGCAGCCCCCAGACGGTGCAGCACCTTGGGGAGGTCCGAATTCATGCGCGTGCCTTTTCCGGCGGCGAGGATAACAAGTGCAATTGCCATAGGGAGAGCCCTTTTCTTCTGTTGCCTCGCGTTTTACCTATTGGGGGCGGGGCTGCAAGGGAAAGCGGTTCACGGATTGTGACCAGTTGTGACAGCACACGCCAAAAGGGACCTTATGACCACTGACCTCTCCGCGAAGACTGCCCCTTCCGCTGACCTCAAAACGGCCGATCTTCAAACCCCCGATCTTAAAACAGTCGTGTTTGATCTGGATGGCACGTTGGCCGATACCGCTGCCGATCTGATCGAGGCCGCCAACGCCTGTTTCATCGCGCGCGGCATCGGGCCTGTGCTGCATGTCGATCAAGATGCGCTGATCGCGTTCCATGGCGGGCGGGCGATGCTGCGCACCGGATATAGCCGCGTGGAACTGCCGGATATCGAGGCGCTGGTGGAGGCGGATTACCCCGCATTGCTGCGCCATTACGGCGAGAATATTGATGTGCATACAAGGGTTTATCCCGGTGTGTTCGAGGCGCTTGAGACGTTGAAGGCGCAGGGCTACGCGTTGTCGATCTGCACCAACAAGCCCGAAGGTCTCGCGCAGGTGCTCACCGCGCGGCTGGGGCTGCGGCATCATTTCGGCGCGCTGATCGGGGCCGATACCTTGGCCACGCGCAAGCCCGATCCCGCGCCCTATATCGCGGCGGTCGAGGCGGTGGGGGGCACGGTCGCGCGCTCGATCCTGATTGGCGATACCAAAACCGACCGCGAAACGGCGCGCGCCTGCGGTGTTGCGAGCGTTCTGGTGACATTCGGGCCGGAGGGCCGCACCATTGAACGCTTGGCCCCTGAAGCGCTGTTGGAGCATTACGACGATTTGCCCGCGCTGGTCGCGCGGCTTTTGGGCTGAGCGGGGGGGCGGGATGGGGCAAACCCTGAAGCGCCATCGCCTCTGCCCCGATTGCTCGACGGCGATGCCGGAGGCGGCGGAGCAATGCTTGGGCTGCGGCGCGGTGCTCAGGCCTGTTGTGCATACGCTCCCTGCCGCGCCGCGCAGATCGTGGACATGGCGGCTCGTCGATTTCACAGTGACGGCGAGCCTCGTGTTTTTGGCCGCCACCGCTTTGCAGCGCTATTACCTTTCCAGTTCCGTCGATGCGGCGGCGACATTGCGCGCTGCGCAAAAGGCGGAGCTGGCGCAGATCTCCCCCGCAGAGCGAGGCGATTTGCTTCTCGGCGCGGATCTGTGTGGCTACGCTATGCGCGATCCGCTGGAGGCGCTGACCGGCCCGCTCGTGCGCGAGCCGCGCGGACCGCTGGATCAGGTTGAGGCCGCACTGTCGGATGCCGAGCGCGCGGCGCTCTTGGCGCGGTGTGATGAGTTCGGCGCGGTGGTGCGCGGGTTGGCGCTGATCGAGTAACCCGCGTCGCCGCGCGCGGTGTCTGCGCGCAGGGGCGAAGCGGCCCAAAGACCTCGCGTCACTTTTCCTGAAAACGGGCAGAATTTTTCGCGCAGGGCCTCACGGGCCTTGACCCGACTCATCTTCTTGCTGCATGAATTGAACACTTGTTCAGATAATTCAGCCAGTGGAGGGGCCCGATGTTCAACGCCATGAGTTTCGATCTTGGGGACGATGTGAATAGCCTGCGCGAAATGGTGCATGCTTGGGCGCAAGAGCGCGTCAAACCGATGGCGGAGGCGGTGGATCGCGACAATCTCTTCCCGCATGAACTCTGGGCGGAAATGGGCGAGCTGGGCCTTCTGGGCGTCACCGTATCAGAGGAATATGGCGGCGCGGGCATGGGCTATCTCGCGCATATCGTCGCGACAGAGGAAATCGCGCGGGCCTCGGCCTCGGTCTCGCTGTCCTACGGCGCGCATTCCAACCTCTGCGTGAACCAGCTCAAACTCAACGGCAATGAGGCGCAAAAGCGCAAATACCTTCCCGATCTGGTCTCAGGCGTGAAAGTCGGCGCGCTGGCGATGAGCGAAGAGGGCGCGGGATCTGATGTCGTGGGCATGAAGCTCAAAGCGGAGAAGAAAGACGGCTATTACCTTCTGAACGGCCATAAATACTGGATCACCAACGGGCCGGATGCGGACACATTGGTGGTCTATGCCAAGACCGATATGGAGGCGGGGTCGAAAGGGATCACGGCTTTTATCGTTGAAAAGGGGTTCAAGGGCTTCTCCACTTCCAAGCACTTCGACAAGCTCGGGATGCGCGGCTCGAACACCGCGCAGCTGTTCTTCGACAATTGCGAAGTGCCGGAAGAAAACGTCCTCGGGCTGGAAGGCAAAGGCGTGCGCGTTCTGATGTCCGGTCTGGATTACGAGCGCGTGGTGCTGTCGGGGATTGGCACCGGGATCATGGCGGCGTGCTTGGATGAGGTTGTTCCATATGTGCAATCTCGCAAGCAGTTTGGCCAGCCAATCGGGGCATTTCAGTTGATGCAAGGCAAGGTGGCCGATATGTACACTGCGCTGAACACGGCCCGCGCCTATAGCTATGAGGTCGCGAAAGCCTGTGATCGCAGCAACGTCACCCGCGCTGACGCGGCGGCGACAGTGCTCTACGCGTCCGAGCAGGCGATGGTGCAGGCGCATCAGGCGGTGCAGGCGCTAGGGGGCGCGGGCTTCCTGAGCGGCTCCGTGGTGGAGCGACTGTTCCGCGATGCGAAGCTGATGGAAATCGGCGCAGGCACCTCCGAGATCCGCCGGATGCTGATCGGTCGCGAGATCGTCGGCGCGTGATGGGTGGCGATAAATCTGGAATATCTCATGAAACGATCACCTTATAAAGCGATCCTCACGCTCGCAGGCACACTGGCCTTTGCGGTGGCTGGCCCCGCATCCGCGCAGGGCGTCACCGCCGATGTCGCCGCCGATGTCGCCTTCGAGGATGTGCAGGTCTGCTTCCTTGATGCCGCGAACGGGGAGGTCGCACCGGATTGCGTTGGCGATGCGGCGGCGCTCTGCATGGAGCAGCCCGAGGGCCAGACCACCGTAGGGATGGGCACTTGCCTGATGGCCGAGACAGGCCATTGGGATGCGTTGCTCAACCAGTCCTATCAAGAGGCGATGGATCGTCTCACCCCCGAGGTGCAAACCGCCCTGCGCGGCGCACAGCGGGCCTGGATCAGCTACCGTGATGCACAATGCGATCTGGCGGCGGCAATGTTTAACGGCGGCACGATGCGCAGCGTGGCCTATGCGGGCTGCAAGATGTCCGAGACGGCGGAGCGCGCGATTGAACTGCGCGATATAGGGGTGACGGAATGAAACTGAACTCGCAAGCCTTACCGAACTCGGAAGGGTTCAAGGCCAATCAGGCGGCCCATCTGGAGGCGCTGGCGCAGGTCCGCGCGGCGGCAGAGCTGGCCGCTGCGGGCGGCGGTGCGGCCGCGCTGGAACGCCATATCTCGCGCGGCAAGATGGCCCCGCGCGAACGCGTTGCCAATCTGCTCGATCCGGGCTCGCCGTTCCTCGAGATCGGCGCCACCGCAGCACACGGGCTCTATGATGGGGCTGCGCCCTGCGCGGGCGTGATCGCGGGGATTGGCCGTGTGCATGGGCAAGAGGTCATGGTGGTGGCCAATGATGCCACCGTGAAGGGCGGCACCTATTACCCGATGTCGGTCAAAAAACACCTGCGCGCGCAGGAGATCGCCGAGGAAAACGCGCTGCCCTGCATCTATCTCGTGGATTCGGGCGGCGCGAACCTGCCCAATCAGGATGAGGTCTTCCCCGATCGCGATCACTTCGGGCGGATCTTCTATAACCAAGCGCGGATGTCCGCCAAAGGCATCGCGCAGATCGCGGTGGTGATGGGGTCTTGCACGGCGGGCGGTGCCTACGTCCCTGCGATGTCGGATGTGACGATCATCGTGAAGGACCAAGGCACGATCTTCCTCGCCGGCCCGCCCTTGGTGAAGGCCGCGACGGGCGAGGTCGTCACCTCCGAGGATCTGGGCGGCGGCGATGTGCACACGCGCCTCTCTGGCGTGGCGGATTATCTGGCCGAGGATGACACCCATGCGCTGGCGCTCGCGCGGCGCGCAGTGAGCCATCTCAACCGGCAAATGCCGAGCACGGTCGCATGGCAACCCTCGGAAGAGCCCGCCTATGACCCAGAGGAGATCTTGGGCGTTGTGCCCGCCGATCTGCGCACGCCCTATGATATCCGCGAAGTGATCGCGCGCACAGTCGATGGCTCGCGGTTTGATGAATTCAAAGCGCGGTTCGGGGAGACGCTGGTCACCGGATTTGCCCATGTGAAGGGGTGTCCGGTCGGGATCATTGCCAATAATGGCGTGCTGTTCTCCGAGGCCGCCGTGAAGGGCGCGCATTTCGTGGAGCTGTGCTCGCAGCGCAATATCCCGCTCGTGTTCTTGCAAAATATCACCGGCTTCATGGTCGGCCGCAAATATGAGAATGAGGGCATCGCGCGCCACGGCGCGAAAATGGTGACGGCTGTCGCCACCACCAATGTCCCGAAAATCACCATGCTGGTCGGCGGCTCGTTCGGCGCGGGCAATTACGGCATGGCAGGCCGCGCCTACTCCCCGCGCTTCTTGTGGACATGGCCCAACAGCCGGATCTCGGTGATGGGCGGCGAACAGGCCGCAGGCGTGCTGGCTACGGTGAAACGCGACGGGATCGAGCGCAAAGGCGGGCAATGGTCCGCCGAGGAGGAGGCGGCGTTCAAAGCCCCCACCATCGAGATGTTCGAACGCCAATCCCACCCGCTCTATGCCTCGGCGCGGATGTGGGACGATGGCATCATCGACCCCCGGCAGAGCCGCGACGTGCTGGCCCTCTCGCTGCGCGCCAGCTTGAACGCGCCGATTGAGCCGACAAAGTTCGGCCTGTTTAGAATGTAGCCTGCCTCCGGCGGGGATATTTAAGCTCTCTGGAAAACGATAGCGTTTCCTCAGAGCCAAAATATCCCGGGGGAGCGAAGCGGGGGCAGCGCCCCCATCCACGAGTTTTCACAGGGAGATGGCTCATGTTTCGTAAGATCCTGATCGCCAACCGCGGCGAGATCGCCTGCCGGATCATCGAGACGGCGCATAAACTGGGCGTCAGCGTCGTTGCAGTTTACTCAGACGCGGATGCACAGGCGCGCCATGTCGCATTGGCCGATGAGGCGGTGCATATCGGCGGCTCCGCCCCGTCCGAGAGTTATCTGCGGGGCGATGTGATTATTGCTGCGGCGAAAGCCAGCGGCGCGGAGGCGATCCATCCGGGATATGGGTTCCTCTCCGAGAACCCTGATTTCGTCGAGGCTGTCGAGACGGCGGGGCTGGTGTTTATCGGGCCGTCGGCGAAGGCGATCCGCGCGATGGGCCTCAAGGATGCTGCGAAAGCGTTGATGACGGAGGCGGGAGTTCCTGTCGTGCCGGGCTATCACGGGGCCGAGCAGGCGGCGGAGGCGCTTGCAAAAGCCGCCGAGGCGATTGGCTATCCGGTGCTGATCAAAGCGGTGGCGGGCGGCGGCGGCAAGGGGATGCGGCTTGTCGAGGCGGCGGATCAGTTCGCGGCCGCGCTCACCTCGGCGCAAAACGAGGCGCGCACGGCCTTTGGCAATGAGGCGGTGTTGATCGAGAAATATGTCACCGCCCCGCGCCATATCGAGGTGCAGGTGTTTGGCGATGGCACAAGCGCGGTGCATTTGTATGAGCGCGATTGCTCGCTCCAGCGGCGGCACCAGAAGGTGATCGAGGAGGCCCCTGCGCCCGGCATGACCCAAGAGATGCGCGCGGCGATGGGCGCGGCGGCGGTGCGCGCGGCAGAGGCGATCGGCTATTCCGGTGCGGGCACGATCGAGTTTATCGTCGATGGTTCCGAGGGCCTTCTGCCGGATCGTTTCTGGTTCATGGAGATGAACACGCGGTTGCAGGTCGAGCATCCGGTGACGGAAGCGGTCACGGGGATCGACCTTGTCGAATGGCAGCTCCGCGTGGCATCCGGCGAGCCGCTGCCGTTGCAGCAAGATCAGATCACGCTGACGGGCCATGCGTTCGAGGCGCGGCTCTATGCGGAGGATGTTCCGGCGGGGTTCCTGCCCGCGACGGGGCAGCTCGCGCATCTGCACTTTGGTGCGGCACGGATCGAGACAGGCGTGCGGCAAGGCGACCGGATCAGCCCGTTCTACGATCCGATGATCGCGAAAGTCGTCACCCATGGCCCGACACGCAAAGCCGCCCTTGGCGCTTTGGCCCGCGCGCTCTCGGAAACGCAGGTGGCGGGGACGGTCACAAACCTCGCCTTCCTCGGCGCGCTGGCGCGCCATGCGGGCTTTGCGCGGGGCGAGGTCGATACCGGCTTGATCGCGCGCGATATCGATGCACTGACGGAGATCCCTCCCGCCTCTCTGGCCGCGCAGGCGGTGGCTGCGGCGAGCGGCTATGCCGAAGGGGCGGATCGGTTTGAGGCAGGGTTCACTCTGTGGGGATCTGTGCCGCAGCGGGTGTATTTTGCCGAATTCGAGGCGGGGGTGACTGCGCTTGCCGGCAGCGCCCCGCGCTTTGCGGTGACGATCGACGGCGCAGATTTCGAGGTCGCGTTGGAGCGCGCGGAGGCGGGCGATATCTGGCGCGTCCTTTCGGGCGAGGGCGCGATCTTGCGGCGCTACAAGGTTGTGCATCACGGCGATCAGGTGACGGTGTTTGCGCCCGAGGCCTGCAGCTTCACGCGGGTGGATCCGCTGGCGCGGGCCGCCCATGCCACCCAATCCGATCTCACCCTCGCGCCGATGCCGGGCTTGGTTGTCGAGATGGCGGTGACGGCGGGCGCGCAGGTGAAAGCGGGCGCGCGGCTTTGCGTGCTGGAGGCGATGAAGATGGAGCATGTGATGTGCGCGCCGCGCGACGGGGTGATTGCCGAGGTGCTGGCCAAGGCGGGCGATCAGGTCGAAGCGGGGGCCGCTTTGGTGCGGATGGAGGAGGAAGCTGACGCCAAGGCGGGTGCCGCATGATCCGGCTGCATCATGTGGCGGGCTCGCGCTCGGTGCGGGTGCTTTGGCTGCTCGAGGAATTGGGCCTGCCTTGCGAGATCCGCGAGTGGTCGGTCACCGATCGCAATCTGCGCAGCGCCGAGTTTCGGGCGTTGAGCCCTGCGGGGCGGATCCCCGCACTGGAGATCGTGGAGGAGGGGCAAGCGCCGCTCGCCGTGTTCGAGAGCGGCGCGATTGTGCAATATCTCACCGAGCGCGAGGGGCGGCTGGCCCCTGCCGTCGGCACCCGCGAGCGCGCCGCCTATCTGGGCTGGGTGAGCTTTGCCGAGACGCAGGCCAATATCCTGCAAAACCTCAATTTCCACCATATCTTCCTGCGGCCCATCGAGGCGCGCTCCAAGCCGATGACGGTGCTCGATACCAAGCGGCTGATCGTGACGATGCGCGCTTTGGAGGCCGCATTGGCCGATGGGCGCGACTATCTTCTGGCTTCCGGTTTCTCAGCGGCGGATTGTATGATGGGCTTCAATATCGAGGCGATCTTCCGCTTCGTGGCAGCGGAGGAGTTTCCGCATCTGGCCGCCTACCGCGCGCGGATCGAGGCGCGCCCAGCCTACCGGCGCGCGATGGAGATCGGCGGCGGCACAGGGATCTATGAGCAGGAGTTTTATCCGATGCCGGATCTGGAACGGGACGGGGTCTCAAAATGAGTGCAGAGATTTTGCGGATGGTCTTTGGCCAAAGCGAGAGCGGTCAGGGCGGCGGTCAGGGCGGCGGGCAACGCAGGCCCCAGCGCGAGCGGGTCGAGATTGTCGAGATGGCGCCGCGGGATGGGCTGCAAAACGAGGCGCGGGTGATCCCGCTGGCCGAGAAGATCGCGCTGGTCGATGCGCTCTCAGAGGTTGGGTTCCGGCAGATTGAGGTGGCGTCTTTTGTCTCGCCCAAATGGGTGCCGCAGATGGCCGATAGCGCAGAGGTGCTCCACGGCATCACCCGCGCGCCGCATGTCGCCTATACCGCGCTGACGCCCAATCTGCGCGGCTTGGAGGCGGCGCTGGCGGCGAAGGCGGATGGGGTGGCGATTTTTGCGTCCGCCTCGGAAGGCTTCAGCCGCGCCAATTTGAATTGCTCGATCGTCGAGAGCTATGAGCGCTTCGCGCCCGTGGCCTTGGCCGCGCGCAAGGCAGGCGTGCCGCTGCGGGGCTATGTGTCGATGGTGGTGGAATGCCCGTTCGACGGGCCGACCGACCCCGATCAGGTGGCGCAGGTCGTGGAAGCCCTGCGCGCGATGGGCTGCGATGAGGTCAGCCTTGGCGATACTGTCGGGCGGGGCCGCCCCGAGGCTGTGGATGCGATGTTGGCGCGGGTGCTTGATGTCGCGCCTGCGGCGGCCTTGGCGGGGCATTTCCACGATACCGAGGGCCGCGCGCTTGAGAATGTCGAGGTGTCGCTGGCGCGGGGCCTGCGGGTGTTCGATGCCTGCGCGGGCGGCTTGGGCGGCTGCCCCTATGCGCCGGGCGCTGCGGGGAATGTCGCGACCGAGGCTGTCGCCGCGCGGGTGCACGCGCTGGGCTATGAGACCGGATTGGATTTGGTGGCGTTGGAACGGGCCGCCGAGATGGCGCGCGCGATGCGCAGCCACGCATGAGGGAACAGGTGATGGAAACGATTGAGATCACACGGGACGCGCGCGGGGTCGCACACCTATGGCTGGCGCGGGCGGAGAAGCATAACGCGCTCTCCGTGCAGATGATGGACGAGCTGACAGCGGCGATCACCGATCTGGGCGCGGATCCCTCCGTGCGGGTTGTGGTTCTGGCCGCGCAGGGCAAGAGCTTTTGCGCGGGTGGCGATCTGCGCTGGATGGAGGCCCAGATCGCGGCGGATGCGGCAACGCGGGCCGCAGGCGGGCGCAAGCTGGCGGCGATGCTGCAAGCGATCAACATCTGCCCGAAACCGGTGATTGGGAGGGTGCAAGGCAATGCGTTCGGCGGCGGGCTGGGGATGATGGCGGTTTGTGATCTCGCGATTGGGGTGGAGGGCGCGAGGTTCGGCCTGACGGAAACCAAGCTCGGGCTGATCCCTGCAACCATCGGCCCCTATGTCGTGGCGCGGATGGGCGAGGCGAAGGCGCGGCGGGTGTTCATGAATGCCAAGCTGTTTGATGCGCAAGACGCGCAGGGGCTGGATCTATTGGCCAAGGTTGTCGCACCGGAGGATCTGGATGCGGCGGTGGAGGCGGAGGTCGCGCCCTACCTCGCCTGTGCGCCCGGCGCTGTGGCGCAGGCCAAGGCGCTGGCCCGCGCGCTGGGGCCACAGATCACGCCCGAGGTAATCGAGATGTCAGTGGCGGCTTTGGTCACCTGCTGGGACGGCGCGGAGGCGGGCGAGGGAATCGCTGCGTTCTTCGAGAAGCGGCCCGCGAGTTGGGTGGTGTGACGCCGTCACCGTCTGCCTAGATCTTAGGCACCTGCGGCGCGAATGCACTTTCGCAATTTAGTGGGCGACAGCGCGCGGCGGGGGAGATCTTCGCCGCGCTTTGTCATGCGCGGCAAATCGCGATTGCCCGCTCCTTCAAGCGGTGCTGCGCCGCGTGAACCCCCTTTGTGCCTTACGCTTGTGCCTTACGCGCAGGGCAGGGGGATTAAGAACGTTTGCGACACGATTACCCGATGGACTCTCGCCTCCCCCTTGGACGCGAGAGTGGGGGCTGCGGGGCAGGCGGTGACCGAGATTGTGCATCAGCCGCCCAAGATCTCTCTCGAAATCAACCAAAATCCGCTCTACGCTCGGTTGACCGCGTAACCGCACGGGTCTAAACGGGGCCTAGCCGGAACACGCGCGGCGCAATTGCCGCGACATGAGGGAGCCAACAGTGGAACAACTGCTGCAAGAATACCTTCCCATCCTCATTTTTCTCGCCATGGCCACAGCGCTTGCGCTGATCCTGATCGTAGCGGCATTGGTGCTGGCGCACCGCAGCCCGGATCCGGAAAAGCTCTCGGCCTATGAATGCGGGTTCAACGCCTTTGACGACGCGCGCATGAAATTCGACGTGCGCTTCTATCTCGTCTCGATCTTGTTCATCATCTTCGATCTCGAAGTCGCCTTCCTGTTCCCATGGGCAGTGGCCTTCGGCTCGATCTCGATGGTGGCCTTCTGGTCGATGATGGTCTTCCTCGGTGTGCTGACCGTAGGCTTTGCCTACGAATGGAAGAAAGGGGCGCTGGAATGGGCGTGATGACTGGGGGCAATACCGCAGGCGCGGATCGCGAAGTCGCGACGCAGGCGCTCAATGCCGAGTTGCAGGATAAAGGCTTCCTGCTGACCTCGACCGAGGATGTGATCAACTGGGCGCGCAACGGCTCATTGCACTGGATGACCTTCGGTCTGGCCTGCTGCGCCGTCGAGATGATGCATACCTCGATGCCGCGCTATGACTTGGAGCGCTTCGGGACCGCACCGCGCGCCTCGCCGCGCCAATCCGACCTGATGATCGTCGCGGGCACGCTGACCAATAAAATGGCCCCCGCGCTGCGCAAGGTCTATGACCAGATGCCAGAGCCGCGCTACGTGATCTCGATGGGGTCCTGTGCGAATGGTGGCGGCTATTACCACTACAGCTATTCCGTGGTGCGCGGCTGTGACCGGATCGTTCCGGTTGATATCTACGTTCCGGGCTGCCCGCCGAGCGCCGAGGCGCTGCTCTACGGCATCATGCAGCTGCAACGCAAAATCCGCCGCACCGGCACGCTGGTTCGTTGAGGAGAGAGAGATGAGCGAAGCCCTCAAAGACCTAGCCGCCCATATCGAGGCAAAGCGCCCCGCAGATGTCGTCTCCACCGAGATCGCTTTTGGCGAGCTGACAGTGACGATTTCGCTTAGCTCCGCGCCCGATTTCATCGAGTTCCTGCTCAATGACGAGAATTGCAAATTCTCGACCGTGGTGGATATCACCGCGATTGACTGGCCGCAGCGGCCTGCGCGCTTCGACATGGTGTGGATGTTCCTGTCGATGTATCGCAACCAGCGGATCCGCGTGAAAGCGGCCGTACGCGAAGACGAGATGGTGCCGTCGCTGGTGAATGTGCACCCCTCGGCAAACTGGTTCGAGCGCGAGATCTTCGACATGTTCGGGATCCTGTTCTCCGGCCATCCGGACCTGCGCCGGATTTTGACCGATTACGGCTTCCGTGGCTTCCCGCTGCGCAAAGACTTCCCGACGACGGGCTATGTCGAGATGCGCTATGACGAAGTGCTCAAGCGCTGCGTCTATGAGCCGGTGAAGCTGACGCAAGATTACCGCCAGTTCGATTTCCTCAGCCCGTGGGAAGGCGCGCAATATGTGCTGCCCGGGGATGAGAAACCTGCCGAGAAGCAGGGCTGATTTCGGGTCGGGGGCGCTTCGCCCCCTTCGCCGCGTGCTGCGGCAGAGTGATTGCGGGCCGGAAACGGCCATAAGGATTGAAGATCGGCCTTTGCCATAGGGTGCGGGCCAATCGCTTGAGAAATGGTCTTCGCGTCGGGCAGGGCCTGACGTTTTGAAGGAAAGAGGTCTGAGATGGACGGCAGCTTTGACGATGCTCTGACGGGCGAGCAAAAGATCCGCAACTTCAACATCAACTTCGGGCCGCAACACCCCGCAGCGCACGGCGTTTTGCGGATGGTGCTGGAGCTGGACGGCGAGATCGTCGAGCGCGCGGACCCGCATATCGGCCTGCTGCATCGCGGCACCGAGAAGCTGATGGAAAGCCGGACCTACCTGCAAAACCTGCCCTATTTCGACCGTCTCGATTACGTGGCACCGATGAACCAGGAGCACGCTTGGTGCTTGGCGATCGAGAAGCTCACCGGCACGATCGTGCCGCGCCGTGGCCAGTTGATCCGCGTTCTCTATTCGGAAATCGGCCGCGTTCTGAACCACCTTTTGAACGTCACCACGCAGGCCATGGACGTGGGCGCGCTCACCCCGCCGCTGTGGGGCTTTGAAGAGCGCGAAAAGCTGATGATCTTCTACGAGCGGGCCTGCGGCGCGCGCCTGCACGCGGCCTATTTCCGCCCCGGCGGTGTGCACCAGGATCTGCCGGCTGATCTGCTCAACGATATCGAGGAATGGGCCGATCATTTCCCGAAAGTCCTCGACGATATCGACGGGCTGCTGACGGAAAACCGCGTGTTCAAACAGCGCAACGCCGATATCTGCATCATCACCGAGGAAGACATCCTGAAATGGGGGTATTCGGGCGTCATGGTGCGCGGTTCCGGCCTTGCATGGGATTTGCGCCGCTCGCAGCCCTATGAATGCTATGACGAGTTCGACTTCCAGATCCCCGTCGGCAAGAACGGCGATTGCTATGATCGCTACCTGTGCCGGATGCAGGAGATGCGCGAGTCGACCTCGATCATCCGCCAAGCCATCGTGAAACTCCGCGCTGAGAGCGGCGATGTGCTTGCACGTGGCAAGATCACGCCGCCGAAGCGGGGCGAGATGAAGACCTCGATGGAGGCGCTCATCCACCACTTCAAACTTTACACCGAGGGCTTCAAAGTCCCCGCAGGCGAAGTCTACGCCGCCGTGGAAGCGCCCAAGGGCGAATTCGGCGTCTATCTCGTCTCGGACGGCTCGAACAAACCTTACCGCTCGAAGATCCGCGCGCCTGGCTATCTGCATTTGCAGTCGATGGATGCGGTCTCGAAAGGCCACCAACTTGCGGATGTTGCCGCTATTATCGGCACGATGGACGTCGTGTTTGGGGAGATTGACCGCTAATGCTTCGCCGTCTGCATTCCGAACAACCCGAGAGCTTCGCTTTCACGCCTGCCAACTATGAGTGGGCACAGGGCCAGATCACCAAATATCCGGCAGGGCGCCAGCAATCGGCGATTATCCCGCTGTTGTTCCGCGCACAGGAACAAGAGGGCTGGCTGAGCCGTCCGGCGATCGAGCATGTCGCGGATCTTCTGGGCATGCCCTATATTCGCGCACTCGAAGTGGCGACCTTCTACTTCATGTTCCAGCTCGCGCCTGTGGGCTCGGTTGCGCATATTCAGGTCTGCGGCACGACGTCGTGCATGATCTGCGGCGCGGAAGACCTGATGAAGGTCTGCAAAGAGAAAATCGCGGCGAACCCGCATGAGATTTCCGCCGATGGCAAGCTGTCGTGGGAAGAGGTCGAATGCTTGGGGGCCTGCACCAACGCGCCGATGGCGGCGATTGGCAAAGACTATTTCGAGGATCTCACCACCGAGAATTTCGCGACATTGCTCGACGAGCTGCGGGCGGGCAAAACCCCTGTTCCCGGCCCGCGCAATGGCCGTTTCTCCTCCGAGCCGCAATCGGGCCTGACCTCGCTGAAGGTCGATGCGCCGCATACGCCGCATAACGGCACCGCACAGCTCTCGGTTGATCTGCAAGACGGGATCAAGCGGATCGACGGCACAGAGGTGGCCTTCCGCGCCCCGTGGACGCAAGGCGCGAACCATGCGGCAGCCAAAGGCGCAGAAAACCCGAATACTGCGGGCCTCGGCGCGCTGGCCCAAGAAATGACGGCGGCAAACGCCGCACCGAAACCGGCGGCGAAAGCCACGCCGAAAGCGGCAAAGCCGTCGAAAGGCGCATCTGCCGATGCAACGGGCGTGAGCGTTCAAGAGGCGCAGGCCGTCTCGAAAGCCAAGCCTGTCAGCAAGGACGAGCCGAAAGCAGCTGAGGCTGTCGCGACGGATGCGGATAAGCCCGCAACGCTGAGCGCTGCACGGGGTGGCAAGGCTGATGATCTCAAGCTGATCAAGGGCGTCGGCCCGAAACTGGAAGAGCTGCTGCACACGCTCGGCTTCTACCATTTCGACCAGATCGCCGCATGGAACGCCAACGAACTCGCTTGGGTCGATCAGAACCTCGAAGGGTTCAAGGGCCGCGCCAGCCGCGACGAATGGATCGATCAAGCACAAAAACTCGCAACCGGAGCAGAGACCGAATTCTCGGCACGGGCTAAAAAAGACGGGATCTATAACGACTAAATCAACGGGACGGTAATCGTAAGGAGCTAGGGAATGTCTGATACCAACGGATGCAAGAAGACGTGCTGGATGATCGGCGCGGCGGCTGGCCTTGTTGTGGCCGCATGGCTGCTGCTGGTTGCCCACCTTGGGTTCCTCGGGGCAGTGTTCCTTGGCTTGATGACCTTCGGTCTGTTCGGCGGTTTCCTGAACTGGGCGTTCTGCGGCCCCGATATGGCGCAGGGCACAGGGCAGGGCGACCAACCCGCCGCGAACGATACCGTTTCCTCCGCGCCCGTTTCTTCCGCGTCCGTGGCACCCGCTGTGGCTCCTGAGGCCCCTGCGGTGGCGGTTCCTGCTGCGGTTCCCGCAACGGCCACGCCTGCGGCTGCGGCCCCTGCGGCGGCTGTGATGAGTTCTGCACCCGTTGCAGAACCTAAGGCTGAGGCTCCGAAGGCTGCGGAACCTAAAGCTGAGGCTCTAAAAACTGCGGCCCCAAAAGCTGACGCTAAAAAGGCAGCGCCGGCAAAGGCGAAAGCGGCCCCTGCGAAGCCGAAAGCGGCCGAGCCTGCGGTTGCTCCGGCGACCAAGGCTGCCCCGAAGCCCAAGGCGGCGAAAGCTGTTGCGGCTCCGGCTGAAAAGACAGCACCTGTAGAAGCGGCGGCAAAACCTGCGGCGTCTAAGGCGGCGGTGGCGAAGGCGGCGGCTCCGAAAGCTGCTCCTAAAGCCGCGGCTAAGCCTGCTGCGAAACCGGCTGCGGCGAACGCCGAGGCGGCACCTGTCGCGGCGGATATCGGTGCGGGCAAAAAGCCCAAAGGGTTGAAGGCTGCGCGCCGAGGCAAGCCCGACGACCTCAAGCTGATCGAGGGGATCGGCGCGAAACTGGAAGAGCGGCTGAACGAGTGGGGCGTGTTCCATTTCGATCAGATCGCCGCTTGGGGCGATCAAGAGGTCGCCTATGCGGATAATAACGTTCCGCGCTTTAAAGGCCGCGCATCTCGCGATAAGTGGGTGGCGCAGGCGAAGCTGATCGTGTCCGAGGGCGTTGATGCGTTCTTGGAACGTGCAAAAACGAATGACTACTGAGTGATTGAGTGAAATGACGCACCCATCCGATCAATCCAAGCTTCAAGCCGAGGGCCGCAAAGTGGCCATCGTTCTTGCGGCTGCGGCTGCGATCTGGGTGGGGGCACAGGCCTTGATCGGGGCGCTGGGGCTTGAACAGCGCTACCTGCTCTTGGCCGATCTTGCGGCAGGAGCCGCGTTCATTTGGGCGCTGGTCGTGACATGGCGCATTTCGCGTCACAACAAACGGCGGCGTGATGCCGGTTCGGCCTCTGACGGCCGGAATAATTGAGGGAATTCACATGCTGAAAGATCAAGATCGGATCTTTACCAACCTCTACGGGATGCATGACCGCTCCTTGGCTGGCGCCCGCGCGCGCGGCCATTGGGACGGCACGGCGAATATCCTCAAGAACGGCCGCGATTGGATCGTCGAGCAGGTGAAGGCTTCGGGCCTGCGCGGGCGCGGCGGTGCGGGCTTCCCGACCGGCCTGAAATGGTCGTTCATGCCCAAGGAATCGGACGGTCGCCCGTCCTACCTCGTGGTGAACGCCGATGAATCCGAGCCGGGCACCTGTAAAGACCGCGAGATCATGCGCCATGATCCGCATACGCTGATCGAGGGCTGCTTGATCGCGGGCTTCGCGATGGGCGCTGTGGCGGCCTATATCTACATTCGCGGCGAATATATCCGCGAGAAGGAAGTGCTCCAGCGCGCGATTGACGAGGCCTATGATGCTGGGCTGATCGGCAAGAACGCTTCGGGCTCGGGCTATGATTTCGATATCTACCTGCACCACGGGGCAGGGGCTTACATCTGCGGCGAGGAAACCGCGCTGATCGAGAGCCTTGAGGGCAAGAAGGGGATGCCGCGGATGAAGCCGCCGTTCCCGGCTGGCTCGGGCCTCTATGGGTGCCCCTCCACGGTGAACAACGTGGAATCGCTGGCCGTTGTGCCGACGATCTTGCGGCGCGGTGCGGATTGGTTCGCGGGCTTTGGCCGTCCGAACAACGCGGGCACCAAGCTGTTTGGCATCTCCGGCCATGTGAACAACCCCTGCGTGGTCGAGGAAGAGATGTCGATCCCGCTGCGCGAGTTGCTGGATCGTCATTGCGGCGGCGTTCGCGGCGGATGGGGCAATATCAAAGCCGTCATTCCGGGCGGGTCTTCGGTGCCGCTTCTGAATGCGGCGCAATGTGAAGACGCGATCATGGATTTCGACTGGCTGCGCGAGCAGCGCTCCGGCCTCGGCACGGCGGCTGTGATCGTGATGGATCAATCGACCGATGTGATCAAAGCGATCTGGCGTCTGTCGAAATTCTACAAGCACGAATCCTGCGGCCAGTGCACGCCGTGCCGTGAGGGCACAGGCTGGATGATGCGGGTTATGGATCGTTTGGTGCGCGGTGAGGCAGAGGTCGAAGAGATCGACATGCTGCTCTCGGTCACCAAACAGGTCGAAGGCCATACGATCTGCGCGCTCGGCGATGCGGCGGCTTGGCCGATCCAAGGTCTCGTTCGCCACTTCCGCGAAGAGATCGAAGACCGGATCAAGGCGCGCAAGACGGGCCGTATGGGCGCGATGGCGGCGGAGTGATCTGATGAACGTAACCTTTCCCCTTTGTGTAAGCGCATTGGCCCTGTCGGGCTGCGTGAGCTTGTCGCATGGGAACACGATCTACACTGCGCCTGCGGGCTATGGTGTCAGCTCGGAAGGGTCTGGCCTGCGCGTGACGCGTGAGGGCCAAGCGTTTGATTACTCCGAGGGGCTGGAGGCGCGGGAAGCGGCAGATGCGTTCTGCCGTGGCCGCGTCCGCTCCTCGACACGCGATAATTTCAGGGAAGGCGCATGGATCTTCCCCGAGGGCTGCGCATGAGCGCTCTCCCCCAAATTCAACGCGCGGATCTCCGCGCCCGAGCCAAGTGACGGATCGAGACATGTCGAACACGCGCAAAATCATCATCGACGGCCATGAGGTCGAAGTGGATCCGAACCTCACCTTGATCCAAGCCTGCGAGCAGGCGGGGATCGAAGTGCCGCGGTTCTGCTATCACGAGCGCCTCTCGATTGCGGGCAACTGCCGGATGTGCCTTGTCGAGGTTGTCGGCGGCCCGCCCAAGCCCACCGCAAGCTGCGCGATGCAGGTCAAGGATCTGCGCCCCGGGCCGGATGGGGCGCCCTCCGTGATCAAGACCAATTCGCCGATGGTGAAGAAGGCGCGCGAAGGGGTGATGGAGTTCCTGCTCATCAACCACCCGCTCGATTGCCCGATTTGCGACCAAGGCGGCGAATGCGATCTGCAAGATCAGGCCATGGCGTATGGCGTTGACTTCTCGCGCTACCGCGAGCCCAAGCGCGCCTCTGACCCGCTCAACCTCGGGCCGCTCGTCGCCACCGCGATGACTCGCTGCATCTCGTGCACGCGTTGCGTGCGCTTCACCTCGGAAGTCGCTGGCATCACCCAAATGGGCCAGACAGGCCGCGGCGAAGACAGCGAGATCACCAGCTATCTCAACGAGACGCTGAACTCGAACCTGCAGGGCAATATCATCGATCTGTGCCCCGTCGGCGCGCTGACCTCGAAGCCCTATGCGTTCACCGCCCGCCCGTGGGAGCTGACCAAAACCGAGAGCATCGACGTGATGGATGCGCTTGGCTCGAGCATCCGTGTCGATGCGAAGGGGCGCGAAGTGATGCGCATCCTGCCGCGCAACCATGATGGCGTGAACGAGGAATGGATTTCCGATAAAACCCGCTTCGTCTGGGATGGCCTGCGCCGCCAGCGTCTGGATACGCCCTACATCCGTGAAAACGGGCGCTTGCGCAAAGCGGGCTGGGGCGAGGCTTTGGCCGCCGCTGCTGCCGCGATGACGGGTAAGAAAGTCCTCGGGCTTGTCGGCGATCTGGCCCCTGTCGAGGCGGCCTTCTCGCTGAAGTCGCTCATTGAGGGCCTCGGCGGCACCGTGGAATGCCGCACGGACGGTGCGCGCCTGCCGATTGGCAACCGCTCGGCCTATGTCGGCAACGCGACGATTGAAGATATCGATACTGCGAAGGAATTCGTCCTCATCGGGACCGACCCGCGCAATGAGGCTCCGGTTCTCAACGCGCGCATCCGCCGCGCTTGGGTGAATGGCGCGAAGGTGTCGCTGATCGGGGAAGCGGTTGATCTGACCTATGACGTCGATCACTTGGGCACCGACCGCGCAGCGCTGGCGAAAGCGACGGCAGGCGAGGGGGCGATGATCATTGTTGGCCAAGCCGCGCTGTCTGAGGCCGATGGCGAGGCGGTTCTGGCCCATGCTATGGCTTTGGCTGAGAAATCGGGCGGCAAGCTCCTCGTGTTGCACACGGCGGCAAGCCGCGTGGGCGCGATGGATATTGGGGCTGTCACCGAGGGCGGGTTGCTCGCAGCCGTTCAGGGCGTTGAGGTGATCTACAACCTCGGCGCGGATGAGGTTGAAATCCAGCCGGCCTCCGAGGGCGGCCCCTTCGTGATCTACCAAGGCTCGCATGGGGATCGCGGTGCAAACCGCGCCGATATCATCCTGCCAGCTGCGGCTTACACCGAAGAAAACGGCCTGTTCGTGAACACCGAAGGCCGTCCGCAACTCGCGATGCGCGCGGGCTTTGCACCGGGTGAGGCGAAAGAGAACTGGGCGATCTTGCGCGCCCTGTCGGCTGAACTCGGCGCGACTTTGCCGTGGGATAGCTTGGCGGGTCTGCGTCAGGCGCTGGTGACGGCGGTGCCGCATCTCGCGAAGATCGACCAAGTGGCCGACAATGCTTGGACGCCGATCGCGCTGCGCGATATGGGGGCGGCAACCTTCCGCACCGCGGTCAAGGATTTCTACCTCACCAACCCGATTGCACGGGCCTCCACCTTGATGGCGGAATGCTCGGCACTGGCCAAATCGCGCGCCTCGGCGCCGATGGCGGCGGAGTAAACGATGCGCCTGTCCCCGATCCTTGTTCAAGCGACCACCGGCGCGTTTTGCGTTGGCTTGGCGGCTTGTGCACAGACGGGCGGGGACGGGGCAAAGCCGATCTATCGCGGTGTCGAGACACGGCTTTTGGATGGCGATTTGGTGAATTTTCACGCCTCCCTCACCGGTACGGGGGAAGCGCAAGCGGATGAGGCAGCGGCGACGGAGTATTCCGTTTGCGCTGCGGCGCAATATGCGGTCATTCGCGGTTACGGTTTTGCGCGCCATGTGCGCACAACCACTGAACACAACGGTGGCGTCTGGCGGGCAGATGCAGTTTACACCATCTCGCCCGCACTGCCCCGCGGATTGCGGACCATCGACGCGGAAGTGACGGTGGCCGATTGCGCGGAGCGGGGAATTCCCACGGTTTGAAACGATAGGGCGGTCTGAGGGACAAAAATGGCAGAGTTTTTTGCAACACCACTGGGGGCTATCCTCCTGATCCTCATCCAGGGTCTGGGCGTCATTGCTTTCGTGATGATTTCGCTCCTGTTCTTGGTTTATGGCGACCGTAAAATCTGGGCGGCTGTCCAGATGCGGCGCGGCCCGAACGTCGTTGGCCCTTGGGGGATCCTGCAATCGGTCGCCGATGCGCTGAAATACGTTCTCAAAGAGATCGTGGTTCCGGCAGGCGCGGATAAGTTCGTGTTCTTCCTCGCGCCCGTCACCTCGATGGTGCTGGCGATCCTTGCTTGGGCGGTGATCCCGTTCAACGAGGGCTGGGTGCTGTCCGATATCAACGTCGCGATCCTGTTCGTGATGGCTGTGTCCTCGCTCGAGGTTTATGGCGTGATCATGGGCGGTTGGGCGTCGAACTCGAAATACCCGTTCCTCGGCTCGCTCCGCTCTGCGGCGCAGATGATTTCCTACGAGGTCTCCCTCGGGCTGATCATCATCGGCATCATCATTTCGACCGGCTCGATGAACTTCGGTGATATCGTCAATGCGCAGAAGGGCGATTTCGGTCTGCTCAACTGGTATTGGCTGCCGCACCTGCCGATGGTTGTGCTGTTCTTCATCTCCGCATTGGCGGAAA
This sequence comes from Paracoccaceae bacterium, assembly GCA_048262715.1. Taxonomy (GTDB): domain Bacteria; phylum Pseudomonadota; class Alphaproteobacteria; order Rhodobacterales; family Rhodobacteraceae; genus Albirhodobacter. Next base: position 134,793 of record JBLXEV010000009.1, read on the forward strand.
CCAACCGCCCGCCGTTCGATTTGCCGGAAGCGGAATCGGAACTGGTGGCGGGCTATCAGGTCGAGTATTCCTCGACGCCGTTCCTGCTGTTCATGGCGGGCGAATATATCGCCATCTTCCTGATGTGCGCGCTGATTTCGCTTCTGTTCTTCGGTGGCTGGCTCTCGCCGATCCCGGGCCTGCCGGATGGCGTGTTCTGGATGGTGCTGAAAATGGCATTCTTCTTCTGGATGTTCGCCATGGTGAAGGCGATCACCCCGCGCTATCGCTATGACCAACTGATGCGGATTGGCTGGAAAGTGTTCCTGCCGCTCTCGCTCGGCTGGGTCGTTCTGATCGCATTCCTTGCAAAATTCGAAGTGTTCGGCGGCTTCTGGGCCCGCTGGGCGATGGGGGCATAATCCATGGCACTCGACTATACCCGCGCGGCCAAATATTTCCTGATGTTCGATTTCATCAAAGGCTTCGGCCTTGGCGTGAAATACTTCTTCGGGCCGAAAGCGACGATCAACTACCCGCATGAGAAGGGCCCGCTGTCGCCGCGGTTCCGCGGTGAGCACGCCCTGCGCCGCTACCCGAATGGCGAAGAGCGCTGCATCGCGTGCAAACTGTGCGAGGCAATCTGCCCCGCGCAGGCGATCACCATCGACGCGGAACCCCGCGATGACGGCTCGCGTCGCACCACGCGCTACGATATCGACATGACGAAATGCATCTACTGCGGCTTCTGCCAAGAGGCTTGCCCCGTGGATGCGATCGTTGAAGGCCCGAACTTCGAATTCTCCACCGAGACCCGCGAAGAGCTGTTCTACGATAAAGAACGCCTGCTCGCGAACGGCGACCGTTGGGAATCCGAGATTGCACGCAACCTCGAATTGGATGCGCCTTACCGATGACCCAAGATTACACGAAACTTTTCGCGGCAATGATCACGCAGAGCCAAGAAATGGCTCGCGCGTTCCAGCCTGCATTGGAAAGTTTCAATGCGGCGGGGCTGGATAAGCTATTCCCTGCGATGCCCAAGGATATGCTGGAGATGTTCTTCGGCAAGACGTTCAACCGCGACGGGCTGGATGCGCGCACGCGGTTCTTGGTCACGATCAGCGGCATGGTGGCCGTTGGCGCGCAGGGCGAGCCGCAACTCAAGGTCGCGATCCGCAATGCGTTGGAGGCTGGGGCAACCGAGCGCGAAATCGCAGAGACTATTTTTCAAATGAGCATGTTTGGCGGCGTCCCCGCCATGACCCGCGCGCTAGAGATCGCCCAGTCGATCTTCAACGAGACCTCCAGCGCATCGGGCACTGAAACACCGGGAGAGAACACATGATGGTGTCTGCATTTATCTTCTACCTCTTCGCCGTCACGGCGGTGGTCGCGGGCTTCATGGTCGTGATCTCGAAGAACCCCGTCCATTCGGTTCTCTGGCTGATCCTGACCTTCCTGTCGGCCTCCGGGCTGTTTGTGACCTTGGGCGCGGAATTCGTCGCGATGCTCTTGATCATCGTCTATGTCGGCGCGGTCGCGGTTCTGTTCCTCTTCGTGGTGATGATGTTGGATGTCGATTTCGCCGAGCTCAAAGGCGAACTGGCGCGGTTGATGCCGCTGGGCCTCGCGATTGGCGTGGTGATGCTGCTGCAACTGGGCATGGCGTTTGGCAATTGGGCGCAGGCAGACGGGGCACAGGCGCTGCGTGTCGCGCCGATGATCGACGGCGTGGATAACACCACCGCCATCGGCCTTCTGGTCTATGACCAATATCTCTATCTCTTCCAAGCCTCTGGCCTGATCCTGCTGGTTGCGATGATCGGCGCGATCCTTCTCACCCTGCGTCACCGCAAGGATGTGAAACGCCAGAACGTGCTGAGCCAGATGTATCGCAAGCCGGAAGACCAGATGAAGCTTGTCGATGTGAAACCGGGGCAGGGGCTGTAATGACTTTGCGCGGACTGAATAACGGGAAAACACCCGGAGGGACCAAATGATCGGACTTGAACATTACCTTGGCGTGGCGGCAGCGCTTTTCGTCATCGGCATCTTCGGGATTTTCGTGAACCGCAAGAACGTGATCGTCATCCTGATGTCGATCGAGCTGATGCTGCTCGCGGTGAATATCAACTTCGTGGCCTTCTCGGCCTATTTGCAGGATTACGTCGGGCAGATCTTCACGCTCTTCGTGCTGACGGTTGCGGCCGCTGAGGCCGCCATCGGCCTCGCGATCCTCGTCATGTTCTTCCGCAACCGTGGAACGATTGCCGTCGAAGACGTCAACGTGATGAAAGGCTAAGGGCTCATGGAAAAGATTATCCTCTTTGCGCCGCTTCTCGGTGCGCTGATCGGTGGCTTCGGCTGGCGGTTCATCGGTGAGAAGGGCGCGCAGATTGTCACCACGGGCCTGTTGTTCCTTGCCTGCCTTTTGTCGTGGGTTGTGTTCCTCGGCTATGATGGCGTCTCGCAGCAGCTCCCGATTTTCGATTGGGTCCGCTCGGGCGAGATCGATACCCAATGGGCGATCCGTCTCGACCGCCTGACCACCATCATGCTGATCGTCGTGACGACGGTTTCGGCGCTGGTGCACCTCTACTCGTGGGGCTACATGGCCCATGACGAGAACTGGACGCATCACGAGCATTATAAAGCGCGGTTCTTCGCCTATCTCTCGTTCTTCACCTTCGCGATGTTGATGCTGGTGACGGCGAACAACCTGCTGCAGATGTTCTTCGGCTGGGAAGGTGTGGGCGTCGCCTCCTATCTTCTGATCGGCTTCTACTACAAAAAACCCTCTGCCAACGCCGCAGCGATCAAGGCTTTCGTCGTCAACCGCGTGGGGGATTTCGGCTTCCTGCTCGGGATTGCAGGCCTGTTCTACCTGACGCGCTCGATCAACCTCGACGAGATCTTCGCGCAAACGGGCATGCTGGCAGACACCCAGCTGCACTTCCTCTGGACGGAATGGAACGCGGCCAACCTGCTCGCCTTCCTGCTCTTCGTCGGCGCGATGGGGAAATCGGCGCAGCTCTTCTTGCACACATGGCTTCCCGACGCGATGGAAGGCCCGACGCCTGTTTCGGCGCTGATCCACGCGGCAACCATGGTGACCGCAGGCGTGTTCCTCGTCTGCCGGATGTCGCCGCTCTATGAGGTTGCGCCGGAAACCAAGACCTTCATCGTCTATATCGGTGCCACCACCGCCTTCTTCGCGGCGACGGTCGGCCTCGTGCAGAACGATATCAAACGCGTGATCGCCTATTCGACCTGTTCGCAGCTCGGCTATATGTTCGTGGCGGCGGGCGTTGGCGTCTATTCGGTCGCGATGTTCCACCTGCTGACACATGCGTTCTTCAAAGCCATGCTGTTCCTCGGTGCGGGCTCGGTCATCCATTCGATGCACCACGAGCAAGACATGCGGAACTATGGCAACCTGCGCAAAAAGATCCCGCTGACCTTCTATGCGATGCTGATCGGCACGCTCGCGATTACGGGTGTGGGCATTCCGTTCACGATGTTCGGCTTTGCGGGCTTCTTCTCGAAAGACGCGATCATCGAGAGCGCCTATGCGGGCACTCAAGGCGGCTACGCGTTCTGGATGCTGGTCATCGCGGCGCTGTTCACCTCCTTCTACTCGTGGCGCCTGATGTTCCTGACCTTCTGGGGCAAAGAGCGCGGCGATCATCATGCGCATGAACATGCCCATGAAAGCCCTGCCGTGATGACGGTCCCGCTTGGCGTTCTCGCCATCGGCGCGATCTTCTCGGGCGCGGTGTTCTACGGCTCGTTCTTCGGCGACCATGATAAGGTGACCAAGTTCTTCTCGATGCCGCATCACGAAGTGGCCGCCGTTGAAGCGGGCCACGGCGCAGCGGCTGCCGATCATGGCGCTGGGGCGGAAGCCGCAGCGACGGAAGGGGCGACGGAAGGTGCAGCGGCAGAAGCTGCAACTGCAGACACCGCTGCCGTTTCGCAGGAGACAGCAATGGCAGGGGGTGAGGCCGCGCACGGTGCTGACGCCGCGCATGGTTCGGACCACGCAGCGGGCCAGATCGGCGCGATCTTCATGGCAGCGGATAACACCGTGATGGATGATGCCCACCATGCGCCTGCTTGGGTCAAGCTTTCGCCCTTCATCGCGATGCTGATCGGCCTGTTCACCGCGTGGCTGTTCTACATCAAGAGCCCGTCGCTGCCGGCCCGTCTCGCAGCGACCCAGCCCGCGCTCTATCAGTTCCTTTTGAACAAATGGTACTTCGACGAGATCTACGATGCGATCTTCGTGCGCCCCGCCAAATGGCTCGGCAAGTTCCTTTGGAAAAAAGGCGATGGCGCGGTGATTGACGGCACCATCAACGGGGTGGCAATGGGGATCATCCCCGCGCTGACCCGCCTCGCTGGCCGGTTGCAATCCGGCTACCTCTTCCACTACGCCTTCGCGATGGTTCTTGGCATCGTGGCGCTTATGTTCTGGGTCGGCCTGACCGGAGGGACGCACTAATGGATAACCTCCTCTCCATCATCACCTTTATCCCGCTCGTCGCGGCTGCGATCCTCGCAGTTGTGCAGCGCGGGGCAGGGCCGGCGGCGGATCGCAATGCCAAATGGCTGGCGCTGACAGCCACCACCGCGACCTTCCTCGTCTCGCTTTTCGTGCTCGGCGGGTTCGACAGCGCCAATACCGATTTCCAATTCGTCGAAGATCACGAATGGATGCTCGGCCTGCATTACAAACTCGGCGTCGACGGGATCTCGGTTCTGTTCGTGATGCTGACCACCTTCCTGATGCCGCTGGTCATCGCTTCGGCTTGGGATGTTGAGAAGCGCGTCAAAGAATACATGATCGCCTTCCTCGTCCTCGAGGGGCTGATGATCGGCGTCTTCGTCGCTCTGGATATGGTTCTGTTCTACATCTTCTTCGAGGCTGGCCTGATCCCGATGTTCCTGATCATCGGTATCTGGGGCGGCAAAGAACGGATCTACGCCTCGTTCAAGTTCTTCCTCTACACGCTGCTCGGGTCGCTCCTGATGCTCGTCGCTATGGTGACGATGTATTCGGTGGCGGGCACGACCGATATCCCGACGCTGATCAACGAGGTGCAATTCTCCTCCGAGACCTTCACCGTTCTGGGGATCTCCGTTGTGGGCGGTTTGCAGACGATGCTGTTCCTCGCGTTCTTCGCCTCCTTCGCGGTGAAAATGCCGATGTGGCCTGTGCACACTTGGTTGCCGGATGCGCACGTTCAGGCACCGACGGCGGGTTCTGTGGTGCTGGCGGCGATCTTGCTGAAGATGGGCGGCTACGGCTTCCTGCGCTTCTCGCTGCCGATGTTCCCCGTGGGGTCGGAAGTGATGGGCACGACGGTGCTGTGGATGTCGGCCATCGCGATTGTCTACACCTCGCTGGTGGCGCTCGCGCAGTCGGATATGAAAAAGCTGATCGCCTATTCATCGGTCGCCCACATGGGCTATGTGACGATGGGGATCTTCTCGGTGAACCAGCAAGGGCTTGATGGCGCGATCTTCCAAATGCTCTCGCACGGGTTCATCTCCGGCGCGCTGTTCCTCGCTGTTGGCGTGATCTACGACCGGATGCACACCCGCGAGATCGACGCTTACGGCGGTCTTGTGAACCGGATGCCGGTCTACGCGCTCTTGTTCTTGTTCTTCACCATGTCGAACGTGGGCCTCCCGGGCACGTCGGGCTTCGTCGGTGAATTCCTGACGATCATGGGCGCATTCCAAGCCAACACTTGGGTGGCGGCGGTTGCCGCGACTGGGGTGATCCTGTCGGCGGCCTATGCGCTCTGGCTCTATCGCCGCGTTGTGTTTGGCGATCTGATCAAGGAAAGCCTCAAGACGATCAACGACATGACCGCCCGCGAGAAATGGATCTTCGCGCCGCTGGTCGTGATGACGCTGCTCTTGGGTGTTTACCCGCGTTTGGTGACGGATATTGTCGGCCCTTCGGTTGCCAAGATCGTCACTGAGTATAACGACGCTGTTCCTGCCGCCGATGTGGCCGTGACAGCCACCGCCCATTGATTGGAGAAACCCATGACTCACGCTGATTTCTCCCTCGTCTTGCCCGAGTTCTTGCTCGCGGTCTTTGCGCTCGGCGCCTTGCTGGCGGCGGTCTACACGGGCAAAGACGGGGTCGCGCGCCCCGTGCTCTGGGCGACCTGTGCGGTCTTCGTCGTTCTGGCGGCGATGATCGGGCTGAATTCGGATGGCGCAGGCACCGCCTTTGGTGGCCTGTTCATCGACGATGCGTTCTCGCGCTTCGCCAAAGTTGTGATCCTGCTCTCCGCGGCCTGTGTGCTCGCGATGAGCGCGGATTACCTGACCCGTCGCGGCTTGATGCGGTTTGAATATCCGATCCTCGTCGCGCTCTCCGTCATCGGGATGATGATGATGGTGTCGGCAGGCGATCTGATGTCGCTCTACATGGGCTTGGAGCTGCAATCGCTGGCGCTCTACGTTATCGCCGCCCTGCGCCGCGATAGCGTGAAATCCTCGGAAGCGGGCCTGAAATACTTCGTTCTGGGCGCGCTCTCCTCGGGGATCCTGCTCTATGGTGCGTCGCTGATCTACGGCTTCGCAGGCACCACCTCGTTCGCAGGGATCATGAGCGTTGTTGAGGAAGGCCATCTGTCGATGGGCGTTCTGTTCGGTCTCGTCTTCCTGATCACCGGTTTGGCGTTCAAACTCTCGGCGGTTCCGTTCCACATGTGGGCACCGGATGTTTACGAGGGCTCGCCCACTCCGGTGACCGCCTTCTTCGCGACCGCGCCGAAAATGGCGGCGATGGGTCTGCTGGCCCGCGTCATGTTCGATGCGTTCGGCGATGTGACGGGCGAATGGGGGCAGATCATCGCCTTCCTCGCGGTGGCTTCGATGTTCGTCGGCTCGATCGCTGCGATCGGCCAGAGCAATATCAAACGCCTGATGGCCTATTCCTCGATCGCCCATATGGGCTTTGCGATGATGGGTCTGCTGGCAGGCACCGAGCAGGGCGCACAGGCGACGCTGATCTATATGGCGGTTTACGTTGTCATGAATATCGGCACCTTCGCCTTCATCCTCTCGATGGAGCGTGACGGCCAGCCCGTGACCGATATCAAATCGCTCGGCCAATTCGCCAAGCGCGAGCCGGTCAAGGGCCTTGCGGTTTTGTTCCTGATGTTCTCGCTCGCAGGGATCCCGCCCTTCGCTGGCTTCCTCGCGAAATACGCGGTGATCTCGGCGGCTGTGGCCTCGGGCTATGTCTGGGTTGCGGTGCTGGGCGTGATCGCCTCGGCCATCGGCGCCTATTACTACTTGCGCATCGTCTATTACATGTATTTCGGCGACGAGGGCGAAGCGCTCACGGGCCGGATGCCTGCGATGCAATGGGTGATGTTGGCAGGCTCCGCGCTGTTCATGCTCGTCGGTGTTGTCTCGCTCTTCGGGATCGGCGATGCGGCGATGGCGGCGGCGGTTGCTCTTGTCGGGTAAAGCCTCTGTCTGGCCCGAGGATGTGGCACGCCATATCCTCGGGACGGTTGATAGCACAATGATGGAAGCTGCCAGGCTGGCCCCGCATCTCTCGGGGCCAGCTTGGATTTTGGCGCGTGAGCAGACGGCGGCGCGCGGGCGCAGGGGCCGTGCTTGGCGCAGCCCAGCGGGCAATTTCAGCGCGACCTATGTGATGAACCCCGCGGCGCGCGGCCTGACCAAAGGCCCCGCCGAGGTCGCGCTCTATTCCTTTATCGCGGCGCTGGCGCTGTATGATGCGCTGGCGGATGCGGTTGGCCCTGCGGCCTCGCTCGCGATCAAATGGCCCAATGATGTGCTGCTCAATGGCGGCAAAATCGCGGGGATCTTGTTGGAGAGCACGGGGGAGGGGCATCTCGCGGTGGGCATTGGCGTGAACCTTGTGGCCGCGCCGCCCGCCAGTGAGGTGGAGGCCCGCGCGGTGCCACCCGTCTCGTTGCAAGGCGAAACCGGTGTGCGGATCGCACCGGAAGATTTCCTCACCCTGCTGGCCTCTGCTTTCGCGCATTTCGATGTTCAATTCCGAACCTATGGGTTCGCGCCAATCCGCACCGCATGGATCGCCCGTGCCGCGCGGATCGGGCAGGTGATCACCGCCCGCACGGGCACGGCGGAAACCATCGGCACGTTCGAGGGCATCGACGAGAGCGGCGCTTTGATCCTCACCTCATCGGGGCAGCGTCACACCATCGCCGCCGCCGATATCTATTTCTAGGAGCACGCCTATGCTACTGTGCATCGACTGCGGTAATACCAATACGGTGTTCGCGATTTGGGACGGGGCCGAGATCACCGCGACTTGGCGGATCGCGACCGACCATCGCCGCACGGCAGATGAATATTTCGTCTGGCTTTCTGGGCTGATGGCCCTCAAAGGGATGACAGCGCAGGTCACGGAGGCGATCATCTCCTCCACCGTGCCGCGCGTCGTGTTCAATTTGCGGGTGCTGTGCAACCGCTACTATGATTGCCGCCCGCTGGTGGTGGGCAAACCGGAATGTGCGCTGCCTGTTGCGCCGCGCGTGGATGAGGGCACCACCGTCGGGCCGGACCGTCTGGTCAATACCGTTGCGGGGTTTGATCGGTTCGGCGGTGATCTGATCGTGGTCGATTTCGGCACTGCGACGACCTTCGATGTGGTCGCGCCGGATGGGGCCTATATCGGCGGTGTGATCTCGCCGGGGGTGAATTTATCGCTCGAAGCGCTACATGCTTCGGCAGCGGCTTTGCCGCATGTGGATGTAACAAAGCCCGAGAAAGCGATCGGGACAAACACGGTTGCTTGTATTCAATCGGGCGTGTTTTGGGGCTATATCGGCCTCGTAGAAGGCATCGTCCGGCAGATCCGGAGGGAACGCGACCGCCCGATGAAGGTGATTGCGACGGGCGGGCTGGCAGAATTATTCGATCAAGGCTTCGATCTGTTCGACAGCGTTGATTACGATCTCACGATACACGGCCTACGGCTGATAAACGACTATAACAAAGGGCTTTTGAGCGCATGAAAGACAGACTGATCTACCTCCCCCTCGGCGGCGCCGGGGAAATCGGGATGAACGCCTATGTGTATGGCTATGGTCCTGAAGGGAAAGAACGTCTGATCGTCATCGATCTTGGCGTGACCTTCCCCGATATGGATGGCGCGCCTGGCGTCGATCTGATTATGGCGGATACCACTTGGCTTGAGGCCAATGCCCATCGCATCGAGGCGATTTTCATCACCCACGCGCATGAGGATCACATCGGGGCGCTGGCCCATCTGTGGCCCCGCCTGCGCAAGCCGGTCTATGCACGCAAATTCACCGGCCGTCTGGGCCAGTTAAAACTGGAAGAAGCAGGCATCCCGCCGGAGACGGTGACGATTGTCGAGCCGCGCCCGACCGTGGTCGAGGCAGGCCCGTTCAAGGTGCAATTCGTGCCGATCTCGCATTCGATCCCCGAAAGCTCGGCGATGATCATCGACACGCCTGCGGGCCGGATCGTCCATTCGGGCGATTTCAAGCTCGACGGGACACCGATTGTCGGTGAGGCTTTCGATCCTGAAATGTGGCACACGATTGCCAATGAAAACGATGGCGTGAAAGTGCTCGCTTGCGACAGCACGAACATCTTCTCGCCCGCGCCGGGACGCTCGGAAGCGACGCTGCAAGCGCCGCTCACTGAGTTCATCGCCGCGCAAAAAGGCATGATCGTCGCCACCACCTTCGCCTCCAACGTCGCGCGCCTCAAAACGCTGGCGGAAGCGGGTAAAGCGGCGGGCCGGACGGTCTGCCTTCTGGGCCGTGCGATGAAGAAAATGGTCAGCGTGGCCGAGGAAACCGGCGTTCTGCTCGGGATGCCGGGCACTGTGCCCTCCGAGGAAGCCGTCACCGTTCCGCGCGGCAATCTGATGCTGATCGTGACGGGTTCGCAGGGCGAACGCCGTGCCGCCTCCGCGCAGCTTTCGCGCGGGCGCTACCTCGGGCTGGAGATGAAAGAGGGCGATACGTTCCTGTTCTCCTCCAAGACCATTCCGGGCAATGAGCGTGGTGTGATCCGGATCATGAACGCGTTTTCCGAAATGGGCGTGGATGTGGTCGATGATTGCAACGGTCTCTATCACGTCTCCGGCCATGCCAACCGCCCCGATCTGGAAGCGGTGCATGACTTGCTGAAGCCGACGATGCTGATCCCGATGCACGGCGAGCACCGCCACCTGCGCGAGCATGCCAAAATCGCAATGGCCAAGGGTATCCAATCCGAAGTCGCGACCAATGGCACGATGCTCGACATCACCGGCAGCCGTCCGAAAGTGGTTGAATATATCGAGGCAGGCCGCACCTATCTCGATGGCAACCGCCTGATCGGCGCGCTGGATGGGGTCGTGCGCGACCGGATCCGGATGGCGCTCAACGGGCATGTGGTGGTCTCGATCATCATCGACGAAGAGGATGTGCCGTTGGGCGATGCTTGGGTCGATCTGTCGGGCCTCGCCGTCTCGGGCCGCTCGAAAAAACCGCTGGGCGAGTTGATCGAGGATGAGCTGGCGGAGTTCTTGGAACGCGCGCCTGCCAAGCTGGTGGGGAACGATAGCAAGCTCGAAGACGGTGTGCGCCGCGTGGTGCGCCAGCTCTCGATGGAAGAGATCGGCAAGAAGCCGGAAGTCTCGGTGATTATCTCGCGCCTGATGGCCGAGTGATCTTTGCCAGATAGATGAACGGGAAGGGGGCTTCGGCCCCCTTTTTCATGGCTGCAGTCCGCGTTCAGCGCAGTGTCTTTTCCATCCGGTAATTGGTGAGGAGGGTGCCGCGCCGCTCAACCTGTTGCTGTGCTAGCTCGTCAAATCCGGCCCGCAGGAAGAACCCGCGCGCGATCTCGCTGGCCTCGACAAAGAGGCGGGCCATTCCCCCCTCTCGCGCTGTGGTCTCTAGCTCGGCGTAGAGTGCGCGCCCAACCCCGCGCTTTGCGGCATGAGGGGCGCAGTAGAAGCAATCAATATGACCGTCAGCCTCCAATTCGATAAACCCGAGCGGGGCATCCTCTGCGTCCGCTGCGACAAAGACGCGGCGCCCTGCCGCCACCCGCGCGAGATAGCGATCCTCCGACATTGGTGCGGGGCTCCACGCGGCGCGTTGCTCTGCCGTATAGAAGGCGCGCGTCAACGCATGAATGCTATCATGCATGATCTGCGCGAGGGCGGCGGCATCCTCAGGTTTGAATGGGCGGATTTTCATGGCTTGAGGTTCCTCTGCGTTGGGCGCGTTGAATGGATTGCTACGCATATGCAAAACGCCGCCCCGAAGGGCGGCGCTTGAAAGGCATGAGAGGGAAAGATCAGCTATCGCTGGTCTCGTCCTCTTTGGTGAATTTCGGGCGGAACGGCCGCAGGATGAAATCGGGCACATGCTCGCCCATCCCGACGACGCCACGGCCACCATTGTCACGGCCGCCATGATCACGGCCCCCATTATCACGACCATTGCCGCGACGGTTGTTGTAATCGCGGTTGCCGTCACGCGAGTTGTTGTCACGCGAATTACGATCCGCATCGCGGGTGTTGCGATCCGAGCGCTCCTCACGCGGTGCGCGCGCAGGTTGCTCTTGCGCGGGCGCGTCTTGCGACACCTCTTGCACGGAGCTCTGCGCGGCGGCGGCAGCTTGCGGCGCGGCCGTTTGCGCGGTCTCCGAACCCGCATCCGCTTGCACGTCTTTTTGTGCGTCAGATTTGCGCGGGCTGCGGCTGCGGCGGGCGCGGGCCGGGCGCGGGGACTCGGTGGCCTCGCCTTGCGCGGCTTCGGTCACATTCGCCTGCGTCGCGGTACCGTCAACGGCCTCAACCTCTGCGCCATCGGTTTGGTCGCTGGTCTCGTCGCGGCGATTGCGCGAGCGCCCGCCACGGGTGCGCGACCGGCCCTCGGACCGCTCGCCCGATTTCGGACGCTCTTCCGCATCGTCGCGCGGGCTGCGCGCGGGGGCAGGGCGTTCCAGCGTGGAGAAGCCCTCGGGCAATTCGCCGCGCGGGATTTCCTGCTTCACGAGGCTCTCGATGGCCGCGAGATATTTCGCATCCGCAGGCGTCGACAGGGTGAAGGCAGCGCCCTTGCGGCCCGCGCGACCCGTGCGGCCGATCCGGTGGACATAATCCTCGGCATGGCTCGGCACATCGAAGTTGAACACATGGCTGACGGCGGGCACATCGAGGCCGCGCGCCGCGACATCGGAGGCCACAAGGATCCGCAGCTTGCCTTCGCGGAACCCGTCGAGGGTGCGCGTGCGTTGGCTTTGATCGAGATCGCCGTGGATCGGCGCGGCATCATAACCATGCGATTTCAAGGATTTGGAAACCATATCTACATCAAGCTTGCGATTGCAGAAGATGATCGCATTGGTGCAGGCATCGCCCTCTTGCTCGATCAGCGCGCGCAGCAGATCGCGCTTTTGCTTCGCGGCGGTATCGCGGCGCGTTGCGGTCAGCTCGATCAAGCGTTGGGTGATATTCTCCGAGGTGGTTGCTTGGCGCGCCACTTCAATCCGCGCAGGCGCGTGGAGGAACGTATTTGTGATCCGCTCGATTTCCGGCGCCATCGTGGCCGAGAAGAACAGCGTCTGGCGGGTGAAGGGCGTCATCTGGAAGATGCGCTCGATATCGGGGATGAAGCCCATGTCGAGCATCCGGTCGGCCTCATCGACGACCATAATCTGCACACCCGTGAGCAGCAATTTGCCACGCTCGAAATGATCGAGCAGACGGCCCGGCGTCGCAATCAGCACGTCAACACCGCGGTCGATCAGCTTGTCTTGCTCGCCAAACGATACGCCGCCGATCAGCAGCGCTTTGGTCAGCTTGGTATTCTTCGCGTAAATGTCGAAATTCTCGGCCACTTGAGCTGCGAGTTCGCGCGTGGGGCACAGCACCAGCGAGCGCGGCATCCGTGCGCGGGCGCGGCCACGGGCGAGAAGGGTGATCATCGGCAGGGTGAAGGAAGCGGTCTTGCCGGTGCCGGTCTGGGCGATTCCCAGAACGTCTTTTCCTTCAAGTGCGGGCGGGATCGCGCCAGCTTGAATCGGGGTCGGGGTTTCATAGCCCGCCTCGGCGATGGCCGAGAGAACCTTGGGATTAAGGTTAAGGTCGGAAAACTTGATCATATGCGTCCTTGGTTGCGCGGAAAGGTCCGGTCTCGGACTGCGCGAAATGGGGGGACGCAATGCTTCGGGCGTCCCGGGCAAAGCCGCCGGGTTGCGGCTGCTCTTCCCCTAATGCAAATATGCGCAAAGGTCAATCTTGGCGCGTCCTTTGGGGCAAAACAGCGCGATTTTGTGGCTGTGCCCCTGCGGAAACCTATGTCAAACGCGGCATGCGGGCTAGCTGTGGTAAGTCTGTGATAGGAGTTCGGGATGAGTGCAGCGGCGGGAATGGCGGGTGGTTTGGGGCCGATTGTGGCGATGGCGCTGGTGGGCGGCTTGGGCGTCGGGGCGCAATGGGTCGCGTGGCGGCTCAGAATGCCTGCGATTGTGCTGATGCTCGCGGCAGGGCTGGTTGTCGGGCCGATGACGGGGCTGTTCGATCCTGCGCGCGATCTCGGCCCGATTTATAAGCCCCTGATTTCACTGGCCGTTGCGATTATCCTCTTTGAAGGCGGGATGAGCCTTGATCTGCACCGTCTGGGCGATGCCAAGCGCGGGGTGCGCCGTCTTGTGCTGATTGGCGCGCCGCTGGGTTGGTTGCTCTCGACCTTGACGCTCGCCTATGGCGCGGGGCTGTCATGGCCTGCAGCGGCGGTCTTCGGCGGGATCATGATCGTCACGGGGCCGACGGTGATCGCGCCCTTGCTGCGCTCGGCGCGGCTGTCCAAACGCCCCGCGCAATTGCTACAATGGGAAGCCATCGTGAACGATCCGATTGGCGCGCTGGCGGCGGTGCTGGCCTATGAGGTCGTCGTGGTGAGCATGGCGGGCGTGCCTGCGGGCGAGGCGGCGGGGACGCTGATCCTCGGGATCTGTGTCGCGGCCTTGATGGGCTGGGCGGTCGCAGCACTGCTCGCGCGCAGCTTCCGGCGCGGCTGGGTGCCGGAATATATGAAAGTGCCCGTGCTGTTCGTCAGCATTCTGGGCGTGTTCGCCGCCACCGACAGCCTGTTGCACGAAAGTGGCCTGTTGGCGGTGACGGTGATGGGGGTGGTGATTGCCAATGCGGATCTGCCCTCGATGACAGAGCTGCGGCGGTTCAAGGAGCACGCGACGATCCTTCTGGTCTCAGGCGTGTTTATCCTGTTGGCCGCCTCGATGGATTTCGGCCAGATCGCACGGCTCGATTGGCGCGCGGCACTGTTTGTGGCGGGGGTGGTGTTCATCGCGCGCCCGATCACCGTTCTCGCATCGCTGATCGGCACAAAGCTCCCCTTTAACGAGCGGGCCTTGGTCGCTTTCACGGGGCCGCGCGGGGTGGTGCTGATCGCGGTCGCGGGCCTGTTTGGTGAGCAACTGTTGGATTTAGGCGTTGAGGATGGCGCGCTTTTGGGGCCGCTGGCCTTTGTTCTGGTGTTGGCCACCGTGGTGCTGCACGGGTTCACGCTGGCACCCTTCGCGCGGATGTTGGGGCTGGCCGGGCGCTCTCCGGGCTTGCTGATCGTCGGGGGATCGCGGTTTACCACGGCGCTGGCGGGCGCGCTGGAGAAGGCCGAGGTGGCGACGCTGATCACCGACCCGAACCACGCGCATCTGATCCGCGCGCGCACCAGCGGGATTGCCACATGGTACGGCGATATCCTCTCGGAAGCCGCCGAGGATAAGATCGAGCGGATCAGCTTTGGCACCTTGCTCGCCGCGACGGATAACGATGCCTATAACACGCTGGTCTGCACCGATCTCGCGCCGGAAATGGGCCGCGAGGCGGTGTGGCAGGTGGTGCGCGAGAAGGAAGACCGCCCGCGCCACTCCCTGCCGTCGCAGCTTGGCGGGCGGATTTTTGCGGGTGGGCGCAGCATCGAGGCGCTGGATCAGATGATCGCGGAGGGTTGGAGGCTGCGGATCAGCACGCTGACGGAGGATTACCCGCTGGAGGCATGGCGCGCCGCACGGCCCGATGCGCTGCCCCTGATGCGGATCACGCAGGCAGGCGCGTTGCGGGTGGTGCGCGAGGCGGCCGAGATGAAGGCCGCAGCGGGCGACCGGATCCTCTCTCTCGTGCCCAAAGGCGAGACTGAGGCGCAAAAGCAGGGCCTCACCAAGCCCTGATCCGTCCGGTCACGAAACCTCCTGTCGCGGAACCTGCGCGCTGCGCTCAGCGCGGCCCCTACGGCCACTAGTTTCTGTTGCTAAAAATATCCCGGGGGGAGGCGGTTTTGCAAAAACCGCATGGGGGGCAGCGCCCCCCGCCTTGATGTGGCCCCGCCGTCGCCAGACCCGCCGCCGCCAGACCCGCCGCCGCAAAACACCGCACAGCGCGGCCGATCCCCCGCGCGCGCTCCTTGACGCCGCGCGCCCGCTCTGGCAGGGAAAGGGCAACACGAAAGGCTGATTATGAACCTGTTTGCCGATATCCGCGCGCTTGTCGTCGATGCTCTGACCTCACTGGCTGAAACGGGCGTTCTGCCCGCGGGCCTTGATCTCTCGAATGTCACGGTCGAGCCGCCGCGCGATCCTTCGCATGGCGATATGGCGACCAATGCTGCGATGGTGCTGGCCAAGCCCGCTGGCCTCAAGCCCCGCGATATTGCGGAGGCGCTGGCTGGGAAGCTGGCGCTGGATCCGCGCGTGACTTCGGCGGAAGTTGCAGGGCCGGGCTTCCTCAATATGCGCCTTGATCCCGCGATCTGGGCGAATGTGCAGCGCGCGGCACTCGCGCAGGGCGCTGATTTTGGCCGCGCCTCTCTTGGCAAAGGCATCAAGGTCAATGTCGAATTCGTCTCCGCCAACCCCACTGGCCCGATGCATGTCGGACATACGCGGGGCGCGGTGTTTGGGGATGCGCTCGCAGCCCTTCTCGATTTCGCAGGCTATGACGTCACCCGCGAATATTACATCAACGACGGCGGGGCGCAGGTCGATGTGCTCGCGCGCTCCGCGTTCGAGCGCTACCGCGAGGCTCTGGGCCAAGAGCCGGAGCTGCGCGAGGGCCTCTATCCCGGCGATTACCTGATCCCGGTCGGGGAAGCGCTGAAGGAAAAATACGGCGACAGCCTGCTCGATCAGCCCGAAGAGGTCTGGATCGCGGATGTGCGGCTGTTTGCCATCGACGCGATGATGGAGATGATCCGCGGCGATCTCGCCTCGCTGAATGTTACGATGGATGTGTTCTCCTCGGAGAAAGCGCTCTACGGCACGGGCAAGATCGAGGCGGCGCTGCAAACCCTCAAGGATCAGGGCCTGATCTATGAGGGCGTGCTGGAAGCCCCCAAAGGCAAGCTGCCCGAGGATTGGGAGGAGCGCGAGCAGACGCTGTTCCGCTCGACCGAGTTCGGCGATGATGTTGATCGTCCGGTGCAGAAATCCGACGGGGCCTGGACCTATTTCGCCCCCGATATCGCCTATCACTATGATAAGATCGAGCGTGGCTTCGATCAGTTGATCGACGTATTCGGCGCGGATCACGGCGGCTATGTCAAGCGGATGAAGGCGGCAGTCTCGGCGCTCTCCAACAAGCGTGTGCCGCTTGATATCAAGCTGATCCAGCTCGTAAAACTGTTCAAAAACGGCGAGCCGTTCAAGATGTCCAAGCGGGCGGGGACGTTTGTGACCCTGCGCGACGTGGTGGAGCAAGCGGGCGCGGATGTCACCCGCTTCCATATGCTGACCCGCAAGAACGATGCGCCGCTCGATTTCGATTTCGCCAAAGTGCTGGAGCAGTCGAAAGACAACCCCGTCTTCTACGTGCAATACGCCCATGCGCGGGTCTGCTCGGTTTTGCGGAAGGCGGAAGAAGCTGGGATCGATGTCTCGGATGCGGCGCTCTCTGCGGCCAATCTCGAGGGCAACCTGCACGAGGCAGAGCTGAAACTGGCGCGGCAGATTGCCGAATGGCCGCGTCTGGTCGAGATCGCCGCGCGCGCCAATGAGCCGCACCGGATCGCCTTCTTCCTCTACGAGATCGCCTCCGATCTGCATTCGCTGTGGAATCGCGGCAATGACGATGTCTCGCTGCGCTTCTTGCAAGACGATGCCGCCACATCGCAGGCGAAAATCGGCCTTGTGCGTGCAGCGACCGTTGTTATTTCCGCAGGTCTTGCTATCCTTGGCGTCAAACCGGCTGAAGAGATGCGCTAAAGCATTCTAGCCGGGACGACAGGCTGCCGAGCGATCGGCAAATAAGGTCCGGAAAACCGGCAAGAGGCGAGCATGGCCCATATTCTCTACCGCAACGGTGCAAACCGCAGCGGCGGCTCACATGATGAGACACAGCACCCTCAGTCGCATGAGGGTGCTGATGCATATTCAGAGGCTGGCCAATCTTATCAGGGCCAATCTTTTGATGATCCTTCGGATCGTCAGCCGCGCGCGCGCACTCAAGATGGCGCGTTCGATATGGGCTATGTCGGCCACCAGCGCGGGGGCCTCGGCTACGGCGCTCAATCTGCGGATGCGGATGATGATTTCGGCGGCCAAACGGCGCGTCGGGGCGGGCAGGGGAGGATGCAATATGCGCCCACCCAACATCCCGCCGTGCATCAATCGCTGATGGAGGCTGTGCGCGACGAAAACCCCGCCGTGCGGCATTTCATCGATTTGCAGCGCGCTGCAGAGGCCCGCGCCGCGAAAATTGCCGCCGAGATCGCCGCCGCCGAAGCCGCACGCCGTGCCGCCGAGGAGCAACAGGCCCGTTTCGACGCCGACGCGCGTCTGACCGCTGCCGCCGCCCATCCCTACGGCGCGGATTATGGCCGCGACACGTATGACGACGGGGCGCCCTATCCGGCGCATGAGGCTTACGGCGATGAGTATAACGCGCCCCATGCTTTGGATCCGCGTCTTTTGACAGGGGTGAGCGCCGCACAGCGGAGCGCGCAGAAACGACAGCCCGCCCGCCTGCCCGAAGCACCGCAGGGGGTTCGCGCAGCGCTTGGGGCCTATATCCCAGCAGGCGGTATGCGCTGGATGATGCAGCGCACGGCTGCGCTGGCGTCGGTAGCGATGTTCATCGGTTTGGGCGTTTGGGGCTACCAGCTCGCACAGCGGGAAAAAGACGGGCTGCAAGTGATCGCGGCCCCCGCAGGCCCATCGCGCGAGGCCCCGCTCGATCCGGGCGGCGAATTGGCGCGGCACACGGGGCTTTCGGTGAATTCTGTCGCCGCCATCGGCTCCGCCGCCCCAGGGCCCGATCGCGTGACCCTCGCACCACGCCCGCTGGAACTGGCGGAAGAAGACGCGCCGATGGCGCAGCTCAAACCCTTGCCCGTGCGCGCAGCCCCTCGGCAAGGGGAGGGCGATCAGCCTATGATGGGCGGCGAGCGGCTCTTTGATGCCTCGCTCCCCGTTGCCGATTTGCGCGGCGGGGCGAAGCTGGCGACGGGCCTCGTGCCGCCTGCGCCGCTGGAACTGGGCGAAGACCTGACCCCGCCTGACGCGGAAGATCCGGTTGTGAACGGCGCCACTGCCGAGGATAAAACGGGGGGCGACAATCTCGTCGATTCCGTGGCGGAGGCGATTGCTGCCAGCGTTGCGGGCACCGCGGTCGATCCACAAATTGCCGATGCGCAACCGACCTTGCCGACCTCTGTGCCGGGGTTGAAAGTGTCCCCGCGCCCGATCCCACGTCCGGGCGGCGATTTGGTCGCAGAAACGGCAGCGCTGAATGTGGCGAGCACCCTCAACCCTGCGACACCGGAAGCGATTGAAATCGCCCCCGACTCCCTCGCTTCTGGCACCCGCCTTGTGCAGATCGGCGCGCATGACAGCGCGGATCAGGCCCGCGCCGAATGGGACCGCGTGACGGAGCGTTTCGGCGCGCTGATGGAGGGCAAACGCCGCGTGATCCAAGAGGCGGTCTCGGGGGGGCGCACCTTCTACCGTCTGCGTGTCGAAGGCTTCACCGATGTCGCTGACTCGCGCAGGTTCTGTGCGGCGCTTGTGGCGGAACGCACCAATTGCATTCCCGCGCAGGTGCGCTGATGGCGGGGCAATCGGCGGTCATTCTGGGGCTGGAAGGCCCCGTTCTGGGGCGTGACGAGGCGGCGTTTTTCTGCGCGGCCAACCCCTACGGCTTTATTCTCTTCGCCCGCAATATCACCGATCCGGTCCAGCTCACGGCGCTGACGGCTGATCTGCGCGCCTGCGTGGGCGCGGATGTTCCGGTGCTGATCGACCAAGAAGGCGGGCGGGTGCAGCGGATGCGCGCGCCGCATTGGCGTGAATGGTTGCCACCGTTGGAACAAGCGGCGCTGGCCAGTGATCCCATCCGCGCGGCATGGCTGCGCGCACGGATCATGGCGGCGGAGCTGCGTGCTTGCGGCGTGGATGCCAATTGCGCGCCGACCTGCGATATCGCAGGCGCGCTAACCCATCCGTTCCTGCGCAATCGCTGTTGGGGCGAGGATGTCGCAACTGTCACCCCTCAGGCCCGCGCCACGATGGACGGGTTCTTGGCGGGGGGCGTGCTGCCGATTGTCAAACATATGCCTGGCCATGGCCGCGCGACCAATGACAGCCACCATGATTTGCCCACCGTCACCGCCAGCGCCGATGATCTGCGCGCGCAGGATTTCGCCGTGTTCAAGGCGTTAAGCGATGCACCGATGGGGATGACGGCCCATATCCGCTTTACCGAGTTTGACGAGGCCCCCGCCACCCAAAGCGCTGCGATGATTGACCTGATCCGCAAGGAGATCGGCTTTAACGGGCTGTTGATGACGGATGATATCGCGATGCAGGCGCTGGCGGGCAGCATTGCTGAGCGCTCCTCCCTTGCGATCAAAGCGGGCTGCGATGTTGTGTTGCATTGCAACGGGATGCGGGCCGAGGCGGAGGCCGCCGTCGAAGCATCCGGCGCGCTCACCGGCGCGGCGCTGACGCGTGCCGAGGCGGCGCTGACTGCGCGCTGCACCCCCGCAGCCATTGACATAGACGCCTTGGATGCCGAGTTTAGATCGGTGCTAGGGCAGGGGTTGCATGGCTGAGCAGAGCCTCTTCGAGACGGCGGGGGCGGGAACAGTCGAGGATCGGCTGAAATCCGAAGCGCTGATCGTGGATGTCGACGGGTTCGAGGGCCCGCTCGACCTTCTTTTGACGCTCTCGCGCACGCAAAAGGTCGATCTGCGGCGGATCTCGGTGTTGAACCTGGCCGAGCAATATCTCGCCTTTGTCGAGCGCGCCGAGGCGCTGCGGCTTGAGCTGGCCGCCGATTATCTGGTGATGGCAGCATGGCTTGCCTTCCTCAAATCCCGCCTGTTGCTGCCGCCCGAACCCGGTGAGGATGTCTCCGCCGAGGATATGGCAGCACATCTGGCGTTCCAGTTGGAACGGTTGCAAGCGATGCGCGATTCCGCGGCGCGGCTGATGGGGCGCGATCGTCTGGGCCGCGATTTCTTCGCGCGCGGTGAGAGCGAGGAGGTCGCCAAGGTCAAGAAGGTGACCTATGCGGCGAGCTTGCTGGACCTGATGCAGGCCTATGCGCGGATCCGCACCCGCGATGAATTCCGCCCCTATGCGTTTGACCGCAAAGATGTTTTCACCATGGAAGAGGCGCTGGAGCGGCTGCGCGGGATGATTGGCTATGTCGGCGATTGGTCCGATCTGGTGAGCTTCCTGCCCGATGGCTGGGGCGGGGATCCGGTGCGCCGCCGCTCCGCCACCGCCGCGACCTTTGCCGCCTCGCTCGAGATGGTGAAACAGGGCCAGCTGGAACTGCGCCAACGCGAGACCTTCGCGCCGATCTCGATCCGCCAGCGCTCCGAGGGCCGCCCGAGCACCTATGACAGCCCCTTGGCACAGCTGCCGAGAAGGACAGAAGATGAGTGATTTGACCGACGAGATCCCGCAAACCGGCAGCGACCGGAGCGCCAAGCCGCGCGAGAAAACCCTGTTCGAGGCCCCGCCAATTGCCGAACAAGAGCGGATGGTCGAAGCGATTCTGTTTGCCTCATCCGAGCCTGTGAAACTGGCAGAGCTGGCAGAGCGCATGCCGCATGGCTGCGATCCGGCGGAGGCAATTGCTTACCTTCGGCGGCGCTATGAGGGGCGCGGCGTAACCCTTGTGCGGATCGGGGATGCTTGGGCGCTGCGCACCGCGCCTGATCTCGGGTTTTTGATGCATAAGGAAGTGCAGGAAGAGCGTAAGCTGTCGCGGGCGGCGATTGAGACTTTGGCGATCATCGCCTACCATCAGCCGGTTACCCGCGCCGAGATCGAGGAAATTCGCGGCGTGGCGGTTTCGCGCGGGACGATTGACCAGCTCTTGGAAATGGGCTGGATCCGTTTCGGTCGCCGCCGGATGACACCGGGACGCCCCACGACCTTCGTCGTGACGCCGCATTTCCTTGATCATTTCGGGCTGGAAAGCGCCCGCGATCTTCCGGGGCTGAAAGAACTGCGCCAAGCGGGGCTGCTCGATAGCCGCCCGATGCCAGGTGAAGAGGATGAAACGCCGGAAGACATCGGCCAGACCGATCTCTTTGAGGAGGATTGAGATGAATTTGAACAGGCTGATCAATATGGCGATCAATATCGTCATGCGCAAACTGCTCAATTTCGGCATCAACAAAGGCATGGGCGCGATGTCGAAGCGCGGCAATCGCAGCGCGGGTGCCGCAGCGGATCGCCCGATGACGCCGCAGGAACAGCGCATGGCGCAGGATGCAAAGGAAGCCGCCAAGCGCGCCCGCAAAGCGGCGAATATCGCGCGCCGGTTCTAATCGGTAAAACGGGGGCTTTGCGCCCCCACGCCGCTTGGCAAAGCCAAGCAGCTCCCCCGCAGGATATTTAAGGCAACCAGAGCTGCAATTCTGGTTGCCTTAAATATCCCGGGGAGACTGCGCAGCAGGCGGGGCAGAGCCCCTCTTTCTTACCCCGCTTTGAAATGTTTCGAGAGTTTCAGCCCTTGGCCTTGGTAATTCGAGGCAATCCCAGCGCCGTAGAGCGTGTGCGGGCGTGTCGCCATGCGTTCATAGACCAGCCGCCCGACAACTTGCCCGTGTTCCAGCACGAAGGGGGCCTCGTGGCAGCGCACTTCCAGCACCCCGCGCGAGCCGATGCCACCCGCCGCCCCATGCCCGAATCCGGGATCGAAGAAGCCCGCGTAATGCACGCGGAACTCGCCGACCATCGCGAGGAAGGGGGCCATTTCGGCGGCGCAATCGGGCGGGATGGTGACGGATTCGCGCGACACGAGGATGTAGAACGCGCCCGGATCGAGGATGATTCTGCCGTCGCGGGTGCGGATTTCTTCCCAGAATTCGGAGGCCGGGTAATGGCCGATCCGGTCGAGATCGATCACGCCGGTATGGGGTTTGGCGCGGTATCCGACGAGATCGCCCGCCTCGGGGAGCAGATCGACGGAGAAGCCCAGCCCGTGGTCGATCACCGCCTCGCCGGAGACCAGCGGCTCCGCGGCGTGGAGGGCTTTGAGCTCGGCATCCGTCAGCACCGCTTGGCCTTTACGGAAGCGAATCTGGTTGAGGCGCATGCCGGGGCGGACCAGCACCGAGAAGCTGCGCGGGCAGATCTCGGCATAGAGCGGGCCTGCGTAACCCTCGCCGATCCGGTCGAATTCGGTGCCCTCATTGGTGATCACGCGGGTCAGCAGATCGAGGCGGCCCGTCGAGCTTTTCGCATTGGCGACGGCAGTGATTCCCGCAGGCAGCGACAGCCCTTCCATCAGCGGCACGAGATAGACCGCGCCTTTTTCCAGGACGGCCCCCTTGCTGAGATCCATCCGGTGCATCTCGAATTCTTCAAGGCGGCTTTCCACCCGCCGCCCTTTGCCGGCGAGGAACGAGGCGCGCACGCGGTAGGCGACTTGTCCGAGCCGCAGATCAAGGCTGGCGGGCTGGATCTGCCCTTCGGCCACGGGCTGCGTCACGGTAATCTCGCCGCGCGCCAGCAGGGCGGAAATCTCGGTATCGGAAAGGACGCCGGTGGTCATCGCGGTGCTGCTCCTGTGGATGAGGGGCAGCGGAACGGGGATGCTGCGCCAGAAATACCAACGCCCACCCTGCAAGCAGGATGGGCGTTTGTCGGTTGGTCGGGCCGGCGAGATTCGAACTCGCGACCTTCCGTCCCCCAGACGGACGCGCTAACCAGGCTGCGCCACGGCCCGACGAGGGGCATATAGAGGCAAGCGGGGGCAGGGTGCAAGCGGCAAAACGCATCTTTTGAATGGTTTGTCATCACTGCCGCCTTAGAGCCTTTGCACGTGGGTTATGCGCCGTGGGGGGCAGGGCCCTGCGCGGCTTGAGTTGCGGGGCGGGTTTGCAGATTCTCGCGCAATGCGGTCGCACGCGCGAGCAGTTCGCGGGCCAAAGCGCGCCCTGAGTCGGTGCAAGACGACGGCGGCACATGGCGGAGCGCCTTCGCGACACTGCCAATATTGGGCATCTGTGCGATTGGCGCGAGAGTGTCCCCTGCGGCTGATTCGGCATGAGGCGCGTCGGGGGCGCTCTCTGGCAGCACTGCAGCCGTTGTATCGCCGACAGTGGCCTCCCCATGCGCCGCTACCGCGCTGGCCAGTTGTGGCGGAGGGGCGGGCGACTCACTTACCGTGCTGTGCGCGGCAGCATCAATATCGTCCTGCGCGCCGTCATCCCGTGTGTCGATGAAGTCGCCATCATCGTCGTCTTGGGGCGCATCTGTTGGGACGGGTGTTCCGAACAAATCCATCTGCGCCGCGCGGGCGCGGTCTTGGGCGGCTTGTTCGATGGCGTTGGGCGGGAAGCTGATCACCTCGGCCACAATCGGCTCATCCTGCGCGTCGATGATCATCGGCGCTTCGTCATATTCCTGAACCGGATCGGCGTAGCGAGGCTCGCTGGGCGCATCTGCGGCGGGGGGATTGGCGGGGGGATCGGAGAGAGGCCGATCTTGCGCCTCGCTTGGCGCAGAAAATTCTGCCGCCTCGACCTCGGACCAGACGTTCGGCGTCATATGGGGCTGCTGCACCACGTTCGATATCGCCGCGTCCGGGAGATCGGGCGCGGGCATATCGGGCGTGGACCGCTCGATCACTTGCCTCGCGTCTGGGGCCAATGCTTGCGGCATATCGGCGGGGGCGGCGGCCTCAACCGCCTCCTTGCGTGCGGCAGGGGCGAGCGGGGTCACCGTTGCGCTCGGCAGCTCCGTGTCCGGCGCTTGGGCGACGGGCGTATCGGCGTTCAGCGCCTCAACCGTTGTCGGCGCGATGCGGGCGGGGGGCAGGGCGGAGGGCGAGATGTCCTCAAGCTCTGCCGCCATCGCCTCGTCACTCTCAATCGCCAGACCCGTCTCGGGATCGGTGGTCGCCTGTCGTGCTGCGGAAGTCGTGCGCTCGTCGCTATCGGCCATTGCGGCGACATGGCGCGGCCCGAGATCCTTGAGCAGCTTTTGCACGCCGCGGATCGTCAGCCCATCCTCATGCAGCAAGGCCTTGATCCCGCCCAGCAAAGCGACATCGGCGGGGCGGTAATACCGCCGCCCGCCCGCGCGCTTCACGGGTTTGACTTGTGGGAAGCGACTCTCCCAGAACCGCAGCACATGTGCGGGCGTGTCGAGAAGCTCCGCGACCTCGGAGATGGTGCGGAAGGCATCGGCAGATTTGGTCATAAGCTTTAAGCGTTGCCGGAGGCGACGCGCTCTTTCATGAGATGCGAAGGCCGGAACGAGAGCACACGGCGCGGTGAGATCGGCACTTCTTCGCCGGTCTTCGGGTTGCGGCCCATGCGTGAGGCTTTCTCGCGCACGGAGAAGGTGCCGAAGGACGAGATCTTGACTGTCTCGCCACGCACCAGCGCATCCGACATATGTTGGAGCACGCTTTCCACGAGTTGCGCGGATTCGTTACGCGATAGGCCAACCTCACGGAAGACAGCTTCCGACAGATCCATACGCGTCAATGTTTTATCACTCATGCTATCCCCCCGGATATGATGTGGGGGCAGGATGGCGGGAACGCGCTTCCAAGTCAATATCAATGACTTGCGTTGTGAAGTTACCGTAGCGCCGCAAAGTTCGGCCTGCAGATCAACCCGCGACCATCCGCAAGGCGCGGGCGCGGCCCTCGGGAATCGCGCGGATCTCAAGGCCGGTGAAGACATGCAGCGTGTCGAGATCGAAATCGAGCACTGCGTGATCGGACACCCATCCGCCCATCATCAGATAGGTTTTGAGCAGCGGCGGCATCGAGAGTGCGGCGCGTTTGCGATCGGGCGTATGGCCCGCCAGCATCCGCGCATAGCGCAGCACTTTGGGCGCTTTGATCTTGGGCAACCAGCGGCGCGGCGCGAGATGGCGGGCGGAGAGGGTGGCCAACGCATCGCGGTAGCCTTCCCACTCGGTGCCGGTAAACGAGGTGCAGCCGAACAGCATCTCGATCTTTTCGTCATCGACCATCCGTGTCATCGCGCCCCAAGCCACGCGCAATATATCGGCATCGCGCCAAGCTGGATGGATGCAAAAGCGGCCCATCTCCAACATCCGCCCGTCAAATGCGCGCAGTTTGGAAAGCTCGTAGAATTGCGCGGAATAGCTGGTGCCAATCTCGGCGCCGCTCTCAAAAATCATCGCGCGGAAGCAGCAGACCAGTTGGCCGGTCTCGGCTTCCTCAACAAGGATGTGGCGGCACATGTCATCGAAGTGATCCGCATCGACGCCATTCTGCGGGGCGGTCTCCGAGCGTTTGCCGACAAAGGCGAGATAGCGGAGCTGCTGCGCGCGGGCGATATCCTCGGCGCTGCTGGCGGGGCGGGCGAGATAGCGCCCCCGTTTGAGTGGCGCGGCGTGTGCGGCACCGGAAGCCGCGGGCACAGAGAATGCGGTGGCGCGGTTGATCGGGCTCTGGTCCATCACTGGCTCCTCGGTCTTAGACGTCTGCGCGTGTCGTTGGCGGCGATCCGGCCTCGCAGAATCACCCGCGCGATCATCCGCGCGCTGTTGCTTGCCAGAGTGTCCGCTCACGCTATGACACGGGCGCGACAGTGAGAAGTAGGCTTTGTAAAACGCAGTATCGGCCAAAGCAGCGCGCGCGCATAAAAAAAGAGGCCAATGCGGCCTCTTTTTAGTGATTTTGTTGCAAGTGCACCTGCGGGGCTGGCTTACTCGAACTGGCTTGTGGTCACGCGGCCCAGCGAGCCAAGAAGCTGGCCGATCAAGCTCACGCCTTTAATGCCGCTATCGGTGACACGGCGCGACATCACGATCACTTCGCCATCTTGCAGGCCGAAGCGCTCGATATTGGCGACGCGGTCGGCGCTGTCGAAACTGATCGCCAGCACTTGGCGGTCGATCTCGACGGGGGCGCGCATCCCGTTGCGCTCCCAGCGCGAGCCGACGAAATACCAATCCGCGCCAGCGAGAACCCCTTGCGAGGATGGGCGGCCGATTTGCGCCGCCACCTCTTCACGAGTCGTTTTGCCAACCTCAATCGCGGCAAGCTCGGTATCATCGGGCACATACCCGTGGTTGGTATAGACAGGGCTACAAGCGGCGGTGAGCAACAGCGCACCCCCAACGAGGCCAAGCGCCATCCGCCGCAAAAGCGATCCAATCCTCACCTGATGCCCCCTCTCGTCCGTTATGCTCACGTTACTTCCACCGACACGTCCACCGACACGTTTTAACCGATACGCTCTAAACGTCTACGATGTGCTCTTAACGTCGGGCACTTGTGTTGTGCCCGTGAGCCTTTTATCCCGATTACAACAGACAGGCGCGGCCCTCAAGGTCGCATTCGCCTTGATGCTGCCCTGCGAAGCCTCTTAGCCTTCGGTTTCGCGGCATTTTGCCTGAGGCCTGTCGCCCGCGCTCTATAAAGGAACTGCCCCATGACTGATTTCATCGACCTGCCGCCGCCGTATTCCGAGCCCAAGCGCGTCTCCGAGCTGGCGACCCGCAAGCCGAACCGCTTTAAACTCTCGCTTGATCAGGCGGTGCGGGCGCAGATCGCGGCATGGGCCGAGGTTGAGGAACTCAGAATGCTGAACTTCGAGGGCGAGATCATCGCGCGCGGTCGATCCGAGTGGGAGTTGACGGGCAAGCTGACGGCGCGGGTCAAACAAGCCTGCGTGATCACCGCAGAGCCCGTCGTGACGGATATCCGCGAAGAGGTCCGCCGCCGTTACCTTCAGGATCTGCCTGAGCCGACGGGGGATGAAGAGGAAATGCCCGAGGATGATACCGTCGAACGTTTGGAGTCGGTGATCGATCTGGGCCATGTCGCGCTGGAGGCTTTGGAGCTGGCGATTCCTCTCTATCCGCGCGCACCCGGGGCGGAGCTGGGCGCGGTTGAGGCGATCCCCGAGGGCGCAGCGCCTTTGGAAGATGAAGTTATCAAGCCTTTTGCGGGGCTTGCGGACCTTTTGAAGGGGCAGGGGAAGAAGGAATAAATTCAAGGGGTTGATTTTGCGAAGAGGGGCGTCTATCCCGCCCCTCATACCGATACCGTGCAAGCGGTGAGCGGTTCGCGCCGGAGCGTGGGAAATAGCAAAACAAAGGGCTTGCGCCTGTGCTAAATCCCAGTATGTTCCCGGCCTCATCAAAGTTTGGGTTCACACTCGGTTTTGCCTTTGGCGCCAGTGCTGCAACTCTAGGAAATTACGGGCAAGAAGCGCCCCCGAACCCGAGGTTGTGACATGGCTGTCCCCCAGAATAAAGTAACGCGTTCGCGCCGCAACATGCGCCGTTCACATGACTCGCTCGTTGCTGCGAATCCGGCTGAATGCCCGAGCTGCGGCGAGCTGAAGCGCCCGCACCACGTTTGTGGCGCTTGCGGTCACTACGATGACCGTGAAGTGGTAGCGAAAGCTGCTGAAGTCGATCTGGACGACGACGCGGCGTAAGCCTGCGCGCCCGCCATGCCGTCTGTGCAAGAAAAAGCTCTTCAAGCTCAGGCCCCGTTGGTGGGCGAAATCGTTCTTTCGATCGACGCTATGGGTGGCGATCGCGGCCCTGCTGCGGTTGTCGCGGGGATTGCGCAATCCGCCGCCCGTGATGCGTCGCTTCGCTTCATCGTCCACGGGGACGAAGCCCAGATCCTGCCGCTGGTCACAGCGCGCGGGATTTCCGGCGTTTGCGAGATCCGCCACGCGGCCGATGTGGTGACGATGGAGGATAAGCCCTCCGCCGTGCTGCGCTCGGGCAAAAGCACGTCGATGTGGTCCACCATCGAGGCGGTGCGCAGCAAAGAGGCGGCGGTGGCGGTCTCTTGCGGCAATACCGGCGCGCTGATGGCGATCTCGATGATCCGGCTGCGCAAGCTGCCAGGCGTCAACCGTCCGGCGATTGCCTGCCTGTGGCCCTCGCACAACCCGCAAGGCTTCAATGTGATGCTGGATGTGGGCGCGGATATCAAAGCCGAAGCGCGCGATCTGCTGCAATATGCGCTGATGGGCATGTCCTATGCGCGCAATGGTCTGGGGTTGGAACGTCCGCGCGTCGGGCTGCTCAATGTCGGGACTGAAGAACATAAAGGCCGCGCCGAGCTGAAGATCGCCAATGATCTGATCGCCGCCGCCGCCGATGAGGCCCAGTTCGATTATGTCGGCTTCGTGGAGGGCGGCGATCTGCCCTCAGCGCGCGTTGACGTGATTGTGACGGACGGGTTCACGGGCAATATCGCGCTGAAGACGGGCGAGGGCACGGCCAAGCTCGCCTTCGAGCTGCTGCGCCAGAATTTGATGAGCACGCTCTTGTCCAAGATCGGTGCCTTGATTGCGCGCGGGGCCCTGAAAAAGCTGGCCGCACGCATTGATCCGCGCCGCGTGAATGGCGGGGTTTTCCTCGGTCTGAACGGCACGGTTGTGAAATCGCATGGCGGCGCGGATGAAACCGGTGTTGCCGCTGCGATTGGCCTTGCCGCCGCGCTCGCGCGCTCTGGCTTCCAAGATCGTCTCGCAGCACGGGTTGCAAGCAGCGGTATGAGCGCGCAGGATGACAGCCTTGATGCCGAGACTGCTGAGGCACAGGCCTCTGATCGTTCGGACACCGAGCTGATGGGGTCCGAAGGGGCTGGAGACCAAAAATGACCATACGCGCCGTTGTTCGTGGAGTCGGGCATTACCTGCCCGAACGCGTTGTCGAGAACGTCGAGTTCGAGAAAACCCTCGAGACAACCGATGAATGGATCCGCGCCCGCACAGGGATCGAGCGCCGCCATATGGCCGCCGAGGGGGAAACCACCTCGATGCTGGCGATTGCGGCGGCCAAAGCGGCCCTCCTTGATGCCGGAATGACGGCGGATGAGATCGACACAATCGTTGTCGCCACCTCGACACCGGATCTCACTTTCCCCTCCGTCGGCACAATGGTGCAAGCGGGCCTCGAGATGCGCCACGGCTTTGCCTATGATATTCAAGCGGTCTGCGCAGGGTTTGTCTATGCGCTCACCAATGCCAATGGCTTGATCCTCTCGGGGCAGGCCAAGCGGGTGATGGTGATCGGCGCGGAGACCTTCTCGCGGCTGATGGATTGGGAGGATCGCGGCACTTGCGTGCTGTTCGGGGACGGCGCGGGCGCGGTGATCTTGGAAGCCCAAGAGGGCGCAGGCACCACGGCAGATCGCGGCATCCTCTCGACCGATTTGAACTCCGATGGCCGCCACCGTGATCTCCTTTATGTCGATGGCGGCGTGTCCTCCAATGGCGAGACCGGCAAGCTGCGGATGCAGGGCAATGCGGTGTTCCGTCACGCGGTCTCCAAACTCGCAGAAACCGCCCATACCGCGCTGGATAAGGCCGGATTGACCAGCGCTGACGTCGACTGGATCGTCCCGCATCAGGCCAATCTGCGGATCATCTCGGCCACGGCAGAGAAAATGGGCCTGTCGATGGAGAAGGTCGTGGTGACGGTGCAAGACCACGGCAATACCTCGGCGGCCTCGATCCCGCTGGCGCTCTCTGTCGGCAAACAGCGCGGCCAGATCAAAGAAGGCGATCTGATCGTGACCGAAGCAATTGGCGGCGGTCTGGCTTGGGGCTCGGTGGTTCTGCGCTGGTGATCTGCGCCATCATGGCAACTTAGCAGGGCCGGGGCCGCAAGGTCGCCGCCCTTTTCATTTGCTCCGCGCGCGGTCGGGTCGGGGCCTCCGGCGGGGATATTTAAGCTCTCTGGAAGCCCAAGCCAGTGACCGCCGGCGTTTGCGGTTCCACAGAGTAGAAATATCCCCGCCGGAGGCCTCCGCAGGCGGGCACAAGCGCAGTCTCCCCTTGACCTTGCGCGCGCGCCCGCTTAGCTCGCGCTTATGGCACGCGCACCCCTCCTCCAGCTCTCCGATATTTCCCTCACCTATGGCGGAAATCCTGTTTTTGATAAGCTCGGCTTGTCCGTTCAGCAGGGCGACCGCGTCGCCTTGGTGGGCCGCAATGGCTCGGGCAAGTCCACGCTCATGAAGGTCATGGCCGGATTGGTCGAGGCCGATAGCGGCACTTGTGTTGTCCCTCCGGGGATTCAGGTGGGCTATATGGAGCAGGAGCCGGATCTTTCTGCCTTCGAGACCTTGGGCGATTTCGCCGCCTCCGGCCTTGATATCGGCGAGGAGTATAAGGTGGCGATGGTGGCCGAGGGGTTGAAGTTCAACCCGGAAACGCTTGTGGCCTCGGCCTCGGGCGGCGAACGCCGCCGCGCCGCGCTGGCCAAGCTCTTGGCCGAAGCGCCGGAGTTGATGCTGCTCGACGAGCCGACCAACCACCTCGATATTGAAGCGATTGCTTGGCTGGAAGCGGAGTTGAAATCGACCCGCACCGCCTTTGTGATCATCTCGCACGACCGCGCCTTCCTGCGCGCATTGACCCGCGCGACGCTCTGGATCGATCGCGGCTCGGTGCGGCGTCAGGAAAAAGGGTTCGAGGGCTTCGAAGAGTGGCGCGAGACGGTTTGGGCCGAGGAAGATGACGCGCGTCACAAGCTGGATCGCAAGATCAAGCATGAGGCGAAATGGGCCGTGGAGGGGATCTCCGCACGCAGGAAGCGCAACCAAGGCCGTGTCCGCGCGCTGGCGGATCTGCGCGCCGAGCGTTCGTCGCAGATCCGCCGTCAGGGCACGGCTGCGATGGAGCTGGAATCGGGGAATACCTCGGGCAAGCGCGTCGTTGAGGTCAAGGGCATCTCCAAGGTGTTTGGCGAGAAGGCGATTGTGAAGAATTTCGATCTGCGGGTGTTGCGCGGGGATCGCGTGGCCTTTGTCGGCCCGAACGGTGTCGGCAAGACCACGCTGCTGAAAATGCTGACCGGCGAGCTGGTGCCTGATGAGGGCACGGTGCAACTGGGCACCAACCTCGAGGTCGCGGTCTTCGATCAGGCCCGCGCAACGCTCGATTTCTCGATGACGCTGTGGGACGGGATGGTAAACGATCCCGATATGAAGGTCTCGGGCAGCAATGATCAGGTCATGGTGCGGGGCAATCCCAAACATGTCGTGGCTTATCTCAAAGATTTCCTATTCGACGAATCTCAGGCGCGGGCACCGATTGGCTCGCTCTCGGGGGGCGAGCGGGCGCGGCTGTTGTTGGCGCGGATCATGGCGAAGCCTTCGAACCTGCTGATCCTCGACGAACCGACCAACGATCTCGATGTGGAGACGCTGGACCTGTTGCAAGACATTCTTGGCGAATATGATGGCACTGTGCTGTTGGTGAGCCACGATCGCGATTTCATCGACCGCGTGGCGACGACCACGATTGCGATGGAAGGCGACGGTCGCGCCACCGTCTATGCGGGCGGCTGGACGGATTATCAAACCCAGCGTGGCTTGGTCTTGGCCGAGATCGCGGCGGAAGAGGCGAGAGCGGCGCAAGGCGCTGCGCAATCGGCGGCCGTGAAGGCGGCAAAGGTTGAGAAGGCCAGCGCCAAACCAACGGGTAAGGCACTCTCCTTCACCGAGAAGCACCGCCTTGAAGCGCTGCCCGAGGTGATCGCCAAACTGGAGGCGGAAATCGTCAAGCTGACGGAGTTCCTCTCCGCGCCGGATCTGTTTGCCAAGGAGCCTGCCAAGTTCAAAAAAGGCACCGAGGCCTTGGTCGAGCGGCAAGAGGCTTTGGCAAAGGCCGAAGAGGAATGGATGGCATTGGAGGAGCGGGCAGCCGTTTGAGCTGTCTCTACTCGCCGATCCCCAACTGTTTTGCGCCCCGGACACGGTATAGTTTGAGGGAGGGCGCTTTCCCTCAAATTCTCCGGCTGGGTGCGCAGGACGCTACAACACCGCTTGCGGTAGTTCGGACTTACGCATAGCGTCGCGCGACGCAATATTTGTAAATGGAGCACGGGGTTGAAGGCTGAACACCATCCCGAGAATAGCCGTCGACTTGAGATTCTTCGGTCTTATGGCGTGCTCGATACCGAGCGGGAACGCGATTTTGATGACGTCGTTTCGCTGGCCTCCAAGCTTTGCGAAACGCCGGTCTCGTTGATCAGCCTTGTTGACGAAAACCGTCAATGGATGAAAGCGGCCATCGGCGTGAACTGGACCGAGACACCGATGGAGCAGGCGATCTGCGCCCATGCGATCTTGTCGGATGGCTATTTCGAAGTGAACGATACGCTCGCCGATCCGCGCACGGCGGATAACCCGCTGGTCGCCGCCGCCGATGGTGCGCGATTCTATGCGGGGGCTGCGTTGGTCTCGCCAGAGGGGCTGCCATTGGGGACGCTTTGCGTGCTCGATCATAAGCCGCGCCAGTTGACAGACTTGCAGCGCGAGACGCTGCAAGTGCTTGCACGGCAGGTGATGGCGCAACTGGAAATGCGGCGGGCCTTGGCCGCGGCAGAGGCGCTGCGCCACGAGGTTGATCACCGCGTGAAGAACTCGTTGCAATCGCTCTCGGCTTTGGCCGGCATCAAGGCCCGCTTCGCGCGCTCGGACGAGGCGCGTCAAGCGCTCGGCCAGCTACAAAAGCGGATTCATACCGTCGCGATGCTGCATGAGCAGCTCTATAAAACCGATGCAGGGTCGATGGTGGATCTCGGCAAATATATGGAAAATATTGCCAAGTATCTCGGGGCTCAGGCCCCTGCGAATGTCGCCCTGCGGTGCCAAGCGCGGTCAATCTCTGTGCCCTCTGATCAGGCGGCAGCCGTGGGCACTTTGCTCAACGAATTTGTTGCCAATTCCCTCAAGCATGCGTTCCCGAATGGCCGCAGCGGCGCGGTGACGATGACGCTGACGCGCGACGCTGAGGGCAATGCGGTGATCACGGCCGAGGATGATGGCGTCGGCATGCCCGAAGAGGCAGTCGAGTCGCAGGGTTTGGGGATGCAGATCATGCAAGCCACCGCCTCGCAGCTTGGCGGCGCATTGGAAATGACAGGCGGCAAGGACGGGCTCAAGGCGCGCGTAAGCTTCCGGCCGATGGTGCGCTGAGCGAGAGGCTTAAGCCCCTCGAGACCTGCGCGGCGGGCTGATTACGGTCCGCGCCAGGCCGCGATCCTTTGCGCATTCATTCGTGTTTACAGGCGCGCGCGGCGGCATTCGGGCTTGACTCACAGGCGAGGATCCACGATACGTCGCCCATCCGGCGGTGGCATATGCTTTCCGCCGGGTTTAATTTTGATCACGTCCCTCAGGGACGCGCAGCTCGACGGCGGGGAAACCCAGCAATATCCAAAGGCCGAACCGCATAAGCGGGGCAGGCGGGCGGAGGCCACAGGGCGCGGTTGACACGAAGGATAGACCCATGTTCGCGGTCCTCAAGACAGGCGGCAAGCAATATAAAGTTCAGGCGGGCGATGTGCTCCGCGTGGAACTGCTTGACGCAGAAGCTGGCGATAAAGTCCAGTTCAACGACATTCTGATGCTCGGCGGCGAAACGCTGACCCTCGGCGCGCCCTTCGTGGCAGGCGCTGCGGTGCAAGCGGATGTCATCGACAACATCAAGGCCGACAAGGTCATCACCTTCCACAAACGCCGCCGGAAGCACTCCTCGCAGCGGACCCGTGGCCACCGTCAGAAGCTCACCCTTCTGCGCGTGACCGAAGTTCTCGCCTCGGGCGCGGACAAATCGGACGTGAAAGAGGCCATCGGCACCGCAGTTGCACGTCGCGCAGCGCATGGCGCTCCCGTGGCAGCAGCCGAAGCAGCGCCGAAGAAAAAAGCCGCCGCTCCGAAGAAAGCCGCTGCTGCGAAAGCCGATGCGGCTGACGCTCCGGCAAAAAAGAAACCCGCTGCTAAAAAAGCAGCGGCAGCGAAGGAGTAATCCCTCATGGCACACAAAAAAGCTGGTGGTTCATCCCGTAACGGCCGCGACTCTGCTGGTCGCCGCCTCGGCGTGAAACTGTTTGGTGGCCAAGCGGCTATCCCGGGCAACATTATCGTGCGTCAGCGCGGCACCACTTGGTGGCCGGGTGAAGGCGTTGGCATGGGCCGTGACCACACGATCTTTGCGATGACCGAAGGCCGCGTCACCTTCAAAAAAGGCCTCAAGGGCCGCACCTTCATTTCGGTTCTCCCAGTTGCGGAGGCGGCCGAATAAGCCGACCGAGATCGAAGAGATCTTCAAGGGGATCGGCGCAAGCCGGTCCCCTTTCTCTTTGTTCGGTGCTTTCCCGTAAGGTTTGGGAACAGCAGGCATATTTCGCATGAAGGCGCAGCCGGAGCTTTTTCAGGCGATGGCGCGGGGCAGGCGGGCAGATCAATGTTAAGTGGATCTTCACCCCGATTTGGTTCTGTATGGCGTCTGCACCGTCAAAGGGATGATTTTTAAACAGTATTTCGGGGCAGCGTTGAAAATTGTCATCCGGCTGCCCAAATTCAACGGTAAGGCCCAACTGATAGGGCTTCCATGCATCTCGGGAGGAGAGCAGCATGTATCAAGACGTTATGACGGCGCAGCCGATCATCGAGGCAGAGCGGTTCATTCTGCGCCCCTTGCGCAAATCTGACGCGGGGCTGATGGCGCTTTATACCGGCGATAAACGCGTGGCGATTGGCACGCGCGCTATCCCGCATCCGCTGCCTCCTGGTGCAACAGAGGCCTTTATCGCCCGTTCCATGGCGGAGGGGCGCTCCGAGGATGTCTGGGCGATCGACGGCTCTGCGCAGGGGTTGGACGAACTCTTGGGCGTCGTCTCCCTGACACGCCTTGAGGAGGAGCAATCCGAGCTGGGCTATTGGATCGGTGCGGGGTTCTGGAACGCGGGTTTCGCCTCGGAAGCGGTCGCCGCCTTGGTTGAGGCCAATCCGCATGGTGCGCGCACCCTCTTTGCCGAGGTGTTCCAAGACAATCCGCGCTCGGCGCGGGTGCTGACCAATTCGGGCTTTGAATATCTCGGCGATGCGGAGAGCTTCTCGGTCGCGCGCGATACCCGTGTGCCGACGTGGACCTACCTTAAGAAAATGGGCTAAGCCCATGACTGGCCGCGCTGAAATCCTATCGGCGCGGCTGATCCTGCGGCCTTTGAGGGCGCAGGATGAGGCCCCCGCTTGTGCCGCGCTCGGCCAACCAGAGGTCGCGCAATGGCTTGGTTCCCTGCCGCATCCCCACAGCCCGCAAGATTTCCGCGATTTTCGTGCGCGTGCAAAACGCGGGCGGGTCTGGGCGATGGAGCTCGCGCGCCCCTTGGAGGGCACGCGCCTCTGTCCTCTCCTTACAGGCAGCTTCCTCGGGGTGATCGCACTTGATCCCGATCTGGGCTATTGGCTCACCCCGCAGGCGCAGGGATATGGTTTCGCGGGCGAGGCCGCCCGCGAGGTGATCGCCGCGCATTTCGCCAATCCCGCCGCGCCCGATCTGGAAAGCGGCTATTTCCTCGGCAACGCGCGCTCCTGCCAAGTGCTCACGGCGCTCGGGTTCACGCAATCCGGCCCCGTGCGCGAGATGTTCTGCCGCCCGCGCGGTATGATTCTGCCGCATGTCGATATGGTTCTGACCCGCGCAGGGTTTGCGGCCGCCCATCCGGCAGGCTGAGACCGCAGGGCCTCGTTTCTGGTTGCCAGAAATATCCCGGGGGTGAATTGGCGCAGCCAAGAGGGGGCAGCGCCCCTTTCCCGACCAACCGATTGGCCAAGCGGTTCCGCTTGCTACCAACCCCCCTTGAATAAAACGCCCACACGCCTTATCCACGGCGCTTGCAACCAAGGGCCGGCTCCAATGAAATTCCTCGATCTCGCAAAAGTCTACATCCGCTCCGGTCACGGGGGCGGCGGTTGCGTGTCGTTCCGCCGCGAGAAATTCATCGAATTCGGCGGCCCTGATGGCGGCGATGGCGGCAATGGCGGTTCGGTCTATGCCGAAGCGGTCGAGGGGCTGAACACGCTCATCGATTTTCGCTATCAGCAGCACTTCTTTGCCCAGAACGGGCAACACGGGATGGGCAGCCAGTGCACGGGGAAGACGGGTCAGGATATGATCCTCAAAGTCCCCGTCGGCACCGAGATCATCGACGAGGATGAAGAAACCATCATCGCCGATCTGACCACCGTCGGCCAGCGCGTGCTCTTGGGCAAGGGCGGCAATGGCGGCTGGGGCAACCTGCGGTTCAAATCCTCCACCAACCGCTCCCCCTCGAAGGCCAATCCGGGCCAGGACGGGGTTGAGCGGACGTTGTGGCTGCGCCTCAAACTGATCGCGGATTCGGGGCTTGTTGGCCTGCCCAATGCGGGCAAATCGACCTTCCTCGCGGCTGTTTCCAACGCCCGCCCGAAGATTGCCGATTACCCGTTCACCACCTTGGTGCCGAACCTTGGCGTGGTTGGTGTGGATGGCAAGGAATTCGTGATGGCCGATATTCCGGGCCTGATCGAGGGCGCGTCTGAGGGCGCGGGGCTGGGCGATCAATTCTTGGGCCATGTCGAGCGGTGTTCGATCCTGCTTCATCTGGTGGATGGCACGTCGGAAACCCCCGTCGAGGATTGGCAGACCATCGTGACCGAGCTCGAAGCCTATTCCGAGAAGCTGTTCAACAAGCCGCGGATCACCGTGATGAATAAGGTCGATGCGATTGACCCTGACGAGCTGATCGAGCGCCACGCGGCGTTGGAGGCAGCGGTGGGTGAGCCGGTCTTGAAAATGTCGGGCGTGTCCAAAGAGGGGCTTCAGGATGTTCTGCGCGAAATCTGGCGCGGGATCGAGGCGGATCGCACCGTCGTCGAGGAGGATGCGCCTTGGCATCCCTGACGCCGACACTCGCGCAGGCTAAACGACTCGTTATCAAAATCGGCTCGGCCCTATTGGTCGATCAAGACGGGCTGCGGCAAGATTGGCTCGTGGCACTGGCGCTGGATGTGGCGGAGGCGCGGGCGCGCGGCGCGGATGTAATCCTCGTCTCCTCCGGCTCGATCGCTTTGGGGCGGCGGGTGCTGGGCCTGCCGCTCGGCCCGCTGCCGTTGGAGCAATCGCAGGCGGCGGCGGCGGTCGGGCAAATCCGGCTGGCGCGCGCCTATGAAGAGGTGCTCGCACCGCACGGTGTGAAAACCGCGCAAGTGCTGGTGACGCTGGAAGATACCGACAATCGGCGCCGCTATCTGAACTCCCGCGCGACTTTGGCGACGCTGCTCTCGATGGGCGTTGTGCCGATTGTGAACGAGAATGATACGGTCGCGACCGACGAGATCCGCTTTGGCGATAACGACCGTTTGGCCGCGCAGATCGCGGTGACGGTGGGGGCGGATCAGCTCGTGTTGCTGTCGGATGTCGATGGGCTCTACACCGCCAATCCGAAGGAAGATCCGACTGCTACGCGCTTGGCGGTGATCGAGAAAATTACCCCCGAGATTGAAGCGATGGCGGGGGATCCGATTTCCGGCCTTTCCAAAGGCGGGATGAAGACCAAGGTGCTTGCTGCCAAAACCGCTGTGGCGGGGGGCTGTGCGATGGCGATCATGGAGGGCTCCGTGTTGCGCCCGCTGAGCGCGCTGCAAGCAGGAGCAAATTGCTCGTGGTTCTTGGCCGATGGCGATCCGCAAGCCGCGCGCAAGCGTTGGATCGGCGCGATGAAGCCGCGCGGCGAGGTCATGCTGGATGCGGGCGCTGTGACGGCGCTGCGGGCCGGAAAATCACTGCTGCCTGCAGGGATCGTGAAGGTTTTGGGCCAGTTCGGGCGCGGTGAGCCGGTGACGATCCTGTCGCCGGAGGGCGATGCGCTCGGCAAGGGCTTGGTGCGCTATACCTCGGTGGAAGCGCGGCAGATCGCGGGGCATAAGACCAGCGAGATCGAGGACATCCTTGGCTATACGGGGCGTGCGGCGCTGATCCACCGCGATGATATGGTGCTCTGAGGGGCGCTGCCCCTCTTTGCCTTGCGGCAAATTCACCCCGGGATATTTTTCGGCAACCGAATGAGAAACGCGCGCAGGGAAACCCGCGCGCGTTTTCAGTTTGCGCCGCAAAAGAGGCCGCGGGGTCTGGGGGTGTGAAACCCCCAGCCTTAAATTACCCCGCGATCCGATCCAGCACGCGCAGCCATGAGCGGATGCCTTTGTGGAAACATTCGACATCGTATTTCTCGTTCGGGGAGTGGATCGCGTCATCGTCGCGACCAAAGCCGATTAGCATCGCATCCATGCCCAGAACCGTGCCGAAATGCCCCGCAATCGGGATCGAGCCGCCGCAGCCGACGAAGGCAGCGGGCAGGCCCCATTCTTCACTGAGCGCTTCGCGGGCGGCTTCAAAGGCGGGGTTGGTAATGTTCATCTCGCCTGCGCGGCTGGTGCCATGGGCGTGGAAGCTGATCTCGCAATCCTCGGGCAGTTGCGCGCTGACCCATGCGCGGAAGTTCTCGCGGATTTTGTCAGGGTCTTGGCCGGGCACCATGCGGAACGAGATTTTCGCGGAGGCTTTTGACGGCAGCACGGTTTTGAACCCTGCGCCGGTATAGCCGCCCCAGATCCCGTTGATTTCAGCCGTCGGGCGCGACCAGAGTTGCTCGATGGGGGAGCGATCTGCCTCGCCTGCGGGGTGGCTGAGCCCGACCTCGCCGAGGAAGCTGCCCGCGTCGAAGTTCAGCGCTTTCCATTGTTCGGCAAC
This sequence comes from Paracoccaceae bacterium, assembly GCA_048262715.1. Taxonomy (GTDB): domain Bacteria; phylum Pseudomonadota; class Alphaproteobacteria; order Rhodobacterales; family Rhodobacteraceae; genus Albirhodobacter. The sequence continues at coordinate 173,858 of JBLXEV010000009.1, forward strand.
GGCTGCGGGCAGTTCTTTGACGTTCTCGTAGAACTTCGGGATCTGGACGCGGCCTTCCTCGTCATGCATCTCGCCGAGGATCTTCGTCAGTACGCGGATCGGGTTCATCGCGGGGCCGCCATACATGCCCGAATGCAGATCCTTGTTCGGGCCGGTGATGGTGATTTCCTCGCCCACGAGGCCGCGCAGCATGGTGACGATGGCGGGTTGTTTGTCGGCAAAGAGGCCGGTGTCGCAGATCAACGCGAGATCGGCGGTCAGCTCGTTTGCATTCTCTTTCATGAACGGGATCAGCGAGGGCGAGCCGGATTCCTCTTCACCTTCAAAGAAGATCGTGAGGTTGAACGGCAGCGCGCCATTGGCGGTTTTCCACGCGCGGCAGGCCTCAAGGAAGGTCATCAACTGGCCCTTGTCATCGCAGGCGCCGCGCCCACGGATCACCTTGCCCTTTGCCGTGTCCTCAATCGCGGGGGCGAAGGGATCGTTGGTCCATAGCTCAATCGGGTCCACGGGCTGCACATCGTAATGGCCGTAGAACAGGATATGCGGGCGGGCGATGCCATCTTGCGGCTTATGGCGGGCGACGACCATCGGATGGCCGGGGGTGTCGCGGGTCTCGGCGGTGAAGCCGAGCGATTGCAGATCGGCGACGAGCCAATCCGCCGCTTTGCGGCAGGCGGGTTTATACTCGGGATCGGTGGAGATCGAGGGAATCGCCAGAAGGGCCAGAAGCCTGTCGAGGGCGGAAGAGAGGCTGTTGTCGATTTCGGCCAAAGCAGCGGTGAGGGCTGCGCTCGGGGCAGGTTGGGCGGCGGTCATATCGGACTCCTATGGTTTCGCGCCATGCTATATCGGCAAAATCTGGGGGGCCAGCGCTTCCTTGGGAGAAAAAATCGTCTATAATTCAAGGAGAATGCAGTTTTTTTATCGGGTTGCGACGTTTTGGCGCTCAACAAACAGCGATTTGACCTCTATCAAGGCGCCCGACAGTGAACCCCTCTATGGGTCATCCCCAGCGAACAGAGCAAGGGACCAGATAATGGACTATAACACCGCACTCGACGTAGCGATCACGCGCCTCCATGACGAGGGCCGCTATCGCACGTTTATCGATATCGAGCGGGCGAAGGGGGCCTTCCCCAAAGCCGTCTGGACAAAACCGGATGGCAGCAAGCGCGATATTCTGGTGTGGTGTGGCAATGATTACCTCGGCATGGGCCAGCATCCGGTTGTGCTGGACGCGATGCACGAGGCGCTGGATGCGGTGGGTGCAGGCTCGGGCGGCACGCGCAATATCTCTGGCACGACCGTGTATCACAACCAGCTTGAATCCGAGCTGGCGGATTTGCACGGGACGGAGGCGGCGCTGGTCTTCTCCTCGGCCTATATCGCCAATGACGCGACGCTGAGCACGTTGAATGCGCTGTTCCCCGGCCTGATCATCTTCTCCGATGCGCTCAACCATGCCTCGATGATCGAAGGCATCCGGCGCGGGGGCGGCGAGAAGCGCATCTTCCGTCATAACGACGTGGCGCATCTGCGCGAATTGCTGGAAGCGGCCGATCCGGCAGCGCCGAAACTGATCGCGTTTGAATCGATCTATTCGATGGATGGCGATTTCGGGCCGATTGCCGAGATCTGCGATCTGGCGGAAGAGTTCAACGCGCTGACCTATCTCGACGAGGTGCATGCGGTGGGCATGTATGGCCCGCGCGGCGGCGGCGTGGCAGAGCGCGACAATCTCGCGCACCGGATCGATATCTTCAACGGCACCTTGGGCAAGGCCTTTGGCGTGTTCGGCGGCTATATCGCGGCCTCGGCGCGGATGGTGGATGCGATCCGCTCCTATGCGCCCGGTTTCATCTTCACCACCTCCTTGCCGCCCGCCGTGGCCGCAGGGGCGGCAGCCTCGATTGCCTATCTGAAGACCTCCGAGGGCCAGAAGCTGCGGGATGCGCAGCAGCTCCATGCGAAAGTCCTCAAGATGCGGCTGAAATCGCTGGGGATGCCGATCATTGATTGTGGCAGCCATATCGTGCCGGTGCATGTTGGCCATCCGGTGCATTGCAAGGCGCTGTCGGATTTGTTGCTGGAAGAATTCGGCGTCTATGTGCAGCCGATCAACTTCCCCACCGTGCCGCGCGGCACCGAGCGGCTGCGGTTCACGCCGTCGCCTGTGCATGATTTGGGCGAGATTGATCACCTCGTAAAAGCGATGGATGCGCTCTGGTCCCGCTGTGCGCTGAATCGTGCCGAAGCATCGGCTTAACAGCTAATCAGGGTCGCACGGCTCCCGTTCTTGTGATAATTATCGCGTAACAGGTGGGGCTAACAGGTCCCGAATCGACTCATGAGAGGGCAGGGCAGCGAATGATCGGGCGGGGGAAATCTCCTTCGACGCAAGTCGAGAATAACGCGCATGGCTTTGACACGTTCGAGCTGCGTTTAGGAGACATCATGCGCGGTGAACGCGCAACGATGGCAAAATCCTTGCTCGATGTGCAACGCGATCTGCGGATCAAAGCGAGCTATATCGCTGGCATCGAAAATGCCGATATGGGCGCATTTGAGGCGCCTTCTTTCGTTGCGGGCTATGTGCGCTCCTATGCGCGCTATCTCGATATCGATCCCGATTGGGCGTTTGAGCGGTTCTGTGCAGAAACGGGCCATGCGCCGATGCAGGGGCTGTCGCCTCAGTCCTCCGCAGCGAAGGCATCCAAACCGACGAAATCCTATTCCGATCCTTTGGCTAACCCGAACGCGAGCTTCGTGCCGCGTGGGCGGGCACCGCTGAAAACGATTGAGCCGCGCGCACTTGGCTCGGTTCTCGTGCTGGCGCTCCTGCTGGGCGGGTTGGGCTATGGCGGCTATGCGGTGCTGCAAGAGGTCCAGCGCGTCCAACTCGCGCCCGTGGACCAAACGCCGGGCGTGGTGGCAGAGCTTGATCCGCTGGCGGGTGTCGAGCCGATGGCAAATGATCAACTCGCGGTGGCCGATGCGCTGCCGATGACCCCGGGCACCACCGAGGGCGGCGACAGGATCTTCCGTCCGCAAGCCCTTGATGCGCCGGTTCTGGTGGAGCGCGACGGACCAATTTCGGCGATTGATCCGCGTGTTGCGGGGCTTTTGGCGCAGGCGCCGAGCTTCACCGATGCCGGTATCCAGACCGCCGAAGCGGAAGAATTGCCCGTCGTGCGGACCTTGGGCGCGGATGCGGCTGAAGTTGAAGTGCTCGCCGTGCGCCCGTCCTGGGTGCGGGTCTCGGCGGCGGATGGCACTGTGCTGTTCGAGAAGGTCATGGATGCGGGCGAGCGGTTTGCGCTGCCCAAGCTGGAAGAGGCCCCTGTCCTGCGCACGGGCGAATCCGGTGCGATCTATTTCGCGGTAAACGGGCAGGCCTACGGCCCTGTGGGCGCACGCGGAGCGGTGACGAAGAATATCAAACTTGCGCCCGAAGCCCTCTCGACAACCTATGCGGCGGCGGATCTCGATGCCGATCGCGATCTGGCTAATATGATCAGCGTCGCCAATGCCGACTCGGTTTTGGGCGCGCCTGCTCAGTAACGGCTGGCCCTCGCGAAACGAATTCAGCGCGTCCCCCTTCGGGGCGCGTTTTGGTTTGTGATACGCCTGTCTGTGCGGGGCCAGCCTGTTCGGGGCCTGTCTGCACGCGAAAGGGGGCGCTGCCCCCTCGGCCTTCGGCCTCACCCCCGGGATATTTAGAGCAACCAGAGGCAGGGTGCAGCTAGGGCCGGGCAGGCGGGTCTTTCGCGTGGCGGCACGAATGTGAAGGGGGGCATGGTTGCGCGTGGCGCGTGGCTGGCCTACATCTGGGGCGACCCGAAGGAGACCCCGTTATGTCGCTCAACCCTATCCGTCCTTGGCGCAATGTTTACCGCCGCAAATCGCGTCAGATCATGGTGGGCAATGTGCCGGTGGGCGGCGATGCGCCGATCTCGGTCCAGACGATGACCAATACCGATAGTTCGGATGTGCGCGCGACGCTGGATCAGGTGATCCGTGCCGCCGATGCGGGCGCGGATATCGTGCGGGTCTCGACCCCCGATGAGAGCAGCACCCGCGCGCTGCGCGAAATTGTGCGCGAAAGCCCTGTGCCGATCGTGGCGGATATCCATTTCCACTATAAGCGCGCGATTGAGGCGGCGGAGGCGGGCGCGGCCTGTCTGCGGATCAACCCCGGCAATATCGGGGATGAGAGCCGCGTGCGCGAGGTGATCAAGGCGGCGAAGGATCACGGCTGTTCGATCCGCATCGGCGTGAACGCGGGCAGTCTGGAGCGGCACTTGCTGGAGAAATACGGCGAGCCTTGCCCCGATGCGATGGTCGAGAGCGGGATGGATCACATCAAGATCCTGCAAGACAATGACTTCCACGAATTCAAGATCTCGGTGAAGGCTTCCGATGTGTTTCTGGCCGCCGCCGCCTATCAGGCGCTTGGCGAGGTAACGGATGCGCCGATCCATCTGGGGATCACCGAGGCGGGCGGGTTGATGTCGGGTACGGTGAAATCTGCCGTCGGGCTGGGCAGCCTGCTCTGGGCGGGGATCGGCGATACGATCCGCGTCTCGCTCTCTGCCGATCCGGTGGAAGAGGTGAAGGTCGGGTATGAGATCCTCAAATCTTTGGGCCTGCGCACGCGCGGGGTCCAGATCATCTCTTGCCCGTCCTGTGCGCGCCAAGGGTTTGACGTGATTAAGACGGTCGAGGCGCTGGAAAAACGGCTGGAGCATGTGCGCACGCCGATCTCGCTGTCGATCATCGGCTGCGTGGTCAACGGGCCGGGCGAGGCGCTGATGACCGATGTCGGATTCACCGGCGGCGGGGCCGGATCGGGGATGGTCTATCTCGCGGGCAAGCAGAGCCACAAGCTCTCGAACGAGCAGATGATCGAGCATATCGTCGAGCAGGTCGAAACCCGCGCCGCGCAGATCGAAGCGCAAAAGGCAGCGGATGAGGCGGCTGAGCTTGCGGCGATGGCACGCCCGTAAAGCGGGCTTGGTTCTACATCCGGCGGCGCGAAACGCGCAAAAGGCGAGAAAGTTCCCCGTCGCACGCTCACGTTAACGTGCTGCGCGGCGGGGTGCGCAAACGGAACTTTCGCGTCGGCGGAGTGTTGTCTCCTCATAACCCGGCCGAGAGACGGCCATGAGGAGATAGACATGAAGATGATGCACAAATCCGTTCTGACCGCGACCGCCCTGATTGGCTTGGCTTCGGCTGCGAGCGCCTTTGAGACCACCACCACGGGTGAGTTCACGATCTATTCCGCACCGATGACCGAATCTGCCATGCTGGGCCAAGTGCCCGCGAATGCGCAGATGACGATTGAAGGCTGCTTGGCTGACCAAGATTGGTGCAAAGTGACCCATGCTGGCGTCACCGGCTGGGCAAAAACCGACGTGTTCAAAGTGATGGAAAACGGCGCTGCCGTTGAAATATCTGGCGTTGGGCCGAAAGTTCAGACCCTGATCTACCAGCAGGGCAATGACCAAACCCAAGGTGCGGCTGCCCTCGGCGGGATGGGCGCTGGCGCTGCGGCAGGCGCTGCGGCGGGTGGCCCCGTTGGCGGGATGATCGGCGCTCTGATCGGTGCGACGTTGATCGGCACAGCGGCTGAGCCGACCACCGAAATCGTGACCTATATCAACGATAACCCGCTGCCGCCTGTGCAGGTGGAAGGCGAGGTTGTTGTCGGCGCGATGCTGCCGGAGACCGCCCCGATGGTGATGATCCCCGATAGCGAATACGCCTATATCAACCTGAACGAGACGCCGGTTCTTGTGAAGCCCGACAACCGTCAGATTGTTTACGTCTTCGAGAAGTAATTCTCTGAAATATGAAAAGGCCCCGCGATTTGCGGGGCCTTTTTGCTATGTCACCTTTGTTAGTATGTCAGGTTTGATAGGGTGAGCGCGTCTTGGATCAGCCGCGTTCGGCGGCGACAACCTCTTGCAGCGTGGCCAGCGGCACATAGCCTTTGATCATATCGCCGCCGATGACGAAGGCGGGCGTGCCGGAGATTTGCAGCCGCTCGGCCAGTTGACGGTTCGCGCGCAGCACCGCCGTCACCTCTTCCTCATTCATCCGGTTGAAGATCGCGTCTTTATCCGCGCCGATGTCATCAGCCATCTTGCCCAAACTCTCCAGCGTGACAGTGCCGCGCAGCGACATCAGCGCATCATGCACCGTCTTATACGCCTCTTGGCCCGCGATTTGCTGCACCGCCACGGCGAAGCGCGCGGAAAGTTCGCTATCTTGGCCGAGGATCGGGAATTCCTTGATCACAAAGCGAATATTGCCATCCGCCGTGATCAACTGATCGACCTCTTCCATCGCCTTGCGGCAATAGGTGCAGCGGTAGTCAAGGAATTCCACCACCGTGATATCGCCCTCGGGATTGCCCCCCACCCATGAGACGCCATCATTGAAAATCGCCTCGGCGTTGGTTTGCACCAGCACGCGGCCATTTTCGGCCTCAGCGGCCTGCGCGCGGGTTTCCAGCACGTTGATCGCCTCGACGAGAACCTGCGGGTTCTCCATCAGATAGGCGCGGACCTTTTCGCCAAAGACCGCGTCAGGCGCATCCGTTGCCACCGCATCCACTGCGCTGGCATCGGTTGCGACGCTGACGGGGGCCGCATCCGATACGGCCTGCGTGCCGATCCATGCGCCCGTGCCCAAAGCGAGCGCGGCGATGGCGGTAAAGCTGACGAGCAGCCGATTGGTATCATTGGGGGGAAGGGCTGACATCGGTGGTCCTTTATGGTTCGGTCGGCGGGCAGGGCCGCGCAAGTCCTTATAGCGGTTCGCGGCACCCAATCAGTTTGGCGGGGCGAGATCAAGATGCGCGCGTGTCGCGGCCTGATCGTTCAGGATCGCGGCCGCGTGGTCGCGTGCCTTGACCTCGCCTGACGGGGCTGGAATATCGCATCCAAGCATAAGGAGAATTGCATGCGTTCCTCAAGCCGTGGTCAGGTTGATGCCTTTATTGTGATGGATGTGATGGAGCGCGCCCGCGCGCTGGAGGCGCAGGGCCGCTCGATCATCCATATGGAGGTGGGCCAGCCTGCCACGGGGGCACCGCAATTGGCGCGGGCCGCTTTGACGGCGCGGTTGACGGCGGGCGGGGCGGAAGCCGCAGGCGAGGTGGCCGCCGCAGGCGAAGGGCGCGCGCCCGCTGAGGATGCGATGGGCTACACGGTGGCGCTCGGGTTGCCTGCGCTGCGCCAAGGTATCGCGGCACTTTATAAAAATTGGTATGGGATCGAGCTGGATCCGGCGCGGGTGGTGGTGACCTCCGGCTCGTCGGGCGCGTTTCTTCTGGCCTTTGCCGCGCTGTTTGATGCGGGCGAGAAAGTTGCGCTTGGCGAGCCGGGTTACCCGTCTTACCGCCAGATCCTGCGCGCGCTCTCGCTCGAGCCTGTCGGGATCCAATCCGCGCCCGAGGCGCGCTATCAGCCGACCCCCGATCAGATCCCCGACGATGTCGCCGGGCTGATTGTCGCCTCGCCCGGAAACCCCTCTGGCACGATGCTCGGCGCGGCGGAATTGCGCGCGCTGATCGAGGCGGCGCAGGCCAAGGATATCGCCTTCGTGTCGGATGAGATTTACCACGGGCTGCACTATGAGGGCCGTGCGGTCTCCGCCTTGGAAATCTCCGATGATGTCTATGTCATCAACTCCTTCTCGAAGTATTTCTCGATGACGGGCTGGCGCGTCGGCTGGATGATCGTGCCGCCCGATCACATTCGCACGGTGGAGCGTCTCGCGCAGAATATGTTCATCTGCCCGCCTCATGCGAGCCAGATCGCCGCGCTGGCAGCACTGGATGCGATCCCCGAGATGGAGGCGAACCGCGCGGGTTACGCCAAGAACCGTGCGCTGATGCTGGAGGGCTTGCCGAAGGCGGGCTTTACCAAAATCGCGCCGCCGGACGGGGCATTTTATGTCTATGCCGATATTTCCGACCTCACCGACGACAGTTTGGCCTTTGCGGCGCGGATCTTGGAGGAGGCAGGCGTGGCCGTTACCCCCGGTCTCGATTTCGATCCGCATCGCGGCGGGCGAACCCTGCGGTTCTCCTACGCGGCCTCCACGGCGGATATCGAGGAAGGGCTGAAGCGCCTCACCGCCTTTATGGCAGGCTACAAGCGCTGAGACAGACCATTCTCGGGAAACAGGGCGTAGCGCAGGGCGCGCGCATCATGTGCGGCCCTTCCGGCGCGGGCCTGCGCGCGCTATAGTGTGGGCAAGCGGAGGGCTTCGGGAAACGGGGCCAAGTTTTACGAGGGGCAGGGGTGCGGTGATCAGGTTTGGCACAAAAACGGCAAAGACGCTGCGCGCAATGACGGCCTTGCTGCGCGGGGCAGCGCGATCACTTGCGCTCGTTCTCCCGCTCTTTCTGGGCCTGAGCCTCGGCGCATTCCTCCCCGCGCATGCGCAAGAGAACGGGCTGTCGGCGCTGGCGCGGATCATCCCCGAGCGCTCTTCGATCATCGCACGCGGCACGACACTGACGATGGAATTGGGGCTGACCCAGCCGGTGCCATTCCGCAGCTTCCTGCTCGATAATCCGCCGCGCCTCGTGGTGGATTTCCGCGAGGTCGATTTCAGCGGCATGTCCCCCAAAGCGCTGATGGGCGCGCCCGGCCTCACGGATCTGCGCTGGGGCAAGTTCCGTCCGGGCTGGTCGCGTCTGGTGGCGGAGCTGGATCAGCCGATGGCGATCACGGCGGCGCGGACGCGGACCATCGGCGCGCCCTCGGTGCAGCTTCGGCTGGTGCCAGTCGATCAGGCCGCGTTTGATGCGCGCAAAGGGGCGACGCAATCGGCCCTTTGGGATCTGCCGCAGCCTGCGAATGTGCCCCCCGCCGAAGCGCGCCAGCACGGGGAGGGGCCGCTGATGATTGTCCTCGATCCGGGGCATGGCGGAATCGATCCGGGGGCCGAGGCGGATGGCCAGAGCGAGGCGGTTTTGGTGATGACCTTCGCGCGCGAGCTGAAAGAGCGGATGACGCGGGCGGGGATGCAGGTTTTGCTGACGCGGGAGGAGGATGTGTTCGTGCCACTTGAGACGCGCCTCACGCTGGCCCGCGCCGCACGGGCCGATCTGTTCCTCTCGATCCATGCGGATTCGCTGGCGGAGGGCAATGCAAACGGGGCGACCGTCTATACTTTCGCCACAGACAAGGCCGATGACGCCTCCGAGCTTTTGGCCGCGCGGCATGATCGGGGCGATCTTCTGGCGGGGGTCGATCTGCACGATCATGATGACGAGGTGGCAGGCGTGCTGATGGATCTCGCGCGGGCCGAGACAGCGCCACGCGCGGCGCGGCTCTCGGTCTCGCTGGTCGCGGCGATCAAAGGCGCGGGGATCACCATGCACCGCCATCCTGCGCAGACGGGCGCCTTCTCGGTGCTCAAATCGCCGGATTTCCCTGCGGCGCTGTTGGAATTGGGGTTCTTATCATCGAAAGATGACCGCGCGCGCCTGAATGATGCGGAATGGCGCGGACGGATGGCGGATGCGATTGTGGCAGGGATCGAGGCTTGGGCGCGCGGCGATGCTGTCGAGGCCGATCTGCTTCGGCAATAACGCGGCGCCACCTGTTTGTAGGCAGGGCGCACTCCCCAATCGGCCAGATCGCGCGGATATGACCTCAAGTTGTTTTGACCCTCACGGATTTGCGGGGTATAGCACCCAAAACGCGCGTTTTGCGGCCCGGCCTTAAGCTGGGGTGCGGAGCGCGCCTACCTGCATTAGCTTCGGGGGTTCTGTGAGCCGGTTTATTCTCTCCTTCTTCGGAAGCATCTTCTCTTGGATCGTGACGGCGGTCTTTTTTGGCGCGCTGGTGATCGGCGCGATTTTCTGGATGTATTCTCGTAACTTGCCCAGCCATGAGCAGCTCGCGCAATATTCCCCGAAAACCATCAGCCGCGTCTATTCCGGCGAAGGCAAGCTGATCGACGAATTCGCCGAGGAACGCCGCCTGTTCCAGCCGATTGGCGAGATCCCCGATCTGGTGAAGAACGCGTTCATCTCCGCCGAGGATAAGAATTTTTATCACCACAAGGGCTATGATGTGATCGGGATGATCAAGGCCGGCGGGCAGGCGGCGCTTTCGGGCGGCACGCTGCGCGGGGCCTCGACGATCACTCAGCAGGTGATGAAAAACTTCATTCTGGATTCGAGCCGCACTGTCGAGCGCAAGGTGAAAGAGCTGATCCTCGCCTCGCGTCTGGAGAAATCGCTCTCCAAGGATCGGATCTTGGAGCTCTATCTCAACGAGATTTTCTTGGGGCAGAATTCCTACGGGGTGGCCGCCGCCGCGCAGACCTATTTCAACAAGACGCTGGCCGAGCTTGCCCCGCATGAGGCAGCGACACTGGCCGCAATGCCCGCCAGCCCGTCGAATTTCCACCCTGTGCGCAATATGGAGCGGCTTCAGGGGCGGCGGAATTACGTTCTCAGAGAGATGGCCGAGAATGGCTATATCAGCCAAGAAACCTATGAAACCGAGCGCCTCTTGCCCGTTAAATCGGTGCAGAATGGCGATTACGAGCCATTCCGCGATGCGCTCCCGCCGCGCGATTATTTCACCGACGAGATCCGTCGCCAGCTTTCCAAAAGCTTCGGCGAGGAGGAGTTCTTCGGCGGTGGCCTGACGATCCGCGCAACGGTGAACCCGAAGATGCAAGAGGTCGCGATGTCGGCCTTGCAGCGCGCGTTGGAGAATTACGACCGCTCGCAGGGCGTCTGGCGTGGCACGGGCACCAAAATCGCCGAGGATCAACTGGGCAGCGAAGAGGAATGGCGCGCCGCACTTTACGCTGTGTCGACCGCGAAAGCGCCGCGCGATGTGCCGGGTTGGAAGCCTGCGGTTGTGCTCTCCTTGGGGGACACCGATGCAACCATCGGCATTGAGGGCGTAGCAGAAACAGGAACGATTCCGGCCAAGGATGTGCAATGGGCGCGCAAACGTCTGGAGACTGGCAAGCTGGGCAAAAAGGCCAGCCGCGCGAGCGATCTGGTCGAGGTGGGCGATGTCGTCCTCGTTCGGCAGATGACTGATGATAAAACCGGCGAATTCATTCGCTGGACGCTGCGTCAGGTGCCCGAAGTCCAAGGCTCGTTCATGGCGATGGACGTGGATACCGGCCGCGTGATCGCGATGCAGGGCGGGTTCAGCTATCAAGCCTCTGTCTTTAACCGCACCACGCAGGCACAGCGCCAGCCGGGGTCGTCGTTCAAACCCTTCGTCTACGCGGCGGCACTGGATTCGGGCTTTACCCCCGCCACGATCATTGTCGACGCACCGATTGAGGTGAACACGCCGCAGGGCCTCTGGCGCCCCAAGAACGCCTCGAACAAGTTCTACGGGCCGACCCCGATGCGCACAGGCATCGAGCAATCGCGGAACTTGATGACGATCCGGATCGCGCAGGAAATCGGCATGGATACGGTTGCGGGCTATGCCGAGCGCTTCGGTGTGTATAACCCGATGCGGCCCTATCTGGCGAACGCGCTTGGCGCGCAAGAAACCACGATGTTCCAGATGATTGCGGCCTATGCGATGTTCGCAAACGGCGGCGAGCGGGTGGAGCCGACACTGGTGGACCGCGTGCAGGATCGTTGGGGCCGGACGATCTACCGCCACGATCAGCGTAGCTGCACCGAATGCAATATTGACCAGCTGCCGAGCGGCGAAGCCCCTCAAATCGTCTCCAACCGCGAGCGGGTGATGGATGCGATCACCGCCTATCAGCTCACCTCGATGATGGAGGGCGTGGTCCAGCGCGGCTCGGGCAAGGGCGTGAACCTTCCAGTGCCGATCGCGGGCAAAACCGGCACGACCAATGACGCGAAAGATGTGTGGTTCATCGGCTATTCCTCCAAGATCGTTGCGGGCTGCTACATGGGCTATGACAATCCGCGCTCGCTCGGGCGGGGAGCTTATGGCGGCACGCTCTGCGTTCCGGTGTTCCAAGAGTTCATGAAAGAAGCGGTGAAGGAATTCGGCGGCGGCAAGTTCCGTGTCCCGCCGGGCGGGCACTTCCTGAAAATCGACCGCTTCACAGGCGCAAAACTGCCGGATGATGCCAGCGGCCCGAATGTGATCGCCGAATATTTCCGCGATGGCGAGGATCCGCTCTTCGGTCTCTCGGTGGATGGTGGTTTCCAGATGGGGGCAAACCTGCCGTTGTTTGCGGCGGGCGAGGACGATTCCGGCGGCACTGCCATCACCACCTCGACGGGGGAGCGACGGGTGATCCCGAACAAGGCCACCTTCGGGACGATGTCCTCGGGCGGGCTCTATTAGCGAGGGCCTAAGCCCTGTTGAAAATTGGCAAAGCGCGGCGGGGCAACCTTCCGCGCTTTTGCACTTGGCTTGCCGCTCACCCTTGCAGCGGGGAGGTCTTCCCCGTATATCGAACTGCCTTTCCCCGTCGCGGGGAGAGAGATGAATTAGATAGGTCCGACCATGCGCGCAGAGATGATCAATATTGTGGAAGCGGTGAAAAAAACGCTCACCCTGCTCGGGCAGCGGATGGATCTGGAAACCGCGCCGCATCGGTTGGAGGAATTCAACGCCATGATCGAGGATGGCGATCTGTGGTCTGATCCCGCACGGGCGCAAAAGCTGATGCGTGAGCGCCAGATGCTGATGGAACAGCTGGAAACCTATCGCCGGATTGACCGCGAGCTGACGGATAACGTCGAGCTGATCGAGCTGGGCGAGATGGAAGATGATCCGGAAATCGTCGGCGAGGCAGAGAAATCCATGCGCGCACTCAAAGCGCTGGCCGCCGAGAAAGAGCTCGAAGCGCTGCTTGATGGCGAGGCCGATGGCAATGATACTTTCCTCGAGATCAACGCGGGCGCGGGCGGCACTGAGAGCTGCGACTGGGCGTCGATCCTCGCGCGGATGTATGTCCGCTGGGCCGAGAAGAAGGGCTATAAGGTCGAGCTGCAATCGGAAAGCTCGGGCGAGGAAGCAGGGATCAAATCCGCCGCCTACAAGATCTCCGGCCCCAATGCTTATGGCTGGCTGAAATCGGAATCGGGCGTTCATCGCCTCGTGCGGATCTCGCCCTACGATTCGGCGGCGCGTCGGCATACCTCCTTCAGCTCGGTCTGGGTCTATCCGGTGGTGGATGACAATATCGAGATTGAAGTCCAGCCCAATGATATCCGCATTGATACCTACCGCTCCTCGGGCGCGGGCGGCCAGCACGTGAACACCACCGATTCCGCCGTGCGGATCACCCACTTGCCCACGGGTATCGTGGTGACCTCCTCGGAAAAATCCCAGCACCAGAACCGCGATATCGCGATGAAGGCGCTCAAATCGCGGCTCTATCAGATGGAGCTCGATAAGCGAAACGCTTCGATCAACGCCGCGCATGAAGCCAAAGGCGATGCGGGCTGGGGCAACCAGATCCGGTCTTACGTCCTGCAGCCCTATCAGATGGTCAAAGACCTTCGTACGGGCCATGAGACCTCTGATACGGGCGGTGTGCTCGACGGCGATCTCGACGGGTTCATGGCCGCCACATTGGCAATGGGCGTGGATGGCAAATCCCGCGCCGATGCGCAGGGCGATTAATTAAGCCACCGCCGACGCATAAACCCCAAAGGCGCGCCCGCAACGGCGCGCCTTTTACATTCCCCCTCTGTACTTCCTTGCGTTTCCTCAGAGCCTAAATATCCCGGGGGGAGCGTTTGCGCCGCAAACGCGCAGGGGGCAGCGCCCCCTTTGCCCTCAACTCATGCGCTTGAGGGGCAGTGGCGCGCCTCTAGACAAGCCCCCCGCCTCCGCGCATCCTAGCTCGAGTCCCATCTTCAGTGCAGAGGAGCGCTGAGAGAGGGGGGCGATCTGCGAGAGGGAGAGAGATGACGGAAGTGATAAAAGAGGCATCAACCCTGCCGGAGCTGCGCGAGATTGATATGCGTGATCTTAAAACTGCGCTGCGGGCAGGGTGGGTTGATTTTACGCGCGCGCCCGCTTTTGGGATCGCGTTCTCTCTGGTCTATGTGCTGGGCGGTTTGGTGCTCTATCAGGTCTTCGCGGCGGCGGGCGAGGAGTGGTGGCTGTTGCCCTTCGTTCTGGGATTCCCGCTGCTCGCGCCGTTTGCGGCGATCGGGCTTTACGAGGTTTCGCGCCGGATCGAGGCAGGGCAGCCGCTGATCTGGCGCGAGTTACTGGGCGTAGTGTTTGCGCAAAAGGATCGTCAGATCCCCTCGATGTCGATGGTGATCTTGCTGATGTTCATGTTCTGGGTCTTTGTCGCCCACACCACCTTTGCGCTGTTCATGGGCCTCTCCGCGCTGACCAATATCACCTCCTCGCTGGATGTGATCTTTCAGGGCAATGGCCCGCTTATGCTGCTGATCGGCACAGTCATCGGCGGCGGCTTCGCCTTGGCGCTGTTCAGTTTTACTGTCGTCGGCCTGCCACTTTTGCTGGAGTATGAGGTGGATTTCATCACCGCGATCATCACCTCTGTCGCGGCGGTGCGGCTCAATTTTGGGGTGTTGATGATCTGGGGCGCGTTGATCGCCGTGACGCTCTTTGTCGGGATGCTGCCGATGTTCTTGGGGCTGTTCATCGCGCTGCCGGTGTTGGGCCATGCAAGCTGGCATATCTACCGCAAGCTGACCGTGGGCTGATCGGCACCCGCTTATCGCTGAAATGACATACGGGCGGTGGATTTCTCCACCGCCCGTATGTTTATTGCGACAAGAGGCGGCGTAGGCCTGCCTCTTCCCCTGTGCAGGAGATCACTCCGACTGCGGCGGGGCCAGTTTCTTTTGGCCTTGGCCATTTGCCAGCGGATCATCTTGACGCTGCACGGACCCTTCAAAATGCGCGCCCGATTCAATCGCGATGGTTTTGTGGACGATATCGCCCTCAACCCGCGCGGTGGAGGTCAGGCGGACCTTGAGGCCCCGCACGCGGCCAACGATATGGCCGTTGACGACAACATCATCCGCAACGATCTCGCCTTTGACGGTGGCGCTCTCGCCAACGGTCAGCAGATGCGCGCGGATATCGCCCTCGATGGTGCCCTCAATGACGATATCGCCGGTTGTGCGGATATTGCCGGTGATGGTGATGTCGGAGGACAGGACCGAAGCGGCCGGTTTAACCCGCGGGCTGGTTGCGGATGAGGCGAAATCGCTTCCCGACCGAGCGGTCGCCGCAGGGAGATCCGAAGCGTAAGGCTTATCGGTATCTACAGTGGCCTTAGGGCCGGGTTCGTTGATTTTGCTTTTAGAAAACATCGTTCGCCGCCTTGATGAAGGTCATAGGATTCGTGGGTTTGCCGGAGACACGGATCTCGTAATGGAGATGCGGGCCGGTTGACCGTCCAGTGTTGCCCATATCACCGATCCGGTCACCGCGCGAGACCTTTTGGCCTTTGTTCACGCGGATTTTGTTGAGATGCGCGAAGACGGTCGAGATCCCGAAAGCGTGCTGGATCTTGATAACATTGCCATATCCACGCTCAACCTCGGCGGCGATCACAGTGCCGTCAGCGGGGGCGTAGACCGCGGTGCCAATCGGACCTGCCAAATCAACACCCGCATGCAGACGGCCCCAGCGATAACCGAAGGGGGAGGTGAAGCGGAAACCAGCCTTCACCGGCGTGTCGAAGGGCAATTGTTCGACCGCGATCCGGTACATATTCATCTTGTCGAGTTGGCTCAGGATCTTGCCCGCGCGCTCTTCATCGGGAGACATCATCGCGCCGGAGGTAGAGAAGGCGATGGGCATCAAAGGCCCGCCAGAGCCGGAATAGCCGCGCCGCACCGTCGAGATCACGTTATCAGGGTTGACGCCCGCAGCTTTGAACATCTTGTCGAGCGGCGTCATCGAGATATTGACCGCGCCTTCCAGCGTCGAGAAGATCTCGTCGTTGCGCGCCTCCAACATCCGCTTTTCGGCGGCGATCTGGTCAGCGGTGGCGCGGGCGTCTTTCGCATCGCGGGTTGCGGTATCGCGCTGGCTCGCCGTGTCGCTGAGGGCGGTCGTCAGCATCTCGACCGTGGTGCCCATTTCGGCGGCTTGCGCCGCAGGCGTGGCTTTGCCATCGCCGCCGAGTTTATCTTCCGTATCCGCCAAAGCGACGCGCGCCTCGTCGCGCTCATTCATCGTGCGGCGCAGGGTTTTTTGCATCACCTCGATGCCGGTTTCCAATTCGCGGCGGCGCTCCTCGGAGGCGAGCAGGGCCGATTGCATGTTGGACACCTCGTCCAACGCGAGCTGGAATCGGTTCTGCGCGTTGAGCGCCTCGGCGGCGCGGCTATCGCGCTCGGAGGAGAGCTGATCGAGGCGGCGCTCAAAGGCAGAGCGCGAGAGGCTGGCCTGTTCGGCGGCGGAGCCTGTCGAGATCCCGTCGATGAAGAGCAGGGAAGTCGCAGTGACCGACCAGCCGAAGAGGCCAATCCCCGCAACCAGCACCATCGCCTGCGGAAGGGGCCGCAAGCGAACAAACCGCGTGGAGCTCTCTGACTTCAGGAACAGCCGCTGCTCAGGAAGCCAGCGTTCCAAGGTCGTGTTCAGTCGGTTGAAGATCCGTTTTTGCAACGTTTCGTCCCGTGTTGTCCCAATCTGCCGGAAAACTACCGTCAGTTCGGGCGTTTGCGCGCCCTTGCCGAGGCGAGAGCACGTCGATTGGGGGCGAATTAACAATCCCTGTGGTGGGGGTGCAACAGGTTTTATGATTTTTTGCGACCCTATTGGCGCGGCTCCGCGTTTTCGGCGGGAGTCTGCCTATCTCCGCGCGCCGTCGCCCGCGCGATTCGGCGGGAGTGGGAGATATTTCCGTTCGCCTCAGGGTTGTTTTTTCGCGCCCAACAATGAAGGGGATCGCCGTAAATGCGCGAGAGCGCGGGGTTTTCACCCGCGCTCCGCAAGAAATCGCCAGAAACGGCTCGATTTAAACAGGCGTACAAAGGGCCTTCACAGCGTCGAGCACCTCTTCGGCATGGCCTGCGACCTTCACCTTTGGCCATTCCCGCGCCAGACGGCCTTCGCCGTCGATCAGGAAGGTGGCGCGGGTGATTCCCATATAGGTTTTGCCGTACATATTCTTTTCGCCCCAAACACCGTAGCGTTCGCAGACATCGCCTTGCTCATCCGACAAAAGCGCGATGCCGAGGGAATGCTTGCTGGCGAACTTGCCGTGTTTTGCGGCGCTGTCTTTAGAGATCCCCAGCACCTTCGCGCCAGCGGCCTCGAACTCCTGCGCGAGGCGGGTAAAATCAAGCGCCTCTGTGGTGCAGCCCGGCGTGTCATCCTTGGGATAGAAATAGAGCACCACCGCTGTGCCGCGCAACGCCTCAAGACTGATGTCGGTTTCGCTGCCGTCTGCATCAATCGCGGGAAGGGTGAACTCGGGCGCGGTTTCGCCGATTTTCAACATGGTGGCCTCCTTTCAAGAAGTTGTTGATTTACGTTTTATGCCGAAGTTGCGAGAGATAAAGGGAGATCCACAAAAAAACGCGGACAAGTTCGGCGGGCGGGCTAAGTTGCACTGCGCGATATGCCCATCGGCGAAGGCGCGAATTGAGCGTCGGAAGGAGAGAGAGTGCGGCCAAAGCAGGAGAGTTCGGGCAAGAAGCCCCCTGTTGGCCCAACCTCGGGTGTGCCTGCGGGCGCCGAAGCCTTTTCAGGCGCGCAATTTTGGAAAGAAACCTCTTTAGATCAATCGGATCGGCGGCGACCTTTCGGTGATTTGCGCGGAGACGATGCGGATCTGCAAGAGGCGCTGATCGAGGAAGATCCGTTCCTCAGCACCCGTCCGCGCAGGCGGATGCGGCGCGGTGTGATGGGCGTTTGGCTCTTGGTGTCGCTGCCCTTGGTCGCGGCGGCGATGGTGTTTGCGGTGATGGCGGTGACGCATCGGCCCTTACCGGCGCCCGATTGGGTGCTGGGCCGGATCGAGGGCCGGATCAACGCCGCCTTGGAGGGTGTGGCGCGGGTGCGGATCGCGGGCGGGGCGGATCTGATCGTGGATGAGGGGATCACGCCGCGCGTGCGCCTGCGGGCGGTTGAGCTGACCCGCCCCTCCGGCCTGCCGATCGCGGCCTTCCCCGAATTGCGCGCAACCGTCTGGGCCGCGCCCTTGCTGGCGGGCAAGATCGAGGCGCGCGGGTTCCGGATTACCGGTGCCCGCGTGGCGATGCGGCGGCTTGAGGATGGGCGGCTTGATATCGGCCTTGGCGGCGATTGGGCGATGTCGGGTGTCGGGCCGGCGAGCGTGGGCGAGGCGCTGGAGCAGTTCGAGGCGGTATTCAAAACGCCTGTTCTGTCGCGGGTCGAGCGGATCGAGGCGAATGATCTGGAATTGCGGCTCGACGATGCGCGGCTGGGCCGGACGTGGTGGGTGCGCGAGGGGCAGTTCGCGCTGCGCCAGAGCGCGCAGGAGATTGGCGTCGATCTCACCTTTGATGTTGGCGCGCAAAACGCCCTGCCAGCGGCGGCGGTGCTGAGCATGACAACCCGCAAGGATGCGCCCGAGGCGCGGTTGAGCGCGCAGGTGCGCGGGGTGGCGGCGCGCGATCTGGCGATGCAATCTCCCGCGCTCGGCTTCCTCTCGGTGATCGACGCGCCGATTTCGGGCACGATCAATATGCAAACCGATGAGAGCGGCGAGATGGGGCCGATGCGCGCCACGCTGGAGATGGGCGAAGGCGCGCTGACGCCCGATGGCACAGCGCGGCCTTTGGCCTTCCAAGGTGGCAAGCTGCGGATGGCCTATGATCCGGCAAAGGCGCGCGTTTATATCCCTGAGTTTTCGATTGATAGCAGAACCTTGCGTCTCAAAGCTAAAGCGGTTGCCCAGCTTGGCCCGCAGCTCGGTGGCCTGCCGCAAAACACCGTCAGCCAGATCACGATCACCGATCTCGCGCTCGATCCCGAGGGGATGTTCGAGGCGCCTGCGCATTTCACCCAAGGGGCGGCGGATCTGCGGGTCCGCTTCGCGCCGTTCCGGATTGATTTGGGGCAGCTCTCGCTGACAGGCGACAGCCAGCAGATCAATATGCGCGGCCATGCGCTCGCAGGCCCGAAAGGCTGGGAGGTGGCGCTCGATACCCGGCTGGGGGCGATCGACAAGGCCGATTTCCTCAAGCTCTGGCCGCAGACGTTCAAACCCAAGGATCGCAATTGGGTGATCGAGAATATCGCCGAGGGACGCCTTCAAAACGCCTATGCCGCGCTGCGGATCGGCCCCGATCAGGATCCGCGCTTGGCGCTTTCCTACGAGTTTTCCGATGCGAAGGCGCGGGTGGTCAAAACCCTGCCGCTGACGGAAAATACCCGTGGCTTTGCGACGATCATGGACAATTCGCACCGCTTGATGGTCGAGACGGGGGATATTCCCGCGCCAGATGGATCGGGGCGGGTTGATGTATCCGGCTCGACGCTGATCGTGCCTGATATCCGGATCAAGCCGCCCCCGGCGCAGGTGCAATTGCGCGCCTCCGGTCCGATCCCTTCGATCCTATCGCTGCTCGATGAAGAGCCGTTCGAGATCATGACAAAGGCAGGGCAGCGCACCGATCTGGCGCAGGGGCGCGCGGAGGCGGTGACGGATATTGATCTGGTGCTCAAGAAAAAGGTGCTGCGCGAGGATGTCCGGTTCCGCGTGCGGGCCGATTTGTTTGATGTGCGCTCGGATCTTGTGGTGAAGGGCAAGGCGCTGGCGGCGGACCAACTCAAACTTGAGGCGGATGATGCGGGCATCGCGATTTTTGGCAAGGGCACGCTTGATGGTGTCGGGTTTGAGGCGCGATGGGCGCAGAACCTTGCCCGCACGGCGCAGGGGAAATCCGTGGTCACGGGGCAGGTGGATGTGAGCCCCGCCAATCTCGCAACGCTGGGAATCCGTTTGCCCGCAAACATGGTCTCGGGCGCGGGGCAGGCCAGCCTGCGTGTCGATCTGGCGCGCGGGGCGGCCCCGCGCTACGCGATCACCAGCGATATGGCGGGGATCGGGCTGAGCCTGCCGCAGATCGGATGGAGCAAACCCAAGGCCACGCGCGGCACGCTGACGGTGTCCGGCGCGCTGCCCGGTGCGGAGGGCGGGCAGCCCACGGTCGAGGCGCTGGCGATTGACGCGGGCGGGCTGCAGGCGAAAGGCGCGTTGGATCTGGGCAAGACGGGGATGGAGCGCGCGCGCTTCTCCTCGGTCTCGGTCGGCAATTGGTTCTCCGGCGCGGTGGAGATTGCCGGATCAGAGGTCAAAATCTCCGGCGGGACATTGGATTTGCGCAATCTTCCCAAGAGTTTCGAGGCGAAAGGATCAGCGGGCGGCGCGGCAGGTGGGAAGGCGAGCGGCAATCGTATCACCGCCAAGCTGGACCGCGTGACCGTGGCTGAAGGCCTCGCGCTCACAGGCGTGTCGGCCGATGTCTCCACCAAGGGCGGGATCACGGGGGCATTTACGGCAGGGGTCAATGGCCGCTCGCGGATCGCGGGCACGCTGAGCCCCGCGCGCGCAGGCGGCGCGAAGCCCGCGGTGCGGATTGGCGCGGCCGATGCTGGGGCGGTGATTGCGGCGGCGGGGATTTTCGGCAAGCTGAGCGGCGGTAAGCTAGATCTCGTGCTGGAACCGATTGGCGCGATGTTCCAAGGCCATCTGGAGATTTCCCAGACGCGTGTGACCGATGCTCCGGTGCTGGCCTCGATGCTCTCGGCGATTTCCGGTGTCGGGCTGGTGGAACAGCTCAATGGCGAGGGGCTGGCCTTCTCCAAAATGATCGCCGATTTCCGGATTTCCGATAAGGCGATCACGATCATGAACGGCTCTGCCGAGGGGGCCTCTTTGGGGGTGACGCTGGAGGGGATCTATCTGCCAAAGTCGAAGATGCTGGATCTTCAAGGGGTTGTATCCCCTTTCTATCTGATCAACGGGATCGGGCAGGTGCTGACGCAGCGCGGCGAGGGGCTGTTCGGGTTTAATTACACCGTGAAGGGCCCCGCAAGCGCGCCCAAGACGCGGGTCAATCCTTTGTCGATCCTCGCACCTGCGATGCTGCGTGGATTGTTCAAGGGCAAAGCGCCGAGCGTGCCCGAGACCCAGCCCGAGACCCAGCCCGAGGCAGCGCAATAGCGGGGATTGGAGGGCGTCTGGCGGCGCGGCCCCTCTTTGGCCCTGCCAAATTCCCCCCACATGCAACGCGGGATATTTTGCGCAACCAGAGGCGATAACGCGGCGTTGATTGCGAAGCTGCCCTTTGCGAGCAGGATAAGGGTTGCGCCTTCGGGCCAGACTTGGCAGGGGTGAGGCAAAAGGGGGCATCATGCAACTCAGTGATTTCGATTTTGATTTGCCCGAGGGCCTGATTGCCGTGCGCCCAGCCGTGCCGCGCGAATCCGCGCAGCTTTTGGTCGCGCGCGGGGGCAGCGTCGGGGCAGGGATTGAAGATCTGCATGTGGCGGATCTGATCGATCAGTTCCACGCGGGTGATCGGCTTGTGCTCAACAATACCAAGGTGATTCCGGCGCGGCTTTCGGGCGCGCGCCACCGCGCCACCACGGATGCGGGGTCTGGGGCTGGGGTTGCCAAGGTCGAGGTGACGCTGCTTGAGCCCGCGGCGGATGGCACATGGATGGCGCTGGCCAAGCCGCTACGTAAAGTCAAAGCGGGCGAGGAGATCGTGTTCTCCGACGCGCTTTCGGTGCGCGTTGAGGAGATCGCCGAGGGGCAGCTGCGGCTGCGGTTCAACTGCACGGGCGATGATTTCGACGCGGCTTTGAACGCGGCGGGCGCGATGCCTTTGCCGCCCTATATCGCGGCGCTGCGCGCGCCCGATGAGGCGGATAAGACCGATTATCAAACCGTCTTCGCGCGGCATTCCGGCGCTGTTGCGGCCCCGACGGCGAGCCTGCATTTCACCCGCCCGATGTTGGAGGCGCTGGCCGCCAAGGGCGTGGCGTTCACCGAAGTGACCTTGCATGTCGGCGCGGGCACCTTCCTGCCGGTGAAGGTTGACGATGTGGCGACCCATAAGATGCATGCCGAATGGGGCGAGGTCTCGGACCGAGCTGCGGCAGAGATTGCGGCCACCAAAGCGTCAGGCGGTCGGGTGATCGCGGTCGGCACAACCGCGCTGCGGCTCATTGAATCCGCCAGCGCCTCGGGGCAGATCGCGCCGTTTCGCGGCACGACGGAGATTTTTATCTATCCCGGTTACCGCTTCCGTGTCACCGATGCGTTGATGACCAATTTCCACCTGCCCAAATCCACACTGCTGATGCTGGTTTCCGCCCTGATGGGCGCAGACCGGATCCGCGAGATTTACGCCCATGCGGTTGCCAAGGGCTACCGGTTCTTTTCTTATGGCGATGCGTCGCTTTTGATCCCCGAGAGTCGTAATTGAGACGATAGCGGGGGGCTGCCTGCGTTAGACCCCGCGCTTCGGCGTGGACTGGCACAAGCCCTCTCTCGGCCCGCTCCCTATTCGCCCTTGTGCGGTCGCCTCTCGCGCCGCACAGCCTTTCTTTTCCTCCGTTACCCGAGGTTTCCCGATGTTCACTGTTATCCGTCATTCATGGCCGCTTTTGCTGGGCATCATGCTGCTGATGGTCGGCAACGGGATTCAGGGGACGCTCCTCGGGATCCGCGGGAATATCGAGGGGTTCGGCACCTATCATATGTCGATTGTCATGTCGGCGTATTTTGTCGGCTTCCTATTCGGCTCGCGCTTGACGCCGGAGATGATCCGCAAAGTCGGACACGTGCGGGTGTTCGCGGCCCTCGGATCGCTGATCTCGGCGGTGCTGATCCTCTATGCCGCCGCCCCTGATTGGGTCGCTTGGGCGGTGATGCGGGTGGTGATCGGCTTCTGTTTCTCGGGCGTCTATATCACGGCGGAAAGCTGGCTGAACGCCTCCGCCACCAACGAGACCCGTGGCCAGACGCTCTCGGCCTATATGATCATGCAGATGGTCGGGATTATCGCGGCGCAGATTTTGCTGAATGTCGGTGATCCGGGGGGGTATTTGCTCTTCGTGATCCCATCGGTTCTGGTCTCGCTCGCCTTCACTCCGATCCTTCTCTCCGCCGCGCCCGCGCCTGTGTTTGCGACAACCAAGCGGATGTCGTTCAAGGAGCTGTTCCGCGCCTCGCCACTCGGCTGTGTCGGCATGTTCCTGATGGGGGGCGTGTTCTCGGCGCTGTTCGGGATGGCCTCGGTTTGGGGCGGTATGGCGGGGCTGACCGTGTCGGAAATCTCGATCTTTGTCGCGGCGATCTATGTCGGCGGGTTGGTGTGCCAATATCCGATCGGCTGGATGTCGGATCGGATGGATCGTCGTCTGCTGATCCTGATCCTCGCCGCCGTTGGTGCGGTGTTGATGCTGATGGTCACGCTGCTGCAGCCGCATTTCGTGGTGCTGGTCATCGTGGCAGCGGTGGGCGGCGGGATTGCCAATCCGGTCTATTCCTTGCTTGTGGCCTATACCAACGACTTCCTTGATAGCTCGGATATGGCCTCGGCCTCGGCGGGGCTGTTGTTCATCAACGGCCTCGGCGCGATCACCGGCCCGCTGACGACAGGCTGGTTGATGGAGGTCGTCGGGCCGTTCGGCTTCTTCCTCTATCTGGGGGTGCTCAATGCGTTGGTGGCAGGCTATGCCGCATGGCGGATGACGCGGCGTCCGGCGATGGATTCCTCCGAAACCGGTGCCTTTGCTGTTCTTTCGCCCTCGGCCTCGCCGATTGCGGTGGAAGCGGTGCTTGAGGCTGCGCAGGAAGAAGCCCATAGTGCCGATGAAGCTGCACTGGAAGCCGAAGGTGCTGCGAAGGCAGCCGCTGATGCGGATGCTGACGCGGTTTCCAGCGCACAGACGGATGAAACACACACCGATGAAACACAATCGGGGGAGCCGCCACGCGCAGGCTAAGCGCTGGGGTCTCCCGCGCGTCCCCGTTACCGCTCGGGAGGGCAGGCAGAATGGACGAACGGATCCGCGATATTATCGAATTTTGGATGGTCGAGGCGGGCCCCGCGCGGTGGTATGCCTCTGATGAGGCCTTCGACCAACAGATCCGCGACAAGTTCGAGGGGATCTGGCGCTCTGCATGGCAGGGCAAGTTCGGCGAATGGATGGCGACCTCGGAGGGGGCGCTGGCGCTCTTGCTGCTGTGCGATCAATTCCCGCGCAATATGTTCCGTGGCAAGGCGCTCTCCTTCGCCTCTGACCCGCGCGCCCGCGATTTGGCGCGCGAGGCGATCACGCAGGGCTTCGATCTGGAGGTCTCTCCTGAAGCGCGGCAATTCTTCTATCTGCCGTTCGAGCATTCCGAGGAGATGGAGGACCAGCTCCGCGCGGTTGAGCTGTTCACAGAGCGGCTTCCGGGCGAGGGGCTGACCCATGCCCGTGCCCATGCAGCCACGATTTCTGAATTTGGTCGCTTCCCGTGGCGCAACGCCGCGCTGGGCCGCACTGCCACGCCGGAAGAAGAGGCGATCATGGCCGCAGGCGGCTATGCGGAAATGCTGCGGCGGGTTAGCTGATATGAGCGCGCCGCGTTGGGTGATCTGCGCGGCGCGATCTATACCGTGTGACATGCGCCGATAGGCGGGTGGGAGGAAGGGCGGCCTTATGCGATATGGCAGGGGCGATGTCTGTGAAGCGAGGTCGAATGCACGCGAATGCTGTTGTTATCTGCTGTGACGAAAATTATTTGCCGATCAGTTGTTTCTTAGCCGATCAGATTGCGAACCAGTCGCCTGATCGAAATTTCGATATCCTGATTGCCTCGCCTGAGACGCTGCCATTGCCTGCGGCGCTGCGTGAGAAGGGGGTCGCCTTCCTCCACATGGAGACAGGCGAAGAGCTGGTCGGGCTCAAATCCTCACATCTGCCCCATAGCACCTATCTGCGGCTCTGGCTGCCCGATCTCCTCGCAGATCGCTACGCACGGGTGCTCTATCTCGATGCGGATATGTATCTGGAGGGCGGATCGCTTTCGGATCTGTTTGCGGTGGAAATGTTCGGGCGGCCTGTCGCAGCGGTGCGCGATATGCAGCAATGGCAGCGCCCGAACAAGCATATGCGGGAGTTTCGCGTCGCGGGGCTGGAGCCTGCCGCTTATTTCAATGGCGGGCTGGAGTTGTTCGATACCCGGTCGTATCGCGACAACGGGATTCTCGACGCATGCCTGCGCTACGGCAAATCGCGCCCCGATGCGCTGTTTCACCACGATCAGTCGCTGCTCAACATCGTGCTGCACAAAAACTGGACCGAGCTGAGCCCAATGTGGAACTGGCAATATGCCGCCAAGCGCCCGTTGTTCGGGTGCTCCTTGCCGTTGCAGATCTCGCATATGGCGGGGGCGCTGAAGCCTTGGTCCGATCCGCGCGGAATCTGCCCGCCGCGCTATTGGGCGCAGATGCAGCCCTATATCGCGCGGCATTTCCCCAATTGGCCTGTGATCGGCCCTATCGCCCCGCATGAGCATCGCTTGCGGCGCCGCTTCCTGCGAAATGCGGTGGAGCATCTGCTCATCACCCCGGTGATGAACCGCTATATCGGCCGGTTTGATACCGCGCTCCGGTCCTTCGCGGTTGGCGCGTGAGGACTGTCGAAAGACAAGGGCCAAGAGGCGGGGCAGCACGTGCGCTGTTCGCAAACCAAGTCAACGCAGCATTCAAATTGCCGTATTGTGGCGAGAAACCTATGTTGTTAAGCGCTTGAGCGAGAGGGCCGGATTGGGATCTGGCCCGCATTCGACCCGCGCTTACGGTGCCATACGCACCTTTAGAGCCACTTTAGGAGCCAAAGATCATGGCGAAAACTCCAACCTCCCGCGTTGATAAGCTGCTATCCTCAATGGGCTACGGCTCGCGCGCGGACATGGCACGGTTGGCGAAGGCGGGTGGCATTATTCTGGACGGTGCCGACCTCGTTGATGTCAGCGCGCGCATCCCTGTCACGCCGGATTTGCCGCTGCGGATGGAGATCGACGGTGAGCCGCTCGATCCTATTGCGGGTATGGTGCTGCTTTTGCACAAGCCCTTGGGCATGACCTGTTCGCATAAGGAAGCGGGGGCCCTCGTCTATGATATCCTGCCGGAACGCTGGAAACGGCGCACGCCCGCGCTCTCAACGATTGGTCGCTTGGATAAGCAGACATCTGGTCTGTTGTTGCTGACCGATGATGGCGATCTGTTGCACCGAGTGATCAGCCCCAAGCGCCATGTCAAAAAGACCTATCGCGTCAAGCTGGCCCGCCCGCTCAATGGCACGGAGGGCGAGCTATTCGCTGCGGGCCGTTTGATGCTGGAGGGGGAGGTTAAGCCGCTGGCCCCTGCGGAGCTCGAAGTGCTCTCGGCAACCGACGCGCTGGTGAGCGTCACCGAGGGCCGATACCATCAGGTGCGTCGCATGTTCGCGGCCACGGGCAACCACGTTGAGGATCTGCACCGCGAGCGTCTGGGCGGTCTGGATCTGCCTGCTGATCTGGCCCCAGGTCAATGGAAAGTGCTCAGCGCGAAAGAGATCGCCTCGATCTTTCACTAAGCCGAGGATTGGGGGACGGATGATGCCCTTCTTTGGGGGGCGCTCGGGGCGGAGCCGCCCCATTTTTCGCCCTCCGATGCGGCGCTTAAACTCTTACCGCTTTCAGCTCTCTATGGATCATAGCTTCGGTGAAGGGGCGGCTCAATATCCCCCAGCCAAGGGCGCGGGCCTTCAGCTCATCAACGCGCTCCGCCGTGAGAATAATCAGCGCGCCAAATTCGGTGAGCGCACTATCGAGCTTCATCTCTAATACCTCAACATAGCGCGCTTCAAGGAAGATCGCGGACACACTGCGCGCGCCCGCTAAGGCTGACAACACCTCGCTAGGGCATAGAACATGTACCGTATTGCAAGGTGCCAGCGATTGAAGCGATGCAATGATATCCTCAGCGATTAGAAAATTGCTCTCTTGTACCAAGAAAAAAGGAACCGTTGCCGGTTCGAGGGTGGGAGACCCTGAGGGAGTTGCAGTTTGTGAGATGAGGTCATTCATTCAGTTTACATGGAACATATTTTACGGGTGCGCATTAAACTATGACATAGCAAGGGTGGGTTAATTATGATTACGCGGTGCCAGAACTGTCCGCTCAGGACGCGAGGCGTGTTCGATCCGATGACGGATCGTGAGATTACGTTCATGCAAAAGTTTAAGTCTGGTGAACTCGAGGTTGATCCTGGCACCACGTTGATGACTGAGGGGGCGAGTAGCCCTCATCTTTACACCGTCCTTGACGGGATGGGGCTGCGATATAAGAGCCTCGAAACCGGCGAGAGACAGGTAATCAGCTTTATCCTCCCGGGAGATTTCATCGGCCTGCAAGCGGGGGTCATGAGTGAGATGCAGCATTCCGTCGAGGCGACAACACGGATGAAACTATGCGTGTTCGATCGGAAAATGCTCTGGACGATGTTTAGTGATCATCCAGATCGCGCATTTGATCTGACTTGGCTGGCGGCTGTGGAGGAGCATTTCCTAGGGGAGAGCTTGGCCATATTGGGGCATATGCAGGGGATCGAGCGTATTGCCCGTGCGTTTGTCCAATTACATGACCGCGCCGCGGCGCTTGGGATGGTTAAAGGGGCGCAGATGGTTTTGCCCTATCGCCAGCAAGATCTGGCAGACGCCCTTGGCCTGTCTCTGGTGCATACCAATAAGACGTTGAAACTGCTGCGCGAAGATGGCGTGGCCGTTTGGAGCGACGGGATGCTCACTATTCTCGACTACAAACGCCTCTGTAACATCGCGCAGTTGGAACATGACCGCGTGCCGATGACCCGCCCGTTGATCTGATCGGTCCGCGGCAGGTCTAAAATGTAAGACAGAAAAACCGCTAAAGGGTTACCTTTGGCATGGCCCGTGCGTCCCATTTACTTGTTTTGGGAACAACGACTATGCTTCTTACGCAGTGAGGAACCCGCATTGGAGCATCCATGGCCCTTATCTTTCGCAAAGCCCTAGGTGTATGATCCCACGGTTTGATGGTGCGATCCTTTCTCAGGAATGGAAGGAAGCATTATGGGCCAGGTTCGTCATGGAAGCGCCACGATCCCGTTGACCTCTCGGTGAATGCGCGCATTCACCGAGAGGGGCGCACGCTGTCAGAGCTGCAA
>JBLXEV010000010.1:0-200498 GCA_048262715.1 Paracoccaceae bacterium
TGCTCAACCTGCGCCAATCGGCGTAAACACTAACCGGGCTCCGGTCGCGGCTGGATGAAAGTTCAGTGGCAGGTCAGCCAGGCACCGATAATCAAACTGGACCTCTCGATGGGGGCAGATCAGCGCCGCGCTGCTTGTCCTTGTGGATCTTGCAGGTAGTGAATGAACCGCTGAAATAACTCCGATTGGCTGGAGATACCAAGGCGCTTGTAAATATTGTGGCGGTGTTGTTTCACAGTGCCTTCAGTGATGCCCAGCTTCGTCGCAATGGAAACCCCACTATGTCCACGCAAGATCATTTTTGTTACGGACGTCTGCGCTGGGGTAAGCCCTTCAAAAGCCTGTTCAAAGATCGCATCTGACCCCACCACTGCCAATTCTGACCTGCTTGTTGAAACGGCCATCCGCCAATGCAAACGCAAGCTGGCAGAAACTACGGGCACGAGGCGTTCAAGTTGCATCATTTCCTCTGAGGCGAACGACGACCCACCGCGGTTGCGCATCAAAGAATAGGTCGCAGTGAAGCCTTCTGACAATGGCACGATGTAGCCAATCTCTTCCACCAGCGATCCGGCCTGATCAGAAATGCAGGGGTGTACCTCTTGAGACCGCACGAAATCGCCATCGAAGTAGGCGTCGGGCGCAAGCTCCGTCATGCGCCAGAGACCCTCCGCTTCGGCGCTGACGCTCGCTGCGTAAAACGGATCCAAAATATAGGCACCCCGCAGGTAGGATTGTAACACACGCCGGTCGACGGAGCCGCTGTACCCGTCATGGATAACGGCAGGAGGCGCGGTCTCCGAAAAGGCAAAGACACAGCTCATGTCGAAGTTCGCTGCGCACAGCGCAAGCCCATCCAACGCTGGGCCGAAATCAGCGGTTCCGGCAACATCGAACGTTGCCGCAAGCGCGGAGCTCAATTTCTGGGACAGCATATAACCATTGGCATATGGAATTTCCGTTTCATGCTCCTAGCCTACCTCGATCCGGACAAAGGCTCCGGGGACCACAAACAGAACAAACACAATAGATACCGAAGGCGCAAGTTCGCCAAGGAGGAAATTATGACAGGAAGATTACAGGGCAAGACCGCTCTGATCACCGGTGGCGCCGGAGGCTGTGGCCTTGCGGCCGCCCAGAGATTTGCCGCCGAAGGAGCGAAGGTCGGCATCGTCGATCTGCCCGCTAGCATGGGCGAAGCGGTCGCCGAGGACTTGCGCAAGGCGGGTCATCAGGCCGTTTTTGCCCCTGCCGACGTATCGGATGCCGATCAGGTATTGGAGGCGGTGGCCCGCGTTTCGGACACATTTGGTACGATCACCGTGCTCATGAATCACGCGGGCATCCTGTCCGCAAAGCCGTTCCTGGAAACCGG
The DNA here is from genome assembly GCA_048262715.1 of Paracoccaceae bacterium. Lineage (GTDB taxonomy): Bacteria > Pseudomonadota > Alphaproteobacteria > Rhodobacterales > Rhodobacteraceae > Albirhodobacter. The sequence goes on from JBLXEV010000010.1 coordinate 1,376, forward strand.
AGAAAGCGAGTGGGACCATGTTATGGCGGTTAATGTCAAAAGCATGTTCCTGGTATCGAGGGCAGTTCTGCCGGGCATGATCGCTGCCGGTGGCGGCAGTATCATCTGTACCTCATCGATCTCTGGTGTGGTTGGCACGCCGATGGAGGTGCTCTACTGCACCAGCAAAGGCGCTTGCCACATGTTCGCTCGTGCCTTGGCCGTAGAGTTCCGTGATCGCAATATCCGATCAAATGCGATCTGCCCTGGCTTTATAGCAACGGCACATGGCTTGCGCGAAATCGAGGAACTGCAAAAGCAGGGGGTCAATGTCTCCGAGGAGGCCATCGCCTCGGCGCAGGGACGGCTGTGCCGCCCTGACGAGATCGCCTCCGCTGCGCTGTTCCTTGCGAGCGACGATGCAAGCTTTGTCAACGGAGCGCATCTGTTCGCCGACAACGGCTATACCGCCATTTAAAACAAAACAAAAACAGGGAGATAAACACATGCACACATCCTCACATGGAATGACGGTCAACGACTTCGGCCTAGAGAACGCCGACTGGCGCAATTGGGTCGGGAACCAGTCCTGTGTCCGTGCGGCCAGCGCGGCCCCTCAAAGCGAGGACGAACTATGTTCACTTATCGCGGACGCCACCGGGAAGGGTCTCAATGTCCGCGTTGCCGGGTCCGGGCATAGCTTTACGCCAGTGGCTTTGACCAACGGGCTACATCTGACGCTGGCAAATATGAAGGGTGTCAAGCATATCGACCATGACAAGCGCCGCATCACGGCCTCGGCAGGAACCACGATCAATGATCTGGTCAAGGTTTTGAAGGCCGAAGGACTGTCGATGATTAATCAGGGTGACATCGACAGCCAGGCGCTGGCCGGAGCCTTTACAACTGGCACCCACGGCACCGGTGCAAAGCTCCCAGTGCTGGCGGATGCCATCGTTGGGATGAAACTGGTGCAGCCGGATGGATCGATCATCACCGTCGATGAAAGCACACCCGATTTGCTTCTGGCCGGGCGGGTATCTCTGGGCGTTCTGGGCGCGATTTCCGAAGTGACGCTGCAATTGCAAGGTAGCTATCGCTTGCGCGAGAAGATCTGGCGCGAGGATTTCGAGTCCGCGATGGAGATGCATGATGAATTGGCCGAGAAACATCGCCATTTCAGCTTCTTCTGGTGCCCTTACGAGGAAAGCCGGCATTGCTATTGTCTGCCGGATACGGCTGCCACATCGACAACCGGCCGTACAACCGATGTCTGCGAAATGAAGATCATGGACATCACCGATGAAGAGCCGTTTGACACGCCATTCGAGAAAGTTGCCTACAGCGCGGATATATACCCGATCGAATACGTGGCGAACTTCCATGAGCTTGAATATGCCGTGCCGCGTGAACACGGCAAGGAGGCTGTGCGGGCAGTTCGCAAGTTGATGCTCGAGCAATTTCCCGAAGCGATCTACCCGATTGAATACCGTTTCACAGCAGGTGACGAGGCCTGGATGAGTCCCTTCCACCGTCAAGACAGTGTCACTGTCTCGGTCTCCGGCGAGCCGGGCAAGGACTACTGGGACTACTTGCGTGCGGTTGATAAAATCCTGCGCGGCTACGGCTCGCGGCCACATTGGGGGAAAATGCACTTCCTGACCGGTGCAGATGTCACTTCCATCTACCCACGCGCCAACGATTTTCGCGAGTTGCGCCGCAAGCTGGATCCCCAAGGTTTCTATCTGAATGACCACCTTGCGCAGCTTTTCCGCTGATTTGAATAATTAAACCGGCCAGAGCGAAGGCGTAGAAACTCGTCTGGCCAACAACGGGGATTACCAAAATGGCCTCTATCGGCACATATGTCATCTATACCATCATGATCTGTGCGGTCATTGGGGCAGTTGCCTCAATCATCGACAGCGAAAGTCCGTTGGGAAAGGAGTTCAACTCCGGACTGCATTCCATCGGACACATCTTCATTCCAGTAGCCGGGATCATGGCTGCAATTCCATATCTGTCTGCTTTCATCAGCTCGGTGGTCGGCCCACTGTTCCAAGCGGTAAATGCTGACCCAGCCATGGCGGCGACGACAATCATCGCCGTGGACATGGGTGGTTATCAACTGGCCGAAACGCTTTCACAGAGCAAGGAAGGCTGGATCTTGGCCTCGATCACTGGGTTCATGGCTGGGGCGACGATTATCTTCAGCATTCCGGTCGGACTGGCCATGCTGGACAAGGAAGACCATCAATATATGGCTGTCGGCGTCATGTGCGGCGTGCTTTCCATCCCGATTGGTGTTCTGGTTTCCTGCGTTGCAATGGCTCTGATGGATGTCAGTATTCGCCCTGATATTAACGCAAGTGGCGAGGCAACCTATCAGCTGGCGTTAAATGCGGCGCAGGTGCTGGGTGACATTGCCCCCCTTGTCATCTTCTGCATCCTGCTGGCGACCTGCCTGAAACTGTTCCCTGCGCTGATGATCAAGCTGTTTCTCGGCTTCGGCCGTCTGATGTATGCCGCGATTACTTTGGTGCTTGTGTTTTCCATTGTTGAATATTTCACAGGTTTCTTTTCCAAAGTCTTTGGAAGTTGGGGCTTCGCGCCGATCATTGCCGACGAGAAAGACCAGTTTCGAGCATTAGAAATCGCAGGGTATATCGGTATCATGCTCAGCGGTGCGTTTCCTATGGTCTACCTCATGAACCGCTTTCTACAACGCCCAATGCAGTGGGTTGGCGATCGTCTGGGCCTCTCTTCGGCAGGGACAGCGGGCCTTCTGGCCGCTGCAGCCAACGTTCTAGCCATGTTCAGACTGGTGAAGGACATGCCGCCGAGAGACAAGGTACTTGTGATTTCCTTTGCAGTCTGCGGGGCTTTCATGTTCGGCGATCACTTGGCATTCTCGGCGAATTTCCAGCCGACGATCATCCTGCCGCTCCTAATGGGCAAGCTGATGGGAGGCATGGCTGGTTTTGTCATTGCCATGTGGATGCAGAAGACTTCTGGGCAATCCACTCCGGAGCCATACATGCCAAGCTGACAACTTCACGGTTAATGTCGTTCCGGTTCATTGACCAAAAGTTTTGAAAGCCTTGGCTCTGAGGCAGCGGCAGCAGGTACTGCTTCCGCTGCCCACCGCAACCAGAAGGGGGGTGCGGACAAAAACTTGGACTATCTTTGAGCTACTCCCCATCTCTTGAACAGGATCTGCAATCGACTTGCCTTGACCTTGCGGCAGTTCAGGACCTGGTCATTCCATTTGCTTCACTTTTTGCTGCACAATTTGCCGCACTAATTGCCTGTACCTTTCAATAAAACAAAGTAATATTTTGATAATGCGAATCCCACCGCTTCCGCCACTGCCCTCGCGAAACTGTTCTCCCGATCCGGCTGCGGCCGGATTTTTTGTTTTCGTGAAGTATGCGGGAAGGCCTGATAACGGTCTCTTGGGGCCGTTAATTACAAATCCTGACGGCAATGTCGGCGCATTGCGCTAAGGGACTGATTTATAAACTACTTCTGGGATTGGCTTCGGTTTGCTGGAAACTGCTATTTGTATGGCAGACGGAACTGTTGTTGACCAACTATGTGAGACAGCCGAGATCCAACGTCCTTCTGCTCCTTACGTCAGTGACCCAATGCACCTGACCAGTTTTAATCGATGCACCCGAACCTACCTGCGGCCGCAATAAGGGTGTAACGCGCATTCTGGTCGCATTCGAATACAATTTCACTGATGAGTCTTTACCAGTAATACGTGCATTGTGAATGGCTTATGCATATCACGTGCGGCTAAACCTGCTCTGCTCCGGGCATATTTTTTCTGCCAAGGAAACGCTCTGCGGTGGATCGGGAACGCGCGGGCTTCTGGCGGGAAGCTGTGCCAAGCTCTCTCTTCTCGGTCCAATCGAGTCGCGGCGACGAGACTTGGTCGGGCGGGATCGCTGCCGCATTGGGCTGCATTGAGGGGTCATTTCCCCTCAGTTTTTGGCACTAAATGGCGGGTCAACACGGTTTCGGGGAGGCGCAGCATGCCTTCCACCGCGTCGAGCGCAATCGCCGCGAGGTGGACAGAATTATAGAGCCCGTGTTCGAGCGACCCCTCCAGCCAGAGCCCGTCGATAATCCCGTTCACCGCAATCGCCGTGCGCTGGCAGCTTGCCGGATCGGCAGGACGGTTATGGGCCATCAGCACCGGATGCAGCAGGCCTTCGAGGATATCGAGAAACTCGCGGTAGCCCTCACGGTGGATATCGGCATAGCCGGAATCGGCGCGGACGCGGCCAATGAACGTGGCCCAAAGCGAGATTTTCAGGCTCGACAGGTTGGGCTTGGAAACGTTGGCCGCGATGAAGCGGGCGAGCGCGCGGCAGGGCAGGTTTTCTTCCGTGCCCTCGGCGGTATCTGCGAAGAGCGCGGCATCCCCAGTCAATTGGCCAATGAGATAGGCATAGGAGTCGCGGATCATATCGTCCTTGGAGGCGAAATAATGCCGGATCAGCCCTGCCGAGACATCGGCCTCTTCCGCGATGCGGCGGGTGCTGGCCCCATGCATTCCGTCGCGGGCCACGCAGGTCAGGGTCGCCTCGATCAGGCTGAGGCGGCGGGCGTCTTCCGAGAGGCGTTGAAAGGCTTTGCGGGTCATCTCATCCCTCCCTGTGTCGCATGCGGCATCGTGGACCATCCAACCCGCGCGACTTGCGCGCAACGGGCAATCTGTTCGCTTGTCACTGGCCGACGGGTGGCGCAATCGTAGGTCGGCCTCGCCGAACGTGGCGCGCTTTGCCGGACCCTGCCTTGCTCCGCGCGCAAAGCCAATCCCGATCCTGTGGTTTCGGCGCTCTGCGAGACAGAATTTCTTGCGCGAATGCGTTATTGTCTCTTGGCATTCGATTTATTTTACATTCGTATAACAGTAACAAAATTGCAAACTTTCCGCCCGCCGTTCCGCCAAGGCGCGACGGGCGAGAGGTCGGGGGACCGATGCGCGGGGCAGATCCGCGCGCAGCGTAACGGGGAACGAAGCATATGGACGCACTGCCCGCAGTCGAAATTCGGGATCTCCGCAAGAGCTTTGGCCCGCTTGAGGTGCTCAAGGGGGTCTCCCTCACCGCACGCCCGGGCGATGTGGTCGCGGTGATCGGCGGGTCTGGATCGGGCAAGTCGACGATGTTGCGCTGCATCAATATGCTTGAAACCCCCAGCGCGGGTGAGATTTCGATTCAAGGCGAGGCCTATAAGATGCGCCCCGCGCGGGATGGCGGGTTGGAGCCTGCGGATCGCCAGCAGGTGCAGCGGATCCGCTCGCAGCTCGGGATGGTGTTCCAAAACTTCAACCTCTGGACGCATCGCACCGTGCTGGAGAATGTGATCGAAGTGCCGATCCATGTGCTCGGCGTGCCGCGGGATGAGGCGATTGCGCGCGGGCGGGAAGTTCTCGCGCGGGTCGGTTTGGCGAATAAGGAAGACGTCTATCCGGCCTATACCTCGGGCGGTCAGCAGCAACGCGCGGCCATCGCGCGGGTGCTGGCGGTGAACCCGCTGGCGATGCTGTTCGACGAGCCGACCTCGGCGCTTGATCCTGAATTGGTCGGCGAGGTGCTCACCGTGATCCGCGATCTCGCGCAGGAAAAACGCACAATGATCTTGGTGACGCATGAGATGGCCTTTGCCCGTGATGTGGCGAGCCATGTCATCTTCCTGCGCGATGGCCGGATCGAAGAAGAAGGCCCGCCCGAGCAGATCTTCGGCGCGCCACAATCGCCGCATTTGCAGCAATTCATCCGCTCGGTGATGTGAGAGATCGGACGGGCAGGGCCCCTGCCAACGCAAAAAAAGTCGCTTCCAACAGACTGATTAACGAACTGACTGCCCAACAAAGGACAAATCATGCTCAAGAAACTCGGCCTTTGCCTTCTGGCCTCCGTCGCCTTCGCAGCCCCCAGCGTTGCGCAAACCTATAAGGTCGGCATCTCCGCCGAGCCCTATCCGCCGTTCTACGCCCCCGATGCATCGGGCAATTGGACGGGCTGGGAAATCGACATGATGAACGCGATTTGTGAGCGGATCGAGGCGGAATGCGTCGTCACGCCCATCGCTTGGGAAGGGATCATTCCGGCGCTGAATACCGGCAAGATCGATATGATCATCGGTTCGATGACGATCACCCCTGCGCGCGCTGAACAGATTAATTTCTCTGATAAATATTACGCCACTCCGACCGGCCTGATGACGCAGAAAGGCTCGGGCATTGAGCCGACAGCCGAAGGCGTCAAAGGCGCTATCATCGGCGCGCAATCGGGGGCGGTGCAGGAAAACTACGCCCGCGCGCATTATGTCGAGACCGCAGATTCGATCCGCGTATACCAGACGCTCGACGAGGAGCTGCAAGATCTCGCGGCGGGCCGTCTCGACGCTGTCGTGGGCGACTCGCTCGCGATGCAGACATTCATCGATTCAGAGGCGGGGAAGGCGTGCTGCGAGTATAAAGGCGCGGTGGAGCCGGACGAGGAACTGCTGGGCTACGGCGTTGGCGCAGGCCTGCGCAAGGAAGACACCGAGCTTCTCGCCAAGGTCAATGCGGCCATTGCCGACATCCGCGCGGACGGCACTTATGAGGCGATCTCGAAACCGTATTTCTCTATTGATATCTACGGAAACTGATCGGGTTCGGGCCATCCTGCGGGGTGGCCCTGCCTTCCGGGGCGGCCTTTTGAGATGCGCAGGAACTCTGCGCGCAACGGCCCCAATTACGCCCCTGCTCGTGCGAGGAGAGACCTTCTGTGATGTTCGATCAGATTGATTTCAGCCTGCTGGCGCTGGACGCTCCGGGATGGGGCGGGGCGCTGTTGCGCGGCTTTGCGCAATCCATCCAGCTGGCGGCGGGCGGCTATGCGCTGGGTCTGCTGATCGGGGTCGCAGGGGCGAGCGCCAAGCTCTACGGGGGGCGGGTGATCCGCGATTTGGCGGAAATCTACACGATGGTGATCCGTGCGGTGCCCGAACTGGTGCTGATGCTGCTGTTCTATTATGTCGGCACCGATCTGATGAACCGCGCGGCACAGGCGCTGGGGTATTCTGGGTTCGATGTAAACGGCTTGCTGGCAGGGATCCTTGTGATCGGCCTTGTGCAGGGCGGTTACGCGACCGAAGTCATTCGCGGCGCGATCAACGCGGTTCCAGCGGGCCAAATCGAGGCCGCGCAGGCCTTCGGGATGAGCCCGCTCAAGGTGATGCGCCGCGTGACACTGCCCGCGATGACGCCGCACGCTTTGCCCGGCATGGCGAACCTCTGGATGATCGCGACCAAGGATACCGCGCTTCTGGCGGTGATCGGGTTCAGCGAACTGACCCTTGTGACACGGCAGGCGGCGGGGGCCACGCGCGCCTATTTCCTGTTCTTCTTCGCGGCAGGTGCGCTCTATCTCCTGCTCACGCTGGTCTCGAATGTGATCCTGCGCTGGTATGAGCGGCGCGCGCGGCGCGGCATGGTTGCGGCGCGGTGAGGGGGAGAGAACATGCCTGATTTCGATACAGTGACCCCGATCCGCGCCGCCACGCGCGGCCAGTTTCGCAGGCAGCTCAAAGGGCTGTTATTGCCGCATCGTCTGGTGATGGCGGCGGTCGCGGTGGCGGGCATTGCCGCGATGGTGATGACGATGAACTGGAGCTGGCTGCCCGCCTATCTGCCAAGGCTCGGGGAGGGGCTTTTAGTTACGCTCTACATGCTCGTCAGCAGTGTGGTGATCGGCTTCCTGCTCGCGCTGCCCCTCGGCCTCGCGCAGGTGATGGGCCCCGCGCCGCTGCGTTGGCTCGCGCTCAGCTTTTGCACCTTGATCCGTGGCACGCCGCTCTTGCTGCAACTGTGGCTCTTGTATTTCGGCCTTGGCTCGCTCTTCGCGCAATTCCCCGAGATCCGCGAGACATGGGCCTGGGCCTATCTGCGCCAGGCGTGGCCTTACGGCTTCCTCGCGCTGACGATCTCCTTCGCGGCCTATCAGGGCGAGGTGATGCGCGGGGCTTTCGCCGGTGTGCCGCATGGCGAGTTGGAGGCCGCGCGTGCGTTCGGGATGTCGCGCTTTTTGGTGTTCCGCCGGGTCTGGTTCCCGCGCGCGGTGCACCGCGCTTTGCCGACGATTGCGGGCGAGATCATCTTGCAGCTCAAATCTACCCCGCTTGTCGCGACGATCACCGTCACCGATCTCTACGCCGTGATCACCCGCGTGCGGCAGGCAACCTTGCTGACCTATGAGCCACTTCTGTTCCTCGTCGCGGTCTATCTCTGCCTCAGCGGGATCCTGATCTTCGGGCTGCGCTGGTTGGAAGGGCGTGTGCCGACGGGGCGATGAGGGCGCCGAAACAGGTCGAAACGCGTGCGGGGACGGGAAGCCTCCTTTGTTGCGCGCTTGTAAAATAACCCCGCAGACGAGACAGCGCCCAAGCGGCGAGGAGACCAGCGATGACAGTCGAATTCGCGAATGACATAGGCCCGGTGATTGATCGGATTATTGCGGAAGTGGAGCCGCAATTGATCGCGCTGCGCCGCGATCTTCACGCGCATCCCGAGACGGGCTTTGACACCCATCGCACCGCCGCCACCCTTGCCGATCAGCTACGCAATCTGGGGTTGGAGGTGCGCACGGGCATCGGGCGCACGGGGTTGGTGGCGGAGATTACGGGCGAGGCAAACGGCCCCTGCGTCATCTTGCGCGCCGATATGGACGCGCTGCCGATCCATGAGGAAACGGGGCTCCCCTTCGCCTCGCAAACTGCGGGCCAGATGCATGCTTGCGGGCATGATCTGCACAGCGCCTCCCTGCTTGGGGCCGCGATGGCGCTAGTGCGGATCAAACCGCATCTGGCTGGCACGGTCCGCTTGGTGTTCCAGCCTGCGGAGGAGACGCTGGAGAGCGGAGCCGAGGCGATGATCGCGGATGGCGCTGCGGATGGCGCGGATATGGCCGTGGCCTTCCACAACCAGCCCGAGCTTCCCGTCGGCGATCTGGTGTTCATCGAGGGGGCGAGCACCGCCTCCAGCGATGAATTCAAGGTGGTCGTGAAGGGCGTTTCCGGCCATGCCGCACGCCCGCATCTGGCTTCCGATCCGATTGTCACTGCCGCCTATCTCATCACCCAGTTGCAAAGCATCGTCTCGCGCCGGATGTCGCCCACCGATCCTTTGGTGCTGACGATCGGCCAGATCTCGGGCGGTTTCACCGAGAATATCATCCCCGATTCCTGCAGCTTCATCGGCACGGTTCGCTGCCGCTCGCCCCAAGCGCGCGATATGGCGGAGGCGGCGCTGCGCAAGATCTGTGAGGACGGCGCGCAGGCGATGGGGCTGGAGGCCGAGGTCACCTATCGGCGCGGCGCACCTGCGCTGCAAAACAATGCGCAGCTTGTGGCGAAAGCCCGCGCTGCGTTGACCGAGCATTTCCCGCAAACGCCTCGGCTTGAGACCAGCGGCGATTTCGGCGCGGAGGATTTCTCCTATTTCTCCGAACGCCTGCCCGCCTTGCAACTGTTGATCGGATCGGGGCAACCGGGCCGTGACGACCGTCTGCACAACTCCGATTACCAGCCTGACGAGGCCAATATCGCGATCAGCGCTCGCGCCCTTGCGCGAATGGCGGTGGCGCTTCTGGCCGACCCGATCGCCCCTGCAAACCCCCTTTGAAAACGGATCGAAACATGTCCCAGATTACTCTTCTCGATGGCGGCATGAGCCGCGAATTGGAACGCCACGGCGCGATTTTGCGGCAGCCGGAATGGTCGGCGCTCGCGCTGATGAACCAGCCCGAGACGGTCAGCGCGGCGCATGAGGCCTTTATCCGCGCAGGCTCGCGCGTGGTGACGGCGAATAGCTATGCCGTGGTGCCGTTCCATCTTGGCGCGGAACGTTTTGCGACTGATGGCGCGATGCTGGCTGCGCGGGCGGGAAAGCTGGCGCGGGGGGCAGCGGATAAAGCAGGCGCGGAGGTCGGCGCGGCGGTGCGCGTGGCGGGATCTCTACCGCCTGCCTGCGGATCCTACACGCCCGAGAGTTTCGATGCCCCTGCCGCGCGGGAAATCCTTGCGACGCTGGTGACGCATATGGAGCCGTTCGTCGATGTCTGGCTGGCCGAAACCATGAGCAGTCTGGAAGAGGCACGGGTAACGGCGGAGGCCGCCGCGGCCTCCTCAAAGCCGCTCTGGATTTCCTACACGCTGCGCGATGATCTGGCACCGGAGACGATGGGCGCGCCTGTTTTGCGCTCGCAAGAAACCGTGCGCGCGGGCGTAGAGCTGGCCTTGACGGTCGGGGCCGAGGCGGTGTTGTTCAACTGCTCGATGCCCGAGGTGATGCAAAGCGCGGTTGAGGTCGCGCGGGAGGTCATGCGCGCGGCCGGCAAAGAGCTGCCGATTGGCGTCTATGCCAATGCGCTGATGTCGCAAGATGAGGATGGCGCGGCGAATGAGGTGATCTCAAAGGTGCGCGCCGATCTCGATCCGGCGGGCTATTGCAACTGGATGGATCGCTGGACGGCAGCAGGGGCGACGATGATCGGCGGCTGCTGCGGGATCGTGGCGCCGCATATCGCCGAAATGAAAGCCCATCTGGGCCAGTAAACGCGGTTGCCCGGACAGGCGATATCTCACCCTAAGATCCAACAGCTCCCGCGTGATGCGGGGGCTGTTGACGTTTCTCGGGCATTCACCCTGCGCAGGCCCTCTGGTAAGACAGGCAGGGCAATCAAAATGGCAAGGGGACAACGATGGGCAAGGCGGATTGGATTGCGGCGGATTGGGGCGCGAAGCATCTGCGGCTCTGGGCGATGCGCGACGCGGATGTGATCGCCGCGAGGCAGTCCGATCAGGGCGCTGCGGATCTGACGTCTGATCAATTTGCGCAGGTCTTGGCGCAGGAGACAGCCGATTGGCGCGCGGGCGATTGGGCGGAGGCGCCAGTTGTTGCTTGCGGCGAGGTCGGCGGGCGTCAGGGCTGGGTTGAAGCGCCCTATTCCTTGGTGCCAACAAAGGCGCAGGGGCCGTTGATCCAAGTGCGCGGCCAGCGGGTTTGGATCGCCTGCGGGATGCGGCAGGAGGATCCGTCAGATGTGATGCGCGGCGAGGAAACCCAAATCGCGGGGCTGCTTGCGGCGCGGCCCAAATTTGACGGGGTTGTGTGTTTGCTCGGGGCGCAGAGCAAATGGGCGCGGATCTCGGCGGAGGAACTCTGCCATTTCCAGAGCTTTATGACCGCTGAACTCTACGCGTTCCTGGCGCAGCAATCGGCACTCGCGCCATCGCTCGCAACCCAGAGCGAGGCGTTGGATGAGGTGGCCTTTGACCGCGCGGTTGAGGAGGCTTTGGCCCAGCCGCACCGCGCCTATGGGCGTCTGTTCCAGCTCCGCGCGGGCGAATTGCTCGGCGCTTTGACGGCCAAAGCCGCCGCGTCGCGGCTTTCGGGGCTGTTGATCGGCTGGGAATTGGCCAGCGCGAAACCCTATTGGCTGGGCGAGGAGGTCGTTCTGATCGGCGCGCCCGAGCAGATGCGGCGCTATGGGCGCGCGCTCACCGCGCAGGGGGTTACGACGCGCGAGGCAGATGCGGAGGCGGTGATGTTGGCGGGCTTGCATCGCGCTTGGAAGAGCCTCGCCTCCACCGCGTGATCGCGCTTGCTCTGGCGCGAGCCGCGAGGCAATCTGCGCCCGATAGCAGGGAGAGACCGAATGGAATTGCGGGCAGCAACAGCGCAGGATGCGGCGGGTATCGCATTGATCTATAATGATGCTGTCGCCACCACGACCGCAATCTGGAACGATGTGCAGGTGGATGTTGCCAATCGAGCGGCATGGATCGCGGAGCGTCAGGCGCAGGGTTTTCCGGTGCTTGTCGCGGTGGAGAGCGACGCGGTGCTGGGATATGCCAGCTACGGGCCGTGGCGACCGCATGACGGCTATCGCCGCACGGTCGAGCATTCGGTCTATGTCTCCACACAGGCGCGCGGGCAGGGGCTCGGCATCACGCTGATGGAGGCGCTGATCGCGGCGGCAAAGGCACAGGGGTTGCATGTGATGGTGGCGGGGATTGACGCGTCAAATGCGGTCTCGATCCGGCTGCATGAGCGGCTGGGGTTCGCCCAGACGGGGCTATTGCCGCAGGTCGGGATGAAATTCGGGCGCTGGCTGGATTTGGCGTTTCTTCAGCTTCAACTCGATCAGGCCCCAACGCCGGAGTAACCCGTTCGGCCGCGTGCCCAGCCGCCCGTTCAACCTATTGAAAACGCGCCCTGTTCGATCACGGCTTCCATCGCCACATAGGTGGAGGTGGAGTTGACATAGGGCAGGGCGGAGATTTTCTCGCCCATGATCCGGCGGTAATCGGCAATATCGGAGGAGCGCACCTTGAGCAGGTAATCGAAGCCGCCCGCGATCATGTAGCATTCCTCGATTTCGGGCACGAGCTTCGCCGCCGCGTTGAATTTCGCCAGCGCCGCCTGACGGGTATCGCTGACCTTCACCTCAACATAGGCGACATGGCTTAGCCCCATCTGGATCGGGTTGAGCACGGCGCGGTAGCCAGTGATCAAGCCGATGTCCTCCAGATGTTTGATCCGCGCCGCCACGGGCGTTTTCGACAATCCGACCCGCCGCGCGATCTCGGCGATGGGTTGGCGGGCGTCATGGGTGAGTTGGTCGATGATCTTGCGGTCAATCGTGTCGAGTTTGTAGGTCATCGCCCTATCACTTTCTATAATATTTGGCCTAAGAGACTGTCAGATTGCCCCTCTTTGGTCAATCCGCCTATAATCTTCGCGATATTCTGGGGCTTCATTCTCAGGAGATCCCGATGACCCACGCGCCGCTGCATCAGATGGAAAAATTTGCCCCGCAAGAGGCCGTGATCGACGCGTTGATCGAGCAGGCCGCGCTGGGCGCAGAGTTGCGCGCGAAGATTTCCGCGCGCGCGGCGGGGCTGGTGGTGCGGATCCGCGCCGAGGCAAAGCCTTCGATCATGGAGCATTTCCTCTCGGAATACGGCCTGTCGACGCGCGAAGGCGTGGCGCTGATGTGTCTGGCCGAAGCAATGCTGCGGGTGCCGGATCGCGGGACGATTGATGCGCTGATCGAGGATAAGATCGCGCCCTCGGATTGGGGCCGCCATCTGGGCGAAGCCTCCTCGCCACTGGTCAATGCCTCTACTTGGGCCTTGATGCTGACGGGCCGCGTGCTGGAAACCCCGGAGCCGGGGATCGCAGGGACACTGCGCGGGGCGATCAAGCGCCTCGGTGAGCCGGTGATCCGCGCGGCGGTGGGCCAAGCGATGAAGGAAATGGGGCGGCAGTTCGTGCTGGGCCAAACCATTGATGCGGCGTTGAAGCGCGCAACCGATCGCGAGGCGCAGGGCTATACCTATAGCTACGATATGCTAGGCGAAGCCGCGATGACGGCGCAGGATGCGGCGCGCTACGCGACGGCCTATTCCGATGCGATCAAGGCGATTGCGGGGGCCTGCGATAAGGGCTCGACCAAGGCCAACCCAGGGATTTCGATCAAACTCTCCGCGCTGCATCCGCGCTATGAGGTGGCACAAGAGGCCCGCGTGATGGCGGAGCTGGTGCCCGTGGTCCGCGATCTCGCGCGGCAAGCGGCGAAGGGCGGCATGGGCCTGAACATTGACGCCGAAGAACAAGCGCGTCTCACCCTGTCGATGCGGGTGATCGAGGCGGTGCTGCAAGATCCTGAGCTGGCAGGCTGGGATGGCTTTGGCGTCGTGGTGCAGGCCTACGGCAAGCGCGCGGGCGCGATCATCGATTGGCTGCATGACACGGCGGAAAAGCTGGACCGCAAGATCATGGTGCGCCTCGTGAAGGGGGCCTATTGGGATGCGGAGATGAAGCTCGCGCAGGTTGAAGGCCACCGCGATTTCCCGCTCTTCACCTCGAAAGTGGCCACCGATATCAGCTATATTGCCAATGCGAAAAAGCTGCTCGGCTATGCGGGGCGGATCTACCCGCAATTCGCCACGCATAACGCGCATACGGTTGCGGCGATCTTGGAAATGGCCGCCGATCTGGGCGTGACGGGGCGCGATGCGTTTGAGTTCCAGCGCCTGCATGGGATGGGCGAGCGTTTGCATGATATTGTGCTGCGCGATGCCAAGACCCGCTGCCGGATCTATGCGCCTGTCGGCGCACACCGTGATCTGCTGGCCTATCTGGTGCGGCGCTTGCTGGAGAACGGCGCGAATTCGAGCTTCGTGAACCAGATCGTCGATGAGGATGTGACGCCGGAAGAAATTGCGCTGGATCCGTTTATGGCCCCGCGCGATGCGCCCTCGGGCCTGCTCGCTCCCGCCGCAATCTTTGGCGCGGATCGGGCGAACTCAACGGGGTTTGACATCACCGACGAGGCGACGCTGGCGCGGATTGAGGCGGCACGCACAGCCGATCTGCCCGCCGCTGGCCCGATGATTGCAGGGACGGCAAGCGGCACCGAGATCGCTGTCACCAACCCCGCAACAGGCGCGGCAGTGGGCCGTGTGATTGAGGCCGATGCGGCCTGCGTCGCCGCCGCTCTCACCGCCGCTGCCCCGTGGGAGGCCCCGGTGGCCGAGCGCGCAGCGGTGCTGCGCCGTGCGGCGGATATGATGGAGGCCGATTTTGGTCGGATCTTCGCCTGCCTCGCGCGGGAGGCGGGTAAAACCCTTGGCGATGCCGTGGGCGAGCTGCGCGAAGCGGTTGATTTCCTGCGCTATTACGCGAATGAGGCCGAACGCTCCGCCCCCACGGCCCGCGGTATCTTCACCGCCATCAGCCCGTGGAACTTCCCGCTGGCGATCTTCTCGGGGCAAATCGCGGCGGCGCTGGCCGCTGGCAATGGCGTGCTGGCAAAACCTGCCGAGCAAACCCCGCTGATCGCAGCGATTGCGGTGGCGCATTTCCATGCGGCGGGCGTGCCTGCCCATGCGCTGCAACTGCTGCCGGGGGCGGGGGCGGTCGTGGGCGCGGCGCTGACATCGGATCCGCGTGTCGCGGGCGTGGTCTTCACCGGCTCCACCGCGACCGCGATGCGGATCCGTTCTACGATGGCCGATCATCTGGCGGTCGGCGCGCCGTTGATTGCGGAGACAGGCGGCCTCAACGCTATGATCGTCGATAGCACGGCCCTGCCGGAGCAAGCGGTGCGCGATATCGTGGCGGGGGCGTTCCGCTCGGCGGGGCAGCGGTGCTCGGCGCTGCGTTGCCTTTATGTGCAAGAGGATATCGCGCCGCATCTGATCGAGATGATCCAAGGGGCGATGAACGAGCTGCGCTTGGGCGATCCGTGGGACCTCTCCACCGATGTCGGCCCGGTGATTGACGCAAAAGCCCAAGGCGATATCGCCAACTATGTCGCACAGGCGCGCGCGCAGGGCCGCGTGATCCACGAGTTGCAAGCACCAAGCGAGGGCCATTTCATCGCCCCAGTGATGATCCGCGTGAACGGCATCGCTGATCTTGAGCGGGAGATCTTCGGCCCTGTCCTGCATGTCGCCACGTTCAAATCCGGCAAGGTGCAGGAGGTGATCGCCGCGATCAACGCAACCGGATTCGGCCTGACCTTCGGCCTCCACACGCGGATTGATGGCCGCGTGCAAGAGGTGTTCGAGGCGATCCACGCGGGCAATACTTACGTGAACCGCAACCAAATCGGCGCGGTGGTCGGCAGCCAGCCCTTCGGCGGTGAGGGGCTTTCGGGCACCGGACCAAAAGCGGGCGGCCCGCATTATGTCGCACGGATGAGCGCGCGGCCTGCGCCGCAAGCTGGATCTGCGGTCGCATGGGACGCGCAGGCCGATCCGGCGGTGCTCGCGGCGCGGATCAGTGCTGCACAGCCCACGGCCACGCTGGTCGAGGAGGCGCTCTTGCCGGGGCCGACGGGTGAGTTGAACCGCCTCACGGCGCGCGCCCGTCCGCCGCTCCTGTGCATGGGGCCGGGCGAGGAGGCGATGCGCGCGCAGATGGCGATGGTCAAGGCGCTCGGCGGGGTCAGCGTTGGCGTGGAGGGGGCGCTGCCTCCCGCGCAGCTTACCGATCTCGCAGGCGTCTCCGGCGCGATCTGGTGGGGGGATGCGGATCAGGGCCGCGCCTACGGGCAAGCGCTCGCCGCGCGGGTCGGGCCGATCCTGCCGCTGATCGCAGGCGCACCGGATGCGGCGCATGTGCTGTTGGAGCGGCATCTGTGCGTCGATACCACAGCAGCGGGCGGCAACGCGGCGCTGCTGGCGGGCGAGGTCGAACCGGGCACCCCTCAAGACGGGAAAGCCGCATGATCGCCCTGCGCCCCGCAATGCCGATCTTCGGCGCGAGGGGCGCAGGTGCTCTCGCGGCGGGCTTCACACGGGGTTACCAATGATGGGCTGCCAATGACGGGCCGTCTGCGGCGGCGGGCGCGCGGGCGGATGGGGCAGCATCGGCTTTACGCGCGCGATGAGGCGCTACGCGGATTGTCGCCGCGCCGTCCGGTGGAGGCGGCCTCAAAACCGCGCGGGCGTTTACGAGACGGGGCTGAGCAGCAACGAGCTTTCGGAGTTCAGCACGCCGGGCACTTCGCGGATCTCGCGCAGCACGCGGTCAAAATCGCTGAGCGATCCGGCGTTCAACTCGACCACCAGATCCCACGCGCCATTCGTGGAATGGATCACCGCGACTTCAGGGATCGACCGTAGCGTGCGGATCACCCCACGCGACATCCGGCCTTGCAGCTCGATCATCGTAATCGCGCGCACTTCGCCCGCAACATCGGTGTCGGTCTCGATGGTGAAGCGGCGGATTTTACCGTCGGCGATCAGCGCATCAATCCGCGCCTTGACGGTGGTGCGCGAGACATTGGCGATCTGCGCGAGTTCGGTGATCGAGGCCCGCGCATTCTCGCGCAGCGCGGCGATCAGGCGGCGGTCAGTGGGCGAGAGATCGGACATTGTAGGCTCCGGTTCTATGGGCGCGGACTGCTGGTAGCGCGATATGCTGGATCGCACGTCAGGTTTCATTTTGAATATATATGATGTCAATTTGTCAATAAATTAGTCAATTTGTGTAAATTTTTATGGTTATAGTTTCGTTCCGATGCGGCATTCTGGGGGGGAACTCACCCTTCGGAGGCCAGATGACCCAAGCCAACACTTCGAAATCCACGATTTTAATCGGGGCGCCGGTGCAAACGGGGGCCTCGCAGGCGGGCTGTGTGATGGGGCCCGCGGCGCTGCGCACGGCGGGTTTGGCGCGGGCTCTGTCGGAACTGGGCTGGTCGGTGGAGGATCGCGGCGATGTGCAGATCGCGCCCCAAGCCCGCAAGCCCCATCCCAATCCCGCGTTGCATGATCTGGCGGAAACCTGTGCCTGGATCGAGGCGTTAGGGGCGGCGGCTTTCGAGGCGGTGCAAGCCTGCGATTTGCCAATTTTCATGGGCGGCGATCATTCGCTTTCGGCAGGCACGGTCTCGGGCATCGCGCGCTATGCGCAGGCGCAGGGGCGCCCGCTCTTTGTGCTGTGGTTGGATGCGCATCCCGATTTACATACCTTGGAAACCACCGCGAGCGGTAATCTGCACGGCACGCCGATGGCCTATATCACGGGGCAGGACGGGTTTGATGGCTATCCCGCGCGCGCGGCGACGGTCCCGCCCGAAAACGTGTGTTTCATCGGCATCCGCTCGGTTGATCCTGCGGAGCGGGCGTTGATTTCTGCGTTGGATCTGGAGGTCTATGACATGCGCGCGATTGACGAGACGGGGATTCTCGCGCCGCTGACAGGGTTTTTGGAGCGGGTGCGCGCGGCAAACGGGATGTTGCATGTGTCCTTCGATGTGGACTTCCTTGATCCTTCCATCGCGCCTGCCGTTGGCACCACCGTTCCGGGGGGGGCGACCTTCCGCGAGGCGCATCTGGTGATGGAGGCGCTGGGCGATAGCGGGCTGGTGTGTTCGCTGGATCTAGTCGAGTTGAACCCGTTCTTGGATGAGCGGGGCCGAACGGCGACGCTGCTGACAGACCTCACCGCGAGCCTGTTCGGGCGGCGGGTGCTGGGCCGGATGACGCCGCGCTATTGAGTGAAAGGAACGGCGGCAGGCCTGAGCCGGAAAGGCCTGCCGTAAAGATGCCTTATTTCAAAAGGTGTTATCGCAGGACTGTGGCGCATCTGCACTATCCGAAGCGGGGCGCAGGCGGCTAAATAGGGGCAACTCCAGATCGTCAGGACGCCCCATGCCAGTTGTTGTTTCCGTTCCCGCCCGTTTCGCTCTGTCTCGTTTTCGGGGGGCAACCGTGAGGGCGCGCAGGGCCTTGATGCGCTGTGCGGCACCGCTTGCCGTTGTCCTCGCCGTTACTCTGGCTGCGGCAGGGAGTGCCCAAGCGCAGGACATGGATATGTCGCAGGGGGGAGCTATTGAGCAAGGGGCCATCGCCGCAGCTCCGCGCGCGAGCTTCATGGCAGGGCGCCGCACGCTTGGATGGGGGCGCGCGTTCAACAATGACTACCTCGGCGATGGCAAGGACCGCTGGCAGACGGGTTCCTATATGCTGTCGGTGCTGCGCGGCCATCAGTGGACGGGCGCGTTGCCCGATGCGCCGTTCGAGGTGATGGAGTATCGGCTGAGCGTGGCGATCACCGCACCCACGAAGCTCTCGAACCCGCCCGCTTGGGATCGGCGCTATGCAGGGCGCTCGCAATTCATGGGCGCGACCCATTGGCAGGCGCACGGGATGGAAAATATGGTCGGGCTCGGTTTTACCACGACAGGTAAGGGCAACGGGATCGGCGATTTGCACAACACATTGCACGACTGGGTGTCTGCGCCGCAGGTCCGCGTGCGCGAGCAACAGATCGGCAACGGCGTGCACCCGTTTGTTCTGGCCGAACTGGGCCGCGAATGGGACTTGGGCGGCAGCGCGATGCGCGTTTTCTCGCAGGCGCGGGTCGGGGATGAGACCCTGCTGCGCGCGGGCTTCGATTGGCAGATCGGCGCGCGCGAGATTGGGGCGCTCTGGCTGCGCGACGAGATCACCGGTCAGCGCGTTGTTGGTATCTCCGGCAATTCATCGCCCGGCGCATGGTTCACCTTGGGCGCGGATTTCGGCCATGTCTGGTCCTCGGCCTATCTGCCGGAGGACGAGATTGAACTGAGCGACACGCGGACGCGGGTGCGGGCGGGCGTAAATATGCGACACGGGGATTTCGGGGTCTTCTACGGGGTGACGTGGCTCTCCAAAGAGTTCGAGGCCCAGCCCGAGGGGCAGGTTCTGGGCACGTTGCGGGTGCGGGCGAACTTCTGATCTTGGGGCGGCTGCGGGCATTGCTTGCGCTGTGGAAATCGTATTCTCTGGCCCCATGATTTAGGGAGGCCGATATGAGGTTTTTGCTCACTATTGCGGTTGCAGGGCTCATCTCGCCGACTGTCGCGCTTGCGGATGTTGGCTATGTGAGCCTCGCCGATACTTCGGTGCCGGATCGTCCGCTGGCCCTGTCGATCTGGTATCCATCCAATGATGCGGCCACGCAGGAGATTGGCGGTAATGCGGTCTTTGTGGGGGCGCAAGCGGCTGTCGATGCGCCCGTTCCGGCGGGGCCACTTCCATTGATCATCGTCTCGCATGGCGGTTTGCGCTCAGCGGCAGAGTCGGGTGCTTGGCTCAGCGCGGCTTTGGCTCAGGCAGGGTCTGTGGTGGTGGAGGTGAACGCACCGCGCCCCACAGGGGCATCGGCTGCCGTGGGCGAGATTTGGAAGCGTCCGCAAGATATCAGCCGTGCCTTGGATGCGGTTTTGGCAAGCCCCGTCTGGCAGGGCCGCGTTGATGCGGCCCATATTTCCATCGTCGGGGTTGCGCTGGGCGGAACCGCCGCCCTGATGGTTGCAGGGGAGGTGATTGATCCCGCCCTTTATGCGGCCTCCTGCGCGGCAGAGCAGATGCCAAGCCCCGATTGCGGTTGGTATGCGGCGCAGGGCGTTGATCTTCAGAAGGCCGATTTTGCCCCTTTGCTACAGTCGTTGCGCGATGATCGGGTCACTGCGGCCATCGCGATTGCGCCCGAGTATGTGTCGACTTTCGATCAAGAGGCCGCGCGTGTCGACATTCCTGTGTTGCAGATGTCCCTTGGCGGCCCTGACGGGGTGGCGAGCGACGCCTCGGTATCCCTGCAAAATGCCGCGCCCGCTGATGCGTTCGCCCTGTGCACGCAGGCGGGCCCCACGATCCTTTTGGAGGAGGGCGGCGATCCGGCGCTTTGTGGGGAGGCGCCTGCATCGCGGCTCGCGGTGCATGGCGCCGTGATCGACGCAATCCGCACCTTTCGGTGACGGCGGAGAGATTGCGCTGATCGCCGCGCTGATCCGCCTGAGGTGTGGTGACGCGGAGTCAGGTGCCGAAAAACGGAACGAGACGGTTTTCACACGCGAATCCTCATGCTAGCCTTGGGATAAGGGCCAAAAGAGCCCATGTATGAGTGGCAGGATTACAGGTATGAAAACGGGCTATCAGGGCACGTTCGTGGTCGCGTGGGCGCAGACCGAGGTGGATGGCATTCCAAATGCGCCACTGCAAGCGCTCGCGGTCGGGGCGGCATGGCGCTATTGCGGCGAAGTGGTTCAGGTTGATGGACCGCGCGATCTTCTGATTTTGACTGGCGCGGCAGGCGAGGCGGAGCGCCGGAGATCTGCGGCGCGCAAGGTGCGTAAGCTCTTAGGGGCGGCGGTCACGGGCCAAACACTCACCGCGTATCCCGCCGATCTGCTTGCCGATGATAACCTCCCCGAGCAAAGTTTTACCGTCACGGACGGGTTTGATGCCTTCGTTGTCACTGTGATCGAGATGCCGGAAACGGCAGCGCGGCTGGTGATGTTTTCGGGGCGCGTTCCGCCCGCAAACACCGAGCTTTGGGTCGTGGATCGGACAGTGGATATCCGCCCCGCGCTGCGCAGTTCCACCGAGCTCGGGGTGATTTGTTTCACCCCCGGCACGATGATTGACACGCCCTCAGGCCGAACGCCCGTCGAGGCGCTACGCCCTAGCGATAAGGTCTGCACGCAGGATGGTGGGGCGCAGGAATTGCTCTGGGTCGGCTCACGGCGGATGACGGGCGCGCGGCTCTATGCGATGCCGGAATTGCGGCCCGTACGATTGCGCGCGGGGGCTTTCGGGATCGGGCGACCGGATGAGGATCTGATTGTCTCGCCGCATCATCGGATGGTGCTGCGCGGCCCCGCTGCGCAGGCTTTGTTCAACGCGCCAGAGGTGCTGGTGCGGGCCTGTGATCTGGTCAATGGCGGCAGCGTGCGGATCGAGGATCGGATCGCCGAGACGCAGTATATCCATCTGATGTTCGAGCATCATCAGGTGATCCGCGCGAATGGGTTCGAGACCGAAAGCTTCCATCCCGGATCAGCGGCGTTGGAGATGATCCCGCAGGCGCAGCGCGATGCGTTGATCGGGTCCTTCCCCGAACTGGCCTTTGACCCCATGAGCTACGGCCCCTATGCGCGCCGCGCGCTCACCGCGTCGGAGGCGGCGATATTACGGCACGATCTGGCGGCGTAATTGGGCGCTGAAACCGCGCGGTGGTTTCGCACATCGCCCGTTTGCCACCCCCTTTAGATCCGCCTCAACGCCTAGGCTTTGCCGTTGAAACGCAGGAAGTTTGCGCCCGTGCGGAGGCTTGGGCCGTATGGCGTTGACACGCCCCAGACCCCCTCCTATAAGCCGCCAATCCGGCGATGCGAGTCGCCGCGATATTCATTGGTGTTGGTGGACCTCGCGAGAGGAACCCTGTCGCCCGAAGATGTCGAAGAGGCTTTGTCCGCTCGGATATGCCCAACGATATCGGGGGAAAGGACAACGCCCTTCTATGCCAAGGCATCCGCCAAGGCAGATTTTGATGAAGGAGATCAGCCGTGACCAAACGCACGTCTGCCAAGTACAAACTCGATCGCCGCATGGGCGAAAACATCTGGGGCCGCGCAAAGTCGCCGGTCAACAAGCGCGAATACGGCCCGGGCCAGCACGGTCAGCGCCGCAAGAACAAGCTGTCCGACTTCGGCACCCAGCTGCGCGCTAAGCAAAAACTCAAAGGTTACTACGGCGACCTGACCGAAAAGCAATTCCGCCGCATCTACGGCGAAGCTGAGCGCGTCAAGGGCGACACCGGTGAGAACCTCGTTGGTCTGCTCGAGCGTCGCCTCGACGCTGTGGTCTACCGTTCGAAATTCGTGCCGACCGTCTTCGCTGCACGTCAGTTCGTGAACCACGGCCACGTGACCGTCAACGGTCAGCGCGTGAACATTGCTTCCTACCGCGTCAAAGAAGGCGACGTGATCGCTGTTCGTGATCGCTCCAAGCAACTCGCAATCGTTCTGGAGGCTGTTGCTTCCTCCGAGCGCGACGTTCCGGATTACCTCGAAGTCGATCATTCCAAAATGACCACGACCTTCGTGCGCACCCCGACCCTCGGCGATGTGCCTTATCCGGTCGTGATGGAACCGAACCTCGTTGTCGAATTCTACGCAAAGAACTGATTTTTCAGTCTTTGCCGAATTTGCGAAAGGTCGCCCGAAAGGGCGGCCTTTTTGCTTTTACGCCGAGCCATGCCGCCTGTGCATCAATCGCGTTACATCGCCGCTACACGATCACGCATGCCGCAAAGGGACCGCTGTGCCACAGTCCTTTTGTGCCGCGCATGGCCCCGTTAAGTTGCGCTGGCATTACCCCCCAGCGCCCGCTAGAAAGCGGCAAGCCTCCGCGCACGGCCCGCGCGCAGGATATGCTCCGAAGGATGGAACGATGTCTGATCTGATTTGCCCGCAAGCTGGAATCATGGATATTGCGCTCTACGAGGGCGGTGCAGCGCATGTTGCGGGGCGCACGGATGCGGTAAAACTCTCCTCAAACGAGAATTACGCAGGCGCTTCCGACAAGGCGCGCGAGGCCTTCGCCCGCGCTGTGCATTCGATGAACCGCTACCCCAATACCGATCACGGCGCGCTGCGCACGGCCATCGGTGAGGTGCATAAAATCGACGCGGACCGGATCATCTGCGGCGTCGGCTCGGATGAAATCATCCACTTCCTCGCGCAGGCTTACGTGGGGCAGGGGGATGAGGTTGTGTTCACCGAGCACGGCTTCCTGATGTATAAAATCTCCACCATGGCGGCAGGCGGAACGCCGGTCTCCGTGAAAGAGCGTGACCGCGTCACCGATGTCGATGCGATCTTGAAGGCCTGCACCGCGCGCACCAAGCTCGTGTTCATTGCCAACCCGAATAACCCGACCGGCACGATGGTGCCTCTGTCCGAGCTGGAGCGTCTGGCCGAGGGCCTGCCGCCGCAGGCGATCCTCGTGATCGATGGGGCCTATGCTGAATATGTCGAGGGCTATGATGGCGGGGCAGAGCTTGCCACGCGGCTGCCCAATGTGTTCATGACGCGGACTTTCTCGAAGATCTACGGCCTTGGCGGGCTGCGGGTTGGCTGGGGCTACGGGCCCAAAGCGATCATCGACGTGCTGAACCGGATCCGTGGGCCGTTCAACCTCTCGACCGTTGCTTTGGAAACCGCCGAGGCTGCCGTGCGCGATCAGGATTACATTGATCGTTGCCGCGCAGATAATACGCGGCTTCGCGCGATCCTTGCCGAAGGCTTGGCCGAGCGCGGAGTGCCGTCGGATACCTCGACTGCGAATTTCGTCCTCGCGCGGTTCGCGTCGCCCGATGAGGCCGAGGCCTGCGACGAATATCTGAAGGCAGAAGGGCTGATCGTGCGCCGCGTGAGCAGCTATGGCCTGCCCAATTGCCTGCGGATCACGGTGGGGGATGAGCCATCGTGTCGCCGCGTTGCGCACGTCGTTGGCCAGTTCAAAAACCGTGGTAAGGCCCCGAAGTGATGCCGAAGGCCGATACACCCGTTTTTAATCGCGTCGCGCTCATCGGCTTGGGGTTGATTGCCTCCTCGATGGCCCATGCGATGCGCTGGAAGGGCCTCGCAGGCGAGATTACGGGCCATGCGCGCTCCGCCGAGACACGGGCGACGGCCATGGAAATCGGCTTGGTCGATCAGGTGTTCGAGACCGCCGCCGAGGCCGTTAAAGGCGCGGATCTGGTGGTGCTCTGTGTGCCGGTGGGCGTGATGGGGGCGATTGCCGCCGAGATTGCGCCGCATCTGGAAGTGGGCGCGATCCTCACCGATGTGGGCTCTGTCAAACAGGCAGTGATCTCAGAGGTCGCGCCTTATCTTCCTGAAAACGTGCAGTTTATTCCCAGTCACCCGCTGGCAGGCACCGAGCATTCCGGCCCGCGTTCGGGCTTTGCGACGCTGTTTGTGAACCGCTGGTGGATCTTGTGCCCCGTGGAGGGCACCGACGCGGCTGCCACCGCGAAGCTGCGGGCGCTCTATGAGGGCATGGGCGCGAATGTCGATGAGATGGACGCCGCGCATCATGATCTGGTTCTGGCCGTCACCTCGCATACGCCGCATCTGATCGCCTATACGATGGTCGGTGTGGCCGACCACGTGCGCCGTGTCTCGGAATCGGAAATCATCAAATATTCCGCCTCTGGCTTTCGCGATTTCACGCGGATTGCCGCGTCTGATCCCATCATGTGGCGCGATGTCTTCCTGACGAATAAGGACGCTACGCTGGATGTTCTCGGCCGCTTCGCGGAGGAGCTTTTTGTGCTCCAGCGCGCGATCCGCGTGGGCGATGGCGCGTTTTTGCAAGAGTATTTCACCCGCACCCGTGCGATCCGGCGGTCGATCATTGAGGCGGGGCAAGACACCGCCGCGCCGAACTTCGGGCGCGGGACGGGGGATGCGGACCCCGACGCATGATCATCCTCACCCGCGCGCAGGCGCTGCGGCGCGCGCTGACGGTTTTGCTTTGCGGGGTCTGCGCGGGGGCTGTTTTGGCCGCGCCGCTCACAACATCGCCGCGCCCGCTGATGCGGCCGGAGCTGGCGTCACAAGCATCTCCTACTGAGGCTGCCCCGCAGGCGGACGCGGACACCCCGCCAGATCCGCAAGCGCAGGCCCGTTCTGCCTTGCTCGCCCAACAGATCAAGAGCGCGTCGGCCCTCGCGATTGCCCTCTCGCAGCGCCCGTTGGCGCGGCCTGACGGGTTGAAAACCGCGCTCTCGACGCCTGAGGCCCCCGTCGAGGTGCCGCCTGCTGCATCGATCCCCCAGCCGATTGAGCGCGGTCAGCTTTGCGGGATTGCAGGGCTTGAGGGCCGTCCGATCGCGGATGTTCCTGCCAAATCCAGAGGCTGCGGATTGGAGGAGGGGGTGCAGGTGACGGCGGTATCCGGCATTCCGCTCTCCACCCCCGCGACGATTGATTGCGTCACCGCGCAGGCATTGAAGACTTGGGTCGATACGGGGATTGTGCCGATCATCGGCACCACAGGCGGCGGCGTCAAACGGTTGGAAATCGCGGCGAGCTATGTCTGCCGACCGCGCAACAACCAAAAGGGGGCGAAAGTCTCCGAACACGGGCGCGGGCGGGCGGTTGATCTGTCGGGCATCACGTTGAAAGATGGTCGGACGCTGACGGTGTTGCAAGATTGGAAGCGCAACGCGAAGATCATGACCGCGATCCACCGCGCGGCCTGCGGGACGTTTGGCACAGTGCTCGGCCCGAAATCTGACCGCTACCACCATGATCATTTCCACGTCGATACCGCGCGCTATCGCAGCGGGGCCTATTGCCGATAACGGTGGTGGGGGCGGCGCGCGGTCAGTTGGGCCGCGCGCTGGATGTCTACTCCCAAACTCACGGGAGGCGCGGCGCGGGGCCCAAGGGGAACAAGCCGGCCAGCACCGTCTGCCCGCGTGTAAACGTGAGCGGCAGGGTGACACCGCCATCGCGGCTGCGGATCGCGCTCAGAACTTTCTCGATCAGCCGGATTTGATCGGCGGGCAGAACGGCACTCTCGCGCAGCGCGGCGGTGAAGCGGGCCGGATCTTCGATCTCGAGATCCAGCGGCCCGTCCAGATAGCCCGAGGAGAGCACCGAGAGCTGCCCCGAGGCGGTCATCCGCGCGCCGGACCATTCTGCTGTAAATGCCGTCAGATCAATCGCTTGCGGGCGCGGCAGCAGGCCTGTTTCCAGCACCGCCTTATCGAGGGCAACGGGCAGCGTGATATGGGCATCCCATGTCAGATCGGCGCGGGAGGCCGGGTCTGTCGAGGCGGTCGCGCCCGTCAGGGAGTTGATCGCGCCGCCGATCCGGTAGCGCGTGCCGCCCATCTGGGCTGCCGCTGCGCCCTCGGGCAGCGGGTCGAGTTGCAGCGCGAGGCGGGCTTGGTCTGCGCGGGCGGTGCCAATCTGCGGCGCGTCAAACACCGCGACGAGTTTTTCCAGCGGCAGCGAGGTATTGGCTTTGAAATCGACATTGGCGCGCATGTCTTTCGCATCAATCGCGATATCCTGCCCGTAAAGGGTCAGAACCTGCGGCGTGCCCGCCCAGACGATCAGCTTGGTGGGGGCCCATGCCATCGCCATGACTTCCGCCTGCGGCACCTGCCAGCGCCAGTTCGGGCCGCGCAATTCCGCCTGTGTGATCTCCAGATCAAACCGCGAGGGGAAGCCCTGCGCGTGCCAATCGGCCACGCTCACATGGCCCTGCGTTTGCGCCAGCCCTTGGGTGATCCCGTTGCGCAGCGCGGTGATCCCGAACCACCAATACCCGGCCCACACCCCTGCAAAGAGCAGCACTGCCGCAATCAATCGTTTCATCACAAACCCTTCCCATCGCGCCATTCGCCCCTTAGGTGACATTTAGAGAGGAGTTGCGCAATGTCTTCACCGCTTTGGATCTTCGGCTATGGCTCACTTCTGTGGGATCCGGGGTTTACCCCTGCCGAGCAATGCCGCGCGCGGCTGGAGGGCTGGCATCGCTCGTTCTCGATGCGCTCGATCCATTATCGCGGCACGGTGCAAGACCCCGGCTTGGTGCTGGCACTGGATCAGCGCGCGGGCGCCATCTGTGACGGGATTGCGATGCGGGTGGAGCAGGCGCAGGAGGATGAAGTGCTGGCCATGCTGCGCGCGCGCGAACTCATCTCCGACGCCTATCTGGAACGACGCCTAATCGTGCGCTGCGAGGATGGGCGGCAGATCGAGGTGGTGGCCTATGTGATTGACCCGAACGGCCCGCAATATTGCGATCTCCCGCTGGAGGATCAGGCGCAGATCATCGCGCGCGCGCGCGGCGCGCGAGGGCCGAATGTCGCCTATCTGCGCAATACGGAGGCGCATCTGCGGGGGATGGGGGTGCAGGATGCGGATCTGGCATGGCTCATTGCACGGGTTGGTGAAATCGGCGCTTAAAGGCTTGGCATTGCAGCACTTGCACGGCTAGTGTTTGGCAAACAGGCAACGCGCAGGGGCCCCTTATGAAATCGCCCGCCAATGCGGCACGTCCGCAATTTTCTCAACCCGTCCGACAGATCACCCTGATGCTGGTGGCCGTCGGCCTTGTCGCGGCGGGCGGCACCATTGCTTATGCGCGGATCTTCCCGATTTTCATCGCGAACCCGTGGCTGAATGGCTTGATCCTGCTGGTCTTTGCATCTGGCGTGCTGGCTTGCTTCTGGCAGGTGGTGCAACTGGTGAAAGGCGTGAGCTGGATTGAGAGCTTCGCCTCGGCTCGCCCAGGGCATGAGATCGGCCTCAAACATGCGCCGCAGATGCTGGCCCCGCTCGCGGCGCTGCTCTCAAACGGCGCGCAACGCCGCACGATCTCGACCTCCTCCTCGCGCTCGATCCTTGAATCCGTGGCCACACGGATCGACGAGGCCCGCGATATCACTCGCTATCTCGCGGCACTTTTGATCTTCCTCGGGCTGTTGGGGACGTTTTACGGCCTCGCCACGACCGTCCCCGCTGTGGTGGATACGATCCGCGCTCTGGCCCCGAAAGAGGGCGAGAGCGCGATGTCGGTGTTCGACAAGCTGATGACGGGCTTGGAGGCGCAATTGGGCGGCATGGGCACGGCGTTTTCGTCCTCGCTTTTGGGGCTGGCGGGCTCATTGGTCGTCGGGCTGTTGGAACTGTTCTCGACCCATGGCCAGAACCGTTTCTACCGTGAGTTGGAAGATTGGCTGTCCTCGATCACGCGGCTGTCCTTCACCGGAACCGATGGCGAAGGGGTCGATCAGGGCTCGGTGGTGGGTGTGCTTGATCACATGGCCGAGCAGATGGAAGTGCTGCAAAACATCTATATGCAATCCGATATCTCGCGCGCCCAGACGGATGAGCGGATGGCGCAGATGGTCGCCGCCGTAACCTCGCTGACGCAGCGGCTCGATGCGATGGCGCAATCCGAGCAGGGCGATGCGACGGCGCTGACCAATGCGATGGGCAAAATCGCCGAGGGGCAGGAGCGTCTGGCGCAGGTGTTCGAGAGTAAACGCCTGATCGTGCCGGAGGATAGCGAGGCGCGCATGCGGTTGCGTTCGATCGACGTGCAGCTTTTGAAGCTGTTGGAAGAGGTCGCGGCGGGCCGGCAAGAAAGCATGGCGGAGATCCGTGGCGATATTGCCGCGCTGATCCGCGCGATCATGGCCCGGGAAAGCACCGCAGCCGCGCGCAATCGGCGCGAGGATTAAGCCATGGCCTTGGCGCGACGCGGATCTGGTCAGCGGTTCTCGGCAAATATTTGGCCGGGATTTGTGGATGCGATGACGGCGCTATTGCTGGTGCTGATGTTCGTGCTGACGATTTTCATGGTCGTGCAATCGGTGCTGCGCGAGACGATCACCACGCAGGATGCGGAACTCTCCTCGCTGTCGGCGCAGATTTCCGGTCTGGCCGATGCGCTCGCGTTGGAGCAAACCAAGGTCGGTGATCTGCAATCCGCGCTGGATCAATCGCAGCAGGCGCGCGAGGCGCAATCGCAGCTCGTCGCCTCATTGACCTCGCAGATTGCCGCGCAGGCTGCGGCCTTGGGCCGCGCGAATGATCAGATCTCAGATTTCGAGGCGCGTTTGGCGGCGCTGGTGAACCAGAAAGAGGCGAGCGACGAGGAGATCGCGGCGCTGCGCGAGAAGCTTCTCTCCTCGGAGGATGAGGTCAAGGCGATGACCTTGGCACTTGAGCAGGCGCGGCAAGATGCCGAGGATACGCTGACCTTGCTGGCGGCCGCCGAGGCCGCGAAGAAGGATCTCGCCGCCGCCTCGCAGACGAATTTGACCGAAGCCGAAAAACAGGCGGCGCTCTTGGCGCTGGCCAATTCGGAGCTTTCAAAGCAACAGGCGGCCTCTGCCGAGGCGGCGAAAAAGGTGGCGCTGCTCAATGAGCAGGTCGCGGCGCTGCGCGGGCAATTGGCCTCGCTGCAAGCGGTGCTGGATGCGGCGGCGGACCGTGACGAGAAGGCGAAGGTGCAGGTCGACGCGCTTGGCA
This sequence comes from Paracoccaceae bacterium, assembly GCA_048262715.1. GTDB lineage: Bacteria > Pseudomonadota > Alphaproteobacteria > Rhodobacterales > Rhodobacteraceae > Albirhodobacter. The sequence continues at coordinate 30,769 of JBLXEV010000010.1, forward strand.
CACAGTTGAATGCCGCCCTCGCGCAGGTAGCGGCAGAACAGCGCAAGCGCGCGCAATTGGAAGAGGCGGAAAAGCTGCGCGCGCAGGCCGAAGCCAAGGATCTGGAAAAATACCGCTCCGAGTTCTTCGGGCGTCTCTCGCAGCTTCTGGCGGGACGTGAAGGGGTGCGGGTCGTTGGCGATCGCTTCGTGTTCTCCTCCGAGGTCCTGTTCGATCCGGGCCGTGCGACACTGGCGCCGGAGGGCAAGGCGCAGATTGCGTCCGTTGTGCAGATCCTCAATGATGTCGCTGGGGAGATCCCGCCGAGCCTCGATTGGATCATCCGCGTCGACGGCCATACCGATGATGTACCGCTCTCGGGCTTGGGGGAGTATGCCGATAACTGGGAGCTGTCGCAGGCCCGCGCGCTCTCCGTAGTGCGCTATATGATGAACGATCTCGGGATGGATCCGCGGCGCTTGGCCCCTACGGGCTTTGGCGAATACCGCCCCGTGGTGGGCGGCACCAGCCCCGAGGCGCGCGCGCAAAACCGCCGGATCGAACTCAAGTTGACCGAGAGATAAGCTTTGAAAGCCGCGCTACTGTGCGGTCTGCCGGATCATTTTACGGCTCAGCTCTTTTCCGCTGCGCTGCAAGATCACCGTTCCGGTATAGTCGCCGCGCGCGAGCCCGCCTTTGCCGAGCTTCTTGCCGAAATACCGCAGCCCGAGCGCCTGCCGCTTCTCGATAGGTCCGGTTTTCGAGAGGTGTAACCCGTCCGGCCCCTCTATCTCGAAGCGCATCTCGTCGCCCGCCCGCAGACCCCACCCATAGGCCCAAAGGACCAGTTGCGGCGCGGCGAGGGGCAGGGGGGCTGGGTCCAGCCCGTCCTTGACGTCATCGTAGTGGGGTAGATCTACCGCAAAGCCGATCTCGATCAGCCCTGCCGGAAGATAGGGGATGGGATCTAGCCAAAGGCCCTGCGTTGGCGCGGGATCACAGGTCGCCCTGCTCTCAGGGCGGAACGGATCAATGTCGATCCCATTGTGCCAGACTGTGAGATGGGCATGCGGGAATTGCGTGCGGCCCGAGAGGCCGACCAGCCCGAGAGCGGTGCCCATCGCCACGCGATCCCCACGTGTCACCTGCACCGAGCCTTTGCGCATGTGGCAATATTGGGTCTGCCAGCCGCCTCCGTGATCAATTCGCACGCCGTTGCCGCAGTCTTTCCCGCCGAGATCCACGCCCGTGACATAGGCCTTATCCTCAACGCCGTCGCGCACGCCGATGACCGTTCCGGGGGCGGAAGCAACCACCCGCACCCCCGCCCGCATCGCCTTGAGGGAAGGCAGGGCGAAATCTGTGCCGCGGTGGCCGTCATAGGCGAGGTCGCCGCAGGCGAAATCCCGCACGCCGTCGGTTAGATCACTGTCTCGATACTGTTGGATATAGCAGGTCTCGTTCAGGGTGCAGTCCACTGGCAGACCAATCTTGATATCACGCGCGGCGGCCGGAAGGGCCGCCGCGATGAAGATCAGGGGTGTCAGCCGCATTAATCCGCGGTGAGCAGGGGCGGCTTTTTACTGGAGATCCGCGCCTTTTGCGGCTCTTGCACTTCGATCACAATCGCACCGTCCTTGACGGCGATCTTGGCAACGCCACCCTTCATCAGCTTGCCGAACAGAAGCTCCTCGGCGAGCGGCTTCTTGATGTTCTCCTGAATGACACGGCCCAATGGGCGCGCGCCCATCCGTGCATCATAGCCCTTCTCGGCGAGCCATTCGGCCGCCTCCGGCGTCAGATCAATATGCACGTTGCGATCAATCAGCTGTGCCTCGAGTTGCAGCACGAACTTATCGACCACTTTCAGGATCACTTCACGCGGCAGCGGCCCGAAGGAGACGACCGCGTCGAGACGGTTGCGGAACTCCGGCGAGAAGGTGCGCTCGATCGCGGCGGTATCCTCGCCCTCACGGCGATCACGGCCAAAGCCGATGGCGGATTTCGCCTGTTCGGTCGCGCCAGCGTTCGAGGTCATGATCAGGATCACATTGCGGAAGTCCACCGTCCGGCCGTTATGGTCGGTCAGTTTGCCGTGGTCCATCACCTGCAACAGGATGTTGTAGACATCCGGATGTGCCTTCTCCATCTCGTCGAGCAGCAGCACACAATGCGGATGTTGATCCACACCGTCCGTCAGCATCCCGCCTTGGTCGAACCCGACATAGCCCGGAGGTGCGCCGATCAGGCGGCTGACGGCGTGTTTCTCCATATATTCCGACATGTCGAACCGCAGAAGCTCCACGCCCAAAGTATCGGCCAACTGCTTGGCCACTTCGGTTTTGCCGACGCCGGTGGGGCCTGCAAACAGGTAGTTGCCAATCGGTTTTTCCGGCTCGCGCAGGCCAGCCCGCGCCAGTTTGATCGCCGAGGACAGTGCCTCGATGGCTTTATCCTGCCCGAACACCACCCGCTTGAGCGATTTCTCCAGATCCCGCAGCACTTCTGCATCGTCTTTTGAGACGTTCTTCGGCGGGATCCGCGCGATCTTGGCCACGACGGCTTCGATCTCTTTCGGCCCAATCGTCTTGCGCTTACGGCTCTCAGGCAGCAGATGCTGCGCCGCGCCCGCCTCGTCGATCACGTCGATCGCTTTGTCAGGCAGCTTACGGTCGTGCACATAGCGCGCGGCCAGCTCCACAGCGGATTTGATCGCGTCATTGGTGTAGCGGATGTCGTGGTGTTTCTCGAAATAGGGTTTCAGCCCCATCAGGATCTTCACCGAGTCGCCCACTGAAGGCTCGTTCACGTCGATCTTCTGGAAGCGACGGGCGAGCGCCCGATCCTTCTCGAAGTGTTGGCGGAACTCCTTATAGGTCGTCGAGCCCATGCAGCGCAGCTTGCCGCCCGACAGCGCGGGTTTCAGTAGGTTGGACGCATCCATCGCGCCGCCCGAAGTAGAGCCTGCGCCGATCACGGTGTGGATCTCGTCGATGAACAGCACCGCATCGGGGTGGTCTTCCAGCTCTTTGACAACAGCTTTCAGACGTTCCTCGAAATCGCCACGATAACGGGTGCCTGCAAGCAGCGCCCCCATATCGAGCGAGAAGATCGTGGTTTTCGACAGGATCTCGGGCGTCTCGCCGCGCGAGATTTTCAGCGCCAAGCCTTCCGCGATTGCGGTTTTGCCCACGCCCGGATCACCGACGAGGATCGGGTTATTCTTGCGGCGGCGGCAGAGCACTTGGATCGCGCGCTCCACTTCCTCCTCGCGGCCGATAAGCGGGTCGATATCGCCTTTGAGGGATTTCGCGTTCAGATCGACGCAATATTTCGAGAGGGCGGATTCTTTCTCCTCGCCACCCGATGCGCCGCCAGACGCGGTATGGTTCTCCGCGCCGGATTCGTCCTCCGCCCCGATTACAGGCCGCGACTCGCCGAACTCGGGATCTTTCGCAACGCCATGCGCGATGAAATTGACGGCGTCATAGCGGGTCATATCCTGTTCTTGCAGGAAATAGGCCGCATTGCTTTCGCGCTCGGCGAAGATCGCGACGAGCACATTCGCCCCTGTGACCTCATTGCGGCCCGAGGATTGCACATGGATCGCGGCGCGCTGGATCACCCGCTGGAAAGCCGCGGTCGGAACCGCTTCGGAGCCTTCGACATCGGTGATCAACGTCGCGAGATCTTCGTCGATATGATCGGTCAGGGTTTTGCGCAACTCTTCAATGTCGACCGCGCAGGCACGCATCACGCGGCTTGCGTCGGGCTCGTCGATCAGAGCCAGCAGGAGATGCTCCAGCGTGGCAAGTTCATGCCGCCGCGCGTTTGCGAGCGCGAGAGCACCGTGGATTGCTTGTTCGAGCGAAGTCGAAAACGAAGGCATGGTGGCTCCTTTCCTAACGGGGGCATTCGGCCCAAAGGCGAGCCTGACCCCATATAGTTAAAGTTCGGTGGATTGGGCGCGGGTTCAAGAGCAAATCGCACATTTAGCGATCCCGAGCCCGTGAACACCCCAAGTTTTTTGTTGAATCCACATTTAAGCTGTCTTGCGCGGGTTCAAAGGGGGGCGTGCATAAAAATTGTGCAAATCGGGTTTGCGGTCGGCGCGGCGCTCTCGAGCGGGCAGATTTGGCGGGGTGGCCTGAGTCTCGTGCCGTGGTAAAAAGAATCTCCGCGCTATGGGTTGAAAACCTGCCAAAGAGGGTCCAAGGGAGGGTCTTACGCTAGGACTGAATGACCATGGGACCGTTCAAGATTTCTCGGATAGCGACGGTACGTCGCTCGCGCGCGTTGATGACATCGCCGCGGCTGTGGAAGTCTCGGCTGGTGTTCTGGGTCGGGGCGCTGGCGATTGGCGCGATCTCGGCGGGGTTTGCGCTCGCGGCGGATGAGGCGCAGCATTTCTTTGCACGGATGACGACAGGGGCAGGGCGGCCATGGTTGCCGCTCTTGATTACGCCTTTGGGGTTCGTGTTCCTCGCATGGGGAGCGATCCGCTGGTTCCCCGGCGCGCAGGGATCGGGGATCCCGCAGGCGATTGCCGCGCGCCATATCGGGATCAAGGGTGATCTCTCCCGTCTTCTGTCACTCAAGCTCGCAATCGGAAAAATCGCGATGACGGTGATCGGGCTGGGCTGCGGCGCGTCGATCGGGCGCGAGGGGCCGACGGTGCAGGTCGGCGCGTCGATCATGCTGCAATCGGCCAGCCTTGGCGGCATGTCGCACGCCCGCGGATTGATCCTTGCGGGGTCTGCGGCGGGGGTTTCGGCGGCGTTCAACACACCGCTTGCGGGGATCGTGTTCGCGATTGAGGAACTCAGCCGCTCCTATCACGTGCGCTCGAACGGGGTTGTCCTGTCGGCGGTGGTGATCGCGGGTGTGTCCTCGCTCTGGCTGTTTGGCAGCTATACGTATTTCGGCAATTCCGATGTGCAGGTTGTGTTCCCTGACAACGGTATTCTGGTGCTGGTCTGCGGCGTTGCGGGCGGGCTCTTGGGCGGCTGGTTCTCGCGCTGGACGATTGCGCTGACGCGGAAGTTCCGGCGCTGGCGGGCCGCCGATCCGCTGCGGCGGTCGCTCTTGATCGCGTTTGGCGCGGGGGTGATCTCGGCAGTGATCGGCGTGGCCTACGGCGGCGCTACCTTCGGCACCGGCTACGAGCAGGCGCGCGCAGTCGTTGAGGGCCATACCGCGCCGATCACCCTGTTCATCGCCAAGCTGGTCGCAACGCTTGCGGCGACGGTCTCGGGCATTCCGGGGGGGCTTTTCGCGCCCTCGTTGACGGTGGGCGCCTCGATGGGATCAACGCTAGGGATGCTGCTCAACGAGGATCTCGCGATGGCGTCGCTCCTCGGGATGGCGGGCTATTTCGCGGGGGTCACGCAGGCCCCGATGACGGCCTTCGTGATCATCTTCGAGATGACGGGTAACCATGACAACGTGGTGCCGATCATGGCGGCGGCGATGTTGGGGCATGGCGTGTCGCGCTTCGTCGCGCCCGAGCCGCTCTACCATGCGCTCTCGCGCTTGTTCATCGCAGATGCGCTGCGCCAGAAGCGGGCAGCGGATGCCTTGGCGCGAGAGCAAAGCGAGGCGGCGGAGAAAGCGACGGCTGCCACGGCCCCGAAGGTTTGACCGCGCCGCGATTGGCCGCATAGAGCCCGCGCTATCCTTTACAATGCGCGCCGCGTCAGAGCATATTTGGCCGGAATAGTCGGGAGACACGCAGGTGCCAAACTGGATCGAATCCGTGGAAGATTTGCAGCGGCATTACGGCGCTCCCGGCGAGGCTTCGCAGGTCAAGGTTACGCCTTTTCTGACACCCGCCTACCGTGCGCATATTGAGCGTTCGCGCTTTTGTGTGCTTACCACGGTTGGCCCTGAGGGCACCGACGGCAGCCCGCGCGGCGATGAGGGGCCTGTCGTCACGGTGCAGGATGAGCGCACGCTTCTGCTGCCGGATTGGAAGGGCAATGAGCGGATCGACTCGCTGCGCAATATCGTGCGTGATGGCAGGGTCAGCCTGATGTTTCTGGTGGCAGGTTCGAACACCGCGATGCGGGTGAACGGCCGCGCGAAGCTGACCGCCGACTCCGAGATGACGCACGCCTTCGAGCGGCAGGGAAAGCGGCCCCGCTCGGTCATCGTGATCCAGATTCAAGAGGTCTACTCGCAATGCGCGCGGGCCCTGCTTCGGTCAGAGCTGTGGACCGCTGGAGATCAAAGCAACGATCTGCCGAGCGTTGGGGATATGCTGAAAGAGATCACCTCGGGCGCTTTCGATGGTCAGCGCTATGATGCCGAATGGCCGGAGCGCGCGCAGAAAACGATGTGGTGACACCGATGCGCGGGCCTCACTGAGGCGCTCATTCGCCTGAATGGGCGAGGATGTTGATGAGCTTTCCGGCCGGATCAATAAGATAAAATCGCCGCACGCCCCAAGGCTCATCCGTCAGCGGATAGGTAATCTCGACGCCCAGAGTTTCGGCGCGCGCGTGCACGGCGTCCACATCATCCACCTCTATCGAGAGATCCGGCACCGCCGTTCCCGAGCCGCCCTGTGACGCGATGCTCAGTTGCGTTTGTGCGGTTTCGCCAGAGGCCAATGTCGCAATCCAGCCGTGATCCATGACAAGGCTCAGCCCGAGCAATTCCGTGTAAAACCGTTGGACGTCCGCGATGTTCTTCGCGGCGATATTTGAAATGATGCGTTTGACTGTCATGGTTTTCGCCCTTCGTGCACCCGCCCGCGTCATGGGCCGTGTCATGCCTCGTGCGGCGGATATCTGTCGCGCCACGGTCTAAGTGATGCGCGGCGGATTTATCTGGGGTGCCCAGCGGGCTGCCCCTCAAAAACGGTCCTTACGGGCGCGGATCTCGGTGAAGATCTCGAGCGGGCTTGCGCCTTCCATCCCGATGGCCTTGGCCAATGCCGGATCGGCGCAGCGCAGATAGGGGTTGGTGGCGCGCTCTTCTTTCAGTGTCACCGGAACCGTCGGCAGACCCTCGGCCCGCAGGGCCTTCACCCGTTCCATGCGTGCCAGCAGGGCAGGGTGGTCTGGCTCCAGCGAGAGGGCGAAGCGTCCATTCGCCTCGGTGTATTCATGACCCGAACAGATCAGCGTCTCTTCTGGCAGCACCGCAATCCGTTGCAGCGCGGTGAACATCTCTTCCGGCGTGCCCTCAAACAATCGCCCGCAGCCCCAGCTCATCAGGCTATCGCCGGTAAAGGCCAAGCCTGCCCCTGCGTAGAAATAGGCGATATGGCCGCGCGTGTGGCCCGGAACGTCGATGACCTGCACCTCGTCCATGCCGACATGCAGCGCCTCGCCCGCCACGACTTTCTCGGTCAACGGCGGCAAGCGATGGGCATCTGCCGCGGCCCCGATGACCCGCGCGCCTGTCGCCGCCTCCAGCATCGCCACCCCGTCGATGTGATCGTGGTGGTGATGGGTGATCAGGATATGGCTCAGCTTCCAGCCCCGCTCGTAGAGCGCGGCGAGGATCGGCGCGGCTTCGGGCGCATCCACCAAGGTCACCGTCTCTGTGGCTTCATCGTGAATCAGATAGGCGTAGTTATCGGTGAGGCAGGGGAGTGTGATGAGTTCGATGGGCATGGTCATTCATGTGCTTTTGCGTATGGTGAAGGCAACTCTCACCCATGGAACCCGCGCGCGCAATGCATCTCGATGTTCTTGACCTCAGAAACTTCTATTACCGCACGCAATTGGGGCGCGCGGCGCAAAAGGCGATCCGCGATCAAGTCGTGCGGATGTGGCCTGCGGGGGCGGGCGACGTGGCGGGGCAGACGGTGGCAGGCTTCGGCTTTGCGGTGCCGCTCTTGCGCCCCTATCTCGCCCATGCGCGGCGGGTGATCGGCTTGATGCCCTCGCAGCAAGGTGTGATGCCTTGGCCCGCAGGCATGCCCAATGTGTCGGTCCTGTGTGAGGAGGCGAATTGGCCGCTGGAGACAGGGTTCGCGGATCGGTTGATCATGATGCACGGGCTGGAAACCTCCGAGCAATCAGATGCGCTGATGGCAGAGGCTTGGCGGGTTCTCGGGCCGGGGGGGCGGGCGCTGATTATCGTGCCGTCGCGCACAGGTCTCTGGGCTCCGAGGGAGACAACGCCCTTCGGGTTTGGCCGCCCCTATACGCTTGGACAGCTCGATGCGCAGGCTCGCCGCGCGGGGTTTGTGCCCGAGCGGCAAGGCGCCGCCCTGTTCATCCCCCCCTCGCAGCGCCGCTTCTGGTTGCGCTCCGCTGCGATGTGGGAGGGGATTGGCCAGAAGATCCCGGGTGTTCTCGCGGCGGGGGTGGTGATGCTGGAGGTCTCCAAGCAGATTCAGGCCCCCCGCAGGCCAGGGCTGGGCGCGGCCGTGCGCTCGCCCCTCTCGGTTCTGGAAGGGATGGCCAAGCCGCTCCCCGAGGCAGGGCTTTCGGGGTCGCGTAGGACAAGGTAGCCGGGGTCGGCGCAAAGGGTGGCGGATCGCAGGGCGCAGGCCGGGCCAAATGCTGCACCGCGCGAATCTCCTGCCGCATTGCGCGACGAACCTGCGACAATCTGACGCTTATCAGGGCCTGACGGACACCGAATCCTGTTTTATCGCGGCGGCTGGGGGGATCCGGGGCAGCCCATGGACGATCTCGCCCCAAAACGTTCTTGTTATGAAGGGCCACGCGCTGCGTGCAATAGGCCATGTTTCCTTACCAATTCACGCTAATATTGATGGCTTTTCCAAATTCTGCCCTTGTTTTTTGCCCTAGGGGCGGCTCTGTTGCGGGGAAGCGCCAGAATAAGGCGGTCAGTTCACATTCTGTTGTCTGAGAGTGTTGCGAGGCTGTGAATGCTCTGCTACATGCTCCCCCGATTGACGCGTTCGGAGGCCCCGAACGCCATTGGGGGGCCTTTGGCCTGATCCGAGGGATGACCTTCGTTTCGGGAGCCTTGGGCAAGATGATATCGGAAGGGTGGACGTGTCCGAACCAGCTTCGATTTCCGCAAGCATTGCCGGTCGCTATGCGACGGCTGTTTTTGAACTTTCGCGTGAGGCCAACGGGCTCGACGCGCTCGAAAAAGATGTTGACGCTTTGCGTGACACGATTTCGGGCTCGGCAGAGCTGCGTGACCTGATGACGTCGCCGATGTATTCGCGTGACGAGCAAGGGGCCGCTATCGGCGCGATTGCTACCAAGATGAAGCTGGGCGACGCTCTCGCCAACACGCTTCGCTTGATGGCATCGAACCGCCGCCTGTTCGCGCTTCCGGCGCTCGTTACGAGCCTGCAAGCGATGATCGCGGATGCGAAGGGCGAGGTGACCGCGGATGTCACTGCCGCCACCGAGCTGACGAAGGCGCAAGCCGACAAGCTCGCGGGCGCACTCGCGAAACAAACGGGTAAGACTGTTAAACTGAATGTTGCTGTTGATGAGGCTCTCATTGGCGGCATGATTGTAAAGCTGGGCTCGAAGATGATCGACACCTCGGTCGCTTCGAAACTGGCATCACTCAAGAACGCCATGAAAGAGGTCGGATAATGGGCATCCAAGCAGCCGAAATTTCTGCTATCCTCAAGGAGCAGATCAAGAATTTTGGGCAAGACGCCCAAGTTGCTGAGGTGGGCCGTGTGCTCTCCGTCGGCGACGGTATCGCGCGTGTGCACGGGCTCGACAACATCCAAGCGGGTGAGATGGTCGAATTCCCGGGTGGCATTCGTGGGATGGCGCTGAACCTCGAAACCGACAACGTCGGTATCGTTATCTTCGGCTCCGACCGTGACATCAAAGAAGGCGATGTCGTCAAGCGTACCAAGTCCATCGTGGACGTTCCGGTTGGCCTCGGCCTCTTGGGCCGTGTCGTGGACGGTCTCGGCAACCCGATCGACGGCAAAGGCCCGATCGAGTCGACCGAGCGCCGCGTCGCAGACGTCAAAGCTCCGGGCATCATCCCGCGGAAATCGGTTCACGAGCCGATGGCAACCGGCCTCAAGTCGGTTGACGCAATGATCCCGGTCGGCCGTGGCCAGCGCGAGCTGATCATTGGCGACCGTCAGACCGGCAAGACCGCAATCGCGCTCGACACCATTCTGAACCAAAAATCCTACAACGAAGCCAACCCGGCGAACAAACTGCATTGCTTCTACGTGGCAATCGGTCAAAAGCGTTCGACCGTGGCGCAGCTCGTGAAAAAGCTCGAAGAAACCGGCGCGATGGCTTACACCACCGTGATCGCGGCAACGGCGTCCGATCCGGCACCGATGCAGTTCTTGGCACCTTACTCGGCAACTGCGATGGCGGAATTCTTCCGTGACAGCGGCCAGCACGCTCTGATCATCTATGATGACCTTTCCAAGCAAGCTGTGTCCTATCGCCAGATGTCGCTCTTGCTGCGCCGCCCGCCGGGCCGTGAAGCCTACCCGGGCGACGTGTTCTACCTCCACTCGCGCCTGCTGGAGCGTTCGGCGAAGCTGAACGAGGATTACGGCTCGGGCTCGTTGACCGCTCTGCCGATCATCGAAACCCAAGGCGGCGACGTTTCGGCGTTTATTCCGACCAACGTGATCTCGATCACTGACGGTCAGATCTTCCTTGAGACCGAACTGTTCTACCAAGGCATCCGCCCTGCTGTGAACACCGGTCTGTCGGTGTCGCGCGTTGGCTCCTCGGCTCAAACCAACTCGATGAAGTCGGTTGCTGGTCCGGTGAAGCTGGAGCTCGCTCAGTACCGCGAGATGGCTGCTTTCGCTCAGTTCGGCTCGGATCTCGACGCCGCAACGCAAAAGCTGCTGAACCGTGGCGCACGTCTCACCGAGTTGATGAAGCAGCCGCAATACGCGCCGCTCACCAACGCAGAGATCGTCGCTGTGATCTTCGCAGGCACCAAGGGCTTCCTCGATGCTCTTCCGGTTAAAGATGTTGCACGCTTCGAGCAGGGCCTTCTGGCTCACCTGCGCGGCGCTCGCAAAGACATCCTCGACTGGCTGACCAAAGATGATCCGAAGATCAAAGGTGAAGCCGAGGGCAAGCTCAAAGCTGCAATCGAAGAATTCGCCAAGACCTTCGCTTAATCGCCTGAAAGGACGGGGACATGCCTAGCCTTAAGGACCTAAAAAACCGGATCCAAAGCGTCAAGAACACGCGGAAGATCACGAAAGCGATGCAAATGGTCGCGGCGGCTAAGCTCCGTCGCGCCCAAGAAGCCGCTGAAAACGCACGGCCCTACGCCGAGCGGATGACAGCTGTCATGACGGGGCTTGCTGCCTCGGTTGGCGGCTCTGATAGCGCGCCCCGGCTTCTCGCCGGGACGGGCTCGGATCAGACCCACCTTCTGGTGGTCATGACCGGTGAGCGCGGGCTTTGCGGTGGCTTTAACGGCAACATCGCAAAACTGGCAAAGACACGGGCGACCGAGTTGTTGGCACAAGGGAAAACGGTGAAAATTCTCACCGTCGGCAAGAAGGGCCGTGATGCTCTTCGCCGCGATTTTGGCCAGTATCTGGTTGGCCATGTCGATCTCTCCGAGGTCAAACGCATTGGCTATGTCAACGCGCAGGATATCGCTCGCGATATCTTCTCGCGCTTTGATGCCGGTGAATTCGATGTGGCAACGATCTTCTTTGCCCGCTTCGAAAACGTGATCTCGCAGATCCCGACCGCGCAGCAAATCATTCCTGCGACGTTCGATTCTGACGGGGCGTCTGACGCCTCCTACGAATACGAGCCGAGCGAGGAAGCGATCTTGGCAGACCTTCTGCCGCGCGGAGTTGCGACGCAAATCTTTGGCGCGCTTCTGGAAAATAACGCCTCCTTCAACGGGGCCCAGATGTCGGCAATGGATAACGCGACGCGCAACGCAGGTGATATGATCGACAAGCTGACGGTTGAGTATAACCGCTCGCGTCAAGCCGTGATCACCAATGAGCTGATCGAAATCATTTCGGGCGCGGAAGCGCTCTGACGGAACCGGAGAAACGAACATGGCACAAGCAAAAGGCAAAGTGACGCAAGTCATCGGCGCCGTCGTGGACGTTCAGTTTGAAGACGCCCTCCCGGCGATTCTGAACGCTCTCGAAACGGACAATAACGGCAAGCGCCTCGTGCTCGAGGTTGCGCAGCACCTCGGCGAGAACACTGTCCGTACCATCGCAATGGACGCGACCGAAGGTCTCGTTCGGGGCGCAGAAGTGCTCGACCTCGGCGCACCGATCTCGGTGCCCGTGGGCAACGGCACTTTGGGCCGCATCCTCAACGTCATCGGCGAGCCGGTTGACGAACAGGGCCCGGTCAAATCGACCACCCAGCGCGCGATCCACGGCGAGGCTCCGGCCTTCGACCAACAGTCGACCGCAACGGAAATCCTCGTCACCGGCATCAAGGTCATCGACCTTCTCGCCCCCTACACCAAGGGCGGCAAAATCGGCCTCTTCGGCGGTGCAGGCGTGGGTAAAACCGTTCTGATCATGGAACTGATCAACAACATCGCAAAAGTGCACTCGGGCGTTTCCGTGTTCGCTGGTGTTGGTGAGCGGACTCGTGAAGGCAACGACCTTTACCACGAGATGATCGAATCCGGCGTTATCGTTCCTGATGACCTCGAGAAGTCGAAAATCGCACTGGTTTACGGCCAAATGAACGAGCCTCCGGGAGCGCGTATGCGCGTTGCACTGTCGGGTCTGACCCTGGCTGAGCAGTTCCGCGACGATACTGGTTCGGACGTTTTGTTCTTCGTGGACAACATCTTCCGCTTCACCCAAGCAGGTTCGGAAGTGTCCGCACTTCTCGGCCGGATCCCGTCCGCTGTGGGCTACCAGCCGACGCTGGCAACCGACATGGGCGCGATGCAAGAACGCATCTCCTCGACCAAATCGGGTTCGATCACCTCGGTGCAAGCCGTGTACGTTCCCGCAGATGACTTGACCGACCCTGCGCCGGCAACCTCGTTCGCCCACTTGGACGCAACGACGGTTCTCGACCGCTCGATCTCGGAAAAAGGCATCTACCCGGCTGTGGATCCGCTCGGCTCGACCTCGCGCCTGCTCGATCCGCTGGTTATCGGCGAAGAGCACTACAAAGTTGCGACCGACGTCCAACAGATCCTTCAGCGCTACAAATCGCTGCAAGACATCATCGCCATCCTCGGCATGGACGAACTTTCGGAAGACGACAAAATGACCGTGACGCGCGCTCGCAAAATCGAGCGTTTCCTGTCGCAGCCGTTCGACGTTGCGAAAGTGTTCACCGGCGCAGACGGCAAGCAGGTTCCGCTCGAAGATACCATCAAGTCGTTCAAGGCTGTGGTTGCTGGCGAGTATGACCACCTGCCGGAAGCTGCCTTCTACATGGTTGGTGGCATCGACGAAGTGATCGCCAAGGCTCAACGCCTCGCTGACGCAGCGTAAGGGGTAGGGTCATGGCCGATACGATGCAATTCGATCTCGTGTCCCCTGAACGGAAGCTCGCTTCCGTTCAGGCCCGCGAGGTCCGTATTCCGTCCGCAGAAGGCGATATGACGGTGATGCCGGGCCACACCGCCCTCATCACCACGCTGCGCCCCGGCGTGCTGACGGTTGTTGCGGCTGACGGCGCACATGACTACGCAGTGACCGGCGGCTTCGCCGAGATCAGCCCCGAGGGCGTCACCGTGCTCGCAGAGCGCGGCTTGCCGACCAAAGAGCTGACACCGGCGATCCACGCGGAACTCGTCGCAACGGCCAAAGAGGCGCATGCCTCGGCGGCGTCCGATGCGGTCGATCACGCGGCGAAACTGCTGGCCGATATGGAAGCCTTGGGCGACCATATCACGCTCTAAGCGCGACAAAATGATCTTGAAAAGCCCCGTGCATCGCGCGGGGCTTTTTCTATTGGCTGAGGCGGGAAGTGCTGAAGCGGGAAGGGAAGGGCCTACGCGGTGCGGTAAAGCTGCACGGGATTACTCGGTGCGCGGGCGATGACGCCTTTGGCTTCCAGATCAAGCTGCACGGCTTTGAGCCACCATCCCGCAGTGCTCCCTCCAGGAAAAAGTGTCTCCGGCAGATAGGGCAGGAGGGCGGCCTTTGCCTGTGCGACCTTCAAGCCTGGCGGAGACTGAGGCAGCACGCGCAACAAGACATCGCGCATAGCTTCATATTTCGCGCGGTTGACCCGCGTTGTCCGATTCGGAGAGGAGATCGACTCGATCTCAATCATATCATCCATCCTCATCTCCCTTCCGGCATGGCGCCGCTGTGATACGCTTAGGCTAGGAACCCTTCGATAGCGCGTCAAGTTTGTGCCATGCCCAAGATCCCCCCGAGCAGTGCAACCATCAGGTGAAATGGGGTTTTCTTTTGCGACAGCGGAGTTACATCTTAAGGGTCGTCAGTGTGAGGGGCCTATGCAGCGGTTGGACAGTTTGACCATCGGGATTGATCAGGGCTCGCTGGTGCTCTTCTCCGATTATCAGGACGGCGGCACGATGTGGACGGGCGAGGGCCCGCGTGAGCTGCGCCGGATCGTGGAGTTCGGGACGCGCTATCGACGGGCACCCGTTGTGCAGGTGTCGCTGTCGATGTGGGATATGGATCACAAGGCCAATAGCCGCATGGATATCAGCGCAGAGATGGTGACGGAGGAGGGGTTTGTAATCGTCTTCCGCACATGGGGCGATACGCGGGTCGCGCGGGTGCGGGCGGATTGGGTGTCTTTCGGGGCGCTACGCCACGAAGAAGATTGGGACGTCGACTGACCGCCGAGCGCGATAGGCGAAGATATCTGCTTACCTGTTTATCTGGCGACGGCCTTCGACTTGGGGGGAACGCCGCGCGGACACCTGCGCTAGGCGCGGCCCGACACGCTGCGGTGGGCTGCAATTGCGCTGATCGGGGGAAGGGCGCAGGGGCGCCCGAGCAGGAAACCTTGCCCCAAAGGCGTGCCGAGATCGCGCAGAATTCGGAGTTGATCTACAGTCTCGATGCCTTCCGCGACGATATCACAGTCAGTTTGCTCCCCAAAACTGGTGAGCGCGGCAATCATCGCGCGGCTTGCTTTTCGTTCGACCAGCTCTGCGGTGACGGATTTGTCGATCTTGATCATATCGGGCTCTAGCAACAGGATATGTCGCAACCCAGATTGCCCCGCACCGACATCATCAATTGCCAGCTTCAGGCCCGCTGCTCGAATCTGCACCAAGGCTTCGCGCAGGACAGTAAAATTCTCAATCGCCTCGGCCTCTGACACTTCGATAATATAGCCGTCGCGAGGCAGCCCGCGGCAGCCTCGCTCGTAAAGCACCTGCAATGTATCAGTGAGCAAGGTGCTATTGGAGAGATTGAGCGCGATAAACCCGTCGGATGGTTTGCGCGGGAGGGTTATGTCGATAATCCGGTGCGCCGCCTGCATCTCCAACTCGCATCCCAAACCACAGGCGCGGGCGGACTCGAACACCGTCTGCACGTTGGTGTCGGGGAAATCGGGGAACCGCGCCAGCCCTTCGTAGCCGACGATGTCGAGCGTTGCCAATTTACAGATTGGTTGGAAGTCGATGGCGATGCGCCCCTTGGTGAGGGCGGTCGCGACGGCGCGCGGAAGGGCGGCAGGGTCCAGCGGTGCAGAGAGAAGGGCAGCTCCTCTGCCGGGCCGCGAGCGGCGGATTGACTGGCTTACCTGGCGATCAATAGGTCTTTCTGGGGGGCGGGGGGACGCGCTGCGCGCAACGTCGCGCAATTTCAAAGGAAGCGCCTCTGCCGCCGCCGGATGGGGCTGCGAGCCCTGTGGGGGCGCGAGCCTTTCCATGACAGAGCGATGGCTGGATATGAGCTCCGCCGTTGCGCGCAACAGGCGCATATCGGCCGCTGGCAGGCATAGAATTCGACCGCGCGCTAGGCACCCCAAATGTCCGGATATGTCACCTATGGCATTTCGAATTGGCACATCTATATGCGTCGATTGCATGACCAGCGCGGCTTCTGGGGCTTCCTCTCCGCAGGTAAGATTGGGGGAGAAATCGTGACATTGATCGACGCAAATCAGCAGGTTCTTTCGGTCCCGAACTTGCGAAACGAAGATTGCGTCCAGCCCGAGCGAGGGCCGCAACAGTCCTAGAAGCTGTTGCGTAATAAAACTTAACTCCGCCTGAGATCCGGAAAAATCTCTCACAAATAGCCGATGGAGATCCGCGCCATTCATAAATCTGGCCCCGTGTTACTGTTACAAATGCCTTGCCCTAGTATGCAGAAAACAACCGTAGATTGTGAACTTTTTGTGATCTTGGAAATCTCGATGCCTATTCAAGAGATTAGGCGAACCTACCCATTCGGATATGGCATGAAAAAAGGCGACTCAGATGAGTCGCCTTTTCCCGATTCGCGGCTGGGCCGATGATTACATCATGCCGCCCATGCCACCCATGCCGCCCATATCGGGCATGCCGCCGCCTGCGCCTTTCGGCTCCGGCTTCTCGGCAACCATGCATTCGGTGGTGATCAACAGACCAGCAACCGAGGCAGCGTCTTCGAGAGCGGTGCGGGTGACTTTCGCGGGGTCGATCACGCCGAAGGAGAACATGTCGCCATATTCTTCGGTTTGCGCGTTGAAGCCGAATGTCAGATCATCCGACTCGCGGACTTTGCCAGCAACCACGGCACCGTCAACACCAGCGTTGTCAGCAATCTGACGCAGCGGAGCTTCAAGAGCGCGGCGAACGATGGCGATACCTGCGTTCACGTCGGAGTTTGCACCGGTCAGACCTTCGAGGATCTTGCCAGCCTGAACCAGAGCGACGCCGCCGCCAACCACGATGCCTTCTTGAACAGCAGCGCGGGTTGCGTTGAGAGCATCGTCCACACGGTCTTTGCGCTCTTTGACTTCAACTTCGGTCATGCCGCCAACGCGGATCACAGCGACGCCGCCTGCGAGTTTCGCAACACGCTCTTGCAGCTTCTCTTTGTCGTAATCCGAGGTGGTTTCTTCGATCTGGGTGCGGATCTGAGCAACACGTGCTTCGATCTCTGCCTTGTCGCCAGCACCGTCAACGATGGTGGTGTTTTCTTTGGTGATCGAGATTTTCTTGGCCGAACCGAGCATGTCCATGGTGACATTTTCGAGCTTCATGCCGAGATCTTCGGAGATCACTTGGCCACCGGTCAGGATCGCGATGTCCTGCAGCATGGCTTTGCGGCGATCGCCGAAGCCCGGTGCTTTCACAGCTGCGATTTTCAGGCCGCCGCGCAGTTTGTTGACAACGAGAGTTGCCAGCGCTTCGCCTTCGACGTCTTCAGCGATGATCAGCAGCGGCTTTTGGCTTTGGATCACTTGCTCGAGGAGCGGAACCATCGGCTGGAGCGACGAGAGTTTTTTCTCGTGCAGCAGAACGATGCAGTCTTCCAGATCCGCGATCATTTTGTCGGGGTTGGTGACGAAGTAAGGCGAGAGGTAGCCGCGGTCGAACTGCATGCCCTCAACGACTTCAACTTCGGTTTCCATGCCTTTGTTTTCTTCGACGGTGATCACACCTTCGTTGCCAACGCGCTGCATAGCGTCTGCGATTTGCTTGCCGATGGAAGCTTCGCCGTTTGCCGAGATCGTGCCGACTTGCGCGACTTCTGCGGTGCCGGTGACCGGACGCGACGCTGCTTTGATCGCTTCAACGACTTTGAGGGTCGCTTGGTCGATGCCGCGCTTGAGATCCATTGGGTTCATGCCAGCGGCAACCGCTTTCATGCCTTCTTTGACGATGGCTTGT
Source organism: Paracoccaceae bacterium (assembly GCA_048262715.1). Taxonomy (GTDB): domain Bacteria; phylum Pseudomonadota; class Alphaproteobacteria; order Rhodobacterales; family Rhodobacteraceae; genus Albirhodobacter. The sequence goes on from JBLXEV010000010.1 coordinate 48,469, forward strand.
GCCAGAACGGTTGCGGTCGTGGTGCCGTCACCCGCTTCGTCATTGGTGCGCGAGGCCACTTCTTTGACCATTTGCGCGCCCATGTTCTCGAACTTGTCCGAGAGCTCGATCTCTTTGGCAACCGAAACACCGTCTTTGGTGATCCGCGGTGCGCCGAAGGATTTCTCCAGAACAACGTTGCGGCCTTTGGGGCCGAGGGTCACTTTAACCGCATCCGCGAGGATGTTGACGCCGCGCAGCATGCGATCGCGGGCTTCGGTCGAGAATTTAACTTCTTTAGCTGCCATGATTGAGGCTCCTAAATTGAATTTCGTTGGAAGGGGGCAGTATGGGAGGGCAGGGGATCACACCCCCGCGCCGCACCGGCTGGATCAGCCGATGATCCCCATGATGTCGCCTTCTTTCATGATCAGCAGCTCTTCGCCGTTGAGCGTGACTTCGGTGCCCGACCATTTGCCGAACAGAACGATGTCGCCGACTTTCACGCTCGGTGCGATCAGCTCGCCCGAATCCTTGCGTGCGCCTTCGCCCACAGCAACGATTTCGCCCTCAGCGGGTTTTTCTTTGGCGCTATCGGGGATGATCAGACCGCCCTTGGTTTTCTCATCCGATGCGACGCGCTTGACCAGTACACGGTCATGAAGCGGTTTGAATGCCATCTGGGTCACTCCCTTAGGTTCAGTTGTTGGGTTTAGCACTCACACAGGTCGAGTGCTAACGATGCGTGATCTAGTCACTCCGACCCGCGTCTGTCAACACCTCGTTGCGGGGAAATTTTGCGAATTTTTTATGGCACTCCGGGGCCTGTGCTTTGCGCAGATTTTGTCTGTCCGCGTCTCGGAGTTAAGGGCTGATGCGCGGTGTGACGACCCCGCATCACGCAGTTGTGGCCCTGTGGGATCACTGGCTATTCCACCGGGAAACTGGCAGGATGCCGCGATATTTTCAGGAGGGCATTTATGCGCATGACACGACTTTGGAAAAAGGCCCTGCGCCGGATCGCGACTCCTTGTTTGAGCGTTCCCCTCGCGCTGGTGTTGGGGCTCGGCACTGCGCAGGCGCAGGGGCATTGCGAGGGCGTTGATCTGATTGCGCAGATGCCCGCGCAGGAGCGCGCCCGCATTACCGAGATCGCGCATGCTGCCCCCTATGCCCAAGGCTTGCTCTGGCGTGCGACGCGCGACGGGCAGGAAGTTGTGATCGCGGGCACCTATCATTTTGATGATCCGCGCCACAGCGCCCTCGTCAATCGCCTGCGGCCAGTCCTTGATCAGGCGGCCAGCGTGCTGGTTGAGGCGGGCCCCAAGGAGGAGGCGCAGCTTAAATCCGAGCTTATGAGCCGCCCTGATCTGATGTTTGATCCCGATGGCCCAACACTGCCCGAGCTGCTGCCCGAGCCCGATTGGCAACGCCTCATGAAGGCCTTTGAGGCGCGTGGCATCCCGCCCGTCTTCGCCGCGAAGTTCAAGCCGTGGTATGCTGCGATTACCATCTCGATGAGCCCCTGCGCCCTGCGCGCGATCTCGGAAGGGGCGGTCGGTCTCGATAAAAAAATCGTTGCGGCGGCAGAGATGCGCAATTTGCCGATCCGTGCGCTTGAGCCATACGATACCGCCTTCCACCTGTTTGACGATATCTCCGAGGCCGATCAGCGCGATCTTTTGCGCGGCGCTTTGGCGGTGGAAGGGAAAAGCGACGATATGACCTTCACCCTCGCGAATGCCTATTTCGATGGGGAGACACGGTTGATCTGGGCCTTCTCTGATTGGCTTGCCCGCCAAGACAAGACGTTCCCCCCCGAAGTGATCGAGAAACAGCTGGAATTGTCCGAGGAAAAACTGATGGTTGAGCGCAACCGCGCGTGGATCCCCGTGATCGAGGCCGCCAGCGCCACCTCGCAAGACAAACCCGTGCTGATGGCGGCAGGGGCATTGCATCTGGCGGGTGAGGGCGGGGTGCTCAACCTTCTTGCCGCGCGCGGCTGGGCCATTACCCCTTATTAGGGGCGCTTTGGTGTCCATAGGCGTGACAAGCCCCAACGCCGCGCCTATAAGGCGGCAAATTCATCCGATAAATGAGAGTTCACATGACCACCAAGGTTCTCGGCCACAAATCCCCCGACACCGATTCCACCGGCTCGCCCATCATCTGGGCGTGGTATCTCAACGAAGTTAAAGGCGTGAAAGCCGAAGCCGTGTTGTTGGGTGAGCCCAACACCGAGGCCGCTTTCGTGCTCAAGCATTGGGATCTGGAAAAGCCCGCGATCATCGCGGATGTGGCCGAGGGCGAGAAAGTCGTCATCGTCGATACCAACAACCCCGCCGAGCTGCCCGCCAGCATTAACAAGGCCGATGTGACCGCGATCATCGACCACCATAAACTGGTTGGCGGTCTGGAAACCAAAGGCCCGATCGACATCACGATCCGTCCGCTGGCCTGTACCGCGACGATCATGTTCGATCTGATCGGCGATGATCTGGCAAAAGCGCCGCGCGGCATCAAAGGCGCGATGCTGTCGTGCATCCTCTCGGATACGCTCGAATTCCGCTCGCCGACCACGACCCCGCATGACAAGCACGTCTGCGAGGTCCTCGCCGCCGATCTGGGCGAGTCGATCAACGAACTCGCAACCGCGATGTTTGAGGCAAAATCCGATGTCTCGGAATTCTCCGATGCGGAGCTGCTGCGGATGGATTCGAAAGAATACACCGTTGGCACGACGGATCTGCGCGTTTCGGTGTTGGAGACCACCGCACCTAAAATCGTCCTAGATCGCAAGGCGAGCCTGATGGCCTCGATGCCCGCCGTGGCAAAGGAAGACGGCGCACATGAGGTGCTGCTCTTCGTCGTGGATATCCTCAATGAGGAAGCAACCCTGCTCGTCCCGAACGACACCGTGAAGGCGATTGCTGAGGCCTCCTTCGGGGTGCAAGTCTCCGGCGATACCGTTGTGCTTCCGGGCGTGATGTCGCGCAAGAAGCAAATCATGCCAGTTCTGAAAGCCTAAATCCGGCAGATTGTCGGATGTCGCGGGCGGGGGGAAACCTCCGCCCGTTTTCATAGCTGGGCGTGATCGATAGGCGGAGCAAAATTTGAAGCCGTGACGGAGGGCGTCGTGCTTGTGTTTCAAAAAGCGGCTGTCATATTCATCGCGGCGTTTACGCTCGTTATCGCAAACAGTTGGCCCTGCCGTCTCGCATGCCAACCACTCCACGCGCCGTAGGCTACGGCAAGAAAGGCTAATATGACCAAGATCGTCTCCGCATTGAGCGATATTTCCGCCCAATATGATGCAGTGCTTTGCGATCTTTGGGGGTGCCTGCACAACGGGCTTGAGGCCTTCCCCTCTGCGGTTGCGGCGCTTCAGGCGTATCGCGCGCGCGGCGGCAAAGTGGTGCTTTTGACGAACGCTCCGCGTCCGGACATCTTTATTGCCGAGCAGCTCGATACCATGGGCGTGCCGCGCGATGCTTGGGATGTGATCGTCACCTCCGGCGATGCGGCGCAGGATGCGATGCTGGCGGGGGCAGTGGGCCGTAAGGTCTGGCATCTGGGGCCGGAAAAGGACGATGGTTTCTTCACCGCCATCCCGGAGGCGTGGCACGGTCAAGAAGGCGTTGAGCGTGTCAGCTTTGAAGAGGCGGAAGGTATTGTGTGCACCGGCCCGTTCGACGAGACGAATGAGGTGCCCGAAGATTACCGCGCAAAACTTCTGGCGGCGAAAACCCGCGGCTTGCCGCTGCTTTGCGCAAACCCCGATATCGTCGTCGATAAGGGTGAAACGCGGATCTATTGCGCGGGTGCCTTGGCGGCTCTCTATGAGGAGATGGGCGGCGAGGCGCTCTATTTCGGCAAACCGCATCCGCCGATCTACGAGATGGCGCGCCGCAAACTGGCCGCGATTGGGATGGGCGAAGACACCCAACTTCTCGCGATTGGGGATGGTATCAACACCGATGTTGCGGGCGCCGCTGGCGAGGGAATTGATGTCCTCTTCATCACCGGTGGTCTCGCCCATGATCAGTTCGGCCCCGATCCGGAACACCCTGATGCGGCGCTGCTGGAGCCTTGGCTCTCGACCCGCCAGCAAAACCCGCGCTATTCGTTGGGCAAGCTGCGCTAAGATATCAGGTCAGCCCTCTCCTGCTTCCAAAGAGCACAAATATCCTCGAGGGGTGAATTTGCGATCAGCAAAGAGGGGGGCAGACAGCCCCCCTTTTCTTTTTGGGTTTCTCGTGCGAAATCCCGTCGGATTTCAGAAGGTAATAAAGATGCATAAATTTGTCGATGAAGTGAAATAATCTTGCGCGATGGATTTTCCATGTTATGCTGCACTGCAACATGAACCCAAGGGACGCCATGACCATGCTCGATAATTTTCCACGCGGCACGATCTGCATCGAAGATCTCGAAATCGGCATGCTGCGCTACCTGCGCAAGGAAATCACCGATCGCGATATCGAACTTTTCGCCGAGGTTTCCACTGATCGTAACCCCGTCCATCTTGACGACGCCTATGCCAAGGATACGATTTTCGAGGGGCGCATCGCGCATGGGATGCTCACGGCGGGCCTGATTTCCGCCGTGATCGGCGAGCAGCTCCCCGGTCATGGCACCGTCTATCTCGGGCAATCGCTCAAGTTTATGGCCCCTGTCCGGCCTGGGGATGTGGTCTATGCCGAGGTCAAGGTCATCGCGATTGACCACTCCCGCCGCCGCGTGACCCTTGAAACCCACTGCGCAGTGGGCGATACCGTGGTCTTGAAAGGCGAGGCTCTGGTTCTGGCACCCTCGCGTAAATTCGACTGATCGGCGGGCCCGCCGACAAAGGCGGACATATGCAAAGCTTTACCGATTGGCGCGATATCCCTGCGCAGGCACGTGGCACTTCCGTTGCGATGGGCAATTTTGACGGGGTGCATCGCGGCCACCGCTCGGTGATCGAACTGGCGCGCAAGCTGGGCGAGGGCTTCGGCCATATGCCGACGCAGCCGCTCGGGATCATCACCTTCGAGCCCCATCCGCGCGCTTTCTTCGCGCAGGCAGCGGGCAAGGATCAACCAGCGTTCCGGCTCATGAACGCGCAGGCCCGCGCGCACCGCTTCGAGATGCTGGGGGTCGAGTATCTTTTTGAGCTGCCCTTCGATGCAGCCCTTGCCGCGATGTCCGCCGAAGACTTCGCCCGCGATGTGCTGGCGGCGGGCTTGGGCGTTGCCCATGTCACTGTCGGGGCCGATTTCCGCTTTGGCGCAGGGCGCAAGGGCGGGGCCGAGGATCTGGAGCGGCTGGGCAAGCAATACGGGTTCGATGTGACGATTGCGGATCTGGTGCATGAGGGGTCCGTCGAGGTCTCCTCTACCGCGATCCGCGCCGCGCTGACCGAAGGCCGCCCGCAGGATGCCTCTGCTATGCTGGGGCATTTGCACCGGATCGAGGGCCCTGTCCTGCACGGCGAGAAGCGGGGCCGCGAGCTTGGCTTCCCCACGGCGAATATGTCTGTGGCGGGGCTGCATCTGCCGCGCCTCGGGGTGTATGCGGTGAAGGTCGATGTGCTCACTGGCCCCCATGCCGGCAGCTATCAGGGTGCGGCCTCCTTGGGGGTGCGCCCGATGTTTGGCGAGAACGCGCCCAACTTGGAAAGCTATCTCTTCGATTTCTCGGGTGATCTTTACGGCGCGCAACTCTCTGTTGCGCTGGTCGAGTTCCTGCGGCCCGAGCTGAAATTCTCCAATCTCGATGCGCTGATTGACCAAATGGCCGCCGATTGTGATCGCGCTCGCGGCATTCTGGGCCGGAGCGAGTTGCATGGCTGAGGCCCCCGCAGAGGTGAAACGCCCCGAATTCTGGCGCTTGCCGATCCGCTCGCTCAACACGGCTGAATGGGAAGCGCTGTGCGACGGCTGCGGAAAATGCTGCCTGAACAAGCTGGAATATGAGGATACGGGCGAGGTCGAATTCACCCGCGTCGCCTGTCGTTTGCTCGACGGCGACACGTGCCGTTGCGCAAATTACGAGATCCGGCATCAATTCGTGCCTGAATGCGTGCGCCTTTCGCCTAAGAATATCGCCAAAATCGCGTATTGGATGCCCGCAACCTGCGCCTACCGTTTGCGGTTTGACAATAAGCCCCTGCCGGAGTGGCACTATTTGATCTCGGGTGATCCCGAGACGGTGCATGCAGAGGGCCATTCCGTGCGCGGCTGGACGGTCTCGGAGGCCGAACTTCCCGAAGACGAATGGGAAAACTACACAATTGAAGATCTCTCCTGAGGACACCCATGGAATTTGCATCTGATAACGGCTCGGGCGTCGCGCCCGAGATCATGGCGGCTTTGATGCGCGCCGCCGAGGGCCACGCCTCGGGCTATGGCAATGACGAGATCACTGCCCGCGTGATCGCGCGGCTGCGCGAGATCTTTGAGGCACCGCAGGCCGCAGTCTATCTGGTGGCGACAGGCACGGCAGCGAACGCGCTGGCCTGCGCGACTTTGACCGATCCGTGGGGCGCGATCTTCTGCCACCGTCACGCGCATATCGAGGAAGACGAATGCGGCGCGCCGGAGTTCTTTACCGGCGGCGCGAAGCTGATTCTCGTGGACGGAGACCACGCGAAGATGACGCCTGAGGCCCTGCGCGCGACGATTGCCCGCACGGGGGCCGCCGGCGTTCACAATGTCCAGCGCGGCATGGTGTCCTTGAGCAATACCACCGAGGCGGGCACAATTTATACAGCAGAGGAAGTCCGCGCGCTGACAGATGTCGCCAAGTCGTTCAACCTGCCCGTCCATATGGACGGCGCGCGCTTTGCCAATGCGCTTTTGACTTCCGGCGTCTCGCCCGCGGATCTCACATGGCGCGCGGGCGTTGACTGCTTGTCATTCGGCGGCACGAAAAATGGCTGTATGGGCGTCGAGGCGGTGATCTTCTTCGATCCCTCCAAAGCGCAGGAATTCGAGCTGCGGCGCAAGCGCGGTGGGCATCTGTTCTCGAAACACCGCTATCTCGCGGCGCAGATGGAGGCCTATCTCGAAGGCGGCCTGTGGCTCACGCTCGCAGGCCAAGCCAATGCGGCGGCGGCCAAGCTCGCGGCGGGGATTGGCGCGGTTGAGGGCGGCGGGCTGACACACCCGACGCAGGCCAATGAAGTCTTCGCCTATTTCCCGCGCGCCGCGCATCGCCGCGCACATGAGGCGGGGGCGCATTACTACTTTTGGCCGTTCGATCAATCGCTCGAGGGCGAGGCCTCTGAAGCGCTTTCCGCGCGTTTCGTGTGCTCGTGGTCCACGACAGACGCCGAGATCGACGCCTTCCTTGGCTGCCTCAACGGGTGATCCGCGGCTTTTCGGTTGCTACAAATATCCCGGGGGTGAGGCCGTAAGGCCGAGGGGGCAACGCCCCCTCTCGCGCCCCTTCGCCTCTAAGCGCCGCGCGTTTAACTGCGCTCCAGATTGACCGCAATCAGATCGGCAAGCTGCGTGCCATGCGTCAGCGGCAGCATATGCCCTGCGTTCGGGATCGTAGCCGTTGCCACATCCTGACAGCGCTCGGCAATTGCGGCGCAGACAGGCGCGATAATTTCGGGGGATTGGTCGCCCTGCACGATCATCACTGGCGCGTCGATCATCTCGATCCCGCCATCGCGCAAGATCTGCCCGTGATCGGCGAAATTCCCCTGCGAGGCCTGCGCAACCATCGGGATTTGGGTGATGAACCGCGCGCGCTGTGCCTCGGGCAGCTTGTCCCAAGGCCATCCCACGCCCCATTTCTCGATAAAGGCCTGCGTCGCATCCTCTGCGAGACCGGCGGCGAGCAATTGTTCGAACCGTACCTGCTCGGCGCGCAGCGCGGCAATTTCCGGCCCGTCTTGTGGGGCCGCTGCGAAAAGCACCGGCTCAATCAAGGTGAGCGACCGGATCGCCTCGGGGGCGGCCACGGCGAGACGCAACGCGACCACCGCCCCGAAACTATGCCCGATCAGATCGACAGGGCGCTCAATGAAACTCGCCACGATCTGGGTGCTGAGCTTTTGGCAATCGGGATGGGTTTGCGGATCCCAAAGCGCGGACTTCCCGTGGCTAGGCAAATCGGGGGCGGTGACATTCAGGCCAAGCTCACCGAGTACAGGCCCCCACATTGCCCCCGATCCCATTGTGCAATGAATCGCGAGGGCAGGGCGGTCGCCCGCGAGATCACCGAAGCGATGAGAATGCGTCGGATGCCCCGCGCGTGTCTCAATCGACATCTCTCAGGCCCCCGCTGCGAGGTCAGCCAATGCCGCGTCGAGCAGGGCCAGACGGTCTTGCCCCCAGAACCGCTCATCCGTGTCGCGAATAATATAGAACGGCGCACCAAAGACGCCGCGCTCGACAGCTTCTTCCAGATTTTTCTCATAGGTCACCGCGCCGTCAAACAGGCCCGTCGTTACCAGATTGGGATCAAACCCGTTGGCGGTGAGCGCCTCGCGCAGCACCGCATCCTCGGCGATATTGGCCTCCTCGGCCCAGACCGCGCGCAAAATCGCGTGGCACAGCCCGCCCAGATCACCCGTCCCCGTTGCCGCATGGGCGTTTTGCGCGGCAATCAGCGCGTAGGAGGCGGGGGCAGGGTTCGGCGGATAGTTCGAGGGGGTGAAATTCATCGGCATCCCGAGGGCTTTCGACCAGCGTTTGAGCTCTTGCATCCGGTAGGCCATGCGGTTGGGGTGGCGCGCCGCAGGGCGCACGCCGCCGGTGCGATCAAACAGCGCCAGCATATCGAGCGGCTTATAGGTGATCGTCGCGCCATGTTTCGCAGCGATCTCTTCAAGGCGCATCCCTGCAAGATAGGCCCATGGCGAGAAAGTCGTGAGAAAATAGTCGATATGGGCCATATGATAGCGCTCCCGCTGTGATCAAAGTTTGCGGGCAAGCTAGCTGGGTGTTAAGGCGTGTGCAATCACGCGAATCCGGCCGCAGGTTCCCCTCGGCCTTGCCTTGAGGACCCATCCATGGCCGCCATGACCGAACCCAAATTGATCTCCGGTAACGCAAACCGCCCGCTTGCCAATGCCATTGCGCGGCGTATGTCGATGCATCGGGGCATGTCTGTCGGGCTGGTGGAGGCGCGTGTCGAGCGTTTCAACGATCAGGAGATCTTCGTCGAGGTCTACGAGAACGTGCGTGGTGAGGATATGTATATCATCCAGTCGACGTCCAATCCGGCCAATGACAACCTGATGGAACTCCTGATCATGACCGATGCGCTCAAGCGCTCCTCGGCCTCGCGCATCACCGCGGTGATCCCCTATTTCGGCTATGCCCGCCAAGACCGCCGCGCCAAAGCGCGCACGCCGATTTCGGCCAAGCTGGTGGCGAACCTGCTCACCGAAGCGGGCGTTGACCGCGTGTTGACCCTCGATCTGCACGCGACGCAGATCCAAGGTTTCTTCGATATTCCGGTGGACAACCTCTATGCTGCCCCCGTCTTTGCCCTCGACATCCTGCACCATTTCAAAGGTGCGACCGATGATCTGATGGTCGTCTCGCCGGACGTCGGCGGCGTGGCCCGCGCGCGTGAATTGGCCAAGCGGATCAACGCGCCGCTCTCGATCGTTGATAAGCGCCGCGAGAAGGCAGGCGAAGTGGCCGATATGACGGTGATCGGCGATGTGTCGGGCAAGAAATGTATCATCGTTGACGACATGTGCGATACCGCTGGCACGCTTTGCAAAGCGGCGGAGACGCTGATGGAAGCGGGGGCCACGGAAGTCCACGCCTATATCTCGCATGGCGTGATGTCGGGCCCTGCGGTGGAGCGGGTAATGAATTCCGTGATGAAATCGCTGGTAATCACCGATTCCATCGAGCCGACTGACGCGGTGAAAAACTGCCCCAATATCCGCATTGTGCCCACCGCACCGATGTTTGCGCAAGCGATCCTCAACACTTGGAACGGCACTTCGGTCTCCTCGCTCTTCGAGACCGACACCTTGATGCCGATCTATGAGGGCATGTATTCTGGGATCTGATCCATGATGCAGCGCTGATTTAAAAGGGGAGCTGCGGCTCCCCTTTTTCGTATGGAGAGGGGCAAAACGCCCGTGGCCTCAAGGCGGCCTCGCCTGCATCCTTGCGCGCCCCATGCCCGCGTGGCAACGTCCCGCGCATGCACCTTTTCCTCCTCACCGCCCTCACGATGATCGCTTTCGCGGCCAATTCGGTGCTCAACCGGATGGCGGTTGGCACGGCAGGGTTGGATCCGGCCCTTGTCGCGGTGCTGCGTTTGGGCGCGGGGGCTGCGGTGCTTTTGCTGCTGAGCCTCGCGCTGGGGGGCGTGTCGCGTTTGCGGATGCGGCCCAGCCTACCTTTGGTTGGGATGGGGACGCTGTTTCTCTATGTCTTCGGCTTCTCCATCGCCAGCGGGCTGATTGATGCGGGCACGGGCGCGCTTACCCTGTTCGGCGCGGTGCAGATCACGATGTTTGCAGGCGCATTGGTGCAGGGCGAGCGGGTAACCCGCTGGCGATGGATCGGGGCGGTGATGGCGTTTTCGGGGCTTGTGGTGCTGATGGCCCCCCTAACCGACCCCGTAGCGGGGGCAGGCGGCGTGCCACTTTCGGGCGCCGGGATTGCGCTGATGGCGCTTGGGGGCGTGGGCTGGGGGCTCTATTCACTCAACGGTCGCCGCGCGGCGGACCCGCTGGCGCTCACGGCGCTCAATTTTCTGCTTGCGACGATCCCTGCGCTGATCTGGCTAGCGCTTTCGCAAAGCACCGGACAGGACATCGGTCAAGGCGCGCGCTGGGGGATCATTCCCGCGGTGATCTCGGGCGCGGTCACGTCTGGGCTCGGCTATGCGCTGTGGTATCACATTCTGCCAAAACTCCCCGCCACCCGCGCTGCGATAGCGCAGCTTTCGGTGCCTTTGCTTGCGGCTGCGGGCGGGGCGCTCACGCTCCATGAGGCGCCAGATCCGCGCTTTTGGATTGCCTCGGCGCTGGTCTTGGGCGGGATCGGGTTGAGCCTGCGCAAAGCCTAAGCGCCGCTCTCAAAGATGTGTAAGACATTGGGCTAGCCCCGTGCTATCGGCGCTGATTGGCCTCCCAAAGCGGCCCTCTTTAAAACTGTTGCCTCTGAAACAACAGCGCGACGCTTTGCCAGATGCTTACCCGACAGTTTGAAAAGGTGGACGGAATGTTTGCAGTGCATTCGATGCCCGAGGCGTTTAGCGCTGGGGAATGCGAGGGGATTATTGCGGCGATCTCAAAGGCGCCCACGGATGAGGCCCTGCTGGTTGGCCGCAATAAAGATCATAATATGCGCATCGCAGAACTGGTTTGGCTGGATGATCTTGAGGGCATGGGCTGGGTGATGGAGCGGTTGATTGATCTCGTCCGCACGGCCAATCGCACCCAGTTCGATTTTGATTTGCGCGAATTCGCGGAAAGCCCTCAGGTGGCGATTTATAAATCCACGAATGAAGGACATTTTACGTGGCATTCCGATATTGGCGGTGGGCCGATTTCGGCGAAACGCAAGCTCACCTTGGTGCTGCAACTGAGCAAACCGGAGGAGTATGAGGGCGGCACCCTAGAGGTTATGCCCGGTGCGCAGGCGATAAGCGCTGACCGCGCGCAGGGCTGCGTAACTATCTTCCCGAGTTTCACGCTGCATCAGGTCACGCCAGTCAAGCAAGGGACGCGCCATTCCTTGACAGTCTGGGCGCATGGGCCTGCATTCCGCTAGGGCCGCGGCGGGAGGGGCAAATTTCGGGTGGGGCGCAACCTATCGCCCGCTTGGGCGTTGGCTCTTCGATGGTCGTGATTAGACGGCCCTTCGTTTGAGGTTTCAACCATGTCGCAGCCCCCCTCTCTCTCGGCGAATAGCCCGATTGCGCTGATCGTAAATCATCGCTCGGGCACCAATGCCCGCGACCGGGAAGCGTTGACGCGTGTTGTGGAGGGGCTCGGCGAGGCGCGGGTGCGCCGCTACGAATTCTCCTCGGGCGATGATATTGGCGAGACCGTGCGCCGCGCGGTGCAGGACGGCGCTGAGGCGGTTCTGGCGGCGGGCGGCGATGGCACGGCGATGGCCGTTGCCGGATCGGTTCTGGGGACAGGGCGGGCCTTCTCGCATATCCCGCTTGGCACATTTAACTATTTCGCGCGCGGCATCGGCTTGCCGGAAGATCCGTTTGAGGCCGCCCGCGCCATCGCAAACGGTGTGGCAAAGCCTATCGAAGTTGGCACCGTCAACGGGCGTGTGTTTCTCAACAATGCGAGCATCGGGATCTACCCGCAGATTTTGCGTGAACGCGAGACGATCTACGCGCGCTACGGGCGTCGCCGGATCATGGCGCATTGGTCGGTGGCGCGGACGTTCTGGAAATTCCAACGCCCGATGACATTGGATATCAACGCCGATGGGCGTGATTTCTCCTGCCGTGCGCCGCTGCTCTTTGTGTTCCGCTCGGCCTACCAGCTCGAGACCTTCGGCCTAAAGGGCGCGCAAAGCATCAGCGATGACCAGTTCGCGGTGCTGATCGGGCGCGGGAAAACCCGCCTTGATCTGTTTCGCACCGCGCTGCGCCTTGTCACTCGCACGGCGGAGATTGGGCGGGATTACGATTTCTTCGCCGCGCGCCAGCTCACGGTCACCCCGCGCCGCCGTCGCCGCTTGCTCCTCGCGTTTGACGGCGAGCGTGATAAGGCCGAAGTGCCGCTGGAGTTCGCGATGAGCCCCGAGCCGCTCCATGTGATCATGCCACATGCCCATCAGCCCGCCGCCGAGATGCCAGATAAGGAGGCCGTATGAGACGATTGATTCACCTGTCCGATCTTCATTACGGACGCGTGAACCCAGATCTTGAAGCCCCGCTCCTGCAGCGCTTGCACGAGCTTACGCCCGATCTCGTGGTGATTTCGGGCGATTTGACCCAGCGTGCCTTATCCGATCAGTTCAAGGCGGCGCGGGCGTTTATGGATCGCATCCCCGCGCCTGTGCTGACGATTCCAGGCAATCACGACACCCCGCTCTACAATGTGTTTGAGCGGTTACTCCGCCCGTTCTCACGCTACAAACGTCATATCTCCCGGGATCTTGAGCCTGTGTTTTCGGATGCGGAGATGACGGTGGTGGGGGTCAATACGGTCAACCCGTTCGCGTGGCAGCGCGGGAAGCTGGGCCGCTCCGCGCGCGCGCGGGCGTCACGGGCGCTGGGGGAGGATACCGGAAAGATGCGGATCGTCGCGCTTCATCACCCGCCCGAACAAGACCCAGAGACCGACAAGAAGCTGATGAAAGGTGCACGCAAGGCGCTGGTCGAGCTCTCGAATTGCGGGGCGGATGTGGTGCTCTCGGGGCATTTGCACCAAGCCGCCACCGCGCCGTTCCGCGCAGCGCCCGATTTGTTGTTTGTGCAGGCGGGCACGGGCCTCTCGACGCGGCTGCGCGGCACGCAGGATAATACCTTCAACCAGCTTGATATTGAGGGCGAGGCGTTGAGCGTGGTGACTTGGTCCGTCGAGGCGGGCGGATTTCGCCCCGATCAAACAAGCCGCTGGCGGCGCGTTGACGGGCATTGGGAGCGCGAAGCGTGACACGTGTTGCCTGCAAGGGTCGGCTCGCCTAGACGTTAGGGGATCCTTTGAGGCCGCCCGATATGCTCACAATCTTTCTCGCAATTGCCCCCGTCTTTGCTTTGATCCTGATGGGCTACGGCTTGCGGCGCGGCGGCATTCCTTCGACCGAGTTTTGGAACCTCAATGATCGGCTGGTCTATTGGGTGCTGATGCCCGCGTTGTTCTTCGCCAAAATCTCCGCAGCGGATCTGAGCGGCGGCTTGGGGCAATATGCGATGCTGCTCTATGCGGGGTTCTTTGCCGCGATTGGCTGCGGCTGGCTGCTCGGGCGCGGGGTTGCAGCGCCGCAGGCCAGTTCGCTTTTGCAAGGCAGCGCGCGGTTCAACACCTTCATCGGCCTTGCGATTGCGGAGGCGGTTTTCGGCACGCAAGGCCTGCAAATTGCCGTTCTGGGCTCCGCCCTATTGGTGCCTGTGGTGAATGTCACGGTGGTGACGTTGATGACCCGTCAACTGGGCGGCGGTGGCAAATCGATCCTGATCGGGCTTGTAAAAAACCCGCTGATCCTGAGCATTTGCGCGGGGGTCTTGTTCAATCTGGCGGGGTTGAACGAGGTGCCCGTGCTTCATGAAATCGCCCGTATTCTGGGCAGTGCCGCGCTGCCAATCATGCTGCTTTGCGTGGGGGCAAATCTCAAAATACGCGGGCTGAGCGGCTCGGCGCGGATCATCGGGGTGTCGATGATCGGGAAATTCCTGATCAACCCCGCGGCGGTCCTTCTGGCGGCGATCCTGCTGGGGGCTGACCCGCTGACGGTGCAGGTCGCGCTGATCTTCGCGGCGCTGCCGACGGGGGCCGCGAGCTATACGCTGGCGCGCGAGATGCGCGGCGATGCGCCGTTGATGGCGGCGATCATCACCGCGCAAACGCTGATTAGTTTTGTGACCTTGCCGCTGACGCTGCTGATCGGGGCGGCGATCGTGTCGGGCTAAGGCGCAGGAGCCGCACCCACTTCAAGGAAAGGGGGCCAGTTGGCCCCCCAATATTCAGATTACTCTGTCAGATTACTCTGTCAGATAATTTTGTTCACATGGCCCATCTTGCGGCCCGCTTTCGCTTCCGCCTTGCCATAGAGATGGATCTGCGTGTTCTTCGCGCGCGCAAACTCGGGCACGCTGTCGATATCATCGCCAATCAGGTTGAGCATCTCGACATTGGCATAGCGCGCACCGTCGCCCAAAGCCCATCCGGCCACCGCGCGGATATGTTGCTCGAACTGGTCCACCGCGCAGCCTGCTTGTGTCCAGTGGCCGGAATTATGTACGCGCGGCGCGATCTCGTTCACCAAAAGCCCTTTTGGCGTCACGAAAAGCTCCACCCCCATCACGCCGACATAATCGAGCGCGTTCAGGATTTTTGCCGCGATCAGAACGGCATCGGTGCGCTGCGCCTCAGAGATCTGCGCGGGCACGGTGGTGGTGTGCAAAATCCCGTTTTTATGGACATTCTCGCCGGGATCATAGCAGGCCACTTCGCCCGTCACGCCGCGTGCCGCGATCACGGAAATCTCGCGGGTGAAATCGACAAACCCTTCGAGCACGCAGGTCGCCCCTGCCATCGAGGCGAGCGCAGCCGCCGCTTGATCCGGGGCCATGATCCGTGCTTGGCCCTTACCATCATAGCCAAGCCGCGTGGTTTTCAAGATTGCAGGCGTGCCGACGGTGGCGATAGCCGCCTCCAGCGAGGCCGCATCCGTCACCTCGGCCCAAGGGGCGGTGATCAGGCCCAACTCGTTGAGGAAACGCTTTTCGATGATCCGGTCTTGCGAGACGGCAAGCGCGCGGCGGGCAGGGCGCACAGGCGCGATGCTCTCCAACAGATCGAGGGCGGAGGTCGGGATATTCTCGAACTCATAGGTGATGACGTCGACGCTTTGCGCGAATGCCGTCAGCGCGGCGCTATCGTCATAGCCCGCCGTGGTCACCTGATGCGCAACATCGCCTGCGGGCGGGTTGGCGAGGGGCTCGAAGATATGGGTCTTGAACCCGAGGCGCGAGGCGGCAACCGAGAGCATCCGGCCGAGCTGACCGCCGCCGAGAATACCAATGGTTGCGCCGGAGGGGAGGGCGCTGGAGGAGGAGGCGTCAGTCATAGATTATTCGTCCTTCGGCTCATCGGGGATCGAGGCGGAGAGGGCTTCGCGCCACGCATCCAATCGCGCTGCCAGATCGGGATCTTGCAGCGCGAGGATCCCCGCCGCCATCAGCCCCGCATTGGCGGCGCCCGCAGAGCCGATCGCCATGGTTGCCACGGGAAAGCCCTTGGGCATTTGCAGGATTGAATAGAGGCTGTCGACGCCGGACAGCGCGCGGGTTTGCACCGGAACGCCAATCACCGGAACGCGGGTCTTGGAGGCCATCATGCCGGGCAAATGCGCGGCGCCGCCAGCGCCTGCGATGATCACTTGCAAGCCACGGCCCACGGCCTCTTTGCCGTAGGTCCAGAGCCGATCCGGCGTACGATGCGCAGAGACGATTTTCGCCTCATAGGCGATGCCCAATTCGTCCAGAAGTGTCGCCGCTTCGCGCATGGTCGGCCAATCGGATTGGCTGCCCATGATGATTCCCACTTTCACGCCCATCGGGTCCCCCTTGATAACAGGCGCGCATCATAGCGGGCGCAGGGGCAGGTGCAACGGGGCGCGCAGCCGCGCTATGCGAAAACCGCCGCTCAAGGGAAGTGTTTCGGGGGAGGTGCCGCGCGCAGACTAAAGCCTGCGATATTAGGCGATGATATCGGGCAGCAGCAGATCTTCGATCCGCGCGATTTGATCTTTCAAAGAGAGCTTTTGCTTTTTAAGGCGCTTGAGCATCAGCATGTCATAGCGGCCTGTTTCCTGAAGGGCCGCAATCGCGGCATCGAGATCGCGGTGCTCCCGCCGGAGCACTTCCAGTTGCACGCGGGCAACC
This sequence comes from Paracoccaceae bacterium, assembly GCA_048262715.1. Lineage (GTDB taxonomy): Bacteria > Pseudomonadota > Alphaproteobacteria > Rhodobacterales > Rhodobacteraceae > Albirhodobacter. Next base: position 64,996 of record JBLXEV010000010.1, read on the forward strand.
TCTTCAGGATTCATTTCACAATGAGCATTCATAGTTTGACCGAACCGATTGAAAATGCGGCGTGAATCGCCAGCTAACCGCAGTATAGCAAACTCGGGCGCGGTTTGGGGGAAAAACAACGTGAGATTGCGCATAACGCCTTGAGAGACGGGCTTGTCTTGCGCAAGGGGCTTGCGGGGGCGGGCCGTGCTTCCCATATTAGACGTATCGGTCGCCGCGAGACGGGGCCATCTAACCCGCATGTCGCTTGTGAGAGGACTTGCCTGATGACAAAATTGAGCTTTGGTGCGCATCCCCATTTGCTGGGGTTTGATCAGCTGGAACGACTCGTTGAGCGGGCCGCGAAATCTGGATCTGATGCCTATCCGCCTTACAATATTGAACAATCTGCCCCTGACGGGTTTCGGATAACGCTGGCGGTTGCTGGTTTTGCCGAGGCTGATCTTGCGATCACCATTGAGGATCGCGCGCTGGTTCTGCGCGGGCGGCAGGCCGAGGAAAGCGAAGAGCGGATCTTCCTCCATCGCGGCATTGCAGCGCGCGCTTTCCAGCGCAGTTTCGTGCTGGCCGAGGGGGTTGAGGTAACAGGTGCCGCCTTGGAAAATGGGCTTTTACATATCGATCTGACGCGCCGGGTGCTCGATCCGGTGGTGCAGACCATTCCGATCAAACGCGGATAAGGAGAGTGGATATGGATACGAAATATGATTTCGGCCACGTCGAGGCAGAGGGCGAACCCGAGGCCCGCATCGTCTACGTTCGTCCCGTGGCGGTGGATACGCTGCCCGAAGAGGTCCGCGCACAGGTTGGATCTATCGGCACGCTCTATGCGGTGCATGATGCATCTGGCGAGCGGCTCGCGCTGGTCAATAACCGTAAACTTGCCTTCGCACTCGCGCGCGAACATGATTTCTCGCCGGTCAGCGCCCACTAAGGCTAAGGGTTGTTTCTAGGTCTGCCGAGATGTCGGCCACAGAAATGAGATAAAAAAACGCTCCGGTTTGCACCGGAGCGTTTTGCGTTTGTCAGGGCGCGATGCCGATCAGGCTTTGATCAAGCCCATGGATTCGAGCTTCAGGATCACCTGATGCGCGCAGTGATCGACGTCAACGTCTTGGGTGTCGACGACCAGCTCGGCATTGGTCGGGACTTCATACGGATCGGAAATCCCCGTGAATTCCTTGATCTTGCCTTCGCGCGCGAGCTTGTAGAGGCCCTTGCGGTCGCGTGCTTCGCATTCCTCGATCGAGGTTGCCACATGCACTTCGATGAAGGCGCCGTAGCTTTCGATCATCTCGCGCACGGCGCGGCGGGTTGCGGTGTAAGGCGCGATCGGCGCACAGATCGCGATACCGCCGTTCTTGGTGATTTCCGACGCCACATAGCCGATGCGCTTGATGTTGATGTCGCGGTGCTCTTTCGAGAAGCCGAGCTCGGACGAGAGGTGTTTACGCACCACATCGCCATCGAGCAGCGTGACCGGACGGCCACCCATTTCCATCAGTTTCACCATCAAAGCGTTGGCGATTGTCGATTTCCCCGAACCCGAAAGGCCGGTGAAGAAGACGGTGAAGCCTTGCTTGTCGCGGGCCGGCGAGGTGCGGCGAAGTTCGCGCACAACTTGCGGGAAGGAGAACCATTCCGGAATGTCGAGGCCTTCGCGCAGACGGCGGCGCAGTTCGGTGCCCGAGATATCGAGGATCGTGTCGCCTTCCGGCACTTCATTGGCCGGGAAATACTGGGCTTTTTCTTGCACATAGACCATGTGCTTGAAGTCCACCATGGTCACGCCGATTTCTTCTTCATGGGTTTTGAAGAGTTCTTGCGCGTCATAGGGGCCGTAGAAATCCTTGCCCTGCGAGTTCTTGCCGGGGCCAGCGTGGTCACGACCGACGATGAAATGCGTCACGCCGTGGTTTTTGCGGATCAGGCCATGCCAGACAGCCTCACGCGGGCCAGCCATACGCATTGCGAGGTTCAAGAGCGACATCGAGGTGGTCGAGGCAGGATATTGATCCAGCACCGCCTCGTAGCAACGCACGCGGGTGAAGTGATCCACATCGCCCGGCTTGGTCATGCCGACGACCGGATGGATCAGCAGGTTGGCTTGGGCTTCTTTCGCGGCGCGGAAGGTCAGCTCTTGGTGGGCGCGGTGCAGCGGGTTGCGGGTTTGGAACGCAACGATTTTGTGCCAGCCGAGCTTTTTGAACTGCGCGCGCAGCTCGTTCGGTGTATCGCGGCGGGCTTTGAAATCGTAATGCACGGGCGCTTGCAGGCCCTTGATCGGGCCACCAAGGTAAACGGGGCCTGCGACATTGTGCAGGTAGTTCACGGCCGGATGCGCGAGATCGTCCGCGCCGAAGACTTTTTCGGCTTCTTTCGATTTGTTCGGCACGTATTTGTCGGTGACCGACAGGATCGCGAGGATTACGCCCTCTTGGTCGCGCAGTGCGATATCGGTGCCCGGCTCAAGACCTTCGGCGAATTTTTCCGACACGTCGAGCGTGATTGGCATCGGCCAAAGCGCGCCATCGGCAAGGCGCATGTTCTCCACGACGCCGTTGTAATCCGCTTCGGTGAGGAAACCTTTGAGCGGGTTGAAACCGCCATTCATCAGCAGTTCCAGATCGCAGATCTGGCGTGCTGTCAGATCCCAAGAAGGCATGTTGCCTGCTTCGGTCTTCAGGGCCTGTGCGGCGGCTTCGGAAACAAAAAGCTCCGGAATCGGAGTAGTATTAGACTGGGTCATATGAACCTCGCGTTGTCTTAATGTGGCTGCGCAAATAGCGCGCCGTTCCCTAGGGGGAGGCGATATCGCTGGCGGCTTAGCCCTGATCTGGGGCGCATTTCAAGCGAATGCCGACGGGGATCCGGGAAATGAGGCGATTTTGTCGCGTTTGTCATGGGACGTAGAACATTTGTTTGGCGAATGTTGCGCGCGGAGGGGCATTGTCTTGCTGTTGGCATCAATCCTGCCGTGTCAGGGGCGCGAGACGCAGATCGACAGGGTGGCTAACGACTCGCGGGCGACTCGGGGAGGGCGATTGCGCGCATCGGGCGACGAGCGTCCAAATTGGTTTTCAGGACTGCCGAGCGGCCCGCCATGACGACCATATCCATCTGCAACTTTGCACAGAACGTCATCTCAATGCCTCAGCGCCGACAGTGCAAAGGTTAACTGAGACGCAAAAGGCCCCGCGCGGGGCGGGGCCTCTCTGAGATAGGATCGACGTAAGCCTGTTCGGGTCAGGCGTTCTCAGCGAGGAACCGCTCAGCATCCAAGGCAGCCATGCAGCCCATGCCGGCCGAGGTCACGGCTTGGCGGTAAACATGGTCCGTCAGATCGCCCGCCGCGAACACACCCGGAATTGAGGTGCGCGTGGTGCCGGCCTCAACCTTCACATAGCCGCCATTGTGCAGCTCGAGCTGGTCTGCGACGAGGCTGGAGGCGGGCGAGTGGCCGATGGCGACGAAGAAGCCCTCGCAGGGGATGATCTTTTCTTCGCCGGTGTTCACGTCTTTGGTGCGCACGCCTGTAACGCCGAGCGGGGTCTCATCACCGATCACCTCTTCGACCGTCACATTCCAGACGACCTCGATCTTGGGGTGCTTGAACAGGCGGTCTTGCATGATCTTTTCGGCACGCAAGCTGTCGCGGCGGTGCACCAGCGTGACCTTGGAGGCGAAATTGGTCAGGAACAAAGCTTCTTCCACGGCGGTGTTGCCGCCGCCGATCACGACAATCTCTTTGCCGCGATAGAAGAACCCGTCACAGGTTGCACAGGCCGAAACGCCGAAGCCTTTGAATTTCTCTTCCGATTCGAGGCCGAGCCAGCGCGCTTGCGCGCCGGTTGCCAGAATCACCGCATCGGCGGTGTAGGTCGTGCCCGAATCGCCGATTGCGGTGAACGGGCGCTTGGAGAGGTCGAGGCTGTTGATATGGTCGGAAATGATCTCCGTCCCCATGGCCTTCGCGTGCTCTTCCATTTTCACCATCAGATCCGGCCCCTGCACATGGGTTTCGCCAGGCCAGTTCTCGACTTCGGTGGTGATTGTCAGCTGCCCGCCCGGCTGGATGCCTTGCACAAGGATCGGCTGGAGCATGGCGCGTGCGGCGTAGACAGCGGCGGTGTAGCCCGCAGGCCCCGAACCGATGATCAGGACGGGAGTGTGTTTGGTCTCGGTCATGATAGCCCCTTGAATTGGTCGGATCTGCATATAGGCGCGATGGGGCGAGGCGAAAACCCCCTTTGCGCCCGATCCGCACAGGGCATTTATGTATGCGCCCTGCTTCATTGCTACAAACCCGCGTATCGCGAAATAATATTGCGCATTTTGGGCGGGGCGGCTAAGTTCCGGCAGAAATTGGAGAGCAAACCATGGCCGCAAATAAACTCGACGAAATCGACCGCAAAATCCTCGCGGAGTTGCAGGCGGACGGTCGCATGACGAATGTTGAGTTGGCCAAGCGCGTGGGCATCTCCGCGCCGCCTTGCCTGCGCCGTGTGCGGACGTTGGAAGAGGCGGGCTATATCCGTGGATACCACGCCGATGTGAACCCGCGCGAGCTGGGCTTCGAGGTGCAGGTTTTCGCGATGGTGCGCCTGCAATCGCAGGCCGAGGTCGATCTTTCGGCCTTCGAGCAACGCTGCCGCGATTGGCCACTGGTGCGCGAATGCCATATGCTGAACGGCGAGATTGACTTCGTGCTGAAATGCGCAGCGCCCGATCTTTCGACCTTCCAGAGTTTCCTTACGGGTGAATTGACCGCCGCCGAGAATGTGGCCAGCGTGAAAACCAGCCTCGTGATCCGCTGCGCGAAGGATGATCCCGGCGTGCCGTTCGACGTGTTGGAAGAACGCCTCGCGCGCCACGCCTGAGGACGCTGATCAAGGGCTGGCCGGTCGAGGGGGCTTCGCGCCCCCTCTTTGCTGCGCAAATTCACCCCCGCGGGATATTTAAGGCAACCAGAAGCCCAAACAGGTTCTACTTCTGGTTGCTAAAAATATCCCGGGGGAGCATTTGCAGGGCAAATGCGGTGGGGGCAGCGCCCCCTGCAACGCGCCCGCCGCGCGGATCACAGTTCTGAGGCGAAGACCTTGTCAATCATCGCCTGCGTCCCGCGCGCGTCCTCCAATGTCCACAGATAGGGGCTGCCATCGCGGACGGAGGCGCAGAAGGCTTCGACTTGGATCGTGTATTGCCGCGTGCCTGTGAAGCGGTGGACCTGCACGGGCTCGCCCGCGCGGATTACGTGAAGCTCCGGTTCTGCGAAGAGTTCGGCATTGAACGGCGCGGTCATGCGGATATTGCCCTTTGATCCCTGGAAGGTGATCTCTTGACGATTGGGCAACCGGATCGCGGTGAGCGCGCCGTAGGTGAAGCGGTGGCCGTTGCCTGCCATCTCGCCGATTACTGTCGCATGGACATCCACACCATTTTCGCGCCGGATGAAGGCGGTGAGCTGATCCGGCTCTGCTCCCGTCGCGAAGCGCACGCAGGAATAGGCGTAGACGCCGATGTCGCGGATCCCGCCGCCGCCGGTTTCCGGGCGGTTGCGGATATTGCCCGGCTCATCGCCTTTGTCGAAGGTGAAGGCGGTATCGACATGGCGCAGCGTGCCAATCGCACCTTCCGCGATCAAGCGGCGCGCAGTTTGCCATTGGGGATGGTGGACGATCATATAGGCTTCGGCAGCGAGTTTTCCGGCCTTGTCGCGCGCGGCGATCAACTCGTCGATCTCCGCCGCCTGCATCGCGATCGGCTTTTCCGTCAGCACATGTTTGCCCGCCGCCAGCGCCTTTTTTGTCCAGTCCACATGCAGCATATTGGGCAGCGGGATGTAGATCACGTCGATCTCTGGATCGGCCAGCAACGCCTCATAGGAAAGATGCACCCGCAGATCTGGGTTGATCGCCCGGAACGGTTCGGCTTTCGCCTCTGACGAGGTCGCCAATGCGGCCAATCGCGCGCCTTTTGCCCCGTGGATTGCCGGGCCCATTTGCTGCAGCGCGAAATTCGCGGCCCCTAGAATACCCCAGTTGATGGTGCGCATGATCGTCTCCTGCAATCTGTGTTTGCGCAAACACTAGGGGGGCACGGGCAGGGCGGCAACCTGCAAGCGCGCCGCAATCGCAAAATGGGCGATCGGAAATGGGCCATTGAAAAAGGGCGCCCCGAGTGGAGCGCCCTTAAAGTCCGTTCTGAGCGGAGGGTTACTTACCGGCTTCCAGCGCCGCGATGCGGGCCTCCAGCGCGGCATTCTCTTCGCGGGCCTTCACGGCCATCGCACGCACTGCGTCGAATTCCTCGCGGGTGACGAAATCGCGCTCTGCCAGCCAGCGATCCATCCAGCTTTTCATCGCGGTTTCCGCTTCGGTCTTCGCGCCTTGTGCGACACCCATCGCATTGGTCATGATTTTGGACATGTCGTCGAAGAATTTGTTCGGGGCTGTCATGGCACTCTCCGTAAGACCTCTCAGGTCAGATAGGCGCAGCACCCTGCGGGGGAGTGCGCGTGGCTTTTTCCCTATATGGGCGGGCTGGGCGGCGGGGGCAAGGGTATGCGGGGCTGCGCGGCCAAGGGTTGCTGCGGGAAATGCGCCTATCGGGGGAAATTATCTGGCTTGTGGCCCCCTCCCGCGCGCCCCTCCCGCGCGAATGTGAGCGCGAGCGCTGGGCGCAGCGGTTGACAGTGCGGCGTGGGGCGGGTCTTTGTGGCGCAACTTCCGAACAAATGGCAGGCGCAATGGCAATCCCCTTTCCCAATGTCTCCCCCGAGATCTTCACGCTTCCCTTGGGGCCGATGAGCCTAACGCTGCGCTGGTATGCGCTCGCCTATATCGCGGGGCTGGTGATTGCTTGGCGGCTGGTCATGGGGCTGATGCGGCGGCCTCATCTGTGGGGGTCGCGCGCGCCGATGGCGGCGGAGGCGGTGGAAGATCTGCTGTCTTGGGTCATCCTCGGGGTGATTGTGGGCGGGCGTCTTGGCTTCGTTCTGTTTTATGAGCCCGCCTATTACTTCGCCAATCCGTTGGAGATTTTGCAAGTCTGGAAGGGCGGCATGTCGTTCCATGGCGGGCTGCTGGGCGTGGTCGTCACGGGGCTTCTCTATTGCCGCAAGCACCATATTCCCGCGCTCAATATCGGCGACGCGTTCGCGCTGGTCGCGCCGTTTGGCCTTGCGCTGGGCCGGATTGCCAATTTCATCAATGCCGAGCTCTGGGGCCGTCCGACTGATGTGCCTTGGGCGGTGATCTTCCCCGGTGAGGCGGCGCAGACGTGCCTTGGCATCGCGGGCCAGCTTGATGGGCAATGTGGTCGCCACCCGTCGCAGCTTTACGAGGCAGGGCTTGAGGGGATTGTCCTTGCGCTCGTGCTGTGGGGGATGTTGAAGCTCGGCGCGCTCAAGCGCCCCGGCTTGATTATGGGTGTGTTTATCGCGGGCTACGGGGTGGCACGCTTCGCGGTGGAATTCGTGCGCCAAGCCGATGCGCAGTTCATTACCGAGAGCAATCCGATGGGCTGGGTGGTCGAGTTCGGCGGTTTCGGCCTGTCGCAGGGGCAATTGCTCTCGCTCCCGATGATCGCCGTGGGTCTGTGGTTCGCGTTGCGGGCGAAGCGGTCCGAACTGGTCTAAAGGGGGCGGGGCATGTCGCTCACCGAATATCTGATCGCGCGGATCTCTGCGGATGGGCCGCTGTCCATCGCGGAGTATATGTCTGCCTGCCTGCTGCATCCTGAGTTCGGCTATTACGCCACGCGCGATCCGTTCGGCGCTGCGGGCGATTTCATCACCGCGCCCGAGATCAGCCAGATGTTTGGCGAGTTGGCGGGGCTGTCGCTTGCGCAGGCATGGATGGATCGCGGCGGGGCGGAGATTGCGGGCGGCGAGATGCTCCTCGTGGAGCCGGGGCCGGGGCGCGGGACGCTGATGGCCGATATGCTGCGGGTGCTTTCCAAAGTGCCGGGCCTGACGCCGAAACTGCATCTGATAGAGGCTTCCGCGCATCTCAAATCGGTGCAGCGCGCGACGTTGCAAGGCGCGGATGTGACGTGGCATGAGACGCTCAACACCGTCCCTGACGGGCCGATCTATATGGTCGCGAATGAGTTTCTCGACGCGCTGCCGATCCGGCAATTCGTCCGCGAAAGCGGCCGCGCGGGGGCAGCTTGGCGCGAGCGGCAGGTCGGGTTGGTCGCGGGGGAACTGGCCTTCGGCCTCGCGCCGCCCACCTCCGTCACCGGTTTGGGACATTTTGAGGTGATCACGCCGGAAGGGGCGATGGTCGAGATTTGCCCCGCCGCAACGGGGTTCGCCCATGATCTCGGGGCCCGTATCGCGGCAGAGGGCGGTGTGGCGATCTTTGTCGATTACGGTGGGTGGGTCAGCCAAGGCGACACCTTGCAAGCGCTGCGCGCCCATGCGCCCGTCGATCCGCTGGATCAACCGGGGAGCGCCGATCTCACCGCGCATGTGGATTTCGAGCGCATCGCCGCCGCCGCCGCCCATGCGGGCGCGCGGGTCAGCCCGATGCTCACGCAGGGCACTTGGTTGGAGCGCCTCGGAATCGGGCAGCGCGCGCAGGCTCTGGCCGCGCGGATGAGCGAGGCGGCGCGCGCGCGCCATCTTGCCGCCCATCACCGCTTGACCGATGCCGCCGAAATGGGCGAACTGTTTAAAGTGCTCGCGATCAGCGCGGAAGGCTCTCCGCCGGTTCCGGCCTTCGAGACGCCCGATCCGAAGCTGCCCTGATAAATACCGCTCCAACTGAAAGACCCTGCCTTGCCTCATTCCACGCCCCCGACGCTTGATATTCTGACCTCGGACGCGCTCAAACAGACGCGCCACGGGTTCTTCACCCGCAAGGGCGGGGCGTCGTCAGGGGTGTTTCATGGCCTCAACTGTGGCGGTGGCTCGTCGGATATGGCCGAGGCGGTGAAGGTCAATCGCGCGCGGGTGGCGCAGGCGATGGGGGTGGAGCCTTCGCAACTGGTGGGGGTGTATCAGGTGCATTCGCCCGATGTCGTGGTCGTCGATGGCCCGCACCAAGGCGATTTGCCCAAAGCCGATGCTTTGGTGACAACGGTGCCGGGGGTGGTGCTGTCGATCCTCACCGCCGATTGCCAGCCGGTGCTATTCGCCGATCACGAGGCGGGCGTGATCGGCGCGGCCCATGCGGGCTGGCGCGGCGCGCTGGACGGGGTGCTGGAAGCGACTGTCGAGGCGATGATCGGGCAGGGCGCTAGGCGAGAGCGGATCACGGCGGTGATCGGCCCGTGTATCTCGCAGCGGGCTTACGAGGTCGGGCATGATTTCATGGAGCGGTTCTTGGACGAGGATCCGGCCTATGATCGTTTCTTTGCGGGTGGCCCTGCGGGCAAGCCAATGTTTGACCTTCCCGCCTTTGGCCTCTCTCGGTTGCGCGCGGCAGGCGTTGGGCAGGCGGAGTGGATCGGCCATTGCACCTATGCCGATCCCGAACGGTTCTATTCCTTCCGCCGCACCACGCATCGCAATGAGGTCGATTACGGGCGGTTGATTTCGACAATCCGGCTGTAACGATCAGGCAGGCGCGCCGCGTCCAATTGAGTGGTTCGTGAATCGTCCACTTCTCGCGGCCATTGATTGCCCGTGAAACCTGCCGCATTTTCGCCCTATTCGAAACAGGGGCGATTAAAGATGCACGGGAGTTGCGCCTTATCTGCCTTGTTTTGAAGCATTTTATCAAAATTTCCGACAAATTATCCGCGCCAGATTTTCGGGAGACTTCGGCCAAAGAGATGCCGCATTGCGCGGCGATAAAGGGGGCATCGAGCAACCACCCGACGCGCAGCCGTGGCGTCTGGATACTGAGTTCAACAGGACCGAAGGAGCATATTATGACCGCATCGACCAAAACCCGTCGCTGGATGGACACCGCTCTTGAGCAATCGCGCGATCGCCAGCCAGCTATGCCTTGGGCGCGCGGAACCCGCCGCGCCGAGATGATCACCCGCCGCGCGCCCGCCGCGCAAGACACCCAAAAGCGCAGCGCGTAAGCCTGATTGAGCCACCTGAAAACGCTGCCCGCGCCCCGTCGCTGGCGGCTTTTTCATTGCGGCGCGGCTGTGCTGTCGGTGCTCTATGCAGCTATTCCGCGCGGGGAAGATGATTCGGAAAACCGCAAGGCCGAGACAACACGGATTGTTCACGAACCGCCGCGTAAACCTTTCATCAGTGTCATGATTGATACGAGTAAATGGTGTAATGATTTGAAAATTTTGACGAATATTGATTTTTGGGGTAGCAAGGTAGGGTCGATCTGCATCGGTGGGGGCCGCGCAGACGTGACCAGACCTGAAGGGCTGTTCGCATGAGCTATTCCCACCGAGTTCCGGCCTATGCTGGCGCTGCTGCCAAATTGATGACCTCCGCCGAGCAGCCCGTTCGCCTGCGCGCAACCCCTGCGCCGCTGCCGCATCCTGTCGCACGGCCAAAGGCCTTGATGCGGCGATATACGACGATGTGGCTTAGCCCTGACGGGCAAATAGAAGAGACAACGCGGATCGCGCCGGCGACCGCAATCTTCGAGGAGGCCTTTTCTGCCCTCGCGCGCGGCGCGGTCCTGCAGACGGAGGAAGGGCGCACGGCGGTGGAGGATCTGCTGCCAGGGATGAAGGTAATCACCGCCGAGGGCGCGGCGCTGCCGGTGACATGGATCGGCTCGATGACGGTATATTCCGGTGCGGTCACCGAAGGGCTGGATCCGGTGAAGCTGACGCGGTTCACCGCCGATGCGATGGGCCATGGTCGCCCGATGCAGGATCTGATCCTCGGGCCGCGCGCGCGGGTGTTGCTGCGAGACGCGCGGTGCCTGCCGTTCACGGACACCACCGCCGCCTATGTGCCTGCGCGCAGCTTCATGGATGGGGTCTCGGTGATCGAGGTCACGCCTGCCGCCCCGGTCACGGTCTATCATCTCGCGCTGGCGCAGCAGGGCACGCTGCGGGTCAACGGTTTGGAGATCGAGAGCTACCATCCCGGGGATAGCGTCGACGCGATGATGGAGCCGCGCATGCTCTCGCTGTTCAAGGATCTATTCCCGCATGTGCCCTCCTTGAGCGCGTTCGGCGAGATGGCGCATCCGCGACTGACGAAGTTCGAGGTCGAGCAGATCTTAGGCTAAGGGCGCTGTTTTAGGCGGTGCGATCAGATCAGATGCCCGAGCCCCAACGGGGCAGGGTCGATGCCGTTTTGCTGCAGGTGCTGGGCGAGAAGCGCCACGAACTCGGTGCGGCTGGCATTGAGCAGGTTGCGCTCCAAAAACCAGTGCAGGAAGGCGTCATAAGGCCAATCGGTGTGCAGAGCGGTTTGCAACGCGGTCGGCCAATCGCCTGCGCGGATCACCGTGGTGGCGCAATGATGGAAATCGGATCGCCCGAAGAGCACGGCGGGGCAATGGTGCAGCATCCCCTCCAGTGACACCGAAGAGCACAGCGAGACTGACACCGCCGCCCGCGCCAGAATATCGTGGATATTGCCGAAGCTGATCGTGACATCGGGGCGCTTGCCAAGCTCGGCGAGCATCTCGAAGGTTTCAATATCACGGGTGTTAGGATGGGGTTTGATCACCACAGGCCGCCCGTCTGTCTGCGCCAGCACGGCGGCCACCATCTCTTCCTCGGGCATATAGCGCAGCCGCTCTGTCGGTTCGGACCAGCCTTGCAGAAAAATCGCGATGCAGCCCTCGGGAATCGCCTCTTGCGTCTCGGGCTGCTCAAAACGGCTCTTGCGGGGGATGACCAAGCGGCGATGCAGCCGCGCGCGCAGATCGGCCACGGCGGCGGGGTCTTGATCGGCGGGATCGAACGTCTTGCCCGCAATCGAGCTTTCACCAAACACGCCCATCGGATCAAAATACCAGAAGGGGAAAATATAGCCGACCGCGAGATTGAGCGCGCGCGGGTGGCGGATCCGGCCCTGCCAGATGAGATGCAGATCGTCGGTCTCACCCATCGCACCAAGGGCATTGAGATCGCGCGGGCGGATCTCCACCCGCGCGCCCTCCGCCGTCAGTTTCTCCCGCAACTGCGCGGGGAAACCGGCAAGCGGGCTCTGCGCGGCCATCGGCGCGGGCAAGTGCAAAACGACTTTGCCGTCAGGCCCTTGCCCGCGCGCCATGGGTTAGTCTTCCATCGCTTCCAGCTCGTCGATGAAGCCCGAGATCATATCGAGCCCCTTGTTCCAGAACGCCGGATCGGAGGCATCCAGACCGAACGGCGCCAGCAGCTCCTTATGATGTTTCGATCCGCCCGCCTTGAGCATATCGAAATATTTCGCTTGGAAATCGGGCGTGCCATCGGCGTAGGCGGCGTAGAGCGCATTCACCAGCCCGTCGCCGAACGCATAGGCGTAGACGTAGAACGGCGAGTGGACGAAATGCGGGATATAGGCCCAGAAGGTCTCATAGCCCTCCATGAACTCGAACACCGGCCCCAAGCTTTCGCCCTGCACCGACATCCACAGCGCGTTGATCGCCTCAGGGGTCAGTTCACCCTCGGCGCGGGCCGCATGGAGTTTGCACTCAAAATCGTAGAACGCGATCTGGCGCACCACGGTGTTGATCATATCCTCGACCTTGCCCGCCAGCAGGGTCTTGCGCTCGGCAGGGGTTTTCGCCTTTTCCAGCAAGGCGCGGAAGGTCAGCATCTCGCCGAAGACCGAGGCCGTTTCGGCCAAGGTCAGCGGGGTGGAGGAGAGCATCTCGCCCTGATCTGCCGCCAGCACCTGATGGACGCCGTGGCCCAATTCATGCGCCAAGGTCATCACATCGCGCGGTTTGCCCAAGTAGTTGAGCATGACATAGGGGTGGACGGTGGTGACGGTGGGATGCGCGAAAGCGCCCGGCGCTTTGCCCGGTTTGGTGCCCGCATCAATCCAGCCCTTCTTGAAGAACGGCTCGGCAATCGCGGCCATTTCTGGCGAGAAGCCCGCATAGGCCTCCATCACGGTGCGCTCTGCCTCGGCCCAGTCAATGACGCGCGGGGCCTCGGTGGGCAGCGGCGCGTTGCGATCCCAGACCTGCATCTTGTCGAGGCCGAGCCATTTCGCCTTCAGCGCGTAATAGCGATGCGAGAGGCGCGGATAGGCGGCGACGACCGCATTGCGCAGCGCCTCGACGACTTCCGGCTCCACATGGTTGGACAGGTGACGGCCCATCTGCGGGCTTGGCATCTTGCGCCATTTGTCCTCAATCGCCTTTTCCTTGGCGAGGGTGTTGTGCACGCGGGCGAACAGTTTCACCTGCTTTTGCAGCCCCTCAGCCACGGCGCGCGCCCCCATTTCGCGTTTGCTGCGATCATGATCGGAGAGCATATCGAGGGTGGATTCGAGGTTCTTCGTCTCGCCATCCACCTCGAATTCCATCGCCGCTGTGGTCTCGTCAAACAGACGGTTCCAAGCCGCGGCGCCGACGGTGCTTTGGTCGTGCAGGAACCTCTCCAACTCATCGGAAAGCTGATGCGGGCGCATCGCGCGCATCCGGTCGAACACGGGCTTGAACCGCGCGACCAAAGCATCGGCGAACACGGCCTCATATTGCGCGTCTGGGATCCGGTTGAACTCCAGCGAGAAGAACACGAGCGGCGTGGTGAAATTGGTGATTTTATCCTGCGCATCGGCCATGAATTTGGCGATCTCGCCGTCCACGGTGTTTTGGTAATAGCGCAGCCCAGCGTAGGACATGATCCGCCCTGCCGCCGTTTCAATCGCCTCGTAGCGGGCGATGCATTTGGCCATGCCAGCCGCATCGAGATCCGCGAGCTTGCCCTCATAATCGGCCGCGAAGGCGGCGCATTCGCGCTCGACAAAGGCCATATCGGCTTTGAACTCGGGCGCGTCGGGGGCGGTGTAGAGATCCGACAGATCCCATTCCGGCAGATCGCCAAACGCGCCTGCGCCGCCGGATGCGGCGTCATATGTCGGGAGTTTCGCGAACGGGTGGGAGAAAGACAGGGTCATGGCAGTCCTTTTGATTGGCTTGCCATAGAGGTAAGGGGGCAATCCGCGCGAGGCAAGGGCAGGGTGCGCGCGCAATCCTTTGCGGATGGGGGTGGCGCAGGCTTTTCGCGCGCGAAGCGCGGCAGATTGGCGGTAAAATTCGTGGCGATTTGTCATTCGATTGCGCGGCGAGGCAAGAAAATTTACGAAAATTGCGCGGCCCGTCTTGGCATTGCCTAAATACTATGCGCTTGATCCCTTTATAAGCGTTTTCGATCACGCGCAGGGGGCGGAAGTGACGGCCTCCCTTCCATCTGCCCGATCCATTGCGCAGAGTTGAGAGAGAGGCGCTGATTTGGCGCGCCAAACCGGAGGGATGATGACGTTCAACGAGATGTATGACGCAGGTCAGGTGCGCGAGCCCTATGCGCGGCTCGAAGACTGGACCCGTTCGATGCCGGCCGAATTACGGCAGATGAAACAGGCCGAAGCGGAGGCTTTGTTCCGCCGCATCGGGATCACTTTCGCAGTCTATGGCGAGGGCGGCGATCCGGATCGTCTCATCCCGTTCGATATGTTCCCGCGCGTGTTTGCGCAAAATGAGTGGCGCAAGCTGGAGCGCGGCGTGAAGCAGCGCGCCCGCGCCCTCAACGCCTTCTTGGCCGATGTGTACGGGCGCGGCGAGATCGTGCGGGCAGGGCGGATTCCGTCGCGGCTGGTCTATGATAATGAGGCCTATGAGCGCTGCGTCGCGGGTTTCATGCCGCCGCGCGGGGTCTATAGCCATATTGTCGGCGTCGATCTGGTGCGCACGGGGCCTGATGAGTTCTTCGTGCTGGAAGACAATTGCCGCACCCCCTCCGGTGTCTCCTATATGCTGGAGAACCGTGAAATTATGATGCGGATGTTCCCCGCGCTGTTCCGTGAAAACCGGATCGAGCCTGTGGATGGCTATCCCCAGCAGCTCCGCCGGACGATGGCCTCGGTCGCGCCCTATAAGTGTGAAGGCGAGCCGACCGTGGTGATCCTGACGCCGGGGCATTTCAACTCGGCCTATTACGAGCACAGTTTCCTCGCCGATCTGATGGGGGTGGAGTTGGTCGAGGGGCCGGATCTGTTCTGCGAAGGCGGGTTCGTCTATATGCGCACCACGGAAGGGCCGAAGAAGGTCGATGTGATCTATCGCCGCTTGGATGATGCCTATCTCGACCCGCTCTGTTTCCGGCCAGATTCGATGCTCGGCGTTCCGGGGTTGATGGATGTCTACCGCTCGGGCGGGGTGACGATTGCCTCTGCACCGGGGGCAGGGGTGGCTGACGATAAGGCCGTTTATACCTATGTGCCGGAGATGATCCGTTTCTATCTGGGCGAGGAGCCGATCCTCAACAACGTGCCGACATGGCAGTGTTCAAAAGAAGATGATCTGAAATATGTCCTCGATAAGCTGCCGGAACTGGTGGTGAAAGAGGTGCATGGCTCGGGCGGTTATGGGATGCTGGTGGGGCCGAAATCTTCCAAAGAGCAGATTGAGGCCTTCCGCCATAAGATCATTGAGGACCCCGATAATTATATCGCCCAGCCGACGCTTGCGCTCTCGTGCACCCCAACCTTCGTGGAGGAGGGGATCGCCCCGCGCCATGTCGATTTGCGGCCCTACTGCCTTGTGGGTGACCGGATTGAGCTGGTGCCCGGCGGGCTGACACGGGTGGCCCTGACGGAAGGCTCGCTCGTCGTGAACTCCTCGCAGGGTGGCGGGGTAAAAGACACTTGGGTTTTGGCGGAGTAACGAAACATGCTAAGCCGGACAGCAGGCAATCTTTTCTGGATCGGGCGCTATATGGAGCGCGCGGAAACTATGGCACGGCTCTTGGAAGTCGGCTCTCGCATCGCCTTGATGCCCTCGGCGGGGCATGGCTATCGCTCGGAGTGGGATAGTCTTTTGCAGGCCTCGGGCACGGCGGCAGGGTTCAAGGAGAAATATAAGGATCCCGTTCAGCGCAATATCGAGAGCTACCTGTTCTTTGATCGCGACAACCCGTCTTCCGTCGCTTCGTGCTTGGAGCGCGCGCGGGAGAATGCGCGGATCGTGCGCACCGCGCTGACGACGCAGGTCTGGGATGCGATCAATATGGCCTATCAGGAGATGCGGCAATTGGAGCGGCGCCCCCGCTCGGAATTGCAGCTCACCGAGATGACCGAATGGACGATGCGCCAAGGGGCGTTGATGCGCGGGGCGGTCGAGGTCTCGATGCTGCGCAATGACGGCTATGATTTCCTCGGGCTGGGCTATGCGCTTGAGCAGGCGGATAACACGGCGCGGCTGATGGATGTGAAATATTACGTTCTCTTGCCGAAGGTAGAATTTGTCGGCTCCGGCCTCGATAACTACCAATGGGAAACCCTGCTGCGGGCGATGTCGTCGCACCGTGCGTTCCACTGGGCATACGGCGGCGATATCACCGCGCAAAAGGTGGCGCATTTCCTTGTGCTCAACCCGCAATGCCCGCGCTCGCTGATTTCGTCGGCACGGGCCGCGATGAACCATCTGGAGCGGCTCGGGCGGGGGTATCGCAAAACCGGAGAGCCGCAGGCCGCCGCGCAATCGCTGGTGTCCAAGCTCGCGGATCTCGAGGTCGAAGATGTGTTCGAGGAGGGGCTGCACGAATTTCTCGGGCGCTTCGTGCGCGAGGTGAGCGCGCTGGCGGCAACCATTACCACAACGTATTTAAGCGGGGAGGCACGCTGATGCTGAAAGTGTCGCATGTGACGACCTATCGCTATGAATTCGCGGCGCGGGGCATGATCCAGAGCCTGCGAATGTTCCCCTCAGTCTATGACGGGCAGATCGTGCGCGATTGGTCAGTGCGGGTGGAGACCCCCGAAGGGCCCGGTATCCGTGGCGGGTCTTACCGCGACGGGGCGGGCGATAAGGTCGAAAGCTGGTCGGTGCGTGGCCCCGTCTCCGAGGTCTCTGTCATCGTTGAGGGCGCAGTGGAGACCAAGGATCTGGCAGGGGTGCTGAGCGGCTATCGCGAGATCGTCCCGCCTGCAGTCTATCTGCGCGATACGGGTGCCTTCACCCGGGCCGATGCGCGGATCACCGAACTTGCGCAAGAGGCAATGCAGGGCCGCAATGGCGCGCTTGATATCGCGCATGGGTTGTCAGAGGCCTGCTCCAAAGCGATTGAGTACCGCGCGGGCGTGACGCAGGCCAGCACCACCGCCGCGGAGGCCGTCGCGCTGGGCGGCGGAGTCTGTCAGGATCACGCCCATACGATCATCGCAATGGCACGGGTGGCGGGGCTGCCCGCGCGATACGTGTCTGGGTATTTACATGCTTCTGAGGATGGCAATCTACACGAGGCGGCCCATGCTTGGGGCGAGATCTATATTGACGCGCGGCTTGGCTGGGTTGGGTTTGATCCTGCGAATAATTGCTGTCCCGATGATCGCTATATCCGGCTGGGTTCGGGCTATGACGCGCAGGATGCGGCCCCTGTAAAAGGCTTGGCGCTGGGCGCAATTGGCCGTGAAACGATGGATGTGACCGTTGCCCTCGACGCGGTCCAGCAATAAACAGGGTTTAGATCGGGGCAAAGCGCCTCGGGACTATAGCGAGGCGTTTCGTCTCAGGAGCTTTGATGACCTATTGCGTTGGATTGATGCTGGAAGCGGGCATGGTCTTGCTGTCCGATACGCGGACGAATGCGGGGCTCGATAATATCGCGACCTATCGCAAGATGTTCCATTTTGAACGCCCCGGCGAGCGGATCATCACCGTGCTGACGGCGGGGTCTCTGTCGGTCACCCAGACCACCCTCGCGCGGCTGCATGAGGCGATCGAGGATCCCGATGCCACGCATGAGACCTCAATCCTGATGGCGCCTTCCATGCTGAAGGTCGCGGAGATCATCGGCAACACCCTTTCGACCGTGCGCCAAGACATCGAGCATAAGATGAATGCGGCAAAGGTCTCCACGGCGGCCTCGATGATCGTCGCGGGCCAGCGGGCGGGGGGCTTGATGCGGATGTTCCTCGTCTATCCCGAGGGCAATTTCATCGAGGCGACGGAAGATACTCCCTATCTGCAAATCGGCGAGCATAAATACGGCAAGCCGATCCTTGACCGCGTGGTGACCCCGCAGACCTCACTGGAAGACGCGCAAAAAGCTGCGATCCTGTCGATGGATTCGACCCTACGCTCTAACCTCTCGGTCGGGATGCCTTTGGATCTTGCGGTGATTGAGCGCGACGCTTGCGCGGTTTCGATGCAACGCCGGATCGAAATCGGCGATGAGGATTTCGCGCGCATGTCAAACGCATGGTCCGAGGCGCTGCGCGACGGGTTTACCCAGATCCCGCTGAAAGCCTGATCTTCGAGGCCCCCCAACGCGCGCTCCTGAAGACGTTTCTCGCTCCGCGGGGGATATTTAAGCTCTCTGGAAGCGCATAGTCTGTCGGCTTTTGCGTTTCCACAGAGAGAAAATATCCCCGCCGGAGGCTTCCCGATGACGCCAAACGCTCAGGGGGCGGGGGAGAGCTTCACGCTGCCCAGTGGCGCGCCTTGCAGATCAAACACCAGCACGCGGTCGTCCGAGGTGAGCACCACGATCCGCTCCGCGCTCATACTCACCGATTGCGCCGTCGTGCCCTCAGGAAGCGTGACCTGCGCGGGCAGGGCGAAGGGGGCCGCGTTTTGTGGCCCCAAGCGGATGACAAGCAGCGCAATCACCGTTATGAGACCGACAATCATCGTGCCGGCCAACACCGTCACAAGCGTTTTAAGAAATTTGAGTTCCGGCAGCGGCGCGGTATCTTGCGCGGGCTGATCGGTCCCATCGGAAGGCAATATGTCGGACATTGAACATCAGATCCTTCGGGTGGTGATCGGGGAAAACCCGCCTGACCGTCTTGATAAGGCGCTTGCCCGCGAAGTTCCAGAGGAAGCCGCGCTGTCGCGCTCGCGTCTGGCGAAGCTTTTGGCGGACGGGATGATCACCCGCAATGGTGCGGTGGAGACCAATCAGAAGGCGAAGGTCGAAGAGGGCGATGTCTTCGAGATCACGGTCGAGGTGGCGCGCGAGGTTGCCACCGAGGCCGAGGATATTCCGCTCACTGTGCTGTGGGAGGATGAGGATCTTATCGTGATCGACAAGCCTGCGGGGATGGTTGTGCATCCCGCGCCCGGCACGCCCGGCGGCACGCTCGTCAACGCGCTCTTGCACCATTTCGGCGGCAACCTGTCAGGCGTTGGGGGCGAGGCGCGGCCGGGCATTGTGCACCGGATTGATAAGGAAACCTCCGGCCTCCTTGTCGCCGCAAAATCGGACCGCGCGCATCACGGGCTGGCAAAGCAGTTCGAGAAACATAGCGTGCATCGGCATTATATGGCGGTGGTCCACGGCGTTCCCGATGCCGCAGATCCGCGGCTTTTGGGCACGCGCGGTGTCTCCTTCGAGGCGGGCAATATCCTCAAGGTGCAATCTTTCCTCGCGCGGCATAAATCCGACCGCCAAAAGCAAGCCGTGTATTTCGATCAAGGCCGCCACGCGATCACCCGCGCGCGGATTGTCGAGGGCTTTGGCAAGCCGGGGTCTGCCGCGTTGATCGACTGCTGGCTGGAGACAGGGCGCACCCATCAGATCCGCGTCCATATGGCCCATGCAGGCCATGGGTTGATCGGTGATCCGACCTACGGCGGTCGGCGCAAGATGAACGAGAAAGCTCTGGGCGCTGCGGGTGTGGCGGCGGCGGAGGGCTTTGCCCGCCAAGCGCTGCATGCGGCGACGCTGGGCTTTATCCATCCGGTGACGGGGGAGGAGCTGTCCTTCACCTCGCCGCTGCCTGACGATATGGAATCACTGATCGCGGCGCTGCGGTCGGGCCCACAAGCGGGCTGAGGCAGACACTCGCCTCATCACGATGCCGCGAGGCCCTGCGACGGATCCCCGTTATTCAGGCGTTAATCTCTTGTTGTGACAGATGGCCACACTGCGCTGCGATGAGCACGCGCTAGGATAATGTGGTATGATGTGATGCGCGGGTGAGTGTGCGTTGATGCGATGCTGTGCGGATTGGTTGGCTTATTTGTGCGATTTTGCGCGAATGATCCTCTTGAAACCAAACTGTTAGCGCCCCATCTTTGCTCAACGCCGAGGGAGGAGCCCTCGACGCCAGAGCGCATTGCTGCTGGCAGTGGAGAGATCAGGACGAGATGACGAGTTACACCAATCTTCCGGCTCCGAGCCCCGAACAGGGCTTGAACCGTTACATGCAAGAAATTCGCAAGTTTCCGCTCCTTGAGCCGGAGACCGAATATATGCTGGCGAAGCGGTGGGTCGATCATCAAGACACCGCCGCCGCGCATCAGATGGTGACATCGCATTTGCGCTTGGCCGCCAAGATCGCGATGGGCTATCGCGGCTACGGCCTGCCGCAGGCAGAGGTCATCTCCGAGGCCAATGTCGGGTTAATGCAGGCGGTGAAGCGGTTTGATCCCGAGAAGGGCTTCCGCCTCGCGACCTATGCGATGTGGTGGATCCGCGCCTCAATCCAGGAATATATCCTCCGCTCGTGGAGCCTTGTGAAACTCGGCACGACTTCGGCGCAGAAAAAGCTGTTCTTCAATCTCCGCAAAGCAAAATCGAAGATCGGAGCCTATGAGGATGGCGATCTGCGGCCGGAGCATGTGGCACGCATCGCGAAGGAATTGTCGGTCACCGAAGATGAGGTGATCTCGATGAACCGCCGCCTGTCGGGCGGCGATGCTTCGCTCAACGCGCAGGTCGGCGCGGCGGATGGCGATAGCTCGGCGCAATGGCAGGATTGGCTGGAGGACGAGAGCGCGGATCAGGCGGGCGACTATGCCGAGGCCGACGAGCTTGCCGCGCGCCGCGAGATTCTGGAGAGCGCGATGGATGTGCTCAACGAGCGCGAGCGTGACATTCTGGTGAAGCGCCGTTTGCGGGACGAGCCGCTAACGCTGGAGGATCTGTCCAGCGAATATAGCGTTTCTCGCGAACGGATCCGCCAGATTGAAGTGCGGGCTTTCGAGAAGCTTCAAGCGCGGATGACAGAGTTGGCGCGCGCACGTGGGATGCTGGAAACCGCGTAAGCCACCATCAGATTGAGGCAAAGGGCGCGGGAAACCGCGTCTTTTTTATGCCTGCGGCCCCGCTATAAACGCCCGTATCTTGCTAAGGTTGGATGCCTCCGGCGGGGATATTTTTACTCTATGGAAATGAAAACGTATTTCTCGCTTCCAGAGAGTTTAAATATCCCCGCCGGAGGCATTCGACGTCGATTACGGGCGCAGCGGGCAGGCCGCCTCACCTTCACCTCTTCAGCCGCGATGGGCGTCGAACAGCGCCACGACCTGATCAAGGAAGGCATCGCGCTGCGCTTGGGGGGCCATCATCACCTCGTGTTCGCCCTCAGCGAACTCGATCAACTTGCCTTTAGGCCAAGCGGCCATCCGGTCACGGATCGGCTGAGTTTCCACGATCCGTTCATGGCTGCCGAGTGCGGCGAGGGCGGGGAGTTCGGGTGAGGGCAGGGCGCTCATCTCGAGGCAGTCGCGCAGCGCGCTGGCGATCCAAGTGCAGGTCGGGCCTGCGATTGTCAGGGCAGGTTGTTCGATGAGGTGGGAAATCATCATCGCCCACATATCCGGCGCGCGCGTCAAAAGATTATCCGCGAATCCCGCAGTATGAACGTAAGGGCGGCTATTGGTTCCCGGCGCATAGGCGGTGCGCAAAGGAGAGTTCGAGAGGGCATTGGCCAGCGCGCCCAGAACTTTCGCGGCGGGCAGGCTGATGCCGAACATCGGCGCGGAGAAGGCAGCGGCTTTGAAGCGCGGCGCGCCATCGGTGAGCGGGGCATCCGCGGGGATCTTATCGGCGTCAATTAGATGCCGCAGGGCAATCGCACCGCCCATTGAGTGCGAGAGCACAAACCACGGCTGCGGCAGGTGCATCCCCGCCCCGAAACTGCGCATCGCGCTCAGGTCTATCTGGTATTCCGACATCGCACCGACATGGCCCTTATGCGGATCTGGCAGCGCCCGATCCGACAGGCCTTGGCCGCGCCAGTCGATCACCAGCACCTCATATCCGGCGGCGTGCAGGTGGCGCACAGCATCACCGTATTTCTCAATATATTCTGTTCGACCGGGCAAAAGGAACACGGTTCCCTTTGCCGCAGTCGCATTCCAATGGGCGAGCCGTAAGCGGACCCCGTCCGAGGTGCTGATCCAATGCGCCTGCCCCCCTTGGGGCACAAGTGCGAGGGTATCGTGGAGCGGGGCTGCTGTCATGGCTTAGGAGAGCGCCGCGCCGAGCTGCATCGCGAGGCCCATATTGCCATCGACGGAGAGCTTGCCCGTCATGAAAGCTGCGGTCGGATTGACATCGCCGTTGAGCATCCCTTGGAAAGTCTCTGCCGAGGCAGTCAGGGTGACCTCTGCGTCGTCATCGCCTGCGCGCGCGCCATCGGAATCAATAATGATCGAGCCTTCGTCTTTGATGACGAATTTTGCGGTGGACAAGAAACCGCCCGGCATTTTGGCGTTGAGGGCGGCGACGGCGGTGTCAATGGCAGTGCTCATGGAAGTCTCCGATAGTTAAAAAACGGTGATGGCTGGATTGTGAGAAAGCAGCTCTCGCAATCTCCGGCCTTTGAGTTACAACATAGTTATGATCAAGCGTCGCGCCCATAACAAATGTGCCGTCACGGCATTTCTTCTTCTGCTCGGGGGTTCCGTTGGGGCAGGGCTGGTGGATGTTCCAGTTTTGCCGTCGGGGGGAACTGGTGCGGGCGCGCTTTTTGCGCAGGAAATACAAGATCCTAAAGCATCTGAGGGCTCTGATCCGCTTGCGGGCTGGTTTGCGGAATTGGCAGACCCAGACTATGCAGGCTGGGCGCGCGCGCAGGCCGATATCGAGCGGGAATGGTCGAAATCCGGCTCTGCGGCGATGGATCTGATGTTGATGCGTGCCGAGCAGGATCTGGATGAGGGCGATCTGGAGAGCGCGATTGAAGACCTCACCGCGCTGACCGACCATGCGCCGGACTTCGCGGCGGGGTTTGCCGCACGCGGTGTTGCCTATTATATGGCAGGCGATCATGGCCCTGCGCTGCGGGATCTCGCACAGGCGGTGGCCCTGGAGCCGCGTCATTTCGGGGCGCTCGGGTTGACGGGGCAAATTTACGAGGAAATGGGGCAGGAGGCCCGCGCGATGGTGGCCTATTCGGCCTCCTTCGCGATTAACCCACATCAGCAAGACGTGGCGGATGCCATTGCGCGCATCAAAAAATCACAAGAGGGCACGGCGCTCTAAGCGCGTCCCGTGGCAATTTCACAGAGTCGAGGCAGGAAATGACGGGGCGGATCACGGCCGTTTTGGGGCCGACCAACACCGGCAAAACGCATTACGCGATCGAGCGAATGCTGGCGCATCGCAGCGGAATCATCGGCTTGCCGCTGCGGCTTTTGGCGCGGGAGGTCTATGACCGGATCGTCAAGGCGCGCGGCCCGTCTTGCGTGGCGCTGGTGACGGGCGAGGAGCGGATCGTGCCGGAGCGCACCCAATATTGGGTCTGCACGACGGAGGCGATGCCCGAGGGGTTGGGCGCGGATTTCTTGGCGCTGGACGAGATCCAGCTCTGCGCGGACCCTGAGCGGGGGCATGTGTTCACGGATCGCTTGCTCAATAAACGCGGCTGGCATGAGACCTTGCTGCTGGGCTCGGAGACAATGCGCCCCGCGATTGCCGCGCTGGTGCCGGGCGTGCAATTCACCCGCCGCGAGCGGTTTTCCGAGCTGAGCTATGCGGGATCGAAGAAAACCTCGCGGATGCCTGCGCGCTCTGCCATCGTCGGCTTCTCGGTGGATAACGTCTATGCGATTGCGGAACTCCTGCGCCGTCAGAAGGGCGGGGCGGCGGTGGTAATGGGCGCGCTCAGCCCGCGCACCCGCAATGCGCAGGTCGAACTCTACCAAAACGGCGACGTGGATTACCTCGTTGCGACCGATGCCATCGGCATGGGGCTCAATCTTGATATTGAACATGTTGCATTTTCAGCAACATCCAAATTTGATGGCCGCCGGATGCGACATCTTTTCCCACATGAATTGGGGCAGATTGCGGGGCGTGCAGGGCGGCATACACAGGATGGCACCTTCGGTGTGACGGGCGAGGCGAGCCCGCTAATTCCAGAGGTTGTGGAGGCCGTCGAGAACCACCGTTTCGCCCCGATCCAACGCTTGCAATGGCGCAATCCACGGCTTGAATTTGGCACCGTGCCGCGCCTGATTGCCAGCCTGGAAGATAGCCCGAGCCATGAGTTATTGACCAAAGGGCGTGAGGCGGATGACCTTATCGCACTGAAAACGCTATCAGAATTTCCTGAGATCGCAGATCGGATCTGCCATCCCGCCGATGTGAAGCTGCTGTGGGATGTCTGCCGGATTCCCGACTTCCGCTCGATCTCGGGCGCGGAACATGCAACGCTCCTCGCGCGGATTTTCGGCTTCTTGCAGAGTGGCAAAGGCATCCCGTCGGACTGGCTCGCGGGGCAGATTGCGCGCATTGATAAGCCGCTTGGGGATATCGATGCGCTCTCCAAACGTCTCGCTTTTATCCGCACTTGGACGTATGTTGCGCAACGCAAAGGCTGGGTCGATGACGAAAGCCATTGGCGCGACGAGACGCGCGCGGTAGAAGATCGCCTGTCAGATGCGCTACATGGTGCTCTGACCCAACGATTTGTGGACCGGCGCACGTCAGTGCTGTTGCGGCGGCTCAAGCAGAAGGAGACCCTCGTGGCCGAGGTGAACGATAAGGGCGAAGTGACGGTAGAAGGCGAATTTGCTGGCCGTCTTAATGGGTTCCGTTTCCAATTGGACGGGACCAACTCGCCCGACGAGGCGAAAATGCTGGCGCGGGCGGCGTATGAAGCGCTCAAGCCAGAGCTGAGCTTGCGGGCGGATCGATTCTATAACGCTCCCGACACAGAGATGGATTTCACCGAGCAAGGTGGCCTGATGTGGGGCGAGATCGCGCTGGGTAAGCTGGTCAAGGGCGGTGATCCGCTCAAACCGGCTGTTGAGGCCTTCGTCGATGAGGAAGCTGGGCCGGAGGTGGCCGAGAAGGTCAAACGCCGTCTGCAGCATTTCATCGACCGCAAGGTTGCGTCCTTGTTCGAGCCGCTGCTCGCGATGTCGCGCGACGAAGCGCTGACAGGTCTGGCGCGGGGCTTTGCCTTCCGCTTGGTCGAAGCGATGGGCATCTTGCCGCGCGAAGGCGTGGCGGCTGAGGTCAAAGAGCTTGATCAAGAGGCCCGTGGCAGCCTGCGCAAGCATGGCGTGCGCTTTGGCCAATACACGATCTTCCAGCAGCAATTGCTGAAACCCGCCCCTACGCGCCTGCGCCTCGTGCTGCATTCGCTCTGGGCAGGCCTGCAAGAATTCCCCGAAAGCCCGCCCCCGGGTCTGGTGACGATCCCGAATATCACCGAGGTCGAGCCGATTGCCTACACGCTGTCGGGCTATCGCCAATCGGGCGCGCGTGCGATTCGGATTGATATGCTGGAGCGGCTCGCCGATATCCTGCGCGGCCAAGATAGCCGTGGCGGGTTTGAAGCGATCCCTGACATGCTCTCGATCACGGGCATGACGCTGGAGCAATTCGCAGATCTGATGGGCGGTTTGGGCTATAAGGCGGAGCGCGGTGAGCGGGTGAAGGTGAAGGCAGCGGAAGCGCCTGCGCCTGTTGCTGCCCCCGCTGAGCCGACGGAAGGCTCATCCAACCCGATTCCAGAGGAAGAATCGCCTCTGGCGGCGGCGGCTGCGCCTGAAGCTGCTGCGGTGGACGAGACGGCTGAAGCGGCTGAAGCGGCACCGGAGATGGAAGTCTTCTACAGCTTCACATGGGCTCCGCGCCCGCGTGGTGGCCAAGGGGATCGTGGCAACCGCCGCGACGGTGGCCGTGAAGGCAACCGTGAAGGTGGTGAGCGCAAACAAGGCGGCGCCCCGCGCGGCGATAAGCCTGCGGGCAACCGTGGCGAGCGCAAGCAGGGCGGCGGCAAGCCGCGCGGCAAAGACGGCAAAGATGGCCGGAAGGGCAAGACCGAGAATACCTATCACTTCGAGGCCCGCCCGCCGAAGAAGGAAAAGCCGATTGATCCGGATAACCCCTTCGCCGTTCTGATGGCGCTGAAAGACAAAAAATAAGCGATGCGCGAGCGTCTGCGAAAAGGGAAAGCCGTGCCCCCAAAGGGTGCGGCTTTGCCTATTGAGGAAACGATACGCCTCGATAAGTGGTTGTTTTTCGCGCGGTTTTTTAAGTCGCGTGGTTTGGCTGCGGGGGCTGTCAGCGCGAATGCGGTGCGGGTGAACGGCACCCATGCGGGCCGCGCTTCCAAGGCGGTGGGGCCAGGGGATGTGTTGACCTTCGTGATGGGCGGCGAGGTTCGGGTCGTCAAAGTGCTCGCCTGTGGCGCGCGGCGGGGATCGGCGACCGAGGCGCGCCGTCTCTATGCGTGGGTTTCTGAGATGCCGGACGATTGGACGCGCGCGGAATGGGAAGCTGCGGATTGAGCCTGCGGTGGCGAGGCTGTGCGACTGACAGGGCAGGGGCGCTATGCGCAAACTGTTCTGCCTGTGCGGTGGATCGGCGAACGCCCGTCCTGCGCGCGCGCGGATCGTCGCATGGCTTCCTTTGTTGCAAGCGCACGCTTGAATGATGCCGCGCACGCGGCTAGGTAGTCCCGAACATCCTTCAGACGGGTACGAAAATGACCTATGTCGTGACCGACAATTGTATCGCCTGCAAATTCACCGATTGCGTGGAAGTTTGCCCCGTGGATTGCTTCTACGAGGGGGAAAACACGCTGGTGATCCACCCCGATGAATGCATCGATTGCGGTGTCTGCGAACCGGAATGCCCTGCCGACGCGATCCGTCCGGATACCGAGCCGGGGATGGATGTCTGGGTTGAGTTCAACCGCAAATATTCCGAGCTGTGGCCGGTGATTACGCAGAAGAAAGATCCTCTGCCCGATCATGAGAAGCACGATGGCGAAGCGGGCAAACTGGAGAAATACTTCTCCGAGAAGCCGGGCGCTGGCGATTGATGAGACCGCGTCGTGGCGCGCCTATGGCGCGTCACTGATGGCGAGATGGCCGCGAATCACGCGGCCTTTCCGGCGTAGGTTGGGGTTGCGAATCAGCCGCGTGACAGGGTTTTGTCCTGCGCGCGGCGTCAAACGGCTCCGCTGTTCGGGAAATATCCTACACCAACTCGTGAAAAGGCCCATTTTTCGTCTAATTTTAATGGGCTGAGTGACGATCCTCTTACCATGCAAGCTGGCTGCGCTTTGAACGGGGCCTTTTTCGTGCTATATTATCGTTACAAAGGAATACGGACCTGCTGACCCTTGCGGACGCTGCTCGCTCGCACAGGCACACACTCTGGCGCTTTTGACACCGAACTCGGCCCGTAGCCCGTGCCGATTTGGTGTTTTATGCGCTCGATTGTCGGGTTCATTCGTGAGGATGCGACTGAATGACCAAGACCAAAAAATCCGATTTCCACCCTGATCAATTCGTAGTCTACCCTGCGCATGGCGTCGGCAAGATCCTGCAAATTGAAGAGCAAGAGATCGCCGGACTGCGTATGGAGCTGTTTGTTATTTCCTTCGAGAAGGACAAGATGACGCTCCGCGTGCCAACCGCGAAGGCCACTGAGATTGGCATGCGCGAATTGAGCTCGCCGGATGTGGTGACCAAAGCGCTCGAGACCCTCAAGGGTAAAGCCCGCGTCAAGCGCGCCATGTGGTCGCGCCGCGCGCAGGAATACGAGCAAAAGATCAACTCGGGCGACCTTCTGTCCATCGCAGAAGTCGTGCGCGATCTGCATCGCTCGGATGACCAGCGTGAGCAAAGCTATTCGGAGCGTCAACTCTATGAGGCGGCACTCGAGCGCCTGACCCGCGAAGTCGCGGCTGTTTTGGGCGCCGATGAAGCTGGTGCGCAAAAGAAGGTTGGCGATGTGCTGGGCGGCCGTGTCGCCGCGTGATCGGTTGATCTCTGCACTTGCTATAGAATGATACAAAAGGCCGCGCTCAGCGCGGCCTTTTGGGTTTATGGCGTGAGATGATGCGAGGAGCCGCGGGCGAGGGGGCTCAGCTCCTCCCCAACTCGCTGTCCTCAACGCTTGACGCCGCGCCCTGCCTGTTCGCCATCAGCGCGCTTTCCATCTCACTGTTAAGTTGGCGCGAGAGGCTGACGTAATCCGCATTCTGATCGAGCGGGACGCCGGGTTTCCAAACCTTTGCGAGATCGCGCACGCCTGCGCGGTCCATTTTGAAGAACATCTTCTCAACTTCCGCTGCCTCGAATTCCGATAGGCCAACGTTCTCGAGCACATAGCGTGCGGCGCGCAGCGAGCTATCGAACATCTCGCGGATAATGTCGTCTGCGCCCGCGGCATAAAGCTCGAACACATGCAGCCTGTCCCGTGCGCGCGCGATGATGTGCAAATCGGGCCGCAGGCGGCGGGCATAGGCGACCAGCCGCGTGATCGAGGCCTTGTCATCAAGGCAAACCACCAGCACCGTTGCCTTTTCGATCCCCGCCGCCGCCAGTAGATCCGGCCGCGTTGGATCGCCGTAATAGCCTTTGAACCCGTATTTCCGCATCAGCTGAATCGTATTCAGATCCGCATCAAGAACCGTGGTTTTAAACCCTGTCATTGTCACCATGCGGTTTACCACTTGGCCGAACCGGCCCACGCCAGCAATGATCACCTGCTGCTGGTCGTCGATCTCATCGGCCTCTGCCGCTTCTTCGTCGCGCAGATGCCGCGCGATCACATCTTGCAGCAGAAACAGGAGTGGTGTGATCAGCATTGAGAGTGCGATCACAAGCAGCACGACCTCTGCGAGGTGCTTAGGCAGAATATATTGTGCCACCGCGAAGGAGACGAGCACGAAGCCGAATTCCCCCGCCTGCGCAAGTGAGAGGGTGAAGAGAACGCGGTCGCGGGGCTTGAGTTTGAAGGTCACGCCGAGCGCGTAGAGCACCCCCGCCTTCAGGCCAACAAGCGCAATCACCATGCCAATCACCAGCGCGGGCTCCGCCATCAGCGTGCCGAAATTCATCCCCGCGCCAACGGTGATGAAAAACAGCCCCAGAAGCAGCCCTTTGAAAGGCGCGATATCGCTTTCCAACTCGTGACGGAATTCACTATCGGCCAACACCACCCCCGCAAGGAAGGTGCCAAGCGCGGGGGAGAGGCCCACAAGCGTCATCAAGAAAGCGATGCCGACGACAATTGCCAAGGCAAGTGCGGTGTTCACCTCGCGCAGCCGCGCCATATGCACGAAGCGGAAGGCGGGTTTGAACAGGAAATGCCCTGCGAGCACAACCCCGACCACAGCCGCGATGGTGACAAGCGTGACGCCCCAGCCCGGTAGGCTCTCGATCAGCCGCCCCGCTGCGGTTTCGGGCGTTTCTTTGGCGAGAGCGCGTGCGCCAGGCGAGGCCAGCAGCGGCATCAGCGCTAGCATCGGGATCACGGCAATATCTTGCATCAAGAGCACAGAAAACGATGATCGCCCGCCCGCGGTGGACATCAGCTTTTTCTCATCCAGCGTTTGCAGCACGATCGCCGTTGAGGAGAGCGAGAAGATCATCCCAAGCGCCAGCGCGACACGTATATCTTGCCCCAGAGCCATGGCTGTGGCCGACACCAGCGCCATCGTCAGCAAAACCTGCGCCCCGCCCAAACCCAGCAGCTTGTCGCGCATCGCCCAAAGCGCGCGCGGCTCCATCTCCAACCCGATGAGGAACAGCATCATCACAACGCCAAATTCTGCGAAATGCTGCAGGTCGTGCATTTCTGATCCGACGAAACCGAAGACCGGTCCGATCAGAATCCCCGCGCCCAGATAGCCCAATACCGATCCCAGCCCAAGGCGTTTGGAGATCGGCACGGCGATGACCATCGCCAGAAGGTAGAGCGTGGCTTGAGAGAGAAATCCATCCATCGTTACGGGAGGCCTTTATGCGTGCCCAGAGGGCATTGGGTTGGGTAACAGGCGAGAGGGTGGGAGCTGCGGGAAACCGCGTTCTATCTACGCTAAAGCGCGAGGGGCGTATCTCCAAGCATTGAGCGCGCTGCGGGGTGAAAAAGCCCGCAGATTTGCGGGCGTTCTCAGGTCGTCGAGTTCAAGGGAGGGGCTCGTTTGGTCGCGCGAATTGGGGGATTGCGCGGCCATCGCCCTCATGGGGTCAGCCTCCGGCCAGCAGTTTGAGCGTCGTATTGCGGCCGCCTTTTTGGTAGCTGAGCTGGCCGTCACCGATGGCCGTCACCTGTCCGCCATCGAGGCGATCACCAACTTTGACCCGAACGAAGGAGCCGTTGGACATGCGCACGAGCGCGCGCCGGTTGCTCTTCGATCCGAACAGGCCGATTAGATTCACCTTGCCGAGATTGAGCGCGTTCTTCTCCGTCGCCTGTTTCGCGACGGTTGCGGGGGTTGCGCCTCTTGAGGTTGGGGCGGTCGGTTCCGGCTCGTCCAACTCATCAATCGCCGCGGCACGTTCCTGCGTTTTAGGGGCGTTCATCACGGTCGGTTTCGGGGCAGGCGATGGCGTATAGGTTGCCGCGGGCGCGGCGGCGGGGGTGGCTGGCGCGGCGGCTGGCGCAGGTGCAACGGCGGCGGCGACAAGGGCCGGCGCGGGGGCCTCGCGCGGAGCGGCGGCGACAGCGGCGGCCACGGCGGCCTCAACAGCGGCAGAAATATTGCGCGGTTTGGCAGCGGGGCGGCGCGATGTCTCGACCGCTTGCGCCGACGCATCCGCAAAGCGCTTGGCCTCTTCTTCCGCAGCAATCCGCGCCTCTTCTTCGGCTTTGGCGGCGGCCTCTGCCTCGGCCTTTGCAGCCGCCTGCGCGCGGGCGGCTGCTGTGTTCACCGAGGCGGGACGAATTTTGGGGCGCTTGGAAAGCAATGTCGCGATTTCAGCGCGCTCTTCGGCGCTCAGCTCTGGGGCAGCGGGTTCCGCGGGCGTTTGTGGATTGGCTGTGGCGGCAGTCTCCGTCTCAACGGGGGCAGAGGCGGGTGTTGCCTCTGCTGTCACCGGATCGGCCTCAGAGGGATTAACCTCGATCTGCGGGATCGAGGGCGCTGCCGCGGCCTCTTTTTCAGCTTCTGCGGCAGCTTTTGCTGCATCGGAAACGCTGGCAGGGCGCTGTTTCGGGCGCTGTCCTTTGAGCGCAGGATCCGCATTCGGGAAGGCCGCTGCGGCCGCCGCTTCTGCGGCAGCCGTCGTGACCGCCTGCGGGCGGGCGGGCGGAACGACAGCGGGGCGGCCCGCATAGATTACCGTGCCGCTCGGGGTCAAGGTTCCACTCTCGGTCGGGATCACGGGGGCGATCTCGGCTTGGGTCGGTTCTGCTTGAGTGGGTTCAGACTGCGTGAGATCTGTGGAGGGCTTCGGAGCGGCCGTCTGTGCAGGCGCGGAGGGCGGCGTCGCGAGGCTGGTCAGACGATCTTCGGCCAGCGGCGGAGTCGTTGTCGTAGGGGCTGGCGTTGCGCCGAGCGTCCCCTCTGCCTCAGTTGCGAGCGGTCCCGTCGCTTCAACGGCGGTCGTGTCCTCACGCTCTGCCTCCGGCGGGGTTGCCTCCTCAATCGCCGCAGCCGACTCCGGCAAGGCTTGCAGAGCAGCTTGCGACTGCCCTGTCGTGGCGACAGGAGCTGCATCAGATACGTTATCAGGGATCTCAGCCGTCGGCACGGATGGGGCCTGTCGCGCAATCTCAGTAGCATCCTCTTCACCCAGATAGGCTGCCCAGAGAATAACCCCGCCCATGAAGAGCAAGAGGATCGCCACGAGTTTCACCATCAGGAACTTGCTTGGTGCCTTGCCGGAGCGAGCTGCGCCTTTTTGGGCGGCCTTAGGCGCTCCGAACACGGTGCGGCTGCCTTCGTCAGCGCGGGGCAGCGTTTCCTGAAAATCGTTCGCTTCGGCGGTAAAGCCCTCCGAAAGCGTCTCGACATCGGCGGCGAAGGGGGCCTCGTCCTGTGCGAAAGCCGTATCGTTTCCAGTCGGGATCTCTTGTGCGGCAAGGGCCGCATCCGGCGCAATACGGGCTTCTTCCGAGTGAGCCGTCGTCAGAGTTGAGGGTGAGCCGAACATCGCATCCGCTTGCGGCGCGGATACGCCGAGCGCGATGCCTTCGGCGGCCTCTTGCGGAGCTGCGTCAGGCACCGGCGGGATCGGCAGCGCCTCGAAAGACTCGTGCAGATGGTCGGGGCCCTTCGTCGCGGGGCCGCTCGGCGCCAAAGTTGAGAGGGGCGTCGCCGTGACGGTGGCGATGCCCTCCTGAGCTGGGGTGGCGCGGGCGCGGACTGGCGGTGCCTCGCGGCGGAGGGAGGGGCGCGCAGGTGCGGCCGCGTCAGAGGCTGCTTTATCGCTGCGACGGGTCAGCTTCACCGCAAGCTGCGCCGCAGATTGGGCGGCTTTGCTCAGGGTTGCGCCCGAGGCGGCGGCTTTTGCAAGCGTGGTGCTCATCGCATCTGCCGCACGCTTGGTGTCGAATTTGGGCAAGCGCGACGCGCGGGAGGCTTGCGGAGCTGCGGGCGTGAGCCGCGAGGTGGGCAGGTCAATCCGCGCGGGTTTGGACGAGAGGCGCGGGATCGCGGCGCGTGCCGCCTCGGAGAGCTGCTGTTCGGGGGGAAGGGCTAGCGCCGGATCTGCCGCATCCTCAACGGATAGATCTAGGTTCGCCGTAAGCGCCGGAGCCTCTTCGGCCAAGCCTGCCCCGAGCGGCTGCACAGGCGCGCGGCGGGTTGCGAAGGTTGGGCGGGCGATGATTGGCTTGCCCTGCGCCAAAGGGGCCTGCGACGCAGGCGTGTTCTCTGGCGCAATCTCGGCCTCGATCTCTGGTTCGGAGCTAGGCGCGCACACCTGTTCTGCCTCAGCCGAAGGCATCGTCGTGGTGGTGATCGTGTCACCAACTGCTTCGGACTTGGGGGAGGTCGCGTCGAACGTGAGGGAGGTCTCTTGCGCTTGGGGGACCGTATCCGGCGCAAGCTCGGCTGGCCTCTCTTGCAGCTGCGATTCGTCAGGTTCAGCCTCATGGGGCTGCTCCATTGAGGCGCTGTCCAGCCAATGCCGCGTGGGGGCGGGGCTGCCGCCTTGAAGCTCGTCTTGGGCGGCGAGTTCATTGGCCACGGGATCGAGCGGCGCGACCTCGGCCGCGAAGACCTCCGGCGCAGGTGCGTCTGCTGGGGGCAGATCCGCCTCTAAAGCCTCGACCAGATGAGGCTCCTCGGACGTGGTCAGATCCGCGCGTGGTTCGTGAACCGCGTCAGCCAGCTCCGTGATCGACGCATCAACGGTTACGTCTGCCGGAAGCTCGGGCTGTTCAGTCTCAAGCACCTCATGCGCGACAGCAGGCTGTTCGGTCTCGACAAGAGAATCCGGCGCGACGGTTGTCGGCGTGTCGGTCGTCTCGACTGGCCGTGCAGGGGCCACGAACTCTGCCGCATCATAGGCGGCAACAGGTTCGCTTTGGGTTTCGTTTTCGTGGGCGTCAGGCGACGCATCCGCATCAACCTGCGCGTCCGGTTCATCTTGCTCCGGCGCGTCGTGCTCAGGGTCTTCAAGCGCAATCACCCCTGTGACGCGCACCGGATCCTGATCGCGCTCGACACGCTCACCTTCGCCCAAATATTGCGCGGCCATCGCCGTCGGGCCGAACCACGGCTCGCCCGCATATTGATCGGGGGCAGGTTGGGCCACGAAGGATAGCGCGGCGAACCCGTGGGTTCGGGCAAAATCTTCGGCTTCTTGAAGGGTCTCTTTCGCCACAACGGCGACCATGACCTCGTCGCCCGTGCCCGACCAATCAAACGAGAGATCGGAGACCGCATAGGGCGTGCGCCCGTCAAGCGCGTGGGAAATCTGCCGCTTGCGCTGCGCGGTCGTGGGGCCGGGGGCCTT
This sequence comes from Paracoccaceae bacterium, assembly GCA_048262715.1. Lineage (GTDB taxonomy): Bacteria > Pseudomonadota > Alphaproteobacteria > Rhodobacterales > Rhodobacteraceae > Albirhodobacter. The sequence continues at coordinate 98,988 of JBLXEV010000010.1, forward strand.
GATGCGGGTGTAGAGCACCTGCGAGGGTGGGATGATCAGTTTGGCGAGCACACCTTTAGGGCTGCGACGCTCCGCGAGCTGGCGCAGGGCGGTCAGATCGCCGTCCATATCTGTGCTTTCGAGGGACACAGTCCCCAGAACCTGCCATTCCGCGCCGTTCCGCTCGAAAAGGTCGATCCCGTCATGGGTCATATTGAGCGCGTAATTGGGCTTCATCAGGCAGGCCTTGCACAAATCGAACATACGCCACGCGGGCGCGGGGGTGCATATTGCTACCGCAGATTTGGCAGGGAGAAAAGGTAAAGCCCCCGCATATGGGCGGGTGATTGCCGAAATGTGATAGCCTGCCCGCCGCGCGCTTTCGCGCGGGCGGGCAGGGCGGCGTCGTTTCGCCTCAGCCCCGGATCCGGTGCCGGATCTGGTGGCCGATCAGGCCGTTGCTAGCGCGAGGGCCTGATCGAGATCTGCGATCAAATCGGCGGGGTTTTCGGTGCCGATGGACAGGCGCACCACATTCGGCGCGGCCCCAGCGGCAACCTGTTGCTCTTCGGAGAGCTGGCGGTGGGTTGTCGAGGCTGAATGGATGATCAGCGAGCGCGCATCACCCAAATTGGCGACATGGGAGAACAGCTTGAGACTGTTGACCAATTTCACGCAAGAATCGTAGCCACCCTTAACGCCTACGGTGAACAAAGCGCCCGCGCCTTTCGGGCAGACTTTCGCCACGCGGTCATTCCAAGGTGATGTTTTCAGCCCCGCATAGGTCACGAATTCAACGCGCGGATCGGCCTCCAGCCATTCCGAAACCGCTTTCGCATTTGCCAGATGCTTCTCCATCCGCAGGCTCAGCGTCTCAATCCCCATCAGCGTGTAATGCGCGCCCTGCGGGTTCATCGTCATGCCCAGATCACGCAGGCCAATCGCGATCGAATGGAAGGTGAAGGCCATCGGCCCCAGCGCCTCGTGGAACTTCAGCCCGTGATAGGCGGGCTCGGGGGCTGCGAGCGAGGGGAATTTGTCGGAAGCGGACCAATCGAACTTACCCGAATCCACGACGACGCCGCCGGTGACCGTGCCATTGCCGGTGAGATATTTGGTGGCGGAATGCACGACCAATGTCGCGCCGAGGTCAATCGGGCGGCACAGGTAGGGCGTGGCGAGCGTGTTATCGACGATCAGCGGAATCCCCGCTGCATCGGCAATCTTCGCGACCGCCGGAATATCGGTGATATAGCCGCCCGGATTGGAGATCGACTCGCAGAACACCGCGCGGGTGTTCTCGTCAATCGCGGCTTTGAGCGCGGCCTCATCATCGAAATCGACGAATTTCGCGGACCATCCAAAACGCTTAAAGGTTTGGGAGAATTGGGTAATCGTGCCGCCGTAAAGCCGTGTCGAGGCGATCACATTGCAGCCCGGCATCATCAGCGGGAACAGCGCCATGATCTGCGCCGCATGGCCGGACGAGCAGCACACAGCCCCCGCGCCGCCTTCCAGCGCCGCCATCCGTGCGCCCAAGGCCGAGACGGTCGGGTTGGTCAGGCGCGAGTAGATATAGCCGACCTCTTGGAGGTTGAAGAGGCGCGCCGCGTGTTCGGCATCCTTAAACGCATAGGCGGTGGTCTGGTAAATTGGCACCTGCAAAGCGCCCGTGGCGGGATCGGGCTCCGCGCCAGCGTGGATCTGTTGGGTGTCAAAAGCGTAGTCGGTCATGGTGTCCTCCCCATAGGTTCGGCGAAACCTAGCGCGCTGTTTCGGAAAGGGGAAGGGAGATGGGGGTTTCCCGCTCGTCTGCGGCGGGGAAACGGGCAATCAGCTCTGGCGGAGACGTGCCGCCCCCGCCATTACCTTTAGCGCATCCAGAACCCCGCGCGCTTGATCGTATTGCGCAGAACATGCTCGCGCTTTGGCAGATTCTCCTGATCGAACAGCGCCCGCACGCGCTCGCCTTTGCGCTGTAGAACCAGCTTTTTCAGCGGCTCATATTCCTTCATCACCCGTTTGACGGGGTTGGGCGAAATGACCTCTTCGATCATCGCAATCGCCTTGAGGGGTTCGCGCGCATAGAGCAGCGGGATAAAGCGGTAATGGCAGGTGATCGCGCCGTCCAACCCATCCAACTCAGGGCCAGGGCGGCCCCCGCCGAAGGAATGAATGACAAGGGGCAAGGCCACCTGATCGAGCCACGGATCGAGGCTCTGGCAGGCCAGTTCATCGGGCGGATCGTTGCGGATTGAGGTTGCGTATTCGAGGAACCGCTCGCCAAAGGCCTTCGGGCTTTCGCCAAAGAACCAGCCCGCCGAGAAATAGAGATAGCGCTGCCAATATTCATCCGGCTTGCTGAGATCCAATGTGCTCTCGAATTCCAGCCCGAACCGATCATAAAGCGACTTCCAGATCCCCGCATAGCCCGGCCCGTAGAGCGGCGGCTCCGGCCAAGTGCCTTCGCGGCGCATCGATGCGGAGGGGCGAGAAAAATCGATCTTCAGATCGGAGAGCGGACCGGTGAAAATCGTGTCGGTATCAAAGAAGAAGAACGGCTCGTCAGGCAGCGCGGTCAGCATCTCGATCTTGTTGCCATGTGGGTAGGATTGGCCAAATACCTTGTTCTCGAACGGCACGAAAGTGACGTTCATCTCCTCCAGCAGCTCACGGATCGCACCGGGAATCGCGGTCTCCATGCGCCAGCGCTCGCCCGTCGGGGTGGCGACGATCAGCTTGCCCTTAAAATCAGGGTTGGTCGCGCGGAAGCTGCGGGCGAAAATCACCGCCTCATAGGCGAGCCGCCCCGCCTGCGCGATGCAAACAACGTTGAACGGGCGCGCCGCGACGGGTTCGGGCGTCGGTTGCTGCTTGGCTTTCGCAGCGGCGGCGCGGTGCTTGTCGGTTTTTTGGCTCGGCTTGGCCGCCGACGCGGTGGCTGGCTTACGCGGCGCTTTAGTCATCTCACTGCCCCTCATGACGCTTATGCGGCGCGGCCTCATGCGCGGAACAGTCGAAACGCCGATATGCTCCGCGCGGACCTCTCTGCGCGCTTGCGTGGAAGTATGTGCTGAAACCGCCCGCAAGGAAAGGTTTGAGAGAAGTTATTGTATTCCTTTTTGAAATCCAGCCTCAAAGCGCCACAGATTTTCTTGAGGAGAGATCTCATCACGGCAGCATAGGCCGCGCCCAAGGATCGCGCGCAGAAAAGCGATCTTGACTTGCAGGCACGGCAGGGCGCATGGGACGCGCAGCCGCAACCCGCCCTAAAGAAATGCCCTGATCTTGTCCACGAACCCATATGAAACAGCCGGTTTTTACGATACGGCTATCGCCTCTGGGCAGCATCGTGCGATCGTCGGCGGGCGATGGGAGGAGACGGGGCGGATCGAGATGTCGATCCTGCAACAGGCTGGCCTCTTACCGCATCATCATCTTCTGGATATCGGCGCCGGTGCGCTTCGGCTCGGATGCAAGGCTGTGCCCTATCTGGAGCCGGGGCATTACTGGGCCACGGATGCCTCGCGCAAGATCCTTCTAGCAGGGCACCGAACGGAGTTGCCGGATCCGTCGCGGCTGGATCCCGCGCAGCTTGTTGAGGATGCGCTTTTTACATTTCCGGGCGTTCCGAACACAATCACCCATGCCATCGCCTTCGCCGTGTTTCCGCATCTTTCCTTCGCCTATCTGCGGCGGGCGCTGACCAATCTGCGGCGGTTTGATCGGCTGGAATGCTTCCTTTTTACGGTTTTTCTGGCCCCCGACGCGGCGACCGCAATGCAACCGTTCCGTCAACCCGATGGCGTCGTGACGCATGATATCCGCGCACCCTACCATATCCTCGCCGAGGATGTGGCCCATCTTGCGATGTGCAGCGGATGGGATATGACCCGCAGCGATATTATGCTGCCCAGAGGCCAAGTCTTGTTCACGGGGCGGCCGATCCGCGGGTGAGGCCAATGCCGCCGCCCAAACCAGTTGCAAGGAAGTGGTAATTCGTTTCGCGAAAGTTTGCGCTGTGCGTTTTGGATGCGCGGATTTGGCCAACCATGTCGCCGCGCGGCTCTTGCCCCGATATTCACTTCGATATGAAGGTTGAGTTTGCGCTGTCTCGGGCCACCATTCCGCCTAAATTTATCAAAGAGGGGGAATGGTGGGCGACCCTGGAATCGAACCAGGCGTGGGTCTCCCCGGCGGAGTTACAGTCCGCTGCCGCACCTTGCAGCACGTCGCCCTGACGCTGAGCGGGGGAATACCCAAGGGGGCGGGGGGCGTCAAGCGGATATTCTGAATTATTTTGACGCGCAGCGATGCGCCGCAAGCGAAGCCGTCAAACCGCCCAATAATTGCAGGCAAATGCCGCCAATCGGGGCGAAGGGCTTGCAAAATCCTGCCAATTGCGCGCAGGAAGGGGAGGATTTTTAGAAGGCCGGATCAATGCAAAAACCAACATGGGTTGTCGATAAAGAACGCGCCAAACGCGCAGCCAATGCGGAGACGGTCTGGCTGTTCGGCCTGCACGCGGTGCGCGACGCGTTGATGAACCCCGCCCGTGAGCGGATGCGGCTGGTTCTGACGAAAAACGCGGCGGACAAGCTCTATGATGCGATCATGGCCTCGGGAATGGAGCCGGAGATCGTTGATCCGCGCAAATTCGATGCGGCCGTCGAGATCGACCGCGAGTCGGTGCACCAAGGTGCGGCGCTGTTCGCGAAGCCTTTGCGCTGGGGATCGGTTGAGGACGTCTGCCTGACGGGGGAGGGCGCGCCTCTGGTGGTGCTTCTCGACCGCGTAACAGATCCGCATAACGTGGGCGCGATTCTGCGCTCGGCGGAAGTGTTCGGCGCGCGGGCGGTGATTGCGCCCGCACGGCATTCCGCGCCGGAAACCGGCGCGCTGGCGAAAACCGCCTCGGGCGCGCTGGAACGTCAGCCGTATTTGCGGGTGCAGAATCTTTCAGATGCGATGGAAACCCTGCGCGGCATGGGGTTCGAGTTGATCGGGCTGGACGGCAAAGCGGATTTGACACTGGCCGAGGGCCTCGCGAAGGCGGGCACGCGGCCTGTGGCGCTGGTGTTGGGCGCGGAAGGGCCGGGCCTGCGGGAGAAAACCCGCGAGACCTGCGATCGCCTCGTGAAGATCCCCTTCGCGACCGATTTCGGCTCGCTCAACGTCTCCAACGCGGCCGCAATCTCGCTTTATGCGGCGGTGAACCGCTGACCACCCCGCAGCGTTCCGCTCATGCAGGTTGTCACATAAACGCGATCTTGGGCCGTGTCGCCTTTAACTGAGGCTTCACACTCCTATGTTAGGGTGAGGGAGCGGCACCGGAACTGCCGTTTCCACGATCACTGTCCCTCGTTCCGCACTTTGCGCCCAGGCCTTTGGCCTCGGGCGCTTTTTCTTTTCCCTGCCCCCTTGGAATTACCGGCCATGGGGCGCAGGTTAAGGAAAAGGGAGACTGTTATGACGGATGGACTAACCGATGCTCAGGTCGCGGATGTGCTCGATACAATGCATGTCATCGCCCTCGTGGGATATTCGGAAAAGGAAGAACGCCCCTCGAACCGCATCGCTAAATTTTTGAAATCGCGAGGCTACCGCGTGATTCCGGTAAACCCGGGCTTGGCGGGACAAGAGGCGCTCGACGAGGTGATTGTCGGCAGCCTGAGCGAGATTCCGGCGGAGTTCGGTGTGGATACCGTGGATATCTTCCGCGCCTCGGAGGCTGTTCCGGGGATTGTCGCCGAGGCGCTGACCGCGCTGCCGGCCTTGCAAACCGTCTGGATGCAGCTTGGCGTGATCTCGGAAGAGGGCGCCATCGCAGCGCGCGCGGCAGGCAAAACGGTGATCATGGATCGCTGCCCGAAGATTGAAATCCCAAGGCTCGGGTTGGAATAAACGGGAAAGCCTCCGGCGGGGATGTTTAGTCTCTATGGAAACGGTTTGCGCTTCCTCAGAGCTTAAATATCCCCCGCGGAGCGATCCGCAGCCGCCAGAGGCGCAGGGCTGGATTTAGCGCCCGAGCTTGTCGCGCAGGGAATACCACGTCATCGCGGCAACGAGGAGCGGCCAGCGCAGCGCCGCCCCGCCCGGAAAGCGCGGTTGGGGCAGGCTTGAAAGCAGATCGAACCCCTCCGCTTGGCCTGCGACAGCATCCGCCATCATCTTGCCCGCCAGTGTCGCCATCGCGACGCCGTGGCCGGAGAAACCCGAGGCCGAGAGCACATTGGGATGCGGGCGCATCAGGCAGGGCATCCGGTTCATCGTGATCGCCAATGTGCCGCCCCAGGCATGGGTGATCTTGACATCCCGTAGGCCCGGATAAACCTCAAGCATTGGTTTTGTAACGGTTTTCATGATGTCGGGGAAGCGATAGCCATAGCTTTCGCCGCCGCCGAACAGCAGCCGTTGATCCGGTGTCATCCGCCAGTAATTGACCACAAATTTCGTATCCGCCACCGCGATATCCTCGCGCAGCACCTCTGCGGCGCGTTCGCCCAGCGGCTCGGTTGCGATGATGAAATTGTTGATCGGCATCACCCGCGCCGCGACCTTTGGCTCCAGCGCGCCGAGATAGCCATTCGCGCCGAGGATCACGTGGTCGCAGGTGACGCCGCCGTGAGCTGTCGCCACAAACGGGCGCAGGGCGTGGTCAATCCGGTGGACCTCCGAGCCCTCAAAAATCCGCACCCCTGCCGCCAAGGCGGCCTGCGCCAGCCCGAGGGCATAGTTCAACGGGTGCAGATGGCCCGCGCCGCGATCAATATCGCCGCCTTGATAGGCTTCAGAGGGCAGGATCGCGCGCAGCGCTGCCTTATCCAAAGGCGTTATCTTGTCGTAGCCATAGCGGGTTGCGAGGTGCTCGGCGGCGTGATGGGAATGTTTGACCTCGGCCTGCGTCCAGCAGGCATGGGCGATGCCCGCGCGGTAATCGGCTTTGATATCATGCGCCGCGATCCGCTCTTGTACGAGCGCTTTGGCGGCCTCGCCCATCTCCCACAGGGCGCGGGCGCGGGTATCGCCGACCATCTTTTCCAACGCGTCTTGCTCAAGTCGCTGCCCTGAGCCGACCTGCCCGCCATTGCGGCCCGAGGCGCCAAACCCGATCCGTTGCGCCTCCAAAAGCACGACATCATAGCCACGCTCTGCCAGTTCCAACGCGGCAGATAGGCCCGTATAGCCGCCGCCAATCACGCAGACATCGGCGGTGATCTTGCCGCGCAGCGGATCGAGCGCCGAAAAGGGGGGGGCGGTGTCGGCATACCAAGAGGGCGGATAGGCCCCCTTGGTGTCATTGGCGTAGAGCAGATTCAGCATCGGGTCTTACACATTCAGCAGTAGGTGCTCGCGCTCCCACGGGCTGATGACTTGCAAGAACTCTTTGTATTCGTTGCGCTTCACAGCCTCGTAGACGGTACAGAATTCCTCACCCAGTACTTCGCGCACAGGGTCAGACCCCGCCATGAGATCCAGCGCATCCCCCAAGTTATAGGGCAGATCCTCGGCACTCATATAGGCGTCGCCACGGCACTCATCGCGCGGCAATTGCTTCTCCTTCAGCCCCAGATAGGCGCAGGCGAGCGAGGCCGCAAGGCCGAGATAGGGGTTGCAATCCATCCCCGCGAGGCGGTTCTCGATCCGGCGTGCCTCGGGGCCGGAGATCGGCACCCGCAGGCCGGTGGTGCGGTTATCGCGGCCCCATTCAAGGTTGATCGGGGCGGCGAAATCGGGAACGTAGCGGCGATAGCTGTTCACATAGGGGGCCAGCAGCGCGATCACCGCGGGCAGGTGGGTTTGAAGCCCCGCGATGCAATGCAGGAAGGCCTCTGTCTCGCTGCCGTCCGCATTGGAGAAGATGTTCTTTCCGGTCTTGGTGTCGATCACCGATTGGTGGATATGCATCGCCGATCCCGGCTCGCCCTCAATCGGTTTCGCCATGAAGGTTGCGAAGCAATCGTGGCGCAGCGCCGCCTCGCGGATCAGCCGTTTGAAGTAGAAGATCTGATCAGCGAGATTGACCGGATCGCCATGCGCGAGGTTGATCTCGACCTGACCCGCGCCGCCTTCTTGCAAGATCCCGTCGATCTCAAGCCCCTGCGCCTCGGCAAAATCGTAAATGTCATCAATGACTTTGCCATATTCATCGACAGCGGACATCGAATAGGCCTGCTTGCCCGCCGCGCGGCGGCCCGAGCGGCCCATCGGCGGGATAATCGGCTGGTTCGGGTCAATATTGCGGGCGACGAGGAAGAATTCCATCTCCGGCGCGATGATCGGTGTCCAACCTTCGGCCTCGTAGAGGGCGACAATCCGTTTGAGGACGTTGCGCGGCGCGATTGGCACCGGATTGCCCTGCTGATCGTTCACATCATGGATCACTTGCAGCGTGATATCCGCCGTCCAAGGCGCGGCGGTGGTGGTGGAGAAATCCGGCGTCAGGATCATATCCGGCTCGGTGAATGCGCCCATCGGATTGTCCGTCCATTCGCCGGTGATCGTTTGCAAAAAGATCGAGTTGGGCAGGAAGAAGCGGTCTTGGAAGGCGAATTTCGAGGCGGGCATCGCCTTGCCACGCGCCACGCCTGCGATATCGGCGACGATACATTCCACCTCGTCGAGGCGGCGGTCGGCGATATAGTCACGGGCGGCTTGCGGGATCTGATCTTGCCAAGCGTTTGACATGGGAACCTTCAGGTCTGGGGTTTGGTTTGGGCCGCATGGGCGAGGAAGAACGCGGCGATACGGTCTGCGATCCGCTGCGAGGAATTCGCCGGGCCAAGGCGGGCGGTTGCTGCATCGAGCAGCGCGTCGGGCACCACGCCACGTCCGCGCGTCTCCATCAGGCCTTTGACGAACCCGTCTTGGAATTCGGGATGGGCCTGCACGGTGAAGGCGGTATCGCCGTAGACCAGCGCCGCATTCTCGCAATGCGCATTGGTGCCGATCACGCGGGCGTCTTTGGGTAGGGCGGTGACTTGATCTTGGTGCCAAGCATTAAGGGTGATGTGCTCGCCCTCGAAATCATAATCCTGCGGGCCGACAGCCCAGCCGCGATCATATTTCTCGACCTTGCCGCCAAGCGCTTGCGCGATGATCTGATGGCCGAAGCAAATGCCGACCAGCGGCACTTTGGCGGCATAGGCCTCGCGGATGAAATCCTCCAACGGCGGAATGAAGGGGTGATCCTCATAGGCACCGTGGCGCGATCCGGTGATCAGCCAGCCATCGCAGGCATGGATGCTCTCGGGGAAGGTCATTTCCTCCACGAGATAGGTTGTGAACTCCAGCCCTTGATCACAGAGAAGGCGGGTGAACATATCTGGATAATCACCGGCCTCCGCCCGAAGGATCTCGGGGGATTGTCCGGTTTGCAGGATGCCGATGTGCATGAGGCCTCGCGTCAGGAATGGGTCAAGCCTAGCCCGCCGTGGTGAGCGGGGCAAGGGGCCGCGCGCCGGTGTGAGGCGCGGCCGGATGCGCTTAGCGGATGATCTGCGGACGGATCTTGAGACGTGGTGCCGCACTTGGGAGGTGACGGTTCAAACGTCGATTGATCAACCCGTAGACGGTGATCACAGTGAGCGTGAGCACCACGAAATAGGCCGCAACGATGGGGTAGGGGACGAAGGGGTTGAACGTCTTTTCCGCGAAGTATTTCGCGTAATAGAGCGCGTCGCCCTCTTGGCGATAGGCGGGGAAGCCGGAGAAGAACACCAGCGTTGTCGCGTGGAACAGGAAAATCGCCTCATTGGTATAGGCGGGCCACGCCAGCCGCATCATCGTCGGCCATTGCACCCGTTTGAACTTCTTCCAGCCCCAAAGCCCGTAGGCATCCGCCGCTTCCAGATCGCCTTTGGGGATCGATTGCAGCGCGCCGTGGAAAATCTCCGCCGCATAGGCCGAGGTATTGAGCACCAAGACCAAAAGCGCCCCCGCCCAAGCGCGTGTCATCCAGGCGGTATCGAGGTGGATCGTGCCGAGGCCAACCCAGAGATCTACGCCGCCGCGGGGCAACAAGGAAAGGGCTTCATAGGCGAGGAAGAACTGGATGAAGAGTGGCGAGCCACGGAACAGGTAGATGAACCAATCCGCCGGTTTGGCGAGCCATTTCGGCCCTTGGAACTTCGCCACCGCCAAGGCCTGCGCGAAGACAAACCCGACCACCAGCGCCAAGACGCCGAAGTAGATATTCCAGATCATCCCCGATCCGATCAGGGTGATTTGCTCGCAAACCGTGATATCGGCTTTGGGCAGCGCGCGTTCGCCTATGCCGATGGAGCGCAGCCCGTAGGCTTGGATCGTCTCGAAACAGCTCATACCCGCGCTCATGCTGCACCTCCGTCGGGGCTGGCCGCTTTGCGTTGGGCTTCGCCCGCGGCGGTGGCCTGACCTTTGGAAAGTTTCGCGGTGATCCGCGTCAGAACCCGCTCGGAGACGGAGGTCATCGCGAGGTAGAACACGAGCAGCCCGAGGAAATACCACAGCCGCCAATCAGGGTGGGGATAGGCATAGACCGCCGATTTTGTCGCCCCCAGATCGCGGGCATAATAGACGATATCCTCAACCCCGAGCAGGAACAAAAGCGGTGTTGCCTTGATCAGGATCATCCAGAGGTTCGAGAGGCCGGGAAGCGCGTAAGTCCACATCTGCGGGATCAGGATCCGGCGGGTGATCTGGCGCGGGCTCATGCCGTAGGCCTCCGCCGTTTCCAATTGCGCGCGCGGGACGGCATTCATCGCCCCCGTCAGCACATTTGCCGCGAAGGCCCCAAACACCAGCGAGAAGGCGACAACTGCCAGCGTGAAGCCGTAGATCTCGTGATAGACTTGCGGCGACGAGGACAGCGGTAGCTTGGCCTGTGCGCAGACCAGAAAATCGGCCCCCTGCCGGATTGGCTGATCCCAGTCGGGGCATTTCACCTTATGGCGCATCCATTCCAGCCCCTGATCCAGCGCGACCGGAACGAAGAGGAAGAAAACGATATCGGGCACGCCGCGCACCATCGCGGTATAGCCCTTGCCGATCCAGCGTAGAACGCGATTGTGCGCCCGCGCCGCAAGCGCACCGCCAAAGCCGAACAGAAGTGAGATCGGCGCGGCAATCGCCAGCAATAAAAGCACCGTCAGAAACGAGGCATAGAACATCAAATGCTTGCCTGTTGTCAGGTAGCAAAGGAGCCATGAGAGCCCGTTCAGCGAGGATGGATCGGCACAGGATGCGAACATATGGGGCGATCGGGCGCGGTCACGCCCGATCTGTCCTTTCAGTCAAAGGGTGTGTCGATCAGAAGGTCGCGGCGTCATCGCCGAACCACTTCTTGATCGCGGTGTTGAGAGTGCCGTCAGCCTTCATCGATTCGATGGCGGCATCGAATTTGGATTTCAACTCGGTATCCGATTTGCGGATCCCGATCCCGATTCCTTGGTCGAGCGTAACATTCTCGCCCGCCCAAACCAGATCTTGCCCTTCGGAGAAAGGCTTGAGCGCATCACGGTCTGCAAAGACAGCATCCGCTTCGCCCGATTTCACTGCTGCAATCGTATCATCCAGTGTTGCGAATTCGATCAGGGTCGCGCCGGATTTGGCGATGTAATCCGCTTGGATCGTGCCGGTTTGCGCGGCGATCGCGCCTGTCAGATCGGCATCCGCCGCGGGGGCGAGATAGGACGAGAGCGCCGGCGGCAGGTAGTTTTCAGAGAAATCAATGGTTTGCTTGCGCTCGTCAGAGATCGACATGCCTGCGATGATGGTGTCGTAATTGCCGCTGGTGAGGTTGGCGACGATGCTATCCCATTCGTTGGTGACCCATTCGCAGGTCAGATCAGCGCGCTTGCACAGCTCGTCGCCGATTTCGCGCTCAAACCCGTCGACTTCGCCCTTATCATTGACGAAGTTATACGGAGGGTAGGCGCCCTCGGTGCCCATGCGCACGGTATCGGCCATAGCAAAACCCGCGCTGAGAACGAGTGCGGTGGTCGCGAGAATGATTTTTTTCATTTTATATCCCTGTCGTTGGATGGTGGAAAAGGGGTGGGCGGCGTCAGCTCGGCATCGAGGCCGAGAGGAATTGCCGCAGCCGTTCGGATTTTGGCGCACCAAAGAGGGTTTCGGGCGGGCCTTCCTCTTCGATCTTGCCTTGATGGAGGAAGATCACATGCGAGGAGACATCCGCCGCCAGACGCATGTCATGAGTCACGAGAATCATCGTGCGATGCTCTGCCGCGAGATCGCGGATCACGCCGACAACCTCTTGCTGCAACTCAGGGTCCAGCGCGGAGGTCGGCTCGTCAAACAGCAAGGCTTGGGGCTGCATGCACAGCGCACGGGCAATCGCGGCGCGCTGTTGCTGCCCGCCTGAAAGCTGCGCGGGCCATGCATCGGCCTTATCGCCAATCCCGACTTTCTCAAGCAGGGCGCGGGCGCGCGGCTCTACCGTTGAGGGCGCTTCGCCCAGCACCTGAACCGGCGCTTCCATGACGTTTTGCAAAATCGTCATATGCGACCACAGATTGAACTGCTGGAACACCATCGCGAGATTGGTGCGGATTTTGCGGATCTGATCGCGGTCGGAAGGCCGCCGTGCCAAACCCTCCCCAATCCAGCGCACCGGGGCACCGTCGAACAGAATCTCGCCGCTCTGGCTGTCTTCCAGCAGGTTGCAGCAGCGCAGCAGCGTGGACTTCCCCGAACCGGAAGAGCCGATGAGCGAGATCACCGAGCCGCGCTCTGCCGTGACAGAGACGCCCTTGAGCACCTCGAGCGGGCCGTAGCTTTTATAGAGATCGTGGATTTCGATTACCGGTGTCGTCACGGAGGTCTCTCATTCGGGCGCGGAGGCGCGCAATTGGGCTGCGATTGTATCGGGTACAGATTGGGCCGAAATTCAAAGTCTTGGCAACAGGATCGTGACTATGACGCGACGGGATCTTGGTTTTCGGCCCGCTCACGCTGGTTTGCAATGCGGCTCACAGCAACTCTAGCGCGAAAAAGGCATGCGTCCAGACGGGAGGTTAAAGCCCCATTTCCTTCGTGACCCGTTGCCGCGCAAGCGCCGAATCGCGGTCGCTCACGCCCAAGAGCGAGGCTGCCAAGCGGATCACCGCCTCCTCATTTGCTTCTCGGGTGCCATCGGCCAAAGCCACTTCCCACAGCGCCTCGATCACGCCGCTACGATCCGAATAGGCGATTTTTTCCTTCAGCGCGCGGGTGAAGCGCACCGTATCGGGGGCTTCGGCCTCCACCTGCTCGGCCCGCAGCCGTAAATCCGTCGCCTCCGCATGGCCCAGCCCGCGCCGCACCGCGAGCACATGCTCGATCCGGATCTGCTCGGATTCGTCATATTGATTGTCGGATTTCGCCAGACGCACCAGCAGCGCCGCGAGCGCCAGTTCGGCGTCGGGAGCGGTGAGCGGGGCAGGGTGCGGGGCGCCGAGCGCGCGAAGGAGTGAGGCAAACATGGATATAATCTAGCGCGGGTGGCGGGGCGGGCCAAGGGTGGAAAGGGCAGAGGCGTGAGGCAACCAGCCACGCTTTCGTGAAGGAGATGCGATGAGGCCGAGGGCGGATGCCTCCGGCGGGGATATTTGCACTCTATGGAAACGCAACGCGGTCAATGGGGCGGGAGAGAGTCGGTTTCTGGGCGGCGCGGCGCGGAATTTTGCCGTTGGAGAGGTGTCTGATCAATCACTTGCGCGAAGTTATCACATCCTTTCCCCAAAACGCCTTGCACGTGGCTCCGCATCCGCCTAATTAGGCACGTCATTCGTCAAAAAGGCCCAAAGGTTCATGGAAAACGTCATTCTCACCGTCCACCTGATCCTCGCGCTATTGCTGATCGGGATTGTGCTTCTGCAGCGCTCCGAAGGCGGCGGCCTCGGTATGGGCGGCGGCGGTGGTGGCGGCGGTGTGATGACCGGTCGCCAAGCCGCGAATGCGATGACCAAGCTCACATGGCTTTTTGCAGTCGCCTTCCTCGCAACCTCGATCACCCTTACGGTGATTGCCGCGCGCAAAGCGGATGGCGGTTCGGTGGTTGACATCACTCCGGCTGAAGTGACGGCCCCTGTGGTGCCTGACGCGCCTGTGACCCCGCCGGCGCTCGATGCACCGGTGACCCCGCCGGCGGCAAACTAAGTATCACCCACAAGTTCTAGCGGCTTCCCGCTACACTAACCCAAATGCTTGCGGTCCGGTTGCGGACCGCCTGCGAATCTGTTATTTCTCAAATCCCGTGATGCCACGCTTTTTGCGTCGGCACTTATTTGGATTTGGTTTCACTCACGGGAGCACTCCGCTAATGGCAAGATATGTTTTCATCACCGGCGGTGTGGTGTCTTCTCTGGGCAAAGGTCTCGCCTCTGCGGCGCTCGGGGCCTTGCTGCAAGCGCGCGGATTTTCCGTGCGTCTTCGTAAACTTGACCCCTATCTCAACGTCGATCCGGGCACGATGTCGCCCTTCGAGCATGGCGAGGTTTTCGTCACAGATGATGGCGCGGAGACCGATCTCGATCTGGGCCATTATGAGCGCTTCACCGGCGTCTCGGCGCGCAAGACCGATTCCATCTCCTCGGGTCGCGTCTATTCCAACGTGCTCGAGAAAGAGCGCAAAGGCGCCTATCTCGGCAAGACGATCCAAGTTATTCCGCATGTGACCAATGAGATCAAAGATTTCATCAATGTTGGCGATGACGAGGTCGATTTCATGCTCTGCGAGATCGGCGGCACAGTCGGCGACATCGAGGGGCTGCCGTTCTTCGAGGCGATCCGTCAATTCGCGCAGGATAAGCCGCGCGGCCAATGTATCTTCATGCACCTGACCTTGCTGCCCTATCTGGCGGCCTCGGGCGAGCTGAAAACCAAACCGACGCAGCACTCGGTCAAAGAGCTGCGCTCGATTGGCTTGCAGCCTGACGTTTTGGTGTGCCGCTCCGAGCATGAGATCCCCGAGAAGGAACGCGCCAAGATCGCGCTGTTCTGTAACGTGCGCCCTGAAGCGGTGATTCCCGCCTATGATCTGAAGTCGATCTATGAAGCCCCGTTGGCTTATCACCGCGTTGGCCTTGATCAGGCGGTGCTTGACGCCTTCGGGATCTCGCCCGCGCCCAAGCCCGATCTGACGATCTGGGAAGATGTGATGGATCGTTTGAATCACGCCGAGGGCGAGGTGCGCGTCGCGATCGTGGGCAAATATGTGCAGCTTGAAGACGCGTATAAATCCATCGCTGAGGCGCTGACCCATGGGGGGATGGCGAATCGCGTGCGGGTGAAAGCGGAGTGGATCGATGCGGAGATCTTCGAGCGCGAAGATCCCTCCGCGCATCTTGAACGGTTCCACGCGATCCTCGTGCCGGGCGGGTTCGGCGAACGCGGGACTGAGGGTAAAATCCGCGCCGCGCAATTCGCGCGCGAAAAGGGCGTTCCCTATATGGGCATCTGCCTCGGGATGCAGATGGCTGTCATCGAGGCTGCGCGCAATCTGGCGGGCGTCGAGGATGCAGGCTCGGAAGAGTTCGATCACGAGGCGGGCGGTAAGCGCTTCACGCCTGTTGTGTATCACCTCAAGGAATGGATCCAAGGCAACCACCGCGTCGAGCGTAAAGTCGGCGACGATAAGGGCGGCACGATGCGCCTCGGGGCTTATTCCGCAACCTTGAAAGAGGGTTCGAAAGTCGCCGAAGTCTACGGCGGGTTGGATATCGAGGAGCGTCACCGCCACCGCTACGAGGTGGATGCGAAATACCGTGAGCAACTTGAGGCCTGCGGGCTGGAGTTCTCGGGCATGTCCCCCGATGGTCGCCTGCCCGAGATTGTCGAACACAAGGGCCACCCGTGGTTCATCGGTGTGCAATTCCACCCCGAGCTGAAATCCAAACCCTTCGCGCCGCATCCGCTGTTTGCGGGCTTCGTGAAAGCGGCCTTGGCGCAAAGCCGTCTGGTCTAATCACCTCGTTATTCGTGAAACGCCCGTGGGAAACCGCGGGCGTTTTGCTTTGGCTATAGGTGCTTGGCCGCGGGGGCAGGGGGCGCTGCCCCCTTTTCACCGGATCAGTTGCTCAGCAGTTCGGAATATTCACCGCAAGACCGCCCAGCGAGGTCTCTTTGTACTTCTCGTTCATATCCGCGCCGGTTTGCCGCATCGTCTCGATCGCCGAATCCAGCGGCACGAAATGGGTGCCGTCGCCGCGTAGGGCGAGGGAGGCCGCCGAGACGGCTTTGATGGCGCCGAGCCCATTGCGCTCGATGCAGGGCACCTGCACCAGCCCGCGCACCGGATCGCAAGTCATCCCGAGGTGATGCTCCAGCGCGATTTCCGCCGCGTTCTCGACTTGGGTGACGGTGCCGCCCATTACGGCCGCAAAGCCGGAGGCGGCCATCGCTGCAGCCGACCCGACCTCTGCCTGACAGCCGCATTCCGCGCCCGAGATTGACGCGTTGTGCTTGATCAGCCCGCCGACAGCCGCTGCGGTGAGCAGGAACTCCCCGATCTGGCGCTCGGAGGCCCCTGGCACGTGATCGATCCAATAGCGGATCGTGGCAGGCAGAACCCCCGCCGCGCCGTTGGTCGGCGCGGTGACGACTTGGCCGCCCGCCGCGTTTTCCTCATTCACCGCCATCGCATAGGTTGAAATCCAGTCGTTGATGATATGCGGCGCGGTATCGTTGCGCCCGCGTTCCGCCAGCAGCCGATCATGGATTGCATGGGCGCGGCGCTGAACTTTCAAACCACCCGGAAGGATGCCGCCGGTGGCGAGGCCACGATCCATGCAATCGCGCATCACCTGCCAGATCCGCGCGATTCCTGCGTCGATCTCCGCGTCCGAGCGCGTCACCCGCTCGTTCTCGCGCTTCATCTGCGCGATGCTTTTGCCGGATTTCGCCGCCATTTCCAGCATTTGCGCGGCGCTTTCAAACGGGTAGGGGATCTTCGGGCCGCTGGGGGGCTTGCTTGCGCCTTGCTCGGCCTCGGTCAGGACAAAGCCGCCACCGATGGAGAAATAGGTCTCCTGCGCGATGATATCGCCTTGCTTATCCAGCGCCATCAGCACCATGCCATTGGCATGGCCGGCCAGTGCGGGGCCGTAGTCGAAGATCAGATCACGTTCGGGGTTGAAGACCAGAGGGCCCAAATCAGGCGGGGTGAGGGTCTGGGTTTCGATGTTCTCAAGCAGAATCACCTCGGCGCGTTCCGCGTCATAGGTTTCCGGCATCATGCCCGCCAGCCCGAGGATCACCGCGCGATCCGTGGCATGGCCCTTCCCCGTGAAGGCCAGCGATCCGTGCAGCCGCGCCCGCAACCCGTGGGCCGCGAAGGGCAGGGCGCGCACCACCTCTAAAAAACGTACCCCAGCCACCATCGGCCCCATTGTGTGGGAGGATGATGGGCCAACCCCGATCTTGAACATGTCGAAAACGCTTAGAAACATCGCGCACCTCACTTTCCGCGACAACATGGCAGATCTTGTAAGATGACCCCATGCAAAAACGACGCTTGAGAGTTTGAATTTACTTCACTTATCGTGGTGCAGGGCGATGCTTTTCGGGTGGGGATAGGGTGGGGTGCAGGGGCTGCGTGAGATCGGGCGCCTTGGTGTTGTTAAGGTGACGATTTTGCCTCGCCTCAGCGCCGCCATGCCCTTATAACCGCCGCAAACCCACAAAGGAGCTGCCCATGCCCGCCGAGCTATCGCCTATCGACAAGGCCAAATTTGCCGCCGCGAAATCCGCGGTGAGCTATATCGAGGACGGGATGCGGGTTGGTCTGGGGACCGGATCCACCGCCGCTTGGATGGTGCGTCTGCTGGGCGAGCGGATCCGCGAAGAGGGTCTCAAGATCACCGGCGTGCCGACCTCCACGCGCACGGCAGATCTCGCGCGTCAGGTTGGCGTCAATGTCGTGACCCTTGATGAGGCGAAATGGCTGGATCTGACGATCGACGGCGCGGATGAATTCGACGCGGAGCTGAACCTGATCAAGGGCGGCGGCGGTGCTTTGCTGCAAGAGAAGATCGTTGCGACGGCCTCTGACCAGATGATCGTGATTGCCGATGCGGCGAAATCGGTGGCGGCGCTCGGGGCCTTCCCGCTGCCCGTCGAGGTAGTACCGTTTGGGTGGCAGACAACGCGCGCGCTGATCGAGGAAATGCTGGTCTCGCTCGATGTGCTGGGCCGCAACACGACGCTGCGCCTGAATGGCTCGCAGCCTTATGTGACCGATGAGGGCAATTACATTGTTGATCTGCATCTCAACCGGATCGGCAATCCGCGTCAGCTTGGCCTCGTGCTCAATCAGGTGCCGGGCGTGGTCGAAAACGGGCTGTTTATCGATATCTGTGATGTGGTGATCATCGGCGGCGGTGACGGCAAAATCGAGATCCGCGATATCAACGCGGGAAAAGTCACCCATGAGCAGATCGATTTTCTGGAAGAAGAAAACATCTTCAAAGATCTGGGCTGAGGCATAGGGCGGAGCGCACGGCGTTCCGGCCCATCTTCCTGTCACGCCCATCGGCCCGAGGCGGCGCGGTGGGCGTGATGCTGTCAGGGAGGGCGCTGCTGTTCAGCGTGCCGCCTGGCCTGCCGCCAAGGCATCAGACCCCTGACGTGTAATTTCAGCACGCAGCCCCTATGTTCAAGGCTGTGGCACGATCCAAGAAAGAGGCTTGAGGCAAATGACCTTTGATTATGACCTATTTGTCATCGGCGGCGGGTCCGGTGGCGTGCGCGCGGCGCGGATTGCGGCTTCAGAGCATGGCGCGAAAGTTGCGCTGGCGGAAGAATACCGGATGGGCGGCACCTGCGTGATCCGTGGCTGTGTGCCCAAAAAGCTGATGGTCTTCGCCTCCTCCTTCCCCAGTGCGATGGAAGAGGCCCGCGCCTATGGCTGGGATGCGCAGATTGGCGATTTCGATTGGACCGCGTTCCGTGGCAAGCTTGATGCCGAGTTGGACCGTCTGGAGAAGATCTACCGTGCCGGGTTGAGCGGGGCGAATGTCACCGTCTATGACGCGCGCGCCACCGTAAAAGATGCCCATACCGTGCGCTTGGCCTCGGGCGAGGAGATCACCGCGAAGCATATTCTCGTTGCGACAGGGGGCCGCCCCTTCGTGCCGGAGTTCGACGGCTGCGAGCATGTTCTGACCTCCAACGATATCTTCAAATTCGAGGCGCTGCCGAAATCGGTACTGATCGTTGGCGGCGGCTATATCGCCTGCGAATTCGCCTGTGTTCTCAATGGGCTGGGCGTGGATGTCACCTTGATCAACCGCTCGCCTTTGCTGCGCGGTTTCGATGAGGAGGCGCGCGATCTGGTCGTGGCGCAGATGGAAGCCTCGGGGATCAAGATCATCACGGGCGTTGTGCTGGATAAGGTTGAGAAAACCGAGGGCGGCTTCTCGGTGCATGGTTCTGATAACCGCGATGCACAGTATGGCGCGGTGATCTATGCGACGGGCCGCGTGCCGCTGACCGAAGGCCTCGGGCTGGAGGACGCGGGCGTTGTCCTCAACAAAAACGGCTCGGTGAAGGTGGATGAATGGTCGCAGACCAATATCCCCTCGATCTATGCGGTGGGCGATGTCACCGACCGGATCAACCTCACCCCCGTGGCGATCCGCGAGGGCCATGCCTTCGCCGATACCGTTTTCGGCGGCAAGCCGCGCCATTTCGATCACGAGCTCGTCGCCTCGGCGGTGTTCACCCAGCCGGAATTCGCGAGCTGCGGCCTGACCGAAGAGGAAGCCTGCAAGCAGGGCGATGTGGAGATCTATTCCTCTGCGTTCAAACCGATGCGCTCGTCCTTCGCGGGCGCGCAGGACCGCGTGCTGATGAAACTGGTGGTCGACAAATCCAGCCGCAAGGTTCTGGGGTGCCATATCGTCGCACCCGAGGCGGGCGAGATGATCCAGATGGTCGGAATCGCGATGAAAATGGGCGCCACGAAAGAGCAATTTGACGCAACCTGCGCTGTGCATCCGACGATGGCGGAAGAACTGGTGACCATGCGGAAACCCGCGCGTGGCAACTAAGTCATTCTAGGGGCAAAAACCCGCCGGAAGCGCTTGTAATCCGGCGGGATAATGCCCAATTTTATAACAGATCTATCAATGTAAGGAATGAGCATGAGCAATCAGGGCCCCTGGGGTGGCGGCGATGACGAGGAAAAGGGCAAACCGCAGCGCCCGACGAACCGCCCGAATGGCGGCGAAATTCCTGAAATCGACGAAATCATGAAGCGGGGCACCGAGCAGCTCAAAGTGCTCATGGGCGGTCGAGGTGGCAAGGGCAACGGGCGTGGCCCGATGGGCGGCGGCCAAGGGCCGAACCTGAACCGCTCCACCTTCGCGATTGCGGCGCTCGCAGGTCTCGCACTCTGGGGATATGCGTCCTTCTACACGGTGAAGCCGGAAGAACGCTCGGTTGAGCTGCAATTCGGCAAGTTCTCCTCGATCGGCGATCCGGGTCTGAACTTTGCGCCTTGGCCGGTGATCACCGCCGAGAAGCTGCAAGTCACGCGCGAGCGGAACACCGATATCGGCATGGGCCGCGCAGGGGCCGAAGATACCGGCCTGATGCTGACGCGCGATCAAAACATCGTCGATATCGAATTCCAAGTCGTCTGGAATATCTCCGATCCGCAGAGCTACCTGTTCAACCTCGCTGATCCGGAAGATACGATCCGCGCGGTGTCTGAATCCGCGATGCGCGACATCATCGCGCGCTCGGAACTGGCACCCGTCCTTAACCGTGACCGTGGTGTGATCGCCTCCGATTTGCGGGCCGCCATTCAAGGCACGCTCGATAGCTACGGCGCGGGCATCAAGGTTGTCCGGATCAACTTCAACCGTGCCGATCCGCCCGCCGAGGTGATCGACAGCTTCCGCGAAGTCCAAGCCGCGCAGCAAGAGCGTGACCGTTTGGAAAAAGAGGCGGATGCCTATGCCAACCGTGTGACGGCTGGCGCGCGCGGTGAAGCGGCGCAGGTTCTCGAAGAAGCCCAAGCCTATAGCGCCCAAGTGGTGAACGCATCCGAGGGTGAGGCCGCGCGCTTCACCTCGGTCTATAATGAATATGTGAAGGCCCCGGATGTGACCCGTCGCCGGATGTATCTGGAAACGATGGAGAAAATCCTCGGTTCGGTCGATAAGGTGATCCTTGATGGCCCAACAGGGGAGGGCGGTGTTTTGCCCTATCTGCCGCTTGAAGGCCTGTCGCCGCAAGGGAGCAAGAAATAATGAAAAGCCTCAATATTCTCGTCCCCGCTGTGATCATCGCAGGCGCTTTGGTGCTGTCTTCCGCCTTCGTGGTGGATGAGCGCGAAAAGGTTCTGGTGCTGCAATTCGGCCAAGTGAAAGCCGTGCGTGAGACCCCAGGCCTCGCGTTCAAGATCCCCTTCGTGCAGGATATCGTGCGCTACGAGGACCGTATCCTCTCGCTGCCGACAGTGCCGATCGAAGTCACCCCGTTGGATGACCGCCGTCTTGTGGTCGATGCGTTTGCCCGTTGGCGGATCACCGATCTGCGCGAGTTCCGCGAATCTGTGGGTGTCTTTGGCGAATCCGCCGCACGGGATCGTCTCGACAGCATCATCAATGCCGCAATCCGCGAAGTGCTCGGCTCGGTGCCTTCCACGACAGTGCTTTCGGATGACCGGACCCCGCTGATGAACCGGATCCGTGATCTGGCGCGGCGTGAGGCGGCGGCGCTTGGCGTTGAGGTCATCGACGTGCGCTTGACGCGGACCGACCTGCCCAAGCAGAACTTGGCCTCGACCTATGCACGTATGCGCGCAGAGCGGGAACGCGAAGCGGCGGATGAGATCGGCCGCGGGAACGAGGCGGCGCAACGCGTGCGCGCCTTTGCGGATCGTTCGGTGGTCGAACTGACCTCGGAGGCGCGTAAAAACGCCGATATCATCCGCGGTGAAGCCGATGCAAAACGCAACGCGATCTACGCCGAAGCCTATGGCAAAGACGCGGAGTTCTTCGCCTTCACGCGATCGCTGACGGCCTATGAGCGTGCGTTGAAATCGGGGAATACCTCGATGGTGATGCAGCCCGATAGCGAGTTCTTCGAGTATCTCAAGAGCGATACCGCGCAGAACTAAGCTTACAATCGCACGCGGATTTTCACGGCCTCGCCGATGGATTTTCAGTGCAACCTGCGATAAAATAACGAAAAAGGCGGCTCTCGGGTCGCCTTTTCTTTTGCCTCTCGCGTTGTGGTATGCTCACATCGAAGTGACGCCTCGAGATCGGGGTTTCATTTGCGCCAAAGCGGCGGGAGGTATCTAAAGAGTGCCAACGCGCCTTGAGGGTGCGTGCAAGATTACACGGGAGTTTGCGATGTCGCACCAAAGCCAGACCATGGCCCTGTCCCAGCCCGCCACTGCGCGCGGATTGCTTCGGGCTTTATCCATTCTCACATTATCGGCCATGATGGCGCTCGGCGCAGCGCGATCTGAAGCGCGTGCCGCGCCGGAGAGTTTTGCCGATCTCGCCGAACGGGTCAGCCCAGCGGTTGTAAATATCACGACCTCGACCACGGTTGCGGCCCCTGTCAATCGCGGTCCGGTCTTCCCAGATGGCTCGCCGTTTGACGAGCTGTTCCGCGATTTCGGCCTGCCCAATCCGGGCCAGCCGCAAGAGGGCCCCAGCCGCCCGCGCCGCTCCAACGCGCTGGGATCGGGCTATGTGGTTTCCGAGGATGGCTATATCGTCACCAATAACCACGTCATTGAGGGCGCGGATGAGATCGAGATCGAGTTCTTCGAGGGCCAACGCCTGCCTGCCAAATTGATCGGCACGGATCCGAAGACCGATGTGGCGGTTCTGAAAGTGGAAAGCGACA
This sequence comes from Paracoccaceae bacterium, assembly GCA_048262715.1. Lineage (GTDB taxonomy): Bacteria > Pseudomonadota > Alphaproteobacteria > Rhodobacterales > Rhodobacteraceae > Albirhodobacter. The sequence goes on from JBLXEV010000010.1 coordinate 121,818, forward strand.
AGCCTTTGAAATTCGTCAAGTTTGGCGATTCCGACAAGGCGCGGGTTGGTGATTGGGTGATGGCCATGGGCAACCCGCTTGGCCAAGGCTTCTCGGTTTCCGCAGGCATCGTCTCTGCCCGCAACCGCGAGCTGTCGGGCACCTATGATGACTATCTGCAAACTGATGCGGCGATCAACCGCGGGAATTCGGGTGGGCCGCTGTTCAACATGGACGGTGACGTGATCGGGATGAACACCGCGATCCTGTCGCCCAATGGTGGCTCGATCGGGATTGGTTTCTCGATGACCTCCAATGTCGTCTCCAAAGTCGTCGCTCAGCTCAAGGAATACGGCGAAACCCGTCGTGGCTGGCTCGGGGTGAAGATCCAAGACGTGACGCCGGATATGGCTGAGGCGATGGGTCTGGGGGATACCAAAGGCGCGCTCGTATCTGAGGTGCCCGATGGCCCCGCGATGGATGCGGGCATGAAGGCGGGTGATGTGATCACCAACTTCGATGGGGGCATCGTATCGGACGTTCGGGAATTGGTGCGCCGCGTGGCCGATGCACCCGTGGGCGAGGCGGTCCGTGTGACGGTGTTGCGCGAGGGCAAATCCGAGACGCTTCTGGTAACGCTGGGGCGTCGTGAGTTGGCCGAGGGCGAGCCTGTTCCCGCAGCTGTGCAAGCACCTCAGGATTCCGAGGGCGAGATCCTTGGCCTCACCGTAACCCCGATTACGCCAGCTTTGGCAAGCGAGCTAGGCCTGTCGTCCGGCACATCTGGGCTGGTGATTAAAGATATCGCAGAGGATAGCGCAGCGTTTGAGAAAGGGCTGCGGGCTGGCGATGTGATCACGGAAGCTGGTCAGCAGTCGGTAGCACAGGTCTCCGATCTTGAGGATCAGATCTCGGCGGCAAAAGACGCTGGCCGCAAATCGGTGCTGCTGCTGATCCGTCGCGGCGGTGAGCCGCGCTTCCTCGCGCTGCCTATTGAGGATTAATCGTCGGGCAGAGACCTCAACACAGAATCGGTTCAGGGCGCCTTCGGGCGCCCTTTCCTTTGGTTTATCAGGGAGTGCCCTTGAGACCGCAGGATTAGGAGGGCGGTGTTTGTGACGCCGTCGGAGCGTCTTTCGGAGAGGCATCACTTCCTCGGGAGAAAATCCCGTCCGGAGTGAACACCAGAATGACCAACAGCAAAGCCGCCGCCGCGAGTGCGGCCCAGATCCATTTTGAATAGGGGGCTTCGGCTTCATGTTCGCCGGAGTTTCGGTGGATCCAATTATAGGGCGTGCGGCCCGTGCGCGCGGGGCCTGCGCGGGTGCTGGCAGCGGGGCGTTCGTTTGCCAAACTCTCGAACCCGTCCGAGGGCGCGAAGAACAGATCCTCCACCTCGAAGCTCGGCTCCGGTCGGGGGCGGGCTTGGGTAGGCGTCTGGCGCGCAGTTTGGGGCGGGGGTGTCAGATCCGGCTCCTCGCGCATGGTCATCGCACAGAGCGGCGCGGCAAGCACATCGCCCTGCGAGACCATCATCCGCAGCATGCGCCCCGCCAGTGGTGCGCGCATCGCAATTTGGCGCCCATCAACGCTGCGCAAGACTGCCAGCAAATCCCCGGTCTCCACAAGTGCCGCAGGCTCAGCCACGAGCCGCTCGACGCTCAAAGGATAGAGCGCAGGGTCGCGCGGGGTGAGGAGCCGCTTATGCGGGGCGCGGGTCATCGGCAGGCCTCATGGGAACAGGGGCGATCAGGCTGCATGAGAGCCTACGGGGCCGGCCGCAGCGCAGCAACCGAATTCGCGGAGGCAATCAGATCCACCGCGCAGCACGCGAGATGGACCGGCACCGCTTATTGGGTTTCCCACCGCAGCAGCCCCAGAATCTTCGCGCTTTTGAGCGAGAGCGTCGCGCTGTCCAACCCGCGCGGGCGTTGCCAGTTGCGGATCGCTGAGGTGGTTTCTCGGTCAATCTCGCCGCTGGGGGCCCCTTTGTAGAGGCCGCGCACCGCGAGGGCGCGCTGCAAAGTGGTGATGAAATAGCTCGAGAACACATCCTCGCAAGGCGTGCGGAAATATTCCATCTCTCCATCGCCCAAGATCCGCTGGCGGCTCTCGCTGCGGTAAGTGGCGGGGGTCACGGTGCCATCCGCGTTGGTGACCTCGGGCGCGACTTCGATCTGCTCGGTGACCGTCTCGATCACGGCGGGGCGCGATTGGCTGGCCCAGCAAATGCCGGGGATTGATTTAGGGGCTTGATTGGTGATTTCAGAGGCCAGCACCAGTTCCGGCGCGACCATATTCACGGTTTGCGCCTGAACACAGCCCGTCAGCAATGCGGCCACGAGAGCAAGCCCCGCCCTGCGGCCCGTCGCGCCGCGAGACCCGCGACCCCATACCATCCCAGCGCCCATACCTGCTCCTCATATGAGACCAGCCCGCCGCCCATAGGGCCACGGTCCGGCCCGTCATACCGTTAAATTCTGCGGCATTAAAGCGCTGATCCCCCACTGGAAATGCGGGCAGCTTTCGCCTAAGCCTAGGGCAAGGCCACAGGCTGGCGCGGCCAAAGCCCCGAGGGGGGCGTAGATAAGGACCCAATGGATGGCGAAGATTACCTATATTGAGCACAATGGCACCGAGCATGTTGTCGATGTCAAAAATGGCATGACGGTCATGGAAGGCGCGCGCGATAATGGCGTGCCGGGCATTGATGCCGATTGCGGCGGCGCCTGCGCCTGCTCGACCTGCCATGTCTATGTGGCGGATGAATGGGTCGAGAAGATCCCCGCGAAGGATAGCATGGAGGAAGATATGCTCGATTTCGCCTATGAGCCCAACCCCGTGACCTCGCGCCTGACCTGCCAGATCAAGGTGACGGATGCGCTCGATGGTCTCGTCGTCAAGCTGCCGGAAAAGCAGATCTGATGCACGGCCTTGCCCGATAGTTGAGAAGCCCCGCCACTCCGGCGGGGCTTTTTGCTTTTGTGCAGGTGTGGGAGGGGGCACCCGTCAAGGCGGATGATCCCGGCCCCCCGCCTATTTTAGCTGACTGTCCTTGGAACCCCTTCGGTTGATGCCGCCGCGCGGCTGGCTCCGCTGGTCCGCTCCCGATTGGCAAGCGATACAGAGCTTCACGCCCGGAACGGCCGCGCGCCGCGCTGCCGCAATCGGCTCCTCGCATTCGGCGCAATGGGTGTTGCTCTCGCCCGTCGGGCGTCGGCGGGCCTTGAGGCGGGCCAGCTCATCGTTGATTGAGGCTTCGATCTGCTCGTTCACTGCGCCGTCCTGTGCCCATCCGCCTGCCATGGTCGTCTCCGTTGATTGGTCTGATCAAAGTAGCGCCTTTGGGCCATCTCGCAAGACACTGCGCTGATGCCGCGTTGCGCGCGGGCGCTCCACTATCGGAAACCTGCGCCCCGATCCGGCGCTCTGTCGCCTTTCATCCGCACCGCGTCGCATCCGCACAGGCGAAATCCCCGCGCGCGGCGGATTGTGCGAGCAAGCCCTCCGCGCTAGGCAAAGCGCCAGACGTTCAAGAAGGAAAACCGATGACCGCCCCCTCCTATGTGCTCACCGTCAAATGCCCCTCGACCCGTGGAATCGTCGCGGCGATTGCGAATTACCTCGCTGATCTTGGTTGTAACCTCACGGATTCGCATCAGTTTGATGATCCGCTGACGGGCAAATTCTTCATGCGCGTCACCTTCTCCTCCGAGAAGGGCGCGGCATTCGAGCAGATTTCGGAAGGCTTTGGCCCCAGCGTGGCGGAAGGGTTCGAGATGGATTGGGCGATCCGCCCGAGCAGCGAAAAAATGAAAGTGATCTTGATGGTGTCCAACTTCGGGCATTGTCTCAACGATCTTCTCTACCGCTGGCGGATTGGCGCGTTGCCGATTGATATTGTCGGCGTGGTCTCCAACCACATGACCTACCAAAAGGTTGTGGTGAACCACGATATCCCGTTCCACCACATCAAGGTGACCAAGGAAAACAAGCCCGAGGCCGAGGCGAAACTGCTGTCGGTGGTCGAGGAGAGCGGCGCGGATCTGGTGGTGCTGGCGCGCTATATGCAGATCCTCTCGGATGCGCTGTGCCAAAAGATGTCGGGCCGGATTATCAATATCCATCACTCCTTCCTGCCCTCGTTCAAAGGCGCGAACCCCTATAAGCAAGCTTATGAGCGCGGCGTGAAACTGATCGGGGCAACGGCGCATTATGTGACGGCGGATCTCGATGAGGGCCCGATCATCGAGCAAGACACCGTGCGGATCACCCATGCCCAATCGGCAGAGGATTACGTGTCGCTGGGGCGTGATGTCGAAGCGCAGGTTCTCTCGCGCGCAATCCACGCGCATATCCATCACCGCACCTTCATCAACGGCAATAAAACCGTGGTCTTCCCGGCCTCTCCCGGTGGCTACGCGTCCGAGCGGATGGGCTGACAAACGCGCAGGCCGAAAAAGGCGGGGGCGCTGCCCCCGGTGCTGCGCACTTCCCCCGGGATATTTAGGGCAACCAGAAACGCAAAGCGCTTCGCTGTTCTGCTTCTGGTTGCGTAAAATATCCTCAGGGGGTGAATTTGCCGAGAGGCAAAGAGGGGGCGCGAGCGCCCCCTTTTCTATTCTGAAGACGGGTTAGAGCGCGCGCCAGCCGATATCGCGGCGGCAGAACCCTTCGGGCCATTCAATCGCGTCCACCATCGCATAGGCGCGCTCTTGCGCCTCTTGCAAGGTTGCGCCGCGGGCTGTCACATTGAGGACGCGGCCCCCGTTTGCGGTGATCTTGCCGTCCACCAGCTTCGTGCCCGCATGGAACACCATCTGCGATGAGGTTTCTGGCAGGGCATCCAACCCATTGATCACGCTGCCCTTCGCGTAATCTGCGGGGTAGCCGTTCGCGGCCATCACAACGGTGAGCGCATGATCGTCCGCCCAGTTCACGCTGATCTCGCCCAGACGCTCTTGCGCGGAGGCGAGCAGCAGGTCGAGGATCTGGCCGCCCAAGCGCATCATCAGAACTTGGCATTCGGGATCGCCGAAGCGCACGTTATATTCGACGAGGCGGGGCTTGCCGTCTTTGATCATCAGGCCCGCGTAGAGCACGCCTTTGAACGGGGTGCCGCGCCGCGCCATCTCGTCCACGGTCGGTTGCACGATGGTGCGGATCGCGATCTCTTCGATCTCGGGGCTCAGCACGGGCGCGGGCGAATAGGCGCCCATCCCGCCGGTGTTCGGGCCGGTGTCGCCTTCTCCGACGCGCTTGTGATCCTGCGCACCGCCAATCGGGAGGATGTGCTTGCCATCCGAGAGGATAAAGAGCGAGGCCTCTTCGCCCTCCATGAATTCCTCGATCACGACTTCAGTGCCAGCATCGCCAAAGGCCCCGCCGAAGATCTCGTCGATCCCGTCCAGCGCCTCTTGCAGGGTCATCCCCATGATCACGCCCTTGCCCGCCGCCAGGCCGTCGGCCTTGATCACGATCGGCGCGCCTTGCTCGCGCACATAGGCTTTTGCCGCGTCCGCCTCGGTGAAGCGCGCGTAGCCCGCTGTGGGCGCGTTGCAGGCATCGCAAATCTCTTTGGTGAAGGCCTTCGAGGCCTCCAATCTTGCGGCTTCCGCCGAAGGGCCGAAGGCGGAAATACCCGCATCGGCCAAGGCATCGGCGACCCCTGCGGCGAGCGGCGCTTCGGGGCCGATCACCACGAAATCAATCGCATTCGCCTCGCAGAAGGCCACGACCGCCATGCCGTCTGTGGGGTCCAACTGTGCGCATTCGGCGATCTGGGCGATGCCCGCATTGCCAGGGGCGACGATCAGGCGGTCGCATTTCGGGTTTTGTTTGATTGCCCATGCCAGCGCATGTTCACGCCCGCCGCTGCCCAACACCAAAATATTCATCCGCGTGCCCTCTCGCTGTCATCCGCACAGGCAAACCCTGCCTTGCGCTGTTGCCCCGCGTCATAAGACCTGCGTTCCCGCGCGGCAAGTATTCGTGACCGATACCAAAACTTTGCCACAATTGTGTAGGAAACAGCGCTCAATCAATCAGTATAGGGTTGATTGTCGACTGTTTCGGTTACGAGTGATTGGAGTAAAATATGATCCGTCTTTTGTCCATTTTGATGGCCCTGTCCCCGTTGTGCCTGATCGGCCCTGCGGACGCCACTAAACCTGTCGGCCCTGTTTGGGGCGCGCCTGCGTTGGAAAGCACCCGCGCGGATACGTTTGGATTCGGGTTCGGGGTGGGGCTTGGGCCGGTTGATCCGGTGGATCGGCTTTTGCAAAGCATTGAAACCTATGCCCATGGCGCGGTGATCTGAGCGGGCCAGTGGGAGGGTGATCGGCGGGGGCGTCGGCGGGCTTTCACCATCTGCCCCCAACTCCCGCCTATCGCGCATTGCCCCAAGCGCTGGCTCTGATAGAACAGGGCCATGGATTTACTCGATGATGATGGCCCGCAATCGGGCAGTAACGCGCATGATTTCACCGTGTCGGAGATTTCCGGCGCGGTAAAACGTGTGATTGAGGATCAATTCGGGCGGATTCGCGTGCGCGGCGAGATTGGCCGCGTCTCGCGCCCTGCCTCGGGGCATATGTATTTTGACCTCAAGGATGACCGCTCCGTGATCGCCGCGATCTCGTGGAAGGGGCAGGTCTCGAAGATGCAGATCCGCCCCGAAGAGGGGATGGAGGTGATTGCGACGGGCAAGCTCACGACCTTCCCGGGGCAATCCAAATACCAGATGATCGTCGATGAGATCGAGCCCGCAGGGGCGGGTGCGCTGATGGCGATGCTGGAGGCACGGCGCAAGGCGCTGGCGGCGGAAGGGCTGTTCGCGGCGGAGCGCAAGCGGCCGATCCCGTATCTGCCCAAGGTCATCGGGGTGATTACCTCGCCGTCCGGCGCAGTGATACGCGATATTTTGCACCGTCTGCGCGATCGTTTCCCGCGCCATGTGCTGATCTGGCCTGTGGCGGTGCAAGGGCAGGGCTGTGCTGCGGATGTGGCCCGCGCGATCCGTGGGTTTAATGCGATGGCCTCAGGCGGCCCGATCCCGCGGCCTGATCTGTTGATCGTGGCGCGGGGCGGTGGCTCGCTGGAGGATCTCTGGGGGTTCAACGAGGAGATCGTCGTGCGTGCGGCAGCGGAGAGTGAAATCCCGCTGATTTCCGCCGTGGGCCATGAGACCGACACCACGCTGATCGATTTCGCCTCAGACAAGCGCGCCCCCACGCCCACAGCCGCTGCGGAGATGGCAGTGCCGGTGCGGGCCGATTTGATTGCGTGGCTGCGCGAAGGCGAGGCACGAATGCAGCGCGCGACCCGCACACGGATGGAGATGCGCCGTCAACGCCTGACGGATCTCGCGCGCGGCTTGGGTCGCCCTGAGGCGCTCACCGCGCAGGCGCGGCAGCGGTTTGACACCAGCGCGGATCGCCTCGGCCCTGCGCTGCTCGGCTATACCCAGCGCCAGCGCACCCGTTTCGGCCCTGTCGCGGCGCTGGTGCGTCCGCAGCTTTTGAAGAATTTCCTGCGCGACGAGCATAAGAAACTCGCCAATCTCACGGCCCGCATGGCGCCCGCACTGGCGCGCAACCGCGCGGAGGCGGTGCGGCTCAATGAGACCCATCGCAAGGCGCTTACGTCCGCCACGCTTCGGCTGGAAGCGGCCCCCGCGGCGCGCCTCAAGGCGCTGTCGGATCGGCTGGAGGCGCTGGACCGGATGCGCCAGACGCTCGGCTATACCGAGACCTTGCGGCGCGGCTATGCGGTTGTGCGCTCTGGCGAGGCACTTGTGACCACGGCAGAGGCCGCGCGCGCAGCCCAAGCGCTGGAAATCGAATTTGCCGATGGCCGCGTGGCCGTGGGGCAGGGGGACGCGCCGAATGGGCCCATGATCGCCCACAGCGCTGCGTCTCAAAAACCTGCGCCCCAAAAATCGGCACCAAAGCCCAAAGCCCCCGCAAAGGCGGTGAAGAAGCCGCCCGAACAGGGAAGTTTGTTCTAAGCCTCTGCCTATTCCACCATGAGAAAACGGCGCGAGATTTCCCCCGCGCCGTTTTGGCATCCGTCAGCGGTGGTGCAATTCACACCCCGAAATCAATCATCTCGCAATCGAGCGGTGTGGTCGTCTCGGTTTTCGAGATCAGCGGCGCATCGGCCAGATTGCCTTTGAACCACGCCATCAGCCCTTGCGGTTGATCCGCGAAGATCCAGCACTGCACCTCCTGATCGTCGTCATATTCAAAGCAGATTTGGTTGCCCGCCTGATACCATTCGCCCATCTTGCATTTGCCCTCGGAGAAGATCCATTTGACCTTCCGATCCGGCAGATACTCCTCAACGCCGTAGGGCGCGCCCATGGAATCGTAGTGGATCGTTTTGCCCAGTGTGCGGGCATCGAACTCTTCGCCCGTCAGCGGGGTGACGGCCACAGCCTCGCGGTGCGCGGGGGCCTCCACGGGGGCCGCATTCGCTACTGGTGGCGTCATGATCGGCGGGAAGGCGGGCGTTTGCGTGGGGGCGGCGGGTGGGACATCGCCGGAAAATCCAAAGCTCGCTGAGGTCGTGACCAAGACCGCGCTCAGGCAGGCAGCCGCGAGGCGAAGGGGTTTTGACATATGGGGCGTGGATGCGCCCGCCTTGGCCTCATGAGGCCGGTGTTCGGTATAAAAACCGCGCATAATAGATACTCCCTACGGATGCGGGATCGGCTACATCGGCGCGGCCCCTGCGGAATTGTGGCCAGCTTGGCAGAGGTTTTTTGCCTGCGCCAGTCACATTTCAGCGGCTTTCCGTAACGGCGCGGTTTGTCCGGTCTGGGCCTGCGCCTTGCGCAGTGCCTTCACCCGCCGATCCATCACCCGCCGCCACAGGCGCGGCATCAGCGCCAGCGTTGCCATGATGGGCAGGGAGCGCGGCAGGATCGGTCGGCTTGGGTCGATCTGCCCCAAGCGCAGCGCGGGGTAGGCACGGCTCGGGTGGGCGTGGTGATCGGAATGGCGCGGCGCGTTCATCATCCAAAGCGAGGACAGCTTCGCCCGCGCATCCCAAGAATGGCGTGCATCGACGGGCTCGAAACTGTCAGCGCCCAAGGGCGCACGGGCCAGCCCGTAATGCTGCACGTAATCCGAGAGCATCAGTTGCATCTGCGCGTAAAGCGCCAGCGCGAGATAGGCAATGAGGCCCCAGAACCCCATCAGAGCGATGACGAGAACGATGCACAGGAAGCTGCCCAGAATATAAATGTAATAGGGGTTGATCGCCCGCTTTCCCGCCGCCTTTCGCGTCTGGGTACGGGCCTCTTCCATCTCGAATCCTGATGTGAAGGATCCGATCCAAGCGCGGGGGAAGAACGCGTAGAAACTCTCGCCGAGTTCGGCGGTGTTGGGGTCATGCGGGGTGGCGACAAAGCGATGATGCACGAGGCGATGCGCCGAGGTGTGATGGCCAAACAGCAGCGAGATATAGATGCAGCTTCCCAGTTGAAACAGGCGCTTGTTGCGGCGGTGGATCAACTCATGTGCGGTGGAATTGGAGACCTGCCCGAAGAACAGCCCGAAGCCGAGGAACACAGCGATTTTTGCGCCTACCCCGATCCCTGTGCCGCCAGTGAGCGCGAAGACCGCGAGGAGGAGTGCTGCGAAATGGGCGATGGCAAGTGTGACAAGCAAGCTGTCGGCGGCAGGGAACTCTGCCCCTTCCGGCGCATCGGGGAAGGCGCGCGCGGCGATCTCGTCCAACAGCGCGGAGAGCACGGTGACATAGAGGAGGGCAATCCATGCGAAGAGGCCGCCGAAAGTTGCCGCCAAGCCAAGCAGGCCGAGGGGCGCAAGTGTTGCGAGGGCAAAGAAGCGCACTGGTGCGTGGCGGGGAGCGTTTTCGGTTTGGATATTTGGCGATTTGTCAGTGGGAGGGGAAACTTGAGGCGTCTCGGGCCTTTGCGGGGGCAGGGGCGCAGTTGCACGCGCTTTGGAAGGCTGGGGCGCGGGGGCGCGTTCGGGTGTGGTCTCCGCGTCATGCCCTTCCACAGCGCTCATCGCATCGCGCACCGCGTCTTCGATTGATTTGCTCACGCGCTTAGACCCTTTTTACCCACCCGTTTTATCAGGCGACCCTCACTTGCCAATCTTATCGCTGCGGCCTGTGCACGGCAATCTATCTGCAAAGCAACGGCCTCGCGCGGCAGGAAGCCCCACGAATAGGGCGATTATGCGGCGCGCAGACAACGCGGTTTGGGCGCAAACCCTTCCCATCGGGCGCGGGATTGATTAGGTGGGTCTGGATCAGTTTTATGTGGCGGCCAATAGGGAGCGCTCATGTCGTTTTTCAACAAGCTCAAATCCCGTTTAACGCGGTCGTCTTCCAAACTCGAGGAAGGGCTTGAGGCGATTGTGTCCGAGGCCGCGCAGGATGCGTCTGAAGATGGCGTAGAGGCCCAGGAGATTGCGCAAGAGGCGTCCGCCCCTCGCGCACCCGAGACGCCAACGCGCGCCGATGATGCGCCTGAGGCTGAGCGGCCTGCCGTAGCCCCTGCCGAACCCACAGTTACGCCCGCGTCTGAACCCGCTGCCGAGCCTGCCAAGAAGCCAGGTCTTTTGGGCCGGTTGATTGGCCGCAGCGCGCCACAGGGGGAGGCCCCCGCGCCATCCAGCGAGACCCCCGCGCCCGCAAAACCCATGCTCCCCTTCGCCCGCGCGCCGCGCCGCGCGCTCGACGATGCGATGGTCGAGAGCTTGGAAGAGCTGCTGATTGCCTCCGATATGGGGGTGGAGACCGCGCTTCGGGTGGCCGCGAATCTGGCCGAGGGCCGGATGGGCAAGAAACTCTCCGTGCCGGAGATCCAAGGCCTGCTGGCGGATGAGATCGCCCGCATCATGGAGCCCGTCGCCAAGCCGATGCCGATCTTCCCGAAAAAACCGCAAGTGGTGTTGGTGGTCGGGGTGAACGGCTCGGGCAAAACCACAACGATTGGCAAGCTTGCGAGCCAGTTCCGCGCCGCAAATAAGACGGTGATGGTGGCGGCGGGCGATACGTTCCGCGCCGCGGCTGTCGAGCAGCTCAAAGTCTGGGGCGAGCGCGCAGGCGTGCCGGTGATGACCGCGCCGGAGGGATCGGACCCCGCCTCGCTGGCGTTTGATGCGATGAGCCGCGCGGAGGCCGAGGGCGTCGATCTGCTGATGATCGACACGGCGGGGCGGCTGCAGAACCGCGCCGATCTGATGGAAGAGCTGGCGAAGATCGTCCGCGTGATCCGTAAGAAAGATGAGACCGCGCCGCATAACACGCTCTTGGTGCTCGATGCGACCACAGGGCAGAATGCTTTGAACCAAGTGGATATCTTCACCAAAATCGCCTCGGTCTCGGGGCTGGTGATGACGAAACTTGACGGCACAGCCAAGGGCGGGGTGCTGGTCGCGCTGGCGGATCGCTTCGGCCTGCCAATCCATGCGATTGGGGTGGGCGAGCAGATCGACGATCTGCAAGCTTTCGATCCGCAAGAGTTCGCGCGTGCGCTCGTTGGCCAAGATTTGAGCTGATGCGCCGAGACCCCTCCGCAGGACTGGCGCCGTGACTGCGTATCTCGCGGGGCTGGAGGGAACGGAGGCGGGCCATACGGCTGCGTTGATCCTCGCGCTGATGGCGGCAGTGTTGCACGCGATTTTTGGCGCGTTGCAAAAAGGGCGGTTCGATCCGTGGCTGTCGCGCGCCGCGATTGATGGCTGTTATGCGCTGATTGCCGCCCCCTTCGCGCTGTTCGTCGTGCCATGGCCCGAGCCGCATATGTGGCCGATCTTTGCGGGCGCATGGGTCATCCATGTCGCCTATAAACTGGCGCAGGCGATGACCTATGATCGCGGGGCCTATACGGTCGTCTATCCGGTGGTGCGCGGCACGGGGCCGCTGTTTACCGTGATCGGGGCAGGGCTGGTGTTTGGCGAGCATTTCACGGCAGGGCAATGGCTCGGTGTCGGGGTGCTATTGGCGGGGATCTACGGGCTGGCGGTGTATAACCTGCGCACGATCACGCTGGACCGCGCCAAGATGCCTGCGGCTTTGGGGTTTGCGGTGCTCACCGGCCTTTTTGTCGCGCTCTACACCACCTATGACGCCTACGGGATCCGCGCGACGCGCGATCCGTTTACCTTCCTTGCGTGGTTCTTCCTGATCGACGGACTCTTTATGCCAGTGATCACCCATCGCCGCTGGCGGGCGCTGCCAAAGGCGGATCTGGTGCCGCTTATCCGGCGCGGGATGCTCGGCGCGGTCGTGGCGTTTTTCTCCTTCGGGGCGATCATGCTGGCGACACGGCTTGATAAGGTCGGCGAAGCGGCGGTGCTGCGCGAGACCTCGACCGTGTTCGCGGCGCTGATCGGCTGGCTGATTTTGGGTGAAAAGGTTGGCCCGCGTCGAACTGCCCTAATGGCATTGATCGCGCTGGGCGCTATAATTGTGGAAATTGCAGGATGAGATATGTCTAGAAAACTCCCAACTGGCCTGAAACTCGCGCTCGAATACGGGCCGCTTGCGGTCTTCCTTCTGGTGTTCTCGCTGTTCAAGGGCGAGACCGTGACAGTGATGGGGGCGGAGTATTCCGGCTTCATCCTCGCGACTGCGGTGCTGGTGCCGCTGATGGTGCTGTCAACGGCGATCCAATGGCGGCTGACGGGCCATGTCTCGCCGATGCAGATCATGACGCTCGTGCTTGTCGTGGGCTTGGGCGGCTTGACGGTCTGGCTCAACGATCCGCATTTCATCAAGATGAAACCGACGTTTATCTATCTGCTCTTCGCGGTGATCCTCGGGGTCGGGTATTTGACGGGGCGCAATTGGGTCAAAATGGCGGTGGAGGGGATGCTGCCGCTGACCCCGCGCGGCTGGGAGATCCTGACCCTGCGGCTCATTGCGTTCTTCGTGTTTCTGGCCGTGGCCAACGAGATCGTCTGGCGCAATTTCTCGGAAGGCACTTGGGTCTATTTCAAGATCTTCGGCCTGACCGCGCTTTTGTTCGGCTTCATGGTCGCGCAAGCGGGGATGATTGCGCGGCATTCACTGCCCGATGCGGAGAAGCCGGACGACGAGACCCCGCCCGCGCGCTGAAGCCGACGAAGGGGTGTCTGGTCGATGCCGGAGGCCTCCGGCGGGGATATTTATGCTCTGAGGAAACGCAAAACCTTATCCCTTCCAGAGAGGCTAAATATCCCCCGCGGAGCGTCCTCGGTGGACCTTAGGCCGAAAAATTCGGGCCCGAAAATTCGGAAATGCGCCGCGGCGGTTGTCGCTAACAATTGACCCGCGCGCGGGTAGGGAGTAGGCGGTGAGCCTGTGTTTTCTCCCTATCTGCCGAGGTCCGCCGATGAGCACCGATTGGAATACCCGCACCAAACTTGTCCATGAGGGCGTGCGTCGCTCGCAATATGGCGAGATGGCCGAGGCGATTTTCATGACGCAGGGCTTTGTCTACCCCTCCGCCGAGGCCGCCGAGCAGCGCTTTATCGAGATTGGCGAGGATGAGTTCATCTACGCCCGCTACGGCAATCCGACGACGCGGATGTTTGAAGAGCGCATCGCCGCGATTGAGGGCACGGAGGACGCCTTCGCGACCGCCTCGGGTATGGCCGCTGTCAACGGGGCGCTCACCTCGATGGTGAAAGCGGGCGATCATGTGGTGGCCGCCAAGCAGATGTTCGGCTCGTGCCTCTATGTGCTCGAAGTCTTGGCGCGGTTCGGGGTGGAGGTCACGTTGCTCGACGGCACCGATCTCGACGCTTGGCGTGCGGCGGTGCGCGAGGGCACCAAATTCGTGTTCTTCGAGAGCGTCTCCAACCCGGGTCTTGAGGTGATCGACATCAAATCGGTGGCCGAGATTGCCCATGCCAAGGGCGCGATGGTGGTTGTCGATAACGTCTTTGCCACGCCAGTCTACACCCGCGCGATCAGCTTGGGCGCGGATGTGGTGATCTATTCCACCACCAAACATATCGACGGCGGCGGGCGGGCGCTGGGCGGGGTGGTGTGCGGCACCAAGGACTATATCCGTGGTACGCTGGAGCCTTACCTCAAGCATACGGGTGCTGCGATGAGCCCGTTCACCGCTTGGATCATGCTCAATGGGTTGCAGACGCTCGATCTGCGCGTGCGCGCGCAGACCGAGAATGCGGCCCGTGTGGCCGAGGCGCTGATGGGATCCGATAAGATCTCCCGCGTCAGCTATCCGGGCCATGCGAGCCACCCGCAGCATGATCTGGCAATCGCGCAGATGGGCGCGGGCGGCACGATGATCACCTTTGAGGTGGCTGGCGGCAAAGAGGCGGCGTTCAAGCTGTTGAATGCGTTGGAGATCATCAAGATTTCCAACAATCTGGGCGATTCCAAATCGATTGCCACCCATCCCGCCACCACGACCCACCAACGCTTGCCGCAAGATCAGAAGGATGCGCTCGGGATTACGCCGGGTCTGATCCGGCTGTCCTTGGGCATTGAGGATGGGCGCGATCTTGTGGCCGATATTGAACGGGCGCTGGCGTCGATCTGACGCCCGCTCGGCAATATATCTCGGGTCGTTATGGGGCTTTGGGATAGAGCTCCTATCCTTTCGGATTTCTACCCTGAGTTGTGCTCTAAATGCTTGGACTTTCCGCTCGCGCGCACCATATGGTTGCAAGGTCTGCATCGCTTGAGGGGCGCTATGAATATTCACGGTAAGGTCGATATGCCTGATACGGATGACGCGAAAGCGGCGCTGGAAACCTTGCGCCTTTGGGCCGCATCTGCGACCCCGTCTGAGGTGGCGCAGCTTGATCCGGCGATCTCGCGACTGTTGCCGGAGCGACCTCTTGGCAATTATCCCGATCTCACGCGTCAGTATGACGCCGATTTCAAGGTGGACGCGGCCTATAAGGCCTCGCTGCCCGATCTGCAAAACGGGCCTGCCTCTCTGATCGTGGGCGCGCGCAAGCGGATCGAGCATGTCGGTATTTCCAACTTCCGCCTGCCACTTCGCCTGCGCCGTCGCGGCGGGGGGGATGTGACGGTCGATGCTTCGGTGACGGGCACGGTAAGCCTTGAGGCAGAGGCCAAAGGCATCAATATGTCGCGCATCATGCGCAGCTTTTACGTCCATGCCGAGAGCAGCTTCTCGTTCCAAGTGATGGAAGCGGCGCTGGAGGATTATATCAAGGATCTGGGCGCGGTGGACGCGCGGATCCAGATGCGTTTCTCCTACCCTGAGAAGGTGATGTCGTTGCGCTCCGGCCTTGCGGGTTGGCAGTATTATGAGATCTCGTTGGAACTGGTGGAATCTGCGGGCGCGCGCCTGCGGATCATTCACCTCGATTACGTCTATTCCTCGACATGCCCGTGCTCTCTCGAACTCTCGGAACACGCGCGGATGACGCGGGGCCAGCTTGCCACCCCGCATTCGCAACGCTCCGTCGCGCGGATCTCTGTTGTGTTGGAGGAGGGCGAGCGCCTGTGGTTTGAAGATCTGATCGAGATGGCGCGGAGCGCTGTGCCGACGGAGACGCAAGTCATGGTCAAGCGCGAAGACGAGCAGGCCTTCGCCGAGTTGAACGCCGCGAATCCGATCTTTGTCGAGGATGCGGTGCGGGCGTTCGCTGCGCCTTTGCTGGCGGATCCGCGGGTGGGCGATTTCCGTGTGGTGGCCTCGCATCAAGAAAGTCTGCACAGCCATGATGCTGTGGCCCTTCTGACCGAAGGCCCGACCTTCGCGGGCGTCTCGGTCGAGCCGAAGCTGTTTGGGACATTGATCCACCACGGGTGATCTGTGCGGATTTGGCGGGCGACGCACGGGCGTTTTGCACCCAAGCGCGGGTTTGCGGGGCAAACCCGCTTCCCCCGCAGGATATTTGGGGCAACCGAAGGGCGGCACCGCATTTCTGCGAGGACGCGCGATTATTTGTGCGAACAATAGAAGAACATCCCTTGGCCTTTGGCAAATGCCCCGTTAGGTTACTCGCATGAGCGAGTTTGATGATGAGAGCGCCTTTGGCGCCGCCCTTTCCCTGTCGCAGCGTGCCATGGCACAAAGCGCGATGGCTCCGCGCAGCACCTCCTATCTGGAGGGGCTGAACCCTGCGCAGCGCGAGGCAGTCGAGGCGCTCGACGGCCCTGTTCTGATGCTTGCGGGGGCGGGGACGGGCAAGACCAAGGCGCTGACCTGTCGGATTGCGCATTTGCTCAATACCGGTCGCGCGCAGCCAAATGAGATCCTCGCGGTGACCTTCACCAATAAGGCCGCACGCGAAATGCGGCTGCGGATCGGCGGGCTCTTGGGCGAGGCCGTTGAGGGGATGCCGTGGCTCGGCACGTTCCACTCGGTCTGCGTGAAGCTGTTGCGCCGCCATGCGGAATTGGCGGGGCTGAAATCGAATTTCACGATTCTCGATACCGATGATCAGGTGCGGCTTCTCAAGCAATTGATCCTTGCCGAGGGAATCGACGAGAAGCGCTGGCCTGCGCGGCAACTGGCGGGGCTGATCGATGCGTGGAAGAACCGCGCGCTGACACCGGACCGCGTGACCGGTGAGGATACCGCCGCCTATAATCATCGCGGATCGGAACTCTATGCTGCGTATCAAGAGCGTCTGCGGGCGCTGAATGCGGTCGATTTCGGTGATCTGCTGCTGCATATGGTCACGATTTTCCAAGCGCATCCCGATGTGCTGGCGCAGTATCAGCGACGCTTCAAATATATCCTCGTGGACGAGTATCAAGATACCAACGTCGCGCAATATCTCTGGCTGCGGCTTTTGGCGCAGGCGCATAAGAATGTGTGCTGCGTGGGCGATGATGACCAGTCGATCTACGGCTGGCGCGGCGCGGAAGTCGGCAATATCCTGCGGTTCGAGAAGGATTTTCCGGGCGCGGTCGTGGTGCGGCTGGAGCAGAACTACCGCTCGACCGAGCATATCCTTGCGGCGGCCTCACGGCTGATTGCGGGCAATGAGGGGCGTCTGGGCAAGGAGCTTTGGACGGCGGAGCAGGGCGGCGAGATGGTCCGCCTGATCGGCCATTGGGATGGCGAGGAAGAGGCGCGCTGGATCGGCGATGAGGTCGAGGCACTGGCCGCAGGCGTGCGGCCCGTTGGGCGTATCCCTCTGGATCATCAGGCGATTCTGGTGCGCGCCTCGCATCAGATGCGCGCGTTCGAGGATCGCTTCCTGACGATTGGCTTGCCGTACCGCGTCATCGGAGGCCCGCGATTCTATGAGCGGTTGGAGATTCGCGACGCGATGGCCTATTTCCGCCTCGCGGTCTCGCCCGATGATGATCTCGCGTTCGAGCGGGTGGTGAACACGCCCAAGCGCGGCCTTGGCGATAAGGCGCAGCAAACGATCCAGCGCCGCGCGCGTGAGCTGGATGTGAACCTGATCGAGGGCGCGAAGGCGGTGCTTGCGGCGGGCGATATCGGCGGCAAAGGGGCAGGGCAGCTCCGCGCCTTTATCGAGGGGCTGGGCCGCTGGCACGGCGCGGTGCTCGCGGGCGAGGATCACGTGCGGCTGGCCGAGGTGATCTTGGAGGAAAGCGGCTATACCGCGATGTGGCAGGCCGATAAGACGCCAGAGGCTCCCGGGCGGCTCGAGAACCTCAAGGAACTGGTCAAGGCACTGGAGAACTTCGATAATCTTCAGGGGTTCTTGGAGCACGTCTCGCTGATCATGGATAATGAGGGCGACGACTCCGAGCCCAAGGTGATGATCATGACGCTGCACGCCGCGAAAGGCTTGGAATTCCCTGCCGTGTTCCTGCCGGGGTGGGAAGACGGGCTCTTCCCTTCGCAGCGCTCGATGGATGAGAGCGGCAAGAAGGGGTTGGAGGAGGAGCGGCGGCTTGGCTATGTCGGGATCACCCGCGCCGAGAAGCTCTGCACGATCTCCTTTGCTGGAAACCGCCGCGTGTATGGCCAATGGCAGAGCCAATTGCCCTCGCGCTTCATTGATGAGCTGCCCGCGCAGCATGTCGATGTAATGACCCCGCCGGGCCTATACGGCGGGAACTTCGGGGCTGCGGGCGCTTATGGCGGCGCGAGCTCAGGCAGCAGTTTTGGCGCGAGCGAGAGCAGCATCGAAGCGCGTGCGGCCAAGGCGGATGTCTATAATTCCCCCGGTTGGAAGCGGTTGCAGACGCGCTCCACCAGTGCTGCGCCGAAGAACCAGCCCAAGCCGAAGGTGATCGACCTCACCGCCGTGTCGAAATTCACGGTCGGGGATCGCGTGTTCCATCAGAAATTCGGCTATGGGCTGATCGAGGCCATCGAGGCGGATAAGCTGGCGGTGATGTTTGAACATGCGGGGGCCAAGCATGTCGTGGCGAGCTTCGTCACGCTGGCGGGCGCGGAGGATGATCTGCCGTTTTAGGCCCGGCTTGGTGTGAGTTGGGGGCGGCTGCCCCCAAGCCCCTGCTTTTCGGCTTTATTTTTGGAATTGGGGCGGGGGGCTTGGCTTCCCGCCCCAGTTTTATTTAGACGGTGCCGGCTTTGATGAGGTTTTGTGCCAGCGTGGCATAGGCCTCGGCCATCGGGCCCTCGCCTGTGGCGATGGGTTGGCCGCTATCGCCGCCCAAACGGACCGAGAGATCCAGCGGCAATTCGCCCAAGAACGGCAGGCCCATCTTTTGCGCCTCAACCCCAACGCCGCCATGGCCGAACAGATGCGCCTCATGGCCGCAATTGGGGCACACATAGGTCGACATATTCTCGATCAGTCCAAGCACCGGCGTGCCGAGGCGTTTGAACATATCGAGCGCCTTGCGCGCATCGAGCAGCGCCACATCCTGCGGGGTGGAGACGACAATCGCCCCGTCGAGCTTGGTTTTCTGGCACAGGGTGAGCTGCACATCGCCCGTGCCCGGCGGCAGGTCGATGATCAACACGTCAAGCGGCCCGTATTCATCCCATTTCACTTGGCCGAGCATTTGCTGCATCGCCCCCATCAGCATCGGCCCGCGCCAGATCACCGCCTCGTCTTCCTTCAGCATCAGGCCAATCGACATCAGCGTGACGCCATGCGCCATCAGCGGCAGGATGGTTTTGCCATCGGGCGAGGCGGGGCGACGATTCACCCCCATCATCCGCGGCTGCGAGGGGCCGTAGATATCGGCATCCAGCAGACCGACTCGTTTGCCAGCGCGCGCCAAAGCCACCGCGAGGTTGGAGGACACCGTGGATTTGCCCACGCCGCCTTTGCCCGAACCGACAACAATGATCTTGGCGACGCCATCGACACCGAGCGGCCCTGCTTGCGGCTTGGGATGGCCGCCGATCTGCGGGCCTTGCATGGAGAGCGTGTTGATCGTCACCGATGTGACCCCCGCCAGTGCGGCCACCGCCGCCTCGGCCTGCGGTTTGAGGCCGTCAAGCACGGAGGCCTCCTGCGCCGTCGCGCCTTCGAGAACAAATCGCACCGCGCCCGAGTCGATTCCAATCGCACGAACCTTATCTGCGCTGACCAAATCGCCGCCGGAAGGGATTTTCACCGATTTCAGGGCCTCGAGAACGGTCTCTTTTGTAACAGTCATGTCATCTCCGCAGGTTGGATGGGGGGACTGTGCCGCTTTTGACGGCAGGTGCAAGCACTCTGCAGCCTTTAATTTTAAGGGGCAGGGGCATCTTCTCGGCGCGTCGCTATAGGTCAGCACCCGTTATGCGCTTTCTGCATGGCAGCATTGAGGCAAAAGTGGATTGTGCAGTTGCAGCAATGGGGGCATCTTAGCTTCAACAGCGAACAACAAGACAGTTCGCAAACAGATAAAGCTAGGCACTGAAAATGGCACTCGCACAAAACACACAGATCCTTGACGCAGGCATCGCGGCCCGTATCTCGGCAACCTTCGCAACGCTTTCGGATGCTTGGCAGCGCCGCCGCGTTTACCGTCAAACTCTTCGTGAGCTCAATGCTTTGACCTCGCGCGAGCTGGCAGACCTCGGTATGCACCGCTCGATGATTACCCGTGTGGCACTCGAAGCTGCCTTCGGCAAATAAGAATTCCTAAGGGCTCTCCTCCTCCTCCCTGAGCCCTCTGGATTAGCGGCACTCTCCTCCTCCTCCCTGAGGGTGCCGCACATTATACCGGCCTTGATCGCCGGACACGAAAGCGAAGACCTCCTCCTCCTCCCTGAGGTCTCGTGATGAAGGCGGCGCCCTCCTCCTCCTCCCTGAGGGCGCCGCGCTTCGCCTCTTTCTGCCGCGGAACAAATTCGCCGGAGAGAGGTTGTGTTCAAAGATCGAGACCAAACGAGACGCGAAAGGCCCTCTCCTCCTCCCTGGGCCGATCGTTTAGCGCCGCTCTCCTCCTCCTCCTCCCTGAGGGTGGCGCACCCCATACCGAAGGCCTCCTCCTCCTCCCTGAGGCCAACGGGTAAAAAGCGGCGGCACCCCTCCTCCTCCCTGGGTGCCGCCGTTTTGCTTTTCTCCCCCTGATATCTGTGACCTGCGCGGGAATGGCTGTCGGCCAGTCGCAACCCCATGCGCCGAAATCTTGGCGCGCATGTTTGGGGGGCGGGATGTCTGCTTGCTTTTTGCGTGCGTGTGCCGCAGGACGGGGCAACCTTTTCTCCAGAACCGGAGGCCGAAATGCTGTCCTACCAACATATCTACCATGCCGGAAACCTGGCCGATCTGCACAAGCACGGGCTGATCGCGCATATGCTCGACTATATGACGCGCAAAGAGAAGCCGATGTCCTACCTCGAGACGCATGCGGGGCGCGGCCTCTACCAGCTTGACGCGATTGAAGCGATCAAAACGGGGGAGGCGGCGCAAGGCATGTCCAAGCTCGCGAAGTTTTACCCGCCCGAGCACCCCTATACCAAGGTCGTTGCCAAAACCCGCGCCGAACATGGCGCGAGCGCTTATCCCGGCTCGCCGTTGATCGCCGCGAATATCCTGCGGATGACCGATACGATCCATCTTTGTGATCTGCATCCGCAGGAGTTCGCCGCGCTGCGCGACGCGATGAAGCCCTTTGGCGGGATCTTCCACCAGAAAGACGGGCTGGAGATGGCGCTCGCGCTGACCCCGCCCAGCCCGCGCCGTGGGATGATGGTGATCGACCCCTCTTATGAGATGAAATCCGACTATGCGGTGATTCCGCGCCGCCTGTTCCAGATCTGGCGCAAGTGGAATGTCGGTACCGTGGCGCTTTGGTATCCGGTTCTGGCCTCAGGCGCAGAGCGCGAGATGGTGAAGGTGCTCAAAGAGTGCTTCCCGATCGGGATGAGTTCGGAGGTTCGCTTCCCGCCCGCGCGCGAAGGCCATGGCATGATCGGCTCGGGGATGTTCATCCTCAACGCGCCCTATGGCACCGAAGAAGAGGCTCGCCGGATTGAGGGCCATTTCCGCAAGCTCTAAGCGGGTCGCGGCTGGAAGATAGGGAAGGGGGCGCTGCCCCCTCGGGCTTTGCCCTCACCCCCGGGATATTTACGGCAACCAGAATGGCCTTTTCGGGCGCTCTCGTCGAAAGACGGGGGCGCTTTTGCGTTTGGGGTCTCAAACGGGATTTTATGGGACGCGGCTGCCGGGTTTGGTCGCGCTATGGGATTTGACGGGAATGGGCGCAAGGCGCGGCGAGTCACGCCGAATCACTGGCGCGTGACTCGCTGTGATTCAGGCGTGATTCATGAGATTCGACGCAAGTGGTGGCGAGAGATGTGGTCTTCTTGGCAACGCCCGCCAAAAAAAATGGGAAATTATGGCCTGAGGCGGGCTGGGGTGCGCTTGACTATATCTAGTGTTGGTTCTGATTGAATTCGACTACTCCTGCGATTTCCTAGCCGGATCGGCGCTACAATCCCTTGTTTTTCGGGGTCTCTTTGCACCAGATCTGGGCGGAAGTGGGGCAAATTCCTGTTGCTTCCCATGAATTCCCATGGCATCCCTTGTTCATCGAGAAGACGGGCTCACGAGGCGGCAAGACCTCGAAGGCGAAAATAGCAGGTATCATACAGGCACCCGCTTCACGACAAAGAGAGATCCGGCGCGCGAGCGAGCAGACATCCCCCCAGGTGGCGCGCGCAGTCGGACATAGCCCAGAAAATGGGCGCCCAGAAATGGGACAGAGAGCGGCGGATCGAGCAGTGGCAGCAGCTCGATCCGCCCTTTTCCGTTCTGGGTGATTGGAACGATTTTTGGGGCATCCGCCTCGCCCAACATTTGGGGCATCCGCCCCGGAGAAACAGCAGTGAACTGAGGGACGCCACGTGGCACGCAGGTTCAGAGGATCGGAGACCTTCAAGGTGGACGCGAAAGGTCGCGTTTCCATCCCGGCTTCGTTCCGCCGTGTCATTGAAGCTTGCGACCCGAATTGGACCACCGGATCCCGCCCGAATATCGTGATCGTCTACGGCGGCGCGGATCGCAGTTTCCTCGAAGTTTACACAATGGAAGCGATCGAGGAGATCGACCAGCAGATCGACCTGATGCAGCGCGGCTCGGTCGAGCGCAATGAGATCGAAGAGCTGATGTATGGCCAATCGCATGAGGCCAATATCGATGACGATGGCCGTCTCGTGCTGCCGCAAAAGCTGCGCGAAAAGATCGCCCTTGATAAGGAGGCTTTCTTCGTCTCCTCGGGGACCTCTTTCAAGATCTGGGATCCCGTGACATATGAGCGCGAGCAAGCGGCCATCGCGGCGGCGCGCGCCACGGAGCGGCCCAAAGGCTATGATCCGCTGGTGAACCTACCAAACCTTCCTGCACAAAATCCCTCGGGGGCCTGATGTCTGACGAAAACCGCCCCCATATCCCCGTTTTGTTGCGACCGCTCCTCGGGGCGGTTTCGCCTATTTCCGGGCTTTGGTGTGATGGCACGTTCGGGGCAGGGGGCTATACGCGCGGTTTGTTGGAAGCGGGCGCGGATAGGGTGATCGGGGTCGACCGTGATCCGAGCGTGTTCGAGATGGCAAAAGCCTGGCGCGACCAGTATGGTGACCGTCTGATCGAGCAAGAGGGCACTTTCTCCGAAATGGATAGCTACGCCCATGCGGTTGATCCGGCTGGGCTGGACGGGGTCGTGCTCGATCTGGGCGTCTCCTCGATGCAACTCGATCAATCCGAGCGCGGTTTCTCGTTCATGCGCGAAGGGCCGCTTGATATGCGGATGGGCAACACGGGCCCGACCGCTGCCGATCTGCTGAACAGTGCCGATGAGGGCGAGATCGCAGATATTCTCTACCATTACGGCGAGGAGCGCGCGTCGCGCAAAATCGCCCGCGCGATTGTGGCCGCGCGGCCGCTGACCACGACAAAACAGCTCGTGGCGGTGATCGAGAAATGCCTGCCGCGCCCGAAGCCGAACCAATCCCACCCCGCCACGCGGTCGTTCCAAGCGATCCGGATTTGGGTGAATGACGAATTTGGCCAATTGATCGAAGGGCTTGAAGCCGCCGAACGCGCGCTCAAGCCGGGCGGTCAACTGGCTGTTGTGACGTTCCATTCTCTGGAGGACCGCGTTGTGAAACGCTTCCTCCTTGCGCGCTCGGGGCGCGCTGCTGGGGGCTCGCGCTATGCGCCCCAGCAAGACGCCGTGGAGCCAGCGTTCGAGTTGCGCACGCGGAAATCCGTCGGCCCCGACGAAGAAGAGCTGGCGGATAACCCGCGCTCGCGTTCGGCCAAACTGCGCGTTGCAATCCGCACCGAATTCACCCCCGCGCCTACGCCTCGCGCGGGCTTGGGCTTGCCCGCTCCCGTGCTCAAAGGAGATCGTTGATGCGAAATTTCGTCTATCTTCTGACGGCCTGCGCAGTGATGGGGTTGGCGTTTTGGGCCTACCGCGAAAACTACCGCACGCAGGACGAGCTGTCGAAAATGTCGCGTCTGCAATCGGAAATCGCGGGGCTGCGCGAGGGGCTTTCGGTGCTCAAGGCGGAATGGGCCTATCTCAACCGTCCTGACCGGCTGCGCGAGCTTGCCAACCTCAATTTCGAGAGTCTGAGCCTGTTGCCGATGGCGCCAGAGCAATTCGGCGCGGTGAGCCAAGTGTCCTTCCCTGCGCCGGAGGCTGAGGCCGCGCTGGCAGGGAATTTGCCGATTCTGAACCCGATTGATCTATCCGCCGACAATCAGGAGGCCGCCCAATGATCCGCACCCCGCTGCGCCCCTTGGCGCGCATTCTTGATGCCCGTGAGAAGGGCGAAAGCCTTGAGGCGATTGAGCGCGAGAATATTCGTCTGCGTGGCGAAGCTGTGCGCGACAAGGTGCGCTCGCGGGCGCAGGGGCGGTTGCTGATCCTAGGGGCGATCTTCTTGGGCTCGTTCATCACTGTTGGCGCGCGGATGGGCACGCTCGCAGCCTCCGCCCCG
This sequence comes from Paracoccaceae bacterium, assembly GCA_048262715.1. Taxonomy (GTDB): domain Bacteria; phylum Pseudomonadota; class Alphaproteobacteria; order Rhodobacterales; family Rhodobacteraceae; genus Albirhodobacter. Next base: position 146,116 of record JBLXEV010000010.1, read on the forward strand.
CAAGAGCCGCAGATTGCCACCGCAGGCCAGACGATCGTTGCAGGCCGCGCCGATATCACTGACCGCAAGGGCCGGATCTTGGCGACCAACCTGCTGACGCATTCGCTTTATGCGCAGCCGCGGCTGATGGTCGATCCGGAGCGCGTGGCGCTGGAACTGGGTGAGATTTTCCCCGATCTTGATGTGGCGCGGCTTACAAAAGATCTGACAGGCTCGCGTAAGTTCCTTTGGATCAAGAAGAAACTCTCTCCCGAGCAGATGCAGGCCGTGCATGATATCGGCGATCCGGGCTTGCTGTTTGGTCCGCGCGAGATGCGGCTTTATCCCAACGGCCCGATTGCGTCGCATATTCTGGGCGGCGCGCGGTTTGGCAATGAGGGCGTCTCCTCGGCCGAGGTTTTGGGCGTTGCGGGTGTTGAGAAAGCGTTTGATGGCTGGCTGCGCGATCCCGCCAATGGCGGCGCACCGCTTCAGCTTTCGATTGATCTCACGGTGCAATCGATCTTGGAAGAAGTCCTTGATGGCGGCATGAAGCTGATGAACGCCAAAGGCGCTACGGCGGTGATGATCGAGGTAAAAACGGGTGAGATCGTCGCGATGGCGAGCCTGCCTGATTTCGATCCCAATGACCGCCCGACACCGCTATTGAAGGGTGATCCCTCCGATAGCCCGCTGTTCAACCGCGCGGTGCAGGGGTTGTATGAGCTTGGCTCCTGCTTCAAGATTTTTGCGGTGGCGCAGGCAATGCAGCTTGGCCTCGTGAACCCGCAGACGATGATCGCCTCGAAATCGCCGATGCAATACGGGCGTTTCAAGATCCGCGATTTCCACAATTACGGCGACCAGCTTTCGGTCACCGATATCATCGTGAAATCGTCAAATATCGGCACCGCGCGCATCGCGCAGCTTATCGGCCCCGAGCGCCAGAAGGAATTCCTCGGGCAGCTCGGTTTTCTTAAGGCGACCTCGGTTGAGTTGATCGAAGCACCGACAGGCCGTCCGATCCTGCCGCAGAAATGGTCGGAGATTTCGTCGATGACGATCTCTTACGGCCACGGGCTTTCAGCCTCGCCGCTGCACCTCGCCGCGGCCTATGCGACGCTGGCCAATGGCGGGCGCAAAGTCACGCCGACGTTGGTGCATTCGGAAGATCCCGAGGTGATCGCATCGCGGTTCGGCCCGCAAGTCGTGGAGCCGCATATCGCTGCTGAGAGCCTGAAAATGATGCGGGCCGTTGTGACGCGCGGCACAGCCTCCTTCGGGGATGTGAAGGGCTATGAGGTCGCAGCGAAAACAGGCTCTGCCGATAAGGTGAAGCCGACAGGTGGGTATTATAAAGACAAGGTGATCGGCACATTCGCGGGCATGTTCCCGGCCTCCAATCCCGAGTATGTGCTGGTGCTGACGTTGGATGAGGCGGTGGAAACCTCCGGCCCGATCCCGCGCCGCACAGCAGGCTGGACCGCCGTTCCCGTCGCCGCCGAGGTCATTCGCCGGACAGCACCTGTGCTTGGCTTGCGTCCGATTGAGTCGCTCGAAGGGATCACCTTGGTCAATAACTGAGGTAGCCTCGGCAGCGCACCCCATCTGAAAGCGTGCTGTTGTCACGCGAATATTGTGTTGCTGGTGTTTGCTGCTCAGGCGCGTCTCTTTGTTTTCTGCAGGATCTTTGCGCAGGGATTGAGGATGTGCGGGCTTTCAGATTGGGCGATCTGCGGGCATGACCGCTTTCCGCCGATCCGCCGTGCTGTGGAATTGACGTTTGGGCTGCGCTCCCTGATAACCGAAGAAAATCGAGGCAAGGGACAGATATTATGGCGTTTGGCGTGAAATCCTTGGGGGAATTAGGGCTGCACGCGCAGGGCGGGCGGGAGGCGCAGATCACGGGCTTGTCCGTCGATAGCCGTCTCACCAAAGCGGGCCATCTGTTCGCGGCCCTCCCAGGAAGCCATGTGCATGGCGCGGAATTTATCCCCTATGCGCTCCGCATGGCAGCCGCCGCCATTTTGACAGATCGGGCAGGCGCGCAGATTGCGGCATCTGCGCTGAAGGATTATCCCGATGTTGCCCTCGTGATTGCAGAAGATCCGCGTCAGACTTTGGCCTATGCGGCGGCGCTGTTCTTTGGCAGCCAGCCCGAGCATATGGTCGCGGTGACAGGCACCAACGGCAAGACTTCGGTGGCGAGTTTCACCCGTCAAATCTGGCAGTTGATGGGGCTCGAAGCGGTCAATATCGGCACAACGGGTGTCGAGGGGGCCTATACCGCGCCTTCCAACCACACGACGCCCGAACCGATCACCCTGCATCGCCTTTTGGCCGATATGGCGACGGCTGGAGTGACCCATGCCGCGATGGAGGCCTCCTCGCACGGGCTGGCGCAGCGCCGTCTTGATGGGGTGCGCCTTGCGGCCGCCGCCTTTACCAATTTCACCCAAGACCACCTCGATTACCACGCCACGTTTGACGAGTATTTCAACGCCAAGGCGGGGCTGTTTGCCCGGGTTCTGGGCGATGACGGCACGGCGGTGATCAACCTCGACGATCCCAAAGGGGCCGATATTTGCGAGATCGCGACCGCGCGAGGGCAGCGCGTGATCGGGGTGGGCAAATCCGATGGCTGTGATCTGCAAATCCTCGGCCAGCGGTTCGATGCGACGGGCCAAGATCTGCGCTTCGCGTGGCGGCGGGTGGCGAAAATGGTGCGCTTGCCGCTGATCGGCGGGTTCCAAGCTTCCAATATCATGGCAGCTTGCGGGCTGGCGATCGGGGCGGGGGCGGAACCTGATGCCGTGTTCGCGACCTTGCCGCATCTCACCACCGTGCGCGGCCGGATGCAGCTTGCCGCCACGCGCGACAATGGCGCGGCGGTGTTTGTCGATTACGCCCATACGCCCGATGCGGTGGAAACCGCGATCAAGGCCCTGCGCCCGCATGTGATGGGGCGGCTGATCGTGGTGATGGGCGCGGGCGGTGACCGCGATACCACCAAGCGCCCGCTGATGGGCCGCGCGGCAGCCGATTTCGCGGATCAGGTGTTTGTCACCGATGACAACCCGCGCACCGAAGACCCCGCAAAGATCCGCGCGGCTGTGATGGAAGGCGCGCTGGAGGCGGGCGGCATCGGCGCGCGCGGGGTCTCGGTGATCGAGGTCGGCGACCGTGCAGAGGCGATCTTGCGCGGCGTGGATGCGCTGACGCCGGGCGATGCGCTGTTGATCGCGGGGAAGGGGCATGAAACCGGACAGATCATCGGCACCGATGTCTATCCCTTTGATGATGTAGAACAAGCCTCCGTTGCGGTGGCAGCGCTCGACGGGCGCATCTGATGGTGCTCTGGCGCGCCAGTGAGGCCGCATCGGCCACCGAGGGCCGCGCCACACGGGATTTCGGTGCGACGGGGCTTTGCGCCGATTTGCGCCATCTCGCGGCGGGCGAGATGTTCGTCGCCACCGATCCCTCCGAGGCCCGCGCGGCTTTGGATGCGGGCGCGGGGGCGGTCCTCGCCGTGCAGATCCCCGAGGATTGCAGCGAGGCGGATCCGTTCCTTCTTGTGAGCGATCTGAAATCGGCGCTCTGCGGCCTCGCGAAACTCTCCCGCAAGAGCATGTCCGCGCAGGTCGTGGCGATTGGCGGAAGCTTGGGGAAATCCACGGCGCTGTCGATGCTGTGCAAAATGCTGACGCCCTGCGTGGCGCATGTGGAGACCATCGAGGCCACGAGTTTGCGGGGCCTCGCCCTGCGTCTCGCGCATCTCGGGGCGCTCAAAGGTGTGCTGGTGGTGGAGCTGGATCCCGATGATCCTGATGACCTTCTGCCCCTCGCGCGCTTGCTCGCACCGGATCTGATGTTTCTTACGGCGGCGCCCGGTGATCAGGCCTCGGAACTGGCCGCCTGCGCGACCCGCGCGGTGGCCCCTTGCGTGGAATCGGTGGTGCAAACACTGCCCTATCCAGAAGGCACGATCCGCTACGGCAGTGCTTTGGGCTGCGATCCCGAGTTACTCTCCACCCGTCTTGCGCAGGATGTGACAATCATCGAGGCGGCAGCGGGAGGCGAGCGCTTCTTGATGAAGGTCCGCCATCCCGCGCCGCAAATCGGGCTGATCGCGCTTGGCGTTTTGGCTTTGGCACGGCTTTGCGGGGCCGATCTCGCGCTGGCGGTGCTGGATCTGGGGCAATGGGAGCCACCAGAGGGGCAGGGCGCGCGCGACCGGATCTTTATGGATATTGTGGATTCGAGCGCATCCTTCGACCTCTTCGATGTGACGGCGGAACATAACGAGAGCTTGCCAGCGATGGCCTCGGACCTCGCGACACTTGCGGCGGCGCGCCCGCGCGACGGGGTCGGGCGTTTGCGGCGCGGTCGGCGGATTGCGATCATCGGTGGCGATGAACCGCTGCCACTGGGGCTGGCAAGCCACCCTGTGCTTGCGCGGATTGATAAGCTGCATATTTTCGGCGCAGGAGGTCTTGCACTTTGGCAAGCCCTGCGCGATCCCAAGCGCGGTGAATGGCGCGCAGAGGTGCCGGATCTGGCCGAACGTGTGCGGCATTTGCTGGACGCTGGGGATGTTGTAATGGTGCGCGGCGCGGCTTGTTCGGGCGCGCGGCAGGTCGTAGATGCGCTGCGACAGCTCGGGCAATCGGGCGCGGCGGAGGCGCATGGCGCCAAGATAGGAACGGATTAATGCTTTATTGGCTGGCTGGGCTCTCCGACGGGGGCGATTTTTTTAACCTTTTCAGGTACATCACCTTTCGGGCTGGCGCGGCGTTCTTCACCGCGCTGATCTTCGGCTTTATGTTCGGGCGTCCGTTGATTGACCTTCTGCGCCGCAAACAGGGCAAGGGGCAACCGATCCGCGATGACGGCCCGCAGAGCCACCTCGCAAAAGTTGGCACCCCGACGATGGGGGGGCTTTTGATCCTCTCGGCGCTTCTGGTCTCCACGCTGCTTTGGGCGCGGCTTGATAATGGCTATGTATGGATCGTGCTCGGCGTGACCTACGGCTTCGCGTTGATCGGTTTTGCCGATGACTATGCGAAGGTCACCAAGCAAAACACAAAAGGTGTTTCCTCCAAAGTGCGAATGCTGTTGGGGCTGCTCCTTGCCGCAATTGCTGCGATTGCTGCGGCTTGGTTCCACCCTGCCGATCTCGCGAACCAACTCGCGCTACCGATCTTCAAGAATACGCTGATCAATATGGGGATCTTCTTCGTTCCGTTCTCGATGATTGTAATCGTCGGCGCCGCCAATGCGGTGAACCTGACGGACGGGCTCGACGGGCTTGCCATCATGCCGGTGATGATCGCCGCAGGGACGCTGGGGACGATCGCCTATATCGTTGGCCGCGTCGACTTCACCGATTACCTCGGCGTGCATTTCGTCCCCGGAACGGGCGAGATCTTCGTCTTCTGCGCGGCGCTGATCGGCGGCGGTCTTGGGTTCTTGTGGTATAACGCCCCGCCCGCAGCCGTGTTCATGGGCGACACCGGATCGCTGGCCCTCGGCGGCGCGCTTGGCGCGATTGCCGTGTGCACCAAACACGAGATCGTCCTCGCCATCGTCGGCGGCTTGTTCGTGGTGGAAGCACTCTCGGTCATCATCCAAGTGCTCTATTTCAAGAAAACCGGACGCCGCGTCTTCCTGATGGCCCCGATCCACCACCATTTCGAGAAGAAGGGCTGGGCCGAGCCGCAGATCGTGATCCGCTTCTGGATCATCTCCCTGATCCTCGCGCTGATCGGCCTTGCGACGTTGAAGATCCGGTAAGGATTCAGGTTCTAGTATCTGTGACGAGGGGGCCATGGCCCCCTTTTTGCTGCCCTACCGCGCGCCTGTCACCGCGAGGTCCGCCGTCTCGGGCGCAGCCTGCAGTTGGCTCGCTTGACGGGCCTTGCGCGCGGCGGCCCGCTCAGCCTGCGCCGCAATACGCAACGCCTTGAACCCTTTGCGCAGTTTCCAATTATCCTCGACTTTCAACGCGGCCCGCGCCGCGCGTAACCCCAATTCGTAATGCCCGCGTGCCCGCGCCGCCTCCAGCAGATCGGCGAGATAGGCGACGGACGTCCGGCGATCCCGCATCATCTGGTAGAACGTATCGGTGTCTAACGTGCCGGTAAGCCCCGCGCGGACCACATCCTTCAACCGCCCCATCTGTTTGAGGGCGGGCGGGAGTTTATGGCTATGGTTCGGCAGTCTGAGAAGCTGTGCCCGCGGCCCCGCGAGCCGTGCGGCGTGGGCGGCGTCCTCCCTCTCATAGGGATCATAGAGGATGTAGGATCGTGCCGCATGGGCGGCGCCCTGCGCGGCATCGCGGTAGGCGCCCGACCAGTTCCCCTGTTTGCGCGCATAGGGGTAACGGCGCTCAAATGGGAGAATCTTGCGCGCGAGCGAGCTTTGCGGGGCAAAGGCAAGCACGGTTGCATCGGGATAAAGCGAGGCGAACGCCAGCGCCCCGTAGCCCCCCATTGACGAGCCAAAGGCGGAGACGGCTGCGAACTCGCCAAAGAACCCACTCTCGGAGAGGGCTTCGAGGCGCTCAAAAAGCAGCGGATCGCGAAACCAGATATTCCGTTTCGCCAGCACGCCGAGAATGTCATATCCCTCTTTCTCAAGGAAGCTGTGCCCCCAAGGCATACGCCGCGTCAATTCACGCCGCGAGGCGAGATTGTCATAGGTGATGACGAGCCTTTGCTGCGCACGCGGCGTCTCTCCCTGCGGGAGATAGACGACGAGATGATCGGGAAGATCATAGTAAAAGCCGCCAGACCGCTTGGCACAGGCGCGCACCGCATCGAAGGCCGCTTCGGGAGAGCGGCCCGGGACAGTGCCGATATCGGGAGGGGGCAAATGTCGGGTCAATGAGAGAGTCTCGAAAAAATTGCGGAAAATTGGTTTTGTAAAAAGGCAGATATCTAATGTCTAAAATCTCCCTCAGGCTGTGATGAAAATCAAGGAAAACGTTTATGAGGATGGGAGAGCATCGCCGCGCCATGCGGCCATGCTTGCGCAGACGCGCTTGCGCGCCTATCCCTGAGCCACAGATGATCCCTAAACGGAGGCTCGATGCGCGAGGCCGACCTCTACCCCCCGATCAAAACCTACCTCGAGGCCCAAGGCTACACGGTGAAAGCCGAGATCGGGGCTTGCGATGTGATGGCGCTGCGCGGCGAGGAGCCGCCCGTGATCGTCGAGTTGAAAACCAGCTTTTCGCTGGCGCTGATTTTCCAAGGGATCGAGCGGCAAACCCTCTGTGATGCGGTCTATATTGCGGTGCCTGTCTCCTCGGAGAAAGGCTGGAAGCTGCGCTATAAGGACATCACGCGCCTCTGCCGCCGCCTCGGGCTCGGCCTGCTGGCGGTCAATGTTGCTAAAAACAGTGTCGAGGCGCATCTCGACCCCGATGATTACACGCCGCGCAAAAACACCAAACGCGCGACGCGTCTGCTCCGCGAATTCGAGCGCCGCGTAGGCGATCCGAATGTTGGCGGCACAACAGGCACGCAGCGGATGACGGCCTACCGCCAAGATGCGCTGCGCTGCGCGGCCTATCTGGGCACGCAAGGCCAGGCCGCGCCAAAGATGATCGCGGCGGCAATGCAAACCCCGCGCGCGGCGGCGATCCTGCAGGCCGATCACTACGGTTGGTTCGAGCGTGTCGCGCGCGGGATCTACCAACTGACCCCCAAAGGCAGCGCAGCACTACAGGCCCATGCGGAAGAGATCGCCGCTCTGATCCCGAAATAGATCTTCCCTCTTCTGGTTGCTTCAAATATCCCACGGGGGTGGGGGGGTGTGAAACCCCCGCCGATAGGTTTGCCACAGGTTCCACAGTGAAAAACGAGGCCGCAACATGATCCCAGTCCAAGGCTATGAAGGCCAGAAAATCGCCGTTCTGGGCCTCGGGCGCTCGGGGCTCGCCACGGCGGCTGCGTTGAAGGCAGGCGGGGCGGAGCCTTTATTGTGGGATGACAGCGTGGAGAGCCGCGAGAAAGCCGAGGCGCTTGGCTATGCTTGTGTCGATCTCTCCAAACACGGTGCGTTTGAGGGGGTCAGCCTGCTGGTCACCTCGCCCGGCATCCCGCATCTTTACCCCGCGCCCAATAAGATCATCGCGGCTGCGATGGCGGCGGGCGTGCCTGTCGATAACGACATCGGCCTGTTTTTCCGCTCTTGGGCGACGCAGGATTGGGACGCGTTCGATGTGACGCCGCGCACGATTGCAGTGACGGGCTCGAACGGCAAATCGACAACGACCGCGCTGATCCATCATATCTTGGAGCATGTCCAGCGCCCGACCCAGATGGCAGGGAATATCGGCCGCGGGGTGCTCGATATCGAGCCTGCGGTGGATGGCGAGGTGGTGGTGCTGGAGCTGTCCTCCTACCAGACCGATCTCGCCCGCGCGCTGACGCCAGATATTGCCGTGTTCACCAATCTCTCGCCCGATCATCTGGATCGGCACGGCGGGATGGGGGGCTATTTCGCCGCCAAGCGCCGCTTGTTCGCGGAAGGCGGGCCGGACCGTGCGGTGATCGGCGTGGATGAGGCCGAGGGCGTCTATCTCGCGAACCAGATCGCCACGGGGCGCGAGGATGATCGGGTGATCCGGGTCTCGTCGGGGCAGAAGCTCGGCGATTACGGCTGGTCTGTCTTTGCGCGCAAGGGCTTCCTGACCGAATGGCGCAAGGGCAAGCAATTGGCCTCCATTGATCTGCGCGAGATTGCGGGCCTGCCCGGCGCGCATAACCACCAAAACGCCTGCGCCGCCTATGCGGCCTGCCGCGCTCTGGGCATCGCGCCACGGGTGATCGAGGCGGCGTTCCACACGTTCAAAGGCCTGCCGCACCGCTCGCAGACTGTGGCAGAGGTGGGTGGCGTGCGCTTTGTGAATGACAGCAAGGCGACCAATGTGGATTCGGCGGCAAAGGCCTTGCAGGCGTTCAAGAATATCCGCTGGATTGCGGGCGGCTTGGGTAAGGATGGCGGGCTAGGCGGGCTGTTGCCGCATCTCGGATCGGTTAAGAAAGCCTATCTCATTGGCCATTCCGCGCGGGATTTCGCGCTGGAGCTGGGCGATCTACCGCTGGAGATCTGCGAGACGATGGAGGTCGCGGTGGCGCGGGCCAAGGCGGAGGCCGAGGCGGGCGATACCGTTTTGCTGGCCCCTGCGGCGGCGTCTTTTGATCAATACCCGAACTTCGAGAAGCGCGGTGATCATTTCACCGATCTGGTGCTTGGCGTGGCAGAGGCTGAGCCCGCATAAGCCCTTTGGCGCGGGGCGTTAGAGGAGCGCCGCGCCCGCAATTCCGCCTGCGAGCACTATCGCGAAGGGCGGCACGCGCGGGGTGAAGGCCAGCGCAAGCAGCGCCGCGCCAATCAACCCGTGGCGCAAATCCATGAACGCAACAGGCACCAGCGCGGTGAGCCATGTCGCGAGCAACACCCCCACCACTGCCGCATTCGCCCCCGCCACCGCACCGCGCGCCATTGGGCGTGTGGCGATCCTGCCCCACAGTGGCAGCGCGACCAAGACGAGGGCAAAGCCGGTCACAAAAATCGCGACTGTGGCGATCAACGCGCCCGCAACGCCGTCTTGCAGCGCGCCGAGATAGCTTGCGAAGGTGAACAGCGGGCCGGGCATGGCTTGCGCCAAGCCATACCCCGCCAGAAAGCCAGCAGGCTCGATGTGGCCATCCAAGACGCCATCAAGAAGCGGCAGCACCACATGCCCGCCGCCAAACACCAACGCGCCCGCTTGCAGATAGGGGCGGGCAAATGGCAGGGCGATGAGCGCGAGCATGAGGAGTATCATTGCGGTAAGCAGGCCCCACGCGCGGCGCGGCGGCGAGGTTCGCGCCTCGGGCGCAGGCGTGCGGGCTATCAGGAACGCCCCGACCCCTGCGCCCGCCGCGATCACCCCAGCCTGCAGGATCGGGGCGGCGACCCAGATCAACGCCAGTGCCGCGAGTGCGGCCATACTGCGCCGCGCCCCATCGGGGCAGAGCGCTTGCCCCATCCCCCAGATTGCTTGCGCGACCACCGCAAAGGCGACCAGTTTTAGCCCTGCGATCACACCGCCCAGCGCGCCCGCCTCAGCCACCCCGTAGGTGAGTGCCCAGACGCCCGCGAGGGTCATCAATACGAAGGACGGCAAAGTAAAGCCGAAGAAGGCCATGAGGGCCCCGCCCGCGCCGCCGCGAGATAGCCCGATCAGAAAGCCTAACTGCGAGCTGGCGGGGCCGGGGGCAAATTGGCACAGTGCGAGCCGCTCCGCGAACTCCGCCTCTGTCAGCCAGCCGCGATCCGTCACGAAGGCGCGGCGGAAGTACCCGATATGCGCGGCAGGCCCGCCAAAGCTCGTCAGCCCGAGTTTGAAGAAGGCGGCAAAGATCTCGAACAGCGATGCGGCAGGCATGAAATCTCTCAAATTGACGGTCGTGTGTGGGGGCGGAGGCCCTTAGCCATTCGGCTCTTATGGCAAGGCTTTGCGCAAGATGCATGACACGTGATGCGTGCGAAAACTATCTCTAGCGTATAGTCGGTATTTTGGTTACACTTGCCCTTAGACCCAGCAAATGGGCGTTTTCGAGGCAGTATCAAACGGCGGTAGACCATGACAGAGATGGTTTTCGGCACTGCGCCCGTTCGGGCCAGTGAACCAGTTCTTCCCAAATGGTGGCGCACGATCGACAAATGGTCGCTCTCTTGCGTGCTTGGGCTTTTTGGCGTCGGGCTCCTTTTGGGGCTCGCGGCCTCTGTGCCTTTGGCGGAGAAAAACGGGCTGGCCCCGTTCTATTATGTCACGCGGCAGGCGTTCTTTGGGGTCTTGGCGATTGCGGTGATGATCGGCGTCTCGATGATGCCGCCGAACCAGATCCGGCGTTTCGGCACCGTTGGCTTCGCGCTCGGGTTCGTGGCGATTGTGCTCTTGCCGTTCTTTGGCACCGATTTCGGCAAGGGCGCGGTGCGCTGGTTCTCGCTCGGCTTTGCCTCGGTGCAGCCCTCGGAATTCCTCAAGCCCGGTTTCGTCGTCTTCGCGGCATGGTTGATGGCCTCCTCCTATGAGGTCGCTGGCCCTCCGGGGAAGCTCTATTCCTTTATCGTTGTGCTCGTCGTCAGCCTGATGCTCGCGCTGCAGCCCGATTTCGGGCAGGCCTCCTTGGTGCTGTTTTCTTGGGGTGTGATGTATTTTGTGGCCGGTGCGCCGTTCACGCTCTTGTCGATCATCGTCGGGCTTGTCGTCTCGGCGGGGGTCTTCTCCTATAATATGTCCGAGCACTTTGCGCGCCGGATCAACGGCTTCCTCTCCACCGAGATTGATCCGCGCACCCAGATTGGCTATGCGACGAACGCGATCCAAGAGGGCGGGTTCTTCGGGGTTGGCGTGGGCGAGGGCACGGTGAAATGGTCGCTGCCCGATGCACATACCGATTTCATCATCGCGGTTGCGGCGGAAGAATACGGGTTGATCCTCGTGCTGATCATCATCGCGCTTTACACCACCGTCGTCGTGCGGTCGCTCTCGCGGCTGATGTCGGAGCGCGATCACTTCACCCGCTTGGCGGGATCGGGCTTGGCCTGCGCCTTTGGCGTGCAGGCGCTGATCAATATGGGGGTTGCGGTACGGCTTTTGCCCGCGAAAGGGATGACGCTTCCCTTCGTCTCCTATGGCGGCTCCTCGGTGATCGCCTCGGGGATCGCGGTGGGGATGCTGCTCGCGCTGACGCGCACCCGTCCGCAGCACCAGTTGCATGATATCTACCGGAGGGGCCGCTAATGGCCCCCTCTGCGCCCAAGGCCCCGCTGCTGCTGATCGCGGCAGGCGGGACGGGCGGGCATATGTTCCCCGCGCAGGCCTTGGCGGAGGCGATGATCGCCAAGGGCTGGCGCGTGAAGCTCTCCACCGATAAGCGCGGGGCGCGCTATGCGGGTGCTTTCCCCGATGCGGTGCAGATCGAAGAGGTCTCCTCCGCGACCTTCGCGCGGGGCGGGGTGCTGGCAAAACTGCTGACGCCCTTCAGCATTTTGGGCGGCGTCCTCACGGCTTGCGCGCGCAATCTGGCGGATCGGCCGAAGGTCGTGATCGGCTTTGGCGGCTACCCGACGATCCCCGCGCTGAGTGCGGCTTGGGCCTTGCGGATCCCGCGCGCGATCCATGAGCAAAACGGCGTGATGGGGCGGGTGAACAAACTCTTCGCGCGCCGTGTCGATACCATCGCCTGCGGCACATGGCCGACTGATCTGCCTGCGGGCGTCGAGGGCATCCACACGGGCAATCCGGTGCGCGGCTCGGTGCTGTCGCGTGCGGCTGCGCCCTATATCGTGCCCGGCGATTATCCGATGTCGGTTCTGGTGATCGGCGGCTCGCAGGGCGCGCGGATCCTGTCCGACATTGTGCCCGCAGCGCTGGCCAGCCTTTCCGAGGCGCTCAAGCCGCTGCTCAGGATCGCGCATCAGGCGCGCGGTGAAGATCATGCCCGCGTCGTCGCGTCCTATGAAGAGGCCGGAATTTCGGCGGAGGTGGAGCCGTTCTTCGCGGATGTGCCGCGCCGCCTGTCGGAATGCCAATTGGTGATTTCGCGCTCGGGGGCCTCCTCCGTGGCCGATATCTCCGTGATCGGTCGGCCCGCGATCCTTATTCCCTATGCCGCCGCCACCGGCGACCATCAAACCGCCAATGCGCGCGGGCTGGTGGGCGCGGGGGCTGCAATCCTGATCCCCGAGAGCGCCTTGAGCGCGCAAAGCTTGGCCGATCAAATTTCCCTCATACTGGACAATCCGCGCGGGGCATTGCAAATGGCCACCGCCGCGATGGGCTGCGGTCGCCCCGATGCGACCGAGCGCCTGTGCGATTGTGTAGAAGACCTTGCAAGGAACCAAAAATGAACGCCGCGACGAAACTTCCCGGAGAGCTGGGCCCCATCCATTTTATCGGTATTGGCGGCATCGGCATGTCGGGCATCGCGGAAGTGCTGATGACACAGGGCTTCACGGTGCAGGGATCTGACGCGAAAGCCTCGAAGATCACCGATCGTCTGGTGTCGCTGGGCGCGACAGTGTTTGAGGGCCAGCGCGCCGAGAACATCGGGTCGGCGGCGGTTGTGGTGATTTCCACCGCGATCAAACCGGGCAATCCCGAGTTGGAAGAGGCGCGCCGCCTTGGCCTTCCTGTCGTGCGCCGTGCGGAGATGCTGGCCGAGCTAATGCGTCTGCGCTCCAATATCGCGGTCGCGGGGACGCATGGTAAAACCACGACCACGACGATGGTGGCGACGCTGCTCGACAAGGGTAATTTTGACCCGACCGTGATCAATGGCGGGGTGATCCACGCCTATGGCTCGAATGCGCGGGCAGGGGCGGGCGAATGGATGGTGGTGGAGGCGGATGAGTCCGATGGCTCGTTCAACCGCCTGCCCGCGACCATCGCGATCGTCACCAATATCGACCCCGAGCATATGGAGCACTGGGGCAGCTTCGATGCGCTGCGCAAAGGGTTCTATGATTTCGTCTCCAATATTCCGTTCTACGGTCTGGCCGTCTGCTGCACCGATCACCCCGAGGTTCAAGCACTGGTGGGCAAGATCACGGATCGCCGCGTGGTCACGTTCGGCTTCAACCCGCAGGCCGATGTGCGCGCCGTGAACCTGACCTATAAGGCGGGCGTCGCGCATTTCGATATCGCGCTGCAAGGCGAGGGCGAGGGCGCTGTCATCGAGGGATGCTCGTTGCCGATGCCGGGGGATCACAACGTCTCCAACGCGCTGTCGGCTGTGGCAGTTGCCCGCCATCTGGGTATGAAGATGGAAGAAATCAAAGCCGCGCTGGCGGGGTTTGGCGGGGTCAATCGGCGCTTCACCAAAGTCGCTGAAGTCAACGGCGTCACGATCATTGATGACTACGGGCACCACCCTGTCGAGATTGCGGCCGTGCTCAAAGCCGCGCGGCAAGCGACCTCTGGCACGCCGGGCGCGCGGGTGATCGCGGTGCATCAGCCGCATCGCTATTCGCGCCTGCAATCGTTGTTCGAGGATTTCTGCACCTGCTTCAATGATGCCGATGTTGTCGGAATCGCGGAAGTCTATGCGGCGGGCGAAGATCCGATTGCGGGCGCCTCGCGCGATGATCTGGTCGCGGGCCTGCTACGCCACGGCCACCGCTACGCGCGGGCCGTCCTCAACGAGGAGGATCTGGCGCGTTTGGTGCGCGAGCAAGCGCGCGAGGGCGATATGGTTGTCTGCCTCGGCGCGGGGACGATTTCAGTTTGGGCGCATGGTTTGCCAGCGCGCTTGGCCAAGGGTTAACTGGCAGGGCCTTTCGCCTGCCTCCATCAGAATTGAGGGCCGCCTGAGCGCGGCATCTCGCATATTCTCAGCGATCCCGCAGCTATGTGGTCGCCGAGACTATGTCGGTGTTTACTACCCCGCCTTATGTCCGTGCTGTTTTGCCTTTCATATTTTCCTCTCGAAAGACTGGAGCCCGCTATGACGTACTCACTCATCACCGCTTGCCTATGGGCGCTTTGCGCGACCGTAATTGCTTTCGCTCCGCGACGGTTTCATTGGCGCGGGGCATGGGCATTGATCATCAGCGGCGTGCCGTTGATCGGTTGGGTCACGCTGGATCACGGGCCGCTTTTGGGGCTTTTGTGCCTCGCGGGCGGGATCTCTGTGCTGCGCTATCCGGCGATGCATTTGTTCCGCAAACTGCGCCAAGAACGCGCTGAGTAACGCGCGCTTTCCGGCCCGTGGTCTTCACGACTGCGGGTGGGAAACCACTATAGGTTGTATCTCGCGCTGCATTTTTCACACTCTGTCTCATTTGAAACAAATTGAGACCAAATTCCGCCTCTACTTACTTGGTTAATAAGTTCTTGCGCGCGTCTTGCGTTTGATCCGCCGGATCGCGCGGGTGCGATGCGCTTATCCAAGGCTGGAGGCCTCCCATGGCAACGACCTTCACGGTTTTCTCGCTCGGCAAGCTTGCCGATATGGACACACTTGAGGGCAATACCGTTGCCGAAAACGCCGGCGCGCTCGTGGGGATGACGTTTGGCGGCGAGGGCGATGCTCTGCTCAACAGTGCGGCCACCTTTTCGCCCGGAACCTGGGGCTATACTGGGGGAACCAACACCGCCTATGATCAAGACAACTCACCAAACGAGTATTTCCGGATCAATGGCGGGGCCAATCAAGTCTTCGATTCCTCGGTGATCTTCAACGCGACCATCACCTATATCGACGGCACCACGGCGAATATTACCGCTGTGATCGCGCAAGATACCAATGGCAATACCTATTGGGTGCCAGAGTTCTCTGCCAATACCGATCAGACCGCGATGGAGGCGAAAGGCATCCGGTCGCTGACGCTCAATAGCTTGGAGGGCGATAGCTACAGCGGGTTGACGGGGGATCGTCAGGCGTGGAATGCGGTGACCTGCTATCTGCGCGGGACGATGATCCTCACCGATCAAGGCGAGCGCCCGATTGAGGATCTTCTTGCGGGGGATCTTGTCCAGACCCGTGACAACGGCTTGCAGCCGATCCGCTGGATCGGAGCGAGTTCGGTGATGGCGCAGGGAAAACTTGCCCCCATTCGTATCGCGCGTGGCGCTTTGGGCGAGGGACGTCCCAAGCGCGATCTCTATGTGTCGCGGCAGCACCGGATGTTGCTGCAATCGAAAATCGCGGAGCGGATGGTGGGCGCGCAAGAGGTGTTGACGCCTGCGATCAAACTCACCGCGCTCGATGGTGTGCAAGAGAGTGCCACGCCGCGGTTGGTGACCTATTTCCACCTGCTGACCGAACGCCACGAGATCATTTTCGCGGAAGGCTGCCAAAGCGAGACTTTGCTCACGGGGCCGCAAGCGGTGCAGGCCATGGGGCCGGAGGCCGTGGAGGAGTTGGAGGCGCTGTTCCCGGGGGTGCTCACCGAAGCTACCCCGCCCGCGCGGCAGATTTTCCAATCGGCGCGGCTGGCAAAGCTCTTCGCGCGGCATGAGAAACACGGAAAGCCGCTCACATTTGATGCAGAAGCAGATGCGTTTTCGACGCTCTCCGATCAGGCAGCCTGATCCTTGCCTTTGGGCTGAGGCAAGTGGGGGATCCTTCCGCCTCCCGAGGCCGTGAGCAACGCAGGGGAGGGGCTTGCCCCGTTGCCGATCTGGCGCTACTCACTGGCGCATGATCGAGCTTTCCCAGACCCTCTCCCGTTACACCCCGCGCGGCGCTTTGACGCCCGCCCGTCCGCTGGCCGATCTGACATGGTTGCGCGTGGGCGGCCCTGCGGATTACCTGTTCCAGCCCGCAGATCTTGAGGACTTGCAGGCGTTCCTGAAGGCATTGCCGCAGGAGATCCCTGTCTTTCCGATCGGCGTTGGCTCCAATCTGATCGTGCGGGATGGCGGCATTCGGGCGGTGGTGATCCGTCTGGGGCGCGGGTTCAACGGCATCGAGATCGAGGGCAACCGTGTGATCGCGGGGGCGGCGGCGCTGGATGCGCATGTCGCGCGTAAAGCGGCACAGGCGGGGGTCGATCTGACCTTCCTGCGCACCATTCCCGGCGCAATCGGCGGCGCGATGCGGATGAACGCGGGCTGCTACGGATCTTACGTGGCTGATCACCTGATCGAGGCCCATGCGGTGACCCGCGAGGGTGAGGCGGTTGTGATCCCCGCACAAGATCTGGCGTTTGGCTATCGGCAATCGTCCTTGCCCGAGGGCTGGGTTTTGACGGCGGCGGTGCTGGAAGGCGCCTCGGGCGATCCCGAAGCTTTAGAGGCGCGAATGCTGGATCAACTTGCTAAGCGCGATGCGAGCCAGCCCACGAAGGAGCGCTCCGCAGGCTCCACCTTCCGCAATCCGGCTGGCTTTTCCTCCACGGGGCAGGCGGATGATGTGCATGATCTCAAGGCGTGGAAGGTCATCGACAACGCCGGAATGCGCGGCGCTCGGCAGGGCGGGGCGCAGATGTCGGAGATGCATTCCAACTTCCTGATCAATACTGGTGGGGCCTCGGCACAAGATCTTGAGGGTCTCGGCGAGGAAGTGCGTAAAAAGGTTTTGCAGACGCAAGGAATTTCGTTAGTATGGGAAATCAAGCGCGTAGGTGAGTTTTAATCCCATTTTGGTGCCAAACGGCCCGCGTGCTTACGAATTGGCAAGGCTCGAATTTTACGAGCTGCGCCCGATAAGACCCTGACAAACAGGGAAATATCTCTGATCGGCGGGAAATCCCGTCATGAAACAGAGAAACGGCCCCGACAAACGGGGACAACGCCCCAACGTGGGCACAGGCGAAAGTGGCGGGTATGTCGAGCAGGATGTCCCACCGGAGTGCGGTAGCTTTTTGCGGCATGGGGGTTTCCTCTGGTTGCAAGATCACGATGCGCGGTAGCGCGGCTCTCACGGTGGCTCACTTCACAGAATTGATGCAGCCCTTCGGGTGGCACGCATGATTTGGGGTTCCCGGATCATCGGCGGCTTGGTGTGTGGCGCTCAGATCTGTCGCGCACCCGAGTTCGGGCGGGGCAAGGGTGCCCCGCGCCAAGAGCCGATGATGCGCGCCTATCGCCCCGAGCAGCCTGCGATGCCGCAGGCGGGCTTTGCCCCTGCGCCGCAGGGCTACGACCCTCAGGGCTATGATCCGCAAGAGTTCGATCCGCAAGGCTATGATCCGCAGGGCTATCAGGCACCGCAGGAGGACGACGGGTATCACGGCTATGCCGAGGCGCAGGGTGAGGCTGACCCGCGCGATTATTACGACGCGCAGGATGGGTTTGATGCCTTTGGCGCGCCGATCCAGCATCGGCCCCAATACGTGCCGGACTATGCCCCTGCACCAATGGCAGCCCCCGTGGCGGCCAAAGGCTTTAGCGCGCCTCCGCGTGGCGGGATACAGGCCCCTGCGCCGCAGTATCAGGCCGCGCGCCCTCAGCCCGCTGTCGGCAAGCCCCAAATGGGCAGGCCCCCAGTGGGCAGCCCTCCAATGAGCCGCCGCGCCGAGGCGAAGGCCGAGAAAGCCGCCTATCAGGCGCAGAAAACGGCGATGAAGGCCGCAGGTCGGGCGCAAAAACAGGCCGAAAAGGCTGCGCGGGCGAGTGCCAACCGCGCAGCCCCTCAGGTTATCGCGCGCCCCACGGCGCAGGCCGCCGCGCCGCATCATGTAAAGCGCGATCCCGCGCCGTCGCGGATGGCGTATCGCCTCCAGCGGCTCTGGCTCACGCCGCTGTTCCGCGGGTTCACCCGTGTTGGTGTGCCGGTCTTTGGTGTCGTGCTGGGGCTTGGCCTCTGGCTTGGCGATGACGGCCGTCGCGCCGATTTGGTGGAGCGCTACGACGAGATCGTGCGCTCGGTGCAAGAGCGCCCCGAATTCATGGTCTCGATGCTGAAAATTGAGGGCGCGAGCCCTGAGGTCGATGCCGCGATCCGCACGATGATGCCGGTGAAACTGCCTGCCTCGTCATTCCAGATTGATCTGGAAGCGATGCACGATCTGATCACGCGGTTGGATGCTGTTGCGGAGGCACGGTTGGTGATCCGCGATGGCGGGACGCTGGATGTGAACGTGACCGAGCGCGTGCCCGCGATTTTGTGGCGGCACCAGACCGGAATTGAGATGCTGGATGCCGAGGGGCACCGTGTCGCGACGCTGTTGGATCGTGGTGCACGGCCCGATCTGCCGCTGATCGCGGGGCGTGGCGCGGAGAAATACGTGCCCGAGGCGCTCGATATTCTCGCTGCTGCAACCCCGATCCTGCCGCGTGCGCGCGGGGTTGTGCGGGTGGGCGAGCGGCGCTGGGATATCGTGCTGGATCGCGGGCAACGGATCATGCTGCCGCAGGATAATCCGGTGCTTGCTGTCGAGCGCCTACTCGCGATTGATGCGGCCGAAGATTTGATGGACCGCGATTTTACACATCTTGATTTGCGCAACCAAGACCGCCCGACGATCCGGCTTTCGGAGGCCGCATTGGAGGCCTTCCAAACGATCAAAGGCGCTGAGACGAGGGTTAAGAAATGACCGATCTGTACCAATCCCAACGGGTTATGCGCAACATGCGGCGCGCGGCACTTCAGCGTGGCGTGATCGCGATCCTGGATGTGGGCACCTCGAAAATCGCCTGCCTCGTGCTGCGCTTCGAGGGCGAGGGGCTGGCAGACGGCAACGCCGCGCTCTCAGGCCAATCGGCGTTCCGCGTGATCGGCGCTGCGACCACCCGCTCGCGCGGGGTGCGCTTTGGCGAGATTGATGCGATGGCCGAGACCGAGCGGGCGATCCGCACTGCGGTGCAAGCGGCGCAGAAAATGGCCAATACCCGTGTCGATCATGTGATTGCCTGCTTTGCGGGCGCAGAGCCACGCTCCTACGGGCTGGTGGGCGAGGCCGAGATTGACGGTCAGGTCGATGAGCAGGATGTGGGCCGCGTGCTCGCCAATTGCGACGTCCCTGATTACGGCGAGGGGCGCGAGGTTCTGCACGCGCAGCCGGTCAACTTCGCGCTGGATCATCGCACGGGGCTTTCCGATCCGCGCGGCCATGTGGGGCATAACCTCGCGGTCGATTTGCACCTGCTGACGATCAATTCGGCAGCCGTGCAAAACCTGATCTACTGCATCCGGCGCTGCGATCTCGAACTCGCGGGCATCGCCTCTGCGGCCTATGTCTCGGGCATCTCCTCGCTGGTCGAGGACGAGCAAGAGCTGGGATCGGCCTGCATCGATATGGGGGGCGGGGCGACGGGCGTTTCGATTTTCATGAAGAAACATATGATCTTCGCGGATTCCGTGCGTTTGGGCGGCGATAATGTCACCCGTGATATCGCGGCGGGGCTGCAAGTGCCGATGGCTGTGGCCGAGCGGATCAAAACCTTCCACGGCGGCGTTTATGCCACGGGGATGGATGACCGCGAGCGGATCGAGCTTGAGGGCAATTCCGGCGATTGGGAAAAGGACCGCCGCACCGTTTCGCGCACCGAGCTGATCGGCATCATGCGTCCGCGCGTCGAGGAGATCTTGGAAGAAGTCCGCGCCGTGCTGGACGGGGCAGGGTTCGAGCATTTGCCCTCGCGCCAGATTGTGCTAACTGGCGGCGCGAGCCAAATCCCGGGCTTGGACGGGTTGGCGGCGAAGATCTTGGGGCAGAATGTGCGTCTGGGTCGTCCGCTGCGCGTTCAAGGCCTGCCGCAAGCGGCGACGGGGCCGGGCTTCTCCTCGGCGGTGGGGCTGTCGCTCTTCGCGGCGAATCCGCAGGATGAATGGTGGGATTTCGAGATCCCGCTCGATCATTCCGCCGTGCATCCGTTCCGCCGCGCCTTCCGCTGGTTCCGCAATAACTGGTGAGAGACGACAACGGGTAAGCCTACCGACCTCATAAACCACCACATTCAGCGCCTTGCGCGAAATGCCGCCGAAAGGTTGGCGTTTCGCGCTATATTTTGTTGTTCAACTGTGTTTTTTAGGTGACGTTTCTGCCGAACGCAGGTAGAATCTAATGAATTTCGGGGAATTCGGTCGAAAAGGCCGATCACAATAAACAGGCGGAAACCAATGGCACTCAATCTGATGATGTCGGAACGCGAAGAGCTCAAGCCGCGGATCACCGTTTTCGGTGTGGGTGGCGCTGGCGGTAACGCGGTCAATAATATGATCGAGAAGCAGCTTGAGGGCGTTGAATTCGTCGTTGCGAATACCGATGCGCAAGCGTTGCAACAATCGAAATCCACCGCGCGCGTCCAGATGGGTGTTCGGGTCACCGAAGGCCTCGGCGCGGGCGCTCGCCCCTCCGTGGGTGCCGCCGCTGCGGAAGAAACCATTGAGGAGATCGTCGATCACCTCGCAGGCGCGCATATGTGCTTCATCACGGCCGGTATGGGCGGCGGCACCGGCACAGGCGCGGCCCCGATCATTGCGCAGGCTGCGCGGGAGTTGGGTGTTCTCACGGTCGGCGTTGTCACCAAGCCGTTCCAGTTTGAGGGTGCCAAGCGGATGCGTCAGGCCGAGGAGGGCGTTGAAGCCCTGCAAAAGGTCGTCGACACGCTGATCATCATTCCGAACCAGAACCTGTTCCGCCTCGCGAATGAAAAAACCACCTTCACCGAAGCCTTCGCTTTGGCCGATGACGTGCTTTATCAGGGTGTTAAAGGGGTGACCGATCTGATGGTCCGTCCGGGCCTGATCAACCTCGACTTTGCCGACGTGCGCGCGGTGATGGATGAGATGGGCAAAGCAATGATGGGCACGGGCGAGGCCTCGGGCGAGGATCGCGCGATCCAAGCTGCCGAGAAGGCCATCGCCAACCCGCTGCTCGACGAGATTTCGCTGCGCGGCGCGAAGGGTGTTCTCATCAACATCACCGGTGGCGACGATCTGACGCTGTTCGAACTGGACGAAGCGGCCAACCGGATCCGCGAAGAGGTCGATCCGGATGCGAATATCATCGTCGGTTCGACGATGGATCCGTCGCTCGGCGGCATGATCCGCGTTTCTGTTGTGGCGACTGGCATCGACGCGGCCCCCGCATCGACAGAGGTTCCTGTTGCGCGCCGCCGTCTGGCAGAGCCGCTGCAAACCGCGCAAACCGAGGCAGAGGCTGCGCCTGCGAGCAAGCCTGCGCTGACAGTTTCCGTCGCACAGGCCCCCGCACAGGCGAGCCCCGCCGCGCAGCAAGAGCGCATGATGTTTGACGATGCGGCCGATGATGCGCTGCCGCCGCCCGCTTACGCGACGCGCCCCGCGCAGCCAGAGAACCTGCATGTGGAAGAGGATGCGACCGCTTTCGTCGCGCCGCGTCCGCGCGCACCGGGAACCCCTTCGCCGGAAGCTCTGGCCCGTCTGCAGGCTGCTGTTGTCAAAGCCCCTTCGCAGCCACAACAGCCCCGCCAAGCGGCCCCGCAGCACTATGCGCCGCAACAATCCGCCGCGCCTCAAGCCCAGCCGCAATACGCACAACCGCAGCAGGCCCAGCCGCATTATGGGCAGCCGCAGATGAGCGCGGCACGTCCGGCACCTGTCGCGGCGCCGCGCGCGCCGCAGCCAGAGAAAAGCCGTTTCGGTCTGAACACGCTGATCAACCGTATGACGGGCCATTCTGAGCCGGAACCGCAGCAAGAGCCTGCCCGTCAGCCTGAGCGCCAAGCCTATATGGGCCGCCCGCAAAATGCTGCACCTGCACCGCAGCCGCAGGTTTATGACGACGAGCAAGAGGGCCAGTCGGATCAGGACCGGATCGAAATTCCGGCCTTCCTGCGTCGCCAAGCGAATTAATTCGTTCACATAATTTCTACAAAAGGGCCGGGTTTCACCGGCCCTTTTTGTTATTTATCAGGGTGTTGTGTTGTCTCTGGCGGGTTTTCGCCCCCAGTGAGCCGCTTTGTTTCAGCCCGTTACAATGTGTGAATTGTGATGCGGGGGGGAGGCTCCTAAATGAGTATCAACGCGACTGCCCAAGACGAATCTTGTCAGTGCCGCGTTGCGGCGAAGGCTTGGAGCCAGATCCCTAGGGGAACCGCCGCAGAGCCCGCAGGGTTGACCCCCTGTATAAGTTTCGCCGCAAATGCGGCCCCGCTAAGTGAGAGGCGCTTTGAGGCGTCCAAAGAAAAGAGGCACAAGGTGCAAACCACGATCGCCACATCCGCAACCTTCCACGGCGTCGGCCTGCACTCGGGCGCGCCCGTTGAAATGACCATTCGCTCCGCGCCAGCGGGCCGTGGGATTGTGTTCCTGCGGACCGATCTGGCCAGCTTTGGCACTTCCGGCGTCGAGATCCCAGCGCGCTGGGATACGGTGACGCCGTCCAAGCTCTGCACGCTGATTGAATCGAACGGTGCCTCTGTTTCGACGATTGAACATGTGATGGCCGCGCTGGTTGGCACGGGCGTTCACAACGCTCTGATCGAGATCGACGGGCCGGAAGTGCCGATCCTTGACGGGTCTGCCGCCCCCTTCGTTGAAGGGATCCTGGAGGCGGGCATCCGTAATCTGGGCGCGCCTCTGCGGGCGATCCGGATCTTGGAGACCGTTGAATTCGCTGAGGGCGAGGCCGTCGCACGGCTGGAACCTGCGGCGACAATGGAGATGGAATTCACCATTGATTTCGTCGATGCGGCGATCGGCCATCAGGAAAAGAGCCTCGTGCTTTCGAATGGCGCGTTTGTGCGCGAGTTGATGGATAGCCGCACCTTCTGCCGTGAGGCGGATGTCGAAATGATGCGCGCGAACGGCCTCGCTCTGGGGGGCACTTACGAGAACGCCGTGGTGGTTTCGGGCGCGCGCGTGCTTTCGCCGGGTGGCTTGCGCCATGCCGATGAAGCCGTGCGTCACAAGATGCTCGATGCCGTTGGCGATTTGGCTTTGGCAGGCGCACCGATCCTTGGCCGCTACGTGGGCAACCGCGCGGGCCACGCGATGACCAACAAGCTGCTGCGCGCTTTGTTTGCGCAACAGGGCGCTTGGGAATGGGTCGATTGCACCGCCGATCAAGCGCATTCTTTGCCCGGTGCAGGCGTTGTCGCAGCGCCCCGCGCGCGTGCCCAAATGCGCCCGCAGCGCACCCCTGTGCGCCCGCGCATGCAAGTGGCTGCCGCAGCGCACTAAGCTCGCAGTCTTTTTATCGAAAATCGGCGGCCTGTTAAAAAACTGGGGCCTAAGCGTCGAAAGGCGTTTTGCGCCCCAGATTTTTATGTGCTAGGACATGCCAGCAGGACCTAATATGGTCTTTTTGAAAAGAAACGAAGTGGGATAGGGCAGCATATGGCGCGGGTAAGTTCGGCGGCAAAACTGGTCGGCCCCTTTGTTCTGGTGGCTTTGATGGCGGGCTGTGCCCCGAGCGGACCGAAAACGGTGTCGCTTGAGAATTTCACCGCCGAAGAAATCTACAAACGCGGCGAATACGAGCTTGAGGCGCAAACCAAGCCTGATGACGCGATTCACTATTTCTCCGAGGTCGAGCGACTTTATCCCTATTCTGATTGGGCCAAACGCGCGCTGATCATGCAGGCGTTCGCCCAGCATAAAGCCCGCGATTACGAATCTGCCCGCGCCTCCGCACAGCGTTTCATTGATACCTACCCCGGTGACGAGGATGCCGCTTACGCGAAATATCTGCTCGCGCTGTCCTATTATGATCAGATTGACGAGGTTGGCCGCGATCAGGGCCTGACCTTCCTCGCGCTGCAATCGCTGCGCGACGTGATCGAGCAATATCCCGAGAGTGAATACGCGCGCTCGGCGATTCTCAAATTCGATCTCGCCTTCGACCATCTCGCCGCGAAAGAGATGGAAATCGGCCGCTACTACCTCAAGAAGGGTCATTACACTGCCGCGATCAACCGCTTCCGTGTGGTTGTCGAGCAGTTCCAGACAACGACCCACACCCCTGAGGCGCTCGAGCGTCTGGTTGAGGCCTATCTGGCGCTTGGCCTGACGGACGAGGCGCAGACCGCAGGCGCGATCCTTGGCCACAACTTCCAATCCTCGCCCTTCTATCAAGACGCCTACGGCTTGTTGACCAAGCAGGGGCTTCCTGTGGAAGCGAAAGGCGATAACTGGCTCGCCACGGTGTACCGTCAGGTGATCAAGGGCGAGTGGTTGTAAGGGCCCGCCCATGCTGAGCACCCTCATTATTCGGGATATGCTGATTATTGATCGGCTGGAGCTGGGCTTCGCACCCGGCCTCAATGTGCTCACAGGTGAGACTGGCGCGGGCAAGTCCATTCTACTCGATTGCCTTGGCTTCGTGCTGGGCTGGCGTGGCCGCGCCGAGCTGGTGCGCCAAGGCGCGGATCAGGGCGAGGTGACGGCGGTGTTTGAGCTGCCCGCAGGCCATCCCGCGCATGAGATTTTGAACGAGGCTGGCTTGCCCAGTGGGCAGGAACTCATCCTACGCCGCGTGAACGCACGCGATGGCCGTAAAACCGCCTATATCAATGATCGCCGCGCCTCGGGCGAGGTGCTGCGCGCGCTTTCCGCCACTTTGGTGGAATTGCACGGCCAGCAAGATGATGGCGGTCTCTTGAACACGCGCGGGCACCGCGTGATGTTGGATAATTTCGCGGGGCTGGAGGCCAAGCTCGAAACCGTTCGTGCCGCTTGGGCAACCCGCAGCCGCGCGAGCAAAGCGCTGGCGCAGGCGGAGGCGGCTCTGGCCGAAGTGCTGGCCGAGGAAGATTATCTGCGTCACGCTGTTGCCGAATTGGACGCGATGGATCCGCAGGCGGGCGAGGAGGCGACATTGGACGCCGCGCGCCGCCAGATGCAGGCGGCGGAAAAGATCCGTGGCGATGTGCTGCGCGCGCGTGATGCGGTGTCGCCCAGCGGGGCCGAGGGGATCTTGCGCGATGCGGATCGTTGGTTGCAAGGGGCGGCGGACCGCGCGGAGGGGCGTCTGGATGCGGCGCTCGCGGCGCTTGATCGCGCGCTGATCGAACTCGGTGAGGCGCAATCCATTATCGAGACCGCGCTTGATACGCTGGCCTTCGATCCGCATGAGTTGGAGCGGATCGAGGAACGTCTCTTCGCGATCCGCGCGCTGGCCCGCAAACATGGCGTCTTGGCAGATGATCTGGGCGGCTTTGCTGCGGGGCTACGCGACCGACTCGCCGCGCTGGATGCGGGGGAGGGACATCTCGCGCGCCTGAAATCTGAACTCTCCGCCGCTGAGATCGCCTATCTGCGTGCGGCCGATGCGATCTCAGATGGGCGCAAATCTGCGGCGGGCAAACTGGATGCGGCAATGGCGGCCGAGCTTGCACCGTTGAAGATGGAACGCGCGGTCTTCACCACGCAGGTGACGCGCGGCGAGGCAGGCCCTGACGGCCATGATGCGGTCGCCTTCACCGTCGCCACCAATCCGGGCGCGCCTGCAGGCCCGCTCAATAAAATCGCCTCGGGCGGCGAACTTTCGCGCTTCCTGCTCGCGCTGAAGGTCGTGCTCTCGAAAGGCATGGACGCGCTGGTGATGATCTTTGACGAGATCGACCGCGGTGTCGGCGGGGCGACTGCCGATGCGGTCGGGCGGCGTCTCGCGCTTTTGTCGCAAGGCGCGCAGGTGCTGGTCGTCACCCATAGCCCGCAGGTCGCGGCGCGCGGCGGGCATCATTTCCGCGTGCAAAAGCAAGTGACCGACGGGATGACAACCTCGACCGTGATCGCCCTCAGCGCAGCCGAGCGGGAAGATGAAATCGCGCGGATGATCTCCGGCGCGGAAGTCACTGAGGCGGCCCGCGCTGCTGCCAATGAGCTGCTCGCGGGCTGAACGCGCTTTCGGTTGCTTTAAATATCCCCGCCGGAGGCGCCCGCGCGCGCCATTATCGCGCGCGCCCCGATCCTACGCCCCGATCTTAAGGCTCGACCACAAACTGTGCTGAAACAATCCGCCAGCCGTTGTTCGTCTGCGCCATCGTCGCTGCAAACACAGCGCCGATCCGCCCCGCATCCGCCCCGTCAGCATGAACCAGACCGCTCAGCACGAAGCGCTGGGTGACCACGGCGACATGTTTGCCCAAGGGCCGCACACGGGTTTTGCCGGTGACGAGCCGCGCGCGCGCGAAGGCCCCCGCAAGCTCGCCGGCAAAAATCTCTTCGATCTGTTTGCGGCTCTCGGCAACGCCGCCCGTCAGCGAGATGAAATCGGCATCCTCGACGAAAAACTCCGCCAGACCCATCGCATCGCGTGCGCCCCATGCCTGCGCAAAAGCGCGCGGCAGATCGGGAGGGGAGTCGATCATTGTGTATCTCCGGATTGCGGCACGAGCTTGCCGGGGTTGAGAATGCCTTTCGGGTCGAGTGCGGCTTTGATCGCGCCCATCACCGCCCATGCCGGGCCATGCTCCTGCCGCATCATATCCCGTTTGCCGATCCCGATCCCGTGCTCGCCAGTGATCGTGCCGCCCATTTCGAGGGCGCGCTCGGCCATCTTATGCGCCACCCGTTTTGCCGCAGCCAATTCCTGAGCGTTGTCCCGTTCCAGCACCAAAATCGCGTGGAAATTCCCATCCCCGACGTGGCCCAAGATCGGCCCGATCAGCCCCTCCTCTTCGATATCCTTACGCGCGGCCTCCACCGCCTCGGCGAGGCGGGAAATCGGCACGCAAGCGTCGGTCACTAACCCGATGGAGCCAGGGCGGGCGGCGAGGCAGGCGGGATAGGCCCCGTGGCGCATCCGCCAAAGCGCTGCGCGTTCTTCTGTTGTGCGCGCCCAAGCGAAATCGGCCCCGCCCATCTCCGCGACAACCTCGCCAAACCGCTCGGCATCCTCCGCCACGGAGGCCTCCGAGCCGTGGAATTCGATCATCAGATGCGGCGTTTCGGGTAGGGTGGTGCCCGCCGAGGCGTTGAACACTTTCGCGACCCAGGCATCGACAAACTCGATCCGCGCCATCGGGATCCCCATCTGGATCGTCAGAATGACGGTCTCGACGGCGGCTTCCAGCGTCTCGAACGCACAGACAGCAGAGGTCACCGCTTCGGGCTGGGCGTGCAGGCGCAGCGTCAGCTCGGTGATGATCCCAAGCGTGCCTTCCGACCCGAGCATCAGCGCGGTGAGATCATAGCCTGCAGCGGATTTCGCGGCGCCCGTGCCGGTGCGGAGAATTGTCCCATCGGCCAGCACCACCTCCAGTGCCGCAACATTGTCGCGCATGGAGCCGTAGCGGACGGTGGTTGTTCCCGAAGCACGCGTGGCGGCCATCCCGCCAAGGCTGGCATTCGCGCCCGGATCGACGGGGAAGAACAGCCCCGTCGCCCGCAATTCCACATTCAACCGCTCGCGCAGGATGCCGGGCTGGACGGTCGCGAGGCGATCCTCGGGCGAGGTCGAGAGGATCTGATCCATCCGCGTCATATCAAGCGAGACGCCGCCGCGCAGCGCAAGTGCGTGCCCCTCCAGCGAGGAGCCAGCACCCCAAGGCGTCGCCGGCACGCCATGCGCGTGACAGATCTTCATGATTTCGGAGACTTCCGCCGTGCTCTCGGGCCATGCCACGGCATCGGGCGGCGTCGGCGCAAAATAGGTTTCGTTCTGGCCGTGCAGCGCGAGATCCGCGCCTTTGCGCGAGACCCTCGCCCCCAATAGCGCCTCAAGCGCCGTAAAAGCGGTCTCGAAATTCTGGGACTGTTGCATAGGGCCTCCTCGCGCTGCGCGTCTCGCCCCTCTCTTTAGGCCGCGACACAGATAAGGGAAAGCCAAAGCGCCTCTACGCCCCGCGCAATTCATCGCGATGGGCGGGCGGCTGCCGATGCTGCCTCCGGCGGGGATATTTAAGCTCTGTGGAAACGGGATGTTTTCCCTTCCTCAGAGCCGAAGTATCCCCCGCGGAGCGATCCGCAGGTGTCAAACGCGGGACATCAGATCGGGGCGCAGGCCCGTGCCAGCCAATCGCGCGTTTCAGGCGCAACCCGCGGCGCAAGGGAAGAGTCGACGCGGGCGTGATAGGCGTTGAGCCAGCCGCGCTCTTGCGTGCTCAGCAAATCGAGATCGATCAGCCGCGTGTCGATTGGGCACAGGGTAAGGGTCTCGAAGGCGAACTGGTCGCGATTGTCACCGAGATCCGGCGCTTTGATGACCCGCAAGAGATTTTCGATGCGAATGCCAAACGCGCCCTCGCGGTAATATCCCGGTTCATTGGACAGGATCATCCCCTCGCGCAGCGGAATATCGGAGACACGGCTGATCCGCGCGGGGCCTTCATGCACGCAGAGCGCCGCGCCGACACCGTGGCCCGTGCCATGGTCGAAATCCTGCCCCGCCATCCACAGAGGCGCGCGGGCGAGCGCGTCGAGATGGGCCCCCGCCACCCCGCGCGGGAAGCGGGCGCGCGATAGCGCGATCATCCCTTGCAAGACGCGGGTATAGGGCGCGCGGGCCTCCTCCGGCACGGGGCCCACGGCCACGGTGCGGGTGATGTCGGTGGTGCCATCAAGGTATTGCCCGCCGCTATCGACCAGCAACAGCTCGCCTGCCTTGACGGCGCGGTTGCTGCCATGGGTGACACGGTAATGCACGATGGCCCCATGCGGGCCAGCGCCGCAGATCGTGTCAAAAGAGATGTCGATCAACTCGTTTGAGGCCGCGCGGGCGGCCTCGAGGCGGGTGACGACGTCAATCTCGGTCAGGGTTTCCTTCGGGGCCTCGGCCTCGAGCCACGCCAGAAACTCTACCATCGCCGCCCCGTCGCGCAAATGGGCGGCTTCCATGCCCTTGATCTCCGCCGCGTTCTTGACCGCTTTGGGCAGGATGCAGGGATCCTCTGCCCATGTGATCTCGGTGCGAGCCTCTGCCAGTTCCGCGCCGATCTGCCACGGCGCGCTTGCGGGATCGACGCGCACGGGGCCTTTGAGCTGGCGCAGCGCGGGACTGAGGTCGCTTTGCGGGTGCAGGGTGACCTGCGGGCCGAGGTGATCCTCGAGCCCTGCGAATTTTGCGGGCTCGGCGTAGAGCGCGAGCGCCCCGTTCTTCTGCAGGATCGCGAGCGCATGGGTGACGGGATTGCGCGGGATGTCTGCGCCGCGAATGTTCAAGAGCCAGCAGATCGAATCCGGTAAGGTCAGCACGCAGGCCTGTGCGGGCGCGAGGCTGGCCGCGATCCGCGTGCGTTTCGTCTCCGAGCTTTCGCCTGCGAGCTCCATGGGATGCGCGCGCGCGGGGGCTTGCGGCGGGGCAGGGCGGTCGTTCCAGATCCGGTCGATCAGGTTGTTGCAGGGCACCAGTTCGATATGGGCGGGCAGGGCTGCGCGGATCCCGTCGATCTCGCGCTTGGTGTGCAGCCATGGATCAAACCCGATGCGGCCCGCGACTTCGCCTTGCATCTGCGCGATCCAAGGCCCGGGTTGCACCTCGGGCCAGTGAACAGGCGTGAAGCAGTCCGCCACCTGCGCGCGGACTTGCACGCGGTAGCGCCCGTCGATGAACACGCCCGCGACATCCGGCAGCACGATGCAAAAGCCCGCCGATCCGGTGAACCCCGTCAGCCACGCGAGCCGCTCGTCGCAAGCGGCGACATATTCGCCCTGATGCAAATCGGCGCGGGGCACCAGCATCCCGATCAGGCCCGCACGGGCGATCTCGGCGCGCAGCGCTTGCAGCCGCGCGGGGCCGGTTTCAGGGGCGGTGGTGGCGGTAAAGCTCTGGAACATGGGGCCTCTCAACATAGGGGAGGGGCGCCCGATCAGGCGCCCTTTCGCGCAAGGGGCAAAACCTCAGGAGGCTTTCTTGATCCCTGCGAACCGCGCCCGTGCGCGGGGGTTGGCGTCAAACAGAGCGGCAAGTTGCTCTGTCATCGCGCCCGCCAATTGCTCGACATCGGTGATCGTCACGGCGCGCGAGTAATAGCGCGTCACATCATGGCCGATGCCGATCGCGAGGAGTTCGACCTGACGGCGTTTCTCGACCATAGCGATCACGTCGCGCAGATGTTTTTCCAGATAATTCGCGGGGTTGACCGAAAGCGTGCTGTCATCCACTGGCGCACCATCGGAAATCACCATCAGGATCTTGCGGGCCTCGTGGCGCGCCACCATCCGGCGATGTGCCCATTCCAGCGCCTCGCCATCGATGTTTTCCTTCAGCAGGCCCTCTTTCATCATCAGGCCCAGATTGGCCCGCGTCCGGCGCATCGGCGCATCAGCGTGTTTGTAGATGATATGGCGCAGATCGTTGAGGCGGCCAGGTTGCTGCGGACGGCCATTGGCCAGCCATTTCTCGCGGCTCTGCCCGCCTTTCCATGCGCGGGTGGTAAAGCCGAGGATCTCGACCTTGACGTTGCAACGCTCCAGCGTGCGCGCCAGAACATCGGCGCAGATCGCGGCGATGGAAATCGGGCGGCCGCGCATCGAGCCGGAATTGTCGATCAACAGCGTCACGACTGTATCGCGGAATTCTGTATCTTTCTCGACCTTGAACGACAGCGGCGTCGTCGGGTTCGCCACCACTCGCGCGAGGCGTCCCGCATCCAGCGTGCCCTCTTCGCGGTCGAATTCCCACGAACGGTTCTGCTGCGCTTGCAGGCGGCGTTGCAGCTTGTTTGCAAGCCGCGAGACGGCGCCTTTGAGCGGCTCCAACTGTTGATCGAGATAGGTCCGCAGGCGTTCCAATTCGACGGGCTCTGCCAGATCTTCGGCGCGGATTTCCTCGTCGAAATTCGACATATAGACCGCGTAATTGGGATCTGCGGCGGAATGGGGCGCGGGGGCGGGCGGCTCGATCGGCGCATCCGCATCGGGCATTTCCACCTCCTCAGAGGTTTCCTGATCGGCGAGATCATCCATCGAGGCGGTAGCCGTTGTCTGATCGGAGCGCTCCTCGGAGCTTTCCTCCGATTGCGCGTCGGATTCGTCCTCTTCCTCGCCCTCATCGCGGGCTTGGTTATCCTCGATTTGCTCTTCGTCGTCGGTCTCCGCGCCGTCTTCCTCTTCCTCGTCGCTTTGATCGGGATCATCGCCGAGTTGATCGGCATAGCCGAGATCCGCGATGATCTTGCGCGCGAGACGCGCAAAAGCAGCTTGGTCCCCAAGCGCGTGATCGACGATGTCGAGATCCTCGGCGGTGCGGGTCTCGAAATACTCGCGCCACAGATCGAGCGCATGGCCTGCGTTGGGCGGCAGGCTGCGGCCCGTCGCGCGTTCGCGGATCATATAGCCCGCCGCAACCGAGAGCGGCACATCCATCCGGTCGGTGACCTGCGCATAGCCTTTGCGCGCGGCCTCATGTTCGATCTTGGCGTTGATATTGCCCAAGGTGCCGGGCATGTCGCGCGCGCCGAGCGCCTCGCAACGCGCGGTTTCCATCGCGTCGTAAAGCTCCCGCGCGATCTCCCCTGTCGGGGTGTAGCGGGCCGAGATCGCCGCGTTATGGTGCCGCATCCGGAGTGCCAACGCATCGCCTGTGCCACGCGCCAGCAGAACTTCCTCGCGCGTCATCCGCCGCGAGACCTGCGGCAGGCGCATCGAGTCGCCTGAAACCCCTGACGGATCGACCGAATAGGTCACCGAAAGCTCTTGCGCATGGGCAAGCGTTTTGGTCGCCTCGGCGAGGGCTTTTTTAAACGGCGTGGCGGGGTTGTCGTTCGGTTTGCTCATAGGGTGATAAATGCCTTGCGCGGCGCAAGATGCAAGGGGAAATCCGGTATAATTTCGGGCAGGCGTGGCCGCCCCTTAGCCAGCGGGCGGGGCGGCTGGGCGGCCAAGGCCGGAAAAGCTGCGGGCGGCGAGGGGGATGCCCTTGCCGCCCGTGAGGATCGCGTTCTGGCCGTGAGGGCCGCCGCGTTACGCCGTGAGCTTGATGCAGGTGGCGATATCGCGTGCCAAGGCTTTGCTGCGCGCTTTCGTGACAGTCCCATCGGGATCAATCTGCATCGCCCGCAGGGCTTCGGCCATTTTGAACAGGGTGTTTTCACGCTCACTAGAGAAGACGCCTGCGTTATAATCCGGCATCGCCTCGGCGCTGGCCTCGAGCTTGCGGCTGTCCTTCGCCCAATCGCCGCGATCCTTGGCGGTGGAATGGGCGGTCATGTAATCCGAAATCCCGACGCAGCGCCCATAGGCGCGCATATCGGGGGCAGGGCTATCGATCTGGCCCGCCTCAACCATCAGCGCGGCCATCATCGTATCAGCCGTGGCTTTGGGCATCGCATCGCCTGCCGCATCCATCGCGGCATCCGCCATGCCCGTCGTATCCACCTTCGCGGCCCCGTAGCGCGGCGCATCAAGGGCGGCGGTCGTCTCCACGGGAGCGGCGGTTTGTTCTGCGCAACCCGCCAGCGCGAGCAAGACTGCGAGCGGGGCCAAGACCACAGGTCGCAAGGATTTAGGGGCCAGTTGCTTGGACTGGTTGGAACGGATCGGGGTTGCTCGCATCAAAGTCACCTCATGCTTTGCGCTCATTCTGGGGCGCTTGGGCGGATGGTGGTTCATCCGGCGCGAAATCTCAACCTCTATTGCGCATTTCCTTACCTGCAGAACGCAAACCGCCCGCAGCGGGGCTGCGGGCGGTGTTTGGTCAACGCTGTGCGGCGGATTAGCGCGCCATCATCGCCGCTGATTCCGGCAGCTCCTGATCGAACAGGCGCTGGTAGAACTCCGCCACCGTCTGGCGCTCCAGCTCATCGCATTTGTTGAGGAAGGTCAGGCGGAACGCATAGCCAACATCGTTGAAAATCCGCGCGTTTTGCGCCCATGCGATGACGGTCCGCGGGCTCATCACGGTGGAGAGATCGCCGTTCATGAAGGCGGTGCGGGTGAGATCCGCCACATGCACCATCTGGCTGATCGTCTTGCGGCCGTCCTCGGTGTTATAGGCGGGGTTCTTCGACAGAACGATCGCGGCTTCCGCATCATGGCTGAGGTAGTTCAGCGTGGCGACCAGCGACCAACGGTCCATCTGGCCTTGGTTGATCTGCTGGGTGCCGTGGTAGAGGCCCGTGGTATCGCCAAGACCAACGGTGTTGGCGGTTGCGAACAGGCGGAAATACGGGTTCGGGGTGATGACTTCGTTCTGATCGAGCAGCGTCAGCTTGCCGTCAGCCTCCAGCACGCGCTGGATCACGAACATCACATCCGCGCGGCCCGCATCATATTCATCGAAGATGATCGCGGCGGGGTTGCGCAGCGCCCAAGGCAGGATGCCCTCGTGGAACACGGTGATCTGCTTGCCATCGACGAGCTTGATCGCGTCTTTCCCGATCAGGTCGATCCGGCTGACGTGGCTATCGAGGTTGACGCGCACCGTCGGCCAGTTCAGCCGCGCGGCAATCTGCTCGATATGGGTGGATTTCCCTGTGCCGTGATAGCCTTGGATCATGACACGGCGGTTATAGGCAAAGCCCGCGAGGATCGCGAGCGTGGTGTCGCGGTCGAACTTATAGGTGGAATCGATATCGGGCACGCGGTCGGAACGGTCGGCAAAGCCCTTGACCTTCATATCGCTGTCGATGCCGAAAACTTCGCGGACATCAATATCTTCGGTCGGTTTTGCGGTCTGTTCGAGCATCTTCGCGCCTTTTCCTCTCGGGCGACCCTGTGCCGCCCCGGTTGCGGGTTTTGTGGAACATATCGCGCAGGGCTGCAAGGGCAAGGGCACTTTGCGTGGATTGCGGGCCGGATTGGCCGAACCGATCCGATAGATCACTGCGGAACGCGCGCACGTTCCGCGCGTTGTTTCTCGCCCCCGCAGGGGGTAAGCTGCACAAAACAGGACAGGAAAACCAATGAGCGGACTTCTGGCGCTACTCGATGATGTGGCCGCAATTGCCAAAGTCGCGGCGACAAGCATTGATGATATCGCGGCGGGGGCGGCCAAGGCAGGGGCCAAGGCGGCGGGCGCGGTGATCGACGATGCTGCGGTGACGCCGAAATATGTCGCGGGGTTCGCGCCCGCGCGCGAATTGCCGATTGTCGGCAAGATCGCCCTCGGGTCGATCCGCAATAAGCTCTTGATCTTGCTGCCTGCGGCGCTTCTGCTCTCGGCCTTCGCGCCGTGGCTAATCGTGCCGCTGTTGATGCTGGGGGGCAGCTATCTGTGCTTTGAGGGCGCGGAGAAGATCTATCACCTGTTCAAACCCCATGCGGCCTACGCAGACGGGCAAACTCCCGCCAGTGGAGATGCCGCGCATCTGGAGGCGAGCAAGGTCGCCGGCGCGGTGAAGACCGATTTCATCCTCTCCGCCGAGATCATGACAATCGCGCTCTCGGCCCTGCCTGCGGGCCAGCCCGTCTGGATGGAGGCGATTGCGCTGGCGCTCGTCGCCATCGGCATCACCGCTATCGTCTATGGCGGTGTGGCGCTGATCGTGAAGGCCGATGACGTGGGCCTTTGGCTCGCGCGGGTCGGGCGATTGTCCGCGACGCGGGCGCTGGGGCGCGGGATCGTGAAGATCATGCCCGCGTTTTTGGCCACGTTGATGGCGGTGGGCACCGCCGCGATGATCTGGGTTGGCGGCTCGATCCTGCTGCACGGGCTGGGCGAGCTGGGCTGGCACGCGCCCTATGATTGGATCCATCATCAAGCCGTCGCTGCGGCGGCATTTGTTCCGGCATGGGCAGGAGCCGTTGAATGGGCGGTCACCGCCTTCTTCGACGGGATCTTCGGGCTCGCCTACGGGCTCGTGTTGCTGCCCATCGTCGCGCGGGTGATTGACCCTGCAATCCACGCCCTGACCGGCAAGCCGTGAGACCGCCTGATATGACCCAAGTCCTGCATCCCGACGCAGAGGAACTCTTCCCGCAGATCCCGACCGAGCGCATATTGGAGCTCGCCGCCCAAAAGGATGCGCGGCGGGCGGAGTTTTTGCAGGCGGGTATCGAGGTGCTGGCGCAATCGGGCTGGCAAGGCACGACAATGACGAAAATCGCCCAACGCGCGCATGCCTCGAAAGAAACGATCTACGCATGGTTCGGCGATAAATCAGGGTTCTTCGGGGAGCTTGTCGCGCTGCGCTCTGCGCAACTGGATCACGCGCTCGCCGAGGTTCTGGAGACTGGGGGAGACGATCACGCCGCGACCTTGACCCACTGGGGAGAGGTGATGCTCGCGCTGCTTGTGGGGCCGCAATCCGTGGCGCTCCACCGTGCCGCCGTTGCGGAGGCAGGCCGTACTGATCTGGGCGGTCATCTGGTGATGGGGGGGCGCGGGGCGTCGGTACCGCGTCTGGCCCGTTGGCTGGATGCCCTGGCGCAGGAAGGGCATCTACACCTATCGGAGGGTGCGCTGGAGGCTGCGGAGGACTATCTCGCGCTGCTCAAAGGGGATGCCCAACTCCTGTGCCTGCTCGATGCGTCAGCCCCGCTGCCGCCTGCCGAAGTCTCCCGCCGCGCCGCGCGCGCAACGCGACTGTTCCTCAAGCTCTACGCCCCTCAAGCCTAAACTATATTCCCTTCCAGAGAGCAAAAAATATCCCCGCCGGAGGCACGCTCGGGCGGGGACAATCTCAACATCTCAATGGGGGGAAGCGGCTGTCCTCAATCCCTGAAACTCTTGCTTTCCTTGATCTGATCCCAGGCCCAAACAACCTGCTGCAACAGCTCTTCTTGCGAGCGGTCGCCGCCGTTCATATCGGGGTGCAGAACCTTGATCAGCGCTTTGTATTGCTTACGCAACTCTTGCTTGGTCATGGTGTCGCGGCCTTCCAGAATCTCGACGGCGCGGCGCTCGGTGGGGGGCAGCTTGCGCCCCACAACCTGACGGCCCGGATTCTGGGTCGCGTTTTGGCCAAGCATCTCCATCGGATCGGAAATCCCGTGGCGTGACCAGCCGAGCTTTTCGTCATTGGCACGATTGAACGGCTTGGTCGGGCGCTCCCAAACGGTCGCATTGTCGAGGAAGGCTTGGAATTCCTCCTCCGACTGACCTTGGAAATAGTTCCAGTTCAGGTTGTATTCGCGCACGTGGTCTTTGCAGAACCAGAAGTAATCATCGAGGATCTTAGGGCTCTTGGGCGCGCGGTATTGGCCGGGCTCTTCACAGCCCGCGCGGTCGCATTTCCGCGTCGAAGTCTCGAACGCACCCGACATTCCGCGCTTGCCTTTCTGGCGGCGCTTCTTGTCAGAGGCTGCGGAGATGTTAAAGCCGAAGGGATCGTTCTGCATTTTGCACTTCTTTTCACTGCCAGTCTGACTCGGGGCGTGCAGTCTAGGCGATTTGCGAGGGGGCGATAAGGGGCTGCAGGAAAAATATAAGGTTGCAGCGGTTAGCGAATTGAAATGATTATATTTTCGGTTTTTCAAGCTAGGCGAGCACAGCCGCGCGCTATGCGCGAAATTGCGCCGCACCGCCGTTTGACGCGCAAAGCCAATCTCTTGGCAGCACTCCTCCGATCACGGAGCGCTGCCCTCTCACGGCTTTACTAGGGCCTAGGCTCTCGTCATCTGTGCTGATTATTCCGCAGGCCCAAGACGTGGGGCAGCACCCTCGTTGCTCGAGGTCGAGAGCGTCCGTGCGACGGGCTTTGGAGCCGCGATTTCGCCCACGGGGGCATTCGCATTTGCAACGGGAACCGTCTCGATTTCGGCAGAGGCGCGAGCTTTTGGCGCGGGCTTCTCACGCCGGAACACGAGGAAATTATGGGTTACGGTGGTGCGCGAGGTCAGGCCGGAGCGCTCATCCGCAGGCAGACACTCGACGCCTTGAAACTCCCATCCCTCGCGGGCCAATTCGTTGATCGCATCGGTCAGCGTTTGCCCGAATTTCTCGGCATTGGTCTTCAGCGCCCGATGCTTCTCTGCGCGGGTCGGAGCGGGGCGGAGCGTATATTCATACTGCGGCATGGGTCACCTCTTTTTGGAGCGATGTAGGGCCTCACGCCCCTCGGGTCAATTGACGAGATGGTGAGGCTTTTCGGCAGTCCAACGATTTCCATAAAAAAGGGCCGCGCCACAGGTGCGGCGAGGCCCTTTTCGTCTATCTTAAAACTCAGAAGCCGAGCTTTTTCGCAACGATCTCGTTCACCGCTGCCGGATTGGCCTTGCCGCCCGACGCTTTGAGAACTTGGCCTGTGAACCAGCCCGCGAGTTTCGGGTTCTGCTTGGCTTTCTCAACCTGATCGGGGTTGGCGGCGATGATCGCGTCAACCTGTGCTTCAATAGCGCCCAGATCGGTGACCTGCTTCATTCCGCGCTCTTCGACGATCTTCGCGGGCTCACCGCCCTCAGTATAGACGATCTCGAACAGGTCTTTCGCGATCTTGCCGGAGATATCGCCCGATTTGATCAGCGCGACGATCTGGCCGAGCTGTTTGGGCGAGACGGGGCTGTCGTGAATCGATTTGTCATCTTTCTTCAGACGGCCAAACAGCTCGTTGATCACCCAATTCGCCGCCAGTTTGCCGTCAGTGCCCTCGGCGACCTGCTCGAAGAAGGCCGCGTTCTCGGATTCCGCCGTCAACACATTCGCATCATATTCCGACAGGCCGAATTCTTTGACGAAACGCGTTTTTTTCGCGTCGGGCAGTTCCGGCATCGCGGCGGCAATATCGTCCACCCACGCTTGTTCGATCTCCAAAGGCAGCAGATCGGGGCAGGGGAAGTAGCGGTAATCATGCGCTTCTTCTTTGGAGCGCATCGAGCGGGTCTCGTTCTTGTCGGCGTCATAAAGCCGGGTCTCTTGTTTGACCTCGCCGCCATCCTCGATGATCGCGATCTGGCGACGGGCCTCGTAATCGATTGCCAATTGGATGAAGCGCATCGAGTTCATGTTCTTGATCTCGCAGCGCGTGCCCAGATGCGAGAAATCGCCGGTCTCGCGGAATTTCTCGTATTGGCCGCGCTTGCAGACGGAGACGTTCACATCCGCGCGCAGGTTGCCGTTTTGCATATTGCCATCGCAGGTGCCCAAGTAGCGCAGGATCTGACGCAGCTTGACGACATAGGCCGCAGCTTCTTCCGGCCCGCGAATATCGGGGCGCGAGACGATTTCCATCAGCGCAACACCGGTGCGGTTAAGATCGACGAAGGACATCGTCGGATCCATATCATGGATTGATTTACCGGCGTCCTGCTCAAGGTGGATCCGCTCGACCCGCACCAGACGCGCCACTCCCGGCCCCATATCAACAAGGATTTCGCCCTCGCCGACAATCGGATGATAGAGCTGCGAGATCTGATAGCCCTGCGGCAAATCGGGGTAGAAGTAATTCTTACGGTCAAAGGCGGAGAACAGGTTGATTTCTGCGTTCAGCCCCAGCCCCGTGCGCACCGCTTGCTCGACACAATATTCATTGATGACGGGCAGCATCCCCGGCATCGCCGCATCGACGAAGGCCACGTTGGAATTCGGCTCTGCGCCGAACAGGGTGGATGCACCGGAGAACAGCTTGGCGTTCGAGGCCACCTGCGCGTGGATTTCCATCCCGATCACCAGTTCCCAATCGTCTTTCGCACCAGCGATGACTTTCGGTTCGGGCGAGGTATAGGCGAGATGGTCGAGCATGGGGGCGTCCTTTGCCAGTCTGGCTTTGCGTGTCACGCGCTGTAATACGGCAGGGCAGGGAGGGGGGCAAGAGGTTGGGCGGTGATGGCGCGCGTGTGGTCTTGGGCGCCGCATGGGCAAGATCCCGCAGACGACAAAGGTGCGGTTCGGATTTTTGCTTGTTGCAGGGGGCTGCGGCGGCCATTGTAACGCGCGCAATGAAAGGGCGGCCATGGGCAGACGGGCAAAACTGAGTTTGGCAGGGCCGATCTGGGCGCGCGGAGAAGCGCACGGGCGGGCTCAGGGGCGCGCGTCCGGTCTCGGCTTCGCGCCATTTGGCCCTTTGCGCCAAGGAGCCTTGCGCGGCGCGGTGGCGCTGATTGCGGCAGTGACACTGTCGCAGGCCGCGCAGGGGCAAGAGCGTAGCACAGGGCCTGAAGGCGTGGTTGAGGTGAGCCTTACGGAGATGGCTTCCGTTACGGCCCCCGAAATTGCGGCCCCCCAAATTTTACCTCCCGAGAACTTGCTCTCCTTGAAGCCGATGGCCGCAG
Source organism: Paracoccaceae bacterium (assembly GCA_048262715.1). Taxonomy (GTDB): domain Bacteria; phylum Pseudomonadota; class Alphaproteobacteria; order Rhodobacterales; family Rhodobacteraceae; genus Albirhodobacter. Next base: position 185,559 of record JBLXEV010000010.1, read on the forward strand.
ATGTGCGTGCGCAGATCGCAAGGCGGGCGGGGTTCTTGGCCAAGACGCAGGGCGAGGCGCTGTTGATCTCTGAGCGACCGCTGGCGCGGCCTTGGGAGGGCCCGCGGATTCCGAAGCTGCGCTGGGACGGGCGGCGCGGGGCGGCAGGGTGGAGTTTTGCGACGATCACTGCGGTGGAGCGCCACAGCCGCAGGCTCACCGCGAAAGTTCCGCGCGATATCAAAACTTTCTGCCCGGCCTACGCGAGTGCTAGCAAGCATGAGCGCACGGCGTTCTGGGCGGCGCTGGTCTCGGGCATCGCGCGCTATGAGAGCCATTTTAAGCCCAAAGCCGCAGGCGGCGGTGGGCAATGGATCGGGCTGATGCAGATCGCGCCTAGAACGGCGCAGCATTACGGCTGCGCTTTGCCCGAGGGCGGCACGGTGGCAGGGCTGCAAGATGGCGGCGCCAATCTCGCCTGCGCGGTGCGGATTCTCGCGCGGCAGGTCGGGCGCGATGGCGCGATTGCGGGGAAGGATGGCGCGTGGCGCGGGGCGGCGCGCGATTGGGCGGTGATGCGCACCGCGTCCAAGCGCGCCAATATCGCCGCATGGACGCGCAAGCAGCCCTATTGCCAGATCCGCTAAGCGCTAGCGGGTCTCGATCCCGTGCCGCGCAAACTCAAGGCGCAGCTTTGCGAGGGGCGGTAAAGCATCGGGCGGCAGGGCAAGGCGCGTCCCATCCCGCAGCGTGAGCACACAGATCCCCTCGCAGAGCAACCCCGTGCCTATCCGCGCAGAGCGGATCTCGCGCAACGCAAACCGCCGTGCCTCCTGCGGATCGAAGACCTCCAGATCCCGCGCGCTAAAGCGCAGCCCCGCCGCCGGATTGCGCCAGAGCCGCCAGAGCACGAGCCCTATATAGGCCCCGACAGCGGGCAGGGCGAGCGTCGCATCAGCGATCGCCGCCGCATAGCCCGCGATAATCCCCGCCCCGAGGGCCGCATAGAGCGCGGGGCGGCGGGCTTGGAAACGGTATTCGAAATATAGCGGGAAGGCAGGGGCGGTCTGTTTCATCGGGCGAGCAAAACAGACAGAGTGTGGCGAGACTAAGGCCAATTCGAGGGTTGTTTTGCGCGCGGATCCTGCGCTGCAACACTCGGCAGATTGGGCTGAGATTGTCGCGCCGCGTGATCCAATTCCGGCGATGTTCCGCGCGGTTGCTGCCTGTCGCAGGGGATGCGAAGGCCGCCTAGGGGTACGAGGCCGCCCAACGGGAAGACGTCACGCGGGCGGCACCGCCCCGCCCGCGTGATCTGTCGGTTTACGCTTTGGCGAGCCTCCCGACCATCTCGCCCAGATCGCGCGAGAGGTCCGGCGTTGCGAGGATCTTCGAGAAGACCATCTGCGCCTGCGCGCGCCGCCGATCATCGAATTGCGCCCATGTCTGGAAGGCGGTGGACATCCGCGCAGCGGTTTGCGGGTTTTTCGGGTCCAGCGTCAGCAGCCAATCGCCATAGAAGCGGTATCCCGCCCCATCCGTACGGTGGAAGCCTGCGTGGTTAGCTGCAAGGCCGCCCAGCAAGGCACGGAAACGGTTCGGGTTTTTCCAATCGAACAGCGGATGTTTCGCAAGTTCCTCGGCGCGCTCCACGGCGCGGTCTTTGGGCGCATAGGCCAGCTCGACGGTGAACCATTTATCCATCACCAGCCGCTCATGCTGCCACTGCGCGAAGAATTTGGCGCTGGCCTCGGTGCCGGCACCGCGCGCGATCAAGATCCCGAGCGCGCCGATCTGATCGGTCATGTTATCGGCCTGATCGAACAGAGCCTGCGCCCGCGCGCCGCCATCCAGATGGCTCAGATGGGCGAGGATTGCGCGGCGCAGCGCGCGCTTTCCGGTCGGTTCGGCATCAGGGGAATAAGCCCCTTTGACCTCCGCCGCGTCGTAAAGTGCTATCAGCGCGGCCTCGTGGCGCGCCGCAATTGCCTTGGAGAGCGCGCTATGCGCGGCATCAATCGCGTCAGGGTCTGGCGTGTCGCCTGCCTCTGCGATGGATTTCGCGATCTCGTCATCCGATGGCAGATTGAGGCAGAGCGCGCGGAAGGCGGGGGCGGGGGCGGGATCGGCGAGGAAATCGCCGAGCGCGTCGAGATAGGGCGCGGCCAGATCGAGATCCGCACCTTGTGCCAAAGCCACCAGCGCTTCGCGGGCCAGATCGCGGCCTGCTTCCCAGCGATTGAACGGATCACTGTCATGCGCGAGGAGGAAGGCGCGGTGATCGGGCGTGCCGTCCCGCTCCAGCATCACGGGGGCCGAGAACCCGCGCAGGATCGAGGGGATCGGGCGCGCTTGCAGCCCGCTGAAGGTAAAGCTCTGCGTGGCTTGCGTCATCTCCAGCACCTGCTCCGCGCCGATCATCGCGCCGGAGGGATCAAACAGCGCGACGCGGATCGGGATCACGCGGGCGGGCTTGTCGGGCTGGTTCGGGGTGGGGGCAGTGGATTGGGTGAAGGTGAGGGTGAAGCTGTCGCCCTCCCACGCCTCGCGGATGCTGAGCCGCGGCGTGCCCGCATCGGTATACCAGCGCTTGAACTGCGCAAGATCTCGGCCCGACGCCTCCTCGAACACGGCCAGCCAATCCTCGATCGTGCAGGCCTGCCCGTCATGGCGCGCGAAATAGAGCGCGGTGCCCTTAGCCCATGCCTCCTCGCCGATCAGGCTGCGCAGCATCCCGATGATCTCCGCGCCTTTCTCATAGATCGTCGCAGTATAGAAATTGTTGATCTCAATATAGCTATCGGGGCGCACCGCATGGGAGAGCGGCCCCTGATCCTCGCGGAATTGCCGCGCGCGCAACGTAAGCACATCGTCGATCCGCTTCACCGCGCCCTTGCGGACATCGGCGGTGAAGGTCTGATCGCGGTAGACTGTCAGCCCCTCTTTGAGGCAAAGCTGGAACCAGTCGCGGCAGGTGATCCGGTTGCCCGTCCAGTTGTGGAAATACTCGTGCCCGATCACCGCCTCGATGCGTTCATAATCCAGATCGGTCGCGGTTTCGGGGGAGGCGAGCACCAGCTTGGAGTTGAAAATGTTCAGCCCTTTGTTCTCCATCGCGCCCATATTGAAATCATCGACGGCGACAATGTTGAAAATGTCCAAGTCATAGGCGCGGCCCCAGACGCGCTCATCCCATTCCATTGACCGGATCAGCGACTCCATCGCGAAATCGCAACGTGTCTCGTCGCCCTTGCGCACCCAAATGCCCAGATGCACGCGGCGCCCCTCCATCGTGGTGAAGCTGCCTGCCACCTCAACCAATTCGCCCGCGACCAGCGCGAAGAGATAGGCAGGTTTCGGCCACGGATCGGACCATTCCGCCCAATGGGTGCCGTCAGCGCTTGTGCCGGAGGCCACCGGATTGCCGTTCGACAATAGCACCGGAAGGTCGCCTTCCACCCGCACATCAAACCGCGTCATCACATCTGGGCGGTCGGGGTAGAAGGTAATCTTGCGGAAGCCCTCGGCCTCGCATTGAGTACAATACATGCCGTTCGACATATAGAGCCCTTCGAGCGCGGTATTCTCGGCGGGGGAGATCTCGACCTCGGTTTCCAGCATAAATTCGCCCGAAGGGATCGCGCTGGCGGGGATTGTGAGGGTGGTGTCGGTAAGGCGATGATCGCTCAGCGCCACGCCGTCAATCTCGATCCGCCGCAGCTTGAGCCCCTCACCGTCCAGCACAATATCCTGCGCCGTGCCGCGTGCGCTCATATGCAACTTGGCGATGACGCGCGTGGCGTTCGGCGCGAGCTGGAAGCGCAGCTCGGTGCGGCTGATCGTGTAGGGGTAGGGTTGGTAGTCGGCCAACAGGGTCGGCGCGGGGGCGCCCAAAGTCGATGCGGGGGGGGAAATTTGGCCGTCCATCAAGCAGATCCTTTGCATGGGGCGCGGAACATCGCGCGTGGTTCGGACGTTAGGTTGATGAGCGCGGGGCTTCAAGGTCGCCGCAAATGAAAGTGATTTGATTGCAAAGGAGAGAACCCATGTCCGCTCCCGACACCAACACCCCGAAAGAGGCCCGCCGTCATCGGCCCGCGTTGCTGGCGATTGCAGCGGCGATCCTCTTCGGTATCATCATGTTTATGGCTATTGGCTTTGAGGCGACGGACGACTCGGATGATCCGGCGATGTCGACCCCGATGGAAAGCACACCGGAAGCTGGGGCGCCCGTGACAGAGACGCCCGATGCGACCGAGCGCGTCCCGAGTGAAGCGGCCCCTGCGACCACGCCGGATGCCCCCGCTGGTGCGACGACCATCGGCCAGTAACCCGAGATCCGTATCGGAAAAGCTGTCTGCACGCGCCTGAAGGGGCGCGTGCTTGCATTCATAGGGGGCGTTGTCTCCCTCCGGTGATTGATACGATGCGCTAAATCACTGTGCGGATGCGGCGTATATGTGCGCATGTGCACCATGGCCCGCCTTTGCTGATGGCTCTGCGCGCACTATGTTGGGGGCAAGCGGCCAACATTTGGTCGAGTTATCGCGGTGTGAAACCCGCTGTCAGCACGTCGTCAACAAATGTCCCCGTGAAAGAGGCAGCGCGCCACCGCAAAGCAAAGGAGCTACGGATGACCAGACCTGTCGTCGGTATTATCGGCAATTTCGATCTGCTGAACGAGCAATATCCCGTGCATACTTCTGGGGTGATGAATTCCGAGGCGGTGGCGGAGGCCTGCGGCTGTATGCCGATTGTCGTGCCGGCCGATCCGCGCTTTGTCAGCATTGATGAGGTGATGGCGGTGTGTGACGGGTTCTTGTTCACGGGCGGGCGGCCCAATGTCCACCCGAGTGAATACGGCCATGACGAGACGCCTGCGCATGGCACGTTTGATCGCGCCCGCGACGGGCTGGCACTGCCGCTGATCCGTGCGCTGGTGGATGCGGGGCAGCCGTTCCTCGGGATTTGTCGCGGGTTCCAAGAGGTGAACGTGGCGCTGGGCGGCACGCTGGATCCCGAGATCCGCGACCTTCCGGGCCGGATGAACCACCGTATGCCGACGGAGGGCACGCTCGAAGAGCGGTTCTCGCGCCGCCATAAGGTCACACTGACGGAGGGCGGGGCTTTCGCCAAGCTCTTCGGCTCCACTGTGATCGAAACCAATACGCTGCACGGACAGGGTATCGAGACGCCCGCGCCACGTATTGTGGTGGAGGGGCGCGCCGAGGATGGCACGCCAGAGGCGATCCGTGTGGAGGGCGCAAAAGGCTTCACCCTCTCGGTGCAATGGCATCCCGAGTTCCGCGCGACACAGGATCCGATCTCGCGGCCCTTGTTTGAGGCCTTCGGCGAGGCCTGCCGCGCGTTCAAGGCGGCGCGCAGCGGGGCGCGGGTGCTTCGCGCGGTCTGATTTGGCCCGCGCTGATCTCTGCTTTTGCTTGGGGTATGCGCTTTGACGCGTGATCTGCCATGTCGCAGGCTCGTGCGAGATGCCCCATGCCGCCACGCAATAGGGTGCTGATTGTACGAGAAAAATCGCGTATCAAGACGCCATATACGGGATTCGTCGCGGCCCTGGCGGGCACGGCCCCTTTGACAGCGAGGCGATATGAGCAAGCTCATCTACATTTTGAACGGCCCCAACCTGAACCTGCTCGGCCAACGCCAGCCAGAGATCTATGGCCATGCGACGCTCGCGGATGTGGCGCGCGATTGCGCCAAAGTGGCGCTGGAGTTCGGCTGTGAGGTGGAGCTGTTCCAATCGAACCATGAGGGCGTAATCATTGATACGATCCATGAGGCGCGCCTCAAGGCGGCGGCGATTGTGATCAATCCTGCCGCCTTCACCCATACTTCGGTGGCAATTTTGGATGCGCTGAATACGTTCGAGGGGCCGGTGTTCGAGGTGCATATCTCGAATGTCCACAAGCGCGAGGCCTTCCGGCATCATTCCTATGTCTCGCTGCGTGCGGATGGGGTGATGGCAGGCTTCGGGGTGGAGGGCTACGCATTGGCGGTGCGGCGTGTTTGTTCGCTCTTGGCGAATTAGTCAGCACTGCTGACTTAACGCAAATGACAACCGTCCGCCCCCTACCTTTGTATACCATCGTCGACTGAGTTGGCGATATTGGATGTGTCGATTCTGATCTAGGAATTGACGTTTTATTGCGCGACGGCGCCTATGACGGCATATCAATTGAAAATATTTGCGATGATGCAGACGAAGGTGCATATTCGTGGCGTGTAAAATGTTTTGCGCATCTTTTTGAATTTATAGAGATATTTTTAATTTCTCTATTCAATGGTTAAAATATTGGTCAATAGTAATGACCTTATTTTGCCGTTTTAGCCCCTCTCCCGAGGTCAACCGTCTTGTGAAACTTTGCAACTGGATGCTATGCAAAACGCAGACAATCGTTGGCCCCCGCAGGATTCCGTAAGAATTTGCGGTTTCGGGGGCGCTATGAGGGGGAATGACAGTGAAAATCGGAGCTCCAACGGAGATTTTCGAAGGCGAGGCACGCGTTGCCATGACGCCCGAGAGTGCAGCGATGCTGCAAAAGCTCGGCCATGAGTGTTTCATCCAATCGGGGGCAGGCGTTAAGGCCGGTTTCTCCGATGCGGCCTATGAGGCAGCAGGGGTGACCATCACGAAAACAGCCCCTGCGCTGTTCAAAGCGGTGGATGTGGTCGCTAAAGTGCGTCCGCCTGTGGACGCAGAGATCAAGCGGCTCGGTGCTGGCCAGACGCTGATTTCCTTCTTCTATCCTGCCCAGAACACAAAGCTGTTGGAAGCTGCGAAGAATTCCGGCGCAAATGTCATCGCGATGGACATGGTTCCTCGGATTTCGCGCGCCCAGAAAATGGATGCTTTGTCGTCGATGGCGAATATCGCGGGCTACCGCGCTGTTATCGAGGCGGGGAATAACTTCGGTCGGTTCTTCACGGGTCAGGTGACGGCGGCGGGCAAGGTGCCTCCGGCGAAAGTGCTCGTTGTGGGCGCGGGCGTTGCGGGGCTTGCCGCGATCGGCACCTCGACCAGCCTTGGGGCGATCACCTATGCGTTCGACGTGCGCCCGGAAGTGGCCGAGCAGATCGAATCCATGGGCGCTGAATTCGTCTATCTCGATTTCGCCGAAGCCGCACAGGATGGCGCGGCGACGGGCGGCTATGCGGCCCCCTCCAGCCCCGAGTTCCGCGAAGCGCAGCTCGCCAAATTCCGCGAACTCGCGCCGGAGATGGATATCGTCATCACCACCGCGCTGATTCCGGGCCGCGATGCGCCCAAGCTCTGGACCAAGGATATGGTCGAGATGATGAAGCCGGGCTCGGTGATCGTGGACCTTGCCGCCGAGCGCGGCGGGAACTGTGACCTCACCGTGATGGACGAGAAGATCGTGACTGAGAACGGCGTGACCATCGTCGGCTACACCGATTTCCCGAGCCGGATGGCGGCGCAGGCCTCCACGCTCTATTCCAACAACATCCGCCATATGATGTTTGACCTCACCCCGAACAAAGACGGCGTGATCAACCATAATATGGAAGATGACGTGATCCGCGGCGCGACCGTGGCGCATGCGGGCGAGATCACCTTCCCGCCGCCGCCGCCGAAAGTGGCCGCGATTGCTGCCGCGAAGCCGAAGGAAAAAGCCAAAGAGCTGACGCCGGAAGAAAAACGCGCCGCTGAAGTGGCCGCGTTCAAGGCGCAGACCAAGAGCCAAGTGACGCTGATCGGTGTGGCGACGCTGCTGTTGCTGGTGGTGGGTGGCTTTGCGCCCGAAGCCTTCATGTCGCATTTCATCGTTTTCGTGCTGGCCTGCTTCATCGGCTTCTCGGTGATCTGGAACGTGTCGCACTCGCTGCACACGCCCTTGATGGCCGTGACCAATGCGATTTCGGGGATCGTGATCCTCGGCGCACTTCTCCAAGTCGGCTCGGGCTCTTGGCTCGTTGTCCTCTTGGCCGCGATCTCGGTGTTTATCGCCACGATCAATATTGTCGGCGGGTTCCTCGTCACGCGGCGCATGCTCGCCATGTTCCAAAAATCGTAAGGGGAGGGTGCTGACATGACGATCGGTATCGTATCCGCCGCCTATATTGCGGCTGCTGTTCTCTTCATCCTCTCGCTCGGCGGGCTTTCGGGCCAAGAGAGCGCGAAACGCGCCGTCTGGTATGGCATTGTGGGGATGGGTCTTGCGGTTCTCGCCACGGTGTTCGGGCCCGGCGTGGGCAATTGGTTCATCATTTTGCTGATGATCGCGGGCGGCTCTGTGCTGGGCTATTACGTGGCCTCGCGCGTGCAGATGACGGAAATGCCGCAGCTTGTTGCGGCGCTGCACTCCTTTGTCGGTCTGGCGGCGGTGTTCATCGGCTATAACGCCGAGCTGGAGCTGATCCGCATCGAGGCGATGCGTTTGGCAGGCGACGCGGATGCGCTCAACGCGCTCCGAGGCTTTGCCGAGAAACTGGCGCATAAGGATGGCGTGGAAATCGCCATTCTGAAGGTGGAAGTCTTCCTCGGTGTGTTCATCGGCGCTGTGACCTTCACCGGCTCGGTGATCGCGTTCGGCAAGCTGGCGGGCAAAGTCTCCGGCACGGCGAAAAAACTGCCGGGCGGGCATCTGCTCAACGCGGCTGCGGCTGCGGGCTCGCTGATCCTTCTGGTGATGTTCTTCAACGGCGCGGGCCTGTGGTCGCTGGTGCTGATGACGCTTCTGGCCTTCTTCATCGGCTACCATCTGATCATGGGCATCGGCGGCGCGGATATGCCGGTGGTTGTCTCGATGCTCAACTCCTACTCGGGCTGGGCGGCCTCCGCGATTGGCTTCTCGCTTGGCAATGATCTGTTGATCGTGACGGGTGCGCTGGTCGGCTCATCCGGTGCGATCCTGTCCTATATCATGTGTAAGGCGATGAACCGCTCGTTCATCTCGGTGATTTTGGGCGGCTTTGGCGGCGGCGCAACAGGCCCCGCGATGGAAGTGGAAGGCGAGCAAATCGCGATTGACGCCGAAGGCGTTGCCGCGGCGCTCAATGACGCGGATAGCATCGTCATCATCCCGGGCTACGGCATGGCCGTGGCGCAGGCGCAGCAATCGGTGTCTGAGCTGGTGCGCAAGTTGCGCGCCAAGGGCAAAAACGTCCGCTTCGCGATCCATCCGGTCGCAGGGCGTCTGCCGGGCCATATGAACGTGCTCTTGGCCGAGGCCAAAGTGCCTTACGACATCGTGCTGGAAATGGACGAGATCAACGACGACTTCCCGGAAACGGATGTTGCCATCGTCATCGGCTCGAACGACATCGTGAACCCCGCCGCGCAGGAAGATCCGAACTCGCCGATCGCGGGGATGCCGGTTCTGGAATGCTGGAAGGCGAAACAGGTCTTCGTCTCCAAGCGCGGCCAAGGCACCGGCTATTCCGGCATCGAGAACCCGCTGTTCTACAAAGACAACACGCGGATGTTCTACGGCGACGCGAAAAAGTCGCTGGATCAATTGCTGCCGATGATCGACTGATCAGAAGGTGTGAACCTCTTGAAAGGCCCCGCTAAACGCGGGGCCTTTTTTGTTTGGCGGAATGTTGTCTAAATCAGCTTGAGATTAAACTGGTGGCTGTCTGGCGGTAATCCACCCGCATAGTCTGCTATGAACGTGGCGAGCTCGGGATTCTTGCCATTCACCCTGCGCCACAGGGACGTCAGTGTCGTGGTATCCTGCGCGGTGAGCGTGACCACCTCCTGCATCGTCTCCCAATCGTAACCATCGCCCCACATTTCCAGCAGCTTCGCGGCGCCCTCACCGCCGCGAAGCCCGCAAAACCCGATGCTAAGACGCGCTGCCGTCGTGGGATCATCGCGTGGCACAGCCTCCAGACAGGCGGTCGTGATGTCATCCCCGTTGTGGGACACCCAAGCCTCAAGGAGTACTAGCGTCTTCATGTCTTCTGGCAGAAGCCGGATGTTGGACGGCAGCCAACTCTTGGCGTGATCTTCAACCTTCCGTGACAGACCTAAGTACTTGCCATGGGGAGTGCCGTGCTGCACCTCGCGCCGGTGAGCGCAAAGCAAGACCAGTGAAAAGAACTGAAGTGCATCGAGGTCCGTCGACTCACGCTGCCCGAGCATATGCCAGAGCCATGGCAGCGCGGCATAGGTAACAGGATACAGATCCTCCTGATGGAAGAGCATCTCCCAATAGAGATTTTCGGCGGTTTCTGTATCCCAGTTTTGGGCAAGCCGGGCCAAAACAGCGGGCACATCCTGGACGCCGTAGGGGCCATAAAGCCGCGACCAGATCGGGTCTGAAAGGGGAATGAGCAAGGTGGATCCTGAAAAGATTATTCTCCCTGAGAGGCTACATAGAGATCTCGATGCCGCCAATGAGTTTTCTGTTGGCCTGTTTCGGCAAAAGTTACGGCTGTGGTTCTTTTGGGGGCGCTTAGCCCGATAGCGGCAGATAGCCTCGCAACAACATCGCAATAGCCAAGGGCATCAGGTTTTTGGTGCGGGCTCTTGCAACTGCGTCGTGCTTTGCGAAGCTCCGCGACGTGATCCCTTGAGCCGCCGCGCGATTTGGCGCAAAAGGGCGCGAAACTTCAGGAGAGATGGCATGGCGCGGTTCGGCTTCACATTGCAGGCGACAGATGGCAAGGCGCGCAAGGGCGTGATCTCCACCCCGCGCGGCGAGATCCGCACGCCGGCCTTCATGCCGGTGGGCACAGCGGCGACGGTGAAGGCGATGATGCCGGAGTCCGTGGCGGCGACGGGGGCGGATATTCTGCTCGGCAACACTTACCATCTGATGCTGCGCCCGACGGCGGAGCGGATCGCAAATCTGGGCGGGCTGCATAAATTCATGAACTGGCAAAAGCCGATCCTGACGGATTCGGGCGGTTTTCAGGTGATGTCGCTGGCGAGCTTGCGTAAGTTGACGGAGGAGGGCGTGCGGTTTTCGTCGCATATCGACGGCTCCAAGCATATGCTGACGCCGGAACGCTCGATGGAGATCCAGAAGCTGCTCGGCTCGGATATTGTGATGTGTTTCGATGAATGCCCTGCGCTGCCTGCGACGGATGCGGAGGTTTCGAAATCGATGCAGCTCTCGATGCGGTGGGCGCAGCGCTCAAAGGACGCTTTCGGGGATAGGCCCGGCCATGCGCTGTTCGGGATCATGCAGGGCGGCGTGACCCGCGACCTGCGCGAGGAAAGCGCGAAAGCCCTCACCGAGATCGGGTTTGACGGCTATGCGGTCGGCGGGCTGGCGGTGGGCGAGGGGCAAGAGGCGATGTTCGGCGTGCTCGATTACGCGCCCGATTTCCTGCCGCAGGACAAACCGCGCTATTTGATGGGCGTGGGCAAGCCCGATGATATCGTCGGCGCGGTCAAGCGCGGGATCGACATGATGGATTGCGTGCTGCCGTCGCGCTCGGGGCGCACGGGGCAGGCTTGGACGCGTCGCGGTCAGGTGAATATCAAGAACGCCCGCCACGCCGATGATCCTCGCCCGCTGGATGAGGCTTGCACCTGCCCGTGCTGCGCCAATTACTCGCGCGCCTATCTGCACCATGTGTTCCGCGCGCAGGAGATGATCTCGGGGATGCTGCTGACATGGCACAACCTGCATTATTACCAAGAGCTAATGCAGGGGATGCGCGATGCGATTGACGCGGGCGATTTCGCCGGGTTCGAGGCGAAGTTCCACGCGGATCGGGCCTTAGGCGATATCGCTCAACTCTAAACCCAGCCTATTCTAAACCAAGTCTATGCCCCGCCGTTGCTTGCCTCCGGCGGGGATATTTTTACTCAGTGGAAGGGCAAGGCCGCGCGGTCGGGGGGCGGGTGCTTTCCTCATGGCTGGCGCGCGATCTGTCCTATTGAGGCTGCGCTGCCCCGCGCGCGGCTTTCGGGTGTGGTTCTGTTCTCCGCTTTTGGTTGCTAAAAATATCCCCGCCGGAGGCTTCCAGCACTATCCGCCCAGCGTGACGCCTGGTTAGATTCGCGCTCTGAGGCACTCAATTTCCGAAGCTTGCGGTGAATTGCCGGTTTTGCGCAACTTTCATCAATAAAAATGCCGTGCAGCGATATAAAATTTATAGATTTGCCGTTGACGCCCCTTTCTTGCCCTCATAATGTCGCTCCAGAGATAAGCTTAGGAGCGCAATGATGCGTGTCGTCCTCGTAATTCTTAGATGTTGGCGTATGGGCCGGTAACGGTTGACCATAATGGTTCCCATGCGCCCCCGCTAAGATCGGGGGCTTTTTCTTGGCTAAAGGGCTGATGGAGTAAGATGATGTCACGGCAGATGACTGGCGCGGAAATGGTTGTGGAAGCTCTGAAAGAACAGGGCGTGGATACGATTTTCGGATATCCGGGGGGCGCTGTCCTTCCGATTTACGATGCGATTTTCCAGCAAAACGAGATCCGGCATATTCTTGTCCGCCACGAGCAAGCCGCCGTCCATATGGCAGAGGGTTATGCGCGCTCCACCGGCAAGCCCGGCTGTGTGCTGGTGACCTCTGGTCCGGGCGCGACCAATGCTGTGACAGGGCTGACAGATGCGCTGCTCGATTCCATTCCGCTGGTTGTGTTCTCCGGCCAAGTTCCGACGTTTATGATCGGCACGGATGGCTTCCAAGAGGCCGATACCGTGGGCATCACGCGGCCTTGCACCAAGCATAACTGGTTGGTGAAAGAGACGGATAAACTGGCCGAGACGATCCATCAGGCGTTTCATATCGCGACCTCCGGCCGCCCCGGCCCTGTGCTGATCGACATTCCGAAAGATGTGCAATTCGCGACCGGCACCTATACCGGCCCGAAGACGGCGAAAGTGGCGCATTATCAGCCGCGGGTGAAGGCGGAGCTGGATGAGGTCACCAAGCTGGTGGAGATGATCGAGACCGCAGAGCGGCCCGTGTTCTACACTGGCGGCGGCGTGATCAACTCTGGCTCGGCTGCGTGCCAATTGCTGCGCGAATTGGTGGATGCGACGGGCTTCCCGATCACCTCGACCCTGATGGGTTTGGGGGCCTATCCGGCCTCGGGCAAATCGTGGCTCGGGATGTTGGGGATGCACGGTCTCTATGAGGCCAATCTCGCGATGCACGGCTGTGATCTGATGATCAATATCGGCGCGCGCTTCGATGACCGGATCACCGGACGGATTTCCGATTTCTCGCCGCAGTCCAAGAAGGTGCATGTCGATATTGATGCCTCCTCGATCAATAAGGTGATCCGCGTGGATCTGCCGATCTTGGGCGATGTGGGCCATGTGCTTGAAGATGCGATCAAGGTTTGGAAAGCGCGCGGCCGGAAGGTCAACCGCGAGGCGCTGGCCAAATGGTGGGCGCAGATCGAGGAATGGAAGGCGGTCAAATGCCTGAATTACACCAATTCCGAGACCACGATCAAACCGCAATACGCGTTGGAGCGTCTTGAGGCGCTGACCAAGGGCAAGGATCGCTACATCACCACGGAAGTGGGCCAGCACCAGATGTGGGCCGCGCAATTCCTCGGGTTCGAGGATCCGCATCGCTGGATGACATCGGGCGGTTTGGGCACGATGGGCTACGGCTTCCCGGCCTCCGTCGGCGTGCAGATCGCGCATCCCGACGCGTTGGTGATCTGCGTTGCGGGTGAGGCCTCGTGGCTGATGAATATGCAAGAAATGGGCACCTGCACCCAGTTCCAAGCGCCCGTGAAACAGTTCATCCTGAACAACGAGCGTCTGGGCATGGTCCGCCAGTGGCAGCAACTGCTGCACGGCGAGCGCTACTCCTCCTCGTGGTCGGAAAGCCTGCCGGACTTTGTGAAACTGGCCGAGGCTTTCGGCTGGAAGGGGATCTATTGCGATGATCCGGCCAAGCTTGATGCCTGCATTCAGGAGATGATCGACCATCCCGGCCCGGTGCTCTTCGATTGCCGTGTGGAGAAGCACGAGAACTGCCTGCCGATGATCCCATCGGGCAAGCCGCATAACGAGATGATCTTGGGTGACGCAGCACTTGCGGATGCCATCCAAGCAGGCGGTGCCGTTCTGGTTTAATCATCGCCTGACGGGAGGGTCGTGACCTCTCCCGCACGGGCTCACGCAGTCGAAGACATTCGAGAAAAAGGAGAGAGGCAATGGCCGCTCTGAACATCAAAAAAGGCTCCACCAGCCATTCCGCCTATGACTTGCGCGACACCAATTCGGATGTCGAGAGCGCGCATACTTTGGCCGTGCTTGTCGATAACGAAGCAGGGGTTCTAGCAAGGGTCATCGGGCTATTTTCGGGGCGCGGGTATAACATCGACAGCCTCACCGTGGCGGAGGTTGATCATAAGGGCCACCGCTCGCGGATCACCATTGTTACCCGTGGCACGATGGCCGTGATCGAGCAGATCCGCGCGCAATTGGGCCGGATTGTTCCGGTGCATGAGGTGCATGACCTCACCGTTGAGGGCGCCTCGGTCGAGCGGGAACTCGCGCTGTTCAAAATCGCGGCGACGGGGGAGAAGCGGGTTGAATCCCTGCGTCTGGCCGATATTTTCCGTGCGAATGTTGTCGATAGCACGCTTGAAAGCTTCGTGTTCGAGATCACGGGCACGCCGGAGAAAATCGACGCATTCGCCGATCTGATGCGACCTTTGGGTTTGGTCGATGTGGCGCGCACGGGCGTTGCTGCGCTGTCGCGCGGTATGTAACTTAACTTAAGCGATGACCCGAAGAGGGGGCTCCCGAAACGGGGCCCCTTATGTCGTCGCAGGCGCGAGATTGGCCAGATCAGACGAGGTGCGCTTCGCCTTCTGATCGGGCGAGGCGCGGGCACGAGAGACATTCCCGCGCTTGTCACGCTGTGCACCGAGGATAGCTGCACTTCAAATGCAATCCCGATCTGCCTAGGTGTATGATCCCACGGTTTGATGGTGCGATCCTTTCTCAGGAATGGAAGGAAGCATTATGGGCCAGGTTCGT
>JBLXEV010000011.1:0-169965 GCA_048262715.1 Paracoccaceae bacterium
GCCTCCAACATATCGGTCCAGATCCGCGCGTGCTTCGCCTTCGCCACTGTCTCGGAGTCAGTATGCAGCGAGAGCCAAACATACTCACGCTCCTCAACAGGCTTAAACCGCCTGGGAACTCGTTTTCTGAGGTAAAGGGTCGATCCGCGGCGCGTGAAGTTCATCGGGAAACTCTAATCGAGATCAGCCATCAGCCTCAAGTCATAAAGCGATGCAAATTGTGCAGCAGAATGTGGCGCAATAATCGCCAAACCCCTTTGCAGTATGGAAAATGCCAATAAATACAAGGATTGATGGCGGAAGCGGTGGGATTCGAACCCACGGTAGAGTTCCCCCTACGCTAGTTTTCAAGACTAGAGCCTTAAACCACTCGGCCACACTTCCATGAGCGCGGATTTAGACCGGATCACGCGATTCTGAAAGCCCATCCCTGCAGAAACCCGCTTCATTCCTCCTGCCGCACTTTTCTTGCGGGCGCGGCTCGGGTAAAGTCCGCTCAAATCTCTGGTCGATCCGTTGCGGATACGGCCTCAGGGCAATGGGCAGACGCGGCTAAAACCGCGCGAAAGGGGCAAGATGGCACGGCAGTCTCTGATCCGAACAGCATTTCTTCTGGGCAGCGTGGCGGCGCTGGCAGGATGTGAGGAAGGACAGCCGCTTTCCTTCCTCGGCACGGCGGGGTCCGAGGTCAGCGCTGATGGCACGAGCAGCGCGGCGCGGACCTCCAAAACCGTTGAGCGCGATGTTGAGGCCCCCGAGATTTTTAGCACCAAAGGCCCCGGCCTTTGGGATGGACGCCCCTCGCTGGGCGGTGTCTGGGTCGCGCATCCGGATGTGAAAGAGCCCGAACGGGTGATCATCCGCAATACGGGTTCGGATAAATTCGTGGTTGGCGCCTTGTTCCGCCGCGAGCGCGCAACCCCTGGCCCGAAGATCCAAGTGTCCTCGGATGCGGCGGAAGCGCTCGGAATGCTGGCAGGTGCGCCCGCCGAACTCTCCGTGATCGCGCTCAAACGCGAAGAAGCCGCCGCCGCGCAATCCGCGCTGGTCGACGGGCCGGTGATCGCGCAGGACGGCGCCGCGATGGACGCATCGGCCACACCCGGCACCGCGATCAAATCCGAGGCGATTGCCGCAACGCCAATCACGCCTGTGGCGGATATCGCCGCGACCGCAGGGGCCGCTTTGGCGAAAACCGAGGCGAAGCCTGTGGCCAAACCCAGCGCCAAACCCGCCGCACCAAAAGCAGCGGCAACGCCTGCGGCGGGCTCATTGTCCAAACCCTACATCCAACTTGGCATCTTCTCGGTCGAGGCCAACGCGACGCGTGCGCAAGCCTCTTTGCAAAAAGCCGGGATCGGCGCAAAAATGATCAAGGAAGATTGGCAGGGGAAAACCTTCTGGCGCGTTTTGGGCGGCCCCGCCGCGACGCAGGCAGACCGCGACGCGCTTCACACGAAAATCAAGGGCATGGGCTTCCCCGATTCCTATGCCGTGTCGAAATAACGGAAGAGACGAGACATGATGTTCCATTCCCCCCGCCTTTCCCGCGCTTTTGCCTTTGACCAACGCCCTGCTTTCGGCCCGTCCCTAAAGGCCCCGCTGCGCAAGATGATGCTCGGGGGGCTGCTGGCGCTCTCGACTGCGCTTGCCACCGCCCTGCCCGCCTCGGCGTTCGATACAGGCGCGCAATCGGCATGGGTATTTGACGTGACCACCCATACCGTGCTGCTGGAGAAAAACGCCGATATCGCGCTGCCGCCTGCTTCGATGTCGAAGCTGATGACGGTGGAGCTGCTGTTCAAGGCACTGAAGGAAGGCCGCGTCCAGATGGATACGACCTTCGGCGTCTCGCCCCATGCTGTCAGCTTCACCACGCGCGGCGGCTCGACGATGTATCTGCAAACCGGCGATCGCCCGACCGTGGCGGAGCTGATTCAAGGGATGATCGTCAATTCGGGCAATGATGCTTGCGTGGTTGTGGCCGAGGGGCTGGAAGGCTCGGAGGAAGCCTTCGCCGCGAAGATGACGGCGCGTGCCCGCGAGTTGGGATTGGATCAATCCACCTTCGCCAATTCGAGCGGCTGGCCCGATCCGAACCAGCGGATGAGCATGGCCGATCTGGGCCGCCTCGCGGTGCATCTGATCGAAGAATATCCCGACCGCTATCCGGTCTTCGCGCAGTTGCAATATGACTACCAGAACCGCGCCCCTGCGAATGCGAACAACCGCAACCCTCTGTTCAAGCTCAATATCGGCGCGGACGGGCTGAAAACGGGCCACACGCAAGAGGCGGGCTACGGGCTCGTGGGCTCTGCGGTACAAAACGGGCGGCGGATCGTCTTCGTGGTCTCGGGCATTGAAAGCGACGCTGCGCGCGCGAAGGAATCCGGCAATATCGCGAATTGGGCGTTCAACAATTTCAAGCTGCGCAATCCGGTAAAAGCGGGCGAGAAGGTCACGCAGGCCCCCGTCTGGCTCGGCGCGAAAGAGAGTGTCGATCTCGTCGCGGCGGAGGATCTCCAGCTTTTGGTGCCAAGCGCCGCAACCCAGACGATAAAGGGCGCGGCCGTGTTCAACAGCCCGATTGAGGCGCCGATTGAAGCGGGGCAGCAACTGGGCGAATTGGTCTTGCAGATCGAAGGTGTCGGCGAAAAGCGGGTGCCATTGGTCGCGAAAGAGGCCGTTGAAGAAGGTGGTTTCGGCGTGCGCGCAAAGGCCGCCTTTGGCCGCCTGACAGGCAAAGCGCTTTCCGCTGTCAGCGGCTGACGCGGATGTTTGTCACGTTTGAGGGCATCGACGGATCCGGCAAATCGACCCAAGCGCGGCTTCTAGCCGAGGCTTTGCGCGGCGCAGGGCGTGAGGTGGTTCTAACCCGTGAGCCGGGCGGCTCGCAGGGCGCGGAGGAGATCCGGCGGCTTGTGCTCGAAGGGGCGACGGATCGCTGGTCGCCGATGACGGAGCTCCTTCTGTTTACAGCGGCGCGGCGCGATCATCTGGAACGGCTGATCGAGCCTGCCTTGGCGCGCGGGGCGGTGGTGATCTGTGATCGCTTCACCGACAGCACGCGGATGTATCAGGGCATGGAACGTGAGGGCGGCGCGAACCTGCGCGGGCTTGTCGATCAATTGCATAAGATGGTGATCCCGCGGGAGCCGGATCTGACGATGCTGATTGATATTGACCCCGAGCTTGGCCTGTCGCGCGCGAAGGCCCGCGCGGGCACGGAGGAGCGGTTCGAGGATATGGGCGTTGCGATGCAGGCGCGAATGCGCGCGGGGTTCCTCGCGCTGGCGCAGGAATTCGCGCCGCGTTTTCGCGTGATCGACGGCGCGCGCAGCCCCGAGGCCGTGGCTGAGGACGTGCGCGCCGCATTCGAGGCCAGCGCATGAGTGATCCCAGCGAGATCGAAACCGACCGCGTTGAGGGCGCGCCGCACCCGCGCGAGACCGAAGGTCTGATCGGCCAGAGCCGCGCCGAAGAGACCTTCCTCGATGCCTATAACACGGGCCGCTTGCACCATGGCTGGATGCTCACAGGGCCGCGCGGCGTGGGCAAGGCCACGCTGGCATGGCGCATCGCGCGCTTCCTCCTCGCCACGCCCGAAGATGACGGCGGCATGTTTGCCCCGCCCAAACCCGAGAGCCTCGATATTGATCCCGAGACCCCCGTCGCCCGCCGGATACGCGCGCTGGCGGAGCCGCGCCTCGCCCTCGTGCGCCGTGCCTATGACGATGAAAAGAAACGGATCCCCACCGAAATCACGGTGAAGGAAATTCGCAAACTCAAGAGCTTCTTCCAGCTCTCCTCCGCCGATGGCGGGCGGCGCGTGGCGATTATCGACTGCGCCGATGAAATGAACTCGAATGCCGCAAATGCGCTCCTGAAACTGCTGGAGGAGCCGCCTGCGGGCGCGATCCTGCTGCTCGTCGCGCATCAACCCGCGCGACTTTTGCCGACGATCCGCTCACGGGTGCGCGAGTTGCGGCTGGGACGGCTCGAGCCTTTGGATGTGGCCGAAGCGCTGGCCGCTGCGGGGGCCGATCCGGCGGAGGTTGCCGAGAATGCGGGCGCGCTGGCGGCGCTCTCTGGTGGCTCTGTCGGCGAGGCGCTGCGCCTCGTCAATCTGGGCGGGCTGGACGCCTATGCCGATCTGGTGCGCCTTGCCTCGACCCTGCCCAATCTGGATCGCCCCGCCGCGCTGAAACTCTCCGACTCGATCGCCGGAAAAGGCCGTGAGGCGCAATATGATCTGATGCTCGGTCTGATGGATCTTCTGCTCTCGCGGCTGGCACGTGCGGGCGTCGCGGGCCCGCCGCAACCCGAGGCTGCACCGCGCGAAAGCGCCCTGCTCTCGCGGCTCTCGCCCGATCACGCAAGCGCGCTGAAATGGGCCGCTTTGCACCAATCCATGGGCGCGCGGGTGCGTCATGGGCGGGCGGTCAACCTTGACCCTGCCGCGCTGGTCATGGATATGTTCTTGGAACTCTCGGCTTCCGCATAGAACGGGGCCGCAAGCGCAGGATTCCCGATGCCAGATACCGCCTCCCCCCAAGTTGAAGCCGCAACAATCAATGCGCCGCTGATCGTCGATAGCCACTGCCATCTCGATTTCCCCGAATTTGCCGAGGAACTGCCGCAGATCGTGGAGCGCGCGCGAGCGGCGGGCGTGGCGCGGATGGTGACGATCTGCACAAAGCTGCGCAATCTGCCTGCCGTGCAAGCGATTGCCGAGGCGCATCAGGGCGTGTTTTTCGCTGCGGGCACCCATCCGATGTCCGCCGCCGACGAGCCCTTGGTGAGTGCGGAGGAGCTGATCGCGCTC
The DNA here is from genome assembly GCA_048262715.1 of Paracoccaceae bacterium. Classification (GTDB taxonomy): domain Bacteria; phylum Pseudomonadota; class Alphaproteobacteria; order Rhodobacterales; family Rhodobacteraceae; genus Albirhodobacter. The sequence continues at coordinate 4,826 of JBLXEV010000011.1, forward strand.
TCGCACCATCCGAAATTCGTCGGGATCGGCGAGACGGGACTTGATTATCATTACACGGCGGAGAGCGCCGAGATCCAGCAGACCTCGCTGCGCAACCATATCGCGGCGGCGCGCGAAACCGGCCTGCCGCTGATCATCCATTCGCGCGCCGCAGATGAGGATATGGCGCGGATTTTGACTGAGGAGCATCGTAACGGGGCCTATCCTTGCGTGATGCATTGCTTCTCCTCTTCGCCGGAATTGGCCCGCGCGGCCTTGGATCTGGGCTTCTACCTCTCGATGTCCGGCATTGCCGCTTTCCCGAAATCGCAAGAGATCCGCGATATCTTCGCCGCCGCCCCCTTGGACCGTGTTCTGGTCGAAACCGATGCGCCCTATCTCGCGCCGCCGCCGTACCGGGGCCGCCGCAACGAGCCCGCCTATACTGCCCATACCGCGCGCAAGGGCGCGGAGGTGTTCGGGGTGGAGTATGCCGATTTCGCCGCCGCGACCTCTGCCAATTTTGATCGCCTCTTTTCCAAAGCCGCCGCCCATCCCGAGAGCGCCGCACTGACAGGCTCGGTGCGCACATGACGTTACGCTTCACCATTCTGGGCTGCGGATCTTCCGGCGGCGTGCCGCGTATCGGCGGCAATTGGGGCGATTGCGATCCGAACAACCCCAAAAACCGCCGCCGCCGCTGCTCGATGCTGGTCGAGCGGATCGGGGCGGAGGGGATCACCCGCGTGCTGATCGACACCTCGCCCGATATGCGCGAGCAACTGTTGAGCGCGGGCGTCGGAACGCTGGATGCGGTGGTCTACACCCATGCCCATGCCGACCATGTGCACGGGCTCGATGATCTGCGCCAGATCGCGTTCAACATGCGCAACCGTCTGCCGGTCTGGGCCGATGCGGAGACGCAAGACGCGCTCCTGTCGCGCTTCGGCTATGCTTTCGTGCAGCCGCCGGATAGTAATTACCCGCCGATCTGCGACCTGCGCAGCATCAAAGGCGCGTTTGAGATCACCGGCGCGGGCGGGGCGATCCCGTTCCAGCCCTTCACGGTTGAACATGGCAATATCGACGCGCTCGGGTTCCGCATCGGCGGGCTGGCCTATCTGCCCGATGTCTCCGCCATCCCCGACCCCGCTTGGGCGCATCTGGACAATCTCGATATCTGGGTGCTCGACGCGCTGCGCCGCGCGCCCCATCCCACCCATGCCCATCTGGCGCAAGCGCTGGAATGGATCGAGCGCGCCGCGCCCAAAGAGGGTGTGTTGACGAATATGCACATCGACCTCGATCATGATGCGGTGATGGCCGAAACCCCGAAACATATACGCCCCGCATATGATGGGATGGTGCTGGAGCTAGCTTTCTGAATGTCCAATCTGATCGACGTTATCCTGCCCGTCTTCCTGATTATCGGGTTCGGATATCTGGTGAGTTGGCGCGGGATGTTTTCCGAATCCGCCGTTGACGGGTTGATGCGGTTTGCGCAGACCTTCGCCGTGCCTGTGCTTCTCGCGAAATCCATCGCCAATCTTGATCTCTCGGCCAGCTACGATCTGAGCCTGATGGTAAGCTTCTACACCGGGGCCTTCACCTCCTTTGTCATCGGGATCATCGGCGCCGCGATGATGGGGCGCAATTCGTCAGAGGCGGTCGCGATCGGGTTCTGCTGCCTCTTCGGGAACTCGCTTTTGCTCGGCCTACCGATCACCGAGCGCGCGTATGGTGCAGGCGCATTGACGGCAAATTATGCGATTATCTCGATCCACTCGCCGCTTCTCTACACGGTGGGGATCGTCGCGATGGAGGCGGTGCGCGCGCGCGGAGGTAAGGTTTCGCTCGGTCGCGTCGCGCTCAATGCGCTGACGGGCGTGTTGAAAACGCCGATGGTGATCGGCATCGCCGCGGGCTTTGCAATTCAGGCGGGCGAAGCGCTCAGCGGCGCGAGCCTTCCCGCGACCGTCGCCGCCGCTATGGATATGATCGCCCGCGCGGCGCTCCCGGCCGCGTTGTTCGGGTTGGGTGGGATCTTGTTCCGCTATAAGCCCGAAGGCGACAGCAAAGCCATTGCCATGGTGACCTGCCTGTCACTGATGGTGCATCCGGCGATCACCTATGGCCTCGGCCGCTGGGTGTTTGATCTGGGCACGCCTGCGCTGAGATCAGGCGTTCTGACGGCGGCAATGGCACCGGGGGTGAACGCCTATCTCTTTGCCAATATCTACGGCGTGGGGCGGCGCGTGGCGGCCTCTGCCGTGTTGATCGCGACGGCCGTGTCTATCCTGACAATCTGGGCATGGCTGGCGATTCTGCCCTAGCCTTCTCCGCTCTCAAACGATGTTGAGGGGGGCGCTGCCCCCGTCGCCTTTGCTGCGCAAACGCGACTCCCCCGGGATATTTGAAGCAAGCCGAAAGCCGATATATCTGGTTGCTCTAAATATCCCGGGGGTGAATTTTTCAAAGAAAAAGAGGGGGCAGAGCCCCCCCTTCGCATGGTTTTAATATGCGGGCCGATCAGTGCGGTGTCACGCCCCGCAGCCGCTCCGAGCGGCGGCGCAGCAGCTCCACCGTGGTCAGCAGGCAGATTGAAAGGATCACGAGGATCGTTGCCACTGCGAGGATCGCAGGCGAGATTTGCTCGCGGATCCCGTTCCACATCTGACGCGGGATGGTTTGCTGATCGAAATCGGCGATGAAGAGCACCGCGATCACCTCGTCAAACGAGGTCACGAAGGCAAAGAGCGCGCCCGAGATCACCCCTGGCAGGATCAACGGCATCACCACACGGAAGAAGGTGGTGCGCGCATCCGCCCCGAGGCTTGCCGCCGCGCGGATCAGCGATTGGTCAAACCCCACCATTGTTGCCGTCACAGTGATGATCACGAAGGGAATGCCGAGCACCGCATGGGCCATGATCACACCGAGATAGGTGCCCTGCAGGCGTGTCCATTCCATATGCAGCCCGCCGTCGAAGGCCGGATAGGGGATCCAGACCGCCGAGTAGAAGAAGAACATGCCGGTCGCAGAGATGATGATCGGCACGATCATCGGCGAGATCATGATTGCCATGATCAGACGGCGGTAGGGCATTTCCGAACGGGCAAGGCCCAAGGCCGCGACCGTGCCCAGAACGGTGGCAAGGATCGTGGCAAAGAACCCGATGATGATCGAGTTTTTCGCGACCTTGATCCATGTCGCATCCTGCCAGACAGCGGACCAGAACGCGGCGCCTGTGGTGCCATCCGTGATCTCAGTGCCGAAGGTCAACAGGTTTTGATACCAGCGCATCGAATACCCGTCGGGATCGAAGGACAGCATCTTTTCGGTGAAGGTGAAATAGGGCTCTGCGTTGAACGAGAGCGGCATCACGATCAGGATCGGCGCAATCAGGAACAGGAAAATCGCGGCGCAGAGCACAAGGTAGAAATAGTGCCAGATTTTCTCGAGCGGATCGGCATAGGTTGGTAGGGCCATATCGGGTCTCTTTCTGGTGCGGGGGGAGAGGATATCCTGCTCCCCCGCGGGACTATATCGAATGGGCGAGCGGGCTTAGCCCAGTTTCATATTGTCGATGCCGACGATGCGATCGTAGAGCCAGTAGAGGATCAAAATCCCCGCCAGCAACAAGGAGGCCAGCGCCGCTGCCAGCGACCAGTTCAACGATTTTTGCATGTGGAAGGCGATCAGGTTGGAGATCAGCTGACCATCGGCACCGCCGACGAGCGCGGGGGTGATGTAATAGCCGACCGCCAGAATGAAGACGAGCAACGCCCCTGCCCCGATCCCCGGCAGGGTTTGCGGCAGGTAGATCCGGCGGAAGGCTGTCCACGAGGTCGCGCCCAAGGAGCGGGCCGCGCGCACATAGGTGGGCGGGATTTGCCGCATCACCGAATAGAGCGGCAGCACCATAAACGGCAGCAGGATATGCGTCATCGCGATCACGGTGCCAGTCTGGTTATACATCATCTGGATCCGGCCATCGTCGCCGATCACCCCGGCCCAGACCAGGAGATCGTTCAGCACGCCCTGCGATTGCAGCAGCACCATCCAAGAGGTGGTGCGCACCAAGAGCGATGTCCAGAACGGCAGTAGCACGAAGATCATCAGCAGGTTCGATTTTGCCATCGGCAATGTCGCCAGCAGATGCGCAATTGGGAAGGCGAGGACCATGCAGAAGAAGGTGATGGTGAGCGAGAGAGTGAATGTACGCCCGAACAGCATTTTATAGACCGCCTGCCCAGCCTCAACCCCGGTGACCTTCCCTTCATCATCGCGTGTCATATCGAGTGCCGCGAGATAGAAATCGGCGGTCAAAGGATTGGACGCAGAGCGCATCGCGCGCCAGATGATCAGCTCGCCCCATTTTTTATCAGCCGCAATCAGCGCCTCTTTATAGGGTGGCTCCATCTTATCTATTTTGCGCACAGTGCTGGTGAACAAGGACCGCGTGCCCGAGACATCATAGTTGATACGCGTGCCCGCCTCGCCGGCTGTGCGGTCGATCTTCATCTGCTTCAGGTCTGTCGCCAATGCGGCATAGGCGCTTTCGTCAATCTCTGATCCGGCGGGATTCGCGTCGAACCATGCCCCTAATGCCGGAGCCGATTTGGAGAAGCTATCGTTATACACCGATTGCACCAACATCTGCCCGATGGGCACGATGAAGGTGATCATGACGAATAAAAACAGCGGCGCCACCAAAAGGAAGGCGCGGCGGCGAGCCAGTTTTTGCGATCGGATCAGCGCGGCCTTAAGCGGCTGACCATCAGCGGTTACAATCAATTGGGCAGTGGCGTCGGTCATTTATCGGTCCTCTCTGCCATCGGCAGCGGCTGGTTCGATCTTGTTAGGCGTGCGGGCTGAAGGGGCTTGCGGGCTGAGTGCCACTGATACCGCCAAAACGGTGCTAGCGCGGGAACCGGACAGCGCCCGAAGTCCATTCGTTTCACCGCTGGAATCGCTGCGTCAGCTATCCCTTCGCCATGCACTCTATGAGGTGATTGCACTTCAGCCAGAGCGGGAGCAGCTGGCCTCAGGTCGAGGACCCCTCACGGAACACATGCGAACACTGTTCGGATCTCAGAGGTATGTTGCGGCTTGTGCGGGGCAAGGACCCCAAAGAGAGAAGAAAGGGTGGGGGGAATGAGCCCCCACCCCTGCCCTATCAGCTTGCCAGCCAAGCGTTGAACCGCTCGGAAAGTTCAACGTCATGATCAGCCCAGAAGATCGGATCGGTGGTGATCACGTTCATCATGTTTTCCGGATTGGTAGGCATATGCGGCGCCATATCGGTTTTGCCATCCTGATACATGCCAACGAGCGATGCGGAGGACTTCCGCGCCGGACCGTAGGAGATATATTTCGCTTGGTCCGCAAGGCGCTGGGTATCAGTGGAGAACTTCAGGAACTCCATCGCATTCTCGAGGTTCGGCGCGCCTTTGGGGATCACCCAAAGGTCATAATCGAGGTATTGGCCATCCCAGATGATCTCGAACGGCTTGTTCTCTGCGACCATCGCGTTGAAGAAGCGGCCATTATAGCCGGTGGTCATAACGACTTCGCCATCCGCGAGAAGCTGCGGCGGCTGTGCGCCAGCATCCCACCAGACAACCGAATCCTTGATCGTGTCTAGCTTGGCGAGCGCACGCGCGACGCCGTCAGGCGTGCCGAGCACATCATAGATTTCATCTGCCGGCACGCCATCCGCGAGCAGCGCCATTTCCAGCGAACGCTTGGCCGATTTCAGCAGGCCACGCTTGCCGGGGAATTTCTCGAGATCGAAGAAATCGTTGAGGGTGGACGGGGCTTCGCCGGTGAATTTGGTGGTGTCATAGGCGATGACCGTGCCCCAAACGATATTGGCAACGGCGCAATCTTGCAGCGCGCCATCCACGAAATCTTCCGCAGCGGGCGTGCCATCCGGGGCTGCCGGCAGGGTTGCCGGATCAATCAGCTCAAGCAGGCCTTCATCGCACAGCCGGATCGCATCCGACAGCTCGACATCGGCGAGATCGATGGAGACGTTGCCCGCCTCCACCTGCGCTTTGAGCGGCGTTGCAGGGTTATCGGCATCGATCGAATTGACTTTGATGCCAGTCTTTTCGGTGAAGGGCTTTTGGTAGGCCTCGACTTGGCTCACCGTATACGCGCCGCCCCAAGAGACAACGTTCACTTCCTGCGCTGCAGCCGCGAAGGCGAGGCTCGAAAGTGCCGTGCTCAGAATTAGCGTGGTTTTCATGTGTAACTCCCGTTGATGTTTATATGTCTGTGACTTTGTGCCACTTTTACCTATCAGCCCGTTAACCCGGCCCGATGGTTTTTGCTTCGGGGCGACGTGTCGCCGCACCGAAGGATGATCAATCAGCTCAAACCGTGTCAAGCGCGCGGGCATCTTCGGGATGCCAGCCGATCTTGATCTTCTCTCCCGGTTTGAGTTTCGTCTGGCCGATTGTATTGCGGCTTTTCATGACGAAATTATCAGATCCCGCGACCCGCATACGGGTGCGGAAGATATCGCCCATATAGACGACCTCCAACACCTCCGCGCTGATCATATGCGCGCCTTCGGGCATCATCTCGGGCTTGAATTCAATCCGCTCCGGGCGGATTGACACCAAGGTTTGCTGCCCCGAGGAGGTGATATTGACGGGCGTCGCGTCAATCAGCTCACCCGTCCCCAGCCGCACGGTGCAATGCGCGCCGTTGAGGGATTCGACAGTGCCCGGCAACTCGTTGTTTTCACCGATGAACTGCGCCACAAAGCTATTCTGCGGGCGCTCATAAAGCTCGTCCGGCGGCGCGAGCTGCTGGATCCGGCCATCGTTGAACACGGCAACGCGATCCGACATCGTCAGCGCCTCGCCCTGATCATGGGTCACGTAGACGACGGTGATTCCAAGGCTTTCATGCAGGTGTTTGATCTCATACTGCATATGCTCGCGCAGTTGTTTATCGAGCGCGCCCAGCGGCTCATCCATCAAGACCAGCTTGGGATCGAACACCAGCGCGCGCGCCAAGGCGATGCGTTGTTGCTGACCGCCCGACAGCTGCGAGGGACGGCGGTTCGCGAAAGCGCCCATCTGCACCATATCCAAAGCGCGCATGATCTTCTCTTCACGCTCGGATTTACCCATTCCGCGCACTTCGAGCGGGAAGGCAAGATTCTCGCCCACCGTCATATGCGGGAAGAGCGCGTAATTCTGGAATACCATCCCGATACCGCGCTTATGCGGTGGAACTTGGTTGATCGGCTGACCATCGAGACGAATTTCGCCATTGGTCGCTGTCTCGAAACCGGCCAGCATCATCAGGCAAGTCGTTTTGCCAGACCCCGAAGGCCCAAGCATCGTTAAAAATTCGCCTTTTCCGATCGACAGGTTCAAATCTTTCACAACGAGCGTCTCGCCGTCATAACTTTTTTGAACGCGGTCGAAGGTGACGAAGCCATCGTTGGTGGTGGCGTTGGTCAAAGCGGGCTCCCCAAATTATTTTTCGTTTTGCTCCCGTGTGATTGATAAGAACGAATGAGTTTCTAAGTTTCAAGCAATAAAACCTGAATTATCTAAGCGCATTGGGGTAGGTTGCGTTTCGCAAAGGAAAGCGGCGCAGGGCGTTACAAGCTGCGCAGGAAGAAACCAGTTTGCACAATCACGCTGACCGATTTGGCGCGGTAATCCGGTATCCCCTGTGAGGGAATGCAGTTTGAAATGGGGCACGAAGCCGACTCGGAATGATTCGCGGCAGGTGAACGCCCCGTTTTGCAGCGCGACATGAGGCACCCCGCAAGATCAACGCCGCGGGACGCGCCTAGCCTGCCATCTGATGCAGATGACACCAGCAGATATGAGAAAGCGGCTCAAAAGCTCTCGCCCTGATCCGCTCGTGGTGTCTTGTTAGATGAGGATTTTTGTCGAACTCTCTTCGGGTCGAAACCCTTAGGGGAGAGTTGGTGCGGTCGAGAAGACTCGAACTTCCACGGGTGTTACCCCACAGCGACCTCAACGCTGCGCGTCTACCAATTCCGCCACGACCGCACAGTCTTGACTTGGTGAGGGGGCTTCTAGCCGAGGGTTTGGGGGATGTGAAGAGGCTATTTGTGTGATTTTCAAAATTTTTTCGCGACCTCCCCCACGCATCGAAAAATTGCCTGTTTTGCAAGGCTCTGACGTGAGTTGCCCGCGCGATGCCGAAGGCGCTCGCTGCGGATTTGATCTCAGGTTGATCTGCCCCGCCGCCGCAACGTAAAAGACAGGCAGAGAGGCCTGCGCCCGATCCATCCTCGCGCCAGCCCTATATCATACGCCAAGCGTCAGGAGTGCAGCCATGGTCGAATGGATCACAGCAACGGATCTCGTCCCCTATGAGGAAGCGCTCACCTTCATGGAGGACCGCGTGGCGAAGATCGCATCCGGCGAGGCGCAAGAGGCGATCTGGCTGATTGAGCATCCGCCGCTCTATACCGCCGGCACCTCGGCCCAGAGTGCCGATCTTACCGACCCCGACCGCTTCCCCGTCTATCAGGCTGGGCGCGGTGGCCAATATACCTACCACGGGCCGGGCCAGCGGGTGATTTATGTGATGCTCGATCTGAACAAGCGTGGCCGCGATGTGCGCAAATTCGTGTGCAATCTGGAGAAATGGGTGATCGACACGCTGGCGGAGTTCAACATCACCGCAGAGCGCCGCACGGGGCGCGTCGGCGTTTGGGTGACGCGGCCGGAAAAGCCCGCGAATTTTGACGGCTCCGCCCGCGAGGATAAGATCGCCGCGATTGGCGTGAAGCTAAGGCGCTGGGTGTCCTTCCACGGGATCTCGATCAATGTGGAGCCAGACCTCAGCCATTTCGATGGAATCGTGCCCTGCGGGATTCGCGAGCACGGGGTGACCAGCCTCGTCGATCTGGGCTTGCCCGTCACGATGATGGATCTGGATCTCGCACTGATGCGCCGGTTTGAGGCGGTGTTTGGCGCGGATGACTAGGGATCAAGGCCGCGCAACACCCAACCTCAGCCATGATCACAATCTGGGCGACATGCTTCCCTTCCGTGACAGCGCGCCTATATTCATAGGAACGCGACCCATTGCCCCAGCCAAAGCGCGCTGCGACAAGCCGTCACAAAGTCACGATCAGCCTTCGGGTATAATGTGCCGATGATGACTTGGGCTTGAAGGTCCGCAAAGACATACCGCAGCAAGAGCTGCAAATTCGCAGCACAAGCTGCTCGTTACAAAGGATACACCGCGATGAAGATCAGCCCGATTGCCACTCTCGCCGCCCTCTCGATCACCGGCCTTTCGCTGGCCGCGCCTGCCCTCGCGGGCGATGTCGCACTGGGCGAGAAGGACTTCAAGAAATGCAAAGCCTGCCATTCCATCGTCGATAATTCAGGCGAAGCGATTGTGAAGGGCGGCAAAACCGGCCCGAACCTGTTCGGCGTGATCGGCCGCACCGCAGGGACCGAAGACGGGTTCCGTTACAAGGATTCGATCATCGCTCTTGGCGCGACGGGCTTCGCTTGGGATGAGGAGAGCATCGGCCAATACGCGGTCGATCCGACAGCCTTCCTGCGCGAGAAGCTCGGCGACGACAAAGCGAAATCGGGGATGGTCAAGCAATCCCTCAAAGATCCGGCGAATGTCGCGGCCTATATCGCCTCTGTCAGCCAGTAATCCGGCGCGCGTCACGCGAAGCGGCACGCCCCCTGCGACAAATTGCGCCCTTGCAGCCCCCGATCTCGCCAGATCGGGGGCTTTTCGCATCCGGCGCGGGAGAAACCGCGAGAAACACAGGCGGAATTTTTCAATTTGCCGTGTCCTCATGAGTTGCCGTTGCTGCGATTGCTCTCTATTGTCTGGCCCATGCAGGCGCGCGCTCGGGAGATCGCGCGCCAGTACGGTATTAGGGAGACTAGCATGGCCGACGCAGCCCATCACGCGGCTGGGGAACATGACGAGCGCGGGTTCTTTACCCGCTGGTTCATGTCCACCAATCACAAGGATATTGGTATCCTTTATCTGTTCACCGCTGGGGCCGTAGGCCTTCTGTCGGTTATGTTCACCGTTTACATGCGCCTCGAGCTCATGGAACCGGGTGTGCAATATATGTGCCTTGAGGGCGCGCGCTTCATCGCGGATGCAACCCGCGAGTGCACCCCCAACGGCCACCTGTGGAACGTGATGATCACGTATCACGGCGTACTCATGATGTTCTTCGTCGTGATTCCCGCGCTGTTCGGTGGCTTCGGCAACTACTTCATGCCGCTGCATATCGGCGCGCCGGATATGGCCTTCCCCCGCCTCAACAACCTCAGCTACTGGATGTATGTGGCCGGTGTTGCGCTCGGCGTGGCGTCGATGCTCACCCCCGGTTCGTCCGATGGTCAGCTCGGTTCGGGTGTTGGCTGGGTGCTCTACCCGCCGCTGTCGACACAGAACGCGGAATTGATCTCGATGGATCTGGCGATCTTCGCGGTGCACGTCTCTGGCGCCTCGTCGATTCTCGGCGCGATCAACATCATCACCACCTTCCTCAACATGCGCGCACCTGGCATGACCATGCACAAAGTGCCGCTGTTCGGCTGGTCGATCTTCATCACCGCATGGCTGATCTTGCTCGCACTTCCGGTTCTGGCTGGCGCGATCACCATGCTTCTGATGGATCGCAACTTCGGCACCACCTTCTTCGATCCTTCGGGCGGTGGCGATCCGATCCTCTATCAGCACATCCTGTGGTTCTTCGGCCATCCGGAAGTGTATATCATCGTGCTCCCCGCCTTCGGGATCGTCTCCCACGTCATCGCAACCTTCTCGCGTAAGCCCGTCTTCGGCTATCTGCCGATGGTCTATGCGATGGTCGCAATCGGCGTGCTCGGCTTCGTCGTTTGGGCGCACCACATGTATACCGTGGGCATGTCGCTCACCCAGCAGAGCTACTTCATGATGGCCACCATGGTCATCGCCGTCCCAACGGGCGTGAAGGTGTTCTCGTGGATCGCGACGATGTGGGGCGGCTCGATCGAGTTCAAAACCCCGATGCTTTGGGCGTTCGGCTTCCTGTTCCTGTTCACCGTTGGCGGTGTGACGGGTGTGGTGCTCAGCCAAGCGCCGCTCGACCGTGTTTACCACGACACCTATTACGTTGTGGCACACTTCCACTACGTTATGTCGCTGGGCGCTGTCTTCGGCATCTTCGCAGGTGTCTACTTCTGGATCGGCAAAATGTCGGGCCGTCAGTACCCTGAATGGGCCGGTAAGCTGCACTTCTGGATGATGTTCATCGGTTCGAACATCATCTTCTTCCCGCAGCACTTCTTGGGCCGCCAAGGCATGCCGCGCCGCTATATCGACTATCCTGAAGCCTTCGCCTTCTGGAACTACATCTCGTCGATCGGTGCGTTCATCTCCTTCGCGTCCTTCGTGTTCTTCATCGGTGTAGTCTTCTGGACCATCACCCGCGGTAAGCGCGTGACAGAGAACAACTACTGGAACGAATACGCCGATACGCTGGAGTGGACCCTTCCCTGCCCGCCGCCGGAGCACACTTTCGAGCAGCTCCCCAAGCAGTCGGATTGGGATCACTCCCATACCCACTAAGGCTAGCGCATGATCTGATAAAAAACCCTCCGATGGCAACATCGGGGGGTTTTGTTTTTGGCGTGGCAAGCGCTATCGTGCTGGGATCTCGAACCGTTGTGAACCGAGCGCGCATATGCCCTATGAATGGGTCTCTCCCCAAATCCCGTCAAAGCCTGATCCGCAAGCCTTCACGCCGTCGCGCGGATATCCGTTGCAAGATGCGCCGTTGGCACTGCCCGCAGAGGTGCATCTATGGCCCTACCGATCCCTGCCCCGCCGCGGGTTCGTGCTGTTCATCGGCCTGACTTGCGCGCTTCTGTGCCTGCCGGTGATCGCGCTGATCGGGCTGGCCGTGCTCTGGGTCTTGCTGCCCTTTGTGATCCTCGTGGTCTGGGGCCTTTGGTATGCGCTCCAGCGCAGCTACCGTGACGGCGAGATCTTGGAGGTCCTGCAGATCACGCCTGCATCGATCCGCCTCACCCGCCGCAGCCCCCCGCGCGACAGGCGGGCAAAGGCAGATGCCAAAGCGGCCAATCACCCCGCATGGCAGGAGAAAACATGGGAGGCCAATCCCTATTGGGTCCGGCTCCGCAGTCATAGCGAGCCGTTACCGGAATATCTGACGCTCACCGGCGGCCCGCGCGAGGTCGAACTCGGCGCGTTTATGACGCCAGAGGAGCGCCGTCGCCTGAGCGCAGAGATCACCACCTTGCTGCGCGCTGCCCGTCGGGCGAATCCGCAAGATGATATGGCCGACTAAGCCAGCCCTTCACAGGCATTGGGCAATGCGGGTGGCCATCACCGCCAAACGAAAACGCCGCCCCGAAGGGCGGCGCGATCCTATCGTCTGCAAGACCACCTCCGAGAGGGTTAGCCCCTTGGCAGCGGGAAGCAGCCATACTCTTTATCAATCGCTTCGAGCGTTTCTTCCGCCCAAGCCTTCCCTTCTCGGTCGACCTTCTGCGCGAAAGCCTCTTCCGAGAGGGGCGTCTTCTTATCTGACATCACCGTCAGAAGCTGATCCCGCGCGAATGTATCGGTGGCCGCCTCGAACGCCTTATGCGCTTGTTTCGCCCGCGCCTCGGTTTCTGTCTTTGTGGCAGATTTCGTGCAGGCATAGCTCAGCGCGCGTTTGCTCAGATCCGAGCGGAAGGTGAACATCTCCCGATCCGGAAAGGCTTGCCGCGCGAGGGTATTGCCCGCGCAGCCCGCCAGCGCCAAAAGCGCCGCAGTCAGAAGGCCGAACCGGATCACCCGAGGCTGCCCTTCACCATCGCACCCACCGCGCCGAAATCCATCTGGCCGGTGTATTTGCCTTTCAGCTCCGCCATCACGCGGCCCATGTCGCGCAGCGAGTTCGCGCCCGTCGCAGCCACAGCCGCCTCAACCGCCGCTTGCACTTCCGCCTCGGACAATTGGCGCGGCAGGAATTCCTCGATCACTTTGACCTCGGAGAGTTCCTTCTCCGCCAGCTCGAGCCGCCCGCCCTCTTCATAGGCCCGCGCGCTTTCTTGGCGTTGTTTCACCATCTTGCCCATGATCGCGAGCAATTCCGGATCACCGACAGAGGCATCATCCGCCCCCGACCGCAAAGCGATCTCACGATCCTTGATTGCCGCATTAATCAGCCGCAATGTTGACAACCGTTCCGCATCTTTCGAGCGCATCGCTTCTTTCAAAGCCGACGCGATCCGATCACGCAATTCCATACCGTATCCCTCACGAGAATTAGAGCGCACACAATACCGAAATCCGGCGACTTCCGCAACGAAGCCAACGCATTGAAATCATTGGATAACATAAACAATATTCTCCCCTTGACCCCACCCGCGCAGCCCCGTAGGTTCTGCCAGATTTTGCCCAAGGGGAGTCGCGCCATGCCCGCAAGTCACACTGCATCCGAAAAACCGACCGCCCTGATCGCTCTGGCCGACGGCCAGCTTTTCTATGGAAAAGGCTTCGGCGCCACCGGAGAGACGGTGGCGGAGCTCGTCTTCAACACCGCCATGACCGGCTATCAGGAAATCATGACCGACCCCTCCTACGCGGGTCAAGTCGTCACCTTCACCTTCCCCCATATCGGCAACACCGGTGTGACGGATGAGGATGAAGAAGGCGCCACCCCTGCCGCATCCGGTATGGTGGTGAAATGGGATCCGACGGAGCCGTCGAACTGGCGCGCGACCGGCGATCTGCACGAATGGCTCATCAAAAACGGGCGCATTGGCGTTGGGGGGATCGACACCCGCCGCCTGACCCGCGCGATCCGCCAGCAAGGCGCACCGAATGTGGCGATTGCCTATAGCCCCGATGGCGTTTTCGATGTCGAAGGCCTCGTGAAGAAAGCCCGCGATTGGTCTGGCCTTCTGGGTCTTGATCTCGCGAAAGAGGTCACCTGCGCTCAAAGCTACCGCTGGGATGAAAAACTCTGGGCATGGCCGGATGGCTATACCAAACGCGAAGGCGCTGGGCTCAAGGTCGTCGCGGTCGATTTCGGCGCGAAACGCAATATCCTGCGCTGCCTTGCCTCGGCTGGCTGTGATGTCACCGTGCTTCCCGCTACTGCGACGGCAGAAGAGGTGCTCGCGCTCAATCCGGCGGGCGTGTTCCTCTCGAACGGCCCTGGCGATCCGGCGGCGACGGGCGCATATGCCGTGCCGATGATCAAAGGCGTTCTCGCGGCGGATATTCCGGTCTTCGGGATTTGCCTCGGCCACCAGATGCTCGCTCTGGCGCTCGGCGCGCAGACGATCAAAATGAACCATGGCCACCACGGCGCGAACCATCCGGTCAAAGATAACGAGACCGGAAAAGTCGAGATCACCTCGATGAACCATGGCTTCGCGGTCGATGCACAAACATTGCCGGCGGGCGTCAAAGAGACCCATGTCTCGCTGTTTGATGGCTCCAACTGCGGGATTCGCGTTGAGAACAAGCCGGTCTTCTCGGTGCAATACCACCCCGAGGCCTCACCCGGCCCGCAAGACAGCTATTACCTGTTCGAGCGCTTCGCCGAAGCGATGCGCGCACGGCAGCCTGAAAACGCCTAAGCCGCGTATTTTAGTAAGATTTTGGAAGCCGCGCGGTAGGAATATCGCGCGGCTTTTGCGTATCATGACAACTAATCTTGCGGCATGCCTAGGCCTCACGATAGCGCATCAACATGACTGACGACCCGAAATTCTTAACGGGTGATTAACCATTCAGACCGATAGATTAACTGATTAACGGTTTCATCTTCGGTTCCATGGTCGATCATGCTCATCCCCTTCCCCCAGCTCCTCAAAAGCAAAGCCATTGCCAAGCTGCGCGCTGCGGCAGGCGGGGCGGGATCCGCGCAAATCGGAGAGGACGATGGTATGGCTATGTCCGCGCCCGGGATTGAGGCCGACCTCAGAAAACGGCTCTTCGCGCGGGATCCGACCGCCCTGACGCGCCAGCAGATCAACGACTCCCTACCAGCACTATCGCCTTCGGAACGCGCACAGCAATCGCAACGGCCTGTTGCGGTGCCGACCCCGCCACGCGCCGATCCCACGCGCCCTCCACTCGGGAAACTCTTGCTTGAGGCAGGGGCCGTGGAGCAAGGCAACCTCGTCAAAGCGCTGACACTCCGTGAGCGGCAGGATGTTCGTCTGGGCGATATTTTGCTTGCGCACGGCTGGGTGCAGGAGGACGATTTAATGGCGGCGCTGGCGCGGCAATGGCGGGCAGCCGTGATCGACCTGAGTGCCGCGCCGCCCGATCCGCGCCTGATCGACAAAATCGGCGCAGAGCTCTGCCTCGCCCGAACGATGGTGCCTTGGGCACGGATCGGTGGCACAGTCATAATCGCCACTGCCCGCCCCGAGGAGTATCGCGCGCTCAAAGATGCGCTGCCGGTTGAACTGGGCCCCTATGCGATGGTACTCGCGCCAGAGCGCGCGATCCATGCGAGCCTGCTTGCTCGCCGCCAAACCTCGTTGATCCGCAAAGCTGAAACCCGCGTAAAGCCTTCTGAAAGCTGTCGCACCCGCGACGAAGGCCGTCTCTCGCGGATCATGGCCGCATTGGTCCTCATCATCGGCTTCAGCCTCCTGCTCGCGCCGGTATTTATGCTGGCGGCATTGGTGACATGGATGATTGTGTCAATGTTCGCCTGCACCGCACTCAAAATCGCGGCTTTCGCCACCCATGCGCTGCACCCCGATCCGCCGCAGGAGGAGGCACCGATGATCCGGCTGCCGATTGTGTCGATCATGGTGCCCTTGTTCAATGAACGCGATATCGCCTCGAAGCTTTTGGTCCGCCTTGCGCGGCTCTCCTATCCGCGCGAGTTGCTTGATATCTTGATCGTCGTCGAGCAAAGCGACGCCGTGACGATCGAGACCCTCAGTCAGACCGATCTGCCACGTTGGATTCGCGTCGTCAAAGTGCCGAGCGGGCCGATCCAAACCAAACCACGGGCGCTGAATTACGCGCTGAACTTCTGCAGAGGCTCGGTGGTGGGTATCTATGACGCAGAGGACGCGCCCGATCCGGATCAAATCCATGCCATCGTGCGCCGTTTTGCCCAACGCGGGCCGGATTTGGCCTGTGTTCAGGGCATTCTTGATTATTACAACCCGCGCACCAACTGGCTCGCGCGGTGCTTCACCATCGAATACGCAAGCTGGTTCCGCGCGATGCTGCCAGGGGTGGCGAAGATGGGACTAGTGGTGCCTTTAGGCGGCACGACCCTGTTCTTTCGCCGTGAAGCCATCGAGCATCTCGGCGGCTGGGATGCGCACAATGTGACCGAGGATGCCGATCTCGGCGTGCGGCTGGCGCGCTACGGATACCACACGGAGATGGTGAACACCGTCACCTATGAAGAGGCCAACTGCCGCGGCATGCCATGGATCAAGCAGCGCTCGCGATGGCTGAAGGGCTATGCGATCGCATGGGGGGTGCATATGCGCGATCCGGTCGCACTCTGGCACGATCTGGGCGCATGGCGCTGGTTCGGATTTCAGGTGCAATTTTTCGGGACGCTCAGCCAGTATCTGCTAATCCCGCTGCTCTGGAGCTTCTGGGTCATCCCGTTCGGGATCTGGCATCCGGTGGCCGCCTATCTCTCCCACGGATGGATGATCGCGATGGGGTCGAGCTTCGTTCTGGTGGAGACGGTGAACTTATGTATCGCGCTTTGGGCCGTGCGCGCGCCAGAACATCGGCATTTGATGCCGTGGACTTTCACCCTGAATATGTATTTCCCGCTTGGCGCGGTGGCGGGGTGGAAGGCGATCTATGAGGCAATCGTCGCGCCCTATTACTGGCACAAAACGATGCACGGGGTGTTTGACGCCCAGATCGCGGTCACGCCTGCACATCATGCACAGCCTGCGATTGCCCCAACGGGTGAAGCCAGTTCGTAAACAGCGGCTCTTGCCCCCGAGGAGCGCGCGCCCCCCCACCTCGTCACATCTGCACGGCATGTCTATCCGTTTCCGAATTCGGCCCGCCGATCGCTCTCCGCATCCAGCTTCAAACGGGTCTCGAACGCTTTCGAAATATGCGCCCGCAGCGCCGTTTGCGCGCCATCGCCATCGCCTGCGCCGATCGCATCGACAATCGCCTTATGCTCTGCGAGGGCCGTCTCCCCCCGCCCTTCTGCCGCCAGCGAGGTCGAGGCGAGAAGCGCCATCGAGCGGTGGACCAGATCAAGCTGCTGCACGAGGTAGCGGTTGTGCGACGCGAGGTGGATCTGTTTGTGGAAGCGACGGTTCGCGCGGCTGAGCGCTTGGGGATTGCCGATATGAGCGCGATCTTCCACCACCATATCGCGCAGCACCTTCACCTCTTCCGGCGTCGCGTGACGCGCGGCGAGTTTTGCGGCCAGCCCTTCCAGCTCGGCGCGCACCACGTATAGCTCGGCCAATTGGTTGTGATCCAGAGAGGCCACGATCAAGGAGCGCCCGTCGCGCGCCAGCATGGATTGCGTCTCCAACCGTTGCAGCGCCTCGCGCACCGGCGTGCGCGATACCCCGAAACGATCCGCCAGCTCCGATTCGACCAAACGATCCCCCGGCCGGTAGACCCCGCCGTCAATCGCTTCGAGGATCAACGTATAGGCATCTTTCTGCATCCGTCGGCCACTCCATTGATTGCGCGCGAAAATTCGTGCCGAACCCTACGCGGGAGCGCAGGGACAAATCAATAGCCGCTAGACGCCGCACTGTCGCCGCGCTGCTCGCGAAAGGCCTTGGCCTCACCGCGTCCTGCGCCTAGTGTCCGCGCCATGCGTGATAGTTTTTCCCATGTGAGCGACTGGGTCTTTGACCTTGATAACACGCTCTACCCGCCCTCGGACCGTCTGTTTGATCAGATTGCCGTCAAGATGACAGATTACGTGATGCGCACGCTCAATGTCGCGCAGCGTGAGGCGGACCATCTGCGCGATCAATATTGGTCGCTCTATGGCACGACACTCGCAGGGTTGATGCACGAACATAGCATCGATCCTGTCCCGTTCCTGCAGGAGGTGCATGAGATATCCCTGGATCATATGAGCGCAGACCCCGCACTCGCCAGTGCAATTCGCAATCTGCCGGGCCGGAAGATCGTCTACACAAACGGCACGGCGCCCTACGCTCAACGCGTTTTGGAAGCGCGCGGGATGGTTGGGCTGTTCGACCAGATCTACGGCGTAGAGGATGCGAATTTCCAGCCCAAGCCGAATGAGGAAGCCTACCGGATGATCTTCGCCAAAGCGGGGCTCGACCCGAGCCGCGCAGCGA
The DNA here is from genome assembly GCA_048262715.1 of Paracoccaceae bacterium. Taxonomy (GTDB): domain Bacteria; phylum Pseudomonadota; class Alphaproteobacteria; order Rhodobacterales; family Rhodobacteraceae; genus Albirhodobacter. The sequence goes on from JBLXEV010000011.1 coordinate 23,152, forward strand.
TGTTCGAAGATGATCCCCGCAATCTGCGCGCGCCCCATGCAATGGGATTGCAAACGGTTCTGGTGACACCAGACGCGCCGATCCAGACTCCTCATGCCGCCTATATCCACTACCAGACGCATGATCTGGCGGAGTTCCTCACCCAGATCATCTGATGATCAGGCCGCGCGCGGGCGGTGATGCGGTGACGGGTTCGGCGCCCGCGCCCTGCGACATTCTGCCCTGCGCCAACGTGCCACGCGGCAGTATGACACTTTGCCCGACAGCCCCTGATTGCCTAGATCAGCGCCACGGGAGTTTGTTTCGGGAGACCAGAATGACTATGACCACATCCTATATCGAGGGCGCAGCCCTCGCGACTTCGCAGCCCCATGCAGAGACCAAGCACGACACCCACGCGCCCGACAATCACGCGATGATCGTTAGCCTCGTCTTCCTCGGCTGGGTCACAGCCCTTGTGGCCGCCTTCGCGGCCTTCGGCCTCGGCGGGTTCATCACGGTCGCGACCATCACCGCATGGGCCGTGCTCGCGCTTATCGTCGTCATGACGGCAGGCGGCTAAACCGCCCGCGACTTGTATCACGACGGCGCAGACTTGGCGCTGCGCTCTCGCCGCGCTAGATTGCGCCCAAAGGAGCCCAGCATGACAGTTGATCGCGGCCCGTCAGAGATGACAGCGCACACCACCCCGCCCCAAGGCCCTGCCCCGCACCGCGCTGATATCGTCATATCGGGGGGTGGGGTTGCAGGCTTGGCGGCAGCGGCTGCCTTCGGCACAGCGGGCTTTTCGGTGATCTGTATCGAGCCAGACGCCCCCGCCACGACCGAGGCCGATCCCCGCGCCGATCTGCGCAGCACGGCGTTTTTGCAAGCCTCGATTCCAGTGCTGGAGCGCGCCGGCCTCTGGGCGCGCCTCTCGCAATTTGCGACGCCTTTGCAAGTGATGCGGATCGTCGATGCGGGCGGCGAGAGGGCCGATGAGGCGCGGCTCACCCGCGAATTTGACGCGGCCGACCTCTCGGATCAGCCCTTTGGCTGGAACCTCCCCAACTGGCTGTTGCGCCGCGAGATGGTGGCGCGACTGGCCGAGTTGCCGAATGTGGATTTCCGCGCGGGCGTTTCGACCACAAAGTTGTTTACCCGCGAGGCCGAGGCACGCGTGACCCTCTCGGACGGGGCGCAGATCATCACCAAGCTGGTGATCGCTGCCGATGGCCGCAATTCGCCGATGCGCGAGGCTGCGGGCATCTCTGTCAGCCGCACCGATTACGGCCAAAAGGCGCTGGCCTTCGCCGTCACCCACGATCTGCCACATGAGAATATCTCGACCGAGATCCACCGCTCGGGCGGGCCCTTCACCTTCGTCCCGCTGCCGGATCGCCCGCAAGAAGATGGCAGCGTCAAACCCGCCTCTGCCGTGGTCTGGATGGAGCGCGCCGCCGAAGCGGACCGCCTTGCGGCCCTCCCCGTAGCCGAGTTCGAGGCCGCGATGCAGAGCCGCTCGACGGGGATTCTGGGGCAGCTCAGGCTGGAAACCCGCCGCTCGCTCTGGCCGATGGTCACCCAGCTTGCCGAACGGTTCAACGGTCAGCGCGTCGCACTGATGGCCGAGGCCGCGCATGTGATCCCACCGATTGGCGCGCAGGGGCTGAATATGTCTCTCGCGGATCTGGGATGCCTTCTGGATCTTGCAACCGCCCGCCCCGAGGCTTTGGGCGATGCGCAGATGCTGGAGAGCTATCACCGCAAGCGCTGGTTTGAGGTCCGCGCCCGCGAATTCGGGATCGATCTTCTGAACCGAGCCTCGATGATGGAGGCCCGCCCGCTGCGCGATCTGCGCGCGGGGGTGCTGGGCGCGATGTACGGGATCAAAGCTGTGCGCAAGACGCTGATGCGGGCGGGGATTGGCGTGCGCTGAAGACGACGGATTCGGGGTATCCCCAAGCCCATCGACTGGGGGTTTCACACCCCCAGACCCCCGTGGGATATTTATGCTCTGTGGAAACCTTAGAGCGGGCCTGGGCGGCGCTCCTCGGACAAGAGCACATTGGCCTCGACATCGCCCACACCGGGCAATGTCATGATCCGGCGGCGCAGCACGCGTTCAAAATCGGAAATGTCGCGGGCCGTCACGCGAAGGCGGTAATCGAAGAGCCCCAATACGTGCTGCACCACCTGCACCTCAGGGATTGCCGTCACCGCGCGCTCGAAATCTTCCAAGCTCACACGGCCTTTGGTGGCAAGCTTGATCCCGAGAAACACCGTAACCCCGAAGCCCAACGCGCCCGCATCCACGACGACCCGTCGCCCCGAAATCGCCCCTGAATCGTGGAGCGCCTTGATCCGCCGCCACGCCGCGGGCTGCGACAGCCCCAGATCGCGGCCAATCGCCCCCGCAGAGCGCGTCGCATCCTCCTGCAACAGCCGCAGGATCTTGGCATCCACCGCGTCGAGCTTCGCAATTTCGCCCTTCATAGCGGTAAATCCGTCGAGTTTTTAATGGTGGAGACCAGCATCAGCGCCTCGGTATCATTGATATGCGGCAGCGTTAGAATCCGGCGGCGGTAGATCTCCTGATAATGTGCCATATCCCGTGCAACGATGTTGAGGCGCAGATCGGTCCGCCCCAAGAACGTCTGAATTTCAATGACTTCCGGAACATCGCGCGCCGCCTCGATAAATTCATCGAACGCGCGGGGGTTGGTTTTATCGAGCGAGAACCGCAGCGAGACCTCGACCTCGAAGCCGAGCTTGCCCCAATCAAGCACCATCTCCTCGCCTTTCAGGATCCCGCGCTCTTTCAGCCGCTCGATCCGCCGCCAACAGGTGGCCGCCGTCACCCCCGCACGATCCGCGAGATCTGCCGTTGGCAGGCCAGGGGCTGCCATCATCTGCCTCAAGATCCGCCTGTCCGTATCGTCGATAAGCATGATTTATCCGTATATTTAATTTTGATGAATAGATATTCACATAACCTACGATAAATATCGAAGATTGCATAACATATTCAGCCAAACCACGATAGGGTGCCGCCATCAACCAATGGAGGACCGCCATGCGCGTCTATTATGATCGCGATTGCGATGTGAACCTGATCAAAGACAAAAAAGTCGCAATCCTCGGCTACGGCTCGCAAGGCCACGCCCACGCGCTGAACCTGCGCGATTCGGGTGCGAAAAACATCGTCGTTGCGCTGCGCGAAGGCTCGGCATCGGCAAAAAAATGCGAAGCTGAAGGCCTGACCGTGATGGGCATCGCTGAGGCGGCTGCTTGGTGCGACCTAATCATGTTCACCATGCCCGACGAACTCCAAGCTGAAACCTACAAGAAATACGTCCACGACAACCTTAAAGAGGGCTCCGCAATTGCCTTCGCACATGGTTTGAACGTGCACTTCGGCCTGATCGAGCCGAAAGCTGGCGTTGACGTCATCATGATGGCCCCCAAAGGCCCGGGCCACACCGTGCGCGGCGAATACACCAAAGGCGGCGGCGTGCCTTGCCTCTTCGCAGTGCACCAAGATGCATCGGGCAAAGCGCAAGAAATCGCGCTCTCCTATTGCTCGGCTATCGGTGGCGGCCGCTCGGGCATCATCGAGACCAACTTCCGTCAGGAATGCGAAACCGACCTCTTCGGCGAGCAAGCTGTTCTGTGCGGCGGGATCGTCGAGCTGATCCGTATGGGCTTCGAAACCCTCGTGGAAGCGGGCTACGAGCCGGAAATGGCCTATTTCGAATGCCTGCACGAAACCAAGCTGATCGTCGACCTGATCTATGAAGGCGGCATCGCGAACATGAACTACTCGATCTCGAACACCGCCGAATATGGCGAGTATGTTTCGGGCCCGCGCGTTCTGCCTTACGCGGAGACCAAAGCCCGCATGAAAGACGTTCTGACCGATATTCAGAACGGTAAATTCGTGCGTGACTTCATGCAAGAAAACGCTGTTGGCCAGCCGTCGTTCAAAGCGACCCGCCGGATCAACGACGAGCACCAAATCGAAAAAGTCGGTGAGAAACTGCGCGCGATGATGCCGTGGATCTCGGCTGGCAAAATGGTCGATAAAGAGCGCAACTAAGCCGCGCTTGAGATGCGAAAGGGGCCGGTTTTCCGGCCCCTTTTTTATGCGGTATCGCTATGGGTTCTTACGCGGTCGCTGCCTCAACGGCCGCGACGATCTCACCCACCGTCTCGCCCAATAGCCCCTCATCGACGCATTCCGCCATCACGCGGATCAACGGCTCGGTGCCCGATTTCCGGATCAGGATACGGCCTTGACCGGCGATCCGCGCCTCTGCGTCCGATATCACTTTTCGAACATTTTGATCATCCAGCGGAAGCTGACCCGCCTGATACCGCACATTTTTCAACATTTGCGGAACGGTCTCGAATTGACGCACCAGTTCGGACGCACGGCTGCCTGTCTCCGCCATGGCCAGCAGGAATTGCAGCCCCGCCATCAACCCATCGCCTGTCGTGGCATAGTCGGTCATCACGATATGGCCGGATTGCTCGCCACCGAGGTTATAGCCGCCCGCGCGCATCCGCTCGACGACGTAGCGATCCCCGACATTGGTGCGCTCCAGCCTCAGGCCCTTGCCCTCCAAGAACTGCTCCAGCCCGAGGTTCGACATCACCGTGGCCACCAGCGCATCCCCGCGCAGCTTGCCCGACGCCGCCCAGCGGCTCGCGAACAATGCCATGATCTGATCGCCATCAGCCACGCGGCCTGTCTCATCCAAGATCATCACGCGGTCCGCATCGCCATCCAGCGAGATCCCCAGATCCGCCCCATGTGCAACCACGGCCTCGGCGCAGGTCTGGGTATAGGTCGAGCCGCAGCGCTCATTGATATTGAGGCCGTTTGGCGTCACCCCCACCGGGATCACTTCGCAGCCCAATTCCCAGAGCACCTCCGGCGCGGCCTTATACGCCGCCCCGTTCGCGCAATCGACAACCACCTTCAAACCGGACAGACGATGCTGTGACGGGAAGGTCGTCTTTGCATATTCAACATAGCGACCACGGCCATCATCAATGCGGCGCGCGCGGCCGATGTTCTCGGGTTGCGCCAAGCGCACCTCACCCGCAACCAGCGCCTCGATCTCCGCTTCGGCCTCATCCGAGAGCTTGAACCCGTCCGGCCCGAAGAATTTGATGCCGTTATCTTTCGCGGGGTTATGCGACGCGGAAATCATGATCCCGACATCGGCCCGCATCGAGCGGGTGAGGAAGCCGACAGCAGGTGTCGGCACAGGGCCGAGCAAAAGGACATTCATCCCCGTCGAGGTCAGGCCCGCCGTCAGCGCGTTCTCGATCATATAGCCCGAGAGCCGCGTATCCTTACCGATCACCACGCGATGCTGGTTGCGGCCATCGGTGCGGAAGAATCGCCCCGCCGCCGCGCCGAGCTTCAGCGCCATTTCCGCCGTCATCGGCCAGCTATTCGCCTCGCCGCGCACGCCGTCCGTGCCAAACAACTCACCCATCACAGATCTCCTCTATTCACGGCGCGCCAAAGGGCGATGCCCTGCGCGACCTCATTCACATCATGGACACGGTGCATCTGCACCCCCTGCCCCAACGCAGCCAAAGTGACCGCCAATGTCCCCGGCATCCGCGCGCTCGCCTCGGCCTCGCCGCTGATCTCGCCGATAAACCGTTTGCGCGATACGCCCAAGAGCAGCGGGCAGCCGAGCGCATGGAACAGCGCGATCCCGCGCAAAAGCTCTAAATTATGCGCAACTGTTTTGCCAAACCCGATGCCGATATCCAGCAAGATCCGCGCGCGGGGAATCCCCGCCGCCTCTGCCTGCGCCACACGGGCCGCCAGAGCGTCATAAACGTCGTAGAGCACATCCCCGTAGAGCGGGTCATCCTGCATGGTCTCAGGGGCGCCCTGTGCGTGCATCAGGCAGATCGGCGCGCCGCTCAGTACCATGGCCTGCGCCATCTCCGCGTCAAACTGCATCGCGGAGACATCATTGATCAGATCCGCCCCTGCCGCCATCGCCGCCCGCGCCACATCGGCCTTGCGGGTATCAATCGAGATCGGTCGCGCGAACCCGCGCGTTCGGAGCGCTGCGATCACAGGTGCCGTGCGCGCAATCTCGGCCTCTTGCTCGACGAGTGCCGCGCCGGGGCGGGTCGATTCCCCGCCAATGTCGAGGATATCCGCCGCCTTGAGCGCTTCGGCCTGCGTCAGCGCGGCCTCCAGCCCGTCGAACTGCCCGCCATCGGAAAAACTATCGGGCGTCACATTCAGGATGCCCATGATCGAGGGGCGGTCAAACCCGATCCCCGCCATCGGCGCGCGCGGGGTGGTCAGTCGCGCCAGGATATCTGCCGGAACCTCCGCCGCAGATATCCGCTCCGCCGCGCCACCGCGCTCGGAGGCCATGACATGAGTGAACGAACACCAGCCGCCCGCGAGCCGCTGCGCGGCACCGTCAGCGGCCTCTGGCCCCTCGCCCATTCGTAAAATTGGTCGATAATAAATCATCGCATTGGTTTGCCCCGCCGCTGCGCGAAGGGCAAGCGGTCAGAGTGCGACATCCACCACAGGCACGCGACTTCCCGCCGGAGCTGTTACATCCGCGTGAGCGCCGTGGAGTTCCAACCGTGTCGCGGCCATATGCTCGGCCAGCCACAGCGCCAGATCCACCGACCCGCGCGCCTGCGGGCCGTCCACCGCATCAAGCACGATTTTTGACGGTGCCCAGACGATCATCTGCCCGTGTTTCATCGCCCAGTCGATCTCGGTGCGGGTCGCAACCACCACGCAGCGCGGATCGCGCGATGCAAGCACCCATGCGTTTTGTTCAATCGCGAGCAGCTCGATCCGGCGTTCTGTCGCGCGGTGGCCAGTCATTGGGCGTGTCCCATCGGGCAGGCCCACGGTCAGGATCACTGGCAGCCCCGTCGCGGCCAAACTGTCCAGCCGCTTTGGCAGATCCGGCGCGGCGATTGCGGCGTTGCTCAAATGCACAACAAGCGGGTGCAGGTTCGAGGCCGTGCCATCATCAGCCAGAAGCTGCACTGGGGCCTCGGCGCGTGAGCGCACAATCTCGACGCCCAAAGCCCCGGGCCCGCGATCCAGCTTCTCGACGCGAACAAACACCCGCATCGCCTGCGGCGCGGCCAAGATCCGCTCCGCCACTTTCGCGGCCAGGGTTTCGAGCAGGTTCAGCCGCTCTTCGGCCAGCTCATCGGCGATTGCTTCGGTGAGGACATCATAGGACAGAATGCGGTCGACATCATCTTCCAGCGGCGCAGGCGAGGTTCGGACCTCGACGACGACATTGAAGCGAAGTCGTTGTTCATGCCCGCGCTCTTGCTGAAACGCGCCGATATCGGCGGAGACGATATGATCGCGCAGGCTGATCCGGTCGCGTGGATCGGCGCTGGCGGAGGCTTCGGCCCGCTCTTCAGGATGACCAAAGGCCAAAGAGATATCGCTTGCGGCTTGGGTCATGATCAGGTCTTTCCTTTGCTTCGCGCATCATACCGAGGTGCAAACGCGCGTGCAGCCCCGAAACGACCATGCAGGACGCAAAACGCCCGAACTGACGGGTTCGGGCGTTTTGCTTGCAATCTCAAGGTGTCGCTTGGCCTTAGTTGGAGGCGGTGCGAATCCGTGGGCGGTAGAAAATATGTGAGCCGATCTGCGTGGTGCGGGTAAACCGCTTCGCCCATGCGGGGCGCACGGCGGGCGTGTGGAAATAGGTCGCGCCATCGGTCAGCTTGCGCGGGGCGCCATCCATCATCGCGCGGGCAACTTTTGCCACCTGCGCATAAGCGGCCTGATTGTGGACACGGTCGGCTTTGCCATCACAGGTCCAGCTAAACTGGCAACCGCGATTGCTGGATTGATGCACGACGCCGCAGATCGTGCCGGGGAATTTCGAGGATTCCACGCGGTTGAGAACAACCTCGGCCACTGCCGCCTGCCCTGCGACGCTTTCGCCACGGGCTTCAAAATACAGAACATCCGCGAGGCATTGGAACTGCTCTCCGCCCTGTGCGATCGGCTGGGTTGAAACCCATTTATTCGAATATTCCAGTTCCGACATGGAGGGCGATGCGGAGGCGAGCTTGATCGCGCCGTCATTGCCCAGCTTCACATCGGGGCGCGGGGCAACGGCGTCAAAGCGCTGCGCGACCCCATTCATTGCCGAGCGTTCATCGCCCAGAAGCTGTGTGATCCCTGCTCCGAGTTCAGCACCGGTCGTATTTGTCTGGCCTGCCGTGGCTTCTGCACGCAACGCCCCTGAGAGGGCGAGAACGACGCATGCGCCCCCCGCCAAACTTTTCAGTACTGACATTAAACTCTTCCGATAGTTCCTCGCCCCGCAGGCCCGAAAGCCTCCACGACGGGGGGGAGGTAGCCCAGCCCGTTCGCAAGAGTCTAGGAAAATCGACGTGAACACCCTGCCCCGCCCCGCGCATAGGGGGAGAATCAGTCCTCAAAGCCATAGAATAAGGGGGTGCCCTTAATCCGCGCATTAACGAGATCCCCCTGCAAACGCTAGGGGAATCTGTCATGGGCGCAGAAGTTTCATCACTCTAGCGTGACTTTGGCGCGAGCAGGGCAAAATGTGCTGCAGAAAGCCGCGCAATTGGGACGCGGAACGGCGAACAAGACACGTAATCAAAGCCCGCAGCCCGACAAAACGCGATTGATTCGGGATTCCCGCCATGCTCGCCGCAGACCGAAATCGTCAGATCGCGCCGCCGCTCACGGCCCCGCGCAGCCCCGATCAACAGCAGCTCCCCGACCCCTTCTACATCCAGAATATGGAATGGATCCTCGGAATAGACGCCTTGATTGACGTAGGTGTTCATGAACCGCCCCGCATCGTCGCGCGACAAGCCATAGGTCATCTGCGTCAGGTCGTTCGTGCCGAAGGACAGAAAATGCGAGAACTCCGCGATATCCCCTGCCCGCAAGGCGGCACGCGGCGTCTCTACCATGGCGCCAAGGCGATAGGTGAACTCGGTCTTGCGCTCGGTTTTCACGGCGGAGGCAACGGCGTCGATCCGCGCCTTCACCATCTCCACCTCCCGCGCCGCCGAGACGAGCGGGATCATGATCTCGGGCACCACAGGCGCGCCGCGCTTGGAGGCATCGACCGTCGCTTCAAAAATCGCCCGCGCCTGCATCTCGTAGATCTCGGGCACCGTGATGCCGAGGCGCACGCCGCGCATCCCCAGCATCGGGTTGAATTCGGAGAGCGCATCGCAGCGCCGCGTGACCTCGGAGAGCGGACGATCCAACGCCTCCGCCAGCTCGCGCATCCCCTCGCGGTCATGCGGCAGGAATTCGTGCAGCGGCGGATCGAACAGACGGATGCAGACCGGCTGCCCCGCCATAATATCGAACAGCGCGGTGAAATCGGCGCGCTGCATCGGCAGCAACCGCTCCAGCGCGATCTGGCGATCATGCGGCGTGTCGGCGAAAATCATCTCGCGCATCACCGTCAGGCGATCCTCGTCAAAGAACATATGCTCGGTGCGGCACAGACCAATTCCTTCGGCCTCGAACATCCGTGCCGTGCGCGCATCATCGGGCGTATCGGCATTGGCCCGCACCCCGATATCGCGCACCGCGTCGGCCCAATGCAGCAGCGTCTGGAACCCGTCATCCAGCGCGGGCGCCAGCATCTCCGCCGCCCCGGCCAAAACCTCACCGGAGGAGCCGTCAATCGTGACGACATCGCCCTCTTTGAGCACGCGCCCTTTCGGGCCTGTCAGAGTCTTGTCGCGAGAATTCAGCGAGATCTCAGAGGCCCCAACAATGCAGGGCAGGCCCAAACCCCGTGCAATAACAGCGGCATGGCTCGTCATCCCGCCCCGTTCCGTCAACACACCGACTGCCGCATGCATCCCGCGAATATCCTCTGGCGCGGTCTCACGGCGCACCAGAATACAAGCCTCACCGCGCGCGGCAGAGGCCTGCGCTGCGGCGGAGGAGAACACGATTTTGCCCGTCGCGCCCCCCGGTGAAGCCGCGATCCCGCGGGCGATCCGGTCCCGCGGGGCGCGGGGATCGACCTGATAATGCAACAATTCTGAGAGCGCGCGCGGCTCGATGCGCAACAGCGCATCCTCGCGCGAAATCACCTCGTCTTCGGCCAGAGCCACCGCGATCCGCACCGCAGCGCGCGACGAGCGCGTGATCCGAACCGCGTCGATCACGTGCAATTCGCCACTCTCGACGGTGAATTCGATCTGCATTTCCTCGCGCAATCGCACGCGGCAGGCTGCCCCAAACTCGATGAGCTTTGCAAAAAGCTCCGGTGCGGCCTCCTCCAAGGAGGCCCCCCGCTCGTCCCGCGTCAGATACAGCGTCTTTTCCGCGCGGCTACGCCCCTGCGACTGGCCACGGAACCGCCCTGTGACCTGCTTCGCGCCCGTCACACTGTCGACGAATTGCACCGTGCCGGACCCCGAGAGCCCGGGCCCGATGCCAAAGGCCATGCCCTGCACCACAATCCCCAGTGCCGCCTCAGCGGGCGCGCCCTTGGCTTGGCGCAAAAGCCGCGCAGAGGTGCCCTCCCACGCGCGCGCCATGGAGCGCAGCACCTCGGAGAGTTGCCGCGCCGAATCCTGCGGGAACGGGCGGTCGGTCTCGGCCTCATAGGCCTGCAATGCGCGCTCCAAAGCCCCCGGCGCGGGCTCCGCCTCGAACATATCAGGGTCCAGCCGCTCGACATGCAGCGCATAGCTCTGCACGAAGCGCAGATAAAGCGCATCGGCCGCATCCTGCCCGTGTGATTGCACTATTTCCGCGTGCCGCGCATCGTTCATCCCGACGTTCAGCACCGTCCCCGGCCCGCCCCAAGCGGGGTTTTCAGGGCTTCCGCGCAGCGACACGAGGAAGGACGGGCCGAAAATCTGGGTGATCCCATCCGTGTCGGGCATATGGCCCGCCGCGATGCTGCGCACCGTCTCAGCAGGCAGCGCCACCGTTTTGGGCACGGGCAGATCCATTCGGATCAACCGCTGCAAGCATTTCGCGCGCCACCCGTGCGAGTGCACCTTGACCGACGCGCTCGGCGTGATCTCGACAAATTCCGCGATATCTGATGTTTTCTGCATTGCAGCATGCCCCACTAACGCCCGCAGCATACGCGCGAAGTGGCGTCAATCAAGTGTCACACTTACGAATTGCCGCCGTGGGGCCAGAAATCGTCCTGTTTCAGAAATATCCCCGCCGAAGGGAGCCTCCGGCGGGGATATTTGGGGGCAACCAAAAGTGGTTTAACCCTCGATTTTTGCGAGATCCGCGACAGAGAGGCAGATCTGGCGGATTTTGGAGAGCAGGTTGAGGCGATTGCGCCGCACGATCTCGCTCTCGGCATTCACCTGCACGGCGGTGAAGAAGGCATCAATCGGCGCGCGCAGGCTGGCCATCGCCGACATTGCCGCCGCGAAATCCTCATCCTTCATCGCAGGCGCAATTATGGCCTCGGCCGCCTCAAGCGCGGCAAAGAGCGCGCGCTCCTCGTCGGTTTCCGCAAACTTGATCTCAGCCCCGAAGCTATATTCGACCCCGTCCTTCTCCTCTGCCTGCGCAAGGATATTGGCCGCCCGCTTATAGCCTTGGATCAGGTTTGCCCCATCCTCGGTTTTCAGCGTGGCCTCCAAAGCCTGCGCCCGCTTGACGACCAGCGTGAGATCATCATTGCCGCCCATCGCCAGAACCGCGTCGATCACATCATGGCGGATGTTTTGATCCTTCAAGAACACCTTCAAGCGGTCATGGAAGAAGTTGAGGAGGTCCTGCGCGTTCGCATCGGAATTGGCTTTTTCGAACGTTTCTTGCAGCGAAATCCGCAGATCATTCGTCAAAACCAGACGGATCACACCAAGCGCCGCGCGGCGCAGGGCGAACGGGTCTTTCGAGCCGGTCGGTTTTTCGTCAATCGCCCAGAAGCCGGTGAGCGTGTCGATTTTATCGGCCAGCGCCACGGCGACCGATACCGGCTCCGTCGGAACCGCATCCGACGGGCCGAGCGGCGCGTAATGGCCTTTGCAGGCCTCGGCGACAGCCTCGGGCAGGCCTTGCGCGCGGGCATAATAGCCGCCCATCACGCCTTGCAACTCGGGGAATTCGCCCACCATCGCAGAGCGCAGATCGGCTTTCGCGACTTTCGCCGCCTGCGTAGCAAGAGCGGCATCTGCACCGACCGTCAACGCAAGCTCTGCCGCCAGCGCGGCGATGCGGGTAATGCGATCGGCTTGCGAGCCGAGCTTGTTGTGGAAAGTCACGTTGGACAGCCCTCCCGCCATACCTTCCAGCCCATCGGCCTTGACCATGCGCAGATCGTTTTCCCAGAAGAACTTCGCATCCGACAGGCGCGCGAACAGCACTTTGAGGTTGCCCTTGAGGATCGTCGCGCCGTGATCCGCGGTCTCGCGGTTCGCCACGGTGACGAAGGCCTCGATCCGGCCCGTCTTCGGGTTGCGCACCGAGAAGAACTTCTGATGCTCTTTCATCGAGGTTTGCAGCACTTCGGGCGGCAGTCCGAGGAAATCCTCCGCGATATCGCCCAAAAGCACGACGGGCCATTCGACCAGACCCGCGACTTCCGCCAAAAGGCCTTTGTCTTCCACCAGTTCCAAGCCGCGCGCGAAGGCCATATTGCTGGCGTCCGACCAGATCATCGCCTCGCGCTCCGCGCTATCGAGCACGACTTTCGCGGCTTTCAACTTGATCGTGTAATCCTCAAACGAGGTCACCGAAAATTCGGCAGGGGCCATGAAGCGGTGGCCACGGGTGGTGTTACCCGATGTGATGCCATCAACATCAAGATCAACCACTTCCGCCCCGCCCTCATCGGAGAGGATGCACAGGATCGAATGCAGCGGGCGCACCCAACGCAGGCTGCCCGTGCCCCAGCGCATCGATTTCGGCCAAGGGAAGTTGCGGATCGTCGCTTCCAGAACCTCGGCGATGATCTCGGCGGCCGAACGTCCCGGCTTCTCGACAACCGCGAAATAGACTTGGCCTTTTTTGTCGTCGCGGATCTCCAACTGATCCAGTGTCAGACCGGTGGAGCGCAAGAAGCCCTCCAGCGCCTTTTCCGGCGCATCCGTTTTCGGGCCTTTGCGCTCTTCGCGTACGGGCTGGGACTGCGCAGTCAAGCCGTCAATCGTCAGGCACAGACGGCGCGGCGTGGAGAGCGCACCCGCGGAGGCATAGGTCAGCCCTGCCTCGACAAGCCCGTCGGTCACGAGTTTTTTCAGATCCTCGCGGGCTTTCGCCTGCATCCGCGCGGGAATTTCCTCGGAGAAGACTTCAATCAAAAGATCCGGCATTTACTTCTCCGCATTCTCGTTGAGTTGATGCCATGCATAGGCACGGCCATCGGGATAAACGGCCACGACGCGGTCAATCCCCGCTTCGATGTCCCGCTCGGACAAAAACGCCACCGCATTGCCCGTTTCAAGGTCTTCGCCGATCTGGGCCGCATTGAAGCAATCGAACCAATTGGGGGCGTTCAACGGGGTCGCATCGGGGTAAACCTTGTAGGTTTCCGACAATATCGCCAGCGAGAGCGGCGTGGTGAAGCAACCACGGAACCGCAGCGGCGAGCTATCAGCATCGACCCCGCTGAACCCTTCCGTGAGGATCACCTCGGGGGTTTCGTCCTCGATTGTCACCATCCGGATTTCGGCAGACGGCGCGGAGGCGTCGATTGGTTTATAAAACGCGTAGACCTGCGCGTAATAAACGCCCAGCCCCGCGACCAGAGCACTTAACACGATGGCCCCTCCCACGAGTTTCCCATTCACGAGATCACCTCTGCAACGGATGCGCCGCCCGCCTCAGTCAAGACAAACGCATCGGCACAGGCCTTGGCCAGCGCGCGGACGCGGCCGATATAGGCTTGGCGCTCGGTGACGGAGATCACACCGCGCGCATCGAGCAGGTTAAACAGATGCGAGGCTTTGATGCATTGATCATAGGCCGGATGCGCCATGACGATGCGGCGGCCCGCAGAATCCATCTCATCCGCATTCAAGATCCGCTCACATTCGGCTTCGGCGTCCTTGAAATGCTGCAGCAGCATATCGGTATCGGCCTGATCGAAGTTCCAGCGGGAATATTCCTGTTCGGTCTGGCGGAACACATCGCCATATGTCAGCGCAATCGGCGCATCGGGATCGTTGTAAGGCATATCCATAACGTGATCGACGCCCAGCACATACATCGCCAGCCGCTCCAACCCATAGGTCAGCTCGCCCGCGACGGGGCGGCAATCATGGCCGCCAACCTGTTGGAAATAGGTGAATTGCGAGACTTCCATCCCATCGCACCAGACTTCCCAGCCAAGGCCCCAAGCGCCCAGCGTCGGGCTTTCCCAGTCATCCTCGACGAAGCGGATGTCATGCAGGCCAAGGTCGATCCCGATCGCCTCCAATGAGCCGAGATAGAGCGCTTGCAGATCAGGCGGGCTCGGTTTGATCAGCACTTGGTATTGGTAATAGTGCTGCAGGCGGTTCGGGTTCTCGCCGTAGCGGCCATCGGTCGGGCGGCGCGAGGGCTGGACATAGGCCGCGGCCCAAGGTTTTGATCCCAACGCGCGCAGCGTGGTCGCAGGGTGGAACGTGCCCGCCCCCACTTCCATGTCATAGGGCTGCATCACGGCGCAGCCTTTGCCCGCCCAATAGGTCATCAAACGCAGGATGATCTCCTGAAATGAGCGCGGCGCTGATTGGGAAGCGGATGGGGACATGGGGGGATCCTCGGGAAAGGGCTAAAAGCACGGGCTTTCTAGGCGCGGGGCGCGCGAGGGTCAACGGGCGGCACACCTGCATGGGCTGTCGAGCGCGCATTTTCGGGGTGACGTCCCCGTTCAAACTGTTAATTTGCAGCGATTAGCGCGCGCCTTGCGCTAAAGTGCCACGCGGTTTCGCGCTCTGACACCAACTGCCGCGCGCCGAATAACCAAATGATAAGCGGTTTCGCCCGCGTTTATGACAGGATCAGTGCCCATGATTTCGACCCGATTTGCCCCTGCGCGCCTTCTCAAGGCCAGCCTCGCATCGGCAACCGCGCTTACGCTGATCTTCTGCCAAGCTGCGAGCGCCGAGCCGATGTGGCTGCAAATCGAGGCGAATTCCTCGCTGGCCGAGGGGCAACAGGCCGCGCGGGAATGGGCGGCGACGCTGCCGAATGTCTCCGGCTTTGCGATGACGACGGGGATGTATGCGATTGCGATTGGCCCGTTCGATACCCGCGAGGCCGCAGATGCGCAGCGGGTGTTGCTGCGCGGCGAGCGGGTGATCCCCTCCGATAGTTACATTACCGATGGCACCCGCTACGGCCAGCAATACTGGCCGGTGGGCGCGCAGCTCACCCTGACAGCCCCCACCGCGCCAGAGCTCGCGCCCCCCGCAGAGCTGGCACCGCAAGTCACCACACCTGCCGAGATCCCAACTGAGTCCCTAACTGAGGCACCTACCGCCTTGGCCCCCGCCCTTCCCGACGAATCCCCCGCCGAAGCCCGCGCCTCCGAGCGCGCGTTGAACACGCAAGAGCGGATGGATCTCCAAGAGGCGCTGGCGTGGCAGGGCTTTTATACCTCCGGCATTGATGGTGCCTTCGGCGCTGGCACGCGGCGCTCAATGGCGGCATGGCAAGGCGCGAATGGCTATGAGGAAACCGGCATTCTGACCACCGCGCAACGCGCAGAACTCATCGGCGCAGTCTCAGTCGAGCGCGCGGCGCTCGGGCTGGAAACGGTGCTCGACGATGCGGCGGGGATCGAGATTGATCTGCCGCTCGGCCTCGTGAAATTCGATCACTACAACGCGCCTTTTGCGACATACGCCCCCGCGAACGACTCGGGCGTGCAGGTGCTTCTCATCTCGCAAAGCGGCGATCAGGCGCGGCTCTTCGGCCTTTACGACATCCTGCAAACGCTTGAGATCGTCCCGCTCGAAGGCCCGCGCGAACGCAACCGCAACGGGTTCAGCCTGACAGGCACCAATGACGAGATCACCTCCCATACCGAGGTCAAACTGCAAGGCGGGCTGATCAAGGGCTTCACGCTGGTCTATCCGACCGCGAAAGCGGATCAAATGGGGCGCGTTCTGGCCGCGATGAAAGACAGTTTCAAAGCCGTGGGCAAAACCGCGATGGACGATACGCTGGGTCAACCTTTGGGCGTGGACAAGGCTGATCTGCTGTCGGGGTTGGACGTTCGCCGCCCCGTCTTTGATCGCTCGGGCTTCTATATCGATGCGCAAGGCGCGGTGCTGACCGCTAGCGCAGGTTTAGATCAATGCAGCCGCGTCACCGTTGACAATGCTGAGGCCAATATCGCGCTGAATGATCCGGTCGGCATGGCGGTGTTGACGCCCAAAGCCGCGCTGGCCCCCGCGATGATCGCCGCGTTCCAGACGGGAATGCCGCGCAAGGATGCCGATATCGCTGCGGCGGGCTTCTCTTACGGAGGCGCGCTCTCCAGCCCTGTTGTCAGCTTCGGCCAGTTTTCCGCCCCTGAGGGGCTGGAGGGCGAGGCCTCACAAGCCCGCCTCGCGATGCGCACCCGCGCAGGAGATGCGGGCGGCCCAGTGCTTGATGCGACAGGCGGGGTGATCGGGTTGATCTTGCCGCAAGCGGAAGACGGCTCCCCCGCGCAGATCTTACCCGACGATCTATCGCTCGCGCTGCAATCCCCCGCAATGGCGCCTGCCCTCGCTGCGGCGGGCTATGCGCCCGCGGCGGCAGAGGTGGCGGGCGCGCTCGCGCCGGAAGATCTCTCGGAGATCGCCCGCGCCATCACCGTGCATGTGTCGTGCTGGAAATAATCAGCTAGCGCCATTGGGCTACACGGCGGCACGCAGCGGGCGCGGGGGAAACCTCGCGCCCGTTTTCCTATTGGCGATGCTAGCTGCGCCAGAACCGCGGCAGGAACAACACATAGACCGAGAGCAATTCCAGCCGCCCGACGAACATCCCGAAGATCATCAACCACTTGGCCGATTCAGGGAAATTCACCACCGACCCGTTCGCCGTGATCTCCGGCCCCCAAGCGGGGCCGATATTGGCAATCGCGGTCCAGGCCGATGTCATCGCGGTCTTCGTCTCCAATCCGGTCAAGGACAGCCCGACGATCAACAGGCCAAAGGTCAGGATGAAGAAGGAGAAGAAGGCGATCACCGAGCCTGTCACATCCTCACCCACCGCCTGACCCGCATAGCGCACCCGCTCGACGCGGTGCGCCCCGTAAAGCCGCCGGATCTGGGTTTTGATCGCCTCGATCAGGATCAAATAGCGGAACACTTTCACCGAGCATCCCGTCGAGGAGGTGCAGCCCCCGATCAGCCCCGCCATGATCAACACCATGAACGCCAGATGGCCCCATTGGGTGACATCTTCCGAGGCATATCCGGTGCCCGAGAAGGTGGAGACGACGTTGAAGGTCACCTCGCGCAGGGTCGGCCAGAAATCCGCCTCATGGCGCAGGGTTCGGTAGCCGACGATCACCGCAATGGCGTAGCCCGTCCACCGCAGATAGGCGCGCAGCTGCACATCCCGCCACATCGGCATGACATGCCCCTGCGCGAGCTGGATGTAGCGGATGAAGGGCATCGAGGCGAGCAGCATGAAGAAAGAGGACGCATATTCAGGCGCGCCGGAATACACCCCGAAACTGGCATCATGGTTCGAGAAACCGCCCGTGCTCATCGTGGTCAGCGCGTGCATCACCGCATCGAACACCGTCATCCCCAGCAGCACATAGGCAACCGCGCAGGCCACCGTCAGCCAGACATAAAGCTTGATCATCGCGTTCGAGATATCCATCGCGCGGGGCAGAATCTTCCCGAGCGTATCAAACCCTTCCGAGCGGAAGAACTGCATCCCCCCGACCCGCATCACCGGCAAGAAGATCATCGCGACAATGACGATCCCGAGGCCACCGAGCCATTGCAAGATCCCGCGCCACAGGTTCGTGCCCGCAGGGAGATCCTCCAGCTTCGGGAAGACGGTTGTGCCTGTCGTTGTCATCCCCGACATCGCTTCGAAATAGGCATCCGTGAACGAAACACCCGGCGCGCCAATGATAAAGGGCAGCGCGCCGAAGGCCGGAAGCGCAAGCCAGACGCCCGAGGTCAGAACGAAACTCTGTTGCAGCGTGATCATCGCCCCGAGGCGGTTTTGCGAGGCGAGTGAGAGCAAGCCGCCGGAAAGTGTGGTGATAATCGCGGCCTCAAGGAAGTGCTGCCAGTTCGGATCACCGCGCGCCATATCCACGGCCATCGGCACCAACATAGTGAGCCCGAGCACGGCAACCAAAAGGCCAATAATATATCCGACAGGGCGCAGGTCGATCATCGCACCTGATTGCGGCGCGGCCCCGCCCCTGTCAACCCCACGCGTGTCAGCCCCACGCCTGCTAGCCCCACCCGCGCCGCAGCGCCCCTGACGAGGCTGCGTTTGGCGGGCCTGAGTTGTTTTACCTACACGTCATCCTCTCCCTGTCGTTTCACGACATTTTCTGGGCGCTGTTGGACGGTCGCGCAACTCGGCCCTTCAAACACCTCAAATTGGTAAGCTAATCTGGGCAATTTCGACAATTTCTTCTTGCGCTGCACTGCGGCGACGATAAGCTGCGGCGCAATATCCCCGCGCGAAGACTTGGCCCACTCGAGCGCGGATCTTCGTAACGCACAGGAGACCCCGATATGTTCCGCAAGATTCTGATCGCCAATCGCGGCGAGATCGCCATCCGCGTGATGCGCGCTGCCAACGAGATGGGCAAAAAGACGGTTGCCGTCTACGCCGAGGAAGACAAGCTGTCACTGCACCGATTCAAGGCGGATGAAGCCTACCGCATCGGCGAAGGCATGTCGCCTGTGGGGGCCTATCTCGCGATTGACGAGATCATCCGCGTGGCGAAGCTCTCGGGCGCGGATGCGATCCATCCGGGTTATGGGCTGCTCTCCGAGAATCCGGATTTTGTCGAGGCCTGCGCCGCCAATGGCATCACCTTTATCGGCCCGAAGGCCGAGACGATGCGCGCGCTTGGCGATAAAGCCTCCGCACGGCGGGTTGCGATCAAGGCCGGTGTGCCCGTGATCCCCGCCACCGAAGTGCTGGGCGAGGATTTCGACGCGATCAAGAAAGAGGCGGGCGAAGTCGGCTATCCGCTGATGCTCAAAGCCTCGTGGGGCGGTGGCGGGCGCGGGATGCGGCCAATCTTGGGCGAAGACGAACTCGTTGAGAAAGTCCGCGAAGGCCGCCGCGAGGCGGAGGCCGCGTTTGGCAATGGCGAGGGCTATCTGGAGAAGATGATCATCCGCGCCCGCCATGTCGAGGTGCAGCTTTTGGGCGATACCCATGGCAATCTCTATCACCTCTATGAGCGCGATTGCTCGGTTCAGCGCCGCAACCAAAAGGTGGTGGAGCGCGCGCCTGCCCCCTATCTGTCGGAGGCACAACGCGCCGAGGTCTGCGGGCTAGCGCTGAAAATCGGCCAAGCGGTCGGCTATCAGAACGCAGGCACTGTCGAATTCCTGATGGATATGGACAGCCAGAAATTCTACTTCATCGAAGTCAATCCGCGCGTGCAAGTGGAGCATACGGTGACGGAAGAGGTCACCGGCATCGATATCGTGCAGGCGCAGATCCGCATCGCGGAAGGCGCGACACTGGCCGAGGCAACGGGCACACCCGATCAGGCCCATGTCACATTGTCGGGCCACGCGCTGCAATGCCGCGTGACGACGGAAGATCCGCAAAACAACTTCATCCCCGATTATGGCCGGATCACCGCCTATCGCTCGGCTACGGGCATGGGCATCCGGCTGGATGGCGGCACGGCCTATTCGGGGGGCGTGATCACCCGCTATTATGATAGTCTTCTGGTGAAGGTCACCGCTTGGGCCCCCACGCCCGAGGCGGCGATCCACCGGATGGACCGCGCTTTGCGCGAATTCCGTATCCGCGGCGTGAGCACGAATATCGACTTCGTCATCAACCTGCTCAAGCACCCGACCTTCCTAGATTACTCCTATACCACAAAGTTCATCGACACGTCGAAAGACCTGTTCAACTTCAAAAAACGCCGCGACCGCGCAACAAAGATCCTGACCTATATCGCGGATATCACCGTCAACGGGCATCCGGAAACCGCAGGCCGCCCCAAACCTCCGGCCGAGCCGCGCGCCCTCAAAGCGCCCGCGCCCAAAGGCGAGGTCAAGCCGGGCACCCGCGATCTGCTGGAGGCCCAAGGCCCGCAGGCCGTCGCCGATTGGATGGCGGCGCAGACAAAGCTGCTGATCACCGACACGACGATGCGCGATGGCCATCAATCGCTGCTGGCAACGCGGATGCGCTCTGTCGATATGATCCGCGTGGCCCCCAGCTACGCCGCCAATCTCGGCGATTTGTTCTCGGTGGAATGCTGGGGGGGTGCTACCTTCGATGTGGCCTACCGCTTCTTGCAGGAATGCCCGTGGCAGCGCCTGCGCGATATTCGTGCGGCGATGCCCAATGTGATGACGCAGATGCTGCTGCGCGCCTCCAACGGGGTGGGCTACACCAATTACCCCGATAACGTGGTGCAGTTCTTTGTCAAACAAGCCGCAGAGACGGGCGTCGATGTGTTCCGCGTGTTCGACAGCCTCAACTGGGTCGAGAATATGCGCGTCGCGATGGATGCTGTCGTCGAGGCGAACAAGGTCTGCGAAGGCACGATCTGCTACACGGGCGATCTGCTGGATCCGGACCGCGCCAAATATGACCTGAAATACTACGTCTCGATGGGCAAAGAGCTGCAAGCCGCAGGCGCGCATGTTCTTGGCCTCAAGGATATGGCGGGGCTGTTGAAGCCCGCCGCCGCCCGCGCCCTGATCACTGCGCTCAAGAACGAGGTCGGCCTGCCGATCCACTTCCACACGCATGATACCTCCGGCATCGCCGGCGCGACGGTGCTTGCGGCGGCGGAAGCGGGCGTGGACGCTGTGGACGCGGCGATGGATGCGTTCTCGGGCGGCACCTCGCAGCCCTGCCTCGGCTCGATCGTGGAAGCCACCCGCAACACCGACCGCGACACGGGCCTCGATATCAAGTCGATCCGCCAGATCTCGAACTATTGGGAGGGTGTGCGCCAACAATACCGCGCGTTTGAGAGCGGGCTGGAGGCCCCTGCCTCCGAGGTCTACCTGCATGAGATGCCCGGCGGCCAGTTCACCAACCTCAAGGCGCAGGCGCGCTCCTTGGGGCTTGAGGAGCGCTGGCACGAGGTGGCGCAGGCTTACGCCGATGCCAACCAAACCTTCGGCGATATCGTCAAGGTCACGCCCTCCTCGAAAGTCGTGGGCGATATGGCCCTGATGATGGTCGCGCAGAACCTCACCCGCGCGCAGGTCGAAGATCCGGCCGTCGATGTCGCCTTCCCCGATTCGGTCGTCGATATGCTGCGCGGCAATCTCGGCCAGCCTCCGGGGGGATGGCCGGCAGGCATCTCGAAGAAGGTTCTAAAAGACGAGATCCCCTCCACGGAGCGTCCGGGCAAACATCTGCCTGCGGTCGATATCGAGGCCGTGCGGACGAAAGTCTCTGCCGAGTTGGAAGGGCTGAAGGTCGATAACGAGGATCTCGCGGGCTATCTGATGTATCCCAAGGTGTTCCTTGATTACATGGGCCGCCACCGCGCCTACGGCCCCGTGCGGGCCCTGCCGACGCAGGTATTCTTCTACGGGATGGAGCCGGGCGATCAGATCGCGGCCGAGATTGATCCGGGCAAAACGCTGGAAGTGCGCCTGCAAGCCGTGGGCGAGACCGATGATATCGGCGAGGTGAAGGTGTTCTTCGAGCTGAACGGCCAGCCGCGGGTGATCCGCGTCCCGAACCGCGCTGTAAAGGCGCAGACGGCGGCGAAACCGAAGGCCGATCCGGCAAATGTGGGCCATATCGGCGCGCCGATGCCCGGCTCGGTCGCGGGGGTCGCAGTCACTGTCGGGCAAAAGGTCCATGTCGGCGATCTCCTCGTCACGATCGAGGCGATGAAGATGGAAACCGGCATCCACGCCGACCGCGAGGCCACCGTGAAGGCGGTGCATGTCAACGTCGGCAGCCAGATCGACGCGAAAGACCTGCTCGTCGAGCTGGAATAATCACCGCGACACCAAGACCAAAGGGGCGCCTCTTCCGGCGCCCCTTTTTTGTTATGCCCAGCGTGACTCCGCGCCAGATGCCACGCTCCTCCCGAGTTCTGGCCCCCGAAAGGCAATAAGGTCATAGCATGCGAGACTGCGCGCCCCGCAAACCCCAAAGCCCATGAAACAAGGGCGTTTGCCAGGTCAGGCTCCCCCGCCCGAAAATCTTCGCAGGAAAATTCACAATTCTCAGCATTTTCCACTTGCAGCGATCAGCGCGATCCCCTAAATCCCGCCTCACCAATCGGGAGACTGATTGTTTGGAGTGCGGGCGTAGCTCAGGGGTAGAGCATAACCTTGCCAAGGTTAGGGTCGGGCGTTCGAATCGCCTCGCCCGCTCCAATTCTCTCGCAAGAGAGACGATATGGGACACGTCACGTCCCCGCGGTTGAAGAAACCTGGAGTGCGGGCGTAGCTCAGGGGTAGAGCATAACCTTGCCAAGGTTAGGGTCGGGCGTTCGAATCGCCTCGCCCGCTCCAAATACAAAAAAGCCTCCCTTCGGGGAGGCTTTTTGCTGTCTATGGCTTTGCTTGCTGCTTAGCTTGAGCAGGGACCTCCAGCCCCTCGCAACCCCAGAGCCCTCCTCAGCCCGCCGCGCACACATTCCTCACCGAGAACCGCCGAGGCTATTGACCGCATAGCTCACCCGTAAGCCCGAGACAGCACAATCGGCTCCTCCTCGACAAGACCGCCCCCCACAAGCGGCGCGGCGAGACGGTGGCAATTCGGGGCTAGCACGCAAAGACCGCAAAGATCTGGCGAGCCCACACGCGGGGCACAATCGACAGGGCCGCGTTCAAGGAAATACCGCGCCGTTTCGACGAGATCATGCACATGAATCGGACGCGGCAGCACACAGCGCAGCGATCCCAGCATGGCAAACAGCTCGCCCTGCGAGAAGACCGCGCTATCGGACAGCATAATCGTCACGACATCAGGATTGTGGAACTGTGCCGCCATCGCCAAGCTCAGCCCGTTTTCGGATATCCCAGCCTCGCCTTTGGGAAACAGCGAGGCGATCACCATATCCGGCGGATCCAGACGCGCATAGGCCTGCGCAAGCGAAGTGCTGTCTGTGTGCAACACCTTATGACCATCGGCTCCCAAAAGGCGTGCGACGCTGAGCGCCTCAGGGCTATGGTGTTCGAGGAAAATGATCTGCATCGATGCTCTCCGTTATTGCTCTCCATCTAGCCGGATGGATCTTAAAAACGGGTAAACCGAGAAAGGAATTATTCACCTTTATATCTACCGGGTTTACTAATAGATCGCGGCCGCACAAACGCGAGCGACTTAACAACGCCAGCGCCGCAGCCTATAAGGGCGCAAACAACGAGGGATAGACATGCGCACGGCTTCCATCACCCGCAAAACGGCCGAAACCGAGATCAACGTCGAGATCAATCTCGATGGCACCGGCAGCTATAACAATCAAACGGGCGTCGGCTTCTTCGACCACATGCTCGATCAGCTTTCGCGGCACTCGTTGATCGATATGACGATCCGCGCGCAGGGCGATCTGCACATCGACGATCACCACACCGTAGAGGATACCGGCATCGCCATTGGGCAGGCGCTGGTGAAAGCCTTGGGCGATAAAAAGGGCATCCGCCGCTACGGCCATTTTGCGCTTGCGATGGATGATACGCAGGTCTCAACCGCGCTGGATCTCTCCGCGCGGCCGTTCTTCGTCTGGAATTGCGACATGCCCAGCCCGAAGATCGGCACGTTTGATACCGAACTGGTGCGCGAGTTCTTCCAAGCGATCTCGACTCACGGCGGCATCACGCTGCATATCGACAAGATCCACGGCTTCAACAGCCACCACATCGCCGAGGCGACGTTCAAATCGGTCGCCCGCGCGCTGCGCATGGCGGTGGAGATTGATCCGCGGATGGCGGGCACCCTGCCTTCCACCAAAGGCGCGCTGTAAGGAGCCCCCGATGACCTCCCCCACTCCCCTCACGGCGCTTGTCGATTACGATTCGGGCAATCTGCACTCCGCCGAGAAAGCCTTTCAGCGCATGGCGCAAGCGGGCGATCACGGCACGATTGTCGTGACCTCTGACCCCGATGTGGTCGCCAAGGCGGACAGGATTGTCCTGCCGGGAGACGGGGCCTTCCCGCATTGTCGCAAGATGCTGGGCAGCTATGGCGGGCTGTTCGAGGCGATCTCCGAGGCGGTCATCACCCGTGGCCGCCCCTTCATGGGGATCTGTGTCGGCATGCAGATGATGGCGAGCAAGAGCCTTGAGTATGAGGAGACGGCGGGGTTTGACTGGATCAAAGGCGAGGTGGTGAAGATCGCCCCCGCCAATGCCGCGCTGAAGGTGCCTCATATGGGGTGGAACGATCTGGTCATCGACACCCCGCATCCGGTGCTCGACGGGGTCAAAACCGGCGATCACGCCTATTTCGTCCATTCCTACCACATGACCGTGACCGACCCGGCGCAACGCCTCGCCCATGTCGATTACGCAGGGGCCGTCACAGCGCTGATCGGGCGCGACAATATGGTGGGCGCGCAGTTCCACCCAGAGAAAAGCCAAGCGACGGGCCTGCGGATCCTCGCCAACTTCCTCAGCTGGAAACCCTGACACTGCCCTCTTGCGGCAGGCTATCATCACAAAGGGCGCCCTCAAGGCGCCCTTTTCCATCCAGAGAGACCTTTTTAAAGGCGCGTGTTTACTTCACACGCTGCCACGTGCCGCCATCGCGGCAGATCCCGAGCATACAGCCCTTCACCTTCAGCTTGCTATTCCCGCTGACAAGCTCCGCTTCGGAATTATAGGTTTTGTCGCGGTCGGGCGAATAGATCTTGCCCTTATAGCTCAACCCACCCGTTGACCGCATATCCCAGATAATTTGGCGGCCACGGGTTGGGCTATTGGCAAGAACATTGCCGCTTGAATCGTATGATTGAATCAGAGTTCCGCAAAAGAACTTCCCGCAAGGCGCGACCTGCACATGGCCGTAATGACCGTTATCATCGGTCCTCGTTTTCCAAGTGCCCTCAATCGGGTCCGCATGAGCGACCCCCGCCAATAGCGCGAAAGCTCCTCCCAAAATCCAAGTCTTCATGGCTCATCCTCCAATATCGCCGCTTGACCATAACGTCATGCAATGGATTTTCTGGCAAGTCTGACGTCGCGTAGCGCAAAACCACGCCGGAGACTTTGCAATCCCTAGATCCTGTGGCATGACGCCACAATCCCTACCCTCTCGCCTTATCTCCGGAGCTGCAAGATGATCCTTTATCCCGCAATCGACCTCAAAGACGGACAATGCGTGCGCCTGCTGCACGGCGAGATGGATAAGGCGACGGTATTTGGCGACGATCCGGCGGCGCAAGCGGCCAAATTCGAGGCCGCTGGCTGTGAATGGGTGCATCTCGTCGATCTCAACGGGGCATTTGCGGGCGCGCCCGTCAACGGTGCGGCGGTTGAGGCAATCTTGAAGCGGATCAACGTCCCCGCCCAGCTTGGCGGCGGCATCCGCGATATGGCAACCATCGCGGGATGGGTCGAAAAAGGCCTGAGCCGTGTCATCCTCGGCACGGTGGCGGTGGAGAACCCCGATCTGGTGCGCGAGGCGGCGCGCGAATTCCCCGGCAAGGTGGCCGTCGGAATCGATGCGCGCAACGGCAAGGTCGCGACCAAAGGCTGGGCGACCGAAACCGATGTGATGGTCACCGATCTGGCGAAATCCTTTGAAGACGCAGGCGTCTCGGCGATCATCTACACGGATATCATGCGCGACGGCGCGATGCAGGGGCCGAATTTCGAGGCCACCGAGGCGCTGGCCCGCGCCGTGACCATCCCCGTGATCGCCTCGGGCGGGGTGTCCTCGCTCCCCGACCTGATCAAATTGCGCGATACCGGCGTAATCGCGGGCGCGATCTCTGGCCGCGCGATCTATGACGGGGTTCTGGATCTGGGCGAAGCTCTCAAGGCGCTCAAGGCCTGAGGCACAGAAGAAGGGGGCGCTGCCCCCGCCCCTGCGGGCCTCCCCCGGGATATTTAAGGCAACCAGAACCATGCCCCTCTGGTTGCCTTAAATATCCTCGAGGGGTGAAGCGCCAAAGGCGCGAGGGGGCGGAAGGCCCCCTTCCCCTTTGCCAAGCACCGCACGCGCCTGTATGAAAGCGCGACAGGCGCAGCCGCGCCCCCATGGAGACCCCGCTATGCTCAAAACCCGCATCATCCCCTGCCTCGATGTCGCCGATGGCCGTGTGGTCAAGGGCGTCAACTTCGTCGATCTGATCGATGCGGGCGATCCGGTGGAAGCGGCGAAGGCCTATGATGCGGCGGGGGCGGACGAGCTGTGCTTCCTCGACATCCACGCCACCCACGAGAACCGCGGCACCATGTTCGATCTGGTCACCCGCACCGCCGAGCAGTGCTTCATGCCGCTCACCGTTGGCGGCGGGGTGCGCACCCATGAAGACGTGCGCGCGCTGTTGCTCGCAGGGGCGGACAAGGTCTCGTTCAACTCCGCAGCGGTCGCCAATCCCGATGTCATTGCCGAGGCGGCGGATCGCTTTGGCTCGCAATGTATCGTCTGCGCGATTGATGCGAAAACCGTCGCCCCCGGACGTTGGGAGATTTTCACCCATGGCGGGCGCAAAGCGACAGGCATCGACGCGGTGGAATTCGCGCAGCTTGTCGCGGCCAAGGGGGCGGGGGAGATCCTGCTCACCTCGATGGATCGCGACGGCACCCGTGCTGGCTTCAACCTGCCGCTGACCCGTGCGATCTCGGATGCGGTACATATCCCCGTGATCGCCTCGGGCGGGGTTGGCACGCTCGATCATCTTGTTGAGGGTGTCACCAAAGGGGGCGCATCCGCCGTGCTCGCCGCCTCGATCTTCCACTTCGGGGAATTCACGATTGGCGAGGCCAAAGCGCATATGGCCGCCGCGGGCATTCCGGTCCGGCTGTGAGGAGAGAGATTATGCACACACTCGACCGCCTTGCCGCCACGATCAAATCCCGCAAAGGGGCCGATCCGGACAGCTCGTGGACGGCCAAGCTCTTTGCCAAAGGGCCAGAGAAATGCGCCGAGAAATTCGGCGAGGAAGCCATTGAGGCGATCATCGAGGCGGCCAAGGGCAACCGCGAGAAGCTGACCTCGGAGGCCGCTGACGTGCTGTTCCATCTGATCGTGATGCTTGAGGCGCGCGATGTCGATCTGGCGGATGTGCTCGCGGTTCTCGAGGCCCGTGAGGGCACGTCCGGCATCGCCGAGAAAGCCGCGCGCGGCTAACCGAACCGGCCCGCCCAAGTCTCTCACAAGAACGAGAAGCGGGGCCAATCGGCCCCGCTCTCAATTTGGGCTGCGCCCGAATGTGGTTGGCTAATCAGAGCTTGGAAAGCTTCGCCTGCAACTCCGCGAGTTGCTTTTTGATCCCCGCCAACTCATCGCGGCCATCGCCCCCGGCGGAGGGTTCCTCAGGTGCGGGGCCCGAGCTGCCTGCCGTGCCCCAGCCGCCGATCAGCGTCTGCAAGAACGCCTGTTGTTGACGTTGGAGCGCATCGAACCCCGGCATCCCCATCATCGGATTTGGAATCCCGAGGTTCTCGATCATCTTCGACTGCCCATCGCGCAGCATCTCGAAAGAGGCTGCGAGGAACTGCGGCACCACCGAATTGGCGTTGTTGGTATAGGAGCGCACGAGATCCGTCAGCACATCCACCGGCAGGACACTCTCGCCACGGCTCTCATGCTCGGCGATGATTTGCAGCAGATATTGCCGCGTCAGGTCATCCCCGGATTTCAGATCCACAATCTGCACCACGCGGCCATCGCGGATGAAGGCGGAAATATCTTCCAAAGTCACATAGTCGCTCGTCTCGGTGTTGTAGAGACGCCGGCTCGCATAGCGCTTGATCAATAGAGGCTTTACGTCTTCCGCCATGAGGTCTCCTCCCGAAATTACAACGCGGCTTTGAAATTATCGCAGCGCAGCAATGATTAAGCGCAAGCGCAGCAAAAGCAACAGATGATAGTGACATAATCGCTATGTCGCCCTTTGGGAAAATGCGGCATGACGCGCCAGAAATCTATCGGGCGCGATCCCTGAAAGCCTCTCGGGTGCGAAATCAGGGGCGCGGCCGCGGAGGAATGCAGCCGCCAAATATGAAAAAGAGCGCGTGAAACACGCGCTCTTTTCTTATGCTTTGGGCGGGGAAAACGTCGCCCGTCGCATCACCTTACTTTGCAGCAGCGGTCGCTTTTTTAGCAGCCGTGGTCACGTCCGAGGTTGCTTTTTTCACAGCGGCGGTTGCTTCTTCCGAAGCGTCCTTGCCAGCTGCAAGCATCAGCTCAACGGTTTCCATTTGCAGCTTTTTCGCAACTTCTGCGAAGGCCGACATGTTTTCAGCAGCGGTTTCAGCAGCAGCCGAAGCGAAATCCGTTGCGGATTTTGCGTAATCAGCCGGTTCCGACTTGGTGGTCGCAAGTTCGTTCATCTTGGAGATGGTCGATTTTGCCCAGACCGAAGTGATCTCGGTGGATTTCTCAGCAGCCTGCAGAGCAACCTTCGCCATTTTCTCGCCAAGAGCAGCTTGGGTTTTGAAAGCGTCTTGGAACGCTTTGCCGTCTTTCGGGAACGAACCCATCATGTCTTGCATCATCTTGGTGAAATCTTGGGTGTTAGCCATGGTGTCTCTCCGTCATTGGGCCCGAGGGAGGAAACTGGCGAGCGGGCCCGTGCATCGCATGGCCCCTATATACATGCTGCAGCGCAGCATTGCAAGTTTTTCGTGCTGCGCCGCAGAATTTCCTCTGTCACATTGATTAATTGCCCCTAGGGCATCTATAGCTCGGGAATTTCAACCACATAGCTGCCCGGTGCGGCGCAAAGCACGGGGTGATCCGGCCCACCGACAGCGCGGGCTGTTACAAACGACCCAGATTTTTCTGCGAGCCACGCCCCCCATTGCGGCCACCAAGAGCCGGCCTGATAGGCTGCCGCCTCTTTCCAGACCTCATGATTCTCGATCGGGGCCTCGGAGAGGTAGTGCCCGTACTTGCGTTTGCTGGGCGGGTTGACGATCCCCGCGATATGACCGGATTCCGAGAGAACGAAGGTCTTTTCCTTCGATCCCATTTTCGCAATGCCACTAAACGACGCAATCCACGGCGCAATGTGATCTGTCTCGCAGGCAATCGCCATGAGCGGCACTTTCACGTCTGAAATGCTCAACCGCTCGCCCATCAATTCATAACCACCCGAGGCAAAGCGATTCCCCTGACACAGATCGCGCAGGTATTGGATCGTCATTTTGCCCGCCAGATTGGTACTGTCGCCATTCCAATATAGCAGATCGAACGCAGGCGGCCGCTCGCCCAGCATATAGCTGCGGATGGCAGGCTGATAGATCAGGTCATTTGCCCGCAAGAAGGAGAAGGTCCGCGTCATGAAATAGGAGGAGAGCACCCCGTCGGCTTTACATTGCGCCTCGATCCCGTCGACGAAATCATCCTGCAAGAAGGCCGTAAACTCGCCCTGATCCGAGAAATCGGTGAGGGTGGTGAAGAAGGTCGCGCAATTGATCGACTTATCTTTGCGCTTTTCCAGCAACGATAGGGTCAGTGAAAGCCCCGTACCCGCGATGCAATAGCCGACAGCATTGATCTTCTTCTCGCCCGTGATCGCTTTGACCTGACCGATCGCGGTGAGATAGCCCTCATCGATATAATCCTCGAGTCCGACATCATCGAACCCCTGCCCCGGATTGCGCCAGGCCACAACGAAGAGCGTGAAGCCCTGATCCACAATCCATTTGATCAGCGAATTGGCGGGTTTCAGATCGAGAACGTAATATTTATTGATCCACGGCGGGAAAATCAGCAGCGGCGTTTTATGCACTTTCTCAGCGGTCGGCGCGTATTGGATCAACTCGAACAGGCGATTGCGATAGACGACAGAGCCCTCCATCGTTGCGATATTCTCGCCCAGTTTGAACGCATCACGATCCGCCAGTGTCACCACCAGATCGCCCTTATTCGCCTCCACATCGCGGACAAGGTTCTCGAGCCCGCGCACGAGGCTTTCGCCTTCGGTTTCCACCGCGCGCTCCAGCGCATCGGGATTCGTCGCGAGAAAATTCGTCGGCGCCATCAGATCGACAATCTGTTGGGCGAAATAGGTCATCCGCTTTTGATCAACATCATCAAGCCCTTCGAGCTTCGAGAGGTTGTCCTTCACCGCATCAGAGGCGATCAGATATTGCCGTTTGACGAAGTTGAAATAGGGGTGGGTATCCCACAGCGGATTGCTAAAACGGCGATCTTTCCGGCCCGTATCGGCAGGGGGCGTGAGGGTGCCGCCGCGCAAAGCCTCGGTCGCCTCCATATATTGTGTCATCGCTTGGCCCCAATAGGCCACCTGCGCTTCCACAATCTTGGAAGGCTTCTCCATCATCTCCCGCATCAGCGACGTACTTGCCTTAAGGTAAAGATCTGCGCCCGGCCCCTCCAACGCGGGGTTGACCGCCCGTTTTTGCGATAGCGCTTCTGTGAGCCTCAGCGTCAAAGCCTCGATCCGCGCCAGATTTTCCTTGAATTGCTGCGATGCAGCGTGCACTGTCTCATCACTTGCGGTCATAATCTGGTTCCCCCCTATCCCCCCAGACGACCTATAAATAGCGATGAACGCAAGCGAAAAACGGCCCCGCGCCGCAGTCTCGAAACCGCTGATGCCCCGCGCCACAGCTGCGCGGACCGGCGGCAAGATCGAGGCCGCTGACAGGTGCGACGGTCAACAGCATAACCGGCCCGCCCCTTTCCAAAAGGGCAACGCGGCATGGACCAGAAACACCGCCCGAACGACTGGGCACTGGAGACGCGCATGAAGGGTATGATGTCCTACGATCTGATGGAAACCATCAGAAACACCAATGAATGGATGGGGGCTTCAGCCCGCGCCATGGCCTCCTATCCGATCTGGGGCATGACCCCGCATCCGATGTTCAAAGTCATGTCGGCTTGGGGCCGCGTGACTGAACGCTCCTTCAGCCGGATGGTGATCAAGCCCGATTGGGGCATTCGCTCGATTGTTGGCGAGGATGGCCGCGATCATCAGGTGAGTGTCGAGGCAGTGCTCGATAAGCCCTTCGGATCGCTCATTCACTTCAAAGTGGGCGACCGCGCCCCGATGCCGCGCCGGATCCTCCTCGTCGCGCCGATGTCAGGGCATTATGCCACGCTGCTGCGCTCGACGGTTGCTTCGCTGCTGCCGGATGCGGAAGTCTATATCACCGATTGGCACAACGCCCGCGATATCGCGGTGTCCGAGGGCAAGTTCGATATTGAGGATTACACGCTCTATCTCGTCGATTTCATGCGCCTGCTCGGCCCCGATATCAACGTGATCGCCGTGTGCCAACCCGCGCCGCTGACTTTGGCCGCCACCGCCTATCTCGCCGAGGAAGAGCCCGCCGCACAACCGCGCAGCCTGACCCTTATCGGCGGCCCGATTGACCCAGACGCCGCCGCCACCGAAGTCACCGATTTCGGCCGCCGTGTGACGATGGGCCAGCTGGAGCATATGGTGATCCAGCGCGTCGGCTTCAAATATAAGGGCGTTGGCCGGATGGTCTATCCCGGCCTGATGCAACTCGCCTCGTTCATCTCGATGAACGCGGAAACCCACGCCAAAGCCTTCAACGACAAGATCACCGCTGAAGCAAAAGGCGAGGCCTCCGAACGCGATAAGCACAACGTGTTCTACGATGAATATCTTGCCGTGATGGATATGACGGCGGAATTCTACCTCTCGACCGTTGAGCGGATCTTCAAGAACCTCGAAATAGCGAAGAACGAATTCACCGTCGCGGGCAAGCGTGTCGATCTGGGCAAAATCACCACCGTCGCCGTGAAAACGGTGGAGGGCTCGAACGACGACATCTCGGCCCCCGGCCAATGTGTCGCGGCGCTGCGCCTGTGCACCGGCCTGCCCGAGAGCAAAAAGGCCCAGCATCTGGAACAAGGCGCGGGGCATTACGGGATCTTCGCGGGCAAATCATGGCGCAACAATATCCGCCCCTTGGTGCTCGATTTCATCGACCAACAGGCCCCGAAAGCGGAAGCCCCTGCTGTGAAAGAGCCCCCCAAAGACACCGCGACGACCAGCGCCAGCACGGCCCCCAAACCCGGCGGCACCACCACGCTCAAAGCGGTCTGATCCCCTGCGGATACAGCGCGTCAAACTGGCGGCTGGATCCAACCTATCACTTCAACAACAAGGGCGCAGCGAGCCACTCTCGCAGCGCCCTTGTCACTTTCTCCGGCTGCTCAAGCGGCGCAAGATGCCCCGCGCCAAGGATCAATCGGAAGTCGGCATGAGGCATGAGCTCTGCCAGAAACTCGTGCCGCCGTGGCGGGCAGATCCGGTCATACTCGCCACAGATCAACATCGCCCTGATCTTGGTATTGCGCAGCGCGCGCTGCTGATCGGGCCTGCGCATCAGGGCGCGGCTTTGTGTGTTGAACGCCTCTGGCCCCAGCGCCGACGCCATCTCCAACATCATCGCCTGCACATCATGTAACAACGGCCCCTGCTCCAGCGTGCTGGCAGGCACCTCCTCCAGCATCACCTCATCGAGCCGCCCCGCCCGCACCCGCGCAATCCGCAACTCGCGCTCGCCCGAGACCTGCGGCGTTTCCGGCAGCGGTGAGACATCCAACAGTGCCACTTGCGAAAGTCGCTCAGGCGCGCGGCGCATGATCTCCATCGCCACCAGCCCGCCCAGCCAATGCCCGACAAGCGCAAATTTAACAGGGGCCTGCGCCAGCACATGCTGCGCCATCTCCTCCACCGTTTGCCCGCGCAGCGGCATCACCATCACCGCATGCGTGGCGGAAAAATCGAGGATCTGATGCCAGAACAACCGCGCGTCACACATAAATCCGGGGAGAAAGACAATCGGATCTGGTAATGTTTCGGGGCCGGATTGGGTCACGGTCTCTCCTGCTTCCTGCGTCAGCGCGGCGTTTCTTCTGGGTCTGGCTTCGCGCAGCGCGCCCCATCGCGAAGGCCTTCGAGGCAAGATGCCCTAGGCGTTCATCGGGTCCAACCCCTGAAACGCCCCGCGCGCCCAGATCGGCAATTTCGCGTTCACGTCCGCGCGAGAACCTCGGCTACTGATCTCTCAATCATCACCAGGCAGTCCGGTGTCGAGAACCGATGATCGGCGCCTTTGACCAAGGTAAGTTGGATATCCTCGCCCGTGACATGGTCTAATAACCGGTTCGCTGTTTCCACAGAAACCGCGTCATCCGCTGTG
Organism: Paracoccaceae bacterium; assembly: GCA_048262715.1. GTDB lineage: Bacteria > Pseudomonadota > Alphaproteobacteria > Rhodobacterales > Rhodobacteraceae > Albirhodobacter. Next base: position 56,623 of record JBLXEV010000011.1, read on the forward strand.
CCCTGCAAGAAGCGCACGGGGAACGGCAGATCGAGCGGCGAGCGCAAAACGAGGCGGTTACGGCCCTCGTTGATCAGGCGGCGGGTGATGATATAGGGCTCGCCATACTCAGACGGGACCTCGATCTGCCCCTCTTCCTCCAGCTTGCGGCGCGTGGGCGCATCGAACGCGGCCCAATAGCCATCCTCGGTGAAATCCGGCGCGGCGGCGATGGTCACCAGCCCTGCGACCTTCTCGGGGTGCTCGCGGCAGATCAGCAGGGAAATCCACCCCCCCATCGAGGAGCCCACAAGCACCTGCGGGCCGGAGGTCACCGCCATGATCAGATCGCGCGCATCCTCATACCAATCGCCAATCGCGCCATCGGTGAAGGCCCCGTCAGAGACCCCATGGCCCGAATAATCAAACCGCAAAAACGCCCGCCCCTGCGCCCGTGCCCAAGCCTCCAGCGCGAGCGCTTTGCTGCCTTCCATGTCAGATTTGAACCCGCCCAGAAACACGATCCCCGGCGCGCCCGTCTCGGCCCCTGAGGCCTCGGTTTTATGATAGGCAATGCGGCGGTTCTCAGAGGTCTTGAAATACTCAGCCATGGAAACTCTCCCCTTTTGGCGCACCCTAAAGAAGCCCGCCGCGCATCTCAACCCGTGCCCCATACGGGGGCGCTGCCCCCGTCCCTTCGGGACTCTCCTGGGATACTTCGAGCAACCGAAAGAAAAGGCCCCGTCTTTGGGGTTCGGGCTTTCGGTTGCCACAAATATCCTGGGGGTGAGGCCGCAGGCCGAGGGGGCAAAGCCCCCTTCCTAAACCGCAAATCGTGTCATTGACGTTGACTTGCCCTGCCCGCCGTTTCATACCGCCCCGAACATAACCCGCAACCGGGCGCTCCGTGGGCGCCAAACCGACGAGGAGGACGACCATGTCCCAATCTCAGATCACCCTCACCTTCCCCGATGGCAATGCGCGCGAGTTTCCCGCAGGGATCACCGCGTTGGAAATCGCTGAGGGCATTTCCAAATCGCTCGCCAAAAAGGCGATCTCCGCGCAGGTGAACGGCGCGCATTTTGATCTGCAATGGCCGATCCATGAGGATGCCGCGATTGCGATCAACACGATGGCCGAGGATGCCCCCGCGCTGGAGCTGATCCGCCACGATCTCGCGCATATCATGGCGCGCGCGGTGCAGGAGCTGTGGCCGGATGTGAAGGTCACCATCGGGCCGGTGCGCGATTACGGCTGGTTCTACGATTTCGACCGCGAGGAGCCGTTCACCCCCGAGGATTTGGGCGCGATCGAGGCAAAGATGAAGCAGATCATCAACGCCCGCGAGCCGGTGAAGACCGAGATTTGGGACCGCGCCCGCGCGATTGCGCATTACGAAGCGGCGAACGAGCCGTTCAAGGTCGAACTGATCGCAAAGATCCCCGAGGGGCAAGATCTGCGAATGTATTGGCATGGGGATTGGCAGGATCTTTGCCGTGGCCCGCACCTCCAGCATACGGGGCAAGTGCCTGCGGATGGCTTCAAACTGATGAATGTCGCGGGGGCCTATTGGCTTGGCGATAGCACACGCCCGATGCTGCAACGGATCTACGGCGTGGCGTTCAAGAACCGCGAAGACCTCAAGGCGCATCTGACCATGCTGGAGGAGGCCGCCAAGCGCGACCACCGCAAGCTGGGCCGCGAGATGGATCTGTTCCATATGCAAGAAGAGGCCCCCGGCCAGATCTTCTGGCATCCCAACGGCTGGAAAATCTACACCACGCTGCAAGATTACATGCGCCGCCAGCAGGATCGCGATGGCTATGTTGAGGTCAACACCCCGCAAGTGGTCAGCCGCAAGCTCTGGGAGGCTTCGGGGCATTGGGAGAACTACCAAGAGAATATGTTCATCGTCGAAGTGGACGAGGATCACGCGCGCGAGAAAACCGTCAACGCTCTCAAGCCGATGAACTGCCCCTGCCATATTCAGGTGTTCAACCAAGGCCTGAAATCCTACCGCGATCTGCCGCTGCGGATGGCGGAATTCGGCTCGTGCAACCGATATGAGCCATCGGGCGCGCTGCACGGGATCATGCGCGTGCGCGGGTTTACTCAAGATGACGCGCATATCTTCTGCACGCCCGATCAGGTGGAATCGGAGACGAAGAAATTCGTGACCTTCCTCGCCAAGATCTATGCCGATCTCGGGTTTGACCGCTGGAAGGTCAAGCTCTCGACGCGGCCGGAGAAGCGGGTGGGCACGGAAGAAAGCTGGGACATCGCCGAGGCCGCTCTGGCCAACGGGATCACTGCGGCGGGCTATGGCTACGAGATCCAAGAGGGCGAAGGGGCGTTTTACGGGCCGAAACTCGAGTTCGTACTGACCGATGCCATCGGCCGCGACTGGCAATGTGGCACGCTGCAGATCGATCCCAACCTGCCCGAGCGTCTGGACGCAAATTATATCGGCCAAGACGGCTCCAAGCATCGGCCTTTGATGCTGCACCGCGCGGTGCTCGGCTCGTTCGAGCGCTTCATCGGGATCTTGATCGAATCTCACGCGGGCAAGCTTCCGTTCTGGCTCGCGCCGCGTCAGGTGGTGGTGGCGTCCATCGTCTCGGATGCGGATGGGTTCGTGGAAGAGGTTGTCGCCAGCCTGCGCGCCCAAGGCATCCGTGCCGAGGCCGATATCCGCAACGAGAAGATCAACTACAAAGTCCGTGAGCATTCGCTGGGCAAGGTTCCGGTCATCTTGGCCGTGGGGATGAAGGAAGTCGAAGAGCGCACCGTGTCCGTGCGCCGCTTGGGCGAAACCCGCACCGAGGTGATGCCGCTCGAGACGCTGTTGCCGCAGCTTAAAATTGAGGCAACCCCGCCCGATCAGCGGTAAGACTTCATGAAATCGTCATCAATGGGGGCCATGTGCCCCCATTTTTTTCATTGATTTTTTTATTGGCTGAGGCATCATTTCCCCTGCGTGACTGCAGACTTTCTACCCGCCTCCCTTCTTGGGGCAGCCGGAAGACCTGAAAGACCTGGCTGCACGGCCCGTGGGCAATATCGCCTCGGGAGCACTAAGAAGGAGACACGGGATGGCCACTGGCACCGTAAAATGGTTCAACGCCACCAAAGGCTTCGGCTTCATCGCACCCGATGATGGCGGTAAAGATATTTTCGTTCATATTTCGGCAGTTGAGCGCGCAGGCCTCACAGGCCTGAACGACAATCAGAAAATCAGCTACGACCTGCAAGCAGGCCGTGACGGCCGCGAATCCGCAGCCGATCTGAAACTGCTCTGAGCTCGGACGATGAATTTGAGACGGCCTCGCGATTGCGAGGCCGTTTTATTTTGCGCAATACCTTTCTTGCGCCCTTGGCCTCCGGCGGAGGCCTCCGGCGGGGATATTTTTACTCTCTGGAAGGCGCAGAGACGATCATAGATACGGCGATCAAAGATGCGCGGCTTGCGCGGTTTTATCCCAGCCCAAAGTCAGCTCCGCCCCCTCAATGATCGGGCGTTTGATCAGGGTCGGATGGGCTTGCAACAGGTCCAGCACAGGTTGCGCACGCGCGGCCTCGTCCAAGCCCCGCCATGTGGTCGAGGCGCGGTTCAGGAGCTTATCGCCGAAGGCCGCATGGAAGCGCGCCAGTTGCTCGGCGCTCAAGGGCTGCGCGCGCAGATCGTGGAAGCGGACCTCCTGCCCTGCCGCTTCCAAGGCTTTGCGAGCTTTGCGGCAGGTGTCGCAGGTGGGGATGCCGTAGAGGATCATTCAAGAACTCCGTTCGCTATTCTGGGACTCACTGCACAAGACTAAAGGCGCGCCGCTGTGAGGGAAACCCCGCGCCGCGCCCCTCCGCAAGGATCAGAATTCTTGCTCGCCGCCATCGACATGCCCTGCGGACCAGTAGCCCGAAGCCGTCAACCACGGCAGCGGATGCCCGCGCGCGATCAACTGTTCGCGCAAGCGTTTCACCACGCTCGCCTCCGCCGCCAGCCACACATAGGTGCCCTCTGGCAGGATGATCTGTGCCAATCGCTCGGCCAGCGCCGTCGCATCGCAGGGATCGCTGCGATGCACCCAGAGCGCCACATGTGTGGCCTCGGTCACAAGCCGCTGCTCCTCGCGCGCCGATTGCACGGCGACGAGGCTGGTGACGCGGCTGCCTGCGGGCAACTCCTCAATCCGGCGCGAGATCGAGGGCAGAGCGCTTTCATCGCCGATCAAGAGCCAGTTGCGGATCGGCCCCGAGATCACCTTCGAGCCGCGCGGCCCTGCGATCCTCGCCGTATCCCCAACCTGCGCCTGTTTCGCCCAAAGCGTCGCCGCGCCCTCGTCATGCAGCGCGAAATCGATCGTGAGCGATTGGGTCTGGGCGTCATAGCCTCGCGGCGTGTAATCGCGCATCGCATCCTCGCCGCCCTCACCCGGGACGATAATCTTGATGTGATCGGCGGGCGAGAGCGAGGTGAAGCCTTCCAGCTCCGGCCCCGAGAGCGTCAGGCGCAGCATCTGCGGCGTGACCATCTCGCGCGCGCTGATTTTGAGCGTGCGGCGGCGCAGCTCGTGGCGGACGCGCTCTGTCTTGGGCAGATCGCTGGCGGATGGGGCGGGCGCCAGTTGGGCGGAGGTCGGGAGGTCTTGCATCTTTCGTCCTTTCTGATCCGGCCCCGCTTTGGGCAACCGGTCGGTGACGCGCAGCCACGCATCGCTGCACGCCACCGAGGGAGGCATATTTGTTGTTGATAAAAATACTCGGAATACCGCGAAGTGCAAGATGTGACAAACAGCGCAGCGCGTATCTTGTGCGCGCTGTGATATAACGTCGCCCGATGGACGTGTCGCACCGCCCGAGACCACCCGAGACAAACACTCTCGTTGCAAAGGACGGCAGCGGGGCTCCGCTGGGCTGCAAATAATACCTGAGTTTTTTACTTTACTATCTGTTTGCCGCATGACATTTTCTCCGCAGGCAGCAAGGCGGGGCCTCCCGCATCGTTTCCGCCGCAGCTTTCGTGCTGGGCGCGCGGCGGTCGCACCCAGACGATGCGCGAGGCGCGAGACCCCACGCGGAGCCATTCCCTCTCCGTCTGAGGTCTGTTGCGTGATCTCCCGCACGCGCCGTCTTGCCACTGCCTTCCTGCCAGCTTGCGCCAGCCTCCCGCTTCCCCCGCCCTCACGGCACCACCGCCCGATCTCTGCCTCGGGCCAAAGCTGCGGACATTGCGCCAGATGAATATCTCTCTTCTCCCCCCCGCCTCCACCGCGCACTCCACCCTGCGCTCCACTGCGCGCCACGAGTCGCCTGCCATTGGCGCGGGCAGCCCTCTCACCGAGGCCAGCCCCTTCCTGTTCCACGGCCCCGAGGGGAGCTGCATCGCCCAAGGCCAAGCCCAGCCGATTGCGCGCGGCACCAAAGACACGCTGGCACAGCGGATTGCTGACGCTTGGGCCGCGACCTCGGGGCAAGGCATGATCGGCGGGGCATTGCCGTTTGAGAGCGGCGCGCAAGATTGCCTCTGGCATAGCCCGCAGGCGAGCACGATCTGGCCCGCCGCCCTGCGCGCGCCCCATATTGCCACCAGCAGCAGCGCTTCCCTCGCGCCGATCCCTGCGGCGGCGGTCGCGATCACCCCCGCCCCGAGCGCCAGCGCCTATGCACAAGCGGTGGCCCGCGCGCTGTCGATAATGCGCGCCGAGTACGGGCAGAACGAGGCCCTCGAAAAGCTCGTCCTGTCGCGGGCCTTGGTGATCCAGACGCAAGCCCCGATTGCCCGCGATCTCCTGCTCGCGCGGCTGGCCGCCGACCCCGCCGCGACCGCGTTTCAGGTGCGTCTTCCCGATCCCGCCGCCTCAAGCGCGGGCCAGCCGCAACGCGTGCTGATGGGGGCGACGCCGGAGCTATTGGTGCAAAAGACGGGCGATGTGATCCGCTCGCATCCCCTCGCTGGCTCCGCCCGCCGCGAGGCCGACCCCGCGCGCGATCGCGCCAAGGGCGAGGCGCTCAACGCGTCCGAGAAAGACCAGCGCGAACATGCGCTGGTGGTGGAATACATCCTCGATACGCTGGCCCCTGACTGCCGTGATCTCACCTGCCCCAAAGGCACCACGCTGACGCAAACCCGCAGCATGTGGCATCTGGGCACCCGCATCGAGGGGCGGCTGAAGGATCGCGAGACGCCTTCCGTACTGCTCGCCGCCAAGCTGCACCCGACGCCCGCCGTCTGCGGCGTGCCCCATACCCGCGCCGAGGCGCTGATCCGCGAGCTGGAGCCAGATCCGCGCGGGTTCTACGCGGGCGCGGTGGGCTGGTGTAGCGCCTCGGGCGACGGCGCGTGGTATGTCGCGATCCGCAGTGCCGAGATTTGCGGCACGCAAGCGCGGCTGTTCGCGGGGGCGGGCATCGTCGCGGGCTCCGATCCGATGGCTGAGGCCGCAGAGACCGGCGCGAAATTCGGCGCCATGCTGGCCGCACTCGGGCTGCCGCTCGATGCCGGTATGGCTGGCGTTGTACAAGACTAACCAAAGGAAACGACCATGGCTTTGCCCACAATCCCCGCCTACACCCTCCCCGATCCGGACGCCCTGCCCGCCGCCCGCGCGCCGTGGCAACCTGCCGCCGAGCGCTGCGTGCTTTTGGTGCATGACATGCAGCGCTATTTCTGCGCGCCGTTCCCGCAAGATCTTACCCCCTTGCCGCAAGTGATCGCCCATATTGCCGCGCTGATCAAAGCCGCGCGCGCGGCGGGCGTTCCGGTGGTTTACACCGCGCAGAATGGCGATCAGTTCCGACCAGATCGCGGCTTGCAGGCCGATCTGTGGGGCGCGGGCATGCGGGCGATCCCTGAGCATCAGGAGATCCTCGCCGCGCTGAAGCCCACCTCGGACGACATTGTGCTGGTCAAACACCGTTACAGCGCGTTCCAGCGCTCCAATCTCGAAACTCTGATGCGGGCACGGGGACGCGATCAATTGCTGATCACTGGGATCTACGCCCATATCGGCTGTCTTGCGACCGCCGCAGAGGCCTTCCAGCGCGATATCGAACCCTTTGCGATTGCCGATGCGCAGGCCGATTTCAGCCGCGAGAAACACGATATGGCGATGCGCTGGGTGGCCGATTGCTGCGGCGGCGTGATCGGGACAGATCACGCGCTGGCGATGATGCACGCAGCGGGGCGTTCCGCCACATGCGAGGTCGCTTGAGATGCAATTGAGCGGATTTGACGGGCGCGCAGCCTTTGTCACAGGGGCAGCGGGCGGCATCGGGCTGGCGCTTGTCGCGCAATTGCGCGCGGCGGGTGCGAGGGTCACGGCCACGGATACGGGCGAGGCCATTGATCGGGCCCGCGCGGCTGGGCGGGTGATTGAGGATGCGCAAACGCAGTGGCGCGCGCTCGATCTGCGCGATGGCGCGGCGGTCACAGCCAGCGTTGCCGCCGCGCGCGCGGCCTTCGGCCCGGTCACCCTCGGGGTTCATGCGGCCGGGGTGCTTTCCACCCTGCCCGTGCGGGATCTGACCGAGGCCGATTGGCAGCGGGTGATGGATATCAATGCGGGCGGCACCTTCCGCATCGGACAGGCCTTGGGCGGTGAGATGGCGACACAAGGCGGCGGCGCTCTGGTGGTTATCAGCTCGAATGCGGCGGGCATCCCGCGGATGAATATGGCCGCCTATGCCGCCTCAAAGGCCGCCGCGACGATGTTCACCCGCTGCCTCGGACTGGAACTCGCGGCACAAGGCGTGCGCTGCAATATCATCGCCCCCGGCTCCACGATGACGCCGATGCAAACGGGGATGTGGGCGGATGAGAGCGGCGGTGCAGCGGTGATCGCGGGCAATCTCGCGCAGCATCGCACCGGAATTCCTTTGGGCAAAATCGCCACGCCAGAGGAGGTCGCACAGGCGGCGATGTTCCTGCTATCGGAGCAAGCGAGCCATATCACGATGGCCGATCTCTATGTCGATGGCGGCGCAACGCTGCGTGGTTAGCCCCCTCTTTCGCTCGTTTAGAAAGGCCCGCCCGATTGTCTCAGGCGGGCCTTTTAGTTGCAAAACAGCCCGAGGCCCTCACGCGCGGCGCTGCTGCGCCTCCATGAGGGACCACCAATTCGTTACGCTTGGTGCGGCCGCCAGCGCCTCGAAGGGAACCTCCAGCCCGTGGCGCTGCAATTCCGCCGCCAGACGCATCACTCCGATGGAATCGAGCCCGTAGAAGATCAGGCTCTCGTCGGGGTCGATCTCCTCCTCGGCGTCCTCAATCAGCGCGCGCACCTGCGCCTCCAGCCATGTGCGATCCAGGACGGGTGTGGGCCTGTGCGCGGCGGTGGCAAGCGCTTCGGCTTCAATCTCTGTCAAAAGTGTCATCGGTCTATCCTCAGGGTGTGAAACGGTCGAAACATCAGGGCTGCAAGGCCAGATCACGCGGGGGAGCGGCGAGTTGCGTGCGCAGGCAGCGCTTGTCGATCTTGCCCACGGCGGTCAGCGGCATCTCGTCAATGAAGCGGAAGCGGTCAGGTAGCTTGTAATCGGCGATCCCCGCCTCGAGCAGATAGCGCCGCAGAACAGGGCCGCGCAGCCCAGTTGTGCCGCAGATGAACGCGCAGGATTTCTCGCCCAGTGCCGAATCCTCCACCCCGACCAATGCGGCCTGCGTGACATCCGGATGGCGCAAGAGCAGGTTCTCAACCTCCTCCGCCGCAATCTTCTCGCCGCCGCGATTGATTTGATCCTTCACCCGCCCGACCACGCGCAGATTGCCCTGCGCATCGCGGATCACGATATCGCCTGTGGTGTAGAACCCATCCTTATCAATCGCTTGCGCGTTCTGCGCGGGGCTTTTGTAATAGCCGCGCAGGGTATAGGGGCCGCGTGTCGCCAGCTCCCCCGCGACGCCATCGGGCACATCGTGCCCCTGCGCGTCGCGAATCCGCAGCTCGTCATCGGGGCTGATCGGGCGGCCTTGGGTGGTGAAAATCACCTCCTCGGGATCATCGAGGCGGGTGTAATTCACCAAGCCCTCGGCCATGCCGAACACCTGCTGCAACGCACAGCCCAAGGCCTGCGGCACGCGGCGCGCGGTAGCTTCGGCGAAATTCGCGCCGCCGACCTGCAACAGCTCCAGAGAGGCGAGCGAACCCGCCCCAGTGTCTGCGCCGCGACGCTCTGCCGCCTCAATCCAAAGAGTGACGGCAGGCGGCACCAATGCGGCCATCGTCACGCGCTGCGCCTGAACAACCTCGAAACACTGCGCCGGATCGGGCGAGGCCGCCAGAACCACGCAGCCCCCAGCATGGAAAACGCCCAGCGCACCGGGCGAACTCATCACGAAATTATGGGCCGCAGGCAGGCAGCATAGAAACCGCGTCTGCGCTGTGACGCCGCAAATCTCCGCACTCGCGCGGATGCTGTAATCATAGTCATTATGGGTGCGTGGGATCAGTTTGGGCGTGCCCGTGCTACCGCCCGAAAGCTGGAAAAAGGCGACCTCATCAGGGGCGGAGGGATCGGGGCGGAAGGCCGCACCATCGCCCTGAGCCAATGCCAACTCGAGGCTGCTCGACGGGACATCATCCCCCATGAACAAAACAGTGCGCAATTCGGGATGCGCGGCCCGCATCTGAGCCAAAAACGCATCGTCTGCAAAGGCGGGATGCGCGCGGGAGGCGATCAACAGCGCAGGGCGGAGTTGATCGGCATAGGCGCGTAACTCCAACTGCTTATGACTGAAGAGCGCATTCACAGGCGCAACCCCGAGTTTCAGCAGCGCGAAGAACACGAGGTAGAACTCCGCGAGATTGGGCAATTGCACCAGCGCGGTATCGCCTTTCTTCAGCCCGCGCGCGCGCAGGTTCGCCGCCAAGATATCCGAACGGCGCTCCACCTCGGCATAGCTAAAGCTGCGCGCTCCGCATTGGATCGCGGGGGCATCGGGCCGCTGTGCTGTTTGCTCTGTCAGGCCCCGCGTCAAAGGCGCGTCGATCCAGTAACCCTGCGCACGGTAGCGCGCGGCGAGATCATCGGGCCAGCGCGTAAACTCAATCATCGTCTCTCACCTTCTTTGCTGCTTCGGGCTTGCGACCCGCGCGGATCTTCGCGTCTCATCTTGACGTCCGCTAATAGTTGAGTATTTTAATCGGATAATGTCAATCGGGATTTCCAGATGCCTCTCGCCGACCTCCCCACCCCTGCGCTAAAATCCGCCACCGCCTCACAAAACACCTCGCGAACCACATGGGCACTGACCCTCGCGCAGCTCGATTTCTGGGAGGAATTCTGCTTCCACCCCGATCAGCCGATTTCCACCGTGGCGCATGGGATTGAGATCATCGGCCCCGCAGACCCTGACGCCTTGGCAAAAGCCATCGCGCAGACTGTACGTGAGGCGGATGTGCTGGCCCTGCGGTTCATCCCCCCCGCTGATGACGAAAAGAACGCCGCGCCGATGCAAAGCGTCGATCCTGCGCGGCGCCCCGAGTTGCACGAGATGGATTTGCGGGATCGCGCGGATCCTGAAGGTCTCGCCCGCGCCGTGATGCAGGCCGATATCAACGCGCCGCTTGATCTGGCGCGCGATCCGCTCTCGGCACAATGGTTGCTGCGGCTGGGGGAGGCGCGCTGGATCTGGTATGCGCGCGGCCATCACATCATCCTAGATGGCTATTCGATGGCCCTTCTCGAACAACGCTGCGCCACGCTTTACACCCATTTCATCGGGCGCGGGCCCGCAGGGGAGCCGCTCAAGCCTTTCACCGCCTATCTCGAGGAAGAGGAGGCCTACCGCGCCAGTCCGCGCCACGCGAAGGATCAGGCATTCTGGCGGGACCAACTCACCGCCAGCACAAGTGCGGCCCTTCCCGTCCTCCAAAAAGGTGGCGAGACCTACGGCGGCGAGATGCTGGAAGCCGAGATCGCCCTGCCTGAGGCGATGCCCGCTGCGCTGCATGCGCTGAGCGCGCAAACCGCGATCAACTGGCCGGATCTGCTCACATTGCTCAGCGGGGCCTATCTGAGTAGCTGCCTCACCCTACCCGATCAACCGCCCGCCGACATCGGGCGAGGGCTCGCGATCTGGCTGCCCTATATGAGCCGCCTCGGCAGTGTCAGCGCCGCGATTCCGGCACTCGTCGTCAATATCTTGCCGCTGAAGGTGCAGGTCGACCCAGAGGAGACATTGGAGCGCTTCTTGATGCGTCAAGGCGCGCTTTTGCGCCGGATCCGCCGCCATGGCCGCTGCCGGATCGAGCAGATCGCAGCGGATCACGGGCTGGGGCGCGGGCAGCGGTTCTTTTTCTCGCCCTTGATCAATGTGCTGCCGTTTGATCCGCCTGTCTTCCCCGACTGCACCGTTGAGCGCGAAGTTCTCGCCGCAGGTCCGGGGGATGGGTTCAATATGACCTTCGCTGCACGCAGCGATGGGCACGGGCTTCATTTGTGCCTTGAGGCAGACCCCGCAATAACGTCGGCGCAGGCCTTCGCACGGCACAGCGAGGCCCTCCCTGCGTTCCTAAAGGCAGCCCTCGCGCCTCATGCTGGCGCAAGGCTAATCGCAGATTTACTGCCCAGGCACAGCGATCACCCATTCGAAGCGTAACCCGAATAGGCTGGCGATCCGTAACAACAACCGCAGGAAGCGTCGGATCGTCAGACAGCCAGAAAAGCCGCAGACCCCGCGCTCAGACCGGGATCTTCCCCTTCGATTGCCACGCCTGCGTCACCCGCGGCATCGCGGTTTCGACCCAGTCAGCCAATGCCCGCACCTTCTCCGCCGCCTCTCCCCCCATCGGAGTGAGGCTATATTCGACATGCGGCGGCACAACATCGAAGGCGATTCGGAGCACCAACCCATCCTCCTCCAGCCATTGCAGGGTCTGCGCCAGCATTCGCTCGCTGACCCCCCCAATCCGCCGCCGCAAAGCGCTAAATCGCAGCGTGCCGCCCATCAGCGCGATCAGCACCATGCCGCCCCAGCGACTCGTGACATGTTTGAACACATCGCGGGAGGCGCATTTTTCCGACAGCAAATCGCCGCGACGGCCGCCGTCGGCCGCCCCGTCCGCGGCCTCCATCCCGCCCTGAATTAACAGCTCGGACCAGAGCGCAACAGATGTCTCCGCCTCAGGCAGCGGCGCAGGATCGGCCACCCCCATCGTCTCGTCAGCTTGGCTCATTTTCATTTTCTTCATACTTACAAATTTGTGCGTACTTACGTTTTGTTCGCTTTCAGATTATCCCAAATCCAGCACAGGAATCAAGGAAAGGATCACCTCATGACCATCGCAATCACTGGCGCGACGGGCCAGCTCGGCCGCCTCACCATCGCAAAACTTCTCGAATCCACCCCCGCTGACCAGATCATCGCCCTTGCGCGCTCGCCTGAGAAGGCCGCCGATCTCGGCGTTGCTGTTCGGCAAGCAGATTATAGCAAGCCCGATACCCTGCCCGCCGCGCTGCAAGGCGTCGAGACGCTTTTGCTGATCTCCGGCTCGGAGGTCGGCCAGCGTGTGCCCCAGCACAAAGCCGTTATCGAGGCCGCGAAGGCCGCAGGCGTCGGCCGCATTGTCTACACAAGTCTGTTGCAGGCCGATACCTCTCCCCTCGGCCTCGCGCCGGAGCATGTCGAGACCGAAGCGATGCTGAATGCCTCTGGCCTGCGCACCACCATCCTGCGCAACGGTTGGTACACCGAGAATTACGCAAGCTCCGTGCCTGCCGCGTTGCAGGCAGGGGCCTTCGTCGGCTCGGCGGCAGAGGGGCGGATTGCATCGGCCTCGCGCGCAGATTACGCGGCGGCGGCAGCGGCTGTTCTGTCCAGCACAGGCCATGACGGCAAGGTATACGAGCTGGCAGGCGATACCGCATTCACCCTGAGCGAGCTGGCCGCCGAGGCAAGCAAACAAACCGGAAAGCAGCTCCCCTATCAGAATCTGCCGGAAGCAGAGTTCGCGGCGATCCTCGTCTCGGCGGGTCTGCCAGAGGGTTTCGCAGGGATGCTCGCGGCGGTGGATGTCGAAGTCGCTGGCGGAGCACTGGAGTATAGCGGCAAGGATCTCTCGACCCTGATTGACCGACCCACCACGCCAATGGCGCAGACCGTGGCCGAAATTCTGGCGGCTTGATCCACCTGAAGAGTTAGACAAACCGAACATATATCAGGGCAAAATATCTGTTTTTTGCCCTGATATGATCTCTATATTTCACTTACTCTACAATACAAGTTCAACGCTCTCGTCACCGCATCGCCTACTCCGCAGCGAGGCGCACAGGCTTTGCGTTCAGAAAGGCCGCCAATTCCGGCTTGCACGAGCCGCAATTCGTGCCCGCACAGGTGCGTTCGCCCAGCTCTACGACACTACCCGCCCCCGCCGCCACAGCCGCCGCGAGCACATTCGCACCGACCGAGAAACAGGCGCAAACAATCGCGCCGTCGTCACGTGCCCCCACAGCGGCACGCCCTGCCAAGGCCATAGCCGCAGGTTGATCCGTGCCGATTGATGCGATCACCGCCTGCCGTGAGATCGCCACGGGGTCAGGGCTGGTGAACAGCAGGGCCTCGATCACACCGCCGCGCGTGAGCGCCACCCGCCCCTGACCACTCGCAAGATCCTCATATCGGGCAATCTCGCCGTCCAAGATCCCAGTGAGGGCGCGCAGGAGATCACTCAGGGCCTCGCTCCCGTCTAGCGCCTCACGGCTCGCGAGCTCAGTCTGATATCCGGTTCCCGTGCGCGCCGTCGCCCCATAGGACCTTGCCCCTAGGATCTGCACATCAACCGGCCCGCGCGTGGCGAGATAGCCATACCATGTTGCCGCGTAGCGCCGCGCGCGCACATCGCCCGCCTTGAGTGCTGGCTGCCCAGAGATCGGATCTATCTCAGCAGGAACCAAAATATTAACCCCACCCGCGCGGCTGTTCTGACGCGACCAATGCATCGGCGCGAATAGCTGCCCTTGCGGCGCGCGGGGCGTGATCAGCGCCCGAAAGAGCCCGCGCGCTCGGCCAGCGGAAATCTCCACCAATTCTGCTGGCTTAAAATTGAGCGCCGCCGCATCGTCGGGATGAATCTCGACAAACGGCTCCGCCAGATGCGCGCTCAAACGTGGCGATTTCCCGCTGCGGGTCATGGTGTGCCATTGATCGCGAATCCGGCCTGTGTTGAGCCGGAATGAGCCAGCGCTTTGCCGCATTTCCGGCGCGAAGACGGGGATCATCCGCGCGCGCTGATCGGCGTGGAAGAACCCGCCCTCGCCGAAGAACCGTGTCGAGGATCGGGTCACCGCCGCTTGGGGAACCGGCCATTGCGCGGGAGCGAGCACGCGGTATTCCGCCTCCGCAAGATCCGCCAAACCCGTCAAATCCAGCGCCCGCCCGAAGTGTTGCGAGACAGCCGTGAGCGCGGCATATTCGCGGAAAATCTCGGCGGGGGAACAATATGAAAACGCTGCCCCCCAGCCCATCTTTGCGGCAAACTGGCATAGGATCTGCCAATCGGGCCGCGCCTGCGCTGGCACGGGCAAGAACGCCCGTTGCCGCGAGATCCGCCGCTCTGAATTCGTCACCGTGCCGGATTTCTCGCCCCAACCCGCGGCGGGCAAAAGCACATCCGCGAGATCGCCCGTATCGGTGCGCGCCATGATATCGGAGACGACAACGAAGGGCACGGCTTTGAGCGCCCGCACCACCTGATCGGTATCGGGCATTGATACGGCAGGGTTGGTCGAGATCACCCAAAGCGCCTTGATCTGCCCGCTCTCGCAGGCCTTAAACAGATCAACCGCCTTCAGCCCCGCCTGGGTGCAGATCGTCGGGCTTTGCCAAAAGGCCTGCACGGCGGCGCGGTGATCCGCGTTCTCGATATCGAGATGGTTCGCGAGCATATTCGCCAATCCGCCTACCTCACGCCCACCCATCGCGTTGGGCTGTCCGGTCACGGAAAACGGCCCCGCCCCGCGCTGGCCGATGCGGCCTGTCGCGAGATGGCAGTTGATGATGGCGTTCACCTTATCGGTGCCGCTGGTCGATTGGTTCACGCCTTGGCTATAGACGGTGACCACCTTGGGCGTTTGGGCCCAAAGATGATAAAATGCCTCGCGCTGCGCGGGGCTGATGCCGCTTTGCGCGGAGTCGGTCGCGCGCGCGCGGGCCAGCGTTTCGTCAAACCCGTTCACATGGCGCGCGACATAATGCGCATCCACTGCGCCCGTCTCGGCGAGATGGGCCAGCAGCCCGTTGAACAGCGCGATATCGCCATCGGGTGCGACCGCGAGATGCAGATCGGAGAGCGCGCTCGTCGCCGTTTCGCGCGGGTCAATTGTCACGATCTGCATCTGCGGGCGCGCCGCCTTGGCCGCCGCAATCCGCTGGAACAGCACCGGGTGACACCATGCGAGGTTGGAGCCCGTCAGCACGACAAGATCCGCCTCTTCCAGATCCTCGTAGCTACAAGGCACCACATCGGCCCCGAAGGCGCGTTTATGCCCGGCGACCGAAGAAGCCATGCAAAGTCTTGAATTCGTGTCAATATTCGCGGATCCGATGAAGCCCTTCATCAGCTTGTTGGCGACGTAATAATCCTCCGTCAGCAATTGGCCAGACACATAGAAGGCCACGCTTTCCGGCCCGTGATCGCGGATCGCGGCGCGGAATTTATCAGTGACGAGATCCAGCGCGGTTTCCCAATCGCTCCGCTCTCCCGCGATCATCGGCGCGAGCAGGCGCCCCTCCAGATCAATCGTCTCGCCCAGTGCAGACCCTTTGGAACACAACCGCCCGAAATTTGCCGGATGGTCGGGGTCGCCCGAAACTTTCCCCGCCGCATCCACCAGAACGCCACAGCCCACGCCGCAATAGGGGCAGGTCGTCTTGGTGCTCATGCCGCTGACCGTGCGCGCAGCGCCGCCGCATCCAGCAGTATGCGCCCGCCCTCCACGCGCGCCGCGAATGTCGCAACCCCCTGCGCCTCCGGACCGCTTTCACGTCCCTCCACAAGGCCGGTTTCCAGCGAAACTACCCAATTGTGCAGCGGACAGGTCACGCTTTTGCCATGCACGATCCCCTCCGCCAGCGGGCCGTTTTTATGCGGGCAGCTATTGTTGAGCGCGAAAACCTCATCGCCCGCCGTGCGGAACACCGCGACACAGCCCAGCGCGGTTTTCACCACCCGTGCGCCGCGCGGGGCGATGTCATCCAAGGCGGCGATATCAATCCAATCTGCGGTGATGCTCATTCTGCGGCCTCCAAGGCAAGGTTGGCAACGGGCTGATAGCTCGGCGCGCGGGTCTTGGCGTGATCGGCCCAAGGGTCTTTGCGGTAGATGGTTTGCGAGAGTTCAAATCGCTCGATCAGGCCTGCGCGGATTGCGGGATCGCTGACCTGCTCGGTGATCCACTCCAGCCCCAGCTTCGCCATCCATTTATACATCCGGTCGAGGTATTTCCCCGTCTCGCGGTAAAGTTGGGTGACGGCGCGGATCACATCGATCACCTCTTGCTCGGTGGCGACTTGCAGGAGGAGTTCCGTCTGTTTCACATCCATCCCCGCCGCGCCGCCGATGCTGATTTGATAGCCGCTATCGACGCAGACCACGCCGATATCCTTGCACGTCGCCTCAGCACAATTGCGCGGGCAACCGGACACGCCAAGTTTTAGCTTATGCGGTGTCCACGAGCCCCAGAGGATCTTTTCCAGCTTGATCCCAAGGCCGGTGCTATCTTGCGTGCCAAAGCGGCAATGATCGGTGCCGACACAGGTTTTCACCGTGCGCAGGCCTTTGGAATAGGCGTGGCCCGAGACCATCCCTGCCGCGTTCAGATCGCTCCAGATCGCGGGAAGATCCTCGCCCTTCACGCCCAGAAGGTCGATCCGCTGCCCGCCCGTGACCTTCACCGTCGGCACGTTATATTTCTCCGCCGCATTCGCAATCGCGCGCAGCTCGTTGGGGGTGGTGATCCCGCCCCACATCCGTGGCACAACGCTAAACGTGCCGTCTTTCTGGATATTCGCGTGCTTGCGCTCGTTGATGAACCGGCTCTGTGGATCGTCGCGGTATTCCAGCGGCCAATCGGCGAGCAAGTAATAGTTCAGCGCGGGGCGGCACGAATGACAACCATCCGGCGTGGACCAGTTGCACGCCTGCCAGACGGCCGGCATCGAGGTGAGGCGTTGGCTTTTGATCATCCGGCGCACGTCCTCATGCGTCATCGAAGTGCATTTGCACATCGGCACCGAGACAGGCGCTTTGAACGCATCCCCCAGCGTGGCGGCGAGCACTTGCTCGACCAGCCCCGTGCAACTCCCGCAAGAGGCGCTGGCCGTTGTCGTCGCCCGCACGGCCCCCAGATCGCCCGCCCCTGCGGTGATCGCATCCACGATTGTGCCTTTGCAGATTCCGTTGCAGCCACAAATCTCCGCGTCACGCGGTAAGGCTGCAACTGCCGCTAAAGGGTCGAGGGGGGCACCCCCTTGATAGGCAGGGCCGAAGATCAGCGTCTCACGCATCGGGGCCACGTCGGTCTTGTCGCGGATCAGTCCGAAGAACCAATTGCTATCGGCGGTATCACCATACATCACCGCGCCAATCACACGGTCCGCCTCGATCACCAAACGGCGGTAGACGCCGCGCGCGGGATCGCGGAAGACGATATCCTCGCGGCCCTCGCCCTCGGCGAAATCCCCCGCCGAGAACAGATCACAGCCCGTCACCTTCAGCTTGGTCGAGATCTCTTTTTGCACGAAACGCTCTGCCTCGCCGAGCAGGGTCTTGGCCACCACCTTCGCCTGATCATAAAGCGGGGCGACAAGGCCGAAGACCGCGCCTTGATGCTCCACGCATTCGCCCACCGCCAGAATATCGGGATCGGAGGTCACCATCTGGTCATCGACATGGATGCCGCGCCCGACGGCCAGCCCTGACGCCTTCGCCAGCGCCGTATTGGGCCGGATCCCGACCGCCATCACCAAGAGATCGCAGGGCAGCTCCCTGCCATCGTCGAGCACCAGCGCACGCACATGACCATCCTCGCCTGCGATCTCTTTCGAATTCGCGCCGCAGAGCACGGTGATGCCCTTCTTGATCAGCGCCTCGCGCAGCAGATAGCCCGCCGCCGCATCCAACTGCCGCTCCATCAGATGGCCCATGATATGCACCACGGTCACATCCGCGCCGCGCGCCGCCATGCCAGCCGCTGCCTCCAGCCCCAAAAGCCCGCCGCCGATCACAACGACCTTATGGCCCGCGCCCATCCCCATCATCCGCTCGGTATCTTCCAGATCGCGGTAGGCGATCACGCCGTCCAGATCATGACCGGGCAGCGGGATGATGAACGGCATCGAGCCGGTGCCAAACAGCAGCTTGTCATAGGCCAGCACCTCGCCCGTCTCCGAGGTCACGGTTTTCGCAGCCGGATCAATTGTCGCGACCTTCTCGCCGAAACGGCAGATGACCCCGCGCGCCGCATACCAATCGGCATCATGGGTGACGATATCCGCGTAAGTCTTCTCGCCCGAGAGCACAGGCGAGAGCATGATCCGGTTATAATTCCCGCGCGGCTCGGCGTTGAACAGGATGATGTCAAAGGCCTCGGGGGCGGCCTCCAGGAGATGTTCCAGCGCGCGGCCAGTGGCCATCCCCGCGCCGATGATGATCAGTTTTTGTGCCATGGGGTCACTCCGCTGCGAGAGGGTTCGCGCGCTGCGCTTTGGGCGCGGCACTGGATTTGGACTGGTTGCCATGCTCGTATTCCTCGAGGAAATCGAGCACTTCTTGGCGGTATTCGTAGTAATCTGGGTGTTCCAGCAGGGCCTTGCGGGTGCGCGGGCGCGGCAGGTTTACTTCCGTGATTTTGCCAATCGTGGCCTGCGGCCCGTTGGTCATCATCACCACACGGTCGGCCAGCAAGATCGCCTCATCGACATCATGGGTGACACAGATCGCTGTGACTTTCGTGCGCGACCACACCTCCATCAGCACCTCTTGCAGCTCCCAGCGGGTGAGGCTGTCGAGCATCCCGAACGGTTCATCCAGAAGGAGGAGCTTGGGCGAGAGCGCGAAGGCCCGCGCGATGCCAACGCGCTGTTTCATCCCGTTCGACATGCTCGCCGCACCGCGATCCATCGCATCTGCGAGGCCGACGCGTTCGAGATAATATTCCACCACATCCTGACGCTCGGCCTGCGAGGCCTGCGGGTAGACCTTATCCACGCCAATCGCGACGTTTTCCTTGGCCGTCAGCCAAGGGAACAGGTTCGGCGATTGGAACACCACAGCGCGCTCCGGATCGGCGCCCATCACATGGGTGCCGTCCAGCCGGATCGCGCCCTTGCTGATTGCGTTGAGCCCCGCCGCCATCGTCAGCACGGTGGATTTGCCGCAGCCGGAATGGCCGATCAGGCTGATAAACTCGCCACGATTGACCTTGAGATCGAAATTCTCAACCACTGTGAGCGGGCCTTTGGGCGTCGGGTAAATCTTGTGCAACTGGCTGAAATCGAGGAAGCGGTTCTCGATCATACCCTCCTGCGCCTTCTCCACGGCTTTGGGCAGCGCATGAATCGCGGTCACATTGGGCAGCGCGCGCGAAGCCTCGCTTTTGGCCTCAAACCCTACATCCATCAGGTATTTCGTGACGCTCGCCCGCAAAGCCTTAAACGTCGGATCAGTGTTCATCGCACCGCGCGCGCGCGGGCGGGGCATCGTCACCTGCACCGGATCGGCCAGCGTCCCGTCAGGGTTTAGCGTGATGATCCGGTCCGCGAGCAAGAGCGCCTCATCCACATCATTGGTAATCAAAATGCAGGTTTTGCGGTCGCGTTCCCAGATCTCCAGAATCTCGTCGGCGAGCTTGGCGCGGGTCAGCGCATCCAGCGCGGAGAGCGGCTCGTCGAGCAGCAGCATTTCTGGATCCAGCGCCAAGGCGCGCGCCACGGACACGCGCTGCCGCATCCCGCCCGACAGCTCCGCCGGACGGCGGTTGATTGCATGCGACAGGCCAACCATCCCGACATAATGCGCGATTTTCGCTTGGCGCTCGGCCTTGCTCAGCTTCGGGAAGGCCGCATCTACCGCCAGCCCGATATTGCCGCCCACCGTGAGCCACGGCATCAAGGAATAGCTTTGGAACACCAGTCCGCGCTCCGGCCCTGGCCCCGTGACGGGCGCGCCTTTGAACAGCACCTGCCCCGTATCGGGCTGCTCCAACCCCGCGATCAGGTTCATCAGCGTGGATTTTCCCGTGCCGGAGAAGCCAAGGATCGCGACGAACTCCCCCTCCGCGACCTCCAGATTGACCCCGTGCAGCACGGCATGGCGCGCAGGCCCTTCGCCGAAGCCTTTCGAGACGTTTTTCAGGCTGAGAATGCTCATATCGCTCACCGGTTTGCTGTGAAGGTGAAGGCCGATTGCAGCGCGAACATCACACGATCAAGCAAGAAGCCGATGATTCCGATGGTCAGCACCGCGACCATGATTTTCGCGAGCGATTGTGACGAGCCGTTCTGGAATTCATCCCAAACGAATTTTCCCAACCCTGGGTTCTGCGCGAGCATTTCCGCTGCGATCAGCACCATCCAGCCGACCCCGAGGCTGAGGCGCAGACCGGTGAAGATCAGCGGCAGCGCAGAGGGCAGGACCAGCTTGGTGATCTTGGTATAGGTGTTCATTTTCAGCACCTTGGAGACGCTGATCAGATCTTTATCGATGCTGGCCACGCCCAGCGCAGTGTTGATCAATGTCGGCCAAAGCGAGCAGAGCGTGACGGTGATCGCCGAGATCAAGAAGGATTTCGAGAACATCCCATCGCTGGCATAGGTGGCGGAGACGATCATCGTGACAATCGGCAGCCATGCGAGCGGCGAGACCGGTTTGAAAATCTGGATCAGAGGGTTCAGGGCGGAGTTCGCGGTGGGCGACAACCCCGCCGCGATGCCCAGCGGGATCGCGACCAACGAGGCGATCAGAAAGCCGAAGAAGACGGTTTTGATCGAGGTGAAGATCTGGGTGTAATAGGTAGGGCGGCCGGTATAGACGCGCTCTTTCACATCCTCGCCGCGGCCCGCCGCCACCAGTTCGGCGTTGCGCGCCTCGAGACGGGTATAGAAGGCCACCTCCTTGGCGCGTTCCCGAGCCGCCTCGGCGTGAAGGCTCTCGACCTGCTCCCAGACCTGCGCGGGCCCCGGAATCGCGCCAAGCGAGGTTTGCACCTTCGGGGCGAGCACCGCCCAAGCGCCCAAGAACAGTGTGATGGAGAGCAAAGGCACCCCCAAAAGCCGCCAGATCTCGCCCATCTGCCCACGCGGATTATCCCCCGCAAGCGCCTTGAGAAGCGGCGTCATCCATCCCAAGCCAAGGGCTTGAAACCACTTATCGGCTTTGGTGATCCAACCGAACCGCTGCGCGCGGCGGGCGGCGCGGATCTCACTTTGGGCGGCGGTCTCGGCCACGGTATCTGGGTCAACTGCGGTCATGATCGGGGTCCTGCACATCAGAGGTTTCGGGAGGGAGGCGGGAGAGGGCGCGCGCCCTAGCCCTGAATTTTATTGCCGACGACGGTCTGCTGGCCTTTCAGGCCAATCGGCAGGCTTTCGAGATAGGCATTGGGGGTGTGGCCATCGTAGGGAATGCCGTCGATCACATCGGCGGCGGGGGTGGCGGGCTTGAAGCCGTCGCTCTCCCACGGGAACCCCGCCTCTGGGGCCAGACCCTCATCGACCAGCAGTTTCGCGGCTTTCAGATAGAGATCGGGGCGATAGACGCTCTTGGCGGTGTCAATGAACCATTCATCGGTTTGCGGTTCGGCGATTTGGCCCCAGCGACGCATCTGGGTCAGATACCAGATCGCATCCGAGTAGAAGGGATAGGTTGCGTTGTAACGGAAGAACACATTGAAATCAGGGACATCGCGCACGTCGCCCTTTTCGTATTCAAAGGTGCCCGTCATCGAATTGGCGATCACCTCATGATCCGCGCCGACATAATCGGGCCGCGACAGGATCTCGACCGCCTCGGCGCGGTTAGCATTTTCATTCTCGTCAAGCCAGATCGCCGCGCGGATCAGCGCCTTGGTGATCGCGATGGTGGTATTGGGGTTTTCCTCGGCGAAGGCGGCGTTAACCCCGAAGACCTTCTCGGGGTTGTTTTTCCACAGCTCGTAATCGGTGATGACGGGCACACCGATGCCTTTGAACACGGCTTGCTGGTTCCACGGCTCGCCAACGCAATATCCCGAAATCGTGCCCGCCTCCATCGTCGCAGGCATCTGCGGCGGTGGCGTCACGGAAAGCTGCACCTGCGCGCCGATCTGGCCCGAGACATCCTCGGGCGAGTAATAGCCCGGCTCCAGCCCGCCCGCGGCGAGCCAATAGCGCAATTCGTAGTTGTGGGTGGAGACGGGGAATACCATGCCCATTTTGAACGGCTTGCCCTGATCTCGGTAGCTTTGCACCACGGGGGCGAGCGCGCTGGCACTGATCGGGTGCTGTGGCCGACCATCTGCCATCATCGGCACATAGGGCTTCATCTCCTCCCAGACCGAGTTGGAGACGGTGATCGCATTGCCGTTCAAATCCATCGAGAACGGCGTGATGATATGCGCCTTGGTGCCATAACCGATGGTCGCGGCGAGCGGTTGCCCTGCCAGCATATGCGCCCCGTCCAATTGCCCGTCGATCACCCCGTCGAGCAGAACCTTCCAATTCGCCTGCGCTTCCAAAGTGACGTAAAGCCCTTCATCCTCGAAGAACCCTTGCTCATAAGCCACCGCCAGCGGTGCCATATCGGTGAGCTTGATAAAGCCGAATTTCAGCTCGTCTTTCTCCAGATCCAGCAGCTCCGCCATCGCTGGCGAGGCGAGAACCGAGGTGATCAGGCCGAGGCATGCAAGGCTGTTTCGCAAAGAGAAGTGCTGGGGCAAAGACATGGCGGAGATCCCTTTTCGAGGCGTTGGACATGAAAAAAACCGCTTGATGAACCGGTGCGCGGGGAGGAGGGGCGCATCCATTCAATCAAGCGGCTTTGCTTGTTTTCACGGCTCTCTGCTTTGAGAGCCTGACAGAAGCATCGTTGCTTCCTTAGGTTCATTGTGCCGCAGCGCGGCGCGTAATCAATCTTCTCGGCCACGAGGGGCCGGATTTTATGCCGCGGCGCAGAAGCCGCCCGAAATTTAATCAGTCTTTCGGCGGGGTGGAGATGGGCTTGCCGTCAAAAAAGGCATCCGGCGTAAGAATCATCGCGCTCTCGGCCTCTGCCATCCCTGCCAGCCCGCCCATCTGCGCGGTGTAAAGATCGGGGCGATAGCAGTCTTGCGCGGCGCGCGCGCTCATAGCGACATCGCGGCCTTGGATCCCCGCGATCTGCGCACCGATCCACGCGGCCTGCGCACGCAGCGGGATATTCGACCCCATGCGCTGGAACCGCAAAAACGCGGGCACTGTGACCATCCGCCCGCCCAGCCTCGGCAGGAGTTGCCCCGTCAGCGCGCGGTCGATCGCGTGATCGGGCAGATCCAGATGTTCGCTGCGCGCCAAGATCTCGCTGGCCAGCCCGTGGTTTTCGGGCAGATCAAGCCATGCGCAGGCGCGGAACACCGCGCGCATCAAAGCGCCAGCCGCCGCGCCGTTTTGCGCCACCCACTCCCTGCGCGCGGCCAGCACTTTTTCCGGCGCGCTGTTCCAGATCATCGCGCCGGGCAGGATCAACTCCGCCGCGCCGCTTTCGACTGCGACAGAGCCCCAAGGCTCGCCCACGCAAAACAGATCGATCTCGCCCGCCGCCACAGCCTGCGCCATCAGTGGCGGCGGCATCGTCACGATCTCGAAATCGCGGCGGGCCTCCCCCATCCAATAGGCAAAGAGCAACAGGTGCATCGAATAGGGAAACGGGACGCCGACGCGCAATGGCTCCACGCGCGCCTGCGCCACGCTGCGCAGCGCCGCGCGCGCGCCCTTGGGATCGAGGAAGCCACCCTGCCATCCCGCCGCGCGCATCTGATCGGCAATCTGCGGCGTCACCCCCGTCACGGTGCCATTGGTCGAGAGCATCATCAGCGCATCGGTGGCAATCGGCTTGCCGCTCAGCCCGAGCGACATCGCAATCGGCATCGGGGCCAACATATGCGCCGCATCCAAATGACCGAGCGCCAGTAAATCACGCAGCGCCGCCCATGACGGCTGGCGACGCAGGGTCAGTGCCACGCCCTCTTCCTGCGCAAAACCGAGCGCCTGCGCAATGATCAGCGGTGCGCTATCGACCAAAGGCACATAGCCGCAATTCAACGCCCAGCGGGTCATGTCAGCAAATCCGACGCCGTGATCAACGCCTCGGCGACCTCAATCACCTTGCATTTCCGGTCCATCGCCGCGCCGCGCAGCAAGGTATAAGCCTCGTCCTCAGAAATCCCGCGCGCCCGCATCAAAACGCCCTTGGCGCGGTCGATCACCTTACGATCCGTCAGCGCCTGTTTCGCGGCCTGTAGTTCCAGCCGCATCTGGCTGATCATCTGAAACCGCGCGATAGCGGTTTTCAGCACCGGCTTGATCCGCTCCGGCATCATCCCGCCCACAACATAGGCGCTGAGTCCCGCGGCCACAGCGGCGCTGGTCATATCATCATCGGATTGATCAACGAACATCGCCACGGGCCGGCCTTTGGCATCGGAGGCCGCGCTGACCTGTTCCAGCATGTCGCGGCTGGGGTTCGCGAGATCAATCAACACGATATCGGGATCAACTTCGAGGAGGCGGCGCGCCAGCCCTGTCATTTGCGGCAGAACCGTCACATCCGACCAGCCGCCCTCCATCAGCGCCTCCATGATCGCTTTCGCGCGGACCTGATCGGGTTCAACAACAAGGATGCGGAGCGGTTGGGACATGCAGTCTCGATAGCGCAAGCCCCGCGCACCACCAGCAAGTTTCGCGGTGGGCACCTTGCCCGTATCGTCCGGGATGAGCGCAGAGCCTCATGCTTGGGCGGATCGCCCATTTCTTGCGCGGCCCGAGAACACCCCTTGGCGACGCTCGCCACCCTTCCAGTGCTCGGCGCATGCACTGGGCGGGAAAACCACATGCGCATAGCGTTTTGACGCGTCTGTCATTTTCCAGCGACGGAAACCGCTCTATGTCTCGTAAAACCCATCAGACGTTTCTCCTATGCCGGATGCTCGCATGAACAAACTGATCGCCCTCGGGGCCTCTGTCGCAATACTCGGCGGAGCCTATGTCGCGAGCTTCGGCCTGCCTGCGGCCCTCACGCAGATGGCGGACGGGCGCAGCGCGGCCGCATCCCTGCCGCAAGCGGCGGGATCAAACGGGGCAGGATCAAGCACGGCGGCAACCGCTGGGCGCGATACCCCCGCCCGCACAGCCACTGGCGGGGGATCTCGCGGCGCAGGGCGCGCGACGACAGTCGTGACACGCCAGATTGAATACCTGCCCTATGAGGACATCCTGCGCGCCATCGGCAGCGCAACGGCGCTGCGCAGTGTCGATGTCACCACCCAAGTGAGCGGCAAAGTCACCCGTGCGGATCTTCTGGCCAACCGCAGTGTCACCGAAGGCGATATTCTGCTGGAGTTGGACTCGCGTACCGAGGCCCTCAATCTGGAGAGCGCGCAGGCGGAGTTGCAACAGGCGCAAGAGACCGTCACCCGCTACGAGCGGCTGCGCGCCAATGGCAGCGCGACGATTACCGATGTGACCCTTTCCGAGGCCCGCGTCGCGCAGCAGCTTGCGCAGGCAAAGGTCGGCCTCGCGCAGGTGGCGCTTGAGGATCGCACCATCCGCGCACCGATTTCAGGGCGGCTGGGGTTGAGCGATGTCGATATCGGCGATGTTCTCACCGCCAATACGACCGTCACCACCATCGACAACACCCAAGCCCTGCTGGTGGAGTTTGAACTCCCCGAACGCGCCATCGGGATGCTCGCGCAAGAGCATAAGATCCGCGCCAGTACGCCCTCGTTCAGGGGCAAAGTGTTTGAGGGCGAAATCACCTCCTTCGACAGCCGGATCGACAGCGTCACCCGCTCGCTCACCGTGCGCGCGCGGATCGAGAACCCCGACGGGCAACTCTGGTCGGGGATGACCTTCTCGGTGCGCCTCAGCCACGCCAGTGCGCCGCTGCCTGTGGTGCCCGCAACCGCGATTACATGGTCGCGCACCGGCTCTAGCATCTGGATCGATCAAGACGGAATCGCGGCGGCGGTTCCGGTGACAATCCTCTATCGCCGCGATGATCAGGTCTGGATCGAGACGGATCTGGGGCCAGAGACGATGGTGGTCAGCGAAGGTGCACAAAAGCTCCGCGAAGGGGCTGCCATTGTGCAAGCAGGCGCGGAACGGGGCGAGAGCGCGAAAGCGGGCGCTGATGCCCCCAAGACGCGAGATCCGGCATGAGCGGCCCCGCGCCCGAGCGGCCTGATGAGGAGCCCGCGCGAGCCCCCACCTTCGCCTCCGGCCTCGCCAATCTGTTCATCGCGCGGCCGATCTTCGGCATCGTCATCAACCTGTTGATCTTGATCGCGGGCCTCGCGGCGCTGGTCGCAGTCAATGTGCGCGAAATGCCCGATGTCGATCAGCCCGTGCTCTCAATTCGCACCAATTATGACGGCGCGGTGCCTGAGACGGTCGACCGCGAAGTGACCCAAGTGCTGGAAGATGCGCTCAGCGCGCTCGACGGGCTCTCCTATATGGAAAGCACTTCCAGCAGCGGCAGCAGCCGGATCACGATTGATCTCTCTGAGGGCACCGATATTGACATTGCGGCCAATCAGGCGCGCGAGATTGTCTCCGAAACGATGCGGCAATTGCCCGAGGATATCGACGATCCGGTGGTGCGCAAAAGCGATAGCTCGGGCGATGCAATCATCCGGCTTGCGGTGCTGGGCGATGCGAGTTTGGCACAGCTTACGGAAGTTGCCGAGACGACAATCTATGATCGGCTCTCGCTAATTGATGGGATCGCGGAGGTGACGATCCGTGGCGACCGCGCCGATGTGTTCCGCGTGACGCTGGATATGCCCTCGCTGCTCAGCCGTGGCCTGACGATGTTCGATGTCTCGAACGCTCTTGCCGCGCTGCGCGATGATACAGCTTTAGGATCACTGGAAACCCCGACGCAGGTCACGCCCCTGCGCGTCGGCAATGCCGAGGTGACGGCGGATATGGTCGGCCAGATCCCCGTGAACGCGACGACGCGCGTCTCCGATGTCGGGTTCGTGCAACTCGGGCCGGAAGATCGCAGCACCTCGGCGCGGGTCAACGGGCAGACTGCGATCGGCATCGAGATCACGCGGCAATCTGTGGGCAATACGCTGACGATTTCACGCGATGTGCGCGCGGCAGTGGAAGAGCTGCGCTCGCAGATGCCAGAGGGCGTGACGTTGATGATCACCTCCGATGACGGGGTGTTTATTGAAAGCTCGATCAACGAGGTGGTCAATTCCATCGGGCTTGCGACCCTCATCGTCGTGGCGGTGATCTTCGCCTTCCTGCGCTCATGGCGCGCAACGATCATCCCTGCGGTGACAATCCCCGTGGCGCTTTTGGGCACCATCGCGGCGATCTGGATCACCGGATTTTCCGTCAACACGATCAGCCTTCTGGCGCTGGTTCTGGCGACGGGGATGGTGGTCGATGATGCGATTGTGGTGATCGAGAATATCGTGCGCAAACGCAAACAGGGTATGGGCGCTTTTGCGGCGGCGGCGGCAGGCACCAATGAGGTCTTCTTCGCGGTGATCTCCACCACGGCCACGCTGGCGGCGGTGTTCATCCCGATCTCCTTCCTCCCCGGCCAAGCGGGCGGCGTGTTCAGCGAATTCGGCTTCGTGCTGGCCTTCGCGGTGACCCTCTCCTCCATCACAGCGCTGACGCTGGCGCCCGTGATGGCGGCTTTTCTGGATCCCGGCAAACTGGAGAAAACCGCGACGGCTGCAGCCGTAAGGCCGCCAAGCGCGCTCTCACGCGGGTTTGACGCGCTCATGGACCGCGCGATCCGCGCGCCGCTTTTGGTGATCAGCATCGCCTTCGCCATGGTGATCGTCGCCTTCGGCGCGGCCTCCAGCCTCTCGTCCTCGATCACACCAGACGAGGATCGCGGGTTCTTCCTGATCTCCGCGCGCGGCGCGAATGATGCGGGGCTGGATTATGTCGAAAGCCAAGTCCTGCAAATCGAGGCGCTACTGGCCCCCTACCGCGAGAGCGGCGAGGTCACCGCTGCGCAAAGCATCATCGGCGCAGGCGGCAGCAGTAGGGCGTTCTTGATCGTGCGCTTGGCCGATTGGGCTGTGCGCGACCGCAGCCAGCAAGAGATCATCGCGGATTTGAGCCGAAAGCTCGCCGCCGTCCCCGGCTTGCAGGTCTCCGCCCGTTCCACCAATAGCCTCAACATCCGCGGCGGCGGCCAAGGGCTGCAATTCGCGGTGACAGGCACGAATATCCAAGCCATGACTGCCGCGGCGCAGTCGCTCGTGACCCGCATGTCGCAGGATGAGACCTTCCTCAATCCTCAACTCTCGGCCGATACCGTGGAGGCGCAACTCCAATTGCAGATTGACGACGAGATGATCGGGATGTTCGGCCTGAGCAAATCCGAAGTCACCCGTTTGGTGTCTGCGATGAGCAACGGGATCACGGCGGTGAGCGTGTTCCGCAATGATACCGAGGTGGATGTCGAGGTGCTGCCCGGTGGCCAACCGATCGACGATCCCTCGGATCTCGATTCTATCCAGCTTCGCCTGCCCGGTGGCGGCTATGTTCCGCTTTCCGCAGCGGCCACGCTGGAGACCGTGATCAGCCCGTCGCAGCTGTCGCGGCAGGCGGGATCGCTGGCGATCTCGGTGCAGGCGAACTTGGGCGAAGGCGTCGATCTGGGCCGCGCGATGACACGGTTGAGCGCGATCGCCGCTGAGGATCTGCCTGATGGGATGGGCATCATTTTCACCGGAGAGGCGGCCTCGCTGAAGGAAAGCCAAGGCGGGATGTATACCGTCTTCGGTGTGGCGATCTTGATTGTTCTCCTCGTGCTGGCCGCGCAATTCGAGAGTTTTGCCAGTGCGGTGGTGATCATGCTGACGGTGCCCTTCGGGCTGGCGGCGGCGGTGCTGGCGATCAAGCTCAGCGGCGGATCGCTGAACTATTACAGCCAGATCGGCTTGGTGATGTTGATCGGGGTGATGGCGAAGAACGGCATTTTGATCGTGGAGTTCGCCAACCAATTGCGCGAAGCGGGCCAAGATATCGACAGCGCGATCCGCGATGCGCTGCGGTTGCGGATCCGGCCTGTGATGATGACGATGGTCTCCACCGTCTTCGGCGGGTTGCCCTTGATCCTGACATCCGGCGCGGGCGCTGAGGCACGGATCGCGGTGGGCTGGGTGATCGTCGGCGGGCTCGGCTTTGCGACCGTGTTCACCCTGTTCCTGACGCCAGTGTTCTATCGCTGGGTCGCGGTTTGGGGCGCAGAGCCTGCAATGGCGGCGAAACGACTGGCGCGGGAAAAGGCACAGTTCAGCGAAGCCTGACCCAACCCCCTACACGGGCCGTAAGATTGAGCGAGAGTTTGGGCGGGGGCGGAGAAATCTGCCCCCGCCCATTGCCTTTGCGCGGTGAGTGCATAGCTAGGGCTTAACCAACGCCAAGACGCGCGCCGATCCTCACGGCCCTGCCGCGCCTTCTATTGCGGCCTTCGCCGCTGGCCATGATGGAGCCCAAAATGCAGAATTTCTCACTTCTTGACCTGTCGCCGATCCCCGAAGGTCACACCGCCGCCGATGCGCTGGCCAATTCGGTTGCCCTCGCCCAGATGGCGGAGGGCGCGGGCTATCACCGCTATTGGCTCGCCGAACATCACAATATGCCCGGCATCGCCAGTGCTGCGACGGCGGTGGTGATCGGCCATATCGCGGGGGCCACCAAGACGATGCGGATCGGCGCGGGCGGGATCATGCTGCCCAATCACGCACCGCTGGTGGTGGCCGAGCAATTCGGCACGCTGGCGACGCTCTACCCTGATCGCATTGATCTGGGCCTTGGCCGCGCGCCGGGCACGGATATGGCCACCGCCCGCGCGCTGCGCCGCCATATGGCCCCCGAGGATAGCTTCCCGCAAGACGTGCAAGAGCTGATCGCCTATCTCGGGGAGGACACTGATGCGGCCCGTGTCCGCGCGATCCCCGGTGCGGGGACGAAGGTTCCGGTCTGGATTTTGGGGTCGAGCCTCTATGGCGCACAGCTTGCCGCCTATCTCGGCCTGCCCTACGCTTTTGCCTCGCATTTCGCCCCCGCGATGCTGGAGGAGGCGATTGCCACTTACCGCGCCACGTTCCGGCCCTCGGACACGCTCGCCCGCCCGCATGTGATGGTCGCGGCGGGCGTCTGCGCGGCGGAGACGGATGAAGAGGCCAGCTTCTTGCGCAGCTCGCAACTCCTCGCCTTTGCGCGGTTGCGTAGCGGCATGGCGGGGAAACTGCCCAAGCCGACGCAGGATCTCGCCGCCGAAGTCCCGCCGCAGGTGATGGCACAGGTCGAACACGCGATGTCGTGCTCGGCCACGGGGGCGCCTGAGAAACTGCGCCGCGAACTTGAAGCCCTGATCGCGCGCTATCAACCTGACGAGCTGATCGTCACGGGGATGATCCATGATCACGCCGCGCGGATGCGCTCGTTTGACATCGCAGCGCAAGTGCTGCGCGATCTGCGCGCGCCCAGCGCCTAGCCACGCCTCGCGCTCACTCCGCCAAGACCTCCCGCGCCCCGCTGGCCCCCGCCGGTGGGGCGTTTTCATGTATCGGAGAAAAAGAGCGCTGCACGAAAATGGCCCGATGCGCGCCCAATTCACGCCACCTTTGCCCGCCAAAACAGACCCATGCCGAGACGGAAGCTCGCTCGGTCCGATATTAACGATTACAAAAACCACTCGGTAGGAGAGACCCGATGAACCTGTTCAAACTCGTGAAAAAATTCAACGCTGAAGAAGAAGGCGCTGTGACTGTTGACTGGGTCGTGCTGACCGCAGCGGTTGTTGGCCTCGGCGCAGCGGCGCTCAGCATGGTTTCGGGCGGCGCTGGCGACGCATCGAGCGCGATTGATGCGCACCTCTCGGGCGTGACCATCAAAACCACCTTCTAAGATCGCGCCCTGCGGGGCCACGATCCGGCGTCCCACGGGGGACCTGCCTTCAGGCCGCGCATCCAGCGCGGCCTTTTGCGTTTCGCCGATCTCGCGTCTTTTTGTTGCACCCGCCCCGCGCCATGGTAACGAGCGATAACCGCTCTCGCGCGCAACCGCACAGGGCATTCGGATCCAGCCGCCCAGACATCGGCCCCATGGAGGTGCTCTCGCCATGACCCAGAAATTCACCGCAGCGCATTGGGGCGCTTATGAGGTTCAAGGCCCGCGGACGGCCCTCCATCTCTCGCCGCTGTCGAGCGATCCGAACCCCTCGCGGATCGGGGCGGGCTGGCTGGACGCAATGCAAAACACCCAGACGCGCATTCTGCGCCCTGCGATCCGCAAAGGCTGGTTGCAAGGCCGCGACCGCGCGCGCGGCGGCGATGCGGAGTTTGTCGAACTGCCATGGGATGAGGCGCTGGATATCACCGCGCAGGAGCTTTCCCGCGTGATCGACACCCATGGCAACGGCGCAGTGTTCGCGGGGTCGTATGGTTGGGCGTCGGCGGGGCGGTTCCACCATGCGCAATCGCAACTGCGCCGATTCCTCAATACCGTGGGCGGCTTTGTCGGCGCGCGCGATACCTATTCGCACGCCGGCGCGGAGGTGATCTTCCCGCATATTACCGGCATGTCGAATCGTCAGTTTCAGGATCAGATGACGAGCTGGCCGCTGATCGTGCAGCATTGCGAGACACTTCTCGCGTTTGGCGGGATCTCAAAACGCCCGAGCCAAATCGCTTCGGGCGGCACCTCTGCGCATCAAACGGAGGATTGGCTCGCAGCCGCAGTGGCAAAGGGCTGCAAGCTGGTGAATATCTCGCCGCTGCGCAGCGATATGGCAGCGCATTTGGACGTGGATTGGATCGCGCCCCGCCCCAATACCGATACCGCGCTGATCCTTGCGCTTGCTTATGAGATCTTTCGCACGGGCCGCGCGGATCGGGCCTTCCTTGCGCGCTACACGAACGGGGCGGAGGCGTTTGAGACCTATGTGATGGGCGCGCAGGACGGCACGCCGAAAACACCCGACTGGGCCGCGCAGATCTGTGACATCCCCGCGCAGGTGATCCGCGACCTCGCAGACCGGATCAGCCGCACCAAGACGATGATCGCAATGGCATGGGGGATGCAGCGCGCGGATCGTGGCGAGATCACCCTCTGGGCAGGCCTCTCACTGGCGTGCCTGCTAGGGCAGATCGGACAGCCAGGCACCGGATTTGGATTTGGCTACGGCTCGAGCGAAACCGTCGGGCGGCCGAAACGCTGGATCGATTGGCCCTCGGTGCCGCAAGGCCGCAACCCTGTGCGAGATTTCATCCCCGTCGCGCGGATCGCCGATATGCTGGAGACCCCGCGCGCGCCTTATCGCTACAATGGCGAGACGCGGGCCTATCCAGACGCGAAGATGGTCTGGTGGTCAGGCGGCAACCCGTTCCATCATCACCAAGATCTTGCGCGGCTGGATCGGGTCTGGCGCGCCCCCGAGACAGTCGTGGTCATGGATCATAGCTGGACAGCCACTGCGCGCCGCGCCGATATCGTTTTGCCGACTACCTCGGCGTTGGAACGCAACGATCTAATGGTCAGCCGCCGTGATCCCGCCCTGATCTATATGTCCGCCGTGATCCCCCCAATCGGCGAGGCGCGTGACGATTTTGCTATCCTTGCGGGCCTCGCGCAGCGGATGGGCGTGGCGGAGGCCTTCACCGAGGGGCGGAATACGGAAGACTGGCTGCGCCATCTCTGGGCGGGCTGCCAAGAGTCCGCCGTCGCGCTTGGACACCCGCTGCCCGAGTTTGAGACGTTCAAAGCGGCGGGGATCGTCGAGATCCCTCAGGCGGAGGCACTGCGGATCCAGTTCGGGGAGTTCATCGCGGACCCCATCGCCCATCCGCTGGCGACGGTGAGCGGCAAGATCGAGATCGAGAGCGCGGCGATTGCGCAGATGGATCTGGCCGATTGCCCCGCATTCCCGCGTTGGTCAGCGCCTGTTGAAGGGCTGGGCGATGCTTCCCCCGATCAGCTGCATCTGGTCTCCGGTCAACCCGATACCCGCCTGCATTCGCAAAATGACAGCGGCAGCGTGGCGCGCGCCTCAAAAATCCAAGGACGAGAGGCCTGCTGGCTGCATCCTGACGCGGCGAAGCTGCGGGGGTTGCAAGCGGGCGATATCGTCCGGCTGGAAAGCCCGCGCGGGGCCTGCCTTGCGGGGCTGATCCTCTCGGAGGCGATGCGCCCCGATTGCGTCTCGCTGCCCACGGGCGCGTGGCTTGATCTACGTGAGATCGACGGTGAGCCGCTCTGTGTGCATGGCAACCCCAATATGCTGACGCTCGACAAGGGATCAACCGAGTTGAGCCAAGGCAATATCGCACACACGACGCTGGTGCGTGTCACCAAATGGCAAAAACCCCTGCCCGAGATCCGCGTTCATAGCCAGCCGAAGCTGAGCTAAGCCCTTCACCCATCCGCCAGCACCTCGGCGACGCGGGCTCGTAAGGCGGGGATCACCTCCGCTTCGAACCACGGGTTCTTGCGCACCCAGCCTGCGTTGCGTGGACTAGGATGCGGCAACAGCACGCGGCGGGGCCAATAGGCGCGCCACTCCTGGACTGTCTGTGTCAGTGGCGCGCCGAGCGTCTCGGGCAGGTGCCACGCCTGCGCATAGCGCCCGAGCACGATCGTCAGCCGCACGCCCCCCAGCGCCGCCATCACACGGCCCCGCCAGAGCGGCGCACATTCCGCGCGCGGCGGCAAATCGCCCGAGCGCCCCGTGCCGCGAGTCGCCGTGCCGGGAAAACAGAACCCCATCGGCACCACCGCAACCAGATCGGGATCGCGGAACCTGTCCTCCTTCAACCCCAGCCAGTTTCGGAGCCGTACACCCGACGCATCATCAAACACCCGCCCTGCGAGATGGGTGCGACGCCCCGGCGCCTGCCCCGCGATCAAGATTCGCGCCTTCGCGCCGATTTGGAACAGCGGCAATGGCCCGAGCGGAAGATCGGCACAGGCGTGACAGGCGGAGATCTCCGCGCGCAGCTGCGCAAGGGGTGTCGCATCGGTCATCTGGTTCAGCCTGCCGCAAAAGGTCGCTGTGGGGGAGAATAGCAGCCCTACGACGGGCGCGAAACGGTCTGTCATCCGCGTACAGTAAAACGCCCGCCAAGCACGAGCTTGACGGGCGGACAGTCATACGGTGGTGTTGGCACAGGCGTGCCAGCGCCAAGGCGTTTAGGCTGCGAGTGAACGCAGCATCCAAGCGGCCTTCTCATGCACGCCAGAACGCGCGGTCGCCAGATCGGCGGTGACAATATCACGGTGCTCATCGGCAATTTCCGCCAGATCATGCATTTGGCGCGCCAGATCGGCGTGGCCTTCAGCCAGCGCTTCGACCATCTCACGGGCGGACGGTTTCGAGACAGCAGCCCCGGCCTTGCCCACGAGCGTATCAGCACCCATCGGGGTCAGCGCCCCAAGCGCGCGGACTCGCTCGGCCAGAACGTCAGTCGCCTCGAACAGCTCAGTATACTGAGCCTCGGTGAGCATATGAATCGAGTAGAACATCGGTCCTTCGATGTTCCAATGTGTGATATGGGTGTCGATCAACAACCGATAGGTCGCGCTCAAGGTTTTGCTCAGCGCATCGGCCACTTTCTTCGGGGCTTTCACGCCTGTCGAGACTTTCTCTGTCGTAGCAACGGTGGTCAGAATATCAGCCATCTGTTGTATCCTTTCTTAACAGTGTGCGCAGGCCTCTCGGCAATTGCCGTGCGCCGCGCACTTCACCAAATCAACACTTCAGGACGCGACAGGTTCCGAATTTTACGAAAAAAGTCCTCACAAGTATTTGATATAAATCAAAAATATAAAAAAACGCGCCCGAAGGCGCGCTTTTATTCCTCTCAAACTAATTTGAGAGTTTTGCCGTTATACAGGCGGTTTGCCGCGCAGAGCACGTGCAATCATCGCGACAACGAACAGGACAAGGAAAATGAAGAACAAGATCTGCGCGATCCCTGCCGAGGCGCTCGCAAGACCGCCAAAACCGAAGACTGCCGCAATCAATGCGACCACAAGAAAAGTCAAAGCCCAACCAAGCATGATACTCTCCATCTGTTGAGTTACGCGCCGTAAACGGGGGCGCTGGGGGGAGCGTCACATTCGACGCCCGATTGATAGAACAACGCCGACCCCGCAATTTGGTTCCGCCCGATTTGCGCGCATCAGCCAATGCATTCATCTCGACAGGGTTGAAACCATTTGTCTCGAGAGTGAAAACAGGGAGAGAGGGGTAGCGACCCGTCGCGACAGCTTTAAGTGATGCTCCACGCCAAGAGCGCGCGGAACGGCGGCGTAAATTCGCCCCTGAAACTCTGTAAAGAAACTCTGTAAAGGAGTCCGGTGCGACCGCATGACGTCAGCTGAGCCGCGTCTGCCCGAGAAAAATCCGCGCGCCTTTTCGTGCAACACGGGAACCAATCACCATCTCCGGCGTTGTACTCACAATCGCTGAACAGGACAGTCCGGCCGTCAAATGCCGCACAGACCCACCTCAGCTCAATCGTTAGGAGACCTTAAATGGCACAATCTGCTTCCACCCGCCTGAAAGACGTAAGCGCAACGGATACCGCCGATATCGAGGCACAACTCGCGGCGCTCAAGAGCGACATTTCCGGCCTGACCAAGGCACTCGCGGACTACGGCCAAGCACAGAGCAAGACGCTGTCTGAAGTGGCCGCAACCACGGCGGCGAATGCGAAAGCTTCCGGGGAAGACGCCGCGCGCCGCGCGGCTCAAAAAGCCGACGAGGCCTATCACCTTGCACGCGACAAAGCTGGTGAAGCCTATGCGAAAACCGAAGATTCAGTTCGCCAGAACCCCGCAGCCGCTGTTGGCATCGCCGCAGGTATCGGCTTCCTCGCTGGCCTGTTGACGGCGCGGAGGTAAGTGGTGCTGGGCGCGATTGAGCACCGCCTCGCCCGCGCGGCACAGCGCTCTGCCCTCGCGGGGGTGGGAACGCTGCTCGCGCTGGTCGGGCTCGGGTTTATGACGGTAGCTGGTTGGCTTGTGCTGGAGGAGTTGCGCGACGCGACGTTCGCGGCGCTCGTCTTGGGGCTGGTGTATCTTGGCCTCGGGATTATTGCCGTGGCCTGCGCCTTCTCGCGCCCCACGCCGCCGCCCCCGCCGCAAGTTCAACCGAACCCGATGGCTGCGCTGTTCCCCGCCTTCATGGCAGGGTTTGAGCAAGGCCGCGACATGCGCGCGCCCCGCCGTGCAGACCGCCCCTGAGCGGCCCCCCTTCCCTCGCACGTTCAGATGCGCGGGAAAGACTATTCCGACTTTCCTCTCTCCCCGACTTCACCGTGTCCTGAAAAGGGCACGGTTTTTTTGTGGCGCGAGAGAGGAAAGATGACAGAGGGCTCGCCAGCACAGTCAAATACCAACGCCAGAAAGCCAAACTCGGCTCAGCACCATTTCACAGATATCGTGGGGAGTAAAAATGGTGCCCGAAGGCGGACTTGAACCACCGACACGCGGATTTTCAATCCGCTGCTCTACCAACTGAGCTATTCGGGCACCGGGGATGATAAGCTCATCCGGCTTGGTGTGGCGTATTTAGACGAGGCGGATGGGGCTGTCCAGAGGGATTTCATGATTTTTTCGCCCAACGGCAAATATCGTGAAATTTTGCAATGATTTCAGATACGCGCGCGCCCTGATCGGGTTACGATTCCCCGTCATAACCCTCAATGCGGCCCGCCAGTTCTTCCTCTTCCAAGGCCTCGCCCGGGATCACATAGGAGCCCTTGAGCCATTTCGCCAAATCCACATCCGCGCAGCGTTTTGAGCAGAACGGGCGATATTTCGCGTCGGTCTCTTTTTTGCAGATCGGGCAGCTCATTGCGGCTCCATCAAAGTGGTCAGCGCAATCCGGTCGCGCTTGCGTTGCAGCTCATAATTGCCCAGCGGCGTCCAGCCCGCAAGGCTGGTCTCGGCGGCCTCGCCTTTAAACGCGCCGCGCAATTGCTGTTCCAAAATTGCGCGGTCTTTCTTCGGCATCGGCGCGAAATCGATCACCAATTGCCCGCCCAAACCGCGCAGGCGGAGTTGGCGCGGCAGGTCGCGCGCGGCGGCGATATTCGCCTTCAGCGCAGCGGCGGGCGAGGTATCATTGCCGGTGTTCACATCAATCGCAATCAACGCGCGCGTCGGCTCGATCATCATATGACCACCACCTGAGAGCTCCACCCGTGGCTGGCACAGCGCCTCAACGGCCTCCAGCACGCCGTGCTCCTCCATATCGCCTGTCACGACCTCATCAGGCACCGGATCGGCCCATTCACGCCATGCCGCCTCATGCGGGGCTGGCGCATCGACGAGCAGCTCTGGGCCGCCCTCAAGATCCTGCGTCACCGCTTCGGCCAAGGCGCGCATCGCGGTGATATCCTCGGAAATCTCCGCCGTCTCCGCCGCTTCACAGGCCGAGCGCACGATCAGCCCCATCTCGGAGCCTTCCATCGCAGCATCTGCCAGAGCGGACAGCTCCTCGCGGATTTCCTCATCCCGGATCCGGCGCGAGATATTACGCCCCGGCGCGCCCGGCGTGACGATGCAATAGCGCGATTTGAACAAGAGCCGCAGTGAGACCGGATAGGCCTTGCCCGCCTCTGCCCCGCCAGTGATCTGGCAGATCACTGTCTGCCCCGGACGCAGGCCTTTGACTTCGCGCAAGAACCCTTTCGCGCCATCAGGCAGGCGCACGAAGACACCGCCCTGCCCTTTCATCTGCCGATCCACCACACCACGGCAGATGGCCAAGGGCGCAAGCGCGACCGTATCGGAGGCATCAATCAGCAGATCTTCCAACTGACCATCCACCATCAAAGCCGCAGCCTCGCGCCCCGAAAGCGCGCCCAGGATGACAACACGTCCTTGCATATTTTTATTCCTCAAAGGTCGGATGGATCCCGAAGGAGCCGAGCAGCGTCGAAGTTTCTGCCAAAGGCAGCCCTACAACGCCGGTAAACGAGCCTTGGACCCATGACGCGAATGCGCCCGCGCGGCCCTGAATAGCATAGCCCCCCGCCTTCCCTTCCCATTCGCGAGAGGCGAGATAGCCGTTCACGTCGGAATTCGAGAGGGGGCGGAATTTCACGATTGTGTCCACGAGACGGCTCCGAACCGTCTCGCCTTGGCGCACAACAACAGCCGTCAGCACATGATGCCGACGACCAGACAGCAGCCAGAGAAACTCGGCCGCTTCTTTTTCATTTTCGGGTTTTCCCAAAATCCGGCGCCCGCAGGTCACCGTTGTATCGGCGCAGAGCACAACTTCATCTGCGCTGCTCTCAATCGCCGCCGATTTTTCCCGTGCGATGCGCAGAACATAGTCGCGCGGCGCTTCGCCTTTCTTGGGATCCTCGTTGATATCAGGCACGCGAACAGCCTCAGGCGTGAGCCCGAGCTGCGCAATCAGCTCCCGACGGCGGGGGCTTGCCGATCCGAGGATCAGCTTCACTTGAAGCGGTAGTTGATGCGGCCTTTGGACAGGTCGTATGTGTTCATTTCAACCTGAACTTTATCGCCTGCGAGAACGCGGATGCGGTTTTTCCGCATCTTTCCTGCCATATGCGCGATGATCTCATGGCCATTTTCTAGCTCGACCCTGAACGTCGCATTGGGCAGGAGTTCCTTCACTACGCCGGGGAATTCGAGCATTTCTTCCTTGGCCATGGTCACTCCTTCATTTACCACCCGCGAGTCGCGGGCGCGGGATAGATGCGCCGGGAACCGGCAAATTTCAAGCACAGAGTCAAGGTTTCGGGCGAATGGGGCGCGCAAATGTGAGGTTTGTGGTCTGCGGGGCCTGCTCAACCCAGTGTTGGAAGGGCAAAACGGCCCCATCGGCCCGAGATTGCGCCACCAATGCCAAATCGACCTCGGCGCGGATCCAGCCCGCAGCGCTCAAATCACCCTGCGCGATGACGCCCGTTTCCGGCCAGCCGCGATCTGCGGGGCCGTAGATCGCGGCAGCGCCGACGTTCTCATCCACCGCCGGACACCAGAGCGCCTGACCTACAGTGGGGGATTGCACGACAACGCATTGATTTTCCAATGCCCGCGCCATCGCGCCCACCCGCACGCGGCTATAGCCCGACAGCGCATCGGTGCAGGACGGCACCAGCAGGATCTCGGCCCCCGCCTCCGCCAAGGCGCGCGAGAGCAGAGGGAACTCGCTATCGTAACAAATGACCACGCCGATCTTGCCCAGCGCGGTCTCGAACAGGGTCAGCCCTGCACCCGCATCAACGCGCCAGTCTTCGCGCTCAAAGCGGGTCATGATCGCCTTATCCTGTGCGCCGATCCGGCCCTCCGGGCCAAACAAGGTCGCGCGGTTCAGCCGCTTGCTGCCCTCAACTAAAGGGGCCTCGATCACAGGGCCTGAGGGCGCGAGGATATGGCAGGCGTGGCGCGCCGCAAGCTCTGCGAACAGTGCCTCCATCGGCGCGCGCAGCCCCGCCACATGCTGCAAGCTCGCCTCCAGATCGCCCGCGATCTCGGCGCCGCCCAAGCTGGCCAGCTCCATCGCACCATATTCGGGAAAGACAAGGAGATCGGCCTGCGCCTCTTCGACCCAGCGGCTCACCTTCTCCGCATAGCTCGCCCAATCGTCATGAAAATCAAGCGGATAGGCCGCCCCCGCGATCCTTATCACGCGGCTCACAATGCCCGCCCCCAGAATTGCAGCGCCTTTTCCGTTGGCTCCGCCTCATCCACATCCGCCCAGGTAAACCGTGCGACCACGCCCTCCATCGGCGCATAGCCGCGCTTGCGCCAGAACCCGTCGAGCGGACGATAACTGGCAGGGCGCAGCGGATGATCCACTGGCCGGATCACCGAACAAAACGCCGAGAAGCTAGCGCCGATCCGGCGCGCATGGGCCTCCCGCGCGTCAAAGAACGCGTGCCCTAGCCCGCGCCCGCGATAGGCCGGCAAGAGCACCGATTCCGCGCAGTAGAACACATCCTGAAGGGCAAGCCCCGTTCCCGCGAAGGGCGCCGCAAAATCGCCTGCGTGATCTTCCAGTGGCGTGCCCGTCGCCGCCCCGATCAGGCGATCTTTGTCGAACGCGCCGACAACAACCGCATGATCCTTGCCGCGATAGCTCTCCATATAGCTGCGCTCATAATCGAGCGATCCGTCATAGAGGTAAGGCCAGTCGCGAAACACGTCGATGCGCAGCCGCGCAACGTCCCCAAGCACGGCTTCCAGATCATCGCCCGTCAGAACGCGCGTCGTGATCGTGCTCATTTCAACGCGCTCACGCGACCTGCGCCAGCCAA
Organism: Paracoccaceae bacterium; assembly: GCA_048262715.1. Lineage (GTDB taxonomy): Bacteria > Pseudomonadota > Alphaproteobacteria > Rhodobacterales > Rhodobacteraceae > Albirhodobacter. The sequence goes on from JBLXEV010000011.1 coordinate 97,111, forward strand.
TCGGCAAGGTTGTAATAGGTGGTCACCCGCGCGATGCGATCCCCTTTGAGCGTGAAGAACGAGCCCGCCGGAAGCCGATATTGCTGGCCCCGCGCGGGCGGCAGATTGCCATCCGTTTCCAGATAGACGCCGTTGACGATAAACTCGGCCGCCGCGCGCGTGCCGTGATCATTGGCCAAAATCACCATATCCGTCAGGTTCTCATTGTAGCAACGGGTCATATGCGCGTTGAATTCGCGAAATGCCTCAACGCCCGTGCGGATCTTGCCTTCATTGACGTGATGCTCGAAATCCTCCGTCAGCAAGGATTCCATCGCGGCGGTATCACCCGTGTTGAAGGCATCGAAGTAGCGCGACACTGTCATAAGGGCCATGGTACGGGGCATTATGTCTCATCCTTAATTGGGCCGAAGCGCTCCAGCATCCGGGCCTTAATCTGATCGCGGGTTTGACGGTAAGCGTTGAGCTTGGCCTCGCGCCCCTCACCGATCCCTGTTGGATCCATGATCGGCCAATACTCCACGTCGAGATGGAAATATCTCGTTAACTCTAGCGCTTGGCGCTGCGAAGCAGGGGAAAGAGCAATCACCAGATCAAAGGCCGAGAGGTCATCCCCCCAATCCTTGAGCTGATCAAAGCTGCGCGAGCGGTGGCGTTCCAGATCAATACCGATCTCCGAGCATACCGCGATGGTAAACCCGTCGATCTCCAGATCCGCCTTCACCCCCACCGATTGCACATAACATCCCGTCCCGTAAAACGCCTTCATCATCCCCTCAGCCATCGGCGAGCGTGTGGCGTTATGGTCGCAACAAAAGAGGACCGAAGACGGAAGACCCATGCTCACTTCACCGGATTAAGCGCACAGATCAGAGTAAACAAGCGGCGCGCGGTGTCGATATCGAATTCTGCTTTTCCCTCAAGCCGCTCCTGTAAAACCCGCGAGCCCTCGTTGTGAATGCCCCGCCGCGCCATATCAATCGCCTCTATCTGGCTGGGCGGCATCGTCTTCACCGCCTCGAAATAGCTCTCACAGATCTGGAAGTAATCCTTCACCACCTGCCGGAACGGGCCGAAGGACAGATGGAACTCCGCCACCTTCTCGCCATCCTCGGAACTGGTATCAAACACCAACCGCCCCTCGCGCACCGAAAGCGCTAGGCGGAACGGGCCTTCCGGCGCAGGCTGATCGCCGCGCGCGGGCAGTGCGAAGCTGTTATCCTCCAACAGATCATAAACCGCGACGCGGCGCTCTTGCTCGATCTCGGGCGTTGGCGCAGGCAGGCCATTGTCGTCGATCTCGATATAAGAAATCCGTGACATATCACTCAGATCCTTCATTGAGCGCATCAAGCCGCGCACGCACGGAAAGCCCGTGAGCCTGTAGGGATTCGGATTTGGCCAGCACTTCCGCCGCAGGGCCAATGGCGCGCAGGCTTGCGGGCGTCATTTTCGCCAAAGTCGTGCGCTTGACGAAATCGAGTACCGAGAGGCCGGAGGAGAACCGCGCCGAGCGTGCCGTCGGCAGGACGTGATTCGGCCCGCCAATGTAATCGCCAATCGCTTCGGGCGTGTAGGCCCCAAGGAAAATCGCCCCCGCATGGGTGATCTGCGCACTCAAACCCTCCGGGTCCGCGACGCAGAGCTCGAGATGCTCGGGCGCCACGCGATTCGACAGCGCCGCCGCCTGCGCCAGATCGCGCACCACGATCACCGCGCCGAAATCGCGCCAGCTCTCGCCCGCAATCGCGCGGCGCTCCAAAGTCTCCAACCGCGCCTCGACCGCCGCCGCGACAGCTTGGCCGAACCCCGCATCATTGGTGATCAAGATCGATTGCGCGCTCGCGTCATGTTCCGCCTGCGACAGCAGGTCGAGCGCGATCCAATCGGGATTGTTATCCTTATCTGCAATCACGAGGATTTCGGATGGGCCGGCGATCATATCAATCCCGACCTTGCCAAACACCCGCCGCTTCGCCGCCGCGACAAACGCGTTGCCAGGGCCGGTAATCTTATCCACCGGCGCAATCCTCTCGGTCCCGTAGGCGAGCGCCGCCACCGCCTGCGCGCCGCCGATCCGGTAGACCTGATCGACCCCCGCGATCTCAGCCGCCAGCAAAACCAGCGGATTCACAACGCCGTTCGGCGTCGGGCAGACAACCACCAGCCGCTCTACGCCCGCCACCTTGGCGGGAATCGCATTCATCAAGACCGAGGAAGGGTAGCTCGCCAGCCCGCCAGGAACATAGAGCCCCGCCCCCGAAACCGGCGTCCAGCGCCAGCCAAGCGTGGCCCCTGTCTCGTCTTGCCACATATCATCTTGCGGGATTTGCCGCGCGTGATAGGCCTTGATCCGCGCCGCCGCCAATTCCAGCGCTGCACGCTCAGTTGGCGGCACTGTCGCGATCTGCGCTTCGATCTCTTCGCGTGAAAACGCCAGCGTCTCCGGCGTCAGATCCAGCTTGTCGAATTTCGAGGTCATCTCAATCACCGCGGCATCGCCGCGCGCGCGCACATCCGCAATAATCCCCGCCACCGTCGCATCGACGTCGGGACTATCTTCGCGCTTCATCCCCAAAAGGGCTGCAAAACGTGCCTCGAAATCGGCATCCTGAACATCGAGAAATTGCGGCATCGGGCACTCCTTTGACACCGGATTAAGGCCTTGGCGCGCGCCCTGCAAGCAGGACAGACCGTTTCGCCTCTCAGTTCAGGCCAATGCCTCCGGCGGGGATATTTAGACTCTGTGGAAAATGCCTTCCAGAGAGCTCAAATATCCCCGCCGGAGGCACCCCGATTTCAGCTCTCGCCGTGATTTGGCGCTTTTCCCGAAGGCGCGGCATAGGGCCGCGTCACATCGCGCAGATCAACATTCAGGCATTCCGCGCTGACCGCCAAAGCGCCATCGCCCGCGAAGGTCAACAGGATCCGGCCTGTGCATTCCGCGCCTTGCTCCCATGTGATGTCGAGCAACGACAGGACCGTATCGGAATCGCCCTTCGTGATCCCCTGCCCCGCAATTTTCGTCACATCGGAGAGAATCAGCAAGGCCCGCACCCGCTCATAGGGCCTTCCCGCGCGCTGCGCGGCTGTTTGGTCTTCCCAGCGGAACCGATTGAGTAACAGCACCAGCCGCCGCGCTTTGGGATCCCAGCGCATATCCGCCGCCGTCAGCACCGCATCTTGCACCAGTGTCGAGATGACCGCGAGATCCTCTGGGCCTTGCGCCATCAGCGCCAGCGCGCCGCGCTCGCCGTCTTCAAACTTTGCATCAGCCATCGCTATCCCCTTTGGATCATCGCCGGTTTTGCCTTCCTGCCCGATATAGGAAGGAAGGCCCGATTTTTTAGGGGTCAGCCCTCTTTGACCCGCTCAATCACCGCACCCACGGCAGAAAGCTTGTCCTCGACATGCTCATAGCCGCGATCCAAGTGATAGACGCGGCTCACCACGGTTTCGCCCTCCGCCGCCATACCCGCGAGAATCAGCGAGACAGAGGCCCGCAGATCGGTCGCCATCACCGGCGCGCCTTTGAGCTTATCGACGCCCGTCACCGTGGCGTGGCCGCCGTGCACATCAATTTTCGCGCCCATACGGATCAGTTCCGGCGCATGCATGAAGCGATTCTCGAAGATCTTTTCTTCCAGCACCGAGGTGCCCTCAGCGGTGCACAGCAGCGCCATCATCTGCGCCTGCAAATCGGTCGGGAACCCGGGGAACGGCTCGGTCGTGACATCCACCGCCTGAATCCGGCCATTCTTGCGCGAAACTTTGAGGCCAGTCTCGGTTTGCTCTACGCTCGCGCCTGCCGCATCCAGCTTTTCGCAGAACGCACCGACCAGATCGATCGTGCCGCCCAAACATTCCACCGTGCCGCCGCAGACCAGCGGCGCGAGCATATAGGTGCCCAGCTCGATCCGGTCAGTGACCACCGCATGTGTCGCCCCGCCCAGACGTTCAACGCCTTGAATGGTGATAGTGGAGGTGCCTTCGCCTTCGATCTGCGCGCCCATTTTGCGCAAGCATTGCGCCAGATCGACGATTTCCGGCTCACGTGCGGCATTGTTGATGACCGTCGTGCCCTTGGCCAACGTCGCCGCCAGCAGCGCGTTTTCAGTCGCGCCCACGGAGGCGAAATCAAAGTTGATCTGCGCGCCTTTCAGGCGTCCGCCGGGGGCTTTCGCATGCACATAGCCATCGCGCAGATCCAGTTCCGCGCCCATCGCCTCAAACGCTTTGAGATGCAAATCCACGGGTCGCGCGCCAATCGCGCAGCCGCCCGGAAGCGATACAACCGCATGACCATCGCGCGCCAGCATTGGGCCCAGCACCAAAATCGACGCGCGCATCTTGCGCACGATATCGTAATCGGCGGTGTGGTTGTGGATGTTATGCGACGACAGCGCGAGTACTTTGCCGCCCTGCATCGCGGCGACTTCCGCGCCGAGCGAGCCCAGAAGCTCTGTCATCGTTTTGATATCGGAGAGGCGCGGCGCATTGGTCAGCGTCAGCGGCTCTTCCGTCAGCAAGGTCGCGGGCATCAGCGTCAGCGCCGCGTTTTTGGCCCCTGCGATGGGAATCACCCCGTTGAGCTCCCCGCCGCCTTTTACAATGATCTGGTCCATCTCTCGCGCCCGCCTCTAATTCGTCATTTGTTATGCGCCCTATCACCAGCGCGTTTTATACGTCTTGCTCGGGTTGCCCCGAAATCTCGCCCTCATCCGGCAGATCTTCCTCCGCCTCTTCCTCTGCCCGCCCGCGCGATTGCGCTTTGCGGCGTTGGAGATTGGCCCGAAGCGCCGCTTTCAGCCGCGCCTCACGCTCCGCCGCCGCGCCGCCGCCCTTGCGCGGAGCCGTTTGAGAGCCGTGTTTCTTGCCAGATGTCTCGTTCATATCGCCCTCTCTAGCGGGTGTTTGGAAAAGGGTCCAGATTTCGTGTGAATTTGCTCTTGCACCCCCGCGAGTTTGCGTCTAAATCCCCGCCACGGTCGACAGAGACAGCCTAGCACTGGCACTGGCACTGACGACATAAGGATGCTGTGGTAGCTCAGTGGTAGAGCACACCCTTGGTAAGGGTGAGGTCGAGAGTTCAATCCTCTCTCACAGCACCATCCTCCCCCCTCGATGAACACTCAATATGACGCAAGCGCGGCATTCGTTTTGCCTCATGCTGTCGGCCTTGCGGCAGCGCGTTTGACATGAGAGGCTGCGCGCTCATCCTCTTCGCGCAAACCCCATCGCAAGGCCTGCATATGACCGAAAACGCCCCCACTGACGCCGCGCAGGATGCGGGCGGGTTTACGCCTGCCGCCTCACTCGCGCCTTATGTGCAGCAGTTGGGCCGTGGCCCCAGCAAATCACGGCACCTGACGGCGGAGGAAGCGCAGGACGCGATGACCATCGTGCTCGAGGGCCGCGCAGCCCCCGAGGCGGTGGGGGCGTTGTTGATGCTTTGGCGCTATCGGTCCGAGAATGGCGACGAGATCGCGGGGATTGTGCGGGCAATGCGGGCGCGCATCCCCGCGTGGCGCGCGCTGGCACCCGATCTCGATTGGCCGTCCTATGCCGCGGGAAAATCACGCGGTCTGCCGTGGTTCTTGCTGGCCGCGAAGCTCACCGCCTCGGCGGGGCACCGGATTGTGCTGCACGGGCTGAACTCGCATCAATCCGCCGCCGCCGCCCTGCCGCCCGCCCTCAGCATCGCAGGGATCGCACGGGCGAAGACGCCCGAGGCCGCGAAAGCGGCACTGGATCTCACCAATCTCGTCTACGTGCCGCTCGACGCGCTGGATCAACGCTTCGTTGACCTGCTCGCGCTGCGCGAACATCTGGGCCTGCGCTCGCCCGTCAACACCGCGCTGCGCGCACTAAACCCCTGCGGGGCCCGTGCCCAGGTGCAAGGCGTGTTCCACCCGCCTTACCGCGGGCTGCAACAAGATGGCGCACTGGCCTTGGGCGAGCAAAATCTCCGCGTTCTCAAAGGCGGCGGCGGCGAGTTTGAACGGCAACCCAATAAGGCGGTCGAGCTGATGGGGCTGGCGAATGGCGCGCCCTTTGATGGCACCGCCCCTGCGCTGATGCGCGGTGCGAAGCGGATGTCCGAGGCCGCAGATGGCGCGAGTGATCCCTCCGCGCTTGGCGCGCTCTGGTCTGGCACGCTTACGGATGAATTTGCCCTGAATATCGTGCTGGGCACCGCAGCATTAGCGCTCGGGATGCTGGAGGGCTTGGATCATTCGGCGGCTTACGCGCGGGCGCAAAGCCTTTGGCAGGCGCGGGCGCGGTAACGCCTGCCACCCGCCAAAACCGCCGAAATCAAAGCGCTATGAGATGGTTGTCGAAGGCGACCGCGTTCTTTGCCCCTGCGGTGACGCGCGCCAGCCCTGCCCCCTCGGCTTGGATCAACGCGGTTCCCCCAAAGCCATCTGTGGCGGTGAACCCGCCGCCCGCGGCAGGGCCAAGCCCGCAAACATCCGCCAGCGCGGCGGAAGAGACCGCCTCACCCGAGGCCGCATAGATCTGCACCCGCCCGCCTTTGGGCGAGGAAATCGCTACATGCTCCCCCGAGGCCGAGAACGCGCAGGATCCGGCGTAGCCCTTCATCGCAAGCTCTTCGCCAATGAGCGGCTCGCAAAGCTGCGGGGCCTGCCCGAGACGGTGCAGCCCCAAAAGCGGCACCGCCTCAAACGGATCGCCCTGCCATTGCATCGCAAAACCCACCAAACCATCACCGCGCACCGAGAGATGGCGAATCGAGTTCTGCGCGAGATCGGGCAGCTCGACCTGATCCAGCACCTCCCCCGTCGCCCTCAGATAGGTCAGATTCGGGCGCATTGTCTCAAGGTTCAGCGGGGTGCGATCCGAGGGGTCCGTCTGGATGCCGCCATTGGCGATCACCAGATCCTCGCGATCCGGCAGACGCAAAATCTCATGCGGGCCGATGCCATGGCTCGCGAATTCCGCGATCCGCCGCCACGTGCTGACCTCCCACACCCCGATCCGGCCTTCAGAGCCTTCCGCGACCACTTCGGAGGTGTAAAGCCGCGTGCCATCGGAGGAAAACGCCCCATGCCCGTTGAACTGCCGCCCCGCTGGCGGCTCCAACTGCGCGATCACCGCGCCGTGGACGCAATCAATCACCAAACCGAACACGCCGGGTCGGCGCGCGAAGGCCACGGCGATGGGCTGGTTTGGGTGGGCCGCGCCCGCATGGCCGCGCGCGGGCAGCGCAAGGCGGAAGATTTCCTCGCCCTGCCCCGTCAGCCCAAGCACCGCGTAATCGCCCGCAGGCAGCCGCGCCGCCGCGAGGAAGGCGGGGCTGCCCGCCGCCGCCCAACCGCTCTGCGCGAGGCTTGTTGCCGCCGCGAGCGACGCGAGGAAGGTCCGCCGTCTCATAATTGTGCCTCCAGTTCAGTCGCCATCCGCAGAGTTGAACCCTGCCGAAACACCGAAGGCTTTGCCGATCTCCGCCTCCGCCGCATCGCCCGCCGCGATCACCGCTTGCTGCAAGATCTCGATCTTGAGCCGCCCGCTCGGGTCCGCGACACCTGCGAAATCGGGATCGTCCAGTTTCTCGAGCAGCGTCGCCACCCGCTCGAACGCGGCGCGGGTCACGGGCACAACATCGGGCGCGGCATCGGGTTGCGCTTCCGTCTCCGCCAGATCCTGCGCAAGCTCGCCAAGCGCCGCTGTGGAAAGCGTCAGATTGCGCTGCGCCCGATGCGCCAGCAAGGCCTCGGCCCGCTCGGGATGCGGCGCATCAAAGCTGCCCAACGGCCGTCCGAGCCGCGTGCCTTCATTGAACTCAATCCCGACCAAAAGCTGCGTGAAGAGCGCCTGACGCGCCTCGGAGACCGAGTGATAGGTGGTGTTCCCTGCCTCGCCCGCGCTCAAAAGCTCGGGCGCATAGGCGACCCAATCCCGCGACAACCCAGCGGAGGTTGCCGCGAGATCGGCACTCATCGCCCGCACCAGATCGCAAGCGTAATCGCCCTGCGCATAGGCATCGCCGTAGAGGATCCGTTCGATCCCGTAGAGGCCCCGCGCCGCAATCGAGACCTGCGCCATCCCCTCAGGCGTTGCAATCGCCGGATCCTGCGCCTTGAGCATCGCCGCCATTTGCCGCGCGCCGAGGTTCTTTGGATCCGGCCAATAGGCGATGGTCAACGCCCGACCGCCTGCCTCGGAAGGGCCGATATGGTAGTGCTGCACTTTGAGCCATGCGTCAAAAGCGGCGTTCCACGGGGCTTGCAGATTCTGCGCGGAGCAATCAGCCGTTGCCGCCTCGGCGAGCGATTGCGCGGCGCTATCAAATGCCGTGAACCCCGGCAGGATCTGGCGCTCCACCACGTCGCGCACATCGGCGAACCCCGCCCCTGCCGTCAGCGCCAAAAGGGCAATCCCGCCCGCCAGACTGTTTCGCACGCTCTTGCCGCTCATCACAGGCTCCTCAAATAGTCCACCAAGGCCGCGCGCTGCGCCGCCGTCATCCCCGCGACCCTATCACGCGCCGCGCGCGCTTCACCACCGTGCCAAAGCACCGCTTCCAAGATTGTGAGGGCGCGCCCGTCATGCAGATAGCCGCCGCCAGCAGAGCCGCCTGCATCTCCGCCCGAGGCGCCCAGCCCCCAAAGCGGCGTGGTCCGCCACTCGGCCCCGCCACCATCCGCGAGATCGGCCCCCATATTGTGCAGCAGGAAATCGCTATAGGGCCGCGCGCCGTTTGAATAGGCCTGCGCGCGGTGGCATGCCCCGCATCCCGCCTGCGCGAACAGCGCTGCGCCCTCATTATCCCCGCCAGCACCTGTTGTGACAGGCAGATCCGTCAGATAGCGCACCACCAGATCGAGCGTCGAGGCGGAGACCTCGCGCCCGTCTCGCAGGCCGGCATCCTCGCCATGCGGCATCCCTGCGCAGCTCAGGCAATCGCCCTGCGGATCGGGAAACAGCGGCGAGGACAGCCCCATATCTACAAAGAACGCCTGTGCAGTCTGATCTTTCAGGGTCACCGCGCCACTACGCCAACCGAACCGCGCCAGCGCCACGCGGCCCAGTTCGGGCGAAAACGCCTCCGCGAGGCGACCCGAAATCCCATCGCCATCGGTATCGTCAGGGTCGGCCTGTGCTCTGATCTCAGCCTCGGGGATCGCGGCGATCTGCCCGACACCGAAGAGCGGCGGCGAGACCCGCAGCGAGAGCGCCGTCAGCGGCACCTCCGCCGCCTCTCCGCGGATCTGCGGCACCTCCGCCGCCTCTCCGCGGATCTGCGGCACCTCCGCCGCCTCTCCGCGGATCTGCGGCATCACACGGCGCAGGGAGACCTGCGTGCCATCCTCCAGCGCCACAGCCTCCATCTGATAGCGCAGCGCCAAGGCCCCCTCCGGCGCGAGACCGCCCGCCCCCCCCGCGAGCCCCGTCACTGCACGATCCTGCAGCTGCAGACCGAAGCGCGAATGGCCATGATCGCCCGTAAATTTTACAACCGTTCCGATTGGAGCCGCGATAGCAGCGGTGCCGCTTGCAACTGGAAGGTAAGAGCGCCCGCCGCCCTCATGGCAATTGGAACAGGCGCGCGCGTTGAACAGCGGCCCCAGCCCATCGGAGCCTTTGGTCGAACTCGGGGCCGCGACCCAGAGCTTCTCGAACAGCGCACGGCCCATTTCCGCCTCCAGCCCGTCAAGGCTTGCGGTTGGCACCGAAACGGGGGCGGGCTCCGCAAAGCCCACCCCCGTCATCTGTCCGCCAATCAGCGCCGCGCCCGCAAGCGCCGCCCCGATCCGCCCTGCGCGCTTAAACTGCCGCATGGCTGGCGCTTACTGCAGCACCGAGTCAGGATTATCGAGACTGTCCGAGCCTTCCAGCTCAATCTCGGTGCCCAGTGCCGTCACCGCGCGCTCAATCGAGCGGGTCTGTGCGACCAGCGCATCCACGGCTTTGTTGATGATTGCCGCGCCCGTCTCATTGCCCATGCCGAGCATCTGATCATAGGCCATGCCGCCTTCGGCTGCCGCTTTCATCTCGTCCAGCGCCGCAACTGAAGCCGCCAATTCTGTCGTGAGTTGAGTATCCACCTCCGGCGCGTGCTCGGCCACCAGATCGGACACCGAAGGCCCCTCCAGAACCGTGCCATCCACGCGGGTATAGCGGCCCGTGTAGACGTTCTGGATGCCCAAACCATCGTAGTAATGCGACAGGTGCGTCATATCGGAGAAGCAATCCTGCTCTTCTTCGGGGTCGTGCAGCATGAGGCCCAGCTTGATCCGCTCGCCTGCCAGCTCACCGTAGGACAGCGAGCCAAGCCCCGTCAGGATCGCCTTCACCCCGCCCTCATTCACCGCGATCTCGCGCGCAGCACCGCCCTCTTTCCACGCATCCGACATCTCGGCCAGATCCGTCACCAAGAGATCGGTCACCGCCTTGAGATAGGCCGCGCGGCGATCACAATTGCCGCCGGTGCAGCCCTCACCCTGAAGGTAATCGGTATAAGAGCGCGCGCCTGCGCCCGCCTCTGTCCCGTTGAGGTCCTGCCCCCAGAGCAGGAATTCCACCGCGTGATAGCCCGAAGCCACATTCGCCTCGATGCCTTCCGCCTCGTGTAGCGTGCCTGCGATAAGGTCGGGCGTGATCGCGGTCGCATCCACTTTCGTGCCGCCGATGGTGACGGAGGGATTGGCGATCACGTTGAGGAGCGCATAGTCGTTCTCCTCATTCACCGCTGCCGATCCCATATCGACATAGTCGATCAGGCCCTCATCGAGCGGCCAAGCATTCACGCGGCCCTCCCATTCATCGACAACCGGATTGCCGAAGCGGAAGGCTTCTGTTTGCAGATAGGGCTTGCGGGCCGCGACCCAAGCCGCCTTCGCGGCCTCCTGCGTCTCGGCGGAGGGCGATGCGAGGAAGGCGTCCACGGCGGCTTGCAAGGCTAGCGCCGTGGTCAGCGAATCCGCGTAGCCCGCCGCGCCAATCTCGGCGTAATGCGCGACGACAGCCGCCTCATCGACAGCCTCAGCCTGCGCCGCCCCGGCAAAGGCGCTCAGCGCCAGAATTGTCGTCGCCAGAAGTTTTCCGGCCGTCCCTGTCCGCAACATCATACCTATTCTCCGCAATCTTTCAGATTTTGACGAATAATTGATGGAAACACTCAACATTGTAAACCGGATTTTTGAGCTGACCCGCTGACACAGAAAAAACGCCACCATTGCCGCGCCTTAACTCTCTGGAAACGGATCCGATGCAGGTTCAAGCTATCGACCTGCCAGAAAGGCTAACACATGATTCCCTCGATCCTGACGCCAGAGGAGCCCAAGCACCGCACGGAAACCCCGTCCCAAGCGCACGGCCCCCGTGACTCTACCACGCAGCCGATACGGCTGCGCGCATCTGAAACCGCGGGCCCCGCGCCCCTATCACCGGACCTGCCCCCGCCCACGCTAACACCCACGCCAACATCCACGGCGCTTCCGATCCGCGCGCATCGCCTCCTTGCGACGCTCGCAGCCGCGCGGAACCGACGCAAGGGCGCGCCTGTAAAAAGCAGGGCGGAGCAGGTCGCGCATACTCTGGAGATCCTCGCAGCGCGGAGAGGCCCCCCCCCCCACACAGCGGCGAGCGCCCCCGCATTGCTCTTTACCAGCAACCGACAGCACCCCCGCCAAGATCGCGACCTTGAATGCAAGATCCAAGGAATTCGGGATTTTATCGGTCGGTTAGAGTGCGAAATTGCCACCCGTCACGGCCTGCGCGCGGAACGGGCCATCACCCTCAAGGCCCTACGCCGCGAGGTCGCGGATATTGAGATCGCGCTGGACGAGGCCAGCGGCGCGCATTGGATCAACCTTATCGAGCAGTATAACACCGCAAAAACCCGCCTCACGCAGCTCGCCGAGATCGACAAGCGCCAGACCGCCATCGATATCTCCGATGATCCGCATATGGAGGCAGAGCTGCAGAAATGGCGACTGCGCCTCGCGCGGGTGACACATCCAGAGCGGCGGTTGCATTGAGGGGCGCCTTGCCCCATTGCCACCACCTGCGGGCATGGCACCGATGTCAGACACAGACCCGCGCCACCTAAAACGAAAAAGGCCGCCCCCGAAGGAGCGGCCTTTGAACGCTAAAGATGCAGATCTTACTTGATCTTGCCTTCTTTGTATTCAACGTGCTTACGCACAACCGGATCATATTTGTTCACGGTCATTTTTTCCGTCATGGTGCGGGCATTCTTCTTGGTCACATAGAAGTGCCCGGTGCCCGCCGTCGAGTTCAGACGGATCTTGATCGTCGTCGGCTTCGCCATTTTCAAGTCTCCTAGACAAGGCACCCATGTGCCCGCAAATTCGTTGGTCCCGCCTTTTACTGTTGCCACGTCCAGAGTCAACAGCCCTCGCACCGCAAAAGTGCAAATTTTCCCGAGAAGCGCAAAGGAATCGCAAAACCCGCAGCGGGCGCGCCCTAGGGAGAGGCCGCGCCCGCCGTTTTCGGCACGAAACGCGCCTCACCCCCTATGCGGCAAGGCCCGTGTGCAGACCGCGCTTAAAGCGCAGGCTTGCCCATCGTTTTGTGGATTTGCGCGACGCTGGCATCGTCGAGCATCAGGCCACGCGCCAGCGCTTTGAGATAGGTGCGCTCGGCCTCGGTATCGACGGTGATCGCCATCAGCGCCGCCGAATAGACCTGCGCCTTGCTCGCATCGCCCACGGACGCCGCCAATGCCGCCGCATCCAAGGGCGCGTTGAGTTCGGCTTGCACGAAGGCCATCTCCTCGTCCGACGCATCGGAGAGGTGATCAAGGATCTTCGCGCGCTCCTCGGCGTCGATCTCGCCATCGGCCTTCGCCGCTTGGATCATCGCGCGGATCATCAGCTTGGCGTTTTCTTCCATCATCGCGTTGACGGGCGTGCCCGCCGTGACAGCGCCCATCATATCCGAGACCGATTTCGCGCCCGTGGCCGCAGCTCCCGTCATCGCCGCCATCATCGAGCCAAGACCCGCCTCGGTTGCCTCCGTCGCCTGCAGGGCCGTGCCGGAGAATTTCGCGAACATATCGCGCACCGCATCCGCCCCGCCCGGCACGCCGTATTTATCCGCCATCGCGCCCATCTGATCGGCCATGCCGTTTTGACCCGTGCTCGCACCGCGCAGCGCGTCCTTCATGCCCGTAACCCCGCCCGCTTGGCGGAACTTCTCGACACCTTTCGCCGCCGCAAAACCGACTGCCAATGTCGCCAATGTTTTTACAAAACTCATCTCAACATCCCCTTCCCTGCCCGCAAAACGCGGCTCTGCCCTCATACTGCATGAATGTGACGCTGAGCCAACAGGGGAAAATCGATGGGTTTCACCCACGGCGGATTTCCCCCGAGGAGGGCAATCTGCAGGATTAATGAGAAGGGGAATTTGCGCGGACGGCCTGTAAGCCGGATTTTGTCCAAGGGGTTGCCCCCTCTGGATGACCATTCCTCTTGCCCTACGATTGCTCGCAGGATCTAGCTGCCAACCCGGATCTCTCGGGGCGAAGGCCCCCTACGGTGACTTGCGTCCCGCGCGAGATCCCTATTCGGCGTTGCTCCCGGTGGGGCTTGCCATGCCAGTCCTGTTGCCAGTCCCGCGGTGGGCTCTTACCCCACCGTTTCACCCTTACCCTGCCGGATCCCTCGCACAGCCGCTTACGCGGATTTCGCTCGGGCGACAGGGCGGTCTCTTCTCTGTGGCGCTTTCCCTAGGGTTACCCCCGCCGGGCGTTACCCGGCACCGTTCCTTCATGGAGTCCGGACTTTCCTCGCGCCCTCAGGTATCTACAAAAGCAGACCTATGAGGACCCGCGGTCATCCAGCCATCCGCGCAAGCGCCCTGTTACGCGGCGCGCGCGGATCGGTCAATGGGCTCTCTCGTTGCGGCACCTGCGCAGGCTCAGGCAGAGCGCCATTGATCGCCATCCCCCCCGAACCGCGCCGCGAGATCGGCAATGATCGCCATATCCTGCGCGCTTAGCGGCCCCGAAGCCCAAGGCCGGAACCGCAAGCGAAAGGCCTCTAGAACCGTCTCAAAATTGCCTTCGGGATAGCCAAAACTCTGCGCGAGAGCGGTAAACACCTGCGGATCGGCCGGAATATCGGCCGCCACATCCTCGGGCCAAACAGAAAGCCCCTGAAGCGCAAGCCTGCGCCAGTCAAAGCGCGGGCCGGGATCAATCTTGCGCCCCGGTGCCATATCGGAATGGCCGATCACCCCCTCAGGCGCGATTCCCCAGCGCGATAGGATCCCGCGCAAGAGATCCTCCAGCGCGGCCATTTGCGGCGCGGAAAACGGATGCGTGCCGCGATTGGCCAGCTCGATCCCGATGGAGCGCGAATTCACATCGCCCCGCCCTTGCCACGATCCGGCCCCCGCATGCCAAGCCCGCATCGCCTCTTCGACCAGCGCATGGCACGTGCCATCCTCGCCAATCAGCCAATGCGCGGAGACCTCCGCCGCAGGATCACACAGCCGCGCGCCCGCCGCGTCACAGCTTTGCATCGCGGTGTAATGCACCACCACCAGCTCGGGCAAAAGCCCGTCGCGGCGCGGCCCGAAATTGGGAGAGCGCATCACCGAGCCCATACCAGCGCCCTACTGCGCGCGGGCGGCTTGGAACGGGCGCGGATCCCACGAACAGGCGAAGCCATCGCCATCAGGATCAAGGTTCTTGCTGTCTTTTTGCGGCCCGCCAGCCTGCAAAAATGCCCGCTGCGCCAGATCCGGCGAGGCAAATTTCCCACAGGCGCGCTCGCTCGAGGTCAGGTGCATCCCGCCGCGCGCATACACGGACTGGCCCAGCGTGTTATTCGCACTCAGCGCATAGCTCGCGAGATTGATCCCCGTATCGCCTGAACGGCTCGGCAGGGCTGTCGGGGTGACTTGCTGGTAATTCGCCCGCATCTGCGCGAGGCGTTCTTTGTCGGAGGCAATGGTCTCGCGCCCCGCGACCGCGTCAAAGCTGTTCTCGTCTGAAATGCCCGCGCTATGCGTCACAGGCGGCGGCGCCATCGGCGCGGCGGAGGTATTGCTAACAGTGCCCAAAGTGCTCGAGGTGGTAAGCGGCGCGCCCAGCGGCTGCCCCACAGATTGGCCGAGAGGCTGCCCCACAGGCTGCACGGGCGCAGGCGTCTGGCCCATCGGCCCACCTGGCACGGCGGCGAGGATCGACGCAGGCAGCGGCGCGGAGGGGCTGGTGCTGCCGAGCGAGGTGGTCGCAACCGCTTCCGCCCCGATGGCCGCGCCCGCATTGGCGACGGTGGCCGTGCCCATCGGCGCAGGGGCTGCCCCGCCATTGGTCAAAGCGGCTTCGCGCTGCTTGAGATAGCTTTGATAATCCCCAAAGCCGACGCCCGCCTGCGCCCCGCTTTCGGGGATCTCTGGCCCACCGCAGGCGGCCAAAGCCAGAACCGGAATCATAACCATCGGGAAGAACATCTGCCGCATCGGATCAAACCTCATCGTAACCGCATCTCATATTGACCGAGCCTCTCACAGGGCCCGTTCTAAAAAGGCCCCCGCATCTGCGAGGGCCCCTTGTTTTACCACCATTTCGACGGTTTTGCCGAAAAACCTGCCGCTTGCTCCAAAACAAGCGCGTGATTGAGAAGGTCGCCCTCCTCCCACGGTCGCCCGATCAGTTGCAGCCCCATCGGCAGGCCCTTGCTGTCCAGCCCCACAGGCACCGCCACACCGGGCAGCCCCGCGAGGTTGAGCGTCACCGTGAAGATATCCTCGAGATACATCTCCACCGGATCTGCCGCGCCCTTCTCACCGATCCCCCAAGCCGAGGACGGGGTCGCGGGCGTCAAGATCGCATCAACGCCTGCCGCGAAGGCCTGCTCGAAGTCCCGCTTGATCAGCGCGCGCACTTTACGGGCGCGGTTGTAATAGGCGTCATAGAACCCCGCCGAGAGCACGTAGGCCCCGACCATGATCCGGCGCTGCACCTCGGGGCCAAAGCCCTCGGCGCGGGTGCGCGAATACATGTCGTCAATGCCCTCGCCCGCCGCCAGCTTGGCGCGGTGGCCATAGCGCACCCCATCATAGCGCGCGAGGTTGGAGGAGGCCTCCGCAGGCGCGATCACGTAATACGCGGGCAGCGCGTATTTGGTATGGGGCAGCGAGATATCGACAATCTCCGCGCCCGCGTCTTTGAGCATCGCGGTGCCATTGGCCCAGAGTTGCTCGATCTCCGCCGACATGCCATCCACGCGGTATTCACGCGGAATACCGATTTTCTTGCCGCGAATATCACCCGTCAAAGCCGCTTCAAAATCCGGCACCGGAATCTCGGCGCTGGTCGAATCTTTCGGATCGGCGGAGGCCATTGCCCCCAGCATGATCGCCGCATCGCGCACCGATTTCGTCATCGGCCCTGCCTGATCGAGCGAGGAAGCATAAGCCACAACGCCCCAGCGCGAGACGCGGCCATAGGTCGGCTTGATGCCGACAATGCCGGTGAAAGCCGCAGGCTGGCGGATCGAGCCGCCGGTGTCGGTGCCCGTCGCTGCCAGACACAGGTCCGCCGCGACGGCCGCCGCCGAGCCGCCCGAAGAGCCTCCCGGCGTGAGGTGGCGATCATCAATTTTCCAAGGGCTGATCGCAGGGCCGTAGCAGGCGCTCTCATTGGAGGAGCCCATCGCGAACTCGTCCATCGAGACCTTACCAAGCATCACCGCGCCCGCATCCCAAAGGTTCTGGGTTACGGTGGATTCGTATTCCGGCTTGAAGCCCTCCAAGATCCGCGATCCGGCCTGCGTCGGCACGCCTTTGACCGCGAAAAGGTCCTTCACCCCCAGAGGGATGCCGCACATCGCAGGCGCATCGCCCGCCTTGATACGTGCATCCGCCGCCTTCGCCTGTTCGCGCGCCATCTCCGGCGTGTTATGCACGAAAACATTGAGCGCGCCCGCGCCCTCAATCGCCGTGAGGCAGGCTTCGGTGATCTCTGCAGAGGTGACATCACCCTTGCGCAGCGCGTCGCGCGCGTCTGAAATCGTGAGAGTATTCAGGCTCATTCGACCACCTTCGGAACAGCAAAGAACCCTTCACGGGCGTCGGGCGCGTTTTTCAGGATTTTCTCCTGATAGCCGCCATCAGACACGACATCCTTGCGCTTTTTCAGCCGCATCGGCGTCACCGAGGTCATCGGCTCGATGCCGTCCACATCGACCTCGTTCAACTGCTCCATAAAGTCGAGAATCCCCGACAGCTTGCCTGCAAGCTCGGGCAGATTTTCCTCAGGCACCGCAATCCGCGCAAGATGCGCAACTTTGCGGGCGGTCTCGATGTCAATCGACATGGCGCCTCTCCGTATCCGGTAATTGGCTCGGGGTTTATCGCGCAACCCGCGCCACTTCAAGCGCCACTGCCCGCAAGCGCCTCCTTGCCTCAGCGCCCCTTGCCCGCAGCGCCCTTGCCCAAAGGCATCGCAGGGCTATCATCGCCCCAAACCAGACCGCTACAATAGGAGCACGTCATGAAACTCACTTGGTTCGGCCATTCCGGCTTCCGCGTCGAGATCGAATCCGCCGTTTTGCTGATTGATCCATGGCTCAGCGGCAACCCTGCCTTTCCCGAGGGCGCCGAGACACGCGAGGCGGCCCTCAAAGGCGCGACGCATATCCTGCTGACCCATGCGCATGGCGATCACGCGTCCGATACGCTCGCCATTGCGAAAGAACACGGCCTGCCCGTCGTCGGGATCTATGATCTGATCTCGCACTGGCAAGAGGCAGAAGGCATTGAGGGGATCGGCTTCAACAAGGGCGGCACGGTCGATCTGAATGGCGCGAAAGTGACCATGGTGAATGCGAGCCATTCGTCTTCACTCGGCACGCCGGACGGCCCCGCCTATCGCGGCTCCGAGGCGGGCTATATGATCGCAGGCGAAGGCCACACGATCTACCTTTCGGGCGATACCGATATCATGGCCGATATGGGCTGGATGGGCGAATATCACCAGCCCGATATCGGCATTCTGAGCGCGGGCGGGCATTTCACCATGGATATGAAACGCGCCGCCTTCGCCGCGAAGAAATACTTCGACTTCAAAACCATCATCCCCTGCCATTACAAAACCTTCCCGCTTCTGGAACAATCCGCCGCGGCCCTGATCGAGGCGCTGCCACAGGTGAAGGTAATCGAGCCAGAGGTGATGAAACCAATCATTCTGTGAGCTTCGGGACCCGCGAGAGGGGGCGCTGCCCCCGGTCATTTGCAAGCAAATGCCTCCCCCGGGATATTTCAGGCAACCAGAAAGAAAAGTCCTAGGCTCCCGAATTCTGGTTGCCTGAAATATCCCGGGGTGAATTTGCCGCAAGGCAAAGAGGGGCAGCGCCCCTCCTTTAGCGGCGGCCCGCGAAGAACGCCTTGAGCAGATCTTCCGCCGCGCGCGATGCGATCCCGTCATAGACCTCGGGGCGATGATGGCATTGCGGATGGGCAAACACCCGCGCGCCCCGCTCCACCCCGCCGGATTTCGGATCTGACGCGCCGTAGTAAAGCCGCGCGATCCGCGCGTTGGCAATCGCTGCCGCGCACATCGGGCAGGGTTCCAGCGTGACATAGAGATCATAGCCGATGAGGCGCTCTATGCCCGCCCCGCCATTGGCAGTGGCGCAAGCCTGCCGGATTGCGACGATTTCCGCGTGCGCAGTGGGATCAGACCATTCGCGCGTGCGGTTGCCACCGCGTCCCGCAACACTGCCATCGGGGGCCACAACGATCGCGCCCACGGGCACCTCGCCGCGTGCGCCCGCCGCGCGGGCTTCCTCCAGCGCAAGATCCATATAGCTGCGAAACTTTGTCATGCCCTTTCATCCCTTCTTCGGGGCTGCGCTGCAAGTCTCTTCACCCCCACTTCCCGTGCCCTCCTTCCACGCCCTCTTCCCACGGGGGGCCGGATAGGCTATCAGCACCTCTTTCGCGCCCGAGTCGACTCGCGCGCCCCATTCCCCTTGAAGGATCTGATCGATGAACGACGACATCCCGCACGCCCCCACCTCCCCCGAACGTATCGCCAAAGTCATCGCCCGCTCCGGCGTGGCATCGCGCCGTGACGCGGAAAAGATGATTTTGGAGGGCCGCGTGTCTGTGAACGGCAAGAAGGCTGCGACCCCCGCGCTCAACGTCCTGCCCTCGGACCGCGTGACCATCGACGGCCGCGCCATCGACGCGCCACAAGAAACCCGTCTCTGGCTCTATTACAAACCGCTCGGCTTGATCACCTCCGAGAAGGATGAGCAGGGCCGCCGCACGGTCTTTGACGAGATGCCAGAAGGTATGCCGCGCGTTCTCAACGTGGGCCGCCTCGATTTGAATTCCGAAGGCCTGTTGCTGTTGACCAATGACGGCGGGCTCAAGCGCCGTTTGGAACTGCCCGAGACGGGCTGGCTGCGCAAATACCGTGTTCGCGTGAATGGCCGCCCAGATACCACTGCCTTTGATCCGCTGCGCGCGGGGATCACCATTGATGGCGAGGCATTCCAGCCGATGGAGATCGACCTTGATCGCCAGCAGGGCGCGAATGCTTGGCTGACCGTGGGGATCCGTGAGGGCAAAAACCGCGAGATCCGCCGCGCGATGAACGAGATCGGGTTGATGGTGAACCGCCTGATCCGCGTGTCCTACGGCCCGTTCCGCCTCAATGAGATGAACCCCGGGGATGTGACCGAGATCAAGAAAAAAATGCTGCGCGATCAGCTAGGGGATCGGTTGCTCTACGGTTTGGAAGATGGCCGCGAATCCCGCCATGAGCGCCGCGAAGCCTCGCAGGCGCTGCGCCAGTCGCGCTATGACGCCAGCCATCCGCGCCACGATGGTGCGCCGCGCGATTGGTCGAACCGGGCTGAAGGTCCCAAATCCGAACGCGCCAAATTTGAACGCCCCGGCGGCAAGATGATCGGCGATGATCGCGGCACGGATCGCGGGGCACGCCCGACAGGGGAGCGCCCACGCCGGTCCTCCGAGGATAAATCGGCTTACGGGGAGCGCCCGCGTCGCGATTTCGGCGACAAGCCTGCTTATGGTGACAAGCCGCGCGGCAGCTACGGTGACAAGCCCGCCCGCCCCGGCTATGGCGACAAGCCGCGCCCCGCGCGTGACGACGCGGGTGCGGCTGAGCGCAAATCGCGCTGGAGCAAATCCGACCGCGGCGCTGACCGCCCGCAATCGGGCGAGCGCCCTGCCTATGGCGACAAGCCGCGTGGGAATTTCGGCGACAAACCCTCTTACGGGGATCGTCCGCGTCGCGATTTCGGCGATAAGCCGAGCTATGGCGACAAGCCGCGCGGAACCTACGGCGACAAACCGTCATACGGTGACAAACCCCGTGGCGGCTTCGGTGCGAAGCCGGCAGGCGACAAGCCGTCCTACGGGGATCGCCCGCGCCGCGATTTCGGCGATAAGCCGAGCCATGGCGACAAGCCGCGCGGAACCTACGGCGACAAGCCATCCTACGGGGACAAACCCCGTGGCGGCTACGGTGCGAAGCCGACAGGCGACAAGCCCGGCTTTAAATCGCACGGGGCGCGCTCGCATGGCGGGCCTGCGGGCGGCGGTCGCGCGGGCGGGTTCAAATCGCATGGCGATAAGCCTGCGGGCGGCGGCTTTAAACCGCGTGGCGGCAAACCGGGTGGTGGCTCGCGCGGCTAACCCGCTCCTCACGTAAAGATCTTTTTGCGGCGCGTCTCTTTCCAGAGGCGCGCCGTTTGCGTTTGCCCGCCTCCCCACCTCCGGCCCCGTTCCGCCCGCACGCCTTCCTCCGTGCCAAGGCCAAGCCCCTCCGGCAACGGGGAAAACTCCCGCCGCTTTCCCCCGCTTGGCACTGGCAGCGCCGCGCGAGAGGTATTATAACCTCCCCAAGCCCATTTCGGGATCTACCTATGGAAAAGGGGTGCCCATGTCGAAAACGGCTGTGCGGCGGATCGCCTTCTATCTCGCCCTCGCGCTGACCCTCACGGTCGCGTTCACGGGAGGCGTGTGACTTATGGCAGAGCGTTTTAGCGGAAAATTCAGCCCCAATAGCCCGAAGTCCGGCGAGAGCACGCAAAGTGGCTATCCCCAATCCGAACGCACGCTGACCGCCGGCAAGCCGCAACCGCCCGCCCCACCCCGCCATCCGCTGGAAGGGCGACCGTTCTGGATCTTGCTCTGCGCGGCACCACTTTTGCTGTCAGGTTTCGGCGACGGGCCGCTGGTTATGGTGCGAACCTTAGGCGGTTTCGCGCTGATCGCGCTGGCGGCGATGTTGCTGCGCGAGGGGCTGCGCGCCGAGGCCGCCTATGACGCGCGCCGTGTTGCCCGCCGCCCAGCCTTCCCGCGCAAGATCTTCGGCGCGCTGATCTTCGGCGCGGGCCTCGGCCTTGCCTGCACTGCGCCCGACATGGGGCCCGCGGGGGCCATCACGGTCGGGCTTGTGGGCAGCGCATTGGGGCTGTTCGCCTTCGGGGCCGACCCGCTGCGCGATAAGGGCATGGAGGGGATTGATACCTTCCAACAAGACCGCGTGGCCCGCATTGTAACGGAGGGTGAAAAGCACCTGACCGCGATGAAAGAGGCAATTCAACGCGCCCGTGATCGCCAATTGGAGGCCCGCGTGGATCGCTTTGCCGCCCATGCGCGCGAGCTGTTCCGCGTGGTCGAGGAAGATCCCGCCGATCTGGCGCAGGCGCGGCGCTACATCGGGATCTATCTGGAGGGCGCGCGCGACGCGACGATCAAATTCGCCGATCTCTGGGGGCAAACCGCCGATGCAAGCGCGCGGCAAGATTACGAGACCCTGCTTGACGATCTGGAGCGGAACTTCACCGCCCGCACCAAGGCCCTGCTCGCGAATGATCGCGAGGGGCTTGATGTGGAAATCGAAGTGCTGCGCGACCGCCTCGCCCGTGAAGGGCTGGCCCCACGTTCCGACTTAAACCGCGATTGACAATGCGCTAAAACAATTCCGACATCCCGACGATCTTCGCGCCGCGCGCCAAGACCCCCCATCAGGAGACGAGTATGACCGAGACCACCCGTGAAAAAGCCGCCGCGACCCTGACTGAAGTCGAAGCTGTAACAGCGGTGATCCTGCCAGAGCCGGGCGGTGAGGTGACATCGCTCGATGCTGCCGAGGCCCCGATGGCCGAGGAAATCCGCCGCCGGATGAACGAGTTGGATATGACCGACACCAGCTCCATCGTCTATTTCGGATCTGGCGCGCAGAATGAGTTGCAAACCATTTCGCAAGCGATGCTCTCGGATGTCACGAATAAGGATGTCGGGCCTGCGGGGGACAGCCTGCGCAAGATCGTCACCACGATCCGCGGCTTCTCGATTTCCGAACTCGACGTGCGCCGCAGCCGCTCGTGGTGGGAAAAACTGATCGGGCGCGCCGCCCCCTTCGCCAACTTCCTCGCGCGGTTTGAGAAGGTGCAAGGCCAGATCGACAAGGTCACCGACGACCTTCTGAGCCATGAGCACAAGCTGCTCAAGGACATCAAATCGCTCGATATGCTCTATGATAAAACCCTGAAATTCTACGATGAGCTCGGGCTGTATATCGCCGCAGGCGAGGCCAAGCTGACTGAGATCGACACGCGTGAAATCCCCGCGCGGGAGGCCGCCGTTCAAGCCGCAGCCGAGGCCGATCAGGTGATGCGCGCGCAAGAGCTTCGCGATCTGCGCGCGGCGCGTGATGATCTGGAGCGCCGGATCCACGATCTCAAACTCACCCGCCAGGTCACGATGCAATCGCTGCCCTCGATCCGTCTGGTGCAGGAAAACGATAAATCGCTGGTCACCAAGATCAACTCGACCCTGGTCAACACCGTGCCGCTTTGGGAAACCCAACTGGCGCAGGCGGTGACCATTCAACGCTCCGCCGAGGCCGCCAAATCGGTGCGCGCGGCGAATGATCTGACGAATGAACTGCTGACGGCCAACGCCAAGAACCTGCGCGAGGCCAATACCGTCATCCGCGAAGAGATGGAGCGCGGCGTCTTCGATATTGAAGCCGTGAAAACCGCCAATGCGGAGTTGATCGCCACCATTGAGGACAGCCTGCGGATCGCCGATGAAGGCAAAGCGCGGCGCACGCAGGCCGAGGCCGATCTCAAGAAAATGGAAGGCGAGCTGCGCGATACGCTGGCCTCCGCACGCGCCCGATCCTCGGGCGTGGCCGCTGGCTGACAGGTCGGCCATGCGCGCCCAGACAGCCCTTCAACAGGGGATGCTTTCCTCACAGACCTCCGCCGCGTTGGCGGGGGCCGCTTTTGCAGCGCGCCGCGTAAGCCGCCTCGGGCTGGTCTTCGCGGCGGCGCTTGTTCTGACGGGATGCGCAGACAATCCGTTCTACCCGACGCCCACCCGCAAGGGGCAGGATGCGAATACCGCCATGCCGCCCCGCCTGCCCAACGGGCCGCCCACCGCGCCCTCCGAGGTCTCGACTCCGGCGCGCTCGACCACATCGACCTATTACCGCAAGCTGCAAGACACGCTTTTGTCGCAAGGGCTGCTGCGCGAGGATATTGCCCCCGGCGATGCGCCTTTCGGGGCGCGCCAACTGGTCGAGAATTTTGTCAAAATCGCGCTATACGATGAATATGGCAATGCCGAGGGGCGGCTTTCGCAAGGCGAGCGCGTCTCGGAACTGCGCCGCTGGGAAGCCCCTGTCAAAATGCGGATCGAATACGGGGAAAGTGTCTCTGCGGCCGATCGTTCGGCCAATAGCGCCTTGATCTCCGCCTATGCGGGCCGCCTCGCGCGGGTTTCGAAACATCCCGTCAAAACCGTGGATCGGGGCGGAAACTTCACGGTGTTCATCGTCAATGAGGACGAACGCCGCGCCCTCGGGCCACGGCTCAGCAGCTTGGTCAAAGGCATTTCGGCGGGAACGATCGAGGCAATCACCTCGCTGCCGCCCTCAACGCTCTGCGTGGTCTATTCCTTCTCGGACGGCAAATCCCCTGTTTACACGCAGGCCGTTGCCGTGATCCGCGCCGAACACCCTGACCGCCTCAAACGCGCCTGTATCAATGAAGAGCTGGCCCAAGGCCTTGGCCTTGCCAATGACAGCCTGCGCGCGCGCCCCTCCATCTTCAACGATAGCGAGGAGTTCGCCCTCCTCACCCGCCACGACGAAATGCTCCTCAAAATGCTCTACGATCCCCGCCTGAAACCCGGGATGAAAGAGGCCGAGGCGCGCCCCATTGTCCAGTCCATTGCCACCGAACTTCTCGGCGGCGACAGCTAAGGAGGCCCCCATGGGTATTCTCGATTTTCTCACCGGTGAATTCATCGACGTCATCCATTGGACCGACGATACCCGTGATACGATGGTCTGGCGGTTCGAGCGTGAGGGCCATGCGATCAAATACGGCGCGAAGCTCACCGTGCGCGAGGGGCAAGCGGCAGTTTTCGTGCATGAGGGGCAATTGGCGGATGTGTTCGGGCCGGGGCTCTATCAGCTCGAAACCAATAACATGCCGGTTCTGACCACGCTGCAGCATTGGGATCACGGCTTCAAATCGCCATTCAAATCCGAGGTCTATTTCCTCAACACCACCCGTTTCAACGATCTGAAATGGGGCACGAAAAACCCGATCATCGCGCGCGATCCCGAATTCGGCCCGGTGCGGATCCGCGCCTTTGGCACCTATGCGATGCGGATCACCGATCCGGCGAAATTCATGGGCGAGATCGTCGGCACCGATGGCGAGTTCACCGCCGATGAAATCTCGTTCCAGATCCGCAATGTGATCGTGCAGGAGGTCAGCCGTGTTGTGGCCTCCTCCGGTATCCCGGTGCTGGATATGGCGGCGAATACAGCCGATCTGGGCAAGCTGATCGCCAAGGCGATTGATCCGGTGATCGCGAGCTATGGCCTGTCGATCCCTGAATTCTACATCGAAAATATCTCCCTGCCCGAAGCGGTTGAGGCGGTGCTGGATCAACGCACCTCCATGGGGATCGTGGGCGATTTGAACCGCTACACCCAGTTCAGCGCCGCGCAGGCCTTGGGCGCAGGCGGCGGGGCGGCGGGCGGCGCGATGGGCGCTGCCGTCGGTGCGGGCCTCGGGATGGCGATGGGGGCGCAAATCGGGGGCGCGCAAGCGGGCCCGTGGGGTGCCGTGCCTCAGCAAAATCACGGCCAACAAAACTATGGGGCAGCCCCGCAACAAGCCCCTGCGGCTCCGCCGCCGCCGCCCGTTGAAAAGGTCTGGCATGTGGCGGCAAATGGTGCTGCCACCGGCCCGTTCGGGCGCGGCCATCTGGGCCGGATGGTCTCGGAAGGCAGCCTCACCCGCGATACCCTCGTCTGGACCCCCGGTCTGAGCGGATGGCTCAAAGCGGAAGAGGTGACCGAGCTCGCGCAGCTCTTCACCATCGCCCCGCCACCACCACCGCTGGGTTAAGGCGCGCAGTTCATGACGGCTGAAAGCCATTACCCCTGCGAGGCCTGCGGGGCGGATCTTCGCTTCGCCCCCGGCCAGACGCGTTTGGTCTGCGATCACTGCGGCCATGTGCAAGATATCCCCGGCGCGATCCATCGCGGCCAGCGGACCCTGCGCGAGCTGGATCTGGAGTCCGCGCTGCGGGCCGATCTGCCCGAGGCAGAGCTGGAGGAGCACCGCACGCTTTCGTGCCCCAGTTGCGGCGCGCAGATCGAGCTGACTGCCAACCAACACGCGACGCAATGTCCGTTCTGCGCCACGCCCGTTGTAACCGATACGGGCGTGACACGGCTGATCAAACCGCAAGGGGTGATCCCGTTCCAACTCACCGAAAAACAGGCGCGCGATGCACTTGGCAAATGGCTCGGGCGTCTCTGGTTTGCGCCCAACGGGCTGGTTGAATACGCGCGCCGTGGCCGCAAACTCAACGGCATCTACGCCCCGTTCTGGACATTCGACGCAGCAACCCGCTCTGAATACACAGGCCAGCGCGGGGATTATTACTATGAGACGCGCCACGTCACCGTGCAAGTGAATGGCCGATCCGAGCGCCGCGCCGAGCAGGTTCGCAAGATCCGCTGGCGGCCCGCACAGGGCCGTGTGGCGCGCGCCTTTGACGATGTGCTGATCTACGCGACACGCTCGCTGCCCGCGCAGAATATCGACGGGCTGCGGCCATGGGATCTCTCCGCCCTCACGCCCTACGCCCGCGATTATCTGGCGGGGTTTGACGCAGAGGGCTACACGGTCGAGCTGCGCGAGGGCCACCATCTCGCGCAGGCCGATATGGCCCGCGTGATCGAAAGCGATGTACGGCGCGATATCGGCGGCGATGTGCAGCGCGTGGCGCAGGTCCACACGCGCTACTCCGACGAGACCTTCAAACATATCCTACTGCCCGTCTGGACGGCCGCCTATCGCTACCGTGGCCGTGCTTACCGCTTTGTCGTCAACGCCCAAACAGGAAGTGTTCAGGGCGAGCGGCCCTATTCCGCGTGGAAGATCGGCTTCGCCGTCGTCGCCGCGCTGATCGCAGCCGCGTTGATTGCCTATCTCGGCCAGCAAGCGCCCTAAAAGCACCCCCCTCCTCCCGCCGGAGATATATCACGCCTCTTGATATATGGCCGTGCAACCGTGTATTGTTAGCGCGAACGGGTCGAGGGGGCCTGCGTATACTGAGGAGGTCCACCGATGATCCTATGCTGCGGTGAAGCGCTGATTGATATGTTGCCGCGGGAGACGACGCTGGGCGAGCATGGCTTCGCGCCCTATTCGGGGGGCGCGGTGTTCAACACGGCGATTGCCTTGGGGCGTCTTGGCGCGCCGACAGGGTTTTTCTCCGGTCTCTCGACTGATCTTTTCGGGCGCCAGCTCATCGAGACGCTCTCGGCCTCTAAAGTCGATGTCGCCCGCGCCGCGCGCTCGGATCGCCCGACCACACTCGCCTTCGTGACCCTCACCAATGGCCACGCCAGCTATGCTTTCTATGATGAGAACACCGCGGGCCGTCTGCTCTCCGAGGCTGATCTGCCACAAAATCTCGACGGGCTCGACGCGCTGTTCTTCGGCGGGATCTCGCTTCCGGTCGAACCCTGCGGCGCGGCCTATGAAGCCCTCGCGATCCGCGCTGCCGAAGCGGGCAAGCTGGTGATGATCGACCCGAATATCCGCCCCGGCTTCATCACCGATGAGCCGCGCTACCGTGCCCGCTTAAGCCGGATGATGGCAGCGGCGGATATCGTGAAACTCTCCGATGAGGATCTGATCTGGCTCGAGGGGGACGGTGATATTTCCGCCCTCGCCCAAGGTTTGATCGCGCGCGGCACCAAGCTGGTGTTTATCACCGAAGGCGCAACGGGCGCGCATTGCTTCACCGCCACGACGAGCTATTTCGAGCCTTCGCGCAAGGTCGAGGTCGTCGATACAGTCGGCGCAGGCGATACGTTCAACGCGGGCGTTCTGGCGGCGCTGCACCGTGCGGGGGCTGTCTCGAAAGCCGCTGTTGCGCAGGCCGATGAGGCGCTGATCCGCTCTGCCCTGACCTTGGGTGCATCGGCGGCGGCGGTGACGGTCTCGCGCGCAGGGGCCAACCCGCCTTGGGCAGAAGAGTTGACCGAGGCTGCTGCCTGATGCGGATCTTGCTGCAACGCACCACCGGCGCGAAGGTCGAAGTCGACGGCAAGCTGATCGGCCAATGCGGCCATGGCTTCCTGATCCTCGTCTGCGCGATGGCGGGCGATACGGAGGCCGAGGCCGACAAGCTCGCGGCGCGGATTTCTAAGCTGCGGGTGTTCAAGGATGAAGCTGGCAAGATGAACCGCTCGATCCTCGATGTCGCGGGCTCGGCCCTCGTCGTCAGCCAGTTTACGCTGGCCGCCGATACCTCGCGCGGCAACCGCCCCGGGTTCTCCACCGCCGCCCCGCCCGAGCAAGGCCGTGCGCTCTATGAGCATTTCGCGCGCACCTTGCAAACGCTCGGGATCCCCGTCGAGACCGGCGAATTCGGCGCGGATATGGCCGTGAGCCTAACCAATGACGGCCCCGTCACGATCTGGATGGATAGCGCGGATCGCGGCTAGAACGCGCCTGCCAGCGCCGCCTCCCCTCCCCGTTTCACGGGCTGTGAACCCGCTCTTCCTCCGCAGATCCCGCCGCAACGCGGCATTTCACTTGACTTATCCACCGTTCTGCGCCATCTGGGCCTCACCCGATGTCCGCTGCCGCGTGAGCAGCCGCGCGAGATGACCCGTCACAAGAGGTGATAGGCCGCGCACGGACCGGGAATGGCCCACTTCACGCGGGGGGCCGGCAGTTCTGGATCGCCTCTTGTGAGGCCCCACCTCTGCGCCCCGCCCGTCCGCGCCACTCCGGCGCCTCGCATGGTTTGTGCCCTATCGGCGCGCGCCCTGCGTGCTCCCTGCTTTCGGCCCCCTCTCAATCCTGCGGGGCCATTCTGGATATATTTCATGGATAACTTCGACAATCTCGGCCTCTCGCCGCTCGTGGTCAAAAACCTCGCCGCAATGGGCCTCACCAAACCGACCCCGATCCAAGCGCAAGGCATCCCGCCCTGCATGGAAGGCCGCGATATTCTCGGCCTCGCACAGACCGGCACCGGCAAAACCGCGGCCTTCGGCCTGCCGATGATCACCCAGATCCTCGCCTACGGCAAACGCCCCGCGCCCAAAACCGTGCGCGCGCTGATCCTCGCGCCGACCCGCGAACTGGCCACCCAAATCTACGACAACCTCACCGCTTTCTCGGTCGGCGCGCCCGTGCGCATCTTCCGCGTTGTTGGCGGGGCCTCGATCAATGTGCAAACCGAGAAGCTCTCGAAAGGTGTTGACGTTCTCATCGCGACTCCCGGCCGCCTTCTGGACTTGCTGGAACGCCGCGCGCTGATCTTGTCGGAAACCAAATACCTCGTGCTCGACGAGGCCGATCAGATGCTCGACATCGGCTTCATCCACGCGCTGCGCAAAATCGCGCGCCTGATCCCGCAAGAGCGCCAAACCCTGCTGTTCTCGGCCACGATGCCGAAGCAAATGGAAGAGCTGGCCGCGACCTATCTGACCGATCCGGTCAAGGTGCAAGTCGCCCCTCCGGGCCAAGCGGCAGAGAAGATCGAGCAAGGCGTTCACTTCACCACGCAGGGCGACAAGGCGGCACTGCTGGCGGAATATATTTCCAAACACCCCAAAGAGCTGGCCGTGGTGTTCAACCGCACCAAGCATGGCTCGGATAAGCTAGCGAAACTGCTAGAAAAATGGGGCTTCTCGGTGGTCGCTATCCATGGCAACAAATCGCAAAACCAGCGCGAGCGCGCCTTGGCGCAGTTCCGCGCGGGGGAAGTCGAGATCTTGGTCGCGACCGATGTCGCTGCCCGTGGTCTCGATATTCCGGAAGTGGCGCATGTCTATAACTACGACCTGCCCAACGTGCCGGAAAACTACGTGCACCGCATTGGCCGGACCGCCCGCGCAGGCCGTAACGGCAAGGCGATTGCCTTCTGTGCTCCGCTGGAAATGGCCGATCTGCGCTCGATCGAGAAAGCCATGAAGAAGTCGATCCCCGTGATCGGCGGCGAAGTGCATATGGAAGCGCCCGAAGGCTTCAAACGCCCGAACGGCGGCAACCGTGGCCCGCGCGGCCCGCGTCCAGGTGACAATCCAGCGGCGAAACCGCGCGGTAAAAGCCAAGGCCGCCCGCAATCCGCTGTTGCCTCGAAAAAGGCCAAAGGCGCTGAAGGCGGCGCCCGCGCACCGCGCCGCCCCTCGCGCGCGCCCAAGAGCAAACAATCGGCCTAAACTACAAAAGGCGCCCTTCGGGGCGCCTTTTCTATTCCGATGGCACGGGTGGCGATCACGGGCAGCGCGTCAGATCTCTTCGGTCTCTTCCAGCCGCAGCTTCATCGACATCAGCACCTTCTGGATCGCCTGCGTCTCCGCCAGCAAGCGCTTCGCCTCGTTGACCGATATTTTCCCGTCCGAAATCGACAGGTGATATTCCGCCATCAACTGCCCGAACCGCTGGCTCAAAACGATCACATCGGAATTGATCCCGCCCGCAGGCGCATTGCGGCGCGCCTCGTCATAAGACAGCGTCACCCCGAGGAGATCACCCATCGCGTTGGTAACGAAGGGAAACGATGCCGCTTTCTCAAGTCGCGCGACGACGTCAATCGGCATGAATCGCTCTGAATGCTCCTGATCATCTGAATAGTAGCGCCCCAGCGTGGCCTTCGATTTCCCCGAAAGAGACGCCGCCACTTCCACTCCGAGATCCTTCACCAAAGCCTCGGTATGCTTTTTCAAATATGATCCCAGATGATCCATTCTGCCCCCTTTGGGAAACGCCCCGCAGCTTTCCCCTTAGTCGCATCTTAACCTTTTGTCATTATTCAGTTGTCCGAAGCTTTTACGGATGAGTGAGTAGCCGAATATTTCTCGGCCTGTGCCAGTGCGCCGAACGCGTCTTTAGATGCGAACGGCAGCGGCCCTTCCGAGGCCGACAAGGTAAATGGCCGCGCGCCGAGATCGGAACGGGTTCCGCGCGGCCATCCCTCCTGCCCTGCCCGTGAGGGCATCATAAGATCTGCTTGCCATAACGTATCGCTGCGGGCTAACCACGCGCCCATGGCAAAGCTCTATTTCAACTACTCCACGATGAACGCAGGCAAGAGCACGATGCTGCTACAAGCCGCGCATAACTATAGCGAACGCGGGATGCAGAGCTATTTGCTCACTGCCCGTCTAGATACCCGCGCGGGCGAAGGCCGGATTGCCAGCCGGATCGGCATTGGCGCGCAGGCCGATCTTTACGATCCCCAGACGGACCTCTTTGCGGTGGTGCAGGCGCGGCTCGCGCAGGGGCCGGTGGATTGCCTGTTTCTCGATGAGGCACAGTTCCTGACCGCAGAACAAGTGTGGCAACTGGCCCGAGTGGTTGACGATCTCGGCCTGCCCGCAATGTGCTATGGGCTGCGGGTCGATTTTCAGGGCAAACTCTTCCCTGGCTCGGCAGCCCTTTTGGCGCTGGCCGATGAGATGCGCGAAGTCCGCACGATCTGCCATTGCGGGAAGAAGGCAACGATGGTGGTGCGCAAAGCCGCGGACGGCACCGTCATCCAAGACGGCGCGCAGGTCGAAATCGGCGGCAATGATCGCTATGTCTCGCTCTGCCGTCGCCATTGGCGCGCCGCGATGGGCCACTGACGCCGACGCGCGTTTGAACGATCCCGGATGCCTCCGGCGGGGATATTTTATCTCTGTGGAAATGCAAGGTTTCGCATCCAGAGAGATTAAATATCCCCGCCGGAGGCTTACACCGAAACCGTCGCGCGCAACGCTGCCTCGCCGAGCTCCGCTTTGCTGCCCGACATCGCCACCGCGCCGCGCTTGAGAACGTAGAACCTGTCCCCAAGATCGTAGGCAAAGTCGAAATATTGCTCGACCAGCACCACCGCCATCCCCTTCTCGTCGCGCAGATATTTGATCACGCGGCCGATTTGCTGGATGATATTGGGCTGGATGCCTTCGGTCGGCTCATCGAGCAGCAGGATTTTTGGCTTCATGATCATCGCGCGCGCGATGGCGAGCTGCTGTTGCTGCCCGCCCGAGAGATCGCCGCCGCGACGGTGTGACATGTCTTTGAGCACCGGGAACAGATCGTAGACTTCATCGGGGATGAAGCGCTCGGCGCGGGGCAGGATCGAAAAGCCCGTCTCGAGATTCTCGGTCACGGTGAGCAGCGGGAACACCATCCGGCCTTGTGGCACGTAACCCACGCCGCGTTTGGCGATGTCTTGCGGGCGGAGCTTGCCGATCTCTTCGCCGTCAATCGTGATCCCGCCGCCTGATCGCGCATGCGTCCCGGCGAGGGCTTTGAACAGCGATGTTTTGCCCACACCATTGGTGCCCATCACACAGGTCACCTCGCCTGCCTTCGCCTCGAAATCGATTCCGTGGAGGATCTGGCTGCCGCCATAGTGGAGCGTGAGATCTTTTGTTGTCAGCATGTTATCGCCCCAGATAGACATCAATGACCTGCTGGTTCGCGGTCACATGATCGAGTGATCCTTCGGCCAGAACCGATCCTTCGTGCAGCACCGTCACCTTGCAGTTCAGGCGGCGCACGAACTCCATATCGTGTTCCACCACGACCACGGCGCGAGTTTGCGCCAAGCGCACCAGCATGGCAGTGGTCTGTTCGCGCTCGGCCAGCGTCATCCCTGCGGCGGGCTCGTCCACCAGCAGCAAGCGCGGCTCCTGCGCGAGCAGCATCGCAATCTCCAGCCATTGTTTTTGGCCGTGCGAGAGCTCCCCGGATTTGCGATCCAAGGCGTCCTCAAGCCCGACCTCGGCGGCGATCTCGCGCACACGGGCGCGGTCGGGGTGCGTGGGCTTCCAGAATAGGACTTTCCACGGCGCGCGGTCCGCCTTCAGCGCCAGCATCAAGTTATCCTCGACGGATTGATCCTCGAACACCGTCGGGCGCTGGAACTTGCGGCCCACGCCTGCGCGGGCGATTTGCGCCTCGTTGAGTTTGAGCAGATTCACCAAGCGCTCACCCCAGATCACGCTGCCCGCGTCCGGTTTGGTTTTGCCTGTGACGATATCCATAAAGGTGGTTTTGCCCGCGCCATTGGGGCCGATGATCGCGCGCAGCTCCGCCGAACCGATGGAGAAGCTGAGGTTATTGATCGCGCGGAATCCATCAAAGGTGACGGAAATGCCGGAGACTTCCAAGATCTGGCTCATTGGGTGGCCTCCTGTTCTTGCAATGAACCATCCGAGGGGCCCATCGGCGTGCCGCCACGCTTGGGGGCGCGCAGACCCGCGATCAGGTCAAACAGCCCGCCGATACCCTTAGGCGCGAAGAGGGTAACCAGCACGAATGAAAGGCCGAGCAGGATCTGCCACCAATCCACCCATTTTACCGTGTAGACCCCCAGTGGGATATCGGGGGCGCGGCCACCTGTGAACCAAGTCGAAACCAGCGAGACGAAGGCAGCACCAATCACCGCGCCGTAGAGCCTCCCGCGCCCGCCGATGGCAACCCAGACCGCGAGATAGATCGAGGCAATCGGGGCCATCTCGGCGGGGTTAATGATGCCCGCTTGCGGGTAGTAAAGCGCGCCCGCAATCGCTGCGATGACGGCGGTGAGGGTGAAGATGAACAGCTTATAACTCTCGACCGAATAGCCGAGGAAGCGCACGCGGGCCTCGTCATCACGGATGCCGCGGATCACCGAGCCGAACTTGCCCGAAACCGCTGCCGCGCATGCGAGATAGCCCAGCCCCAGCGCCAGCGCCGAGCCCCAAAGGAACCAGACCGAGAGCGCATCTTGCCCCACAGCCTCCAAACCGGGGATGTTTTGCAGGCCAGACAGGCCATTATTGCCGCGCAGCCCGCTGTCGTTTTGGAAGAGATAGAGCGCGAGCGCGAGGGTCATCGCTTGGGTCAGGATCGAGAGATAGACACCGGTGACACGCGAGCGGAAGGCGAGCCAGCCGAAGACCAGCGCGAGAAGGCCCGGGACCAGCACGACAAGCGCAAGTTGGGCGGGCAGCGATCCCGCAAAGGCCCAGATCGCGGGGAGTTCCGACGTGCCGACCACACCGAAGATCTGGCTTGCGATCGCGTCGGAGAGCTCTTGCGGGGTCATCGGCAGCGCCCCGCCCGCAGAGCTGAGCACAATATCGCGGGTACGGGCGAACATCAGCCACATGCCGATCATATAGCCGCCCAAGCCGAAGAACGCGAAATGGCCCAGCGAGAGGATGCCCGCATAGCCCCATACCAGATCCATCGCCAACGCGATCAGGCATAGGCACAGGGTTTTGCCCAGTGTTTTGACCATCGAAGTCGAGATCACATCGGCCCCGTAAGCCTGTGAGAGCAGCGTCACGATCAGAGTGAACAGGGCAAGGCAAGCGATGAATATCAGCGTCGAGGGGTGACGGGCGAGGAAGGAGTGTCTCATGTGGCGCCTCTCACAGTTCGGAGCACGGGCTGGCAGGCGGGGGCCTCGGGGGTTTTGCACCCCCGCGAGCGGTCTTTCAGACCCCTCTCCCCCGCAGGATATTTTGGGCAACCAGAAAGGGTGATTTGCGCGATCATGATCAATCTCCTGCCGCGCGGCCTTTGAGGGCGATGATGCCTCTCGGGCGGAACTGGATGAAGATGATGATGAAGATGATCATATAGGTCTGGGCCGCCAAGGTATTGGACGGGTTGAAGAACTCGATCCCCTTTTGCAGGAAGCCGATCAGGGTCGCCCCCGCCAATGTCCCCCAGATATTGCCAACGCCGCCGACAACCACTGTCATGAAGCTCTGCACGATGTAATCAGAGCCCAGCTCCGAGGTGACCTTGGCAAAGAGGCCAATGGCGACGCCCGCGACCCCTGCGATGCCGGAGCCGAGGCCGAAGGTCAGCATATTGATCCGGTCGGGATTGATGCCCATTGAGGCGGCCATGCTTGGGTTTTGGGTGACGGCGCGCACTTCCAGCCCCAGCCGCGTGCGTTTCATGATGAACAGGAACAGCGCAAGGAAGATCAGGGCCAGCACGAAAATCGCGATGCGGATATAGCTGATCGAGACCACATCGTTGAACGAGAGCGCGCCATCGAGCCATGCGGGGGAAGTCAGCGGGCGGGCTTGGGTGCCGAAGATGTTCTTGAACAATTGCTGGAGCGCGATGGAGATCCCGAAGGTGGCGAGCAACGTTTCCAAGGGCCGTTTGTAGAGATGGCGGATCACGAGCCGCTCCATCGTCACCCCCGCCGCGAAGGTGATCGCGAAAGCCACGGGCAGCGCGATCAGGATCGCGAGCGTGTAATCATGTATGAAGAGTTGGATCACATAGCCCGTATAGGCGCCCATGGTAATGAACTCGCCATGCGCCATGTTGATCACGCCCATGACCCCGAAGGTGATCGCAAGGCCAATAGCCGCGAGGAAGTAAATCGAGGCGAGCGAGAGCGCATCAAGGCCAAGATCCACCGCCTGCATCGCGCCGACCTTGGTATCGATATGTTTGAGCGCGGTCGCAGCCGCCTCCGCGACCTCTTGATCTGGCTCGGCATAAATCTCGGCATAGCGGAAATTTCGGGTCGCGGCGGCGACCTCATCATCGGTGGCAGCGGTGGGAACGGTGCCTGCGGCCTCGAGTGCGGTATAGGCGGCATCGCGGGTCGCGGGATCATTCAGCGTCGCAACGGGAATGCCCGCAACCTTTCCATCCTTGATATTAGCGGACAGCGCCGCAATCAGCTCAGGGCGGGTGAGGCGCGCAGGCGCGAGGTCTTGCGCGACGAGGAGCGCATAGGCTTCCTCCTCATTGATACCGCGACCGAGGCGCAGCTCGCTGGCGACGGAGCCTTCCGGCGCGCCTGCGAAGGCCTTGCGGGTGGTTGCCGTCAGCGGGTTGAGCGCGCCGCGCAGATCAAGGCCGAGATCGGAGCCAAAGCCCTCAATCGACGTGATGCGGGCCTGCGGATCTGGGTCAAACCGGATCGTGAGCAGACGCTCGAGGCGCGTTTTCTGCGCCAGAAGCGCGGGATCAGTTTCCGTGGGCAGCGAGGCGCGCAGCGGCGCGAGATGTTCTGCCGCCCCATCGCGTTTAAGGCTCTCAAGCGCGGATTGGCGGCGGGCGGGATCTGGATCTTGGAGTTGGAATTCCACAAGCGCCGAGGCGATCAGCCCGCGCACGCCCGAGTTCGGCTTGAGCTCTTTGATCTCGGATTTGGCGGCCTCGCCTGCGGGCTCTCCCGTCGCGGGATCGGTCAGAGCGTAGCCTGCCTCATTGGCGGCGATCAAAAACAGCGCGCCATCCGAACGCAGGCCCAACCGCTTATCCGCCCATGCCTCCAACACCAGTGGCGCGCGCGGCCCTGCGGCACCGATGGCCGCAATCACGGGGCCAATCGTCTGGCGGGAGGGTTTTTGCAAGGCCTCGGCATTCTCGGCCAGCACCTTGGCGAGCGGATCCATCTCGACGACGGGCGGCGGGGTTTGCGTGAAGGCCTCGCCAAGCGGTGCGGGCTCTTGCGCCATGGCAGCAGCAGGGGGCAGCGCGAGGCAAACACTTGCCATCAGCGCGAGAAACGTCATTCGCATGGGATGTCCCGATGTTGGTGGAAGGGGGCGAGCGGACCGCCCGCCCCGACCTCAAGCGTGATCAGTAGTTCGATTTCATCTGAACGCAGGTTTTCGTCTCGGTGTTGTACATGCCGCAGCCGAGGTCTTTCCAATCGGACTCAAGCACTGCAGATTCCGGCAGGAAGTCAGTCCATGCATCCCCCGCAACAGGCTCGGTTTGCGAGATGATATCGAATTGGCCATCCGCTTGGATCTCGCCGATCAGCACCGGCTTGGTCAGATGATGGTTCGGCAACATCTCCGCCATCGTGCCGGTGAGGTTCGGGAAGGTCTGGCCGATCATCGCCTTTTCAACCGCATCCACATCGGTGGTGCCTGCCTCGGTCACCGCATCGACCCACATATTGAAGCCAATATAGGTCGCCTCCATCGGGTCATTGGTCACGCGGTCGTCGCCCATCTTGGCCTTCCACGCCTTGATGAACGCCTCATTCTCGGGGCTTTCCGCTGATTGGAAGTAGTTCCACGCCGCGAGATGGCCGACGAGGTTGGAGGTATCCAAGCCCGAAAGCTCTTCCTCGCCGACCGAGAAGGCAACAACCGGAATATCATCCGCCGAAATCCCGGCAGCGGCGAGCTCTTTATAGAAGCCGACATTGGCATCGCCGTTGATCGTGGAGATCACGCCGACCTTTTTGCCATCCGCGCCGAGCGCTTTGACATCCGCGACGATTTTCGACCAATCCGAATGGCCGAACGGGGTGTAGTTCACGAAGATATCGTCTTTCGCGATGCCTTTGGAGCCGAGATAGGCCTCCAGAATATTGTTCGTGGTGCGCGGATAGACGTAATCGGTACCCAAAAGCGCGAATTTCTCGACGCCGAGCTCATCCAAGAAGTAATCCACCGCCGGGATCGCCTGCTGGTTCGGCGCAGCCCCTGTGTAGAACACGTTTTTCGAGCTCTCCTCGCCCTCATATTGGACAGGGTAGAACATCAGCCCGTTGAGCTCCTCAATCACCGGCAGGACAGATTTGCGCGACACCGATGTCCAGCAGCCGAAGATCACATCCACCTTGTTGACGGTGAGTAACTCGCGGGCCTTTTCGGCAAACAGCGGCCAGTCGGAGGCAGGGTCCACCACCACAGCCTCGATCTGCTTTCCAAGCAAGCCGCCCTTGGCGTTCTGCTCTTCGATCAAAAGCTCGACCGTGTCTTTCAGCGTGGTCTCGGAAATTGCCATCGTGCCGGAGAGCGAATGCAGCACCCCGACCTTGATCGTATCGCCTTCGGCCCATGCGCCGGATGCGAG
Organism: Paracoccaceae bacterium; assembly: GCA_048262715.1. Taxonomy (GTDB): domain Bacteria; phylum Pseudomonadota; class Alphaproteobacteria; order Rhodobacterales; family Rhodobacteraceae; genus Albirhodobacter. The sequence goes on from JBLXEV010000011.1 coordinate 134,487, forward strand.
AATGGTTGCAAGGCCAGTGCCCAGCAGAAGGCTTTTCATCGAAGTCATCAGTGTCCCTCGTGTTTTGGCCGCAGATCTTCAGCGCGCGAAAGCGCGGGATCGGGCCGTTCCCTGTTTATGAGACCCTGCGGGGAGAGAAGGATGCGCCCCTCATATACCGCCGCAGGGTTAGGTTATATCTCGGGGATGTTGGTCCCCCCGCGCCCTGATCTGACCGTGAGTGCTGCGATGCAGCAAGTCGGAGGGACCATTCTGGAAGAGTGCAGCTGCCGGATCGGCGTATTTGTCTAAAAATTCATCACTCAAAGGCGGTGGAGATTAATTTAAGGGCGACCACCCGAGGGGGCCTGCCGACTCACTCCGCCTGCGGGGCAAGCACCAAGCCGCCCTCACGCTCCAAAAATGCCACCACCTCGGCCACGCCCACCCCCTTGCGAAGCTGCGCCATGACATAGGGCAGCGCCCCGCGCGCCCGCGCCGTATCTGATTCCAACAGCACCGGATCAACCCCGACATAGGGCGCGAGATCGGTTTTGTTGACCACCAACATATCGGAGCGCGTTACACCGGGGCCGCGTTTGCGCGGAATATCCTGCCCTGCTGCGGTGTCGATCACATAGATCGTCAGATCCGCAAGCTCCGGCGAGAAGGTAGCCGCGAGGTTATCGCCCCCAGATTCCACCAACACCAGATCGAGATCGGGGAACGCCGCATTGAGATCGCGGATCGCGGCGAGATTGATCGAGGCATCTTCGCGGATCGCGGTATGCGGACAGCCGCCCGTCTCCACCCCCCTGATCCGCTCCGCAGGCAGAACCTGCGCACGCATCAACGCCTCGGCATCCTCGCGCGTGTAAATATCGTTGGTGATCACCGCCATCGAGCAGCGCGCCGCCAAAGCGCGACACAGCTGTTCGGTCAGCGTCGTTTTGCCCGCGCCGACAGGGCCGCCAATGCCCACGCGCAGCGGGCCGGTGTGGGAAGGGGCTGCGGCGTGCGAAAGGGTCGCGCTCTGGGAGGTCATGTCTTAAAAATCCTGATCTCTTGGGTTTCATGTGCCATCGCGGCGATCTCCGCGCCGAAAGCGGCGGTGGTAATATCGCGCATCTCAGCCTCTGCCGCGCGGAGGGCTAGCTGCTCGATCAACGGGTGCAGGCGGCGCAAAAGGCCCTGCCCCGCGTTCTGCCCCAGCGGCACGAACCGAACCGCAGCAGAGGTGAGATTGGCGGCAAAGCTATGCAGATAGAGCGCGATCACTCGCGACGCCGGAAGGCCGAGTGGCCGCGCCGCCAGCCCGACCGCAACGGGCAACGGGTAGGCTTGCCCGTCTGACACCCCGATTGCCCCCGCGGCCAAGGCAAAGGCCGTGCCCTGCTCCTCGGTCTCGCGCAACCGCTCCGATGAGCCCGCCATCGCGCGCAGAAGCTCCGCAATCGGACCCGGCGCATCGCCGCGCAGCACGCAGGCCAGCGCAACCGCATCCCCCCATGCCGATCCATGCGCGAGCACATCTCCGATCCACGCCTCAACCGCCTCGGCCCCCGTCACTTGCCCCGTGCTGATCGCCCATTCCAGCCCGTGCGAATAGGCGTAGCCGCCTGTCGGGAAGGCAGGCGAAAGCCATTGCACGAGGCTGAGAAGGCCGAGGGTTGCATCAGTCATGGCTGTGGGAATGCGCGTGGCTATGCGAATGCCCATGCGTGTGGTCATGGGTATGGTCATGATCATGGCTATGGGAATGGCCGTGCGAATGGCTGGAGTGATCCTCCGGCCCATGCGAATGGCCCATCGTCCGGCCCACGCCGTAAGCCCCGCCCTCAGGCGTAAAGGGCGCTGTCTCGGTGCTGACCTGCGCGCCAAGCTGCGCGAGCATCGCTTGCAACACATGATCAGGCCGGATGATCAGCCGATCCGCCTCAATCTGGCACGGGGTGTGGCGATTTCCGATATGCCATGCGAGCCGCGCGAGATCCCCGCGGATCACCAAAACCTCCTCCGGCGCGGGAATCACCTCGATGATACGCCCGTCATCCAGCACGAATCCCTCGCCGCCCGCAAAGCTCGTCACCTCCGCGAGATTGACCAAGAACCCCTCGCCCGCCGTGGTCACAAGGCGTTTGCGCCGCAAGATCCGTGCATCATAGCCAAGGGAGACCGATCCTGATGGCGAAAATTCGCCCTTCTTAACAATGGATTGCGCTACGGGATCCTGTGTCATGATTTTTCCTGTGATATGGGGGCCGTTGGTAGGGTTTCGTTAATCATTAATCGTCAAATTGAGCGGGAGACAAAACGTCTCATGTCAGTCCTCCGCGAAGGAAGCCTGTAATGAAAGATCTGCCCCGAGCGCATGATGCGCTCTTTCCTGCCGCCGAGCTTGCCGAAATCCGTGCCAATAGGGCGGATCAGGGATCGCGGGCGAAGGAACTCCGTCCGTATGAGATTGCAGGGGTCGAACGCCCCTGTGCGGGGCAGTCCGGTCACGTCGAGGTGCTGGAGCAAAACGCCCATGCCTCCAACGACAAAAACGTGGTCGTGCCGACCGCAGGACGTCTCAGTGTGCCGCTCTGCCCCGCGGCGCAGGGCGCTCCACCTTTGATGAGCCCCTCGGGAAGCGGCATCGACCCCGCAGGCGATGCGCTCCAAGCTGCCATTGCACGTTGGGAGGGGCGGGCTGTCAGCCATGCCGAGATCCCCCCTTAGTAGAGGAAGTAACGCTGCGCCAATGGCAACTCGCTTGCAGGCTCGCAGATCAGCAACTCTCCATCGGCCCGCACCTCATAGGTCTCGGGATGCACTTCGATCCTCGGCGTCGCAGAATTGTGGATCATGTCTGCCTTGCCAATCCCGCGCGTATTCTTCACCGCGAGCGTATCTTTCATCAGGCCGAGCCGATCGCGCAGCCCATCCTCCTGCGCCGCCTGCGAGACGAAGGTGACCGCCGAACGCGAGAGCGCGCCGCCCAAAGCCCCGAACATTGGCCGCATATAGAACGGCTGCGCGGGGATAGACCCGTTCGGATCGCCCATTTGCGCGGCGACGATCATGCCGCCCATCAACACCATCTCCGGCTTGGCAGCGAAGAAGGCCGGGTTCCACAGCACCAGATCGGCACGTTTTCCCACTTCAATCGAGCCGATATGCTCGGAAATCCCATGGGTAATCGCAGGGTTGATCGTATATTTCGCGATATAGCGGCGCACGCGAAGATTGTCGTTCTGGCCAATCTCGCCAGCCAGCCGCCCGCGTTGCTTTTTCATCTTATCGGCAGTTTGCCATGTGCGGATGATCACCTCGCCGACACGGCCCATGGCTTGGCTATCCGAGGAGATCACCGAGAACGCGCCCAGATCGTGCAAAATATCCTCCGCTGCGATGGTCTCCTTACGGATCCGGCTCTCGGCGAAGCTGACATCTTCGGGCACACGGCGATCAAGGTGATGGCAAACCATGAGCATATCAAGATGCTCTTCCACGGTGTTTTGCGTATAGGGGCGGGTCGGGTTGGTGGAGGAGGGAATGACATTCGCCTCCGCCACAACCTTAATGATATCAGGGGCATGTCCGCCCCCTGCCCCCTCGGTATGGAAGGCGTGGATCGTGCGCCCCTTGATCGCGGCAAGCGTGTTTTCCACAAAACCACTCTCGTTGAGCGTATCGGTGTGGATCATCACCTGCACGTCCATTTCCTCGGCCACGCCAAGGCAGCAATCAATCGCGGCGGGGGTCGTGCCCCAATCCTCGTGCAGCTTGAGGCAGCTTGCGCCTGCGCGGACCTGCTCCTCCAGCGCGGCGGGCAGCGAGGCGTTACCCTTGCCCGCGAAGGCCAAATTCATCGGCAAAGCATCCGCCGCCTGCATCATCCGCCCGATATGCCACGGGCCGGGGGTGCAAGTGGTCGCCAGCGTGCCATGCGCGGGGCCTGTGCCGCCGCCGAGCATTGTGGTGATGCCGGAATAAAGTGAATCCTCAACCTGTTGCGGGCAGATGAAATGGATATGCGCATCCATGCCCCCTGCCGTCAGGATCTTGCCCTCGCCGGCGATGATCTCTGTGCCCGGACCGATGATGATCGTCACCCCCGGTTGGGTATCGGGGTTGCCCGCTTTGCCAATCGCATGGATCAGCCCGTCGCGCAGGCCGACATCGGCCTTATAAATCCCTGTGTGATCGACAATCAGCGCATTGGTGATCACCGTATCCATCGCGCCGCCCGCGCGCGTGATCTGGCTCTGGCCCATGCCATCGCGGATCACCTTGCCGCCACCGAATTTGACCTCTTCGCCATAGGTCGTCAGGTCGCGCTCCACCTCGATGATCAGATCGGTATCGGCCAGCCGGAGCCTATCACCGGTGGTTGGGCCGAACATATCGGCATAGGTCGCGCGGGTAATCAGGGCGGGCATCACGAACTCCTCTCGTCGCGGGGCCTGCCCGCTTTGCTATTTCGGTTTGGGCATCGCCGGCCCAAGTTTGCCAAGACGCTTGGCATTCGCGGCCGTCTTCCGGCCAATCGGCTTCAGCCCCGCGCGCATCACATCTGCGGGCGATTCCCCCGCGAGGGCCGCGCGCTGCGCTGCTTGCATTGCATCCGTGATGGCGGCGGTTTTCTCAGCCACCATCCGGTCCATCTCGGAGGGTTTCGTGGCCCAAAGCCCCATCATCCCCGCCGTGCGCATGGCGATCACGGCTTGTGCCTCAGCCGCCATCTGCACCATCTCAACGCCCAGATACCAAGGGGCGAAAACATTCTTCATTGCTCGACCTCATTTACGGGTCAGAGCGCTCCCATGACCGCCTGATTGAACCCGTAGACGACCCGCTTACCAGAGAATGGGATCAAACGCACTTCACGTGTTTGGCCGGGTTCAAAACGCACGGCCGTACCTGCCGCAATATCGAGACGCTTGCCGCGCGCCGCCGCACGATCAAAGGCGAGACCGGAGTTCGTTTCCGCAAAATGGTAATGCGATCCGACCTGAACGGGACGATCTCCGGTATTGGCGACGGTGATCACCGTCACCTCCGCGCCCGCGTTCAACTCGATCTCGCCCTCGGCGGGGAAAACTTCGCCCGGGATCATTCGCGGGCTCATAGTCTCGGGTCCTTATGGGCCGCATCCTCATTCGCCGCATCGCGCCGCGAGCGCCGTGATTTGATCACCACCGCCGCGACAACGGCCAACCCCAGCGCGATCATCGCGGCATGGTCCGGCTCGGTCAGGGCATGCCACAGGGTGACAGGCTCATTGCTGTGATCGGGATGCGCTTGGGCCAAGCTCGGCAAGGCCAAAGCGGGGAGTGTGACGGCAACCGCCGCAAGCAAGGCTTTCATCGGGGTCTCCTTTAGCGAATTGGATGGTGGACGGTGACGAGCTTGGTCCCGTCGACAAATGTGGCCTCAACCTGAATCGCATGGATCATCTCGGGGATGCCCTCCATGCACTCTGCCGCTGTGACGACATGCGCGCCAGCCTCCATCAGATCGGCGACGGTGCGGCCCTCGCGCGCGCCCTCGACCACGAAATCGGAGATCAACGCAATCGCCTCGGGGTGGTTGAGCAACACGCCGCGCTCACGCCGCCCCCGCGCCACCATCGCGGCGAGCGAGATCATCATCTTATCTTTTTCACGCGGGGTCAGGTTCATCTCTCTCCCTTTCAGATTTGCCAGACACGCGGCACCGGATCCCGCCGCAAGGCGGAGAACAGCGCGAGGATCTGACGACGGAGCGGCCAGCCATCGGCGGCCATTATCCGAATAATACATTTTCCGTCAAAGCCGGAAACTGCGGCGGTCACACCCTCGACCGTCAACGCCGCCCGCGCGGTGCCTGCTGCGTCTTCCGCCCCTGCGCCAATGACGGCAAGGGTTGCAAACGCACGGGCGGGGATCATCGCGGGCGTCTTGCGCGCCAAGCGTAACGTATCGATTTCCAGCGGCTCGATCAGCACGGGGCGGCCTTGGCGGCGCACCTCGCGGCGATCTGAAAACCGCAAATGCTCCAATGTCTCGCCCATCGCGGCGCGCCCCAAGACAACAGCCTCCAGCAGCATGCAGCCCGCACTCTCCGCCAGATCAATCCGCGTCTCTCGATGCAGCGCAGAACCCTCATAGAGAATTGTCTCCTGCGGCAACCAATCGAGCCAAGCCCCCGCACCCACCGTATGATGCACGCGCAATCTCGCGGGCTCCGCCCCTTCGCTGGCGCGGTAAGCCCGTTCTGCGGTCTGGGTTGTGGCGACCGCACGACCGCCCGCGCCCAGATCAAGCTGGAAGGTCATCTCGTCGCCGCCCGTCAGCCCGCCCGCCGTGTTGAGAAACACCACCTCAGGCAAACCGCCCACATGCGGCAACATCGCCTTCGCGGAGCCAACTTGGCGCAGATCCGTCAGCCGCATCCTCGGAGTCGCGCCGGACGTATCGCAGATCAGCCCGACACGCGCATCCCCTCGCGCACGCTGCATTGCTGCGGCGGGAAAACGTGGCGAATGCGGGCGGGTATCTAGCATCGAGGCTCCTTCGCCCTCACTAAATGCCTGCCCTGCGCGCTGCGCAAGATGGCCAAAAGCACCACACGTCAGAGCCAGTGACGCAGAGCCACGATGCGCAAAAAATATGCGCATCGCTGAAATTTATAGCTCACCGCAAAGTCAGAACATCCGCCCGCCGAGCGGCAAATCTCCCACCGCAGAATCGGGGCCGAGCAAGACCACTTCGCCATCGGCATCGGGTATGCCAAGGACCAACACCTCGGACCGCATCGGCCCGATCTGACGCGGCGGGAAGTTCACTACCCCCAACACCTGCCGCCCGATCAACCCCTCAGGGGTGTAATGCTTGGTGATCTGCGCCGAGCTTTTGCGCTCGCCAATCTCCGGCCCGAAATCGACCCAGAGCTTGATCGCGGGCTTGCGCGCCTCGGGGAAAGGCTCCGCGCGGGTGATCCGCCCCAAGCGGATATCAACCTTGGCAAAATCCTCATAGTCAATCACTTGCCCAACTCCCGCCCGCGATCCGCCGCCGCTTTTACAGCCCGCGTGAGCAACGCAGGGAAGCCCGCTTCCGCATCCATCAACACTGCCAGAGCCGCCGCAGTCGTGCCCCCGGGAGAGGTGACATTGACGCGCAGCTGCGCCGGATCTTCATCCGAATCCTCAGCCAATTGCCCTGCTCCACCGACTGTCGCCTTCGCGAGCCGCATCGCGAGATCCGCGGGCAAACCCTCAGCCTCGCCCGCCGCCGCCAGCGCCTCAATCAGGTGGAACACATAGGCCGGACCGGAGCCGGACACCGCCGTAACCGCATCCATCTGATGCTCGCCTTCCAGCCGCACCACCTGCCCAACAGCCAGCAAAAGCGCCTCCGCCAGATCCAGATTCGCCTCGCTTGCGGCCGCATTTCCGGTAATCGCGGTAATCCCGCGCGCAATTGCGGCCGGGGTATTGGGCATCGCGCGCACAATCGGGGTGCTTGCCCCCAAAACCTGCTCATAGGAGGAGATCGTCGTGCCTGCCGCGACAGTGACAAACAGCGTCTTGCCGCCGCCCATCGCTTTGAGCACGGGAAGCGCCGCCCCCATCATCTGCGGCTTGACCGCGACCAACACCACCGCAGGCGCGGCGGGCAGATCGGCGTTCAGATGCACGCCCGTGCTTTGCACCCAATCCGACGGGTTCGGATCAATCACATAGACTGACGAAGGTGCGAGGCCACCTTTAAGCCAGCCCGCAAGCATCGCCGAGCCCATCTTGCCACAACCGAGCAGAACCAGGCCGCGTTCAGGAATATCTTTGAAATTCATCGGGTCCCCCTTTGATTTGGGGGAGAGACTAGGCCCGCCCGAACGCCTCTGCAATGGCGACCTTGATCGCAGCTTCCGGCGTCTCGCCGCCCCAGGTCGTCAGCTGGAACGCAGGGTAAAACCGCTCGGAGGCCGCGACAGCCGCACCGATCATCCGGTCGATCTGCTCGGGCGCGGCGAACTCCGTGCCCGAGAGCACCAACCCATAGCGCCAGACCATCAGTTTCTGATCGGCCCAATAGGTGAACGCGCCCGTCCAAACTTCGTCATTGGCACGGTTGATCACATCGTAAAGCGCGGGCAAGCGATCGGCGGGTGGCTCCATCTCGAAGGTGGAGATCAGCCGCAGCGTTTCATCCTGCGCGCCCCAAGCCAGCGTGATCGAATAGCTGCGCCATTGCCCCTCGACGACCATCGAGATTTGATCTTCGGCAACGCGGTCGAAATCCCACGCATGAACCGAGGCGAGATGCTCCACCACATCAATCGGATGCAGCTCGTCCGTATGGAGATTTCCGTCATGGAATGCCATCGCTCGCCCCTCCTCGTCGCAGACCATATGCGGCCCGCTAAAGATTGTTATCCACACAAGGATCGGGATAGTTCCACATGACCCTTACCAGATATGGTGTCGCGCTTGCGGCAATCTGTAAAGGATTTTCCACGCCGAAGCGGGATGAGAGGTCAGAAATCTGGGGACAACTTCAATAAAGCGGCAGCGAAACGCCCTCACATCACCGCGCGCGCGGCAGTTTTGATCGGACTTCCGCAACCAATTGTCCAGCGGGCCGCAGCCCCGCGAACCGCGCGATCTCACGTCCCTTATGGAACAGGATAAACGCCGGAATCCCTTGCACACGGTAGGTTTGCGAGACTTTCGGATGGGCCTGCGTATCGATCTTCGCGATCCTTACATCTGCGCCAAACATCTTCGCCGCCTGTTCGAATTGCGGGGCCATTTGGCGGCACGGGCCACACCACGGCGCCCAAAAATCCACAAGAAGCGGAACATCATCGCCCTTCGCGGCCTTACTCAAGGTCTGCGCATCCAAAGACGCGACCTTGCCAGAGATCAGCGCCGCGCCGCAAATCCCGCATTTTGGCTTATCCGAGAGCTTCTCGAAGGGCACACGGTTCGCCTGCCCGCAGTCCAGACAGATCAGTTTTCGTGCTTCGGCCATGGCGCGCTCTCCAAATTCAATTTGATGAATATATCTGCGCCGCGAGGCCGATCTTCAACCCTATCGTTTCCACAGAGTTGAAATATCCCCGCCGGAGGCTTCCAGCGGGGATAATCTCGTGCAGCAAAGGCGTTACTCGGCGTAGGAGTCCACCGGCGGGCAGGTGCAAATCAGGTTGCGGTCGCCGTAGACGTTGTCGACGCGGCCAACGGGCGGCCAGTATTTATCGACACGGAACGCCCCCGCGGGGAAGCAGCCCTGCTCGCGGGTGTAGGGCCGATCCCAATCTGCGACGAGGTCTTCGACCGTGTGCGGCGCACGGCGCAGCGGGCTCTCCTCGGCGCTGATATCGCCTTGTTCTACCGCGCGAACCTCGGCGCGAATCGCCATCATCGCGGCGATAAAGCGGTCGATCTCTGCCTTAGTTTCCGATTCGGTCGGTTCCACCATCAGCGTCCCCGATACGGGCCAAGACATCGTCGGCGCGTGGAAGCCGTTGTCGATCAAGCGCTTGGCGATATCATCCACGGTGACGCCCACTTCCGCGAAGGGGCGGGTATCGAGGATGCACTCATGTGCGACGCGGCCACGGTTCCCCATGAATAGGATCGGGTAATCCGCCTTCAACTTCGACGCGATATAGTTGGCGTTCAGAATGGCCACTTTCGTCGCCTGAGTCAGCCCCTCGCCGCCCATCATCAGGCAATAGGCCCATGAGATCAGCAGGATCGAGGCCGAGCCGAAGGGCGCTGCAGAAACTGGCCCTTCCGTCAGATCCCCTTCCTCGGGATGCCCCGGAAGATAGGGCGCAAGATGCGCTTTGACGCCAATCGGGCCCATGCCGGGGCCACCGCCGCCATGCGGGATCGCGAAGGTTTTGTGCAGGTTAAGGTGGCTCACATCCGAGCCGATCTCGCCGGGTTTCACGAGGCCCACGAGCGCATTCATATTCGCCCCGTCGAGATAGACCTGCCCGCCATGCGCATGGGTAATCTCGCAGATCTCGCGGACGGTTTCCTCAAACACCCCATGCGTAGAGGGATAGGTGATCATGCAGGCGGCAAGGTTGGCGCCCGCCGCGTCGGCCTTCGCTTTGAAATCTTCCAGATCCACATCGCCGTTGGGCGCCGATTTCACCACGACAACCTTCATCCCCGCCATCTGCGCGGAGGCCGGATTGGTGCCATGCGCCGAGGTCGGAATCAGGCAGATATTGCGGTGCCCTTCTCCGCGCCCACGGTGATAGGCGGAAATCGTCAAGAGACCCGCATATTCCCCCTGCGCGCCGGAATTCGGCTGCATCGAGAAAGCGTCATAGCCCGTGATCTCGCAGAGCTTTTCGCTCAGATCGGCGATTGCCTCGCGGTAACCTGCGGCCTGATTGGCGGGCGCGAACGGATGGAGCGAACCAAACTCCGGCCAAGAAATCGGCATCATCTCCGCCGCGGCATTCAGCTTCATCGTGCAGGAGCCAAGCGGGATCATCGAGCGGTCCAGCGCCAGATCGCGGTCCGACAAACGGCGCATATAGCGCATCATTTCCGACTCGGCGCGGTTCATGTGGAACACCGGATGGGTCAGGTAGTCGCTGGTGCGCAAAAGCGCATCGGGGAAGCCAAGACCCTTGGGATCGCTCGCGGGGTCCGCGATGCCGAACGCATCGAGAAGCCGCGTGATAATACCCGCATCCGTCAACTCGTCGCAGGAAATTCCGACGCGGTCCTTGCCGACGCGGCGCAGGTTCAACCCGCGATGCCGCGCGGCGGCCATGATGCCCTGCTGGCCCACGCCCACCCGCACGGTGATCGTGTCGAAGAAGGCGTCTGGCTCCACATCGGCCCCCGCAGCCACCAGCGCATCGCGCACCCGCACCGCGTTAAGATGCACCATCTCCGCGATCATCCGCAGCCCCATCGGCCCGTGGAACACCGCATAGAACGAGGCCATGACCGCGAGCAGCGCCTGCGCAGTGCAGACATTCGAGGTCGCCTTCTCGCGGCGGATATGTTGCTCGCGGGTTTGCAGGCTGAGGCGGTAGGCTTTATTGCCCTTCGCATCAATCGAGACACCGACAATCCGCCCCGGCATCGAGCGCTTGAGCGCATCCGAGCAGGACATGAACGCCGCATGCGGGCCACCATAGCCCATCGGCACGCCGAAGCGCTGCGCCGAACCCACGGCAATATCTGCGCCCATCGCACCGGGCTCTTTCAACAGGCACAGCGCGAGAAGATCGGTCGCGACAACCGCGATCGCTTTGGCCGCATGCAGCGCCTCACATTGCGCGGTGAAATCCCGCACATGGCCGTAGGTGCCCGGATATTGGAAGATCGCGCCGAAGACGTTTTCGGCCACAAGATCCTCTGGCGCGCCGACAATGATCTCGATCTCCAGCGGCAGGGCGCGGGTGCGGATCACCTCGATGGTTTGCGGGTGGCAATTCTCATCAATAAAGAAGGCGCGGGCTTTAGACTTTGCGCCGCGCTCGGCCATCGCCATCGCTTCCGCCGCCGCTGTCGCCTCATCCAGTAACGAGGCATTCGCCACCGGAAGGCCCGTCAGATCCGCGACCATGGTTTGATAGTTCAACAGCGCCTCAAGCCGACCCTGCGCGATTTCCGGCTGGTAAGGCGTATAGGCGGTATACCATGCAGGGTTCTCAAAAATGTTGCGCTGGATCGCGGGCGGGGTGACGGTGCCGTAATAGCCCTGCCCGATCAGCGAGGTCATCACACGGTTTTTCGCCCCCACAGCGCGCATCTTCTCCAGCAGACGATATTCCGTCAGCGGCGCCCAAGAGAGCGGTTTCTCCTGCCGGATTGAGGCCGGAACCGTCTCCGCGATGAGCTGGTCGAGGTCACGCACCCCCACCGATTTGAGCATCTCTTCCATCTCCGACGGGCTTGGCCCGATATGGCGGCGATTGGCGAAATCATAGGTGTTGTAATTGGTGGGGGTGAACATTTTATCTTATCCGATCAAGTCGTTATAGGCGTCTTCATCCATGAAATCATCAAGCTGGCCCATATCGTCGAGCTTCATCTTGAAGAACCATGCTTCGCCCATCGGATCGTCGTTGACCAAGGCGGGCGTGTCGACGATGGCTTGGTTGATCTCTACGATCTCGCCATCCACAGGGGCCATGATATCGGACGCGGCCTTGACGCTCTCGATCACGGCGCATTCATCGCCCATCGCGACTTTGGTTTCCGGCTCGGGCAACTCCACAAACACCACATCGCCAAGCTGCTCAGAGGCGTGTTTGGTGATCCCGACGACGACATAGTCGCCCTCGACGCGGAGCCATTCGTGATCTTCGGTAAATTTCATATCGGGCCTCTAGCTTTGAGTTGGCTGGGGTTGGAAAGTTTGGTGTTTAGCGTTTGTAGGTCGTCGGCTGGAACGGCATCGCGGCGATCACGGCGGGCAGGCGTTTGCCGCGCACTTCGCCGTAGACGGTCTCGCCAATGCTCAGGCTTGCGGGCAGATAGCCCATCGCCATCGGTGCGCCGATGGAGGGGCCGAACCCGCCGGAAGTGATTTTGCCAATGGGGGAGCCCCCCTCGGCGGTGGCGAAAATCTCGACGCCTTCGCGCATCGGCGCGCGGCCTTCGGGCAGCAAACCAACGCGGCGCATGGCTGGGCCATCTGCGAGTTGTGCAAGGATTTTATCCGCACCGGGGAAGCCGCCCGCCCGCGCCCCGCCTGTGCGGCGCGCCTTCTGGATCGCCCAAGTCAGCGCCGCCTCAACCGGCGTTGTGGCGGTATCAATATCATGCCCGTAAAGGCATAGCCCTGCCTCCAACCGCAGGCTATCGCGTGCGCCAAGGCCGATCGGGGCGACCTCTTCCATCGCCAAAAGCGCCTGCGCAAACTCAACTGCGACGGCATCGGGCACGGAGATCTCGAACCCGTCCTCGCCGGTATACCCCGAACGCGAGACCCAAAGATCATGGCCTTGGTAGTCATGCGTGGCGACATCCATGAACCGCATCTGCGCCACATCGGGCAAGAGCCGTGCCAGCGCCGCCTCGGCCATCGGGCCTTGCAGCGCGAGCAGCGCGCGATCGGTGATCACCTCAACGCTGCCGGCGGGCAAATGCGCGCGCAGATGGGCGATGTCTTGCACCTGGCAGGCGGCGTTCACCACGACAAACAGATGATCACCGCGATTGGCAAACATGAGATCGTCCAAGATCCCGCCCGCGACATTGGTGAACATGCCGTAGCGCTGGCGGCCCTGTGTGACGCCCAGAACATCGACGGGCATCAAAGCCTCGAAGGCCTCCGCCACGCCCGCGCCGCGCAGGATCACCTGCCCCATATGCGAGACATCGAACAGCCCCGCCTGCGCGCGGCAATGCAGATGCTCTTTGAGCACGCCCATCGGATATTGCACGGGCATCTCGTAGCCCGCAAACGGCACCATCTTCGCGCCAAGCGCCACATGCAGATCAAACAGACCCGTCCGCTCAAGGTTGGACATGCTGCCCCCTTAATATTGGCCGGATTACCGGCACCGAAACCATGGGCTGACACGCCCGAAAGCCTGTCGTCCCGCTCGATGCCCCCTCTGTCTTTACCCCGATGGGGCGCCTGAGATCGTTATCCCTTCGGCGGGCGCTATGGCCACTCTCCAGAGTATCTGGTCAGAAAAGGTCCTTTTGCCTGAGAGTTTACCGGGGCGGTTGCTCCTTCGGCACTGGGGCTGATCCCAGCTTCTCCCGATTCTGACCCTTACCGGATAGCCTGCGGCAGTGTGATCTCGCAAGAGGCAAAATCCAGAATCGACGCTTTCCAGACATTTACGACGCCTCCAACGCGCCCGAATGCCATAAAAAAGGGCGCCCGAAGGCGCCCGTTTTCGTGTCTGTGAAATGGCTTAGCCCTTGGCAGGGACCTTGGCGAGAAGCGGCATCAGCTCGCCCATATCCGGCCCATGCGCCTGCCCCGTCAGCGCTTTGCGCAGCGGCATAAACAGGCCTTTGCCCTTGCGGCCCGTGGCCTCTTTCACGGCCGTGGTCCAGTCCTTCCACGTCGTCTCCGTGAACGGCTGCGCGGGCAAGATCGCCAGCGCCTCGCGCACGAAATCGGCATCTTCCGCGTCAATCACAGGCTCGGCGCCGTTGAGGCACAGATCCGCCCAATGATCGAGATCGCTCAGACGGTCGATGTTTTGCGAGGCCACGGCCCAGAACTTCTCCGCCTGATCATCGGAAATGCCCAGCGCTTTGATCTGATCTGCCACATCCGAGAACGGCAGTTGCTGATTGCGGGCGCGGGTCAGCGGCACGAGGTCGGCGGGATCGAATTTCGTCGGCGCGGAGCCGAATTGCGACAGGTCGAACCCTTCGGCAATCTCGTCCAGCGTCATCCGCAGCTCAACCGGCTGGCTCGACCCCAGACGCGCCATCATCGACAGCAGCGCCTCCGGTGCGATGCCGCTCTCGCGCAGATCGCGCAGGCTGAGCGCGCCGATCCGTTTCGACAGCTCTTCGCCCTGCGCGCCCGTGAGCAACGAATGGTGCGCGAAGCTCGGCGGGGTGCCGCCCAGCGCCTTGATGATCTGGATCTGCGTTGCGGTATTGGTCACGTGATCCGCACCGCGCACGATATTGGTCACGCCCATATCGGTATCGTCCACGGAGGAGGCGAAGGTATAGAGCACCTGCCCGCCTGCCTTGATCAGCACCGGATCGGAGACCGAGGCCGCGTCGATCGAGATCGGGCCGATGATCCCATCGGTCCACTCGATGCGCTCCAGATCAAGCTTGAAACGCCAGTAGCCATCACGGCCCTCAGCGCGCATCGCCGCTTTCTCCTCCTCGGAGAGATGCAGGGAGGCGCGGTCATAGACCGGCGGCTTCCCCATATTGAGCTGCTTCTTGCGCTTGAGGTCCAGCTCGGTCGGGCTTTCAAAGCACTCATAGAGCTTGCCATCCGCCTTCAGCCGCTCGGCCTCGGCATAGTAACGATCCAGCCGCAGCGATTGGCGCTCGACGCGGTCCCATGTCAGGCCCAGCCATTCGAGATCGCGCATCAGCCCGTCGATATATTCCTGTTTGGAGCGCTCTTGATCGGTGTCATCAAGGCGCAGAATGAACGTGCCGCCGGTTTTGCGGGCGATCAGATAGTTCATCAGCGCAGTGCGCAGGTTGCCAACGTGGATATAGCCAGTCGGCGAGGGGGCGAAGCGGGTCACGGTGGTCATTGGGGTTCTCCTGTTGCCCCGCTCTCTCATATGGCGCGGGTTTTGTCCATATCGGGCGCGCCGCGCTGGGGGTCTGCCCGATATGCGCCGTGGCCATGCCGCCGCCTCGGCCTGCAGCCCCACCCCACGATTTTGTTTCATGACTTTGCGCGCAAACGCCCTACCATTCCCACTGCGCTGGCGAGCCGAACCCCATTACGTCGTGCGCGCCCCATCCCAATCGCCCGCATTCGGGCCTAGATCCGGAGACTTCGATGACCTCTTCGCCTCTGTCACGCCGCTCGGCCCTGATGATCGCGGGCAGCCTGCCCTTGCTGGCTGCGGGCCACGCCGCCTCCGCTCAAGACGCACCTAAAGACGGGATGACTGTCCAAGTGCCCTCCATCGCGCCCTATCGCCGGATGAAGCTGGGGGCGTTTACTGTGACCACTTTGCTGGCGGGCACCCGCCCGCTGGAGAGCCCGCAAGAGACCTTCGGGATGAACGCGACTGCGGAGGAGTTCGCCGCCGCGTCAAAAGCCGCCTTCATCCCCGAGGATAAAAGCCTCAATTTCTTCACCCCGACCCTGATCGAGACGGGCGAAGAGGTGATATTGTTTGACACAGGCCTTTCGCCCGAGGGCATCACCACCGCCCTCACTGCGGCGGGTGTTGCGCCTGATGCTGTCACCACGGTCGTGCTCACCCATATGCACGGCGATCACATCGGCGGGCTGTCCACCGACACCCTACCGACCTTCCCCAATGCGCGCTACATCGCGGGCCAGATCGAGTTCGACCATTGGGCCGCGGCGGGGAACGAAGGGTTTGATACCAAAGTCCGCCCGCTTTCTGAGCGCATGACCCTGATTGGTGATGGCACAGAGGTCACCGCAGGGATCACCGCGATGCTCGCGCCCGGTCACACCCCTGGCCATATGGTCTTCCTGATCGAAAGCGAAGGTGCGCGGTTGATGCTGACGGCGGATACCGCCAACCATTTCGTCTGGTCGCTGGGGTATCCCGATTGGGAAGTGCGCTTCGATGCCGACAAGGCATTGGCGGCGCAGACACGGCGCAAGATCTTCGGGATGATCGCGGCAGACCGCATCCCCTTCATCGGCTACCACATGCCGTTCCCCGGTGTCGGCTATGTCGAGACGGCGGGCGACGGGTTCCGCTTTGTCCCTGCGAGCTATCAGCTCGACGTTTAACGAAAATACATACGGGCGCGGATCAGCTTCGCGCCCGTTCCATATTACAAGAGGCGGTAATCGGTGCCTAGCCGCCGCTGGTATCGCGCCAGCGGTTGACCATCGGATAGCGCCGATCCAACCAGAAAGCGCGAGTCGTCAGACGCGGTCCGGGAGCGGATTGGAACCGCTTCCACTCGGAAATATAGAGCAGATGCTCGATCCGTTTGACCAAGGCATGCTCGAACCCAGCAGCCACGATCTGAGCCACCGATTGCTCACCCTCCACCAGCCGCTCCAAGATCGCATCCAGCACCTCATAAGGCGGCAGGCTGTCTTGGTCCTTCTGGTCGGGGCGCAGCTCTGCCGAGGGTGGTTTGTCGATGATCGAGACCGGAATCACCTCGCCCGCAGGTGCCTTCATCCAAGTCCGATGGTTGGCATTGCGCCAGCGGCAGGTCTCGAACACGCGGGTTTTATACATATCTTTAAGCGGGTTATACCCGCCCGACATATCGCCATAAATCGTGCAATAGCCCACCGCGACCTCGGATTTATTCCCCGTGGTCAGGAGCATCGCGCCGAATTTATTCGACAGCGCCATCAGCATCACCCCGCGCAGACGCGACTGGATATTCTCCTCCGTCACATCCGGCTTGGTGCCGACCATCAGATGCGCCAGCGCCCCTTCGACCGCATCACGGGAGGTCTCGATCGACACCGTATCGAGCCGCGCGCCCAGACGCGTCGCGATATCGGCGGCATCCTCCAGCGAGCTTTGCGAGGTGTATTCCGAAGGCAGCATCACGCAATGGACATTTTCCGGCCCGAACGCATCGGCGGCAATCGTTGCCACCAGCGCGGAATCGATCCCGCCCGAGAGGCCAAGCACCACTTTCGAAAAGCCCGACTTCGCGAGATAATCATGCAGCCCCATCACCATCGCGCGGTAATCTTGCTCCCATGCATCAGGCTGTTTGACGATCCGGCTCGGTTGGATCCGCCAGCCCTGCGGCCCGCGCGCCAGATCAATATGCTCGATCACCTCGTCAAAGGCCTCAAGCTGCATCGCCAGCTCAGCGCCGGGATTGAGCGCGAAACTCGCCCCGTCGAAGAGCTGGTCATCCTGCCCGCCGACCGCATTGAGATAAATCGCGGGCAGCCCCGTCTCGATCACCCGCGCGACGATCACATTCATCCGCAGATCGAGCTTATCACGCCGATAGGGCGAGCCGTTCGGAATGAGCAGGATCTCCGCCCCCGTCTCGGCCAGCGTCTCGGAGACCTCGGGATGCCATGCATCCTCGCAAACCGGCGAGCCGATCCGCAGTGGGCCAATCCGGTAGGGGCCAGAAATCGAGCCACTCTCGAACAAGCGCACCTCGTCGAACACATCATCATTGGGCAGATTATGCTTGAGAAGCCGCGCAGTGACCCTGCCACCCTCCAAAATCCAATAGGCGTTATAGAGCTTGCCGCCCTCGGCAAACGGCCCGCCGATCCCCATCGCGGGACCCTCAGAGCAGCGCAGCGCAAGCGCTTCAATCGCCGCCATCGCGTCAGCCGTGAATTGCGGTTTCATCACCAGATCCTGCGTCTGGTAGCCGGTGATAAACATCTCCGGCAGGGCCACCATCTGCGCCCCCGCAGCGCGGCCTTGGACCCATGCATCATAGGCCTTATCGGCATTGGCTTGCAGCGCGCCCACGGTGGGGTTGAGTTGGGCAAGCGTGAGGCGGAAGGTATCGGCCATGTCTCTCTCCGGCAGTGACGTGCGCAAGACATAGCAGATCGGGCGGGGAGGGAAAGCGCCGAGGTTTTGCACAAGGAGATGCGGCTATATTTGGAGCAAAATGCGCCTCCGGCGGGGATATTTTGGGCAACCAGAGGCCACACCAGCCTCAAAAGCGCGCTGATGGAGCAATTGTGACCAAGGCGCATCCCCCCGTTGGAGGTGACGTGACTTGTATAGAACCCGCCTGCGATTTAGGGTCTCACAACGAGTTTTGGCGCGGACTCCCGCAGGTTTTCAGCGCGCTATAACGGGTTTGGGGCAATTGATGACGAGCACAAAAGCAATGTTTCTGGCACTGAAAGCGGGCGCAATCGGGCCTCTTCTTGCAGTTTCCCTGCTAAATCCCGTTTTTGCCCAAGATATACAGACCAAACAATACGACGATGGCGGCATTTATGAGGGTGCCTTCAAAGACGGCAAACAACATGGCAAAGGCACCTATCGCCTGCCGTCGGGCTATGAATATGAGGGCGATTGGGTGATGGGCGAGATCCGTGGCACCGGCCGCGCGACATTCCCCAACGGCTCGATCTATGAAGGCCAATTCGTCGCGGGTAAGCCCGATGGCACCGGCAAGATCAGCTTTGCCGATGGCGGCACCTATGAGGGGCAATGGGTCGCGGGGCAGATCACCGGAACCGGCACCGCGCGCTACGCCAATGGCACCACCTATACCGGCACCTTCACCGGCGCACTGCATGACGGGCGCGGCGTGATGGAAACCGCAGGCGGCTATCGCTACGAGGGAGATTGGGTTCAGGGCGTGAAAGAGGGGACCGGCAAGATCACTTATCCCGATGGCGCGATCTTTGAGGGCGAGATGCGCGCGGGCGAGCGGATGGGCCAAGGCACGCTCACTCTCCCCGATGGCACGACTTATAAGGGCGCGTGGAAAGATGGCCAGATGAACGGTATGGGCGAGCTCTCGCAGCCCAATGGCGATGTCTACTCCGGCACGATGGTGAACGGGAAGCGCCATGGCACCGGCACAGTAACCTATGCCAATGGCGATACCTACGCAGGCGGGTTCGTCAATGATCGCAGGCAGGGGAAGGGCACGTTCACCGGCACCGATGGCTATCTTTATGAGGGCGATTGGACGGACGGGCGCATTGAGGGCACAGGCCGCGTACGCTACCCTGATGGGGCGGTATATGAGGGTCAATTCATAGCCGACCTGCCCGAGGGCACAGGCAAGATCACCTATCCTGACCAAGCGACCTATGAGGGCGAATGGCGCGCGGGGGTGATCGAGGGTCAAGGCATTGCGCGCTACGCAAACGGGCTTGTCTATGAGGGCCAATTTGCCGATGCCAAACCCGAAGGCACGGGCCGGATGAGCTACCCTGACGGGTATTCCTATGAGGGCGAATGGCGCGGCGGCCAGCGTGAGGGCATGGGCACTGCAAGCTATGCCGATGGCACCGTCTACACGGGTAGCTTCCAATCCGGCCAACGCGCAGGAAGCGGCAAGATCACCATGGCAGACGGCTTTGTCTATGAGGGCGAATGGGCCGATGGCGAGATCAACGGCACAGGGATCGCCACCTATGCCAATGGCGACCGCTATGAGGGCAGCTTCCGCGCGGGCAAACGGCAGGGGCGCGGCGTGATGACTTATGCGTCTGGCGAAGTGGCCTCGGGCGACTGGCAGGAAGATGCCCTGCCGCAATCCGCCCCTGCCTCCGGCGCAGGTGAGGACGGGACGTCCCCCCCCACCCAGACGCCTGACACCAGTGAGCCTGCTGGCATCGCGCCAAAGGCAGACAGCCCCGCCCCCGATAGCTCTGCTCCTGACAGCAAGGCGACCAACCAAGCCGCGCCAGACACCAATGCCGAAGGGGCGGAGACTAAAACCCAAACCGAGGGATCCGTGCAGCCCGCCACGCCTCAAACACCAGCCGCGGCCGATAAACCCCTCCCCCGTGTGATCCGACACAGCGGGTTCGACGCGCCTGCGGCGACAGGCGAGGCCCCTGCGACAGACGCGCCGGAGGGCCAAGCCGCAGTGCCCGTCGCCCCCGACGGTATCCCCGAAAACGCCACGCGCGAAGTGGTGCCGCTGCCCGCGTTCAATGAGCCTGTGCTGCCGGAAGGCGAAGTGCCGAGCGTGCGCGCACGGGATTAAGTGGGGCGGCCCTCTGCAATTCACGCCATTCGCGTGAAACAAAACACAGCGCAAATTCCCCCTTTCCTCTTCGCGAATCGTGGGTATAGTCCTCCGCATGACACAGACGCAGATCATCCCCCACGCACGCACCACGGCACTCGCCGCTGGATCCGTTTGCGTTGGCCTGTCGCGTCGTGGCCTGCTGCTTCTTAGCTGCCTCTGAGCGTGCCTTCGGGCGCGACCGCTCGGAGGTATCAAGCGCCCAAAGCTCCCCGCCCCGAGCGATCAATGCTTTCAGGCCGATGCCTCGCTGGCATTCGGGGCCTTCCCCAGCTAAGACTCTAGAAAGTTCACAAAAATGGCCAATCTGATGACCGATAAATCCCGCGTTCTGATTTTCGACACCACCCTGCGCGATGGCGAACAATCGCCCGGCGCCACCATGACCCATGCTGAGAAGCTCGAAATCGCGATGCTGCTCGACGAAATGGGGGTCGACATCATCGAAGCGGGCTTCCCGATTGCCTCTGACGGTGACTTTGAAGCCGTCTCCGAGATCGCTAAACGCTCGAAAAACTCTGTGATCTGTGGCCTGTCGCGCGCCAATTTCAAAGATATCGACCGCTGCTGGGAGGCTGTCAAACACGCGCCGCGCCCGCGGATCCATACCTTTATCGGCACCTCGCCTTCGCACCGCGAGATCACCAAGCTGAACCAAGAGGAAATGCTGGTCCGCATCCACGAGACCGTGACCCATGCGCGCAACCTGTGTGAGGATGTGCAATGGTCGGCAATGGATGCGATCCGCACCGAGCGCGACTATCTGTGCCGTGTGGTAGAAGCCGCGATCAAAGCGGGTGCGACCACGATCAACATCCCCGACACCGTGGGCTATACCCTGCCGGACGAGAGCGCCGAGATTATCCGGATGCTGTTCGAAAAAGTGCCCGGTGCGGATGATGTGATCTTCGCAACCCATTGCCACAATGACCTCGGCATGGCGACGGCGAACTCGCTCGCGGCTGTCTCGGCTGGCGCGCGCCAAATTGAGTGCACGATCAACGGTCTGGGCGAGCGTGCGGGCAATACCGCGCTCGAAGAAGTCGTGATGGCGCTCAAAGTCCGCCGCGATCTGATGCCCTTCACCACCAAGATCGACACCACCAAGATCATGAACCTGTCGCGCCGCGTCTCCCAAGTCTCGGGCTTCCCTGTTCAGTTCAACAAGGCGATTGTGGGCAAAAACGCCTTCCTCCATGAGAGCGGCATCCACCAAGACGGCGTGCTCAAGAATGTCGAAACCTTCGAGATCATGCGCCCCGCCGATATCGGGATTACCGAAACCAATATCGCGATGGGCAAACACTCGGGCCGCGCGGCGCTGCGCTCGAAGCTCTCGGATCTGGGCTATGAGATGGCCGAGAACCAGCTCAATGATGTGTTCGTGCGGTTCAAAGCACTGGCCGACCGCAAGAAGGAAATCTACGACGAGGATCTCGTCGCGCTGATGACCGATAGCGCAGCCAATACGGATACCGATTTCCTGCAGGTGAAATGGCTGCAAGTGATCTGCGGCTCGGATGGCCAATCGGCAGAGCTGAAACTCTCGGTGGACGGGGTGGAGCACCACGCCAAGACCGAGGGCGACGGCCCGGTTGACGCTGCATTCAATGCCGTGAAAACCATCTTCCCGCATGATGCGCGGCTGAAACTCTATCAGGTCCATGCCGTGACCGACGGCACCGATGCGCAGGCGACTGTCTCTGTGCGCCTTGAAGAAGACGGTCGCATCGTCACGGGCTCGGCGGCGGATACCGATACGATCCTCGCCTCGGTGAAAGCCTATGTTGGCGCGCTCAACCGCCTGCGCGTGCGCCGCGAGAAAACCGCACCGGATGCGGATATGAAATCGGTGAGCTTCAAAGAGTAAGCCGGCACAGACTGACGACAGGAGGCGGGCCTTTGGCTCGCCTCTTGGCATTTGTGGTTTGTCTCGCGTTTTTGCAGAGGCTGGATGCCTCCGGCGGGGATATTTGAAGCAACCAGAAAAGCACGCGTTTCTCTTTCTGGTTGCCTTAAATATCCCGGGGGTGAATTGGCCGCAGGCCAAGAGGGGGCAGCGCCCCCTGCCCGCGCGCCGCGCGCAACCCGCTTCACATTGGCGACATGCCGCCGCCCGCGCCATATTTCTCCTTTTGTGACAGGCCTCCCCCCGATATACGAAGCGACAAACCACGACTCCCCCTGAGTCGGGGATAGGTTTGCATTTGGGACGGAAGCACAATGGCGGGATTTGGCGGGATTTTTTCCTCTGACATGGCAATTGACCTCGGCACGGCGAACACGCTCGTCTATGTCAAAGGCAAAGGGATCGTGCTGAACGAGCCTTCGGTTGTCGCCTATCACGTCAAAGATGGCCGCCGTCAGGTGCTCGCCGTTGGCGAAGATGCGAAGCTGATGTTGGGCCGCACGCCCGGATCCATCGAGGCAATCCGCCCGATGCGTGACGGGGTGATTGCAGATTTCGATTCCGCCGAAGAGATGATCAAGCACTTCATCCGCAAGGTTCACAAGCGCACCACCTTCTCCAAACCGAAAATCATCGTCTGCGTGCCCCATGGCGCGACCCCAGTTGAAAAACGCGCGATCCGTCAATCGGTGCTCTCCGCAGGCGCCCGCCGCGCGGGGTTGATCGCAGAGCCGATTGCCGCAGCGATTGGTGCTGGTATGCCGATCACCGATCCGACCGGCTCGATGGTCGTTGATATCGGTGGCGGCACGACCGAAGTTGCAGTGCTTTCGCTGGGCGATATCGTCTATGCGCGTTCGGTGCGGGTCGGCGGCGACCGGATGGATGAGGCGGTGATTTCCTATCTCCGCCGGAACCAGAACCTCCTTGTCGGGGAAGCCACCGCAGAGCGGATCAAGACCACCATCGGCACCGCACGGATGCCCGACGATGGCCGTGGCACCTCGATCCTTGTGCGCGGGCGTGACCTGCTCAACGGTGTTCCGAAAGAAATCGAGATCAATCAGGCGCAAGTCGCCGAGGCTCTGGCAGAAACCGTGCAGCAGAT
This sequence comes from Paracoccaceae bacterium, assembly GCA_048262715.1. Taxonomy (GTDB): domain Bacteria; phylum Pseudomonadota; class Alphaproteobacteria; order Rhodobacterales; family Rhodobacteraceae; genus Albirhodobacter. The sequence continues at coordinate 157,836 of JBLXEV010000011.1, forward strand.
CTGCGACGCGGTGATGCAGGCTTTGGAGACCACCCCGCCGGATCTGGCCGCCGATATTGTCGACCGCGGTGTGATGCTGACGGGTGGCGGCGCGCTCTTGGGCGATCTGGATCTGTCGCTGCGCGAGCAAACCGGCCTGTCGATCTCAATTGCGGATCAATCGCTCAACTGCGTGGCACTGGGCACCGGCAAAGCGCTGGAATATGAGAAGCAGCTTCGTCACGTCATTGATTACGATAGCTGATCCCATTCGGATCGGCCTCTGACAGATTGCGGCCCCCTTCTCCATCGGCGGGGCCGCAATCATATTGAAACGCGGGGGATGGTTTGGCGCGCGACCGTGAGGATATCGACTTTCTGGCCCCTGTGCGCCGGATCCTGCTTGCGCTGGTCATCGGGATTCTGGCGCTGAGCTTTGTTGTCTGGCGCATTGACAGCCCGCGCGTCGAACGGCTGCGGATGGCCTTCGTGGATCGCTTCGTGCCGAGCTTCGATTGGGCGATGGTGCCGGTGACCAATGCGATGGGCATGATCGAGGGCTTCCAATCCTACGCGCGGATTTACAAACAAAACCAAGAGCTGCGCCGCGAACTCCAAGATATGAAATCTTGGAAAGAGGCTGCGGTTCAGCTTGAGCAGCAAAACGCCAAACTTCTGGCCCAAAACAAGGTGCGGTTGGACCCCAAATTGACGTCGGTCTCCGGTGTGGTCCTCGCTGATAGCGGCTCGCCGTTCCGGCAATCGGTGTTGCTGAATGTCGGCGCGCGCGACGGGGTGCGCGATGGCTGGGCGACGATGGACGGGCTGGGTCTGGTCGGCCGGATCTCCGGCGTGGGTCAAACGACCAGCCGCGTGATCCTGCTCACCGATACCTCGTCGCGCCTGCCTGTGACGATCCAGCCCTCCGGCCAAAAAGCGTTTTTGACAGGCGATAGCACCAGCTTTCCGCCGCTCGATCTAATCGAGACACCCGATAAGGTGCGCCCCGGCGACCGCGTGATCTCCTCGGGGGATGGCGGGTTGTTCCCTGCGGGCTTGCTGGTTGGTCAAGTCACTGAGGACAAGGAAAAACGTATCCGCGTAAGGCTGTCTGCGGATTACGAACGGCTCGACTTCTTGCGGGTCTTGCGCTCGCGGCCCATGGAGCAAATTGACACCTCTGGCGCGCTGATCGTGCCGGAAGGCGATGGGGCGTTTATGCAGCAAGGTGTTCCGCCTGAAACGGGGCTGGAGGGCCAAGCCCCCGCCGCGACACCGGAGGGGAGTGGCGGAAATGGTTGATCCAGTCACCCGCGCACGGCTTTGGCATCGGGTGATGTTTGTGACGATTGCCGCCCTTGTCTTGCTGCTGCGACTGCTGCCGCTCTCACCTTCAACCTCAGGGTTTAATGGGCCGGATATCACCTTGGCGCTAACCTTGGCATGGGTGCTCCGCCGCCCCGAATATGTGCCCGTCGCGCTGATTGTACTGGTGATCGTGGTGGAGGATCTCCTTCTTCAAAGACCACCAGGCCTTTGGCCCTTGATCGTTCTGGCCGCGACAGAATCCTTGCGGGCGCGCGAAGATAGCCTGCGGGGCCTGCCGTTTATCTTTGAATTCGGGCTGGTCGCCTTTACACTTCTTGCGATGGTCGCGGTGAAACGGGCGGTGCTGTTCGTAACCGTCGTGCCGCAACCCGCGCTGGGTGCAGAGTTGCTGCATATGCTTTATACACTGGCGATCTATCCGGTCGTGGTCGCCGCTTCGGCCTTCCTTTTGGGGCTCAAACGCCCTGCACCCGGACAAGTGGATGAATTGGGGCATCGGTTATGAGACGCTCACCCAAAGATGCGATTGAAAGCACCCGCAAAATTACCCGTCGCGGGTTGATGCTAGGCGGGATGCAGGCTGCGATGGTCGGCACGCTGGCTCTGCGGATGCGCTCGATGCAATTGGAGCAGGCGGATCAGTTCCGGCTTCTGGCCGATGGCAACACCGTTAAAATCCGGCTGATCCCGCCTGCGCGGGGCGTGATCTTCGATCGCAACGGGATCCCGATTGGCGAAAATGTCCAGAACTACCGCGTCACGATCACCCGGGATGAGGCGCATGATGTGCCGCGTGTGCTGGAGGATCTACGTAAGCTGATCGCGCTAAGCGATACAGAGATCGAAGATCTGATGCGCGCGATCAAACGCGCTGGCCCCTCGACGCCGGTGATCATTCGGGATCGGTTGAGCTGGGAGGATCTGTCAAAGATCGCCGTTAACACCCCTGCCCTACCGGGGATCGAGCCTGTCGTCGGCTTGTCGCGCGCCTATCCGCGCGGCGAGGATTTCGCCCATGTCGTCGGCTATGTCGGCTCCGTTTCCGACTATGATCTATCAAAGCTGGAAAGCCCCGACCCGCTTTTGAAAGAGCCAAAAGCACAGATGGGGAAATCCGGCGTGGAGGCGAAGCTGGAGGAGAGCTTGCGCGGGCGTGCGGGCGCGCGGCGAGTGGAGGTGAACTCGGCTGGCCGGATCATGCGCGAATTGGGCCGGACGGAAGCCGGACCGGGCGATAACATACGTCTGACGATTGACTACCGTTTGCAAAATTACGCCCTCAAACGCCTCGGCGACGAAAGCGCAGCCGTCGTCGTGATCGACGTGAAAAACGGCGATCTTCGGGCCATTGCCTCCGCTCCCTCGTTTGATCCGAACCTGTTCGCGCAAGGGATCTCGGTGGCGGATTACAAAGGCCTGCTTGAGGATGATCACCGCCCGCTGGCCGACAAATCCGTGCAGGGCACCTATCCCCCCGGATCGACCTATAAGATGGTGACGGCGCTGGCGGCCTTGGAGGCGGGGCTGATCACACCGAACGAGACGATCAACTGCCCGGGCTACCATGAAGTTGGCGGCACGCGATTCCATTGCTGGAAACGCGGCGGGCACGGCAGGGTCAATTTGATGCAGTCGCTGGAGCACTCCTGCGATGTCTATTATTACGAGCTATCGCAGCGGGTCGGGATCGAGAAGACCTCGGAAATGGCGCGCAGGCTTGGATGCGGCATTCGCCACGACATTCCGATGTCCGCCGTGGCAGAAGGCTTGGCCCCGACGAAGGAATGGAAGGCAGAGCGCTTTGCCGCCGCCAAAGATAAATCCGGCCAATCGAAAGAATGGCGGATCGGCGATACCGTCAACGCCTCGATCGGTCAGGGCTATGTGCTTGCCTCGCCGCTGCAACTGGCCGTGATGACGGCGCGGATTGCGAGCGGCAAAGACATCAGCCCAAGGCTGATCCGCGCGCAGGGCGATGTCGAGATTCCCGTGCCAGACTTCGCGTCTTTGGGCATTAATCCCGAGCACCTCAAAGCTGTGCGCGCAGGGATGAACGCGGTTGTGAATTCCCCTCGCGGCACCGCGAAAGGCTCCCGCGTTGAGGCAGCAGAATGGAAGATGGCGGGCAAAACCGGCACATCGCAGGTGCGCAACATCTCCGCCGCAGAGCGTGCACGCGGTGTGGTCTCGAACGCGGATCTGCCGTGGCGGCGGCGTGACCACGCGCTGTTTGTGGCCTATGCGCCCGTCGACGATCCGCAATATGCGATTGCACTGGTGGTGGAGCATGGCGGCGGCGGGTCTGCGGTCGCGGCCCCTGTTGCCCGCGATATCCTGCTCTATGCGCTGGCGGACGGGCTGCCGCCCCTGACGGCCTACCCCGCCTCGCAGCGCACCCGCGTCAAGAATATTAACTCGAGCCTCGATCTCGCGGAGCCTGAGCAACCCACTACCGGAAAGACACGGGCATGAGCTATCTTGAACATAGCCTGAAAACCGTCCCAACGGGCTGGCGCAAGCTTCTCGCGCTGAACTGGTCGATCATTGTGCTGATCTCCGCCATCGCCTGCGTCGGCTTCCTGATGCTCTATTCCGTCTCCGGGGGCCGGATCGAGACATGGGCCGAACCGCAGATGAAACGCTTCGCGGTCGGGCTGGTGGCGATGATCGCGATCGGGATGGTACCGATTTGGCTGTGGCGCAATATGTCTGCATTGGCCTATCTCGTCGCGCTGTTGCTGCTAGTGGCAGTGGATTTCGTCGGGGTGCGTGGCATGGGCGCGGAACGGTGGCTGGAACTCGGACCGATCCGGATCCAGCCCTCCGAGATGATGAAGATCGCCGTCGTGATGTTTCTCGCCGCCTATTACGATTGGCTCGATGTCGATAAGGTCTCAAAGCCGATCTGGGTGCTTTTGCCGATTGTGATTATTCTGATCCCCGTCGGCCTCGTGCTGCGCCAACCCGATCTGGGCACCGCAATTCTGCTGATGCTGGGGGGCGGCGTGGTGATGTTCGCGGCGGGCGTAAGCCTATGGTATTTCGGGACGGTGATCGCGATGGGCGTTGGCGTGATCGTGCTCGTGTTCAAATCGCGCGGCACCGATTGGCAGTTGATCCATGATTACCAATTCGCACGGATCGACACGTTTATCGACCCGATGTCTGACCCCCTCAAAGATGGCTATAACGTGATCCAAGCGCAGATCGCTTTGGGGTCGGGCGGCTGGGCAGGGCGGGGCTTCATGCAGGGCACCCAATCTCGCGGCAATTTCGTGCCCGAAAAACACACCGATTTCATCTTCACCATCCTTGCGGAAGAGTTCGGCTTTGTCGGCGCGGTCTCGCTCTTGGTGCTTTATACGCTGGTGCTTGGCTTCTGCCTGCATTCGGCGCTGTCGAACAAGGATCGCTACGCCTCTTTGCTGACCATCGGGATTGGCGCGACGCTGTTCCTGTTCTTCTCGGTGAATATGTCGATGGTCATGGGGCTGATGCCGGTGGTGGGCGTCCCGCTGCCTTTGGTCAGCTATGGCGGCACGGCGATGATCATCCTGATGATGGCCTTCGGTCTCGTCCAATCGGCGCATGTCCATCGCCCACGGTAACCCGCGCGAAAATTGCAGTGTCGCATTTGAGTTTAGCGGCGATACCCGCAGGAACTTCCCCATCCCCAGAGCGTTGATCTCAAAATCAGAAAGAGGCCCCATGCTCACTCTTCTTTATGCAGGTCCCGATGCCCAATGGCCAGTTTACGAGGCCACGCTTACCGCAGCGCTTGAAGGCGCAGGCATCGACGGAAAACTCACCCGTGAGGCAGATGCAGCCGATGTCGATTACATCATATATGCGCCCACCGGCCCGCTTGCGGATTTCGCGCCCTATACCAAGGCCAAAGCCGTTCTAAGCCTTTGGGCAGGCGTGGAAAAGATCGTCGGAAATGAGAGCCTGACCCAGCCGCTCTGCCGGATGGTGGATCGCGGGCTGGCAGAGGGGATGGTGGAATATGTGCTAGGCCATGCCCTGCGCGGCCACCTGGAGATGCACCGGTATTTGGTCAATCCCGATGCGAAATGGGAGGCAGCAGCGCCCCCTTTGGCGCGGGATCGAAAGGTGGCTGTGCTCGGGTTGGGCGAATTAGGGGCAGCCTGTGCTCGCGCGCTTAAAGCGGTGAATTTCGACGTGCATGGTTGGTCACGCAGCGAGAAGGCGGGCGGGCTCGATGGCATCACCCTGCATCACGGGGAGTCTGGGCTCGCGGAGGCGCTGCGCGACGCGCAGATCGTCGTCACGCTTCTGCCCGACACGCCGCAAACGGTCGATCTGATGAACGCAGAGCGCCTCGCCCTGCTCGCGCATGGCGCACATTTGATCAATCCGGGGCGCGGTGTTTTGGTAGATGATGCAGCACTTCTGGCCGCGCTCGATAGTGGGCAGGTCGGCCATGCCACGTTGGACGTGTTCCGTGTGGAACCTCTCCCGCCGGAGCACCCGTATTGGAGCGATCCGAAGGTTACCGTCACGCCGCATATCGCCGCCGAGACGCGCGCGGAAAGCTGCTCGGATGTGATCGCGGAAAATATCCGGCGGTTTGAGGCGGGTGAGACGCCGCTGTATCTGGTGGACCGCACGCTCGGATATTGAGCCGTAGTTTTTTGGGGGCTCGCCTCCCCCTCGGATCTGAGCGTTGCCGATCCTACCGCAAGATCGGCGGCTTGCTCGGGTCCATTCCAGGGGCTTTATGCTCCACGATCTGCGCGGTTTCTTCCTCACGCTCAGGGATCGCCAAAACCAAAGCCTTGGCCAACAAATCATCCGCGCCGCGATCCTCTGGCGCGATGAAAATCACATCCAACTCGCCCGCCTCGATACCGGAGAACATCAGCGCCTCGGACATCGCCTTGGCCAGCCCCGCCTGCGAACTCTCATGCGCGCCCAGAATCGCAAGCACATGGCCGCGCCGCCCGCCCTCATATGTCACCCCCGCCAAGAGGGCATGAGTGGCCAAACCGCGCAGGGTTTCGAATTTTGCATCGAAGGCGGGCATCAATGCGGCGAGGATCGCGGGAGGCAGTGCGGGCGCATGGAACGCCTCGATCCGTGCCTCGGAGGCTTCGGGCTGATGGGTCAGTGTGGTGGCGAGCCATTCCAGCGCCTCGGGCGGCAGCAACATCGCGCTCTCGGCCACACCCAGATTGATCCCCAGACCGACCCCCTCGCCCACCAAAGACTGCGCGATCACACGTCCCGGCAGGGCGGCATAAGGGGCTGGGCCTTCGGAGAAAGCGGAAAGCCGCTCTTCCAGATCAAAGGCGAGGATGAAATCACCCTCTTCGGTCTCAAATGTCTGGGGTGTGATCGCCTCACCGACAGGCTCGCTCTCCAACAAGACAAATAACTCCGCATCGGCCAGACGATTATAAAGCGCGAGACGCAGCGCGTCATTCTCGGGATCGGCTTCCATCGCCGCATGGGCAACGTCGAACGGCGTCATGGCGTCGGGGGAGGAATGGCTCATCGGATGGCTCCGCAGCAGGGGGGATTGCGAGGATCAGGCCAGTGAAGGCCGCCCCCAAGACAGGCCCCACCTAAAACGCAGCCCCCTTACTGGCAAGAGAAAACCCGCAAGACCGCGGCCACGGCCTGCCCTCATGGCCCCTCGTCGCGCCGCAAAGTTCCGAGATCGTGAACAATACCGTGCAGGTTATGGAATTACTTGCAGTTCCGACATAAAGTCGCCCCATTGAAGGCCTAGTGAGCAATTGGTTAACCCATTCTATGCGACGCTCCCCCTGCCCGCATCGAAAGGTTGTCGTGATCGGAGCCGGAGCACATGCTCGAATTCGAAAATGTGAGTAAGTCTTTCTGGACGGGAAAACAGCGCAAGGTGATCCTTGACCGCGCGTCTTTTCGTGTGGAACTCGGCAATTCACTGGGAATACTCGCGCCCAATGGCACCGGCAAGACAACGCTGATCAATATGATGGCGGGGCTGGAAAAACCCGACGAGGGCACGATCAAGCGCGCCTGCCGCGTATCCTTCCCGCTGGGCTTCATGGGTGGGGTCGTCAACAAACACACCGCCCGCGAGAACGCGCGTTTTATTGCGCGGCTTTACGGGCTGGATCCGGATTATGTCGAAGCGTTCTGCCGCTGGCTCTGCGGAATTGCGGAATATTTCGATATGCCTGTCGGCACCTATTCCCAAGGGATGCGCTCGCGTTTCACCTTCGCGCTCCTGCTGGCGTTGGAATTCGATATCTATCTGATCGACGAGGGGATGCCCTCGACAACAGATGTGGAATTCAACAGGAAAGCGGGCACGATCCTGCGCGACAGGCTCAAAGATGCAACGGTGATCGTTGTGTCCCACCAAGCCCAGACCTTAGAAAAGTTCTGCCGTTCGGCCGCAGTTTTGTACGCTGGACGGCTCCATATGTTTGACACTCTGGAAGAAGCGAAGCGGTTGTATGACTATCATTCCCAAGGCTAAAAAATACCGCATCCGCCGCGCCAATCCGGTGATCGGCATGACTGCTGGCGCGCCACAGGCACAGACCAATGGTACGGATGGGCAGGCGACCCCGCTGCGGGCAACCCGCCCCGACGCCCCGCGCACCACCAACCAACGTGCCGAAGCCCACCACGCCCCCGCTCAGCCTGTTTCGGCGCTGCCCGCACGCGAGGATGGCTCGCAACTCTTCGAATCGCATGAGGACGGCTTCGAATCCCTCGGTATCAGAGCGGTGCCAGCAGCCCCCGCACACCCGAACGGTACGGGCCACCCTGTAGCAGGCCAACGGCTCGGGCCTGAGGGCGCGGCTCGGCTTGCGCCCAATGAAATGTCCGCCGATGACGAGATCGCCAAGATCCGTGCCGAAGGGCTGACAGGGCGGCAATTGCGCATGGCGCGCCGCATCGCTCAGCGTCAAGGAATCGAGGCCGCATCGGATTTCGACGCCGTGCGCCAACTCCGCCGCGCGGGCGTGGATCCGTTCGACAAAGGCGCAATTGCCTCCATGCTCTCGCCGGAGAACCTGCCCACCGCAGGCGGAGCGAAGGGAACGGGCAACGAGATCACGCGCGCGCTGGCCAAGATTGATGGCGCAGGCGCTGATGCTCGTGTCCAATTGCCACAAACCATGGCACCAGGCGGCAATCTGCCCACGCCAAACCTGCGGCCAGAGGAAAGCCACGCATCCGAAATCATGAGCATTCAGCGGGATATCGCCCGCCGCCGTCGCCGCAAGATGATGCTGCTGATGACGCGGCTCGCTTTCTTCGTTTTCCTGCCGACGCTGATCGCGGGCTATTATTTCTATGCCATGGCGACACCGCTCTACGCGACCAAGACGGAATTCGTCATCCAGCAAGCCGATGGCGCAGGCTCAGGCGGGCTCGGCGGCCTGTTCTCTGGCACCCAACTCGCGACCAGTCAGGATTCGATCACCGTGCAATCCTATCTGCAATCGCGCGATGCGATGCTGCGGCTCGATAAGGACATTGGCTACAAGAGCCATTTCTCGCAGGATTGGATCGATCCGATGCAGCGACTGGAGCCTGACAGCACCAATGAAAGCGCATATAAGCTATTCAAAGATAATACAAAAATCGGATATGATCCCTCTGAAGGGATTATCAAGATGGAAGTCGTCGCCGCCGATCCGCAAGTCTCTGTGCAATTTTCCAACGCTCTGATTTCTTACGCGGAAGAGCAGGTTGACCAACTCACCCAACGTCTGCGCGCCGATCAGATGCAAGGGGCCCGTGAAAGCTACGCCGATGCCGAAACCAAGGTGCTCGGCGCCCAGCAAAAAGTGCTGGAACTGCAAGAGCAGATGGGGGTTCTCGATCCCGTCACCGAGACTCAATCGATCATGAGCCAGATCGGAACGTTTGAGATCCAGCTTCAAGCCAAGCGCCTGAGCCTGCAACAGCTTCTCGACAATGCGCGGCCCAATCAGGCGCGTGTCGACGGGGTGAAGGGCGATATCTCGCGGCTTGAAGCATTGATCGCGAATCTGCGCTCCGGGCTGACGCAGGGATCCGGCGGAAACTCCTCGCTCGCCTCTGTCACGGGCCAGCTACGGATCGCCGAGGCCGATTTGCAGACCCGTCAGTTGATGCTCTCGCAGGCCGCCCAACAGCTCGAAACCGCGCGGATCGAAGCCAATAAACAGGTGCGATACCTGTCAATGGGCGTACGCCCCGTGGCCCCTGACGAGCCCACCTACCCGCGCAAGTTCGAGAACACGCTGCTGGCCTTCCTGATCTTTTCCGGTATCTATCTGATGCTGTCGCTGACAGCCTCGATCCTGCGCGAGCAGGTCTCGGCCTGAGGCAAAGCTCAGCCTGCCCCTCGCATTGGGGGCGGGCGCTCGCTTGAAAGGAAGCCCTATGAAAGACGTCAAAATCGGCGCGCTCACCCTGAGCAATGATCGCCCCCTCGCAGTCATCGCGGGCCCCTGCCAGTTGGAAAGCCTCGATCATGCGATGATGATCGCGAAGACGATGCAGGCCACCTGTGCGGCGGCGGGCGCGCAATTCATCTTCAAAGGCAGTTTCGATAAAGCCAACCGCACCTCGCTTAAAGGCAAGCGCGGCGTGGGGATTGAGGCGGGCCTCAAAATCCTCTCGGATGTACGCGACCGTCTCGGCTGCCCCGTCATCACCGATATCCACGATACCGAACAGGTTCGCATCGCGGGCGCGGTGGTGGATGTGTTGCAAATCCCCGCGTTCTTGTGCCGTCAGACTGATCTGCTGATCGCCGCAGGTGAGACCGGTAAGGTGATCAATATCAAGAAGGGCCAGTTCCTCGCGCCGTGGGATATGGCCAATGTCGCCGAGAAGGTCGCCTCGACGGGCAATGAGAGCATCCTGCTCACCGAGCGCGGCACCTCATTTGGCTATAACACCCTCGTCGCCGATATGCGCGGCCTTCCGACGATGGCAAAAACCGGCTATCCGGTGATCATGGATGCGACCCATTCTGTCCAACAACCGGGCGGGCTGGGCGGCGCGTCCGGCGGGCAGCGCGAATTCGCGCCTGTGATGGCACGGGCGGCGGTGTCTCTAGGGATCGCGGGCGTGTTCATCGAGACCCATGAGGCGCCCGACACGGCCCCTTCTGACGGGCCGAACATGATCCCGCTAGACCAGATGCCCGCGCTGATCTCATCGCTGATGGCATTTGACAAGCTGGCGAAGGCTGACCCGCTGCGGGTGTGAAACCCGCCGCGTGGCCAAATCCTTCCCATAGCGAATATCCCCGTTTGAGCGTGCCTCCGGCGGGGATATTTATGCTCTTTGGAAACGAGGCGTGGAGGTCTAGGCGACCTGCCCTGCGGCCCAGCCCGAGGCCCAAGCCCATTGGAAATTATACCCGCCGAGCCAGCCCGTCACGTCGACCACCTCGCCGATAAAATAGAGCCCTGGAACCCGTTTGGCCTCCAGCGTCTTGGCCTCCAGCTCCTGCGTCGACACCCCACCCAGCGTCACTTCAGCCGTGCGGTAGCCCTCAGATCCGACGGGCCGGATCTCCCAGCCGTGGATCACGCTCGCGAGCTGGTCAATCACCGCGTTCGAGAGATCCGCCAGCCGCCCCGTGACCTTCGCCTCGGCGCAAAGCACCCCCGCCAGACGCTCTGGCAGCAGCCGCGAGAGCGCGTTGTGGATCGCGACCTTCCCTGCCTGCCCGCGCATCTCTTTGAGGGCGCCCGCGATATCCGTATCCGGCGCAAGATCGGCAATCACCGCGTCGCCCTCGCGCCAATAGCTCGAGATTTGCAGGATCGATGGGCCGGACAGCCCGCGATGGGTAAACAAAAGCGCCTCGTCGAATCGAGCCTTACCGGACCCGACCCGCGCCATCACTGACACGCCCGCCAAGGGCGCTGTGCGGGCCAGCTCCTGCTCTGCCAGCGTCAGGGGCACCAGCGCCGGCCGGGTCTCTTCCAGCGCAATCCCGAATTGCTCGGCGATCCTATAGCCGATCGCCGTCGCGCCCATTTTCGGGATGGATTTGCCGCCCGTTGCCACGATCACCGAGGCGGCTTGCACCGTGCCCTCGCTCGTCTCCACAACGAAGCCTTCCGGAGTCTTGCCAACGTGGTGGATATCGCACCCGAGCCACAACGCGCCCCCCGCCGCGCGCAGATGATCCGTCAGCAGTGTAACAATTTGCGTGGCCTTCCCATCGCAAAATAACTGGCCGAGCGTTTTCTCGTGCCACGTGATTCCCGCACGGTCCAGTTTGGCGATAAACGCCTCTGGCCGATGCCGCGTCAGGGCCGAGAGCGCGAATCGCGGATTTTGCGATAAGAATTGACTCTGGCACAGAATGCGATCTCCTGCCGAAAGATTGGTAAAATTACACCGTCCACCGCCCGAGATTCGAATTTTCTCGCCTGGAGCACGCGCGTGATCCATGACCAGAACGCGCCGTCCGCGCTGTCCTGCTTCAATACCTGCATAGAGACCAGCCGCGCCGGCCCCAAGGATGACTACATCATACGTTTCCATATCCCGCGCTTACGCGAGGCTTCATGATGGCACAATGAATTTTCTGCATTTTTCCCCTTGCAGCCCGCCAGTCCCTTGGCTAAATACCGCCGCAGTTGGGATGTAGCCAAGTGGTAAGGCAACTGTTTTTGGTACAGTGTACCGTAGGTTCGAATCCTACCATCCCAGCCAACTCACCCCCGTTATATTAGTGCTGCGCCTCAGGGCGTCACTCGGGCGTTACCTGCCACGGGATTTTTCCTCCACCGTCGATTAGAGTCCGGCCCAACTTGAGGACGGACAATGAAGCGAACAAGAT
>JBLXEV010000012.1:0-127437 GCA_048262715.1 Paracoccaceae bacterium
CCGCAACCACATTTTGCAAAAAATCCGCAAAAACTTATCAACACCCCATAATCGTCATAAAAATAAGAGGAAACGCCCCGAAAATTCGCAGCTCGCCAACCCACACCCCGACGCCCCTACCCCGCCAAACCCCCGTAATCCTGTGGGTAACCCACACAATCCCCCGAATCCCACCCCAACCAACCCGACTCACACACACAAAATCCCCGACCCGCAGCAGAACCAACCAAAACCCACTCGAGTCGGGACGGTCCAAGGGATGAGGAGTCGAACTGCGCACTAACAGCCCCCCCTCCCCTCGCGCTCGAATGCAAAACGGGAGCCCGAAGGCTCCCGTTTGGTCTCATCTCACTCTCGTCTCGTCTTTAGATCTTCAGCTTGCGGGCGTTCCAGATCAGCATCACCAGGTAGATCAGATCGAGGATCACCAAGAGCAGCCAGAGCTTCGAGAACACGAGGCCGACCACAATCGGAATGCCGATCAATACGAACAGCACCCCTTGGCGCGGGATCCGCAAGGCCTTGGGCGAGAGGGTCGGGATCGTCGAGATCATCAGCCCGCCGACGATGCCGAGCCAGACGGCCACCGCCATCGGGGCGGCGCGCACATCCACCACATCTGCCATCACGAGGAAGACGGGCAAGAGAGCGAGCATCGCCCCCGCGGGCGCAGGCACCCCGGTGAAGAACTTCTTGGCCGACCCCTCGGGTGTATCACGCCCCACGTTGAACCGTGCCAGCCGCAGGCAGGCGCAGACCGTATAGAGCAGGACGAACACCCAACCGAAGCTATTCGCCTCGGTCAGCGCAAACCTGTAAACGAGCAAGCCAGGGACAACGCCGAAATTGAAGAAATCCGAGAGGCTATCCAGTTCCGCGCCGAAATCGGAGCTGGCGTTGAGGCGGCGGGCCAGAAGCCCGTCCACCCCGTCCAGCATTGCGGCGAGGATAATTAGCCCCACCGCAATCTCGAACCGCTCCACCATCGCATAGCGCACGGCGGTGAGGCCAAGGCACATCCCCAAAAGCGTCACCAAATTCGGCAAGAGCTGCAAGAAGGGCATCGGGCCAGTATCTGGGCGTTGGCGCATCTGGGATCCTTTAGCGAATGCCGCCCGAGCGCGCAGGCTCGGTGCCGGTGAGATCAGCGAGAACAGTCTCGCCTGCGACCATGGTTTGACCCAGCGCGACCAGCGGCTCTACGCCCTCGGGCAGATACACATCCAGACGCGAGCCAAAGCGGATCAGGCCGAAACGTTCACCGGTGTTGATCGACTGGCCCGCTTTTACCTCACACAGGATGCGGCGTGCCACGAGACCCGCGATCTGCACCACGCCAAGGCGACGACCATCGGCCATCTCGATGGTCAGGCCGTTGCGCTCATTATCAACCGAGGCTTTATCCAGCGCCGCATTGAGGAATTTCCCCTCGCGGTAGGCCACTTCGGTGATCGTGCCACCAATCGGTGCGCGGTTCACATGGCAGTTGAACACATTCATGAACACCGAGATCCGCGTCATCGGCGCATCGCCGAGGTTCAGCTCCGCCGGCGGCACGGCTTGCTCCAAGAGCGAGATCACCCCATCCGCCGGCGAAACCACCAACGTATCGGAGATCGTGCCATCTGCGAGGCGACGCACGGGGGTGGTGCGGGCCGGATCGCGGAAGAAGTAATAGACCCAAACCGTCAGCCCCGCGCCGATCCAGCCCAGCGGCTCGCAGATCAGGAACAGCACCAGAGTGATTGCCGCGGCGATGGCGACGAATTTGCGCCCCTCGCGGTGCATGGGTTTGACGAAGGTAGAGAGCATCGAAACAGACATGGGGAAGCCTTATGTGAACCGTTACATCGTCCATACCCTTGTTCGGGCTTAGTTGCAAAGCCGCAGAGAGGGCGCGGCAGTCCCCCCTCGCCCTGCACTGGCACCGCACGGGTCTGCGCGGCGCACTGCCGATACGATAACCCACTGTTTTTGTCGGATTGACAATTCCCGACAAAAAGACTTATTTAGCGCAAGACCCACTGCGCGAGATGCAAGATGATTGTCTGTCACTGCCAGCATATCTCGGACCGCGATATCCACGCCGCCATCGACTGGATGCGCGCCGCCGATACGGACACGATCATCACCCCCGGCAAAATCTACCACGCTTTGGGGAAACGCGCCGATTGCGGCGGCTGCATGCCACTTTTCCTTTCCACAATGCGATCCAATGCTAATCTCAAGGTGCCAGCAGAGCTTTGCGGCCTGCGCACCACCAAACGCGCCTAACTCGGGCGCGCGATTAGAAAGGATATGCCATGAAGGGCGACGCTAAGGTTATCGAGTATCTCAACGCGGCTTTGCGCTCCGAACTCACAGCGATCTCGCAATATTGGGTTCACTTCCGCCTGCAAGAAGATTGGGGCCTGATGAAGATGGCCAAGAAATCGCGCGCAGAATCGATTGAGGAGATGAATCACGCCGATAAGCTGATCGCGCGGATCCTGTTCCTTGAGGGCCACCCTAACCTGCAAAAGCTCGATCCGCTGCGCATTGGCGAAGGCCCGCGCGAGACGCTCGAATGTGATCTGGCGGGCGAGCATGATGCGCTGACCCTCTATCGCGAGGCACGCGACTATTGCGAGAGCGTGCGCGATTACGTCTCCAAGAACCTGTTTGAAGAGTTGATCACCGACGAGGAGGGCCACGTCGATTTCCTCGAAACCCAGATTGGCCTCTACGATCGCCTCGGTGCGTCGGGCTACGCGCTGCTGAATGCAGCACCGATGGACGAGGCATAGTAAGCCCCCTCCCCCAAACACCCGAAAAGCCCCGCGCATGCGGGGCTTTTTTATGGGTCGGTCGCCAAGGGTTTGACCGGCTAGCTCATGCCCCCTGCGGGCGCGCCCCACTCGGGAATTCCAGCCCCATCACTTAGCCATTGACCTAACTATAAAGCCCCCACATACTTACCCATATGGATAAGTATGAATCACATCTCAACACCGTCTTTCACGCCCTCGCGGACCCGACGCGCCGCGCGGTCGTCCAGCGGCTCGTCGACGGGGCTGCCCCGATAAAGGATCTCGCAGCGCCCTTCGACATGGCCCTGCCATCGTTCCTGAAACACATCGGCGTTCTGGAAGACGCCGGGTTGATCACCTCAAAAAAACAGGGCCGCGTGCGGACCTGCACCCTAAGCCCTGACACATTGGCCGCCGCAGAAAAGTGGCTCGGCGAACAACGGGCCATCTGGGTAAGCCGCTACGACACTCTCGACACCCTGCTCACCACCCTGAAGGGAGAAACCGATGAAACCTGATCTGCGCTTTGACTTTATTGCCGATATGACGGACGGCACGCTGACAATCCGCCGCGAATTTGCCGCCGAGCGGCAATTGGTCTGGGATTGCTACACCAAGAGCGACCTCTTGGATCAATGGTATGCCCCCAAGCCGTTGACGACAAAAACAAAATCATTCGATTTCCGGGATGGTGGCCATTGGCACTTCGCCATGATCGATCCGAACGGCACCCATTACTGGAGCCGCACCGATTTTGAGACGATCTCACCGATTGACGGGTTCACAGGGTATGATGGCTTTACCGACGAGACGGGCGTGGTGAACCCTGACATGCCGCGCTCTCATCAAGCATTGCGCTTTACGGATGTGGGCAAGCGCACGCTGCTCGAAACGCGGGTTTCCTACGCCTCGCCAGAAGATCTGCAAAAGGTGATCGACATGGGGATGAAGGAAGGCCTCGCCTCCACGCTGGAGCGGCTGGACGAGCTGCTCGAAAAGCTCAAAGCCTGAGCCCCTCGCCGCGCCGCCGACACCATGCAGCCCTATCAGCCGCGAAACGCAACGCAGAGACCAAACAAAAAGGGCCGCCCGAAGGCAGCCCTTTTCGTATCGTAAGCCTCGAAAACTTAGCGCTTCGAGAACTGGAACGAACGGCGAGCTTTTGCTTTACCGTATTTCTTACGCTCAACCACACGGCTGTCGCGGGTCAAGAAGCCAGCGGCTTTCAGCGGTGCGCGCAGCGACGGATCGAAGAGCTGGAGAGCTTTCGAAATGCCGTGCTTCACGGCGCCAGCCTGGCCGGAGAGACCACCACCAACGACCGTCGCGAAGACGTCGAATTGACCGTCAACATTTGCAACGGTGAACGGCTGACGCAGGATCATGCGCAGAACCGGACGTGCAAAGTAAACAGCCTGTTCGCGGCCGTTCACGATGACTTTGCCCGTGCCTGGCTTGATCCAAACGCGAGCGATCGCGTTTTTACGTTTGCCGGTTGCGTACGAACGACCGAGCGCATCACGCTTGGGTTCGCGAACAATAGCAGCCGCAACGGTTTCAGCAGCGGTGCCGGATACGACCGATTTCAGGTCGTCGAGAGTTTTGAGATCTTCAGACATGATCAAGCGCTCCGGGTGTTTTTCGGGTTCATCGACGCGACGTCGAGGATTTCCGGCTGCTGAGCTTCATGCGGATGATCAACACCAGCGTAGACACGCAGGTTCGACATCTGTGCACGGCCAAGGCGGTTGCGCGAAATCATACGCTCAACTGCTTTGATCACGACGCGCTCGGGGTGGTTGCCCTCGAGAACTTGGCGCGCGGTGCGGAATTTGATCCCGCCCGGGTGGCCCGTGTGCCAGTAGTAGCGCTTGTCATCGCGTTTCGCGCCAGTCATCTGCACCTTGTCGGCGTTGATGATGATGACGTTATCGCCCATGTCCATATGCGGAGTGAAGGTCGCCTTGTGTTTGCCACGAAGGCGCATAGCGACGATCGTTGCGAGACGGCCCAGAACGATGCCTTCAGCATCGATCAAGATCCATTTCTTTTCGATCTCCGCCGGTTTTGCGGTATAAGTTTTCATCGACTTTGGCCCTTTGGTAGGCTGTAGCTATTCAGATGGGGGCTTATCAAGGTTTCCCGATCTAAAATCAAGCGTCAAAACACCTATTTAACACAGCAAATTCAATATGTTGCGAAATAGGTATTAAAATACCCCAATCAATTCGACACGAAATCGCACCCAGTCTCGTCAATTGCCCCCTTCCGGCTCACTTCGGCGGAATCGAATAGGTCATGGAGGCCCGCGCGACGGGGCTGGTCTCGCCCTCGCTAAAGATCAGCACATCCCCCACCGCCAGCACCCGCCCGAGCTTCAACAGCCGGACCTCCCCGATCAGATCGCGCCCCGCCACCGGTTTGCGCATGAAATCCATCGCGCAAGAGGTTGTCACCGCCAAAGCCACGGGGCCCAAGCGCGACAGGATCGCCAGATAGACCCCGACATCCGCCAGCGCGAACATCGACGGCCCCGACACCGTGCCGCCCGGTCGCAAATGCCGCGCCGCCACTTTTAGACGCACCACGCATCCCTCCGGCGTCACCCGCTCCACCGCGAAATCTGCCGCCACCTCGGCAAACTCCACTGCCAAGAACGCCTCCAGCGCGGACGCGTCCATCTGACACTGCGTCAAATCCATCTTTGCCCCTCCCCTTTTTGCCCGATCCAGCGTTTCATGACTCTCGGAAGAGGAAAAGAGGGAGATTTCAAATGGATCTGGTCGAGATTGACCGCCGCGGCGCGGTCGCGCATCTGACACTCAACGCGCCAAGCTCAATCAATGCGCTCTCTGATGCGATGCTGGCCGCGCTGAAAGCACGGCTGGAGGAGATCGCTGCGAGCGACGCAAAGGTCGTCATCCTCAAAGGTGCGGGCAAAGCCTTCTGCGCGGGGCATGATCTCAAGGAGATGCAGCTTGGACGCGCGGGCGCCGATCAGGGCCGTGCGTATTATGCTGATCTGTTCGCGCGCTGCGCCGAGGTGATGCAGATGATCCCCGCCCTGCCGCAACCCGTCATCGCACAAGTCCATGGCATCGCCACCGCAGCAGGCTGCCAACTCGTCGCCTCCTGCGATATGGCCGTCGCCGCGCAGGGCACCCGCTTCGGCGTCAACGGCATCAATATCGGGCTCTTCTGCTCAACCCCGATGGTCGCGCTGACCCGAAACATCCCGCGCAAATTCGCCTTCGAGATGCTCACCACGGGCGGGTTCATCGAGGCCGACCGCGCGCGGGAACTGGGCCTCATCAACCGGATCGTCGCGCCGGAAACTCTCGCGGCGGAGACGGAGGCCCTCGCCGAAACACTCGCCCAAAAGCTCACCTCGGCCGTCAAGATCGGTAAACGCGCGTTTTACGATCAACTCCCGCTCGATCTGAGTGCCGCATACGCGCATACCGCTGCGGTTATGGTCGAGAATATGCTCTGGCGCGATACCGATGAGGGCGTGCAGGCGTTCATCGAGAAGCGGAAACCTGATTGGGCAGAGTAAGGGTGTAGGGGGCGCCGCCCCCTCTTGGCTGCGCCAATTCACCCCCGGGATATTTGGAGCAACCAGAAACATATGCTCCCTTGGCTATCTGGTTGCTCCAAATATCCCGGGGGGAGTCCGAAGGACGGGGGCCGCGCCCCCGCCCGATCAGCCGATTTTGGCGAGCGCGGGGAAGGTTTCCAACAGCCAAAACGCCAGCGCCGAGAATTGGTCAGTCAGCATCATCAGGCCGATTGTCCAGAGCAGCAGGCCAGAGATCTTCTCGATCCGACCCATATGGCGCCGCATGAAGGCCATCGGGCCCTTAAGACGGGGGAAGAAGGCCGCGACGAGGATAAACGGCAGGCCGAGGCCAAGCGCGTAGCCGATGAGCAAGACAGCCCCGCGCGTTGCGGCGTCTTGGCCAGTGGCCAGCCCCAAGATCGTGCCGAGGATCGGCCCTAAGCAGGGCGTCCAGCCAAAGGCGAAGGCGAGTCCAAGCAGATAGGCCCCGAAAGACGAACCGCCTTGGCTTTTTGCCTCGACGCGCAATTCGCGGTCCATAAACGAAAGCCGGAACACCCCGATGAAATGCGCGCCGAAGATCATGATGATCACCGCCGAGCCCTTGGTCAGCCACTCCCGCGCGCCCCCGACCATGCGCCCGAGGGTCGAGGCCGAGGCCCCCATGATCAAGAACACTGTGGAGAGGCCCAACACAAAGAACAGCGAGGCGATCAGCGCACGCCGCCGTGCCGCCGCCTCCGACCCCATATCCGAGACCGATACCCCCCCCATATAGGCCAGATACGGCGGCACAATCGGCAGCACGCAGGGGCTGAGGAAGGACAACACGCCCGCGAGCACCGCGACAAAGAGCGCGGGCAGCAGGCTGGCATCGAAAATAAGATCGGTAAGGTTTTCCATGGCCATGCGATAGCGGATTTCCGCGCAGGCGTCACCGCCGTTTCGCACTGCTCTGCTCACATCCTCGTGGACGAATCGTCGCGGCCTGCCTACCTCGGCAGCATGGATCATGAGAACGTAACCGAAATCGACGCGCGCGGGCTGCTCTGCCCCCTGCCCGTCTTGCGCGCGCGCAAGGTGCTCTTGGCGCTTCCTGAGGGCGCTAAGGTGCGGCTTGTGGCGACCGATGCCGCGAGTTGGCTCGACGTGCCGCATTTTTGCGCGCAGGCGGGGCATGTGCTGATCTCAGCACAAGATCGGGACGGGCTGCGCAGCTATCTGATCGCGCGCGGGCCGGACCGCGACGATGTCGTTTAGCCAAAACTTGATGACAAAATGTAAAACGCCGGGCTTATGCCCGGCGTTTTACATTTTAGAGTGGCGGAGAACGCCTTAGCGGTTCAGCGACCACCAGCCGCGTTTCTTCGGCTTGGCCTCTTCTTCAGGCGATTGCTCTGCGGGGGCGGCATTTTCAGCACCAGCAGGTGCCTCTGGTGCAGGGACTTCCACAGGCGCTTGCGCAGGAACCTCGGCGGGGGCCTCAACGGGGGGCTGCTCGACCGCAGGCGCCTCCACCGGAACCTCAACGGGCGTGGGCGCAGGCGTCGGATCTGCTTTCGGCGCTTCTGCCGAGGCGATCACATCCGTCGTTTCAGCCTCAACCGGAGCCGCCTTTTTGGCCCGCGAGCGCGGAGCGCGTTTGGGTTTCTCCGGCGCGGCCTCCACCGCTTCTCCCTCAGCCGCCTCAACCGGAGCGGCTTTCTTGACGCGCGAGCGTGGGGCCCGCTTCGGCTTCTCCGCAACAGCCTCGGTCGCGGCCTCTTCTG
Source organism: Paracoccaceae bacterium (assembly GCA_048262715.1). Taxonomy (GTDB): domain Bacteria; phylum Pseudomonadota; class Alphaproteobacteria; order Rhodobacterales; family Rhodobacteraceae; genus Albirhodobacter. Next base: position 8,118 of record JBLXEV010000012.1, read on the forward strand.
CAGGGGCCTCACCATCCGCTTTTGCATCGCCCTCAGCCGCTTTCGCAGCAGGCTTGCGGCGCGTGCGCGTGCGGGTCGGCTTCTTCGCAGGAGCCTCTTCAGCCGCCGGTTCCGAAGGCGTTGCGTCCGACACAGCCGCCTCAGGCGTCGCAGCCTCAGCCGCCTCTACCGGAACCGCCTCGGGCGATGCGGTGGCAGTGACGCTGACAGTTGCCAGTTCGGCTGCAGCAGCGGCACGGGCCGCATCTTCTGCGGCTTCGTCCTCATCCGTCTCATCCGAGTCGTCGCCATTGTCGTCCGAACCGTTTTCATCGGAGCCATTCTCGTCCGAACGATCACCGGATTTCTTCTTCCGACGACGACGGCGCTTCTTTTTGCGCGGCTGATCCGCGTCATCCTCAGGGGTCTCCTGAACGGTCACGCGCGCCTCTTCGGCGGCAGCCTCGGCCGCATCCGCTGCGGCTTCCGCGGCCACTGCGGCCTCGAAATCGACATCGGTGTCTTCGCCATCAATCGCCGCCATCAGGCTCGCATCTACGGACACTGCCGAGGTCACGAGTTCGGCGATATTGCGGGTCTGGGTTTTGAACTTCTCGATGGAGAAATCAGGGCTAATCAGATGGGGATCGGCCTCAATGCGCACTGCCATTCCGTAGCGCGCCTCGATCATCGCGATATGCTCGCGCTTGGCGTTCATCAGATAGTTGGCCACCGCGATCGGCGCTTTCACCAGCACTTCGCGCGACCGCTTGCGGGTGCCCTCTTCCTCAATCGCGCGCAGAACTTGCAACGCGATATTGTCGTCCGAGCGGATCAGCCCCGTTCCATGGCAATGCGCGCAGGGCTGGGTGGTCGATTCCAACATGCCCGGGCGCAACCGCTGACGCGACATTTCCATCAGGCCGAAGCCCGAGATCCGGCCCACTTGAATGCGGGCGCGGTCGGTTTTCAGCTTGTCTTTCATCCGCTTCTCGACGGCGGCGTTATTCTTACGCTCTTCCATGTCGATGAAGTCGATGACGATCAGCCCTGCGAGATCGCGCAGCCGCAATTGACGGGCGACTTCTTCCGCCGCTTCCAAGTTGGTCTTGAGCGCGGTCTCCTCGATGGAGCCCTCTTTCGTCGCACGGCCCGAGTTCACATCGATAGCGACGAGCGCCTCGGTGATCCCGATGACGATATAACCGCCGGATTTGAGCTGCACGACAGGGTTGAACATCGCGCCGAGGTAGCTTTCCACTTGGAACCGCGCAAAGAGCGGCATTTGCTCTTTGTAGTTCACCACTTGGTTGGCATGGGTCGGCATGATCATGCGCATGAAATCTTTGGCCAGACGGTAGCCGCGCTCGCCCTCGACGAGAACCTCGTCGATCTCTTTCGAGTACAGATCGCGGATCGAACGCTTGATCAGATCGCCTTCCTCATAGATCGGCGCAGGAGCGACCGATTTGAGGGTCAGTTCGCGGATCTGCTCCCACAGGCGCATCAGGTATTCGTAGTCGCGGCGGATCTCGGTGCGGGTGCGCTGTGATCCGGCGGTGCGGATGATCAGGCCCGCGCCTTGCGGCACTTCCATCTCCGAGGCGATTTCTTTGAGCTTCTTACGATCCGGCGCATTGGTGATCTTGCGCGAAATCCCGCCCCCGCGCGCCGTGTTCGGCATCAAGACGCAGTAGCGCCCAGCGAGCGAGAGATAGGTGGTCAGCGCAGCGCCTTTGTTGCCACGCTCTTCTTTCACAACCTGCACCAGCATGATCTGGCGCATTTTGATCACTTCTTGGATCTTGTAGCGGCGCGCGCGCGGTTTGCGGGGCGCGCGAATTTCTTCTGCGACATCATCATCCGCGACGGATTCGATATCGTCTTCCTCGGAGGCGCGGCGCGCGTTCTTGCGTGTCTCGCGGGCCTCTTCCTCGTCGGCCTCGTCTTGATCGGCCTCGTCTTGATCAGACGTATCCGCCTCATCGCCGTCCTCATCAGAGGTCTCGGAGGAGGTTTCATCTTCGGATGTGTCTTGCGAGACCTCTGCGACAGCTGCGTCTTCCGCCTCAACCGCTACGGTCTCACTGGCGACAGCTTCCGTGGAAGCGGCTTCCGGCGCAGCGGCCTCGGAGGCTTGCTCCGTCACAGGCTCTTGCACTGCGGCGGCCTCAATCGAAACAGCATCCGCCTCGACCGCGACGAGGGCCTCTGCACCGCCCTCAACCGCATCGCCTTCCGCATCACCCTCAACGGCCATGCCCGGAATATCTTCCGAGCGGACAACCGCATCTTGATCCTGCGTGCGCTCGGACCGGCCACGGCCCCGACGACGGCGGCCATTGCTTGACGAAGACCCGTTGCCGGAGGACGACCGCGGGCGATCTTCGGCCTCTTCGGCCTCCGCAGCGGCGGCGCGCTCTTCTTCCAAAAGCGCCTGACGATCCGCAACGGGGATCTGATAATAATCAGGATGGATCTCGGCAAAGGCGAGGAACCCATGGCGATTTCCGCCGTAGTCCACAAAGGCCGCCTGCAACGACGGCTCCACACGGGTCACCTTCGCCAGATAGATATTTCCGGCCAGTTGCCGCCGGTTTACTGTCTCAAAATCGAATTCTTCGACTTTATTTCCGTCTACCACAACAACGCGGGTTTCTTCCGCGTGTGTGGCGTCGATAAGCATTTTCTTCGCCATTAATCCATGTTCCACACGCCAAACGCAGCGCTCCCCCTAAGGGAGCCGGTGAATTGGCGTGGTTTTTGTTGGGGGCGAGCGCGCGGACAGGCCCGAAAGCGGCGGCGGCCAAAGGCCCGCCCGACATCACTTTCACCAGATCGCATCGCGTCATCGCGGTTCTTTCCTAAGCGTCGGACATCCGGCGCTCATCACAAAACCCTCAAAGTATTCAAGACCTTGCGGGCAAACTTGGGCCTTTCGGCCAATCGGTTGATCCGGTCCCCGTCCTGCCATCGCAGGAGCCGCAGGCCCGTAAATCAGCGAAACTCAAAGGTGAATGAGAGATGTCATCTCTCTGACATACCACCATTGTTGAACCATAACGGGTTCCCACAGCAAAACACAATCGGTTTTTCGTTGCCAATCGGTTAACGCAAACGGCAGCCCCTGCCCGATGCGCACAGCCGGACTACATTTCCAATGCACGAGATAGAAAAGGGCGGGCAAGGTCTCCCCTGCCCGCCCCCTTTAATGTCTGGCCGCAATTCCGTGCGCGGTCAGGTGTAATCCGAGCGGGTCAGCCCGTATTTCGCCATTTTCTCGTTCAAGGTCCGGCGCGGCAGGCACAGCTCATCCATCACCGCCGCGATAGAGCCCTTGTGACGGCGCATTGTATTGTCGATCAGCATCTTCTCGAAACTCTCGACATATTCCTTGAGCGGCTTGCCCTCGGTTGTCATCGCGGCAGGGCCGGTATCCTCGCTATCGGCCATCAAAAGCGAAGCAATCGAGCCCGTCCCTCGGCGATTTTGCAGCACGGCGCGCTCGGCCACATTGATCAATTGGCGCACATTGCCGGGCCATGGCGCTTGCAACAGCTGCGCCGCCTCTTGCGCGGTGACTTCTGGTGCCTCACAGCCGTATTCATCGGAGAATTGCTCGGCCATCGAGGTGAACAGCACCAGCACATCCTCGCCGCGCTGGCGCAATGGTGGCAGGGTGATTTTCAGCGCAGCAAGGCGGAAATAGAGATCCGGCCGCAATGCATCCTCGACCGTGCGGCCCTCGCCATGGGTGTTGCAGATCGCGATGATCCGCGTCTCGGCGGGGGCGCCCTGCTCGTTGATGAAGGTCAGCAACCGCGCCTGCAAGGCAGAGGACAGCGCCTCGACATCTTCGAGCACCAAAGTGCCGCCGCGCGCTTCCTCAACCAGCGGCAACCCCTCTTCGACAGGGCCGAACAGCTTCGCGCCCAAAGTCTCTTCCGTGAAAGCCGCGCAGCTCACCAGCACGAATTTCTTGCCCGCCCGCGGTCCGACCGCGTGCAGGGCATGAGCGGCCAAGGTCTTGCCAGTGCCGGTTTCGCCGTCGATCAAAACGTGACCATCCGCTTGGCCAAGATCGAGAATATCCTCGCGCAGCCGCTCCATCGGGGCAGAGGTGCCGATCAGCTTGCCAATCACCTGCTCGCCCGAGGCCAGATCACGGCGCAGGGCGCGGTTATCCAATGTCATCCGGCGGCTTTGCGTGGCGCGTTTCGCCAGTTCCGTCATCCGGTCAGGGTTGAACGGCTTTTCCATGAAATCCATCGCGCCAAGGCGCATCGCCTCCACGGCCATCGGCACATCGCCATGCCCGGTGATCATGATTACCGGCAGGCCGGAATCGATCCCCATCAGGCGCTTGAGGAACGCCATCCCGTCCATCCCCGGCATCCGGATATCGGAGATCACAACCCCTGGCCAATCCGCACCGATCACCTTGAGCGCATCCTCTGCGCAGGCGTAAACTTCCGTATCAAACCCCGATAGCGCGAGCCATTGGCTCACTGATTGGCGCATATCCTCTTCGTCATCGACGATTGCGACCTTCATCATTCGTGCCATCTGTTACTCCGCTGCCCGAACGCCTTTCGACGTCCCTGTTTTCGGCCCACCCGTGGCGGGCGCCTGTGTCTGCACCGCATGAAGCGGCAATTGCATCTCGAAGACCGCGCCACCGATCCCCTTGCCATCCGATCCCGCGCCAGTCCCAGTGCCTGTCTCGGCATTATGCGCCGTGAGACGCCCCCCGAAATCGGCCACAATGGAGGAGGAGATCGCGAGGCCAAGCCCCGTTCCCTCTCCTGGTTTCTTGGTGGTCCAGAACGGCTCGAAGAGCTTATCCAGATCCGAAATCCCCGGCCCGTTGTCACGCAGGCTTAGCACCGCGCTATCGCCCGCCGTCAGCAGGATCTCCACCTGCGGCTGGCCCACGGTTTTGGTCGCATCCAGCGCATTGCGCAAGAGGTTGATGATCACCTGTTCGAGACGGATGCGATCCGCCATCACCAGAACCGGCGTGCGCGGCAAGGTGCGGGTGATACGCACCGTGCGCGCTTTAAGCTGCGGCTCCATCATCGCCAACGCGGAAGAGATCGCAGCCCGAAGGTCAACAACTTCAAAGGCTTCTCCGCCTTTCCTCGCGTAAGACTTGAGCTGCCGCGTGATCGCCCCCATGCGCTCGATGAGGTCGTCAATCCGCTGGAATGAGGCCAAGGCCTCCTCGCCCCGCCCGCGTTGCAACAGCAGACGCGCCCCCGCGAGATAGGTCTTCATCGCGGCGAGCGGCTGGTTCAACTCATGGCTCACCGCCGCCGACATCTCGCCCAAGGCCGCCAGTTTCGAGCTTTGCGCGAGGGTTTGCTCGGCCACCGCGAGATCCTGCTGCACCCGCTCACGCTCGGCAATCTCGCGCGAGAGCCGCGCGTTCAGGGCCCGCAGCTCCACCGATTCCTGACGGTAGGCGAGGCTCTGCACCCGCGCGCGGCGCGACAAGAGATAGAAGGACAGTGCGAGGAAGATCGCAAATCCCATAATTTCCAGCGCCAGCACCGCGTTCACCCGCTCGCGCACCGACTCGTAGGTGGTGAACGACACCAGCCGCCAGCCTCGGAACGGCAGCTTTGCCTCGGTGCGCATCACCGCCGTGCCGCGCAAATAGGCATCGGGCGGCTCATTGGCCCAATCCGCTGTGGCCTGCAACGCGCGGCGCAACGAGTTCGGCGGAGAACGCACTTCCAGTGCTTCTTTCACCGTCAGCCCGCGCCAGCGCGGTTCGGTCGCGAGGATAATCACTCCCGCGCTATCGACAACCGAGACAACTTCCGAAATCCCCGCCCATGAGCGCTCCAACGCGGCGAGATCCGCCTCCACCACCACAACGCCAACCGCTTTGCCATCGGCAACCATCGCACGGGAATAGACAAATTCTGTCCCGCCCGTCTCACGCGGGGAAGCGGTAAAGATTGTCTCCCGCGCGCGCAGCGCATCCACAAACCACTGCGCATTGGCGTAGCTGGTGCCGATCTGGGTGCGATCCGTCGCCGCCACAAGCCGCCCGCTGGTATCCAGCAGTCGGATAGAGGAGGCGGAAATCTCTTTCTTCGCGGCGATCAAACGCTGCGAAGCGGTGGAATATTCGGCGGAGGAAAGCGAGCGCAGCAGATCGCTGTCATTGGCCAAGAACCGTGGCACCACGGCCGTGCGCTGCAACTCGGAGATAATATTGCCGGAGTAAAGCGCCAGCCGCACCTCGGTGCGCGCGCGCGTCGATTCCGCGAAACGGTCTGTCAGCCATGAGTTCGTCACCCAGACTGTCACCGCCGCGATCAGCAAGATTGCAATCAGCGCAAACCGCAGCGGCAGGCGCCGTTGGCCCTGCGACTGCGGATCGGGTGTCTCTATGTCAAGGCTTTGCACCATCTGGCAAACCTATGCCAAGCCCCGCCCTACGGGCAAGGCCAAGCGATCAGGCGCTTGCCATCATCCCGTTGAGCGCGCGGAAAAGCGCCGCCCCATCGGCGCCACCTTGCGCATCCTCAATGGCGCGCTCGGGGTGGGGCATCATGCCGAGAACACGGCGGTTGGCAGAGAGCACACCCGCGATATCATCGGTGGAGCCATTGGGGTTTTGCGCATAGCGGAAGGCCACACGATCCTCGCCCTGAAGCGCTTTGAGGCCCTCGGCGTCAATCGTGTAATTGCCATCATGATGCGCAATCGGGAACACGACTTCCGCGCCCTTGCCGTAAGCATTGGTATAGGCGCTGTCTTCGGTCGCGACTTGCAGCGTCACCGGACGGCAGATGTATTTCAACCCAGCATTGCGCATCAAAGCGCCCGGCAGCAGGCCCATTTCCGTGAGGATCTGGAAGCCATTGCACACGCCCATCACATAGCCGCCCTTGCCCGCGAATTCCGCCACCGCTTGCCCGATGGGCGAGCGCGAGGCAATCGCGCCGCAGCGCAGGTAATCGCCGTAGGAGAAGCCGCCCGGAACGCCGACGATATCGACGCCAGCGGGCAGCGATGTGTCCTTGTGCCAAACACGCACGACTTCCGCGCCCGCTTTCTCGAAGCCGACGGCCAGATCACGGTCACAGTTCGACCCCGGGAAGGTGATGACAGCAGCTTTCATGGCAGGCCCCTTTGTGGATGGGTAGGCGAATGGGTAGATGGACTGCGGGCGGCGGCGGTGAAGCCCCTGCCCGATCAAACGATCAGATCAGGCGATCTCGATCGTGTATTTCTCGATGACAGTGTTCGCGAGCAGCTTTTCGCACATCGCTTTCACTTCGGCCTCAGCACTGGCCTTATCGCTCGACGCGAGATCCAGTTCGATCACCTTGCCCTGACGGACGCCTTCGACGCCTGCAAAGCCTAAATGGCCGAGCGCGTGGCGGACAGCTTCGCCTTGCGGATCCAGAACGCCGTCTTTCAGCATGACATGAACGCGGGCTTTCATCGCATCTCTCCTCTGCGGAACTCAAGGGCGGAAACGGCCCCGATTTGGGCGCCGTGTTACCGCGTTGCGCGCAATGAGACAAGCCAAGATGCGCGGGCGATTGCGCTTTGGCGGCGCATTTGATGCACAAATCCGCGCGGCGCGGCGCGAGACCGGCTGCGCAGGATCTGAAGGCTGCCTCCGGCGGGGATATTTAGGCTCTATGGAAACGCAAGCGCGCCGGGACAACACTGGATTTAGAACGCTCGACGGCGCATGCCGCGCAAAACAGATCGTCTTCGCGGTTGCGGCGCGCTATCCCTTCGCTGCGGGCGCAGCGGCGCGCTTTGAGGAGAAACCACGATGCGGGACAGTTTAAGAGCAAAGGCAATTGCCGTGTGCGACGCAAAAATCGCGGCGAAGGGCGAGACGGTCGGCCTCTCATTCTATGCCTTTTTCGCCAATAAGAATGACACGCCCGAGCAACTGATGGAGGCGGCGGAATGGTGGATCAAGACCCACCAGCTCGACCATTTCGAGAAGGCGGTCAAAATCCGCGCGATGATTGCGGCTGGGGTTTAGTGGGAGCTTTCCCGCAGGCCAACTTCTCCCGAAGCATCCCGCGAGCGATCTGAGGTGAAACCTCAACTCAGATCATCCAACCCCGAATTGAGCGCCGCGCTCATTCCTTGCGCCTCCATATGCTGCCGTAAGCGCTGATTATTCCCGCCGGGGGTGTTGAGCGCCTCGATTAACGGGCCGCACTCGGATTTAGCCAAGCTCGACGTGACAAGCGCGCGCAAAAATGCCTCACCCTGCGCGCGATCCGCCCCCGCCGCGCCAAGCCAGTTTGCCGCATCGTCGATCATCCGCGCCACGGGGGACAAAACCGCCTGCGCACAAAGATAGGCGGCCATTTCCTCTGCGTTGCGCAGCGGGAAAATGCTGTTGCGCGCCCCGAAGATCTCGCGCACGAGGTCGGCATCGCCGTGCATCATGATCGGCGTTCCACCCTGCGCAATTGCGGGAAACGGCATCATGATCGCGACAGCACGCGCGGGTTTGACCATGGCATCTGCTTGCGAAAGGGTTGCGCCCGCCATGAAGGATATAATTTTCTGGTCTGCTCGGAAGGTCAAAGCGCCCAAGACATCCTGTGCGACCCCTGCCGCCAGCCCGAGAAGAATCACGTCACTTGCATCAATAACGCCTTGATTCTCGGCGATTGTGACATTGGCGTAGCACTCCGCCAGCGCCGTGGCGTGCTCTTCGCTGCGCCGCGAGACTGTGATGACATGCCCGTCCTGCGCGATCCCGCGGATCGCGGCACTGGCAATCGTGCCGCATCCTAACACACCTATCCGCATCGCTCGCTCCTGCAGGTCATAGTCTTAGAGGGCCTTGCCCTTTTCTTAGCACATCCACGCACCCGCATTTCAAAAGAAAAAGCCCCGCCGAGTGTATCGGCAGGGCTCTTGATCTCTCAAAGCTGCCCTTAAAAGGCCGCCTCAAACCCGATCAGTTGATCAGGGTCGGTTTGATCGTCGTGGTATTGGTCGGCAGAACACCGAGACGTTTAGCCACTTCGGTATAGGCGTCGGTGAGCGAGCCGAGATCGCGGCGGAACACGTCTTTATCGAGCTTCTCGCCAGTCTTGATATCCCACAGACGGCAGGAATCGGGGCTGATCTCGTCGGCCACGATGAGCCGCATGAAATCGCCATCCCAAACGCGGCCAATCTCGATTTTGAAATCGACCAGTTTGATCCCGACCGCGAAGAACACGCCCGACAGGAAGTCGTTCACGCGCAATGCGAGGGCGACGATATCGTCGAGGTCTTGCTGGTTCGCCCAGCCAAAGGCCACGATATATTCTTCCGGCACGAGCGGATCGCCCAGCTCGTCGTTCTTATAGGAGTATTCCACGATCGGGCGCGGCAGGGCGGTGCCCTCTTCGATCCCGAGGCGCTTGGAAATCGAACCTGCGGCGAAGTTCCGCACGATCACTTCCAGCGGCACGATTTCCACCTGACGGATCAACTGCTCACGCATGTTGAGGCGTTTGATGAAATGGTTCGGGACGCCGATATTGGTCAGGCCGGTCATGAAGAATTCCGACAGGCGGTTATTCAACACGCCCTTGCCCTCGATCGTCGCTTTCTTCTGCGCGTTGAAAGCGGTGGCATCGTCCTTGAAATACTGGACCAGCGTGCCCGGCTCCGGGCCTTCATACAGGATCTTGGCTTTGCCTTCGTAAATCTTCTTGCGCCGCGGTGCCATGGGCTCTCCGTAAGCTTAGGTTTCTCCCCGCACGAGTGATTTCCCGAACGGATGGAAACAGACAATAGGGGCCGGACCCTCATAACAAGGGCGGCATTTGGTGTCTCATAGGGCAACAGGCCCCGCCCTGCAAGGCAAAGCGCAGTCCTCCATCCGCAAGGCGCATCCAATGCGGGACTGCATCCCGCGCGCAACACCCTTGCAGCCCGCCCCTAGGAGGGGCATATCAAAGGAAACCATTCTGGAGGACAAAGCGCCATGACTACCTTCGACGACCGCGAAAATGCATTTGAAGCCAAATTCGCCCATGACGCAGAGCTGCAATTCCGCGTAGACGCCCGCCGCAACAAGCTTGTCGGCCTTTGGGCGGCAGAGCTTTTGGGCAAATCCGGCGACGAGGCTGCGGCCTATGCCAAGGAAGTCGTGGCGGCTGATTTTGAGGAAGCGGGCCACGAGGACGTTGTCCGCAAGCTGACCGCCGATCTGGGCGCAAAGGCGACAGATGCAGAGATTCGGCTCAAAATGGCTGAGATGCTGGTGACCGCGAAAGAGCAGATCGCCGCTGATCTGTAAGGCAAACCACGCCTTAACCGCGTAAGTGAAAGGTCGGGCCCTGCCCGGCCTTTTTCTTATGGGCTAGGGGCAAAATATCTCCCAAAGCCCCTCCCCCGTTAAACCTTCCTGAACCCTGCGCGCGTATCTCGATACCGGGGCGCACGCCGCCTCAATCGGCGCGGTGCGGGCAGGTGACGCGCCCAAAGAAGAGAAGCAATGGGGGATAGGCGATGCGCCACGACAAGATTCAGCGATTGGTAGGCGATGAGCCACTTGCCTATGCGCCGCGCTCGCAGGGGGCAAATCAAGCCCAAGGGTGCACTGAGTTCGCGGATCACGACGAGATCTCACCGCGCTGCCCGCGCTCACGGCTGACATCGCAGCGGCACCCGCTCATGCAAAGCCACATCTGGCAAGCTCAAATCTGGCGGCGGGCCTTGCTGCGCCAAGCGCTCATTCTCACCGCAATTGCCGCCCTTGCGGTGCTGCTCCGCGCGCGCATTCTGGCGCTGGACCTGCGCGCGATCATGGCCGCCCTCGAGACCGTCACCATACAACAATGGGCGCTGGCGGCGGCGGCCACAGCGGTGAGCTACTGGTCCTTGGGGCAATATGATGCGGTGATCCACCGCGCCCTGAAAACGCAGATCGCGCCGCGCGCGGCGGCCCGCGCGGGAATCCTCGCGATTGCCATTTCCCAAACCGTAGGATTCGGCCTGATCTCGGGCGCTTTGGTGCGTTGGCGGATGACGGCGGGGCTAAGCCTTGCGCAGGCCTCAACGATTACCGCCAGTGTTGCCGCCTCCTTCCTGCTGGGCTGGGCCGCAATCACCGGCGCGGTGCTGCTGGCGCTGCCGCTCCCCGTGGAAAGCGGGCTGGGAACGGGCATCGCGTTTGAGGGCGGGCATGGCCTGCTGCGCGGCCTCGGGGCTTTGGGCGTCGCACTGGGAATGATGGCGCTCGCCCTCCCGCAGCTTGGCCGAGCGCTCACCCTGTTCGGACGGGTCATTCCCCTGCCGCCCTCCAAACGCGTCGCCAAAATCTTTCTGCTCGCGGCCCTCGATGCGCTGGCGGCGGGGATCGCGCTGTGGATGCTGCTGCCGCCCGATGCGGGGCCTGCCTTCACCGTGCTGCTGCCCGCCTTCCTTCTCGCGCTCGGGGCAGGATTTGTGGCAGGCACACCGGGCGGGATCGGACCGTTCGAGATCACGCTGCTGGCACTGCTGCCACTGTCGGACCAGACGCCCGTGCTCGCAGCAGTGCTCGCATGGCGCGGGATCTATTTCGCCCTGCCCGCGAGCGTGGCGGCCGTCGCGTTGCTGCGGGGGCCCCGCGCGGATCTGCTAGCGCGAGCGGCGACTGCCCTCCCTACCACACCCCGCTCGGCCCAGCACGCGGCGTGGAACTCGGCGGGCAATGCGCCCCATAGCGAATCCCGACAAGGGAACACTCTCAACACATTGTCTAACGCGGCGCGCGCGACACATTCATCGCTGAGCGACGCCATCGCCCCTCCCGCAACCGAGTTGACCCCACGCCTCGCGGCACTGGTCGAGCGCGCACCCCGCGCAGAACTGGGCCTGTTGCGGCAGGGCGAACATGCGGTGCTGCTGGCAGGAAATGCGCGGGCGGGCTGGATGATGGGCCATGCGCGGCGCGCTTTGGTCGGGCTGCTGGATCCGTTTGGCGGGTCCGAGCGCGCGCTGACGCAAGCACTCTTGCCGCGCCTCACCGCCTTGGCACGGCGTCAGGGGAAGATCGCCTGCCTCTATAAAATCACCCCTCGCACAGCAGCGACTGCGCGCGCGATGGGATGGCGCGTGATGCCAGTGGCCCGCGAAGCATGGCTCGCACCGCAGAGCTTCACGCTCGAGACGCCCGCCCTTGCCGCCTTGCGCCGCAAACTGCGCAAGGCGGAAAAATCCGGCCTCCGCGTCAGTTGCGCCGAGGGCGCATTGCCGATCACGCAGATGACCGCCCTCTCGGATGCATGGGTGGCCGCGCGCGGCGGCGAGCGCGGCTTTTCAATGGGCCGTTACACGCCGGAATATGCCTCGGGCCAACGCGTCTATCTCGCGTATCAGGGCGCGGAGCTGGTCGCGTTTGCGACCTTCCATGAGGGGGCCCGCGAATGGGTTCTCGATCTGATGCGCCCTGCCGCACAGGCCCCCGATGGCACGATGCACGCCTTGATCGCCAAAGCGGTGGAGGATGCACGCGCCTATCAAATCCCACGGCTCTCGCTCGCGGCTTTACCCCCCGAGCCGGATCAGGCGCGCGGGGTTGCCGCCAAGATATGGAAGCGCGCCGCGACACAAACCGGCGCGGCGGGGCTGCGGCAGTTCAAATCCGCCTTCGCGCCGAATTGGCAAACCCTCTACCTCGCCGCCCCCAACACTGCCGCGCTGACACTCGCAGCAGCCTCTATCTCACACGCGATCCGCCGCCCCCCGTCGCTGGCGTCCGGCCCTGTCGCCCGCCACCACACGCGGCGCAAGCGGGTGGAAGGATAGCCCTGTCCGATCCGCGTAGCTCCGAGGAGCTCTACGGGAGCCCCGCGCAACATCAAACACGCCGCGCCGCTGCAATGGCGCGTTGGAACGCAGCCCCTAGACCGGACGTCGCCGTTTTATGACGCCTGGTCTTTATCAGAATTGCGCGTTTGCCCTTCTGTTGGCAAACTGGCATGCACAGCGGCAAGAGACGGGCATGGAGACGATCCTTCACGCGATTCGCCCGCGCTGCAAAGGCGCAGACGATCGTCTTCGCCGAGACAAAAGCGCCACCGTGTGCCGGTGCGCGCGCAGACAAAGGTTGATGATGTCGCAGATTGCAACGCCCGATAACGCCCTTTCCCGCATGCTCGCCGAACGCGATTGGATCCTCGCGGACGGGGCAACGGGGACGAACCTGTTCAATATGGGCCTGTCGTCAGGCGATGCGCCGGAACTGTGGAATGCCGATCAGCCCGATAAGATCCGCGCGCTCTATCGTGGTGCGGTCGAGGCGGGATCGGATCTGTTCCTGACCAACACCTTCGGCGGCAATGCCTCGCGCCTGAAACTGCACCATGCGCAGCACCGTGTGTACGAGCTCAATAAACTCTCCGCCGAATTGGGGCGCGAGATCGCCGATGCGGCTGGCCGTCCGGTCATCGTGGCGGGCTCTGTCGGCCCAACTGGCGAAATTTTCGCACCGATGGGCACGTTGACGCATGAGATCGCAGTCGAGATGTTCCACGAGCAGGCCGAGGGGCTAAAGGCAGGCGGGGCGGATGTGCTCTGGGCGGAGACGATTTCCGCACCCGAGGAATATAAGGCCGCTGCGGAGGGCGCGCGGCTCGCGGGTATGCCTTGGTGCGGCACGATGAGCTTTGACACCGCCGGCCGCACGATGATGGGCGTCACCTCGGCGCAATTTGTCAATCAGGTCGAAAAGCTCGCCTATCCGCCGCTGGCCTTTGGCGCGAATTGCGGCGTGGGCGCCTCGGATCTGATGCGCACCATCCTCGGCTTTGCGGCCACAGGAACCGAGGTGCCGATCATCGCCAAGGGCAATGCGGGCATCCCGAAATACGTCGATGGCGCAATCCATTACGACGGCACACCCGAGTTGATGGCACAATATGCCTGCCTCGCCCGCGACGCAGGCGCCAAGATCATCGGCGGGTGCTGCGGCACAATGCCCGAGCATCTGCGCGCGATGCGTGCGGCACTTGAGGCGCATGAGATCGGACCGCGCCCGACATTGGAGCAAATCTCCGAAGCCTTGGGCGGCTTCTCCTCCGCCTCTGATGGCACCGACGATCTCGGCCCCGCGCCCCGCGCACGCCGCGGCCGCCGCTAAGCGCTGGTCTTTAAGCGGCAATTGTGTGCCTGCGTCAGGGCGCACATTCTCCGCTTTCAGGCTGAAATCACCCTCCGCGCCGCAAACCAGCGCGCTTATGTCGCAATTCGCATAGTGACCGGCCCGCGCACACGGCATTAGAATCCTAGGACCGTCAGGGAGACAGACACCATGGCAGACGACGAAATCATTCTCTCGGAACTTGATGATGAAGAGCTCGCGTTGCAAATGCACGACGATCTCTACGACGGTCTCAAGGAAGAGATCGAAGAAGGGGTCAATATCCTGCTGTCGCGCGGCTGGACGCCCTATGACGTTCTGACCAAAGCGCTCGTCTCGGGCATGACCATCGTTGGGAACGATTTCCGCGACGGGATTTTGTTCGTGCCGGAAGTGCTGCTGGCCGCCAATGCGATGAAGGGCGGCATGGCCATCCTCAAACCGCTCTTGGTGGAGACCGGCGCACCGCGCATGGGCAAGATGGTGATCGGCACCGTGAAGGGCGATATCCACGACATCGGCAAAAACCTCGTCGCAATGATGATGGAAGGCGCCGGGTTCGAAGTTGTCGATCTGGGGATCAACAACCCCGTCGAGAATTATCTGGAGGCTGCTGCCCGTGAAGAGGCCGATATCATCGGCATGTCCGCGCTGCTCACCACCACGATGCCCTATATGAAAGTCGTGATCGACACGCTGGTCGAAAAGGGCCTGCGCGACGATTATATCATCCTTGTCGGCGGGGCACCGCTCAATGAGGAATTTGGTAAGGCAATCGGCGCGGATGCCTATTGCCGCGACGCCGCTGTTGCGGTGGAAACCGCAAAACAGATGGTCGCACGTAAGCACAACCAAGCCTGATCCTACCCCAAGCCCCTGATCTTTCTGCATCAGGGGCTTGGATTTTGAGGCATACGGTCCCATATTAAGAGGGAACGGAGAGTAAAATGCCCCTGCCACATTTTCTAACCCTTCTTGTTGTCGTCCTGATCGCAGCGGCGTTAAGCCTCTGGGCCTTGGCAGCTTTCGGGGTTCCAGCGGCTTATATCGCATTGGGGGCCCTGATCGGCGCGGGCGTCGTGCGAATGATGACGCGGGTAGAATAACCCTTCCCCCTGTTTCGAGAGCTGAGCGCATCATGACGATCCCAGACGCGCCTTCCCTGCCCTTCCCCAGTGACGACGTCCTGACGACGCGCGGCCTCGCGCTCAACGCTGCTGCGGGCAGCCATGACGCTGCCAATCCTGCAATAGCGCAGCCGCGCGAGAAGGTTCTGCTGATCGCCTGCGGCGCATTGGCGCGCGAGATACTCGATCTCAAGGCAGCGAACGGCTGGTCACATCTCGATCTCACCTGCCTGCCCGCGAACCTGCATCTCTATCCCGACCGGATTCCGGCAGCCGTCGAAGCGGTCGTTGTCAAACATCGCGCGGAGTATCCCTCAATCTTCATCGTCTATGCTGATTGCGGGACTGGCGGGCTGTTGCAGGCGAAATGCGCCGAACTGGGCGTCGAGATGGTGGAAGGCCCACATTGTTATTCGTTTTTCGAGGGCAACACCGCCTTCGCCGCGAAAGCAGAGGAGGAGTTCACCGCCTTCTACCTCACCGATTTTCTTACCCGCCAATTCGATGCTTTCGTGTGGAAGCCGATGGGCCTCGATCGCCACCCCGAGCTGCGCGATATGTATTTCGGAAATTATGATCGGCTGATCTACCAAGCCCAGACCAATGACCCCGCCCTTGATGCGAAGGCGCGCGAGGCGGCGGATCGCCTCGGCCTGCGCTATGAGCGGCGCTTTACTGGCTACGGCGACCTCACACCCGCGCTTGCGAAGTTGTAACCCTCCACGCTCCGCGGGGGATATTTAACCTCTGTGGAACCGCATAGTTTCGACTTCCAAAGAGATCAAATATCCCCGCCGGAGGCGCAGGCCAGCCATCCGAAGATCCGGCAAGTTTATGCCGCGCCTTCAGGCAGCCGTCTCAGCCACGCCCGCGTCGGGATGCACTTCCAGCACAGTCAGCGACCGCTCTTCCCCATCGCGCGTGATCCAGCGGAAGGTCATCCCGACTGAGAGACCAATCAGCGCAACACCGATCGGCGTCATCAGCGATGCCCGCCCCTGCGAGATATCGGCCTGTTCGGGCAAGACCAGCGTCACGGTTTGCACCTTTCCGCTCGTGTCGTCTCGGAACGTGACGGCGCGACCAAGGGTCACGATATCGACTCCCAGCTTGCCTTTGGCGACGATTTTAGCGCGGCTCAACTCCGTCAGGAGCCGATCCGCCAGATCAGGCGTGCGGCGCATCGCCCCTTCAGCGAGCGCCTCCAGCTGCTCGATCGTATCGCGCTCCAGCACGATTTTGGGCTGACGCCGCGATGGGCGACGGTTTGGGACCGTGGTCATATGTGTATCCTTTCAATGCCGCCGACGCGGCGCGCGTTCCAAAGCCGCCAGCACGGCGGGTGTATGTTATTTCGGGTTTAGGGGGCCCAAGCGGGGCAAATCTCAACTGTCAGAAACGCCGAGCACCACCAGCGTCGCCACCGTACCACTCTCCTGCGGAAGCGGCGCTTTTTGCAGCCGTCCCATTCCCAAAAGGGTTGCCCCGAGGAGCGAGGAGACGGGAATCTTACCAGCCTGCGGCGCGCCCTCCGCCGTCAAATAGGCGCTCTGCGCCCCGCCGCCGCTGACCATATAGACAACTCGTCTCTCCGGCAGGGCCCGGCCCTCGCATTCGGCCAGACTGCCCGATGCAGCTTCCTCCAATTTGGCGCGTAAGAGATTTGAAACACTGTCCGGCAAGCCGGCGGGATCCGAGATCAGTTTGGCAAGTCTTTCCTTCACGCAAGGCGGGAGAAGGCAGTCGTTCAGGTGAGGGCGTGAGACAATGTCACACGGCTCCGCAGAGCTGCGGAGAAGGTCGCAAGGGGGCATGATCGCACTCCAGACGAGATCGTTTTAAGCTGTCGTAGGGGGGAAACATCGCCTCGGGAGATCGCGGAAACGCCGCAGTTCAGACCGCCCGAGCAATCAGGCGGTTCAGAAGACGGAACCGAGCATATGTTTCACGAATGATCATAGGTTATAAATGGGAAGCCGAGAGCACGAAGTCAAGCCATGCGCCGCACGCGGTGATGAGCCTAAGCAGTCGCGGGGGTGCTGCGCACGGATCGCAAAACGAAAACGGGTGGAGGTTTCCCCCCACCCGTCAAAAACTCTCACGCAAAGCCGAAGGCTTCGGCGTTATCGCATATCGTTTTGAACCTGACGGGATCCATCGGTTATGACGGCCCCGGTTTTTTCGACGTCACGGCCAACACCTTTCACGGTTTCGCAAGCGGTCAACATCGTCAAAGCGAGGACGGGCAGAATAAACAGCGACTTACGCATCGGTCGTTCCTTTTCGTTAAACTCGTCACTCAACGCGCAGATCGGCAATTGGTTCCAGACGCAGGTTGATTTTCTGCGCGACGGGAAACGCCCCCCCCCGATAAGGCATGCGGCCTCGCCCAATCGTCGCCAGCGTAGAGGGCCGCCGCTATACCACCGCCCAGAAAGACGATTTGCGATCATGCTCGGCTCGCAGGGCTTTAAGGTAGCGCTCATGCGGCAAAAACCGCCCGTAATCGTCGATCACAGCATCAACTGCGGCGCACTCCGCGAGATGCTCGATCGCGGCGGGATAGCGCGGCGCGCGGCCATAATCGAGCGTATCGTCAATCATCGCGCGCCAGAGCAGCACCGCCGCCAAAGGATGTCTTGCGCGCAGGGCCTCGGCGGCTTGGGTTAAAAGTGCCTGATGATCGCCGCGAATGTCCTCAACGCGAGTGTAGATCAGTTGCGCTGCGGTGAGCAGATCGGGCCAATCCAGGCAGAACTGCAGGGCTGCGGCTGTATCGGGATAGGCCAATACATGCGCCTTCGCGCGATCCTCCGCCTCGACATCGTCGAAATCGGGCAAGAGTTTGAGGTGATCGCGCAAAGGCGTGGGGTTGAGCGTTGCGGTGAACCACGCCCAACGATGCGCCTGCGCTTCCTCCACCCGCCCTAAGGCGGTCAGGCAGTCGATATAGGCGGCATCCCAAGCGTCATCTTGCGCGTCGCGCTCCATATCCGTATCGCTCTGATCCGCGCCGAGAAGATACTCGAGCGCCGCCTGCGCCGCCCCTTCCTCCAGCAGCCGCAGGGCGATCTCTGCGGCGATGCCTTTTCGGGCCAGCTCCGCAGGAGAATATTGTGCGATATAGGCGTGGGTATCCCCCGCAGCGGTTGCGATCTCTTGCAGGCAGTCTTTGACAAATCGGGCCTTTTGACGGGCGATCCTATCCCCCGCGCCCGCTTCCATCTCACCGCGCAACTCCCGCAAGAACCGGATCGCCGCATGGTCTTCACTGCGCGGCGCGGCGGCGGGCTTGATCGGGGCCGCGCCATGCGCCTCCACCAGCGCTCTGAGCGCCGCGAGACCCTCGGATTTCAACGCAGGAGCCACAAGCGGGATGATCCCGTCCCATTCGCCATATCGGTTGCCGCGCAACGCTGCCCAAACGCGCTCCGCCAAGGCCTGCGGCGAGAGATCTGCGCGCGGGGCGATCTGCTCGAAGGCCTCCATGGCAGCGCGAAACACATCGGCCACCTCGCCACGGCTATCGTCGACACGGATGTAGATCGAGGGCGCGAGCTCGATAAATTGCCACAACAGATCAAACGCCGTTGTCGGCTCCGCAGGCGCGATTTTCTCGACGATCATGGCGCGCTGCGTCTCCAGATCCTTGATAAATGCCTTGCGCTTGCGCCAACTCACGGAGGTGGTGGATTTGTTCAGCGACACCAACCTTTTGCGCAGATCATGCGCAAGCTCCGCCGCGCCGAGACTATGGCTCAACTCCAACCGCAGGCGGCGTTTGATATCCGCGCTGCCTTCCGAGATTTCCATCAGAAGATCCGCAAGCGGCCCCGCGCCGAGCGCTTCGAGATTGGTTTTGTTCAGGGTCTTTTTTGACATAGGCAATTTTGGCATCTGCCGCTTACGAAGGGAAGTGGCCGCGCGCAGGCCCGTGCAGGAAACCCCGAGCGCAGGAAACGCGGGCTCCTTGCGACATATTGCGGAAAACCAGCACTTCCACTGCCGCGCACAGCTCCCATGCGCGGGAGACGGGTTGACCCTTGCGCCTCGGTCCTATCTATCCAAGCAAGAAGTTTGCCTCGTCCTTTCGGGGCTTTTGCAATGCGGACCGAGAGCTATGTCAGACCTGCCGATTTCAGACGCGCGACCAGATCGCGCCCCGCCCCAAGGCGCCTCAATCGTCTTCGAGCAGGCGGGCAAATCCTTTGCCGCGCCGAATGGTGGCATGGTCTCGGCGGTGGATGCGGTATCGCTGACCGTGGAAGCGGGCGCGATCACAGGGATCATTGGCCGCTCGGGCGCGGGCAAATCAACGATGCTACGGATGGTCAACGGGTTGGAACGCCCGACCTCGGGCCGTGTGCTCGTCGGTGGGCTGGATGTCGGCGCGGCGAAGGGCGCGGATCTGCGCGCGATCCGGCGCGATGTCGGAATGATCTTCCAGCATTTCAACCTGCTCGCCTCGCGCAGCGTGTTTGACAACATCGCCCTGCCGCTGGAAATCGCGGGCGTGCCTGCGGCACAGATCAAGACGCGGGTCACCGATCTCATCGCGCGCGTGGGCCTGAGCGCGCAGAGCGACCGCTATCCGGCGGAACTCTCGGGTGGGCAGAAACAGCGCGTCGGCATCGCGCGGGCGCTGGCGACGGGGCCGAAGGTGTTGCTCTCGGATGAGGCGACATCGGCCCTTGATCCGGAGACCACGCAGACCGTTCTGGCGCTGTTGCGCGATATCAACCGCGATCTGGGGCTGACGATCTTGCTGATCACCCATGAGATGGCAGTGGTGCGCGAAATCGCGAGCCATGTCGCGGTGATCGACGGCGGGAAAATCGTGGAGGCGGGAAAGACTTACGATGTCTTCGCCGCCCCGCAGCACCCCACAACCCGCTCGTTCCTCTCCGGCGTGATCGGCACCACCCTGCCCGCTTTCATCAAGGGCAAACTGCGCGACACTCGCCCCGATGGCGAGAGCGAAGAGGTGCTGCGTGTCACCTTCGCGGGCCAGCACGCGACCGATCCGATGCTGGCGCTGCTCACGCGTGATCTCGGGATCTCGGTCAATATTCTGGCAGGGGCGGTCGAGGAAATCGGCACCCAGCCCTTCGGCAATCTGCTGATCGCGCTGGATGCGGCGCGCGCGGATGAGGCGCGGGCCTATCTTCAACGCCACGGGCTTGTGACGGAGGTGCTCGGCTATGTCGGCTAATGTGATCAACCTGTTGATGGAGGCGACTCTCCAGACCCTCTACATGGTCGCCGTCTCCACCTTGCTTGGCACGCTCCTCGGCCTGCCTTTGGGCGTGTTTCTGGCCACCTCGCAGCGCGGCGAATTGCTGTCGCGCCCGTGGATCAACAAGGCGCTGGGGCTGGTGGTCAACGCCACGCGCTCGGTGCCTTTCATCATCCTCGTTGTCGCAATCATCCCGTTCACGCGGATGATCGCGGGCACCTCGATTGGCACGACGGCTGCGATTGTGCCGCTCACGCTGGCGGCGGTGCCTTTCATCGCGCGGCTGGTGGAGAATGCGATCCGCGAAGTTGATAGCGGCCTCATCGAGGCGGCCCGCGCGATGGGCGCGACCCCGCTGCAGATCATCCGCAAGGTGCTGATCCCCGAGGCCCTGCCCTCGATCACCCTTGGCCTTACCCTCGCGGTCGTCAGCCTGATCGGCTATTCGGCGATGGTCGGCGCTGTCGGCGGCGAAGGTCTGGGCGATCTCGGCATCCGCTATGGCTACCAACGTTTCATGCCCTCGGTCATGGCGGCGGTGGTCATCATCCTCATTGTCCTTGTGCAGCTTGTCCAATCGCTTGGCGAACGGCTGGCCGCAAAAGTCGACAAACGCGCCCCAAAGGGCCGTGGGCAATAAGCCCTCCTCTATTTCTCTCTACCTCCCAAGGAGCATTGCAATGTTGCGTTTGACCACCCTCACCTCGATCCTCGCGCTCTCGGCCACGGCCCTCTTCGCGGAAGAGATCAAAGTCGGCGTCTCGCCAGGTGAACATGCCGAAATCATGGAAGAAGTTGCCAAAGTGGCGGCCCCGATGGGCCTCGATATCGACGTGGTGGAATTTTCCGATTACGTGATCCCGAACACCGCGCTGGCCGATGGCGATATTCAGGCGAACTCGTTCCAGCACGTGCCTTATCTCGACAACCAGATGAAAGATCGCGGCTTTGATCTGACCGTGGTTGCCAACACGATCACCACGCCGATGGGGATCTATTCCGACAAGATCAAAGATATGGCCGATCTCTCGGACGGCGCGAAAGTCGCGATTCCGAACGATCCGACGAATGGTGGCCGTGCGCTTTTGTTGCTGCAAGATCTCGGTCTGGTGACCTTGGCCGAAGGCACGGGCCTCGTGCCGAGCCCGCTGGATATCTCGGAAAACCCGAAAAATCTAGAATTCCTTGAATTGGACGCAGCCCAGCTCCCGCGCACGCTGGCGGATGCCGATATTGCGATCATCAACACCAATTTCGCGATCGCCGCGGGGCTGAGCCCGAAAGATGATTCCATCGCGATGGAAAAAGCCGATAGCCCCTATGTGAACGTGATCGTGGTGCGTAAAGGCGACGAGGATCAACCTTGGGTGAAAACCCTTGTTGAGGCCTATCACTCTGACGAGGTGAAGAAATTCATCGACGAGAGCTACAAAGGCACTGTGATCACCTCTTGGTAATCGGATCATCGGCCTTATGTGGCCTGCGCTGAAAAACACAAAGGCTGCGGGGATTCCTCGCAGCCTTTTTCGTTGCGCTGTCTGGCCCCGTCACGCGTCCAGCTCGGCATCCCAGTAGAGAAAATCCATCCAGCTTTCGTGCAAATGGCCCGGCGGGAAGCGGCGGCCAATCGCGTGCATTTCCATCGCCGTCGGGCGGCGGGCAGGTTTTTCCAGCTTCATCCCGGAATGTTTGAGGGATTTATTCGCCTTCTTCAAATTGCAGGGTGAACAGGCCGCCACCACATTCTCCCAGCTCGTCACCCCGCCTTTCGAGCGCGGGATCACGTGATCGAAGGTCAGATCCCCTTTCGATCCGCAATATTGGCAGTGGAATTCGTCCCTCAAGAATAAATTAAAGCGCGTGAAGGCCACGCGCTTTTTGGGTTGGACATAATCTTTAAGCACCACAACAGAGGGGATCTTGAAACTCTCCCGTTGCGAATGCACCACCTCCTCATATTCCGCGAGGATCGTCACCCGGTCAAGGCAGACAGCTTTTATCGTTTCCTGCCATGGCCATAGTGACAAGGGATAATAGCTGAGCGGGCGAAAATCCGCGTTGAGAACAAGCGCAGGATGATGGCGGACCGCGCTTGGCTCCCGCACAAATTGGGTTCTGAAATCGGATCTCGCTACATCAAGCATTCCCGCCTCCACTACCGTCGGGTGGGCCTCTCGGGGCGAGCATATGCCCCGAACTGACCTTCCCGCCGTTTAACTATATATCGCGCATCAAACCTGACAAGCCCCGTGATATAGGGTAGCCCGATTTGCTCCGTGATCCATAGATAGCCCGCTGCGGTGACGGTGTTGTGACGCGCATGCCTGAAAATGCAGCAATGCGCGCCTCTGGGCTAGCTAAGCTGTTGGTGGATAAACCCGAGCGCCGCTGAAAGCCCGTCCGGTGCGATCCCGTGCTGGGTGCCCTTCATCACATGCGCATAGGTCTCGAACCCCGCCGCAACCAGCGCATCGCCCGCCTTGGACATATCCTCAAACGGCACAACCGGATCACTGTCGCCGTGCAGCAACAATACCGGCGGCTTGACCTTGGCCTCGGAAGCCAGAGCGTCGGGCCGCAGCAACCGCCCCGAGAAGCCGACAACGCCCGCGACCGCCACATCACGGCGCGGCGCGACTTCCAAAGCCATCATCGTGCCCTGCGAGAAGCCCAACAAGACCAGTTTCGAGGCCGGCAGCCCCGTCTCCGCCAAAAGCCCATCGAGATAGGCGTTGAGATCTTGGGCCGCCGCCGCCAAACCCTCTGCCGCCTGCGCCTCGGACGAGCCATCCAGCCATGGGATCGGGAACCACTGCCGCCCGAACGGATTTCCGGTGCAGGCTTCGGGCGCGTCAGGCGCCGTGAACAATGTGTCGGGCAGATGCGGCCCCAGCGGATCGGCAAGGCCCAAAAGATCCGCCCCATCAGCACCATAGCCGTGCAGCATCACCACGATGGATTTGATCTGGCCTGATTTTGGCGCGCGGCGCCCGTCGTTTAACTCCCGCATCCCGTTCTCCTGTCGCATTCTTCGCCGCGCCATATGGTCGCGTTCACAGGGTCTCCCCCTGCCGTGATTTCATATGCCCGTAGTAGGCCCAGAGCGCCCGCGCCGCAACCGATCGCCAAGGGGCCCATGCTTCCGCCATGACTGCCAGAGGCTTGGGCTTCGGGCGCTCGGGCAGATCGAAAAGCATCTTCGCCCCCTCTTGCAGCGCCATATCATCGGGCGCGAACACATCCACCCGCCCGAGCGCGAACATCAGATACATCTCCGCCGTCCAGCGCCCGATGCCGGAAATCGCAACAAGCGTCTCGTAAACCTGTGCATCAGGGGCGGCGCGCAGCGCCTCGAAATCCACCGCCGCATCTGCCAAAGCGTTGAGATACTTAATTTTCTGCCGCGAGAGCCCGCAGCCGCGCAGATCCTCATCGCTGCTCGATTGGATCGCCTCCGGCGTATCATACCCTGCCGCGATCACGCGATTGCGGATCGCGGAGGCCGAGGCGACAGAAACCTGCTGCCCCACAATCGCATCCATCAGCGCGCCGAACCCATCCGTTCGCCTGCGCAGCGGCAGACACCCCAAAACCTGTTGCACCCGCGCAAAGGCCGGCTCGAGCGTGATCAACCCCGCAAACCCCTCCGCAAGATCCGCGTCACATTCGATCCGTTTCATCGCCGCCTCCTTGTCATCCGCGCTAGTCACCCGCCCGCGCCCCCGCTTGTGTTGACACAATCCAACCCTTTGTGATGCGCAAAACCCGCGCTAGTCAGGGGGTTAGAAGAGGAACCCGCATGACCCTGACCGAATCCCCGAACCGCGCCAAGCGCAATGTTGTCGTTCTTGTCCTCGCGCAAGCGCTTTTGGGCGCGCAGATGCCGATGATCTTCACCGTCGGCGGCTTGGCGGGGCAATCGCTCACGCCGAACCCGTGCTGGGCGACGCTGCCAATCTCGATGGTGGTGCTCGGCTCGATGCTCGCAGCACAACCGCTCTCGGGCCTCATGGCGCGCTACGGGCGGCGCACGGGCTTCTCGGTGGCAACGGGATTGGGCGCGATGGGGGCGATGATTGCCGCCTATGGCCTCTACACCAGCTCCTTCGCGCTGTTGTTGCTCGGCTCATTGTTCACCGGCGTCTATATGTCCGCGCAAGGCTTCTACCGCTTCGCCGCGACGGATACGGCAACGCCGGAGTTTCAACCCAAAGCGATTTCCTATGTGATGGCGGGCGGGCTTGCCTCCGCAATCATCGGGCCGCAATTGATGAAGCTGACCGCGCAGGCGATGGCGATTCCGTTTCTGGCGACCTATCTCGCGATCATCCTGATCAACCTCGCAGGGCCGATCCTGTTTGCCTTCCTCGATATCCCCACCCCGCCGCGCCGTGCGAAAGGCATGCCGCACGAAGGCCGGCCGCTGCGTGAGATTCTCAGCAGTCCGGTCATCGTCGTGGCGATGATCACGGGGATGGTCTCCTACGCGCTGATGAACCTCGTGATGACCTCGACACCGCTGGCCGTCGTCGGTTGCGGCTTCACCCCGTCCACCGCCGCGGATGTGATCTCGGCGCATGTTCTGGCGATGTATATCCCCTCGTTCTTCACCGGCCATCTGATCGCGCGGTTCGGGCATGCAAAAATCGTCGGAATCGGGCTGGTGATTTTGGCGGGCGCGGGAGCGGTGGCGATCAGCGGCGTGGAATTGGAGCATTTCTTCCTTGCACTGATCCTGCTCGGGATTGGCTGGAACTTCGGCTTTATCGGGTCAACCGCGATGCTTGCCTCGGCCCATGCCCCGCAAGAGCGCGGGCGGATTCAAGGGATCAACGATTTCGCGGTGTTCGGCGGGGTGTTCCTCGCGTCGCTCTCGTCCGGCAGTTTGATGAACTGCACCGCCGCCACCAGCGCGCAGGCTGGCTGGCAGGCGGTCAACATCGCGATGATCCCGTTCCTCGTTCTTGCAGGGGCATCCTTGATCTGGCTGATGATGCGCCCGAAGGAGACCCGCTGAAAGGGGGCGCTGCCCCCGTCCTGCGGACTCCCCCGGGATATTTCAGGCAACCGAAAGCGGCCTCTTTGGGGTGCGTTGAAGATCCGCAGCGGATGAAGGTTCGGAATGAAAAAGGGGGCGAGAGCGCCCCCTTTTTTAAACGCGTTTAGGCAGCGGAGATCAACCGTTCGCCGCACGGAAGCGGGCCGCAAGCGCGAGCGTCGAGCCGTCTTTGCCCGCCCCATCTGCCGCACCTTCCAGCACGGGCGAGAGCGCCAACGCAAGTTCTTTGCCCAGCTCAACGCCCCATTGGTCGTAGCTGTTAATGCCCAAAATCACCCCTTCAACGAACACGCGGTGCTCATACAGGGCGACAATCGCCCCCAAGGTGTGCGGCGTGAGGCGGTCATAGACCAGCGTGGTCGAGGGGCGATTTCCAGGGAAGACACGGTGGCGGGCTTGACGGTCGAGCTCCGCCCCCTCCAAGCCTTTCTTCCGCATGATCTCCGTCGCGTCCTCGAGCGAGCGGCCCACCATCAGCGCCTCGGATTGCGCGAGGCAATTGGCGACGAGGAGCAGGTGCTGATGCGCGAGACCCTCCTCGAACCCGCGCGTTCCCACGAGGAATTCACAAGGGATCACGCGGGTGCCTTGGTGGATCAGCTGATAGAAGGCATGTTGGCCATTGGTGCCCGGCTCGCCCCAAACCACGGGGCCGGAATGATAGGGCAGATCGGCCCCATCCATCGAGACGCTCTTGCCGTTGCTCTCCATCTCCAACTGCTGGAGATAGGCGGGCAGCCGTGCGAGGCGTTGCTCATAGGGCAGCACGGCGCGGGTCGCGTAGCCGCAGATCTGGTTGTGCCAGATCCCTGTCAGGGCCAAGAGCGCGGGCAGGTTCTCCGCCCAATCTGCCTCTTTGAAATGCGCATCCATATCGGCCGCGCCCTGCAAGAAGGCACGGAAATTCTCACCGCCGATCGCGATCATCAGCGACAGGCCAATCGGCCCCCACATCGAGTAACGCCCGCCGACCCAATCCTCAAACCCGAAAACGCGGCTCGAATCGATACCGAAGGCGGAGGTCTTCTCAGCCGAGGTCGAGAGCGCCGCGAATTGCGCCGCCGGATCTGCGACCTCTTTCGCCATCCACGCCCGCGCCGTCTCGGCATTGGTCATCGTCTCGATGGTGGTAAAGGTTTTCGAGGCGACGATCACCAGTGTCGTCTGCGGGTTCAACCCGTTGAGCGTATCGGCAATATGCGCGCCATCGACATTGGAGACGAAATGGCAGCGCGGCCCGTCATGGAACGGCGCCATCGCGATGGTCGCCATTGCAGGCCCGAGATCGGACCCACCAATGCCGATATTGACCACATCGGTGATCTTGCCGCCCTGCCCCGTATAGCGGCCCGCGCGCAGATCTTCCGCAAAAGCCTCCATCCGCGCCAGCGTCGCACGCACCTCCGTGATGACATCCTGACCATCGACCTCAATCGTATCGTCGAGATCGCGCAGCGCGACATGAAGCACGGCGCGGCCTTCGGTCTCGTTGATCGTTTCCCCGCTGAACATCGCCGCACGTTTGCCCGCGACATCGCGCGTCTCCAGCAGGTTCAAAAGCAGGTCGCGGGCGGTCTCGTCGATATTGGTTTTGGAGTAATCGAACAAAAACCCGTCGAATTCCGCCGAGAAACTGGCGGCACGATTGTTATTCTCGAACAGGTTCAGAATCGGGCGATCCGCAACCGTCTGTTGATGTGCGATCAGATCGTCAAAAAATGTGCGCATATTATTCTGCCCAGTGAACGGTTGCATGGGGGAGGATCGCGGCCACGGGGGCCTCGGTCGGCGACAGGCTCTTGGCACGGTCCAAGGCTTCGCGTTTCTGCGGGCCGATGATCAAAATATGGGTGTGCATCGCGTCTTTGAGCACCCGTGCTGTGAGGGTGATCCGCGGCTCGCCCGCGGCTTCTGCGCGCAAAGCCATCAACACAGGCGCGTCATCCGCCAGCGCCTCTTCCAGCAAATCCGCACCGGGGAAGAGCGAGGCCGTGTGCATATCCGCGCCCATGCCCAACAGCAAAACATCGATGGGAAGATTCGGCGCGATACCCTCAGAGAGCGCTTCGAGCTGTTCTTCCGGCATCTCGGCCTCGGCATAGAGCGGCACCAGATGCGCCGAGCGTGCCTTGCCGCGCAACAGGCGGCGACGCAAAAGCGCGGTATTGGAGCGCTCAGAATCCTCATTCACCCAACGCTCGTCATTGAGCATCACATAAACCGATCCCCAATCGAGATCGACTTCGCTCAGAAGATCAAACACCGGCCCAGGAGTTGTCCCCCCCGGCACGCAGAGCACAGCCTTGCCCTTGGTGCGCAGCGCCTGACCAAGCTCGCTCGCGATTTGATCCGCAAGCCGCATCATCAGCGCCTCGCGATCCTGATAGGTCTCGAAATTCATTCTCTGATCTCCCGCCAGCGGCGACCATCGCGGTGCATCAGCATCAGCGAATCTTCCGGCCCCGAGGTGCCCGCATCGTAGCCCTGAGGCTTATCGCCGCGTGTTTCCCAGCCATTGATGATCGGATCCGCCCATTCCCACGCCGCCTCGACCTCGTCGCCGCGCATGAACAGGGTTTGATCGCCGCGGATCACATCCATGATCAGCCGCTCATAGGCGTCCGGAATATCGGCGCCCTCTTCGCCCAAGGCCTCCGCGAAGGACATGTCGAGCGGCACCTGCACCAGACGCATCCCGCCCGGCCCCGGCTCTTTGATCATCACCTTGAGGTTCATCCCCTCATTGGGTTGGAGCCGGATCACCAGCACATTCTCGCGCCAGCCCTCGGCCCCGTCAAAGATCGAATGCGGCGGTTCTTTGAAGGTGATCGCAATCTCCGACGTCCGCGCCCGCAGCTTTTTGCCAGTGCGCAGATAGAACGGCGTGCCCTTCCAGCGCCAGTTCGCGATCTCGACCTTCATCGCGATATAGCTTTCGGTCTTCGAGGCAGGGTTTTCCGAATCCTCGATAAAGCCGGGAACGCCAGTGCCATCGGCGCGCTTATGGCCAAGGTACTGACCGCGCACGATATCCTCTGCGGCAACCGGCTGAAGCGCACGGATCACCTTGAGCTTTTCATCGCGCACCGCATTGGGATCGAAATGATAGGGCGGCTCCATCGCGATCAGGCACAAAAGCTGCATCAGATGGTTTTGTACCATATCGCGCATCGCACCAGAGCGATCATAATAGGCCCCGCGCCCTCCCACGCCGACCGTCTCGGCCACGGTGATCTGCACATGGTCGATATATTGGCTGTTCCAAAGCGGCTCGAACAGGATATTGGCGAAACGCACCGCCATCAGGTTCTGCACGGTTTCTTTGCCGAGGTAATGGTCGATCCGGTAGATTTGCGTCTCGTGGAAATGCTCTGCCAGCGTCGCGTTCAGCGCTTGAGCGGAGGCGAGATCGCGCCCGAAGGGCTTTTCGACAACGATCCGCGCCAGCGAATTTGCAATCCCGTTAGAATGTAGCCGCTCGGCCAATGCCCCAAAGAGCGAGGGTGCGACCGAGAAGTAGAAAGCTTGGATCACATCCTGCCGCACGAGCTTTTTCAGGATCTTCCAGCCGCCCTCGCCCGTCGCATCAATCGGCACGTAATGCATGGCCCCAAGGAAGGCCTCAATCTGCGCGGTGTCGCGCTTTGGTGCGTCGACAAATTCTTCAATCGCTCCGCGCACCAGATCACGGAAGCCTGCGTCGTCCATCTCGGAACGCGCAGCACCGATGATTCGCGCATTTGCGGGCATTTGCCCTGCCAGAAACCGTCGGTAAAGACCGGGAAGGATCTTGCGGCGTGCAAGGTCACCAGTCGCTCCAAAGATTACGAGGTCGAATTCATCCACGGGAATAACACGCGAGACCATATGCGGCTCCTTGATCCATAGTGATCCACTATCTTGTTAAAGCCGTTTCGAGCGGCATCACTTCGTTAGCGCTAACGGGCGCGTTTTATCTCTATCTGAGTCAAAAGTCTAGCACCGTCAGGAAGAGGCAACCAGAGGAGCTTGCCGCATTGTAGCGGTTTCGTGCCAGAGGGTTACGGCCTAAGGCCTACAACGCAGCCCACGCGGGCGATCACAGGCGCTGGGGGTTTCACACCCCCAGACCCCCGTGGGATATTTCTGGCAACCGAAAATTAGAAACACTGTGCCTTTTTCTGGCGGCACTCGATATTCCGGTGTGCGGCACTTCGCTCAAGCGCCCAGCGCTTTTGCCAGACGCGGCAGCTTTGCACGTTTCAGCAGGCTGCGCATCGGTTGCGACGCGCCTGATAGGCGTTCCGCCTCTGCCCGCACCGCCTCGCAGACCTGCGAAACGGTGTCGGGCGCGCCCGACCAGAATTCCCACAACAGCCCGTCAGGCTCCCGCCGCTCCAAGCCTTCCGCGGCCAGTGCCGCGCGGGGGAAATCGCGCGCGTTGAAGGTCACGATGGCATCGGCGCCGCTGGTGATCGCGCTTGCCAGCACATGGATATCGTTTTCATCCGGCAGATGTAGCCCCGCCTCCAGCCCCGCGCGCGGGCTGACTTCGGCGTTCGGAAACACCGCGCGCAGCATCGCGATTTCGCCGCGCGCAAAGACTTCGGCTTGGGGGCCGAGTTTCACAGTCGCCCGCGCCCATTCCTCCAAGATCCGCGCCGACCAGAGCGGGGTGTAAAGCCCCGCTCTTGCGCATCCGATCAGGATCTCGCGCAGGACGGTCGGGTAGAGAACACAGGCATCGAGCAGCAGCTTCATCAATCGAGCCGGAACGCCAGCGCTTTGAGATAGCCGCTTTCCGCAAGCTGCGGCAGCATCGGGTGATCGGGGCCGGCTTGGCCGGTGTAGATCAACTGCGAGCGCCGACCTGCGCGGCCAATGCCGCGTGCCGAGGAATTGCGGAAGCTGCTCAGATCTGCCGCATGCGAGCACGAGCACAAAACGAGGTATCCCCCCGGAGCGACCAGCGCCGCCGCCAAACGCGCAACGCGCTCATAGGCGCGCAGCCCCGCTTGCAGCGCGGGTTTGGCAGGGGCGAAGGCGGGCGGATCGCAAACGACAACATCAAACTGCGCGCCCTCTTCCGCCATCGCTTCCATCACCGCGAACGCATCGCCCTGACGGGTCGCGAAATCCTCCGAGCGGCCCATCGCAGCCGCACCTTGGGTCGCGAGATCCAGCGCAGGGGCCGAACCATCGACCGCCGTTGCATGCGCCGCACCACCCGCCAGTGCCGCGAGGCCGAAGCCGCCGACATGGCTGAACACATCAAGCACCCGCGCGCCTTTGGCGAGCTTTGCCGCAAAAGCATGGTTCGGGCGTTGATCGAAGAACAGGCCGGTTTTCTGGCCGCCCACAACATCGGCCATATAGATCGCGCCATTCATCGGCACTGCAATCGGGGCCTCTACGCCGCCGCAGAGCACCGAGGTTTCCTCGGGCAGGCCTTCCAGCGTGCGTGCGCGCCCCGAACCATTCTTGATGACCGTCGTCACCCCTGTCACCGCTTTGAGCGCCGCGACAATCGCCTCAATCGCGGTTTCAGACCAAGCCGCATTCGGCTGCACTACGGCCGTATCGCCGAAACGGTCGATGATCACGCCGGGAAGGCCATCGGCCTCGGCATGGACGAGACGGTAGAACGGCGCATCATAGAGCGTCTCGCGCATCGCCAATGCCTTGGTCAGCCGCGCCGCGATCCAATCGGCGTCAATCACCGCGCTGATATCGCGGTCCATCATCCGGCAGATGATCTTGGAGGCGGTATTGACCGTCACCAGCCCCATCTCGCGGCGATCTGCATCCTCCAGAACCGCGAAACCGCCCGCAGGGATCTTCCCCGTACGGCGGTCGGTGACCAGCTCATCCGCATAGACCCATGGGAACCCGTGCCGGATCGCGCGCGCCTCAGCCTTGGGGCGCAAGCGGACGATGGGCAGACCATGCGACGCCCCCTGCGGCTGGTCTTCGGAATCGTGCATCTGCGGAGTATCGGTCATGGCGGCCTCGGAAATAGGAAAAGGGGGCGTGTTGCGCCCCCTCTATCTGGTTTCCCTGCCCCATGCAAAGCGTAGCTTCACGGCGTCCCGCTAACTGCGTGGCCCGGTCAAGGGGCTGCGCGCTCACAGCCCCGCGAACAGTCCTGCCTTTGGCACGCTGACCACCGCAGGGCGGCGCAGTTCCAGATTGATCCGATCCGCGAGCGCTTGGGTCAGAACAACCTTTTGCGTCAAGCCCCGCGCCTCTTCTTGCAAGGCGACCTCGCCGCCTGAGGCTTTGGTATCGTCGATCACCATCCGTGGCCCGTCGATAATCTCGCCCGTATTGGCATCGCGCAGCGTCAGGATGAAATGCGTGCTATAGGTGCCGCCCAATGTATAGCGGGTCTTTTCCGTCAGCGCGTGGAACCGCGTCACCTCGGCCTCCAAGATCACCGGCAAGCCCGTGGTCATCCCCGCCGTGCCGCGTTTGAACGCCTCGGTCATCAGCGCATCGACTTGCGCGTAGCGATCCCCCCGCGCCTCGCCGCGCCAGACGATATCGGCAATCGGGTAATACATATTTGCCTCGGAGACTTTGAGGTGCTCGGGCACGGTCACCTGCACATCCTTCACCGCATAGTCCAGCGCGACTGCCGCCGCACCGGGGCCGAGAACCGGAACCGGGCTGGAGCTGGAACGTGTGGCCATATCGCCGCCGCCACAGGCCGCCGTGAGGGCAACAAGGGCACAGCCGATCATCAAACGAAGCTTGGTCATTGGGGAACCTTTCGGTTGGGGCGTCAGGTGGTTTTTTCAATCTGTTTGACGTTTTGCCCGCAGATCGTGGCGAAAACGGGCCAAAACCGCGCCGATTCGGGGTTCATTAACCTGCCCTAGCGGAATCTTCCCCTCTCCCCGGGTCCGATGCGCCCCCTGCGGATCATGTCGCAGGTGACGAATTTCGCGATTCAGGATTGATCTGTTAGCGCTAACGGAGTATAGAGCGACCAAACCTAGCGCGCCGTGCCTCCCTGCGGCTCCGCTTAGCCCAGCGGCCAGACCCGCCCAGCCCTAGCAACTCCGAGGTCCCCGATGCCCCAGACGCCCCTCAATAGCACGCTCGCCCAAGTCACCGACCGGATCCGCGCCCGCTCCAGAGCGCACCGCGACGATTATCTCGCACGGATTGACGCCGCCGCCTCGGCAGGCCCTGCGCGCGGGCATCTGGCCTGCGGCAACCAAGCCCATGCCTATGCCGCGATGGGGCAAGATAAGGATGCGCTCACCGCAGAGCGTGCGCCCAATATCGGCATCGTCACCGCCTATAACGATATGCTCTCCGCGCATCAGCCCTACGCCACCTACCCCGATCAGATCAAAGCCGCGCTGCGTGAGATCGGTGCCACGGCGCAGGTTGCGGGCGGGGTCCCTGCGATGTGCGACGGGGTCACGCAGGGCCAAGCGGGGATGGAGCTGTCGCTGTTCTCGCGCGATGTGATCGCCTTGGCAGCGGGCGTTGCACTCTCGCATAACACCTTTGACGCGGCGATCTACTTGGGCGTGTGCGATAAGATCGTGCCCGGTCTGGTGATGGCGGCGGCAACCTTCGGGCATATTCCGGCGGTGTTCCTGCCTGCCGGGCCGATGACCTCGGGCCTGCCCAATGATGAGAAAGGCAAGATCCGTCAGAAATTCGCGACAGGAGAAGTGGGCCGTGAGGAGCTCATGGCTGCCGAGATGGCCTCCTACCACGGGCCGGGCACCTGCACCTTCTACGGCACCGCCAATACCAACCAGATGCTGATGGAGTTCATGGGGCTGCACCTGCCCGGCAGCTCGTTTGTGAACCCCAACACCCCGCTGCGCGATGCGCTCACCGTGCAAGGTGCACGCCGCGCCGCCGAGATCACCGCTTTGGGAAATGATTTCCGCCCCGCAGGCCATGTGCTGGATGAGCGCGCCTTTGTGAACGGGCTTGTCGGGCTGATGGCGACGGGCGGCTCGACCAACCTTGTCCTCCACCTCCCCGCCATGGCCCGCGCCGCGGGGATCGAGCTGGATCTGGAAGATTTCGACGCGATCTCCGATGTCGTGCCACTGATGGCCAAAGTCTATCCCAACGGCCTTGCAGACGTGAACCATTTCCACGCGGCGGGCGGTTTGCAATTCATGATCCGCGAGCTGATCGGCGCAGGGCTGCTGCATGCCGATGCGCTGACTGTCGGCGGCACCAACCTAATGGACTACACCAAAGAGCCGAAACTGGTCGAAGGTAAGCTCACATGGGTCGAGGGCGCCTCAAACAGCTTGAACGAGAAAATCCTGCGCCCCACCGCCTCCGGTTTCGCCAAGAACGGCGGGCTCAAGCAACTGGATGGCAATCTCGGGCGTGGCGTGATCAAAATCTCCGCCGTGGCACCCGAGCGCCATGTGATCGAGGCCCCCGTACGGATCTTCCACGATCAGAAAGACGTCAAAAAGGCGTTTCAGGCGGGCGAGTTCACCGCCGATACGATTGTCGTCGTGCGGTTCCAAGGCCCGTCGGCCAACGGGATGCCGGAGCTTCACTCGCTCACCCCGCCCCTCGCCGTGCTGCAAGATCGCGGACTGAAGGTCGCGCTGGTGACCGATGGCCGGATGTCGGGGGCCTCGGGCAAAGTGCCCGCCGCGATCCATGTCTCGCCGGAAGCCGCGAAGGGTGGCCCCCTTGCGTGTCTGCGCGATGGCGATATGGTGCGGCTCGATGCGGTGACTGGCATTCTAGAATGTCTCGAATCGGATTTCGCAACCCGCACGCCTGTCACGGCCGATCTATCGGCCAATGCACATGGCACGGGGCGCGAGATTTTCGAAATGTTCCGCCGCTCGGTTGGCAATGCCACGGAAGGCGCTGCTGTCATCGTTTAAAATTCTTGCCTCCGGCGGGGATATTTCAGCTCTTTGGAAACGATATCCTCCACAGAGACCCAAATATCCCCGCCGGAGGCCCCCTATCCGCCCGTGCGGCCCCTGACTGGAGAGACCATGACCCCGACCCAACAATCCGCCGCCGCCCGCGAGATCTGCCTGCTCGCCCCTGTCGTGCCCGTGATCGTGATCCGCGATGTGGCCCATGCGGCCCCGATGGCGAAAGCGCTTGTCGCTGGCGGTCTGCCCGCTTTGGAAGTCACCCTGCGCACGCCCTGCGCGCTCGATGCAATCCGCGCGATGGCGGATATCGAGGGCGGTGTCGTCGGCGCTGGCACCTTGCTGACCCCAGCGGATGTGAAAGCGGCGAAAGCAGCCGGTGCGAAATTCGGTGTCTCGCCAGGCGCGACCGATACGCTGATCAAAGCCTGCGAAGATGAGGGCTTGCCGCTCTTGCCGGGGGCCGCCACCGCATCGGAAGTGATGTATTTGCTGGAGCGCGGCTTCACCGTGCAAAAATTCTTCCCCGCAGAGGCCAATGGCGGCGCACCTGCGCTCAAAGCCATCGGTGCGCCGCTGCCGCAGGTGTCGTTCTGCCCCACGGGCGGCGTCAGCCTGAAGAATGCCCCCGATTACCTCTCATTGTCGAACACGCTCTGCGTCGGCGGCTCGTGGGTGGCTCCCGATGCGATGGTGCAGGCGGGCGATTGGGCAGGGATTGAGCGTTTGGCGGCTGAGGCCGTGGCCGCGCTCAAATCCTGAGAACAGGCGGCGCTCTAGGCCTTACGGGCCAAAGGGCGCAGTCTGAAAACAGCCGCCTGTGGGCCACAGGCGGCTGTTTTTATTATTCCAATAGCGAAATGGGGGGTGTTTCGCGCCGTCAGCTCGCGAATTTTGCGGCCCGTCCGCCGCGCCGCTTGGGCACCATATTGACCGCGGCAATCCCCTCGGTGAGGACTTTGCTCATCGGGTGATCGGCCTCCTCGGCCCCGTATTGTGCCAATGCCGCGCGCATCGCCTCAACGCTTTCCACGCCCGCAGGCAGGCTGAGCGCCCAATCGACGAAGATCGAGCGGCATTCCTCCGCCGTGATCGCCTCAATCTTATAGCTCTCGCGGATCAACCCTTTCGGATCGGCCAAGCTCATATCCATAATTGCACGTCCCATCTGACCGCTTCACCCTTCCCCCGCAAGACAGCGGTCGACAATGGCGGTGATCTCCACTGTCAACACCTGCAAGCGTTGCGCAAGAGCTTCCAGCGTTTCGCAATCGGTTTCGCGCAGCAAAAACGCGCGTCCGCCCTCCCCGATTGCCTCCATATCAATCGGTCGATCCGTCAACAGCCGCCCGCTGGCCTGCAACCGCCAGAGGAAGCGATAGCCCGAGGCCAAAGCGGCCTCCTCAGCCTTGCTCACAAACCCGCCCTTCGCCCCGAGCCGGAGCTGCGCCTCCATCTTGCGGGCCTCCGCGCCAGAGCGCAGCGCGAAGCTTTGCGCCAAGAGTTCGATATCTTGCATCCGCCCTGCGCCGAGCTTGGCCTCCCAAGCGCCGTCCACGGGCTTGGCCGCGAAGATCCGTGCGCGCATCTCGCCCAGCTCCGGCATGACCTTCGCATCACCCCCCTTGGCCGCCAGCACCTCGCGCCGCACGGTCTCGATATCCGCCGCCAACGCCTCTGGCCCCGCGATCACCCGCGCCCGCGTCAGCGCGAGATGCTCCCATGTCCAGGCCTCTTCCATCTGATAGGTGCGGAAGCTCTCGAAACTGGTGGCCACCGGCCCTTTGCGCCCCGAGGGCCGCAGGCGCATATCCACCTCGTAAAGCCGCCCCTCCGGCATCTGCGCGGAGAGCGCCGTCACCAGCGCCTGCGTGAGCCGCGCAAAATACGTGCGCGCTGGCAAGGGCTTGGCCCCGTCGGACTCCTCGTCGCCCTGCGCATCATAGATCACGATCAGATCAAGATCGGAGGCCGCGTTCAACCGCTCCGCCCCCAGAGACCCCATGCCGACAACCGCCGCCCCGCGCCCCGGACAGGCCCCGTGCCGCCGCGCGAACTCGCGGCGCACCTCGGGCAAGAGCGCGCGGATCACCGCGCCTGCGAGATCGGAATATTGCTTGGCGGCCTCCTGCGCGTCGATCAGCCCGCGCAGATGATGCACCCCGATCCGGAAATGCCATTCCTTCTGCCAGCGCCGCGCGAGATCGAGCTTGGCCTCGTAATCTGCCGCCGCGGCGATCTTCTCGCCCAACTCTGCCCGCAGCGCCTCCGCCGCAGGCCAAGGCGCGAAGAAACTGCCGCCGATCACCCCATCCAGCACCGCCGAATTGCGCGAGAGATAGGCCGATAGCGCGGGCGCCGTGCCGCAGATATCCACGATCAGATCAATCAGCTGCGGGTTCGCCTCGAACAGCGAGAACAGCTGCACCCCCGCAGGCAGGCCTGCCAAGAACCGATCAAATTGCAGCAAAGCCTCATCGGGGTTCGCCGCCCGCATCATCCGCGTCAGGATCTCCGGCTCAACACGGCCAAACACCGCCGCCGCGCGTGCAGAGCGCAGCGCAGGCAGCCCGCGCCAGCCCTCGACCATCGCCTCCTGCGCCTCGGAAAGCTCGGGCCGTGCCTGCGCCTGCCCCGGTGCGAAGAAGCCGCCCGTCAACTCCTCGACCCGCTCCAGCCGCGCGAGGATTTTCGCGGCCCAAGCCTCCGTATCCGCCTCCCCCATCATCCGCGCGAGACGATCCATCCCCTCTTGCGTGGTGGGCACGATATGGGTCTGCGCATCATGCACCATCTGGATCCGGTGCTCGACCTCACGATGCGCGATGTAATGCTCGGAAAGCTCCTGCGCGATCTCCTCGGGCACCCAGCCCTGTTCCGCCAACCGCTGCAACCCGCCCAGCGTGGTGCGGTCGCGCAGGCTCTCGTCGCGCCCACCTGCGATCAGCTGCCGCGTCTGGGTGAAGAACTCGATCTCGCGGATGCCGCCTTGGCCGAGCTTCATGTGATGCCCCGCCACCACGATCTTGCCGTTCAGCCCCTTATGATCGCGGATCCTGAGCCGCATATCATGGGCGTCCTGGATCGCCGCGAAATCGAGATGCTTGCGCCACACGAAGGGCCGCAGCGTCTTGAGGAACCCCTCACCCGCCGTCAGATCTCCTGCGCAGGGCCGCGCCTTGATATAGGCCGCCCGCTCCCATGTGCGGCCCTCCGCCTCGTAATAGAGCTCCGCCGAGGCCATCGAAATACAGACTGGCGTCACGCTCGCATCGGGCCGCAGCCGCAGATCGGTGCGGAACACATAGCCGCCCGAGGTGGTATCATTCATGATCTGCGCCATTTTGCGCGTCGCACGGATGAAGGCGGCACGCGCCTCATTGCGATCATCGGGGGCAAAGCGGGTCTCGTCATAGAGGCAAATCAGGTCGATATCGGAGGAGTAATTCAACTCGCCCGCGCCCATTTTCCCCATCGCCAAAGCTACCATCCCGCCCGCGATCTCGGCATCCTCCGCCGTGGCGCTCGGCAGTTTTCCGCGCCGGATTTCCTCGCCGACCAGCTTGGTGAGGCAGGCATGCACAGCCGCATCCGCAAGATCTGTCAGCGCGCCCGTGACCTCCATCAAGGCCCAGACTCCGCCCAGATCCGCCAGCGCCGCCAAAAGCGCAATCCGCCGTTTGGCTTGCCGCAGCCCCGCGATCAGATCGCCCACCTCCAGCGCCTGCACCGCGTGGATTTCCCCTACCAGCGCGGCCTCAGGCGCCGCCAAGATCGCCCCGCGCAGCCACGCCTCCTCGCGCAGCGAAAGATCATATAAATAAGGGCTGCACGATCCGCTGGCCGCGATCAGATCGCGCAGCTCGCGCGGCAGATCATCAAACCTTTCCTCCAACTCGCGCGCGCGATCGGCATCATAAGGCAGCGGGGCTCGGGTGAGGCGGGCGAGGAAGGGTTTATGTGTCATGGCGTCACACTACACGGGGGGTATCCGCCGTCAATCCGCCACAAAAACAGGCGCAAAAAGAACCCTCATTTAAGTGGAAACGCGCAGTGCCACTCTGGCCCGAATATGAAAAAGGGCCGCGCCATTGCTGGCACGGCCCCTGATCGTTCACGGCGCGCAGATTACATCCGCGACGCGACGTTTTCCCAGTTCACCAGCTTGTCGAGGAAGTTGGTGAGATAGGCAGGGCGCTTGTTGCGGAAGTCGATGTAATAGGAATGCTCCCACACGTCGCAGCCCAGAAGCGCGGTCTGGCCGAAGCACAGCGGGTTCACGCCGTTCTCGGTTTTGGTGACTTTCAGAGCGCCATCGGTGTCTTTCACCAGCCATGCCCAGCCGGAGCCGAACTGGCCCGCGCCTGCAGCGGCGAAGTCTTCTTTGAATTTCGCAACCGAGCCAAACGACTCGACCAGTGCTTTTTCCAGCTCGGTCGGGATCGTGTTGCCGTTCGGGCCCATCATTTCCCAGAACTGGGTGTGGTTCCAGTGCTGCGAAGCGTTGTTGAAGATCCCGTTTTGCGCAACGGAATTGGCAGCATAGGTGCCTTTAATGATGTCCTCGACGGATTTACCTTCCCACTCGGTGCCAGCAATCAGCTTGTTGCCGTTGTCGACATAGGCCTTGTGGTGGATGTCGTGGTGATACTCAAACGTCTCAGCCGACATGCCGTGCGCGGCAAGAGCGTCATGGGCGTAGGGAAGATCGGGAAGTTCAAAAGCCATTTGGAATGTCCTTAGATTGGAGTCCGGTTCTGGTCTCTATAGAAGGGCGCGGGGGCGGCAGGTCAAGGGCAAAGCCCGAAAATGATTGGCATGGGCGCCCCGCACACTCCGGATTTGCAGGGGGGAAAGCGCGCCCCTTCCCACGCTTTCACCTTCGCTTCTTCACACCCCGTCGCATGTGCCGACAGTTTGACGGCCAGTCCCCGCTCCGCGCACCCCAAGCGGTGAAGCTATCAGAAGCACCTCATGGCTCGTTTTCTGAACGGTCAAACGATAGCTGACATCCCAGTGTTCGCGAGTTCCAACATCTAGTCGATACCCCGTGACATCCCGCAACAGCCATTTATATGTCCGGCGGCGGGCATTATCGACGGCGATCTCCGCCTTGATCGGACGCAGAAATTTGAACCCGTTAATGACCTCATCCGTCACCACGATTTTGTCGCCCGTCAGCGTCAGCTCGACCACCCGCGGCAGCCACTCACTGTTTGACGCCTTTAGGTGACAGGTCACTTTTGTGGATTGCGCCATGCTCGCGCCCGACGCTGCAGCGACAAACACCGCAGCGAGAAAAATACGTTTCATAATCGACCTCGTTTAATCACAAATGGGACGGATCAATAGCCCGTGCACATCCCCTGCGCTTCATAATGATTTTCGTATCCCAGCGGCTTGCCCGAGATGCTCGCCTGCAAAGTCGCTTTCTGGATCGTCAGCCGGTAGCTGAATTTCGCATGATTATTGACGCGATCTTTAAAATCTTTCAGTGTCCAGACATAGGTTGTGCGCTTGGTGTTATCGATATCGACGCGTGCCTTTTGCCCTTTAACCTTGAAATACTCCGTCAGATCATCTCGCAGCCCAACCTCATCCCCCTGTAGCGTCAACTCCACAAGGGTCGGCAACCAAGCGCCTCGCGCAGGTTTAAACTCGCAATAGATCACCCCGGGTTTTATGGCAGGCGTCTTCGCCGCGCTGGGTGCGGCCGTGAAGCTGATGGCGCAGGCAGAGGCTAGCACAAGGCCAGCGACGGTCGCCATCGACCGCGCGAAAAACGTGTTCATCGAAATCCCTATCTCTCAAAATATTGTGTCCCAATGCAGGTTTACAAACCCGCGACGCATTACACTGTCAAAAAGAAACAGCGCGCCATAAGTTTGGCGCGCTGTTGTCTCGTTGCCATAGTCGTGCGTGCCTCAGGCGATCTCGCCGCCTTTGCGCGCCGAGACTTCCAGCAGGCCCATCACGTATCCCGCCACCGAGCGGAACGAGATCAGCGTGATCTCGCCCTCGCCCGAACGCCACAGCGCGACCGGAACTTGCGCCGCGCGGCTGCGGCGGATTTCGCCTGTTTTCAGCGTCACGAGATCAACGGGGCAGAGCTTTTGCACAACCTGATCTGCCTTTGCCCCCGAAACGCGGAACACCGCGCGCGCGTCCGAGACATTGGTGACCAGCGCATGCTCCCCCTTCAGCGCTTCTGCAACCCGTGCCGCCAGCGCAGGCACGCCTGCGTAATCGCACAGGATCAACAGCTCATCGGGGCTCATCCACGCAACAGAGCCTTGCGCCCCCGTTGCAATTTGGCGTTGCGCCGGCAGTGACAGCCCATCCGCTTGCAATGCCTTGAGGAGCGCCTGCGATCCCAGATCCGCGCGCAGGGAGATCATTCCGCACAGGCCAAGCTCTGCGACCTCCGCAAAGCCCGAATAGGTGGCAGCATTCAGCGCCGAGACCGCATTAGACATCGGCTTTCTCCCCTGCTTTGTCATAGAACACCTGATCGACAATCCGCGCTCGGTGAACCGCCCCGTTATCGCCAGGGAAGTCGAGCACCTCGCCCATCCGGCTCGGCCCGTGTTTCACCAAGCCCATCGCAATGCCCTTCTTCAGCATCGGCGAGTAATAGGTCGAGGTGACACGGCCCTGCACCTTGCGCTGGCCATTGGCATTGAAGCCCTCCTCCACCGCATAGACGCCGTCCGGCAGCACCGACCCGTCGAGCGTCTCAAGGCCCACAAGCTGCCAGCGATCGGGATCGACCATGAAGCTGCGCTCCTGCGCGCGCTTGCCGAGATAGTCGGTTTTCTTCTTCGAGATCGCCCAGGAGAGGCCCAGATCCTGCGGGATCACGGTGCCATCACTCTCGTCGCCGATCATGATGAAGCCCTTCTCGGCGCGCATCACATGCAGCCCTTCGGTGCCGTAAGGCGCCGCGCCGAATTCCGCGCCCGCGGCCATCAGCGCCTCCCAGAAGGCCAGACCTTGCGAGGCCGGCACCGCAATCTCGTAGCTCAGCTCGCCCGAGAAGGAGATCCGGAACACCCGCGCGTCAAACCCGCCAAGTGTGCCCTCGGCATAGGTCATAAACGGCAGCGTCTCTTTGCTGACATCCATCCCGCCGAGCTTTTCCAACAGCAGACGCGCCTTGGGGCCGACGACCGCAATCTGCGCGAATTGTTCGGTCAGATTGGCGGTATAAACCTTCCAATCCCACCATTCGCACTGCAGCCAATCCTCCATATGCGCGTGGATCCGGTCCGCGCCGCCAGATGTGGTGTGGCAAAGCCAGGTATCCTCATCCATCCGCACCACCACCCCGTCATCCGACAAGAAGCCGTTTTCGGAACACATCAGCCCGTAGCGGCATTTGCCGACCGGAAGCGTGGACATCATATTGGTGTAGAGCATATCGAGGAACTTGCCCGCATCGGGGCCTTTCACCACGATCTTGCCCAGCGTCGAGGCATCCAGCAGGCCGATATTGGTTCGCGTGTTGACGATCTCGCGGTTGACCGCATCGCGGTGGCTCTCGCCCGCTTTGGGGTAGCAATAGGGGCGGCGCCAGAGGCCGACCGGCTCCCAATGCGCGCCCTGCGCCTCATGCCATTCGTGGATCGGGGTGCGGCGCAGCGGCTGGAAGATCTCGCCACGCGCCTCGCCAGTGATCGCACCGAAGGAAATCGGCGTATAGGGCGGGCGGAAGGTGGTGGTGCCGGTCGCGGGAATCGGCTGCCCCAGCGCATCAGAAAGCACCGCCAAGCCGTTGATATTGGAGAGTTTACCCTGATCCGTCGCCATGCCCAGCGTGGTATAACGCTTGGTATGTTCGACGCTTTCATAGCCCTCACGGGCCGCGAGCTGCACGTCGGAGACCTTCACATCGTTCTGATAATCGAGGAAGGCTT
Source organism: Paracoccaceae bacterium (assembly GCA_048262715.1). Classification (GTDB taxonomy): domain Bacteria; phylum Pseudomonadota; class Alphaproteobacteria; order Rhodobacterales; family Rhodobacteraceae; genus Albirhodobacter. The sequence goes on from JBLXEV010000012.1 coordinate 50,430, forward strand.
TGAACTTGAGCGCCTCTGGCGCGCGCAACGGCATCGACCAGACAGCCGCCATCGGTGCCTCAGCCGCAGCAACAGCGCCGATCCCTGCCTCCGCGCCGATCTCATCCAGCGTCAGCGCGCCATTCGCCGCGCCCACCGCACGAACCATTGCCTGCCCCTTGTCGCCCAAAGGCGGACGCGTGGCATCGGGTTTGAACATCGCCCGCTCGGCATTCCATGTGAGCTTGCCGCCGGTATGCGACCACAGGTGCACAACCGGAGACCAACCGCCCGACATCGCCACGCAATCGCAGGCGATCTCGTCATGCACTGTGCCATCGCCCTCCTGACGGCAGATCGCAACGGAGGTAACGGCTTTGCCGCCCTTCACCGTTGCAATCGCGTGATCCGCCAGCACTCGCACGCCGCGCGCGCGGACTTGCTCGGCCAACTCGCCCGAGGCAACAGGCCGCGCGTCGAGCACCGCAGCCACGGTAAGCCCCGCATCCAGCGCCGCAATCGCGGTGCGGTAAGCATCGTCATTATTGGTTACAACGACGATCTTCTGGCCCGGTGCCACCGCGAAATTCACGATGTAATCGCGCACGGCGCCCGCCAGCATCACGCCCGGAATATCGTTGCCCGCGAAGGACAAGGGCCGCTCGATCGCGCCCGTTGCGGTGACGATCTCGCCTGCGCGGATCCGCCAGAGACGGTGGCGCGGAGTATCGGCGCCCGGTGCGGTATCCGCAACGGATTGATAGCCGATGACATAGCCATGATCATGCACGCCCGCCGCCATAGTGCGGTTGCGCATCGAGACATTTTCCATTTTATCAAGGGCTTCCAACGCAGATTTAATCCACTCGGAAACTTCCATCCCGTCGATCTGGCCACCGTCGACGGGGGAGCGCCCGCCCCAATGTGCGGTCTGCTCCATCACGATCACGCGCTTGCCCGCGCGCCCCGCCGCCAGCGCCGCCATCAGCCCTGCAACCCCGCCGCCCGCGATCAGAACATCGCAGAAATCATAGGCTTGCTCGTAGCGGTCGGCGTCCTTTTCGGTAGGTGCGGCACCCAAGCCCGCCGAATGGCGCACGATCGGCTCGAACAGATGCTTCCACGCGAAACGCGGGAACATGAAGGTCTTGTAATAGAACCCTGCGGGCAAGAATCTGTAAAAGACGTTGTTCACGATGCCGATGTCATGCTCGAGGCTCGGCCAGTGGTTCTGGCTGCGGGTCACCGCGCCGTCGAACAGCTCCGTCGTCGTGGCGCGCTGATCCGGCTCGAACCGCGCCCCCTCACCCAGCATCAACAGCGCGTTCGGCTCCTCCGCGCCCGAGGCCACCAGCCCGCGCGGGCGGTGATATTTGAACGAGCGGCCCAGCAACGTCTGCCCAGCGCCCAAAAGCGCGGAGGCCAGCGTGTCGCCCGCATAGCCCGACATCGATTTGCCGTTGAACGAGAACCGCATCGGCTTGGTGCGGTCGATCAGACGACCGCCTTTGTGCAAACGAGTGCTCATTTGTAACCCTCCCACTCGGGACGTTTGGCCTTTACAGCCGCGATGATGTCAGATGTCGGCTCAACGGTTTGCGCGGCATAGGTGCCGAACACCTCGAGCGTGGCGGTGCAGCGTGCGGCCAAGAACCACTTGCCGCAGCCATAGGCATGGCGCCAGCGCTCGAAATGCACGCCCTTGGGGTTTTTGCGGGCAAACATATAGCCCTCGAATTCTGTATCCGAGGCACCAGGCCCAAAGCGCTTGAGATGCGCCTCCCCCCCTGCATGGAGTTCGGTCTCATCGGCTTGCACGCCGCAATAGGGGCATTGGAGTGTCAGCATGTCAGCGGGCCTCTTGGTGGCATGTGTCAGGAAAAACGCTCGCCCGCGCCAGTCCGGTGCGGCTCATAGCACTCGGATGGATTGCCGTGCGGAGCATGCCAAAACGGGGCGCGAGCGTGATCCGCTCGGCCCCGTCAGGTAGCAAGTCTCGCGCGACAGTCGTCGCGGCAGGTTTAGTTTGCGGGCGCTGGCTCAGCCGGCGTTGCATCCGGCAGATCCGGAACCTTGATGGTGATTTCTGCGTCGTTGTTCTCAGGGGCTGGGGTGCCAGCAAAGATATACCAGCCAAGTCCGGCTGCGAGAACAAGAAGCGCGCCGATAATGAAGCTCTTGAGGCCGTTGCCTTCGGGTTCTGCCATGGGGTTAGTCCTTCTCGAATTGGGTTCGAAAAGACAACGCGCGCGCCCATGTTTAGGTTCCCGATGTCGCGAGCATGACGTGCCATGATCAATGCGCCACCCCTGCCGCGACGCTCTCGTCGATGAAGCGGCCCTCGCGGAAGCGGTTCAACCCGAATTCATCGGCCAGCGGCGAATGACCCTTGGCGATCAGCTCTGCCATTGCAAAGCCCGATCCCGGAATGGCCTTAAACCCACCCGTGCCCCAGCCACAGTTGACAAAGATGCCATCAACAGGGGTTTTCGAGAGGATCGGCGAGCGATCGCCCGTCATATCGACGATCCCGCCCCACTGCCGCAGCATCTTGAGCCGCGAGATCATCGGGAAGGTCTCGACAAGCGCACGCACGGTTTCCTCGACATGATGCCACGATCCGCGCTGGGTGTAGTTGTTGAACCCATCGGTGCCGCCGCCGATCACCATCTCGCCCTTATCCGATTGCGACATATAGCCGTGCACCGTGTTCGCCATCACGACGACATCCATGCAAGGTTTGATCGGCTCGGAAACCCAAGCCTGAAGCGCCAAGCTTTCAATCGGCAGGCGGAAGCCCGCCTTCTCGGCCAGCACCGAGGAATGCCCCGCCACGACCATCGCCAGCTTGCCGCAATCAATCGCGCCGCGCGAGGTATCGATGCCAACAACCTTGCCGCCTTCGGTGCGCACGCCGGTGACTTCGGTCTGCTGGATGATATCCATCCCCATATCCGAACAGGCCCGCGCATAGCCCCACGCCACCGCATCATGGCGCGCAGTGCCGCCGCGCTCTTGATAGAGCGCACCCAGCACCGGATAGCGCGGCCCGTCGATATTGATGATCGGCACGAGGGATTTGACCTCCTCCGGCCCGATCCAGCGCGTCTCCACGCCTTGCAGATTATTGGCGTAAACCGTGCGCTTATAGCCGCGCACCTCATGTTCGGTCTGGCCGAGCATGAGAAGGCCGCGCGGGCTGAACATGATGTTATAGTTCAGATCCTGAGACAGGTCCTCGTAGAGGCTGCGCGCTTTTTCATAGATCGCGGCAGAGGGATCTTGCAGGTAATTCGAGCGGATGATCGTCGTGTTCCGACCGGTATTGCCGCCCCCGAGCCAGCCCTTCTCGATCACCGCCACATTGCGGATCCCATGGACCTTGCCAAGGTAATAGGCCGTTGCCAGCCCGTGACCCCCCGCCCCCACCACGATCACATCGTAGCGTTTTTTCGGCTCCGGCGAGCGCCAAGCCCGCTCCCAACCCGCGTGAAACCGCAACGCTTCGCGCGCCACGGCAAACATCGAATAGCGCCGCATTCGCCACCCCTTCGCCAAAGATTTCATCGCCCTCCGCGCGGTTATGCCGTCTCGGATCGAATCCGAAAGCCGCGCCGATGGCCCTTCCTTTGTGATGGACCGCGTAGACTCCGCCAAGCCCGATTGTTGCGGCATTCAAAGGCAGATTTGCGACATCACTCATTTCATCCCCAGTTTTCATCCGCGACCAATCGCCCCGTCTTCCCCCATGCCTCGCCTCTGCCCTTTCGCCGCGCGCCTATCCGCCCTAAATAGGGGCAACCGCGCGGCCTCTCATGTCGCCATCAAATTCGGGAACTGCCATGCTGTTTTGGACCGTCACCGCCGCCCTCACCGCGATCATCGCCGCCAGCCTCGGCCTCGCGGCATGGCGCGCCCGCGACACGGATGCGGGGGACGATGGCACACCCGCCACTGCCCCCGCTCCTGCGGCCCGCTCCGATCTCGGGGTCTACCGTGCGCAATTGGCGGAAGTAGACCGTGATCTGGCGCGCGGGATCTTGCCGCAGGCGGAGGCCGAACGCACCCGTATCGAGATCAAACGCCGGATTTTGGAGGCCGACCGCGCCGCCACAGCCACCGCCCCGAGCAAGAACGCCCCGCGCGCGGCACTCGTTACCGGCGGGATTCTGGGCGCAGGGCTGTTGCTCGGCTGCTTCGCGCTTTATGCCAAGCTTGGGTCGGCAGGCTATGCAGACCAGCCGCTCGCAGAGCGGCTTGCGAAGGCGCAGGCGCTTTACACCAGCCGCCCCGACCAAGCCACGGCGGAAGCAGGCGCGGCGGAGACCCGCGAGAAGCCGCAAACCGATCCGCGGCTGGAGGCTTTGGTCGCCGAACTGCGCACCGCGATGGAGAGCCGTCCAGATGCGATTGAGGGGCTGCAACTCCTATCGCAAAACGAAGAACTCCTGGGCAATTACCGTGCCGCATGGGAAGCCCAGCAAAAACTCATCAAAGCCAAAGGCGCGGAGGCGACCGCAGAGGATTACGCTGGCCTTGCCGATATGATGATCATTTCGGCGGGCGGCTTTGTCTCCCCCGAGGCGGAGGCGGCTTTGCTCAAAGCGCTGGAGCTTGATCCCGCCAACGCCCCCGCGCGGTTCTACGCGGGGATGATGATGGCGCAAAACGGTCGCCCCGATCAGACCTTCGCGCTCTGGTCGCGCCTGCTGGAGGAAGGCCCAGAAGAGGCCCCGTGGATCGCCCCGATCCGCAGCGGGATTGACGAGCTGGCGTGGCTCGCAGGCGTGCCCAATTACACGGCCCCACCCCCTGCTGCCAAATCTGCCGCTCCGCTGAACGGCCCAGATGCAGACGCCGTCGCCGCCGCTTCCGAGTTGAGCGACGCAGAACGCCAAGAGATGGTGCAAGGCATGGTCAGCCAACTCGCCCAGCGCCTGCAAACCGAAGGCGGAAGCCCGCAGGAATGGGCGCGGCTGATTTCCTCGCTCGGCGTTTTGGGCGATACAGAGACCCAAGCCGCTGCGATCCGCTCCGCCAAATCCGCATACCCCGGACAGGCCGATCTGTTCGATCAAGCCGCCAAAGGAGCCGCCCAATGATCTGCGAGTCGATGGATGAATTCGCCCCGCTCCTCCCCGCCTTTGGCGCAATCGCCGGGCTGGATCTGGGCACGAAAACTATTGGTGTTTCCGTCTCCGACAGTCTGCGCTCGGTCGCGACGCCGCTCTCCACAATCCGGCGCGAGAAATTCACGCTGGATGTCGCACAACTCCTCAAGATCACCGACGCGCGGGAGATCAAAGGCATCGTGCTTGGCCTGCCCCGCAATATGGACGGATCCGAGGGCCCCCGCTGCCAATCGACCCGCGCATTCGCCCGCAATCTGGAAAAGCTCACCCCGTTGCCAATCACCTTTTGGGATGAGCGCCTGTCCACCGTTGCCGCCGAACGCGCGATGCTGGAGGCGGATATGTCCCGAAAACGTCGCGCAGAGGTGATCGATCACGTGGCGGCAGGGTATATTCTACAAGGGGCGCTGGACCGCCTTGCGCATATCAAGAGGCAGATGTGAACGATCTCGAGACCGATCCGCTTTGGGAACGTGACGAGCCGCAGAGCCCCTGCGTCAAGATCTGCGTGATGCATCCCACGGAAGGTCTTTGCGTCGGCTGCCTGCGCAGCTTGCCGGAAATCGCCGCTTGGGCGCAAATGCCCCGCAGTGCGCGCAAAGCGATCCTGCAAGACCTTCCCAACCGCGCGCCGCGGATCCAAAAACGCCGTGGTGGACGCGCCGCGCGCGTCAAAGACTAGGCAAGGTCAGATTGTTGCCCGCGCCGGAGGCCCTGCCCCCCCGCGTTCAGCGTTTGGCAAAGACGAAGCACCGATCCCGACGGATCATCAGCCACATCGGCGTGCCCTTCTTGGGCAGGAACACATTCGGCACCGATGTTTTCAGCACAGAGCCGTCAAAATCCATCCGGAATTCCACGAGACTCTCGCGGCCCATGAACCGTGCACGCTCCACCACGCCGCGCGCGGGCGTGCCGTCTTGCGGGGTCGGGTTCGGGCCACGGCCCGCGCGATCAAAGTCGATTTTTAGATGCTGCGGGCGGATCACGATCTCGACCTCGGTGCCGTCCGGCTGGCCCGGCATCAGGAAATCCCCGAAGGGCGTTGCGGTCAGCGCGCCTTGAACGCGGCTGGTGAGGATATTCACATCCGAGAAGAACTGCGCCGCCGCGCGGTCCACCGGCGCGTTGTAAAGGTTATAGGGCGCGCCGCGCTGCACGATTTTTCCGCCACGCATCAGGAGGATCTGATCCGCCATCCGCATCGCCTCATGCGGCTCATGGGTGACGAGAAGCACTGCCGTGCCCTCTTCCTTCAGCAGCGCCAAGGTCTCGTCGCGAATATCATCGCGCAGCCGCTCATCAAGACCGGAGAACGGCTCATCCATCAGTAAAATGCGCGGGCTTGGCGCCAAGGCGCGTGCCAGAGCGACGCGCTGCTGTTCGCCGCCCGAGAGCGCATGGGGGTAGTTGTCGATATGGCGCTCAAGATGAACACGCTCCAAGAGCTCAACCACCCGCGCGCGTTTTTCTGCCTTGGTGCCCTGCAGGCCAAAGGCGACGTTCTCGGCCACGCTCAAATGCGGGAAGAGCGCGAAATCTTGGAACATCAACCCGATTGAGCGGCGCTCGGGCGGGACGCGGAACACCGTATCGCAGACCAGTTTGCCGTCGACGAAGATTTTGCCCTGATCCTGCATATCGACGCCCGCGATCATCCGCAGCGTGGTGGATTTTCCGCAGCCCGATTGCCCCAGAAGGCAGGTCACCTGCCCCGCAGGGATCGAGAAGGACACATCGTCGACGACCCGGCGCCCGTCGAAATCTCGCATCAAACCCTGCACTTCGAGCCGTGCGGGTATCTGGCCCTGTGGGGCGATAGGGTCAGGGTCTCGCTGGGACATCGGTATATCCGATCAATTTACTCGGCTGGCCCAGCCGATACCAGCCTGATAGGGGCGGCGCAAGCATCGGCCTGTCAGACGCACCGCTTGACCCGCGAAACATCATCGAAACGCCACGATTTTTTGCGTAATAGTCATGCCATCGCTTGAACGACAACATCCCTGTTTCGTCACCGACACGCAAAATTTTGCTCCCGCCTTCCGAAATTCACCCTTCCACCAAACATTTGCCCTATTCTGGGACAATCACTTGACGCACGAGGGTTTTTTCAAGATCACGCTATTATTGCAGGAGGAGGATCGTTGATCCCTAAACTGGCCATGAGCACCGATTTCGTACAATCCCCCCTATCCGGCCCCAATCCATCGGGCCTGTCACCTGCCCCAGCGCAGGCGACCCATGTGTATGACGTGGAGGATATCTGGGTGATTTCCGGCGCAAATCAGGGCGATGCGCTCGGGGATCCGTTTGAGTGCGAACCCGGTGATATCTATCAACTCGAACGCGATGCGGCCCCCCTGCGGCTAATGCTTGGCACCGATATCGATGGCAGGCAGATTATCGCACAAGGCTCGCAGATCGGTGCTGCGGGCGATCCGATTGCCCTCATCGCGCGCTACGTTTTGATGGCCCCTGATAGCGATAAGGTGGATTTGTTGCTCATCCGGCATGAGGAAAGCGGGCATCGGTTTGCCCTACCGCTCTCCCCGATCGCCCCGCGTTTGGATTACACGCTGATCGAAGCGCATGAAGATGCTGGCACCGCGCGGCTTGCCGATCTCGTCTGCGTGGCTTTCACCACCGGCACGATGATCACCATGGCAGGGGGGACCCAGCGCCCGATCGAAACATTGCACGCGGGCGACCGGATTTTGACTAGGGATTCAGGGCCTCAGCCGCTGCGCCTTGTCGCGAAGGCCACAATGCGCGCCTTGGGCACGTTCGCGCCCGTAGTGATCTCTTCGGGAACACTCGGCAATGAGGGCGACCTCGTCGTCTCGCCGCATCACCGCATCTTCCTCTACCGCCGCGGAGACAGCCGCATCGGCACCACATCGGAAACGCTGGTGCAGGCGAAGCACCTCGTGGATGGCGAGAATGTCTGGCAACGCGAAGGCGGCTATGTTGATTACTACGCGCTGGTGTTTGATCGCCACGAAATCATCTATGCCGAGGGGATCCCCTGCGAGAGTTTGATGGTGTCGGAAGCGACTTTGGACGTGCTGCCCAAAGACCTCGCCACGGAAGTCCGAGACCAACTGCCGGGGCTGAGCCATATGCAGCATTTCGGAACCGAAGCGGGGCGGGAATTGCTCGATAGCGTGGGCCGCGACAAAATCTTCCGCCGCCGCAGCGAGTGAGGGCGGATCGCGTCAATCTGGCTTCTGGCAACTCCGCCGCAAAACTTGGATGCACGATCTATCCCCCGCCATGCACAGGCTTACCAATGCCCGCGCTCACACGGCCTCCGGCAAATCATCGGGAAACCGAACCTGTTGCAATAGCTCGATCACCTCTCCCGCAGGGCCCTCAAAAATCGCGTTTTGTACGGTTACGAGAGGTTCGCCAAGGCCCAGCGTTTCGGGCCCGTGCAAATGCCGCGCGCCTGCGTCGATGATCCGGTCACAGGCTTTCTCGAGGTCCGTCACACTCAGGCAAATATGCGCAAGCGCGCCCGTTGTGATCGCATCGCCACCGCTTGCCCCGCGGCCCTGCATCGGGATCCCCGCCTTGAGATCAAAAATCTCGATCCAGCTTTTGCTATCGCCAGCTTGCATCATCACCGCCCGGTCAATGCCGTAATCCGGTAGGCGCCACGAATGCACTAGCCGAAACCCCAGTGCTTCGTAAAACGTGATTGAACGCTGCAAATTGGGGGAGCGCAGGGCAAAGTGGTGGAATCCGACAAAGAGTTGCTCAGTCATGCTCGTGTCTCCATATTACGAGAGACCGATATTCAGCCCGAAGGTCCTATGATCAAGTCTGACAATTTTGACAGAGGGGCTCGCCCGCCCACAACGACACAAGAGCGGAACCGCGCGAGCCTGTACCAATGGTGTGATCTGGCGATGGGGATGCAAGCCCTTCGCGGGCAGTGGAAAGCCTCGATTCTGATGGTGCTCTCGGAAGCAGACGGTGACATCCCCGCTCTGCAAGCGCGGCTCGATATGGCCGATCGCAGGGTGCTTGTCCGTGCGCTGCGTGAGCTTGAGAAAGACCGCCTCCTCGCGCGTACGGCAGGCGGCACGGTGTATTCTCTGACACCTGACGGCCACAGGATCATCGGACCTCTGAGAGATATCGCCCAATGGCAAACGATGCGCGGCAAAACGAGTGCTTGAAGGCGGCCATAGGATAGGGGCGCGAACCGATCCGCTTCCCCGCCCAATCCCCATTGCCCAAAACCCCGCCTTGCGCTAAATCCCGCGCATGACACAGACCGCGCCCCTCCCCGCCCAAATCGCCCGCCGTCGGACCTTTGCGATTATCTCGCACCCTGACGCTGGCAAGACGACGCTGACGGAAAAGTTCCTCCTGTTCGGGGGTGCGATCCAGATGGCTGGACAGGTGCGGGCCAAGGGCGAAGCGCGGCGCACGCGCTCGGACTTCATGAAGATGGAGCAAGATCGCGGGATCTCCGTCTCCGCCTCGGCAATGTCGTTTGAATACAAAGAGTTCCTGTTCAACCTTGTCGATACCCCCGGCCACTCGGATTTCTCCGAAGATACTTACCGCACGCTGACGGCGGTGGATGCGGCGATCATGGTGATTGACGGGGCCAAGGGCGTCGAGAGCCAGACGCGCAAGCTGTTTGAGGTCTGCCGTCTGCGCGATCTGCCGATCCTGACATTTTGTAACAAGATGGACCGCGAAAGCCGCGACACGTTCGAGATCATCGACGAGATTCAGGAAAATCTGGCAATTGATGTCGCCCCTGCCTCCTGGCCGATTGGCGTTGGGCGTGATTTCCTCGGTTGCTACGATCTGCTGCATGACCGTCTGGAATTGATGGATCGCGCGGATCGCAACAAGGTCGCGGAGACGGTGAAAATCTCCGGTCTTGATGATCCGAAACTGGCCGATCACATCCCCGCCGCCCAGCTCGCGCAGCTACGCGAAGAGATCGAAATGGCGCGCGAATTGCTGCCCGCCTTTGACCGTCAGAGCTTCCTTGAAGGGCATATGACGCCGATCTGGTTCGGCTCGGCGATCAACTCCTTCGGCGTCAAAGAGCTGATGGACGGGATCGGCGAATACGGCCCCCTGCCGCAGCCGCAAAAATCCGCAGGCCGCACGATTGACCCGTCTGAGACACCGGTGACTGGTTTCGTGTTCAAGGTTCAAGCGAATATGGACCCCAAGCACCGCGACCGCGTGGCCTTCGTGCGCCTCGCGTCGGGGCATTTCGAGCGCGGGATGAAGCTCAACCATGTGCGCACCAAAAAGCCGATGTCGATCACCAATCCGGTGCTGTTCCTCGCCGCTGACCGTGAATTGGCGGAAGAGGCTTGGGCGGGCGATATCATCGGCATCCCGAACCACGGCCAGCTGCGCATCGGCGATGCGCTGACCGAGGGCGAGGCGCTGAAATTCACGGGTATCCCGAGCTTCGCACCCGAGCTGTTGAACACGGTGCGCGCGCTGGACCCGATGAAGGCCAAACATCTTGATAAGGCGCTGCTGCAATTCGCCGAAGAAGGTGCGGCCAAAGTGTTCAAGCCGATGATCGGTTCGGGCTTCATCGTCGGCGTCGTGGGCGCGCTCCAATTCGAGGTGCTCGCGAGCCGGATCGAGATCGAATACGGCCTGCCCGTGCGCTTCGAGCAGAGCCAGTTCACCTCCGCGCGCTGGATCTCGGGGCCGAAAGCCGAAGTCGAGAAGATGATCAACATCAACAAGCAGCACATCGCGACCGATAGTGATGGCGACATGGTGTTTTTGACGCGACTTCAATGGGATATCGACCGCGTCCAACGCGATTATCCGGAATTGAAACTCACCGCGACGAAAGAAATGATGGTCTAATATTCGCGCGGGCGAGCGGGATTGGCAGGTTTTCGCCCAAACCCTCTCGCCCCCGCCGCCCCCCGCGCGGAATTTCAAATAGCGCCTCTTGCAATCGCCTAGCAGATGCCCAAATCGGGTAGAGCAGCGCAGATTGCACGGGGGTCCTCCCTGTCTCCCCGCACTCTGCCGCAGCGGCCATCCGCTCTCCCTGTCGGGCTCCGCTCGTATCAGGATGGCTAGCTGGTCGGCCGAGGCTCCTCCCCCCTCGGCCGACCGATTTTTTTTCCCGCTTAAACACCGCAGGAGCTCGCCATCAGGGCGCCGTTTTATGGGGGCGTCTTAGGGGGCTGGCGTCGGGTAGGGAAACCTCCGCCCCGTCGCGCGCAGAGTGGCCCCCGCCTCCAGCCAATCGAAGAGCACGAGATGCCAGCGGCTCGGGCAGGAGCGCGCGGTGTAAATCATTCCCTGCGCCCCACCCTGCCGCGCGAGATCGGATAGGCCCCATGTGGTCGCCCGCGCCCCGAGGGCGCGCTGCTCTAGCCACGGCACAGAAGCCAGCGCCGGATCAGCCCCCCAAGCCGCACATTGCGCCCCGTCGCGCAGATCCAACACCAGCGCCCGCACTATCTCGATTTCACAAAACACGCGCGGCGGATCATTCGGCTGCGCATAACGCGCTATCGCATGCTCCGCCCAATCTTGCCGCGAGGACAGATAAAGCGCCGTCTGACCTGCGTGATGGAACCGCCCCTCAGGGCTCATCGCAGAGGCAAGCGGGTCCTCCGCGCGGCTTAGCGGGACGATCCGGTAGAAGATGCCAGAGAGATGTTTTAACGGGCCGCTCGGCCCTAGAAGACCCGCCATTTCAACACCCCGTCAAACACCGGCCCTCTGCCAATAAAAAACCCCGCCCAACCGCAGATATACGGTGGGCGGGGAATGGTATTTTCGTCAATGACCTGCAAAGGGTCAAGCGATCGTCAGATCCAGTGTAATTTCGCAATCGAGAAGCTGCGAAACGGGGCAGCCCTCTTTCGCGGCATGGGCCACTTCTTCGATATCGGAGGCTTCCGCATCGGCTTTCACGGTGCAGGTCAACTCTGATTTCAGGATCGAGAAGCCCGCCGCCGATTTATCCATGACGATCACAGCCTTGGTCTCGATCTCGACACCCGAAATCTCCGCCCCTGCCAGCATATTGGCGAAGGCCATCGAGAAGCACGAGGCATGGGCCGCCGCGATCAGCTCTTCGGGGTTGGTGCCGGGCTTATCCTCAAAACGGGTGTTAAAGCCGTAGGGCTGGGATTTCAGCGCGCCGGACTGGGTCGAAACTTCGCCCTTGCCCTCTTTCAGATCGCCTGTCCATTTTGCGCTACCGGATTTCTTGATCATGATCGTCTCCTAATTCTCAAAGGGTCTCAGGGTTCGCGGGATCAACGCCGCCCGCAGGGCTTTGTTCCGTCCTGCCAGTGACACGACAGTGACAGCCTCACCCGTTGGGATCAACAAGACGGTGATATTCCTGAATAGCGAAGCGATCCGTCATCCCCGCGACGTAATCCAGAACCACCCGCGCGAGCTCGGTTTGCCCTTCATTGCCCCGCGCAACTGCCCGCGCGACATCATCGTGCCAATCCTCGGGCAGCAGCTCTGGCTGCTCCATGAACAGCGGGAACAGCGCATTGACCATCATCGTCACCCGTTGCCGTTCCACCACCACCGAGGGCGCGCGATACATCTGGGTGAAGAGGAAGCCCTTGATCGCCTTGAGATTTTGATAGAGCGGCTTGGAGAAGCGAATAATCGGCCCCTCCATCGAGCGGATATCATCCACCGATTGCGGTTGCAGCGCAGTGAGACGGTTTTCGGCAACCGCAATCACATCCTCAACCATCACCCCAAACACACGGCGCAGCGCCTCATGGCGACGCCGCATCGGCTCAAGACCAGGATGCAAGCGATCCACCTCTGCGAAACACTCGCCAATCACTGGCAACTCACACAGGTCATCCTCGGTGAACAGCCCCGCGCGCAGCCCATCATGCAGGTCGTGGTGATTATAGGCGCAATCATCCGCGACGGCGGCGACCTGCGCCTCGGCGGAGGCATTGGTCGAGAGTTCCAGATCCCACAGGTTATCAACCTCGATCAGCGCATAGGGCAGCAATTCCCGCGTCGGCGCGGAATGCGAACCACCGTGATCGGAGATCGCGGGGCCGTTGTGCTTGGCAATGCCCTCCAGCGTCTCCCATGTCAGGTTCAACCCGTCGAAACCCGCGTAATGCTTCTCCAGCTTGGTCACGATCCTGAGCGCTTGGGCGTTGTGATCAAACCCGCCGTAGGGCGCCATCAACTCGTGAAGCGCATCCTCGCCGGTATGGCCAAAGGGCGGATGGCCCAGATCATGCGCCAAGGCCACCGCCTCCGCCAGATCGGTGTTCAGCCCCAAAGCGCCCGCAATCGTGCGCGCGACCTGCGCCACCTCGATCGTATGGGTCAGCCGCGTGCGATAATAATCGCCCTCATGTTCAACAAAGACCTGCGTCTTGTGTTTGAGCCTGCGAAACGCGGAGGAATGGATGATCCGATCCCTATCGCGTTGAAAAGGCGACCGGAATGTCGAGATACTCTCGTCATGAAGGCGTCCACGGCTGTCTTGGGGATGGCAGGCATAGGGTTTGAGCACAGATCGCTCCTTATCAACTCTGATAGATCATCGGGCACAGGTTCTTGTGCCGCCTCTCTTCAACTCTATATAGTCTTTATAACGAATGAACAGGCCCCGCCCCCGCGTGCGAGGCCGCCCCTCGGAGGCCATCATGCTCACCCTGCCCCCCAAAGTCACTGATCGCGCCTTCGCGCGTCTGGCCGAGATCAACGACGGCGCGGAGATGCCGCAAGCGCTGCGCGTGGCGGTGGAAGGCGGCGGCTGCTCGGGCTTCCAATATGAGATCAAGCTCGATACGCCCGCATCTGATGACATCGTGCTGGAAGGCGCGGGCCAGAAAGTCCTGATTGATCCGGTCTCGATGCCCTTCCTCGCAGGGGCGGTGATTGATTTCACGGATGAGCTCATCGGCGCGCGCTTTGCGATTGAAAACCCCAACGCGACAAGCTCCTGCGGCTGCGGCACCTCGTTCTCGATGTAAGTTGCACCCTCCGCCCCCGCCCCCTACAAAGGCGGCAAGCGCAGGAGGCCCGCATGAAAATCGCAACGTTCAATATCAACGGCATCAAGGCCCGCATCGAAGCGCTTCCTGCATGGCTGGAGGCGCAATCGCCTGATGTGGCGATGCTGCAAGAGATCAAATCCGTGGATGAAGGATTCCCGCGTGAGATTTTTGAGGATATGGGCTACCGCGTTGAAACCCATGGCCAAAAGGGCTTCAACGGCGTCGCGATCCTGTCCAAACTCCCGCTGGAGGATGTGACCCGCGGCCTCCAAGGCGATGACAGCGACGAGCAGGCCCGCTATATCGAGGCGACCGTGATCGGTAGCACCGCCCTGCGCCTGTGCTGCCTCTACCTGCCCAATGGCAACCCTGTGCCCGGTCCAAAATACGACTATAAACTGGCATGGATGGAGCGCCTTCACGCGCGCGCGCAACAGCTTTTGGCGGAAGAAATTGCCTTCGTCATGGCGGGCGATTACAACATCATTGAACAAGACACCGATGCCGCAAAGCCGGAGCTGTGGCGCGAAGACGCGCTCGCCCTGCCCGCCTCCCGCGCGGCTTATCGCAAGATCGCCGCGCACGGCCTGACCAATGCGCTGCGCATCAAACACCCCGAGGCCGGCCTCTATTCCTTCTGGGATTACCAAGCGGGCGCTTGGCAAAAGAACAACGGTATCCTGATCGACCATCTGTTGCTCTCGCCGCAGGCCGCCGACCTTCTGATCGATGCGGGCATCGATAAAGACGTGCGCGCGGGCGACAAACCCTCGGATCACGTGCCTGTCTGGGCGCAGCTTGACGCCTGATCGCGCGTGGACAGGGCGTAAAGGGGGCGTTGCCCCCTCTGCTGCGCATTCACCCCCAGGATATTTAGAGCAACCAGAAGCACAAAACGCCCGCGCGATGGCCGCATATGTGCAGGCGCGCGCGCCCTTTCTGGTTGCTTAAAATATCCCGGGGGAAAGTGCTCCAGCGGCCAAAGGCGCGCGGGGAGACTGGGGGCAGCGCCCCCACTTCGCCCCTTGCCGTTCCCGTCCCGCCGAAAATCAGCCGCGTTTGCGCCGCCGCCCGCTGCCATCGCCGCCGCCGTTCACGTTAAAGCTCACGTCCGGCAGTGTGACCAGCGACATCAAATGCGGGAAGCTGGCGGTGGCGTGGGGGATCGCGTTTGCAGCCACGAAATGCTCTTGGAACCTGGGCTCGATGGCGGTCTCAATTTTATGGATCCGCTTGACCTGCGCCTCAATGGCGCGGCGCGACGCCACCGAGCACAGCGCCATCCGCGCGCCCGTGCCAGCCGCATTGCCCGCCGAGGTCACGTGGTCGATCTCGCAATCGGGGATCATGCCCAGCACCATCGCATGCAGCGGCGAGATATGCGCGCCAAACGCACCTGCCAATACAACGCGGTCGAGATGATCGACGCCCAGCTCATCCATCAACAGCCGCGCGCCCGCGTAAAGCGCGGATTTCGCAAGTTGGATCGCGCGGATATCGCCTTGGGTGACGGTGATCCGTGGCCCGCCTTCCAGCGTAGCATCATAGATCAGATATTCATGCGTGCGCCCCGTGGCCAAGGCACGCGGCGTTCCGGTTTGCTCGGAGGAGCCGATCAGGCCCGAGGGATCCACCAACCCCGCGAGGCGCATCTCGGCGACGGCCTCAATAATGCCGGAGCCGCAAATCCCCGTCACACCTGTGGCCGCAATCTCCTCGGCGAAACCTTCCTCATCCGACCAGATGTCCGATCCGATCACGCGGAAGCGCGGCTCTTTCGTCACCGGATCAATCCGGATCCGCTCAATCGCGCCGGGGGCCGCGCGCTGGCCAGACGAGATCTGCGCGCCCTCAAAGGCGGGGCCAGTCGGCGAGGAACAGGCCAGCACGCGTGCCCTATTGCCCAAGAGGATTTCCGCATTGGTGCCGACATCGACGATCAACGACAGTTCATCGCGCGTCTCGGGCGCCTCGGAGAGCGCCACCGCCGCGGCATCCGCGCCGACATGGCCCGCGATCAGCGGCAGGAGATAGCAGCGCGCACCGGGGGCAAGCGTCATCCCGATCTCGCGCGTGGGCAAGGTGATCGCCTCGGAGGTTGCCAGGGCGAAGGGCGCTTGGCCGAGTTCGACAGGATCAATCCCGAGCAACAGATGGTGCATCACAGGGTTACACACGACGACAGTCTCGACGATTTCCGCCGTTGTCACACCTGCCTCGTCCGCCAGCGCCTTGGCCAGATCGCCCAAAGCCTCGCGCACAACGCCCGTCATCTCGACATCGCCGCCGGGGTTCATCATGACATAGGAGACGCGGCTCATCAGATCTTCGCCAAAGCGGATCTGCGGGTTCATCAATCCGGAGGAGGCCAGCACCGATCCATCCGTCAGCGAAACCAAATGGCCCGCGATGGTCGTCGAGCCCAAATCAATTGCCAGCCCGTAGAGCGGGACCTCGCGCAGGCCGGGGAACAGCGCGACGAGGCGGGGTGCCGCCTGCGCATCGCCGTGCCAGACCGCAGCCGTGACCTGCCACTTGCCCTTGCGCAGCACCGGCTGGAGCTTTGACATCATCGCAAGATCGGCTTGCAAACCTTTGATCCCAAAAGCGTCTTCCAGAGCGGCAGCGAGGCGTTGGAAATCGCCCAGAGGTTCGTGCATATCGGGTTCGGGCACGTCGACGAGGTAAACCCGCACCGCCGGATCCATCTCCATCACCCGCTCGGAAGCGGATTTGCGGATCACTTGCTTATGCACTTGGGATTCGGGCGGCACGTCGAGCACCACATCGCCCTGAATACAGGCTTGGCAACCCAGCCGACGCCCTGTCTTCAGGCCACGCACGCGATCATAGCGCTCTTCCACGGCATTGATCGGCGTCAGCGCATCTGCGGCGACCGTCACGCCATGTTTGGCGAACTCCCCCTGCCCGACCGCCACTTGGCATTTTGAGCAGATCCCCCGCCCACCGCAGACAGAATCGAGATCAACCCCCATCTGCCGCGCCGCTTGCAGAACACTCGTCCCTTTGGCGACGCGGGCGCGTTTGCCCGACGGGGTGAAAATTACGAGGGCATCATCCATGGGGCTCTCCAATCCTGCGCTTCGCGCATTCTAGGCTGCGCACATGGCAAATCAACGCATCACCGCGACCTGTCGCATCTCAGTTGCGGCATCGGCTAGACAATGATGGAAACTCTAAGCGTAAAAGCCACGCGCGGAAGGCCTTGCGCGCAATCCCCGCCACGCTCATCACGCCTCAAGGGCGGAGCGAGCGCGTGCCATTGGCGGCTGTCACGGTGATCTCGCGCACCCCATCCAGTTTGTAGACGGAGACGAATTTTGCCACAGTGACCTCACGCGAGCCATCGTTGAGCACACGCGTGCGCTCTGGCGTGCCGGGCAGCGGCTCCGCCACCACGAAACGGAAGGCAAGGACGCCGTCGACAGGATCATCCCCATCCACAGGCATCAAATCTGCATCCCACCAGCCCTGCGTTGGCGGCAAGCCAGCCGCGGAGATCACAACCCCGCCATGGACCTTTTTCAATTCGAGCCGCGAGAGCTGCGCAATCTCGATCCGGTTATCGTCGGGATCTTTGGCATAGCCCAGTTTCGGCTCCAGCGTCGGGGCCTCGGGGGTGCGATCCCACCAGTTCATCGGGTTGATACGGCTCTCGGAAAATCCGCAGCCCGAAAGCGTGGTGACAAATGCGAGCGCAAGGAACAGCGGCTTGGACATGGATCCCCCGACGGGTTTGGACATCGAAAGGCGCAACGATCCGCGCCCGTTGGCCTTGGGTATCGCAACGCGGGGCGTTTGAAAAGACCGCTTACCGCGCGACGGCGCAAGAACACCGACGCGGGGTCGCCCGATGACTGGACGCGCGCAGGCGCAGGCGCTAGGTCAGGGGGAAGCTTTTGGAGATGACTATGGCCAGCGAAGCCTTTGAAGACCTTGCGGAGACCTTTGAATTTCTCGACGATTGGGAAGACCGCTACCGCCATGTGATCGAATTGGGCCGCGCGATGCCGCCGCTTGATGAGGTCTATAAAGTGCCTGCGCTCAAGGTGGAGGGCTGCGCCAGTCAGGTCTGGCTCAAGCCCGCGATCAGCGGCACGGGGCCGGAGGCGATCTATGATTTCGAGGGCGAGTCGGATGCGATGATCGTGCGCGGCCTGATTGCGGTGCTGCATACGCTTTATGCGGGGCTAACGGTGGCCGAAGTGCTGAAGGTGGACGCGGGCGCGGAACTCGCGCGGCTCGGGCTGAACGATCACCTCTCGGCGCAGCGCTCGAACGGGTTGCGCGCGATGGTCGAACGGATCGGGCGGCAGGCGGCGGAAGCTGCGGCTGGTTAAGCCCTCCCCGCATTTAAAACGAGGGACGCGGCCCCCACTTTCCCGCCATCAAGCATGGCGAGAAAGCCCCCAGCGATATTTCGAGCAACCAGAAATGCCTAAAGGAGCCCCTGTTTCCAAGGGCAGTTCCGCCTTTCTGGTTGCCCTAAATATCCTCGGGGTGAGGCCGAGGGCCGAGGGGGCGAGCCCCCTCTTTTAGGCGTCAGACCGCAGCGGTGATGATGATCTCGACCTTGTAGTCCGGCGTCGCGAGCTTGGCTTCACCCGTCGCGCGTGCGGGGCAGTGGCCAGCAGGCACCCAAGCATCCCAAACCGCATTCATTTCCGCGAAATCGGCCATATCGGCGACCCAGATCTGCGCTTTGAGGATGCGGGTTTTATCGGTGCCTGCGAGCGCCAGAAGGCGGTCGATCTGCGCCAGAACTTCGGTCGTCTGCGCGGTGACGCTCTCACCCGGATTGCCGACTTGGCCAGCGAGGTAGACGAGCCCGCCGAAGATCACGGCTTCGCTCATGCGTGCGCCGCACTCAATACGTTGGATATCTGTGTTTTTATCGGACATCTGGGGAGGGCCTCCTAACCCGCGTAACTTTGATACCAAGCGTGATAGTGCAGCGCCCTGCCGCTTGCCAGAGGGGCGATGCAAAATGCGAGACCTTGGCACAAGAAGGCCGCTGTCTCACGTCACATATATTTTGGGATGATTGGAGCGGGTGAAGGGAATCGAACCCTCGTATTCAGCTTGGGAAGCTGCTGCTCTACCATTGAGCTACACCCGCGATGGCGCCTGAGTATGCGCGAATGCGGGAGACGTCAAGAGGGGGAAAGAGCATCGCCTGCTCCTCCCCCCTCGACTTAGTCACTCGTTACGCATCTGCGGTGGAGACCCGCAGATGTTCTTAGCTGGCGGGCAGCAGAACCGCGTCGATCACGTGGATCACGCCGTTCGATTGCTGAACGTCAGCGATGGTGACGTTTGCGGTGTTGCCTTGGCCATCCATGATCATGATCATGCCGTTGTCGTATTTCGCGGTGTACTCACAGCCGCCAACGGTTTTGAACGGGTGCATGCCGCCTTCATCCTTGATCATGCCTTGCAGCGCATCCGACATCACCTTTTTGCCGACGACGTGGCAGGTGAGGATTTTGGTGAGCTGATCTTTGTTTTCCGGCTTCAGAAGGGTTTCAACAGTGCCTTCCGGCAGCGCTGCAAAGGCTTCGTTGGTCGGTGCGAAAACGGTGAACGGGCCTTCTGACGACAGCGTATCCACGAGGCCAGCGGCTTTCACGGCGGCGACGAGCGTGGTGTGATCAGCCGAGTTCACGGCATTCTCGACGATGTTCTTGGTCGGGAACATTTCTGCGCCGCCAACCATCGGGTTCATGTCAGCGAATGCAGTGGTGGCGAGCATGGTGGAAGCAGCAAGAGTCGTGAAGAGAGTTGCGTTTTTCATGTGTCGTCTCCGGTTTTATGTCTGGCGTGTGGTCATTCACGCGCCGTGTATTGGAGAGACGGGAGGGCAGCGGATTAAGTTGCGGAAATTCGATCACGAAAACATCACGGATGCGTGATAATATGAATTTATTTATTAATTACATGTGGATATGGAAATTTATTCGAAAAATTCTTTTTGAAAAATTTCGTATTGGGGCTGCAACAGGCGCAAATTCATCTCACCCATCTGCCGTGGCAGTCCTAGCGGGCGGCGGTCACGTCGTGCGCATAAACCCAATCATACCGTTTGAGGAACTGGCGCGGGGCAACTGTCGTCACCAATCGTAGCGCCAGATGGCCCGCGACGCGTGATAGCCCCGTCAGGTGATAGTTACGCGCATTGGCATTGGCCGCCTCAACAATCTTGGCGCAACGCGGGCGGCGGGCGGCCTCATACAGGCGGATCGCCTCCTCAGGCTCTGCGCGCGCGAAAAGATCGGCCAGAACCCAAGCGTCCTCCAGCCCCATGGAAGCGCCCTGCGCCAAAAACGGCAGGGTCGGATGGGCGGCATCCCCCAAGATTGCCACAGCGCCTTGCGGCAACGCACGCCCCCAGTGCGCCGCGACCTCGTGGCGGAACAGCCCCCAAAGCATCGGCGCTTCGACCTGCGCGAGCCAGCCCTGCACCTTGGGGCAAAATGTCTTGAACGCCTCGCGCAGGCGCGCGGGATCATCAGAAAGGGCGTAGTTTTCCTCCACCCAGCGATTGCGCTCCTCCACGGCGACGATGTTGCGCAAACCGCCTTTGAGCGGATAGCTGACCAGATGCCGCCCATCCCCCATGAACACCTGCGCCACGGCGCGCGGCGGATTTGCAGCCTCCGCGTTGATGTCGGCCCCGACCTCGCGCCCGATGTCTGCCTCGGTATCGGGAATAATCGCCCGCCAGCAGATCTGCTGTGTAAAGAACGGGGCCTGCGCGCCGTTGAGTGCGATGCGGGTTTGGGAATGCAGCCCATCCGCGCCGATCAGAAGATCTGCTTCCAGCTCGGATCCCGTCGCCATGATCACCTTTGGGCGCGCGCCGGAGAGATCCACCTCTTTGACGCGCTGCAACAGCCGAATCCGCACGCCCGCCTCCCGCGCGCCCTGCGTCAGAAGGTCGATCAACTTAGCGCGGTGAATCAAGCGGTATCCTGCGGGGGCTTCAGCGCCCTGATCCTCAGCACCTTGCGTCGAGGGTTCTGCGCCAACGGGCAGCCATGCGACCCGCTTGCCAGTTTCGCCATTGAGCAGCTCCGCCGCCTGCGAGGGAAGGCTGGCCTCCTCGAACGCCTCGCGCAACCCCAGCGCGGAAATCACCCGCGCGCCGTTGGGCGAGATCTGGATCCCCGCCCCCGCCTCGCGGATCGCCTCGGCTTGTTCCAGCACCGTGACCGTCGCACCGCGCAGCGCGAAGGCCCGCGCGACCGCAAGCCCCGCGATCCCCGCGCCCAGAACTGTCACATTGCGCCCGATCATCGAGAGCCCTCCTGATGCCCGCTAGATGCCATACGTGAAAGCAGCCACCGAGCGAATGAAAATGCCGGAACCTGCAAAGGGTCCGGCACATACATAACATTGCCCAAAGCGGGCCTTATTTTGGTGCTTCCGAGGGCTCGTGCGATGCGGCCCAAAGCCGCATAGACCGAACATAGGAGCACGAGGATCACTCCTCGCGGTGCACCTTTTCGCGGCGCTCGTGACGCTCTTGCGCCTCCAGCGTCATCGTCGCAATCGGGCGTGCATCAAGACGTTTGAGCGAAATCTGTTCGCCCGTGATGTCGCAATACCCGAATTCCCCGTTGTCGATCCGGCGCAGCGCCGCATCGATCTTGCTCACCAGCTTGCGCTGGCGATCACGGGTGCGCAATTCCAGCGCGCGATCGGTCTCTTCCGAGGCGCGATCCGCAATATCAGGCACATTGCGCGCGGAGTCCTGTAGGCCCTCAAGTGTCTCAGCAGATTGTTCGAGCAGTTCCGCTTTCCACGTCAGCAATTTGCGACGGAAATATTCGAGTTGACGATCATTCATGAACGGTTCGTCTTCGGACGGACGATACTCTGCGGGAAGAATAACTTCAGCTTTCATAACTTCTTCCTTATCCGGAATAGGCGCACGCAAAGCAAGAAAGGCAGAGCTTGGCGGCCTCGGCGCACGCAATAGCGCAACCGTTGGAAGATGTCACGCGCGAGTTTGTGATTTTCTCAGAGCGTGATCGCCGCGCGCGCCTCGCCTTGCGCAAATCGCCCTCGCGCGCCGCCGCACGGGCAGCGCAACCTAGGCGGGACTCCCTTACTGCGTGTACTGCGTGGCCCCTTCCCCGCACCACCTTGTGCCCACCTTGTGTCCATCGCGCGGCAAGCTATGATCGCCCAAACTCCCCCAATCCCCCCGAGGAGATACCCGTTGAAATTCCAATCCACCCAAACCTATGTCGCGCCCGAAGATCTGACCGTGGCCGTGAACGCGGCCGTGGTGCTGGAGCGCCCCTTGCTGGTGAAAGGCGAGCCGGGCACGGGCAAGACGGAACTCGCGCGACAAGTGGCCGAGAGCCTTGGCCTGCCGATGGTCGAGTGGAATATCAAATCCACCACCAAGGCACAGCAAGGCCTTTACGAATACGATGCGGTCTCGCGGCTGCGCGATAGCCAACTCGGGGATCCCCGCGTCAATGATGTGAAAAACTACATTCGCAAGGGCAAGCTGTGGCAGGCCTTTGAGGCGGAGACAAAAGTCGTGCTGCTGATCGACGAGATCGACAAGGCCGATATCGAATTCCCCAATGACCTCTTGCAAGAGCTCGATAAGATGGAATTCCACGTCTACGAGACCGGCGAGACGATCCGCGCGCGCCACCGCCCCGTGATCATCATCACCTCGAACAACGAGAAGGAATTGCCGGACGCCTTCCTGCGCCGCTGCTTCTTCCATTACATCAAGTTCCCCGATGCGGAGACGATGCGCGCGATTATCAACGTGCATTTCCCGCGGATCAAAGAGGCTCTTTTGAACACGGCCCTCACCCAATTCTACGAGCTGCGCGAGACGCCGGGGTTGAAGAAAAAGCCCTCCACCTCCGAGGTGCTCGACTGGCTCAAGCTGCTGCTGGCGGAGGATCTCCAGCCCGAAGACCTCAAGCGGGAGGGGGCGGATGTGCTGCCGAAACTGCACGGTGCGCTCCTGAAGAACGAGCAAGATGTGCATCTCTTCGAGCGCTTGGCCTTTATGGCAAGGCGCACGCGCTAGGTCCGAAATCTCGGCCCGCAGAGCTGCACTGCGACCTTCATTATAAATATATCAAAAAATATTCGCATAAAATGCGCGGAAAGTCGCTTAGGCGACACTTCCATTCCCCGACGGCATCTATAAAAGGACGTGGGCACGCAGCGGGCCTGTCATGCCGAGTTTTTTAATGAGTTGAACTGTTAGGTCTGGCCCGATTGAATGATTGTGCTGGTGTGTGATGATGTGGGCCCCGAACGATAGCTTGGGGTCCACATTTTCGTTCGGACACCTTTCTGGGGCGCCCGCTTTCAGCGGATCCGCGAAAGACACGTAATCTGCGTTAGTAATCCTTGAGTGCGACCTGCGTTAAATCCTCGGGCTTGAGGATCTGGATCTGTCCCTTTCCGATTGCGATCACCCCCCCTTCCCGCAATTTTCCCAAAATCCTGTTCACAGTCTGCCGCGAACATCCCGCCGCATTGGCGAGATAGGACTGACTGACGCGCAGCACGCGGTTGGCATCTGAAAGGTGCAGGAGATAACTGGTCACCCGCTGCTCAACCGGTAAAAACTGATCGACCGCTTTCAAGTGATTGTCGCGCCGCAAGCGCCCGACATAATATCGCATCACATTGCGAACGACGACATTGCGCCGCATCAAAGCCTCAAACGCCGGCTTCGGACAAAACAGCACGACAGACTCTGGCTGGACAACAGCGCTGCAAACGCATGGCATATCCGCGATCAGCTCGGGCTCGCCCACCGTATCGCCCGCAGCGAGATGGGTGATAATCGCCCGATCCCCCGCCTCGGTATGGCTGATAATCTCGACAGAGCCAGACGCGATCAGAAACAGCCCCGGTGGCGGCTCCCCCTGCGTCAGAATATCCTCCTCTTCGCGGTAGATCTTGACACTACACCCATCGAGAAAATCAGACTTGATGTGCTCCTCAAGGTCTTCAAACATAAAACAAGTTTTGAGCTGCGGAAACCGAACGGAGTTTTTCATTGGACACTCCATATTGTTAAAAATCACGCGGGGTTTGCAACGATCACTCTGCGGATCCTCCCACGACCCCCTCAGCAGACACGCCGAAATCGTCCAGTGTCAAGGGCTCGGAAGTGTATCGCCAAGCTGGCTTGCCAAAAACGCGGGAAGGCTCGCGGGTCGATGTCCCTGACGCTCGGCCAAAAAATAATGTGAATTCTTTTTACATCACCCCCTTGCAACCGCGCCACCCAATACCAATCTTGAGGATGTGAAAGGCGTTCACATGCCCCGCGAGATGCGACGGACAGGATGCCACACATATAGCAACCCTATCCCCTGAGGAGGATATAATGTCCGGTTTCGCAACGTCTTCGACCGCCCCCACCCACGCACCTAGGGTGTCGCAGGGCAATTGGTTTTCCGAGGCGACAGGCTGGCTTGATCAATACGGCCGCAAGGCCTGGATCGCGCTGATGGTTCTGTCGTTCATCTTCGCAGGCCCTTTCGGCCTTGTCGTGCTGTTCTTCATGCTCGGCACGGGGCGGTTTAAACGCAGCACCTTCCCGCAATATGCTTCGCATATGACGCGCGGGAGCTGTACCTTCCGCACCCGCCACGCGACCCATCACATGAGCCGCGCCACCGGAAACCGCGCGTTCGACGTCTATAAGGCCGACACGATCGCGCGTTTGGAGCAAGAACAGGCGGAATTCGAAGCCTTCCTGATCCGTCTGCGCGAAAGCCGCGATAAGGCCGAGTTCGACCAATATCTCGACCAACGCGCCAAAGAGGCCGAGGAAGAGGGCAATGATGAGCCTGAACCGCGCGCCGACCAGCCCAGCCGTGGGGCCTACTAAAACCGAACTGCGACGGGGCGTGGTCTGCGCCCCGTCTCTCCTAACCCGTCTCCCCCTACTCCCGCCCCCGTCACCTCCCCAATACCCTTCTCTCCCCGCTGCGGCCCCGCGAAGCGCATAGCGCCTTTTGGGGCCGTTTTGGTTCCCGCGAACCACGGCACGCGTTTCACGGGAATGCGTCAACCCGCACGGCGCTTCCGCCCCCCGACCACCGCCGGAAACCTTGGGGACAACAACACCTTAGCACGGCACCAAAATCGTATGTGCGAAGGCCGATATTGCCCGAAATCAGACTTGGCGCGGAGGCATTCTCTTGCTAGCGTGGAGGCGATCAGGACAAGTGAAATCATGCGCCATTCCCTTCCTCTTGCCCCGCAGTTCTATGTGACTGCGCCGCAACCGTGCCCCTATCTTGAGGGCAGGGCCGAGAGGAAATTGTTCACCGCGTTGCAAGGCGAAGGGGCGGAGAAACTTAATAACGCACTCTCGCGGCAGGGATTCCGGCGCTCGCAGAACGTGCTCTACCGGCCCTCCTGCGCCGATTGCGCGGCCTGCCTCTCCGCGCGGATCCGCGTCGCCGATTTCACCCCCTCGCGCAGCCAGCGCCGCGTGCTGAACCGCAACGCGGCCCTCAAACGCGCCGCGACCTCGCCTTGGGCCACCGAAGAGCAATTCGCGCTGTTCCGTACCTATCTCGATAGCCGTCACGCCGATGGCGGCATGGCGGATATGGATATTTTTGAATTCGCCGCGATGATCGAGGAAACCCCGATCAAAAGCCGCGTCGTCGAATACCGTAGCCCGCCGCCGGAGCCGGGCAAGGCCAAGCCGCTCACCGCTGTTTGTCTGACGGATGTGCTCGATGATGGCGTGTCGATGGTTTATTCGTTCTATGATCCCACAATGCAGGATCATTCCTTGGGCACCTATCTGATCCTCGACCATATCGAGATCGCCCGCCGCGCCGGCCTGCCCTATGTTTACCTCGGCTATTGGGTGCCGGGATCGCGGAAAATGGGCTATAAGGCGAATTTCACCGCCGTAGAGATTTTCAAGAACGGCGCATGGATGGATCTGGGCGATCCGGCAGATCACGCGGATCAGGCGCATCCGCTCGCGGTGGACCCGATCGCCGAACAGGTGGCCCGCATCACCCTGCCCGATACGCGTCAGCTCTGACCTACCGCCAACAGGCTGCGCCCTGCGTGAGGGGCTGCAACCGTGCGTGGAGGAGAGGCGCCTCCAGATCGAGGCAACCCTTGCCGCGACGTCACCTCACCGCCAGCCCAAGACCCGCTCGAAAATAATAGCGCCTAGGCTCTCGCCGCACTGGACAGAGCATTCCGCTCCAGTAAAGTGACCAGTGATCGCGCTGGGAAGTGGAGCCCTGCGCCTCCAACAAAACCATTTCGGGAGGACTATATGGACCGTCGCTCATTCATTCGCAAAGGCGCGCTCGGTGGCGCCGCCGCTGCGGCAACCGCAGCCGTTGCCGCCCCGGCGCTCGCGCAGGATCTGCCCACCGTCAACTGGCGCATGACCTCTTCCTTCCCCAAATCGCTCGACACGATTTACGGCGGCGCGGAAACCATGGCGAAATACGTCAAGGAAGTCACCGGCGGCAAGTTCAACATCCAAGTCTTCGCAGCGGGCGAAATCGTCCCCGGCCTGCAAGCGATGGATGCGGTCTCCAACGGCACCGTTGAGGCCTGCCACACCTGCTCGTATTACTACTGGGGCAAAGACGCGACCTTCGCGCTCGGCACCGCAGTGCCCTTCGGCCCGAACGCCCGCCAGCAAAACGCTTGGTTCTACTATGGCGGCGGCAACGAGCTGATGAACGAATTCTACGCCACCGTCGGCATTCACGCCCTGCCCTGCGGCAACACAGGCGCGCAGATGGGCGGTTGGTTCCGCAAGGAAATCAACTCGGTCGAAGATCTCAAAGGCCTGAAAATGCGCCTCGGCGGCTTCGCCGGCAAGGTGATGGAAAAGCTCGGCGTTGTGCCGCAGCAGATCGCAGGCGGCGATATCTACCCGTCGCTTGAAAAAGGCACCATCGACGCGACAGAATGGGTCGGCCCGTATGATGACGAGAAGCTCGGCTTCTACAAAGTCGCGCCGTATTACTACTATCCGGGTTGGTGGGAAGGCGGCGCTGCGCTGCATTCCATGTTCAACAAAGAAGCCTATGACGCCCTGCCGGACGAATATAAGGCTGCCTTGAACGCGGCCTGTGAGGCGGCAAACTCCAACGTGATGGCGTCTTACGACTACAAAAACCCGACCGCCCTCAAATCGCTGATGGCGAATGGCGCGCAGCTGCGTCCGTTCTCGGCAGAGATCCTCACCGCCTGCTACAACGCAGCACAAGAGGTCTATGCAGAGCTGCTGGAAACCAACGCACCGTTCAAGAAAATCTACGAGAGCCAACTCGCCTTCAAACGCGATGCCTATGTCTGGGCGCAGCTCTCGGAATACAACTACGATACCTTCATGATGATCCAACAGCGCAACGGCGCACTCTAAGATCCTCATCTACTTTGCAAGGCCCCGCAGCGATGCGGGGCCTTTTGCTATAGGCGACAACAGGCCAGCTTATTTATCGACACGGCAGGTTTGCTACCCTCGGGACATATTCCACAGAAAGGTCCCCCATGCCGCCGTCCGACATCACCCCCCTCCCCGTTCCGCTGCACGCAGACACCGAGATAGAGGCCCAGATGGCTAGCGCCGCGCGCACATGGCAGATCCACCTGAAATCCGGCAATGTGATAGAATTCACCGCCGGCTGGAACTCGCCGCATCCGTATGGGCCGGCAGTCTTCATGCAACATGTAAAGCGCTACCTCTTTGATGGCACATTACCCAACGAGACGGCCCCATTCGACTATCGCTTCCCCGATCCGAACAACGAAGCGCGCGCTGTGGCGATCGTCGCGGTGCGGGTCGAAGATGTGGTGGCGGTGACGCAGCTTTTCTAACTGCCCTCCTCCTCTCCGTCGCCAGCGCCCGAATGCCAATGCAAAACGGCGGCCCCGAGGGCCGCCGTTTCTCGTCGTATCACAGCGCTTACTGGAAGCTGGGGGCGCCCATCCCGAGGCCGAGGCCTCCGGTCGCGGGCGTCGTGGGCTGGCCATTGACCGCGCCGGGCGCAGCACCCGGTGCGGGGCCGCCCATCGGCGCGCCCAAGCTCAGGCCCCCCAGACCGCCGCCCAAGCCCGGCATATCAGGCAGCCTGAAGTCGATGGTCGACGGATCAATCGGCTTGCCCTTGTAATGCATGACCATCCCCGGGAAGGCGATCACGATGGCAATCATCACGATCTGAATGCCCACGAACGGCACCGCCCCCCAATAGATCTGCGAGGTTTTCACAGGCTCAGTGAGCTTGCCCGTGACCTTATCGTGATAAGGTAGTTTGGGCGCGACCGAGCGCAGGAAGAACAACGCGAACCCGAATGGCGGGTGCATGAACGAGGTCTGCATGTTCACGCCCAAGATCACCCCGAACCAGATCAAATCGATCCCGAGGCTTTCGGCCGCGGGGGCCAAGAGCGGGACGATGATGAAGGCCAGTTCGAAGAAATCGAGGAAGAAGGCGAGGAAGAACACCAAGAGCGAGACAACGATCAAGAAGCCTGTCTCACCGCCCGGAAGCGAGGTGAGCAGATGCTCGACCCACAGATGCCCGTTTACCCCGTAGAAGGTCAGCGAGAACACCCGCGCGCCCAGAAGGATGAACATCACGAAGGCCGAAAGCCGTGTGGTTGCCGCCAGCGCTTGACGGATCACATCCACCGAAAGGCGTTTTTTCATGAAGGCCAGAACCAGCGCCCCAACGGCCCCCATCGCGCCGCCCTCGGTGGGCGTTGCCACGCCGAGGAAGATCGTCCCCAGCACAAGGAAGATCAACGCCAGCGGCGGGATCAGCACGATGATGACCTGCTGCGCAAGGCGCGACATCATGTTGATTTTCAGCGCCTTATCCAAAAGCGCGAGGCAATAGATCAACGCAACCGCAAGTGCAGCGGCCAAAATCCCCGCATCATTCGGATTGTGGTTGGCCTCAAGGTAGCGTTCGCTGAAGAAGAACACTGCCACCGCAAACGCCAGCGCGATGAAAAGCGATGTCACGCCAGACCCCAGTGTGCGCGCCTCTTTGGGCAGGGCAGGCATGGATTGCGGGCGGATGATCGACATCACCATCACATAGCCGAGGTAGATCATCGTCAGCACAAGGCCCGGAATCATCGCGCCCTTATACATATCGCCCACCGAGCGGCCCAATTGGTCCGCCAGAACGATGAGAACAAGCGACGGCGGGATGATCTGCGCCAAAGTGCCAGAGGCCGCGATAACGCCCGAGGCGATCCGGCGGTCATAGCCATAGCGCAGCATGATTGGCAGCGAGATCAACCCCATCGCGATCACGGAGGCGGCCACAACACCCGTGGTCGCAGCCAGCAGCGCGCCCACGATAATCACCGCATAGGCCAGACCACCGCGCACGGGGCCGAAGAGCTGGCCGATCGTGTCGAGCAGATCTTCCGCCATGCCGGAGCGTTCCAGCACGATCCCCATGAAGGTGAAGAACGGAATCGCGAGCAATGTCTCATTCGAGAGCACCCCCCAGAACCGCTCGGGCATCGCATTCAACAGCGGCCAAGACAGGTTGATTGCCCCTTCGGAAAGCGGCGCGAGTTCAACACCGATGATGAAGAACAAAAGCCCGTTTGCCGCCAGCGCGAAGGCCACCGGATAGCCGATAATCAGGAAGAAAATCAGCGAAAGGAACATGATAGGCGCCATGTTCTGCGCGATAAGCTCCATCATTTGCGGCTCTCCTCATCGGCGGCATCCATCTGCGGATCCATCTCCATCGCAGCGGCCGCATTATGCGGCACGAAGGGGGCTGGATCCTCAATCACACCGCGCATCACCGCGATCTTCTTGATGATCTCGGAGATCCCTTGGAACATCAGCAGGATAAACCCGATCAGCAGCAGCATTTTTGCGGGCCAGATGATCAAGCCGCCCGCGTTTTGCGAGACTTCGCCCGAATTCATCGAGATCATCACATAGGGCACCAGAAAATAGAGCATCAGGAGAACGAAGGGCATCAGGAACAGAATATGCCCGATCAGGTCAATCCAGTGCTGCTTGCGCCGCGACAGCGCGCCGTAGAGAATATCGATGCGGATATGCTCGTTTTGCTTCAGAGTGTAGGCCGCAGCGCCGAGAAAGGCCGCCCCGAACAAATACCACTGAAATTCCAGCCATGCGTTGGACGAGATGTTCATCGTCTTGCGCAGGATGGCGTTGGTTGCACTCACGAGAACGGCGATCAGGATCAACCATGAAACGGACTTGCCGATCCATTCGTTGATCCGGTCGATAACTCCCGATAGGGCTAATAATCCACCCATAGGTTCCTCCCCTGAAATGTTTGGCGCACGCGCTTATGCTTCGGTGCTGCCTATGCAATTTTTACGGGGAGCGCGCTAGGGCGGTCAATCGAATTGGAGGGGAGAAATTTTATTTCCGAGCCAAGGCGCCTAGGTGACGTAAGGGCGACACCGAATGCAGCAAAGTCTGACCGCCCTGCCCCCCGCCCGCGCGCCAATCGGGCACGAGGGCGGGAGATAGATGAGCGGCTCAGGCCGCTTCCAGCGCCGCAATGATCGGGCCAAAATCGCTCGCTTTGAGCGAAGCCCCCCCGACAAGCGCGCCGTCCACATTCGCCACCTGGAAAATCTCAGCCGCGTTCGAGGGTTTCACCGATCCGCCGTAAAGCAGCGAGAACTCCGCCGCTTCTGCCGCCCCGAACCGCGCCGCAAGCTCTGCGCGCAGGAAGTCATGCACCTCCGCGATTTGTTCAATCGTCGGCGTGCGGCCCGTGCCAATCGCCCAGACGGGCTCGTAAGCGATGACCGTATTCGCGCCAGTCGCCCCTTCAGGGACCGAGGCTGAAAGCTGCTCGCCGATCACCGCCAAAGTGGTGCCCGCGTCGCGCTCGGATTCTGTTTCGCCGATGCAGATCACCGCCTGCAGCCCCGCCGCCCAAGCCGCCTGCGCTTTCGCCTCGACCTCGGCATCGCTCTCATCGTGATCGGCGCGGCGCTCGGAATGGCCCAGAAGCACCGAACTTGCCCCCGCATCGACAAGCTGCTGCGCGGAAATATCGCCCGTATGCGCGCCCGAGGCCTCCGCGTGGCAATCCTGCCCGCCGACGGAAATCTTGCCCGAGACCGCTTTCATCGCCGAAATCAGCGTGGCGGGTGGGCAGAGCAGTACATCGACCTTCGGCTCCGCATGATCGCGCAGCAGCGCCTCAACTTCCGAAAGTGCGGCCAATGTGCCGTTCATTTTCCAGTTGCCTGCTGCGATTTTCCGCGCCATCTCAAGAGCCCCCATAGGTCCAATATCCGATTTCGGCGCAGCTTAGGCGAGAGTGCAAGCAGGCGCAAAGACAAAGCGCGCCCCTTGGGCGCGCTTTGTCCTAGTATTGCAGTGCCGGAAATACTCCCGATCAAAAAACGATCAGGCGTCAGGCACGTCTTTGAATTTAATGGATTCCCCACAGCCGCAGGCCTCGGCCACATTCGGGTTGTTGAACTTGAACCCCTGCTCGAGAAGCGAGGTCTCGTAGTCGATCTCGGTGCCGAACAGGAACATCTGTGCCATCGGCGCGATCAACACGCGCGCAGCACCATCTTCCACGACCTCATCCATCGGCGCGGCCTCTGCGGCCACTTCCATCGTGTATTCCATCCCCGCGCAGCCGCCCTTTTTGACGCCGATCCGCAGACCGGCAGCCTTCTCGCGCGCCATCAGCGTTGCAATCTGCTTAGCCGCACGCGGTGTGATCGTCACAGGTGGTTTGCCGGGAATGCCGAACATGATGTCTCTCCTAGGCTCTGCTCTCTAGATAGGCGTGGGGCGCGCCCTATGCAAGAGCGCGCCCGTATCGTGTTCCTCGCAAGCGAGGCCTGAGCTGAAATTATGCGTTCATGAACGGATAATCGGTGTAGCCATCCGCCCCGCCGCCATAGAGGCGATCCCCGTTCAGATCGTTGAACGGGCCATCCTCTTTCAGGCGGGCGACCAGATCAGGGTTGGCAATCGCCATCCGACCGAAGGCCACCGCCGCGACGGCCCCCGCCGAGCCTGTCGCCCCCTCGCCTTCAACAGCTGTCTCCGCGAGATCACCATCATAGCCGTTATTGGCGATATAGGGCGCGCGGATCTGTTTGATCAGGCGGCCCATGCCCTCCATATGGTCACGCTCGCCGCCAGTTTGGCCCTCAATGCCGTGAACATAGGCGAGATCAAACCCGTTGAGCACCTCGATCAGCGCGCCAAACAGCGCTTCCGTATCGCTATCAAGGCCAACGTTATTGGCGTTGGAGAAGGGAGAAATCCGGATCCCGACACGGCCCGCGCCGACTTCTTGCGTGACGGCCTCCACAATCTCGCGGGCGAAGCGGATCCGGTTTTCAATCGATCCGCCGTACGCGTCGGTACGCGTGTTCGAGGTGTCGCGCAGGAACTGATCGATCAGATAGCCGTTCGCGCCGTGGATCTCGACACCATCAAACCCCGCATCCATCGCGATCCGAGCCGCCTTGCGGAATTCATCCACCACGCCCGGAATCTCGTCGAGTGCCAATGCCCGCGGAGTCGGCACATTCACAAACCCCGTTCCATCAAATGTCTTGGCACCGCAATCGATGGCCGAAGGCGCAATCGGCAGCGCCCCGTCCAGCAAAGAGGGATGCGAGATCCGGCCCACATGCCAGAGCTGCGCCACGATCTTGCCGCCCTCCGCATGGACCGCATCCGTAATCTTGCGCCAGCCTGCACCCTGCGCTTCGGTCCAGATCCCCGGCGTCCACGCATAGCCCTGCCCCAGACGCGAGACCTGCGTGCCCTCAGAAATGATCAGCCCCATGCTGGCGCGCTGGCGGTAATACTCCACCATCGTATCGGTCGGGATCGTCTCGGGCGCGCGATTGCGCGTCAGCGGCGCCATCACCACACGGTTGGCAATTTCGATATCGCCGAGCTTGGTCGGGGTGAAGAGTTTATCGGTCATGTTGGATCCAGTTCAGTCTTATGGGTTCAATCTTGGGCAGCAAAGTATCCGCAATGCGGCAGCCGCGTTCATTGAGACAACAGATATGGCGCTCACAGGTTCCAACAACCACGTATTCCCGCCCACCCACCTGCGCAGCGGCGCACATGTCACGCGCCTTGCCCTCACGCGATCCGCGCCACGCGGCCAAGCCAGTGTCGCAACCGAGCGCAGATTGAGCGTTTCCCACAACAAAAACGGCCCCCGAAGGAGCCGCTCGCATCTCAAATCCTGTCACGCATCATCGACGCGCAGCCCGATATCACATGAAGCCCAGTTCCAGCCGCGCCTCATCTGACATCATTTCCATCCCCCATTGCGGATCGAAGGTCATGTCAACATTGACCGACTTCACCCCCGCGAGAGGCTCCACTGCGTCCACCACCCATCCCGGCATCTCCCCCGCAACAGGGCACCCCGGCGCTGTGAGAGTCATCGTGACATTCACATCGTTTTCAGAATTGATATCAATGGTGTAGATCAAACCCAGATCATAGATATTGACCGGAATCTCCGGATCAAACACCGTCCGGCACGCGTCCACAACATCCTCATAAAGCGGATGGTCGGTCGTCGAAGGCCGGATCAACGGCGTCCCCTCAACAGGGTCCGTATCGGCATCAAGGGGCGATTGGTGTTCGGAATTCATGGCTCTCTCGCACATATTGTCGACCGTTTATATAGGAATTCTACAGCAAAGGTCCAGAGCCTGCGGAGCCGATTGTAGCTGTTGTAGCGTGACACGTAAATCTGCAGTGTTTGACACGAAGAGTTGCAGCAGGTGGAAAACGATGCAAGCCCCGACTTGAGGCACAGCGCTCACCGCAATCAACATTGACGCGAATCGAACTCGCGGTTTAATCAAAACAGAATCAACTACTGCCCTCAACGTGAAGCGAAGATCTCATCGCTCTTCCCCTAGTACGCCGCTCATACATAAGAATAGTTGCTATCCATCGCGGCGCGTTGCTCTGGTTTCCAGAAAATTCATTACCTCGTCACACAACCAATATCCTTTGATATTAACCGCAAGAATTGAGCTCCCAAATGCCTCATTGCGTGCCAAAAATTACCCACAAGATGCGAATATTGCAGCTACGGCTACACTTCTGCAAAAGAGGTTTAGTACGGACGCCTTGAAGCGAATCTTGGGATAATGAAAGAGCCCCAGAGCAGTGACAACGTGCTTCCCCTGCTTGCTGATTAGATGGAACCTAGCTAGCATCTCTGATCAGCCCGCGCTCAATAGCTTCTCGCAGTAGAAGGAACGTTCATGATACCGCCAGATCAGTTTAATGATATCGAAAGCCTCCCATCGTTTTTGGTTCCCGTCGAGCAAGTCTTGCTCAATGGAGAAAATTTGGGGCCGTGCGATTTATCCATATCTTACGATCATTCGTGTAGACCACTCATTAGTTTTGGTGATTTCTTTGCTCCAGACCTTTCTATTCTCGAATGCGAAGTTAGCGTACTGTACAAAAAAGATAGTACACCTTGTCCAATTATCATCACCAAGCGAAGCTATAATTTGGAAAGGAATAAACCTACTGTAGAAGCTCGATTAACCCGTGAGCCACTTGCACTTATAGACAAGTCACATTCTCAAAAATTTGAAGCCGTTTTATTATCAGTACCAAATTTCTTTTCAAATCCAATTCGTTTACAGAACGAAAGCGGCGATAAATTCGAAATAATTCCATTCGAATCGGCTGAAGGTAGCAACTGCGTTGTCCATTCGGATCTCAAGCTAGATCCTAACGAACCGCTCAAACCTTTATCAGTTTTTCTTGACTTCATGACATTCATGAAAGGTAGCGATTGTGGTTTTGGCAATTTATTTGCCTATGATGAAAATGGTGAAATCTCATTTAGACTTCTAGGTTTTTCACGCAACGATTCAGCAAGACGAAAGACTAATTGGTTTGATATCGAGATGCAGGATAAACTTCCACAGATTTTCCTGATGTTTTCGAAGGCATGTTCTGACGAACTCGCCAGTAAAGCACTTCGCCAAACAATCAACTTCTATCGCGCTTCAAACGCGTCACGCGACGTCTCTATTGAGATGGCAATCATTGCCGCTCATTCAGCACTCGAAGCCATAGTAAACTTCATTCTATCTTATCGCGCAGGCTGGTCAAAATCGATGCTGACCAATCGAACCATTTCGTTTTCCGATAAAAATAGAGCAGCTTCTCTTTATCTTGGAGTTCAAAGCAATCTCCTAAGCAGAAGCCCAGCTCTCTCCGACTACTCAAAGAAAAATCGTGACCTTGACGTCTTCGATATAGTTTCTCAATTCAGAAACAAACTAGTGCATCAAGATACAAAAACTTCCCCCACTGGAATCCAGCTTCATGAAGTTTGGCTGATCTCGCAGTGGCTCGTTGAAATACTAATATTTGGTCTAATCGGTTATCGCGGCACTATCATCGATAGAAGAATCTACACTGGTTGGCGCGGCACTACTTGCGAAGTCCCTATAAAATAGTCTTGAAACTTGATTACTATCATCAGTCAGGTCATAGCATCGAAAATTCCAACTTGATGGCTGGATGTAGATGTTAAAATAGGCAGCTCTAAATCGCCCCTACCCCCCCCGACGCCACCGCGCCGGGGAGCGCCCTTTCCCTCACCCCACCACAAAATTGCTGATCAGCAGCTCCGCTCGCATCGGCGCGCGGTCGGTTTTGCTTCCCACGGTATAGCTCGTGGTTACCTCCGTCAGTTGCGCCCAATCGAACAGAGCGCGGACCTCCGGCACGTCATTGATCGACAGGATAAACCGCCCTTGAACACCTCGCAAAACCGCCGCCATCCGCACGAAATCCTCTCTTGAGAACATCTCCTTGCCATAGTCGGTCTCACAGCCCCAATAGGGCGGATCGAGATAGAAAAGCGTCCCTGCCCTGTCATGGCGCGGGATGAACTCGGCCCAATCGAGGCATTCGATTACCACGCCAGAAAGCCGCGAATGCAGATCCTCGAGCATCGGCTCCAGCGTGGTCAGGTTGAAACGACCGAGGCGATCTTTGGACACTGCGAAGTTGCACCCCGAGACCTTACCACCAATCGCGAAGCGCTCCTTTGCAACACGAGATATGCGCACCTCAGTGTCGAAAATGAAATCTGAAGCGAATTTTGGTTTTCAAAATCATTCACCGAATCACATTTCACATTCCAAAAAATTAATAGTATTAGCTCCCCTAATTTTGGAAGAATTTGAACGGAGAGTATTAGATGTCTAATGAGAATTTCTGGCGTGCGCTCAAAAGTCTGGGTGATGGTATCAGAACGATCTCGGATGAGCTGTGGAAGGTTTGGCGCTGGTTCGGTGTCAGTTTCATCGCCTTTGCAGCCTATGATCATGGCGCAGGGCCATCAGCGTTCGCGTTCGGCATTGCGTTAGCAGCGATTGGCGTCCTAAGCTTGGGTGGCGGGCTGTTTAGCGTCCTTATCGGGAGCCAAACTGAGAAGGCCCGAAACGGCGGGAAATGGTCTACCATCCTCTCGGCAACGTTCCTATTCTTCTTAGCCCTATTCTTTGCAATTTACATTTGGGCAATAACTGCTGTCATCGCTTATCCTGTCTTCCTCTGAGTGCGAGTTAGGATATTAGATATTGCCCCCGACGGCCATGCCACCGCCGGGGGCCTCCTCTCCCTCACCCCACCACAAAATTACTGATCAACAGTTCCGCCCGCATCGGCGCGCGGTCGGTTTTGTTCCCCACGGTGTAGCTGGTCGTAACCTCCGTCAGCCGCGCCCAGTCAAACAGTTTGCGGATTTCCGGCACATCATTAATCGACAAGATAAACCGTCCTTTAACGCCTCGTAAAACCGCCGCCATCCGCGCGAAGTCCGCCCTCGAGAACAACTCCTTGCCATAATCGGTCTCGCAGCCTCAGTAGGGCGGATCGAGGTAGAACAGCGTCCCTGCCCCGTCATAACGCGGAATGAACTCGGCCCAATCGAGGCATTCGATGACAACGCCCGAGAGGCGGCTGTGCAGATCCTCGAGCATGGGCTCCAGCGTGGTGAGATTGAACCGACCGGGGCGATCCTTGGAGACCCCGAAGTTCCGGCCGGAAACTTTGCCGCCGAAGGCCGTGCGCTGGAGATAGAGGAAGCGCGCGGCCCGCTCGAGATCGGTCAACGTCTCGGGATTGGTCTCGACGAGGCGATAAAACTCCGCCCGCGTGGTCAACTGAAACCGCAGGATCTCGAGGAACTGCGGATAGTGCCGCTGCAGGATCCGAAACAGGTTCGTCACATCCCGCCCGTAATCGTTGATCACCTCGGAGCGCGGCCGTGTGGCGCGCCGTAGGAAGATCCCGCCCATGCCGACAAAGGGCTCGGCGTAAACCGTGCAGGGCGTGGCATCGATCAGCGCGGTGATGCGCTTGGCGAGGTTGCGTTTGCCGCCCAGCCAAGGAGCCACAGGGGCCGTGGGTTGGGTGGAGAACATTTGAGGGACATGCCCCCCGATTTGGTCTTGATTGCTCATGTAGAATCGCCTCAGGAAGGGCCCTCGCTCGCGAGCGATGGGCGCGGTCAGAAGCACTGCTGGACCGGCGGGGAAGCCTCAGAAACTTGTCCCGTGTTGAAGGGCGCTGCCACGCCCTTTAGCCGCCCGCTCGGGGCGCTAACTCTATCTAAGACGAGGCCCGGCGCGCTCATTGGTGTGGATCATTTAGGCGCTCCTTTTGTGGCTCTAAATTCTGTGGTGAGGCTGTTTGCGAGGCGATGGCGCACGCGGGTCAGATGCCAGATCCCGTCCAGCTCAGGGTGCAATCCGGTGAGGGAGGTTGTCCCGCCCGCCATCAGTTCCGGCGCGAAGCCCGCCACCTGTACCGAGATCTTCAGGCTGGCGCGTTCGGCTTTGGCGAGTTCGGCTTCTGCCGCGCGCACGGCATCGGCCTCGCAGGCATGGATATGGCGCAGGCGGCGGACAGGGGTGCCCTGCCCGCGCGTGAGTTTGTGGCGTGTGGCACTGCCCGCGTCCGACCATTCCGCCTCGATCGTCCAGTAGCTGGCGCGGCCTTCCAGCTGCCAGCGCCAGTTTGAGAGCTGCGCGCGGGTCAGGACAACGGGCGGCAGATCCTCGCCCAAAGCCGTCTTGCCCTCACCGCGCTTGGAGACCACCAGCGCCCCGCCTGCGGGTTTGGCGGTGGCGTCCAAGCTGGCCGCGATCCGCGTCAGAAAATGCAGATTGCTCTCGGCGGTCTGCGCCAGATAGTCCCAGAGCTGCCCGGTGATTGATTCCGAGACCACGGGCTTCAGCCCTGCCTCCTTCGCGATCTTGGCGGCGATCTCGCCCAGCGTGACGTTCGCCCACGCCCGCGTCTGCGGCGCACGAATGGCCCCCTTCATATCGGCGGGCGTCGCCGTCACCTCAATCACCTGCGCAGGGCCTTCGCCACTGACCCCGTCCACCGCAAACCGCCCCATCGGAGTGAGCGGCGCACCTTTGAACCCGAGCGAGACCTCGAGCACGGTGTCCATATCGGGGAATTCGAGTGCCCCGTCGCGATCATCAAAGGCGAGGCCAAGCTGATCCGATTTGGTGCCATCCTCATCCGAGATCTCCAGCGAGATCAGCCGGTCGCGCAGCGTGGCGGTGACATCGCCGCCATTGGCGAGAATGAGAAAATCCGGCGTCATGCGCGCCCCCAGAGTTTGATCGTGCCGCTGGAGACGGGGGTGGACACCACGGGCAGCGTGATCATCACGCCCGCCGGATAGACCGGCCCGAGATCGGCCAACCCCGGATTGGCGGCGAGCACGGCGGCCGCGTGGCTCTCGTCGCCAAGAAACTCCCTGCAGATCGCATCGAGCACATCGCCCTGTTTGGTGCGGTAGCTGCTCATAGAAGGCCCCCGATTTTATCGCGGCCATAGGCGCGCAGAGACAGCGAGAACTCGATCTTGCGCGGCGCGCCGTCGGCCAGAAACACCGATTTATGTTCTTCCACCGAGGTGATCGCCCAGCGTTCCCAGATCCAGCCCAGCCCATCGACCAGCATCAGCGGCTGACCAAGCCCCGCCACCGCACGCATCCCCTCGACCTGCCGCAGCCCGCCCTTGAACGCGGGATAAATTACCCCTTCCAGCGTGATCTCTTGGGCATCCGGCCCGAGGAATTGAAGCGCGGGCGCGCGGCCCGCGCGGTCGACCTTCTCCCAGCGAAACGACGCCGAGCGCTTGAAACTCTGATAGGCGGCCGCGTTCACCCCAAACCGGAACGTGCCAAGCGCCATCATCACCAGACTAGCCAGCATAATCGCCTCCATCATGTAGGGCCGAGCCTTGCGCAAAGCGTTCCAGCTCGCGGCGCACCGCGCGGGCGATGTCCATCGGCGACTGGTTAGGCTGGGCATGGATGATCACATCGCCCATCGAGAACTGCGCCCCTGTGCGCTGGCCTGCGCCAGACCGCAGCGCCCGAACTTCTCGCTTCGAGATCACCGTGCCGTCCGACTGCGGCGAGAAGAACTCTTCGCCCTCCTCCATCCAGCGATAGATCTGGCCCGCGCGCACCGCGCCTCCCAGCGCGCGGCCGGGCACGGATCCGCGCCCGAGATCGAGATCCTCGGCCCGTGTATTGGCGCGCTCAATTTTGGATCCCTCGTCATCGCCCGAGACCCAGTTCCACGCGTCCTGCATCCAGTCTGGCACGATTCCTGCGAGCTTGGCCTGAATGGCTTCGACCATGCCTGTGAGCACCGACCAGATCCCTTCGCCGAGGCTTTTGATCAGCGCCACGCCCGCGCCGAACAGATCGAAGTCAAACGCTGATTTGAGGGCATTGGTGACGTCCTCGAATGTCCAGCCGGTCACATAGGTGAAAAACCCTTCGGCGGCCTCGAACATCAGGGTGAACGGGTTGAACTCGGCGATCAGCTTGAGCACGCCGCTGAGCAGCCCCTCATCAAACGCCGCCGAGACTGCATCGATCTTGGCCCAGAACCACGCGGTGATGCCGTCCCAATTGTCGTAGATCACATAGGCTGCCGCCGCGAGGGCCGCGACCACGGCCAGCACCGGATTGGCCAGCGCCATCCGCCCCATCCAGAGGAAGGCGCGGCCGACAAAGCGCAGCGCGCCGCCCAAGATCCGCAGCCCCAAGGTCGCCGCGCCCGCTGCGATCCGACCCAAAAGAAGCACCGCGCGGGTGGCAAAGCCCAGCACCCGCAGCACCGTGCCAGCCGACCAAATCACCGCCGCGAGTGCGCCGTTGAACAGCCAGTAAGCAATGGTGACGGTTTGAACCCCGAGGCGGACCAGCAACAGTCCCGCGCGCATCGCGAAGACCAGCGCGGTGAGCCGCGCAATCGAGCGGATCAAGCGCGGGTTGGCCTCGGACCATGCCGAGAACCGATCCATCAGCGGCACCAGCGTATCGAGCAGGTTCACCACCTCGGGCAGAAGCACGGTGCCAATCGTGATCGCCAGCGATTCCGCGCGCGATTGCATCGTCTTCAGCGCGCCTGCGGTGTTGTCATTCATCTGCGCCGCCACCCGCGCCGCAGATCCGGCCTCCTCAAGGCTTGCGGCATAGTCTTGCAGCGAGCCGCTGCCCGCCTGCCCCAAGAGCACGGTGGCGGCACTCATCGCCTCGGTCTCGAACAGGGTCTTGATCATCTCGGACCGCGCGGCACTGCCATAGCCGCGCATCTTCTCATCGATCTCGGCGAGAAGCTCCGGCACTGCGCGCAGGTTGCCATTGGCATCGGCGGTCTGCACTTTGAGCTTCTCCAGCACCTCGGATGCTGCATTGCTGGGGGCGGCCAGCCGAGTGATCACCGCGCGCAGGGCCGTGCCCGCTTCCGAGCCTTGGATACCCGCATCGCCCAGCTTGCCCGCCATCGCGGCGGCGGTTTCCAAATCGACGCCCAACGAGGCGGCAGCGGGGGCGACATACTTCATCGTCTCGCCCAGAGACGAGAGCGTGGTGTTGGAGGTTGTAAAAGTGTTGACCAGCACATCGCCCAGATGGCCGGTCTCGCTGGCCTTCATATTGAAGCCGGTCAGCACGTTGGAGGCGATGTCGGCAGCAGCCCCAAGATCAATCGCGCCCGCGCTGGCGAGATCGAGCATGCCGGGCATGGCTTCAACTGTCTCGGAGACTTTGAACCCCGCCATCGCGAGATATTGCATCCCCTCGGCGGCTTGGGTGGCCGACCAAGGCGTCTCCGCCCCCAGCCTGCGGGCGGTGGCATTCAGGCGCTCCAGATCCAGATCTGAGGCGCGCGAGACCGCGCCGACCTTGGACATCGCGGCCTCGAATTTGACGGCGGGCGCGAGCAGGCGCGTCATCGCATAGCCCGAGGCGGCGAGTGCTGCCGCCTCCCCCATCAGCGCGCCGGAGCGGGCTTGCGCGGCGGCGATCTGCTGGCCCGACAAGGCCAGTTGATCGCGGCCCAGACGCTGCATCCCCATGCCTGCGCGCTCGACCTGCCGCAGCGCGGTGCGCGCGGGCGCGGTCGCCTTATCAACGAGGCGCAGGATCAGGGCGATGTTGAGATCAGCCATCAAAGGAGCCTTCTTGATCGGTCGGGTTTGCGCGCGCCCGTGCCTTGGCCCACCAAAGCGCGAGATCCTCCACGCTCATCGGATCGATGTCGCGCAGCGGCCAGTGGAACACGGCCGCGAGATCCGCGACCGCCTCGTCAATCTCGTCAGGCAGTTCTAGCCGAGCTGGGCGGCCTCCGTTGCCGCCTGCATCTGCTCCGCGCTGACGAAAAAACCCACCAGCTGACCCGCAATCTCCATGAAATCCGCCGGATCCATCGCCGAGAGGTCAGCGGCCAAGAGCGCAGGCTGGGTGACGCGGGGCAGCACAGTGAGCAGCGTATTGACGTCCATCTGCAGGAGGTTGGTTAGCTTAACGCCGCGCAGCTCGCCGACGCTGGGCTTGCGCAGGGTGACTTCGGTGATCGGAGCCGCGCCCGTTTGTTTGATCGCTGTGTTCAATGTGATCTTCATTTTAAACCCCTGTTAAAAGCCCATGGCGGCGCGGGCGGAAGCGAGTTGATCGACCCCGCCGATCACCCGTTTTGCGTTCACGAGATCGATCTCGAAGATCTCCTCGCCGTTGATCTCGAGCCGGTAGTAGCGCACGTCCATCTTCAGCTTGAGCGGCGCATCGGTGCCCGGTTTGAGATCGCCGTTCTCGGTCTCGGTGATCAGCCCCTCGACGGTGGCGATGATCACATCGGCCTCAAAACTCTCCTCGCCGGTCTGGACGGGGCGGAACACGAAGCGCTCCTTGCGGCCCAGCTTTTTGAACAGCGCGGGGTTCCATTCCTTGAAGCTGATCTCGGAGGTCATGCCCTCGAGGCCCATGTCGAGGCCGATGGGGCCATCCATGCCTGCGCCGCGATGGGCCTCGGTTTTGAGTTTGACCTGCGGGAGTTTGGCCTCGGTCGAGATGCCAAAATAGCTGATGCCATCGACGAAGGCGTTGTAGTTCCGGATGGTGCGGGGATAGGGCATTTTGGCTCCTTAGCTGGCGGCGGCGACCGAGGAGACAAGCTCCTCGTAATACGCCCCGTTGCGATGCGCGCGGAAGGTGAGATGCTCGAGCGGGGCTGGCGGTTCGATGTCAAAATCGAGATAGAGCTTGCCCGCTTTGAGCGTGGTCTCGGTGTTGAGTTCGGGATCGAGCCAGACCTTGCCGCCCAAGATCGCGCCGCGCGCCTTCAGCTCGTTGAGATAGCCCTGCACCCCGTCGCGGATATCGAGCAGCAGCTGTTTGGAGAACGGGCGATCCATCGCCCAGAACAGCCCC
Organism: Paracoccaceae bacterium; assembly: GCA_048262715.1. GTDB lineage: Bacteria > Pseudomonadota > Alphaproteobacteria > Rhodobacterales > Rhodobacteraceae > Albirhodobacter. Next base: position 93,408 of record JBLXEV010000012.1, read on the forward strand.
TGCTCGATGCTCTCATAGACCATATCCGCCGTGCGCCGGACTGGCAGGAAGGCCCAGAGCGGATCGGATGCCGTGGTGCGGTTGCCCCAGATCCGGAACCCCTCATGGCGGATGATTGTGGTGATCGATTGCTCGTTGAGGCGGTTGGCTTCGGTCTCGGCCGAGCTGATCGCAAAGGTGATCGGGCGCGCGGTGCCAGCGATGCCGGAAATCAATTGGTTCGAGGGCGACCACCAGAAGCCCTTGTCGTTATCCATCCGGCTGATCACGCCGAGCACAAAGGCGGAGGCGGGGCGGATGACATAGGCGGCGGTGACGGTGTCGAACACCGAGACGGCGGGATCGACGATATAGAGGCGATCCGAGCCATAGGTCTCGCGGCTCAAGATCGCCTCGGCCTCGGTGGTATTGGGGCCGTCGGCCACGACAATCGCGCGGGTGCGGGTGGCGACAATCAGCAGATTGGCGGTGACGGGGGATGCGACGCCGCCTGACGGCGCGGTGAAGCCCGGTGCGCCCAGCAAGCGCGGCGTCTGGCCGGTGAGGTTATTGGCCAGCAGGAGCGCAAAGGCCCCGGTTTGATCGGCGGCGGATCCGGCCACGGCGGCCAAGGTCTCTGGCGCATCGGCCCCCTCCTCGACCCGCACGATCACCATCATGTTCACGCCCTGCGCATAGGCGGCGTTGTAAGCATCCAGCAAGGTGCCCGCCGCCCCCAGCGTTGCGGCCATGCGCGGGCCGGTGATCAGGATCGGCTTGTCATAGGGAAAGGCCGCCTCATCCGCATCCGGCGCAGTGCCGACAATGCCGATAACAGAAGAACGGGCGGTGCGGATCGGGCGGATCCCGTCGTCAATCTGGACGGTCTCGATCCCGTGGAGGAACTGGTCGGGCATGGGGGTCTCCGAAAAGGAATGTCCCAAACACCATCGCCCAGAGTGGACCCCGTCTCGCCCTTGAACGCGTTCAACCCAAAGAAAAACGGCCCCGAAAATCGGAGCCGTTGGCAAGAGTTTTGCGCGGAATGGGGCGGTGTGTCAAATGGGATCGGTGGGGGGGGGCGTCGAAGGTCCGGTTCGAGCCCAACCTACCGATTTGCCGCAACGCTTCGAATGGCCGATCTTGAGATCCGCGTTCAAAAATCAGGATTTGCGCACGGCGCGTGATTGTCATTATTTAGCGAGTGTGAAGATCAGGAGGATGGTATGGACGATCGCCTTTTCGTAGGAATTCTCGGTAACCGGAACTCGGGCAAATCGACTACGTGGAACACGTTGTTCAACTCGACGGTGCGCACAGGCAAAAACTCTCGAACTTTAACCCTTTATGGCGAAGAATGCGTTGAGGTGTTTTTGATCAGCGGATCACCCGAAGAGCGTCAACTATATGCAGGGGACATTCTCGCAAAGCAGGACTGTCGCATCATCTTGTGCTCAATCCAATACACCGAGTCAGTGCGTAAGACGCTCGATTACGTCGTTGGAAATGAATTCGACATTTTCGTACAATGGTTAAATCCAGGTCATTCTGATGCGGGCGAGAGCTACGACCGTTTAGGTTTGCTCCCTTGGCTCGTCGGGCACAAAGCGACCGTTGCCATACGTGACGGCAAAATGCAGCCGCAGCAGCGAAGCGAGGAGCTTCGTCAGTTCATCCACGGTTGGGCGAAAGCGCGCAACCTGACATTCCCATGCCCCTAATCTTGCTTCTGGCATATTGCTTAAATCATAAAATCTGCACACGTTTCCCGAAGCCGCCATTCTACCAATGTCAGCAACATCCCGCACAGCAGACCTCAGGGCAGATCGTCTTCGAACGCATCCAACCAAAAAAACAACGGCCCCGAGTATCGGAGCCGTTGAACCAAACCACGCGCGCCCATCCCCCGATCAAACCGGTTCCCTGCCCATCTGCTCAGTCGCATAGGCATGGATCAGCCGCCCATGCGCCTCGGTGTCCGTCTCGGAGGCGGTGAAGGGGATCGGGCCATCGACAGGATGCACGAAGGTGCATTCAATCGAGCCATCCGCATTCAGGCTATAGGGACCTTGAATCAGCGCTTCGAGGTCTTGGGCTTCGGTCTCGGTTGTCATCATGCAATCCTCACAAAAAGGGCCAATCCGGCCGTCGAGCTGGTATGGGGCTGCTCGCCCAAGCACCGCCATGAGCCGGCCATGCTGGGCACCGTGGCAGCGGTGGCAAACAGAACCGTGTCATTGGCCCGACCGAAGCCCTGCGGTTTGAGCTGCGAGCCGGGATAAATCGTGCCGTAGACCAGCGCGGAACCACCATCAGCAGCGCTGCGCATCAAGATCGCATAGGTGCCGACGGCCCCTGCCGAGGCCTGCGCAATTCGGCTCATTACGCCCGCATCCAGCGCTTGCTTCGTGCGCAGTGGCGTCATGAGCTTATCGTTGCTGTTTCCTGCCGTCGCCTCGGCCTGCGATGCCAGACGCTGATCAAGCGCGCCGGTGTTGGATCCCGCAACTGGCCCGCCGTGCAGCAAGGTGAGCCAATCACCCCAGCAGGAGCCGTCATCCACCCGCATGCACATCAGATCCTTCGAGAGGCTCATGATTTGGGTCTTTTGCCCTGCCCCGTTGATCGCAATCCCCACCGCATCATAGCTGCTGCCAATATCGGGCGCGCCGATGGTCGTGTTCGAGGTGCGGAAAAACCCGTTGAGCGTGAGCGTATCGAGATTATCCGCCTGCGGGCAGTTCCCGTCGACGATGCCAAACTGCGCCATCGCCTGCGCAACGCCTTTCGGGGTCATCGCCTTGGAGGTCGAGGTGCCCGCCTCCGCCTCGGCCTGCGTGGCGGCCGGAACCGTGATCGTGCGATCCGCGCTCAGCGCACCGCCACCCGTCGCCAGCCCTCCGGCAGAGAGGCTGCGCGTTGTGCGCACCACCGTGCCGTCCACCGCGAGCGAGCGGTTTGCGCTGAGGTTGCCGCCACCGGTCAGCCCGTCGCCGGTGCCGATGGTCCGCGTGGCTGGCACGTAACTGGCAATGGTGGCCGCAATCGCCTGCGCCACCCGCAAGGGCGACATCGCTTTCGAGGTGATAGTCCCTGCCTCGGCTTCGGCCTGCGTGGCATCCGGCACCGTAATCGTGCGATCCGCGCTCAGATCGCCGCCGCCTGTGGCCAGCCCTGCGCCCGTGACGCTGCGCGCGGTTCGCACCACGCTGCCATCTACGGCAAGGGTGCGATTGCCGCCCAAGGTGCCGCCGCCGCTCAAGCCGTCGCCCGCCGTGAGCGTGGTCGATTTAAGCGCCCGCGTCTCCGCATTGTCATTCACCGCCTTCACGGCCGAGGGCGTGGCGGCCGTCGTCGTGCTGGTGGAATTGGTCGCGGTGGAGAGTTTGACCAGCCCCGCCACCGTGGTGGAGGCGGCCACCACAGTCGTCACCAGCGTATCCACGGCCTCCTTAAGCCATGAGGTCCGCTGGGCGAGTTGCAGATGCGGGATGTTGTCCATCCCTGCCCCCGTGGCAGGGTTCGGGGTGCCGCCAATCACGGGGTCGGTTTGCTCGAGCTGATACACATCAGACCAAAGCGGGGTATCGTCTAGTTTGGCCATCAGGCTACTCCTCTGGTGAAGGTTCCGGTGCGCGGCACGCGGCCGTCGTAAAGGCTGAGCGCTTGGGTGTAATCGAGCGCCTTGAGGTGGCATCCGGCGGGGGCGACCGTCTCCAGCACCCCGCGCACCTGCGCCGCCTGTTGGATCGAGATCGGGGTATCCAGCACCAGACGGTATTCCGCCCAGTGATCGCTTTGCGCGCGGGTCCGCGAGCCATCGCGCGGGAGGGATCCGTCAAACAGCGCCGCGCCCGTGTGCTCAATCAGCTGCGCGGATTGATAGCCCAAGACTTCGAGCGCGCGCAGCACCGCCCAAGGCGTGCCCTTGCGGCGGTGGATCCGCACGGACGCCGCGACCACCTCGCGCTTGCGCGCCAGTGACCAATCCTTGTCCCATTCATCCACCGAGAGCGCCCATGCGAGATTGGGCAAGGTCGCGGCTGGGCAGCAGGCCGGATCCCAGAGCGTGGCGAGCGGCACGTCGATCTGGAGGAGCGCCAGCGCCAAGGCTTCCACCGCGCGTTCCAGATCCGTTGCATTGGCGGGCAGGATCGAGGTCATGCGATCTCCAGTGCAATCGCGGCCGCCACGGGGGCTTGGAGCGCGGTACAAATCACATCGGCGGCGGGGCTGGTGAGAGAGACGGCAATCACGCCGGGCTGATGGAGGGCCGCCAAAATCCCTGACCTTGCCACCACCGCGCCAAGCGCCCGCGTGGCGGCAAAATAGCGCTCCAGTGCGGTGCGGGCGGCTTGCTCCACCGCGCTGGCATCGGGGCCAGTCGCGATCTGCAGGCTGGCAGTGACCTCCACCGGCACCAGTTCCGCCGCGATCACCGAGGTCGAGAAACACAGCGGCCGCACATCGGGGGCGTTGAGCACATCGGAGACCAGATCAATCAGCCCCTCGGGCGGGGTCTCTGTCTCGCCCGCCCAAAGGATTGCCACCCGCACCTGCCCCGGCTCCGGCGAGGTAACCGAGACATCGGCCACCCGCGCGTCCGCCGAGCGGGCGTGGAACTCATAGGCCCCGCGACTGCCCGCCGACGTAAAACCCTCCAAGGCGAGCTGGGTGCGGGCGCGCAAAACGGCATCGCGCTCCATCACCGCTGGGGTGATCGGGACCGTGGTCTCGTCGGCAGGGGTCAGGGTCAGCCGCGCCACGCCCAAGAGTGCGGCGAGCTGATCCAGATCCCCGCCCTGCGCATGCGAGAGCATCACCGCCTTCGCGCCATCATTCACCCGCGCGCGCAGGATCATCTCGGCATAGGCCAGCAGCTCGACGAGTTTGGTCAGCGGTTCGCTTTCCAACGCCAGCACCGGTTCGACCTCGGGCAGCGCCTCTGTAAGCCTGTCTTTAAGCCGCGTTAATAGCGCCTCGAACTCCAGTGTTTCCACCACGCCGGGCGCAGGCAATTGCGAGAGATCAATCGAGGCAAAGCGGCTCATGCGGCGGATCCTTCCAGCGTGGTGGTGAGGGTGGTGGGGCCGTCAATCGTCTCGACCGTCAGCTCGAGCGCGAGGCGGCCCGCCGAGGCACTGGTGACCTGCACGCGGAGCAAGCGCAGGCGCGGCTCCCATAGATCGAGCGCGTCAGCCGCCTCGGCATAGAGATCAATCAGCGTCTCGCCATTCATCGGCGCGTCGATCAGGCGCGGCAGGTTGGAGCCATAGCTGCGCCGCATCACCCGGCTGCCCTTGGCGGTGGACAAGATGTCTGTGACCGATTGCGCCAGATGCGCACCGTCCGCGAGCCGCGCGCCTGTGATCCGCGACATCCCAATCATGCGCTCGGCTTTCCGGTTTGCGATCCGCCCGTCACCACGCCGCCGTGGGTGTGGGTTTTGAGCGAGACCCCTGCGGCGATGACATCTCCTGTCACGATCAGATCGCCATTGATCACCATCCGCCCGCCCTGCAGCTCGATCATCGGGACGGCGGCGTCACCGGAGGGCGCATTGCCCGCGAACACCGATCCCGCGATCACGCCCTGCGCCAGATCGCCCGAGGGGCAGATGACCAGCACCTGCTCGCCCACCGACGGCATCCACCAAAAGCTCAGCCCCCCTGCCCGCAGCTGCGCAACAAGAAGCGGCGGTGTGGTCAGATCGCCGACGGTCACACTGGCGCGCCCGCTGCCCGCCTCGACGGCGCTGACCACGCCGAGCATGGCAATATTGGCGAGGCGGCGATCCGCCTCGGCTGCGGCATAGCTCATCGGGCTTCTCCGATCTGGGTGTAGCTGTCCTCGTGCTCCGCGCCGATCTGCGGCGATTGGCCGACATAGAGGGTGATCGGTTGTGGTTCCGTGAGCGGCGCGCCGGTCAGCGTGATCGGTTGCCGCCATGTGATCGCCCAGAGGCTCACCGCCTGATCGGAGGCGGCCGTGAGCAGCGGGATGCCGCGCAGATCGCGGGCGGGGCCGAGATCGCGCTCTCCCCAGACCCGCTCGGGGATCAGCCGCGCCAAGGTCTGGCAGATCGTCGCGGCCGCCTGATCGCGCGGCAGGGTGAGCGTGTCCTTGGTGATGACGTAAGCCGCCATCTCCAGAAGGAAGGACGGGCTGGGGCCAGCAAAGGCCTCGCCCTGCGCAAAGCCGAGATTGGAGATCAGCACGGCGGGGGCTACGATGCTCTTCTTCTTCAGCGCCTCCAGATCAAACCGCCCCGCCTGCCCTTTGCAGGTCTTCAGCTCCGGCAGGGTCACTTTGATCCGCTCTGCAATCAGATCGGGCAGAGCAGCGAGAAGGTCGGCGCGAGGCTCACTCATGGATCAACACTCCCAGATGGTCGATGACGAGGTCCGAGATCTCCGCCGCGTCAGAGGCCGAGATCCCGAGATAGGGCCGCGCGGGAATCGGTGCATGGCCTTGGGCGGTATCCCCGCCGAACTGGTGGATGGCGCCGTAGATCAGCGGGGTGCCGACACGCACGCTATCGCCTTGGATGAAGTGCTGGATTGAGTGCAAGAGATGCGAGGGCGAGCCGACGAGGAGCGACCGCGGATTGGTGCGACCGGGGCGCGCCATACTCTCGCGGTAGCTCTCAGACCAAGCGGCCCAAGGCCTGCCATCGGGCGCGGTCTTGTCATCCGCAATCCGGCGCTTTGTTTGATCTTCCACCAGCGCGCCAATGCCCTGCGCAATCCGGCCCATCTCGGCAGCCGACAGCCGTGCAAGCGCACCCGCCGCCTGCGCGATATCCAGCGAGGTCTCGACCGTAACGCCCGTCATCACAGCCCCCGCATTTGCGCGCGCGAGAAGATCCGCTCCGGCCCGCCCACCACAATCGGGCGCGGGCCGGAAGCGGCAGCGTCAGGATCGCCCGCATCGGGCTGCGGGGTAATGATCAGCGTAGCTTTGCCCTCCGACACCCGCTTGAGAAAGCCGAGCGCATCCTCATAGCGTTTACGGTGTTCTTCCGAGAGCACATCGGCCGAAAGCGCCAAGCGGTAGACCGCGATATCCACGCAGATGGTTTGCAAGAACGGCGGGGTCTCCACCAGCGGCAGCGCATAGCGCACCGCGATATAGGCGTCGATCTCTGCCGAGGCCGAGGCCAATGCCCGCTCGACGACGGGTGCATCCACCTCGCCCTCGCGCAGCGCCACGAAGAGCGCATTCTCCCCGTAGAGCGAAACGATATCGGCTTGAGCTGCATACATGGGAACCTCGGGTTTGGGGGGGCTGGGGGAACTCTCACGCACGCCGCCCCCTAAAACGCGCGCTGCCCGTCGCGGGTGACGCCGCGCGGAGGGATGGGCCGCCCCAAAACGGGACGGCGCGGATTTTAGGACGCGGGTTTGGCGTCGGGGGTATTGGCGGCTTTATCGTCCACCTGCTCAGGCGGCACGACCTCGGCCCAAGCCTGATCGCGCAGCGCTGCTGTCACGATGATCTCGGGCAGCGCGGCCTTGAGCGCCTCAACCTTCGGCTTGCCATCCTTCTGGAACGCCTCCGCGCCCAGATCCGCAATCGCCGCTTTGATCGCGGCAAGCGCTGCGCTCAGCGCCGCCGCCTCCGCCGCGTCCTCCTCCTCGCCAGCCTTTATCGGCGTGAGGATCAGATGCGGCTCGCGCATCAGGATCACCCAGTCGGTCTCGGAGAAATCCTCCTGCGAGACAGTGATGCCGCCCTGCGACCAGCGCCGCCCCAGCCGCCGGAAGCCGCGCGGATCACGGGCCGAGATTTTGATCTTCATGATAGCCCCTCCCTTACGCGACCCAGTCGGTGTCAAGCACATCGACCGCGTTATAGTTCGGGTTCGAAGCCCCGCCCTCGCCCAGCATCACCTTCACCGCCTTATTGGCAGCGCCCCGCAGCTTGGGACCGACGACGAGCAAGGACGGTTTGATCCCGAGCGGGCGGCCGTTGATATCGAACCGCGTCCGCATCGCCTCGATGGCGGCGTCCAGCGTCTCGCCATTGAGCGGCTGGTTCGAGGCATAGGCCATCTGCCAGAACCCGAACCCCGCATTGGAGCGCGCATCGGCCCCGTAGAGGAACTCCTTGTTCATGAACACATGGTCGGAGATCTCGGGATTGGTCTTCGAGACAAACTGCGCCTTCTTGCGCTCTTGGAAGATCAGCGGCTTCAAGGGGCGGTTCACATCCAAGAGATACCACCACGGGTTCCCTTCCGCGCCGCCCCCATCGATATTGGAGACAGAGATCTCCGCACCGGCCTCATTGAAGCCCGGATGATCGGTGTCAAAGAAGTTCTGGCCATCGAAGCACAGCGTGGTGCGACCGGCTTTGAGCAGGCTGAACACCAGATCATCAGGCTGCTGCGCCGCCGAATGGCCCATCTCCTGGAACAGCGGCGCGTAAATCCCGAGGTTATCATCCTCGATATCATTGCGCGCCACGCCGACCGTGGCCTCGAAGTCTTTGTTAGTGATCGTATAGCCATGGGCTTCCATGTCTTTGATCTGACGCTCGCCGATCCATTCCCGCATTTTGGGGAATTTGCCGAGCCAGCCATAGGTCTCGGCGCTGGCGGTGGAGGTGATCACCGTGGCGACACGGGTGTAATCAGCCGTGGGGCGCACCGCGTTGAACGCGGATTGGAAATGGCGCTGGAAGCCGATCTGGAGGGCCGCAATCGCGGCGGGGCTGGTCAACATGGGGGCTTACTCCGGTTTGGCCGAGAGGAACTCTTCGGCGCTCAGGCCGAGCGCGTGGCAGGCCGCCAGCTCCTCGGCAGACAAGGTGGTTTTGGAGGTGGGCGGTTGCCCGTCGAGTTTGGAGGGCGGCGCAATCACCGGCGCAGAGTTCATCGCGGTGTTAAACCGCTCTAGCCCGCCCTCGGCGCGACAGGCCGCGAGGTGATACTCGCGCGAGGAAGGGGCCACCTTGCCCGCCGTGATCGCCGCATCGACCGCAGCCGTAATGCCTTCCTCGGCGCGGGCCTTTTCCGCCGTCTGATATTGGGTGATCTGGTTCAGCGCGAGCTGATGATCCGCCACCGGCACGAACTTTTCCGGATCGGGCTGCTTGGCGGCATTGAGCGCCAGCGTCTCGCGCTCCTGCATCTGGTTGATGGCCACCACGGCATCGGCCTCGGTGGCAGTGGGCGCAAGCTTGAGCGCTTGCAATACGGCAGCAATGGTCATGTCAGTCTCCTGATTATGGGCGGAATTGAGCGCCGCCATCTCGAGGTTTGGGGAATTGGTCAGGCCCGCAGAGGCCAGCCGCAGGATCTGGCCCGCCGCGTTATGGGCAAACACGGGGCTGAGGTAGCGATAGGCGCGCGAGGTGACCGCATTGGCCCCCTCCGCCGTCCACGCCACCCGCCCCCAGATCGCGCCATCGCGCAGCTCGAGCGCCTCGATCCAGCCGACCGCAGGCGCAGGCTCGCCCTTGGGCGCTTTGAGATGCGAGGAATGCTCAAGATCGATCTGAGGCAGTTTCGCCGGATCGAACCGCGAAACCACCGCCTGCGGATCTTGCAGCGTCCAGCGCCGACCATCGCGGCCCGAGATCATCGGACCGGCGGGCAGCAGCTGCACCCAAGCGGGCGCGTCTGCGCCTTCGAAGTTGAGCGCGAGGCCCATGGATGCGGAAAGAGTGCGTGTCACCATGCGGCCAATCTGGCGGCAAAGCGCAGGCGGATCGCCTTTGACTGCATTCAAGGGGGAAGTACTGGGGGATCGGTGCGAGAGGCGAAAATCGCCGATCTCATTTTGCGGGCCGCTGAGGGGCCTCACCCGTCCGAGGGTAGAACGGAGCGCGCCGCCTCGGCAAGGGTATTAAATGGGTATTTAACGGCGCGCTCTGGGCCTATTGCGATGCGGTGCGCGGGATGGATGCGGGTGCGCGGGGAAAATTCCTTGCAAGATCATCGAAAACGCGCGACCTTCGCACTGCGCTAGTGCACCCCACACAACACCAGCACTGTCCTTGTGACCACGAAGGTTATCCCTCCTTCCGAGCGCGCACCCGAGTCAGTTCAGCCGGTTTATAACCGCGAGGCAGTGACGACCCTCCGGGTGCTCCCAATCCTTCTTCCCTCTCTGTATAGGCCTATTCATTCCGCACTATGAGCGGCTTTTGGCCGATGCCGCTCATCCCCTCGGAACCCGCAATGTAAGGACTGCGTTGGTTTGACACCTGCCTCATTGATATTCGGGGTGGCTCTCAGAAACCTTACGTAGGAGATGAACCATGTTTGCGAACTCAAAACAACTCATGCTTGTCGGACTTCTTGCGGCAGTTCCCAGTACAGTTTTTGCTCAAGCCGCCACCCCATCAGAGGACACACCCGCTCCAGCGGAATCGGGCACGATGCCGAGTGGGAGTGAAACCCAGCAAGTTGCTCCAGACGCCACCGCACCGGAATCGACCACTACTGGCGAGACAGCTCCTGCTACGCCCCCTGCCGGCGAAGGCATGCCTGAAGCAACTGCTCCGGATGCAATCGCACCGGGAGCCATCGCACCTGAAGCCGAGGCCACGGAGGCAGAAGTTCCGACAAAGCCGGTTGAGGGCCAGATTGTCATGCAAAGCGAGAACACAATCCTCGCAAATGATCTGATCGGCCGGCGCGTTTATTCGGGGAATGATGAAACAGTTGGCGACATCAACGACCTGATCGTCAATCTCGATGGGTCTGTTGAAGGCGTTGTGATTGGCGTTGGCGGCTTCCTCGGTATGGGCGAGAAAAAGGTTGCCGTCGAAATGAGCGCTATCACCGTCTCCACTGAACCCGACACTGGGAATGTCCGCCTCGTGCTCAGCTCCACCCGCGAAGACCTCGAAGCAGCGCTTGAGTTCAAGCCTGTCGATCAGCAAAAAAATGACGCGGCAGCGGATCAGATGCAGCAGCCGATGGATAGTTCTGTAGCACCAGCTCCAGCGCAGTAAGTTGTCGCTGTTTAGAATTCAGCTTGAATTGTCAAAATGCGCGAACTGGCGGTGCACCCAAATGGATCACATCGCCAGTTTCATATTAGAAGAACCAAAGCTGAAAACCCGGAAGCGCGATTTGAACTGAGCAGCTTCATTCATCTATCGCGCCACATCAGCCCGGAAAATGCTCATCCAGCAAGTGTCTCAACGCATGTATCCGTGCAACTCCTCGGTTTGGCGTTGCCGGATCATTCAATGGGTGAGTGCTGCTAGCGAGAGGATGGGAAGGGCTTCGCAGCGGATGGATAATGCTGTTCAACGGGTGTGTGATTGAATTAATTTTCTCCGCTGGAGAAGAATTGTTCTTCGCGTCTTCGACAACCCACCAAAATAGATCAAGAACTGTGTGCACAGCTAAGCCGATACCATAAGGAAGCCTATTGAAAAGTTCGGCTACCCATAGGCTCTGATACTGCGGTAATGGTCGATCATATGAACTCCTACCGCGCGCTCAAACCAGCCCCAGACGCGTCAGCCTTGATTTCCGCCCCCTCTTCCGGCACATTCCCCCAGCGCCCGAGCAACTATCCGGTCAGCCGGTCCTTGTGACCGCGAAGGAGTCCCGGCCTTCCGGGCGCGCTTTACTCCCTTAGAACCCGCACCCCGTCCCGCTTTATCAGCGCGCGCCATTTGCGCGGTTCGGCACGGTGGATCGTGCGCACCCAGATCTCGCCCTCCTGCGCCAAGACCTTCAGCACGAACCGCCACGGCTTCTGGCCCCGTGAGAAGGCGATCAGCGACAGCCCGTCTGCGCGGGTTTCCAGCGCGAGCAAGCCGCCCTCCAAAGCCGCCTGCAAATCCGACAGGGTCGAGAGATCCACGCCGCGCCCACGGGTCACGAACTTCTCGCCGTAGGATCCGGTCATCGAGACCACGCTGGTCGGCGCGCCGATCTCCTCGGCCAGCGCTTGTGGCAAGACCGCGACCGGCACCGCCCCCGGCGCTTTGACCTCCAGAACCCGCGCCGCGCGCCAGCTCGACGCGATATCCGCCACCGCCACCCGCTGCGCCGCCGGATCCAGCGCCGTGATTTTCTCCGCCAGCACCGCCTCGATATTCTCGAGCCGCATCTTGCCGGGATTGCGCGCCCATGCCGGATCGATGCCTTCCGGCACAATCCGCACCGCGCCGGTGCGCGTGTTGGTCACGACGGTATCGCGCACCTTTGGCCGCGCGCTGATCCCGCGCCGCTCGGCCTCGCGTCGCGTGATCTGGCGCACCCAGCAATTGCACCCCCAGCCGTTGCGCGGCATCCAATCGTCCCAGAACGCATCATCGACCGGCAGTATCAGCCCTTCTTTGTCGGCGTGATGCTTGCGGTGATGCTCTGACGCCCCGAGGCGGTATTCCAGATAGGGCAGCATGTCCTTGGTGCGCTGGATCCGCTCCCACTGCCCCGCCGCGCGGGCGGAGGCGAGGTTGGCGTTATAAATCGTCTTGAGGCGGCGCGGGCTGCCAAGCTGCGCCAGAACCACCTCGCCGGTCACCGGATCGACCATCTCGCGCTTGCCCCACCACTGCGCCAGTGCGGGATTGGCGCGGAAGTTTTTCTGGAAGGTCGCGAGCGGCAGGCCCTCGTCGATCGCCTTTTGCACCTCGGCTTTTATGGCCGCCAGCACATCAAGCTCCATCGCCTTAGCAACGGTATAGGCGACCGCATGCTCTTCCGGTTCCACATCGGCAAAGCTGAAGGCGGGGCGGATCCCCTTACTGCGCAGAAAGCGCGCGGCCTCGGGCGGAGGACCGGGCGCAAAGCTGTAGCCGGGGCGATCAGGGTAGTCAGCCATCCTGTGCGTCACCGATTGAACGCGCCTTGAACATGCTCTTCACCAGCGTGTCCACCACCAACGCGGTGGGCATCCGATTCAAGGTTTCCGGCAGTTTGGCGAGGATCTCCTCATAGCTCGCCGCCCCCTCGATCAGCGGGGCGACGGCGTCCAAAATCCCGTCCGCCACCTCCTGCCAATCGTCAGGATCCTCCTCAGTCAATGGCCCCGCGCGGTTGAGCGCCAGCCCTGCCCCGCTGCGGTTTGCCGCCTCGGGGTTTCCCCCCATCACCTTGCCGCCCACCACCTCATCCCCTGCCTCGGGATCCGTGAAGCCGGCCGTGGCGCGCAGCTCTCTCGCTTTGAGCGTGACGCCGCTCCGCATCAGCTTCACCGCATTGGTGATCTTCGCCGTCACATCCTCCGGCTCATCCACCTTGATCAGCAGCCGCGGGTAATCCTCCTGCGTTCCAAAATTCAGATCGACAAAGGCCCGCACCAGATCGCGGTTGATTGCGGCCGTGACCGCCCGCGCATCGGACGCCGCAATATCGTGGCGCACCTCGTTATGCACATTTGCCTGCGCCATCGAGCTACCGTTGTCAGAGGTCATCGTCTGACCCAGCACCGCCTTCGACACCTGCTCGTCGATATAGCGTGCGAGGTTCTCGAAGATCTTGTCGGAGTTCGCGGCCGGGCCGTTCTCAAAATCGATGCTCATGTTTTGCGGCAAGACCGCAGCCGCATCGGTGCCAATGTTCGCCACGGCGCGGAACAGGGTTTGCACATCGGTCGGCGTGGCATCGGGGCCATAGCGCCCCAGTCGCAGCGGCAGGCCGTAGGTCTCGATAAACGCCATCCAGTCCTTGAGCGTATAGGCTTTGCACATCCACGAGAACGCCACCAGCCGCGCCAGCCCACCGCGATAGACGAGGCCGGATTTGAGCTTGGCGCGGTGCTGGATGAACTTGAACGGGGTGAGTGGCACCCCGTGGACCTGATCGGCGTCATCCTTCAGCCTCAGCTCCACCCCCTTCTCGCGGTCAAACACAAACCAGCGCGGATCGCGATACTCAAAGGCAGTCGGCCACCACTCTTTGGCGGTCCGCGCCCAATCCACCTCGACCACGGCAAAGCCCTTGCCGAGCGCATCAAGCAGATCCTCGACCATATCGCCGAACCCGTCATGCTCGGCGATGCGGATCCGCACCTGCTCGGCGATCTCCTTATCCTTCGCACTGTCAGAAGCAGGCGTGATCGTCGGCGCGATCCCCGAGATCACCCGTTTGCGGATCCCCAGCACCGAGGCATAATGCGGATCGCGCTCTTCCATCTCCTCGGCCAAGGTCAGGAACGCATCAAGATTGCCCTGATCGCATTCGGCTAAGATCCGCGCCAGCCGCTTCGGCGTCAGGCCCGAGGCAACACTGCCCGCCCAGATCTGGCGAATGCCTGTCAGCCCCGGCTCGGCCTGCGGTTTGGTCAGCGCAGAGACGACCACGGGCCGCCCGTATTGATCCAGAATTGCCATCAGATCACCCCTTTCATCGCACCGAACCCTGCGGTGGTGCGGATATCGCGGTCGGTGTCGCGCGAGGCGCGCGGCACGGATTTATAGTCATAGGGCTGGTACTCCGAACCGCTGGCCGAGACCGCCAAGGCCCCCGCCCAGAACCGGTCCGCGTGGCCATCGGTGTCGCCATCCGCCACCAGACGCCGGATCCCCGTCAGCCCCGTCTGGCTTTTGATCGCATGCAGATCGGCGCGCAGCACCACATCCCCCGCAGGGATCCGCGCACGGCGATCCTCCATCGACTGTTTGAGATCGGTCGCCAGCGCCAGTTTCGAGGTGGTGGAGAACAGCACCCCGTCGACGCGGCTCTCGCCGTGGCGGCGTTTGGCATCCTCGACAGGTTTCTCGCCCATCCCCGTCTGGTCCATCGCGCAGCGCGCTACGCGGTAGCGATTAAACACGCCCGCCAAAAGCTGATCCTGCTCGAAGAAGGTCGCGCGGCGGCGGGTGATAATCTCGCGCGTCCAAAGCACATCGCCCACCGCCTCCATCACCCAGATGACAAAGAGGTCATTGCGCGCGGCGATATCGACACCGACAAAACACGGCCCGCCGCGATACAGCCCCGGCATGCCTGCGGCGGGATGCTCGCAGGTCGCGATCAGATCATAGGGCAGCCATGCCGATGCCTCATCGAGCCATTGCAGCTCGTATTCCTGTTTCCACGCATCCTCATCGGCCATGCCCTTGCGCAGCATGGTGACATCGCGGTCCAGACCTTGGCGCACCGCCTCATAGATATCGACGTGATGGCGCGACCAGACCGTGTCCTCCGCCGTCATCAGCTCATAAAACTTGTTGCCCTTGCCGTTGGGCGTCGAGATCACCCGCAGCCGCAACCCGGTCTTGGAGATGACGGGGAACAGCGCGGCCCAGATCTCGCGGGATTTGGCGTGGAAGGCGAACTCGTCGAGGATCACATTGGCCGAGAAGCCCCGCGCGGTGTCGGGGTTGGCGGGAAGTGCTGTGATCCGCGAGCCGTTCGGGAAGGCCACCTCCAGCGATTTATAGACCGCATCCGGCCCCTTCTCTTGCGGGGCGCGGAATTCCCCCTCTTCAAAGCGTGGCTCCCCGCCCTTCACCAGCGTGTTATAGACCTCGTAATAGGCGCGGGTGAACGGCTTGATCACCTCGGTCATCATCTCCGCCGCCTGCCGCTCGCCGCGCGACAAGATCACCCAGCGCGCGCGGCGATCCTCCTTCCACGCGGTAAAGCAATCATCCACGCATTCGCCGCCCGTCGAGAAGGTTTTTCCTGTCTGGCGGCTGAACATGCCGATCTTGAAGCGGCTGGCATCCGCAATCCACGCCTTTTGATAGGGCAGGAATTGGACGACGGGTGCTGCGGGATTGAGGGCGCTCATTCCCCCTCCGCCAAGATCTCAAGCGCGGCCTTCATCAGCGCCGCGTCATCAAGCAAGACCTCGATCTGTTCCGCCGCGCGCAACAGGCTTTTGACGAGGCCGTCATTGCCCGTTCGATCCAATCGTGCGGCCTGCGCGCGCAGATCGTTGATAATCTGACGCGGACTGGCCATCACGCAAACCCCATAATCGCGCGCGCTTTGGCGGCGGCTTCGGCATCGATATCGCCCTTGCCCACCGCCGCGTCGAGCTTGGCGGATTGCGCGCGGCGATCCTCGGCCACGAGCTTCTCGCGCAGATCGGTCGAGCGGATCAGGTTGTTGAGCGCGGTGGTCAGATCCTTCATCCCCTTCGGATCGGGGAGATTATCGGGATCCGACATCATCATCTGCAACCGCCACTGGATCGTGGTCAGCTGCTGGAACAGCGCCGAGGTCACATCCACCTCGGATTTCACGCCTGCCTCTTGCAGGAAGGCGCGGATCTCTTCTTGGGCGGCGCGCTGGGTCTCGGCATAGGCTTTAAAATCCTGCCCGAAGGCATGCAGCGCCGATTTGCCGATGCGCAGCTCGAGCCCAGCTTCCTCCAGCTTGAAGTTCAACTCCTCGGCGAGGGCGACGTAATCGCCAAAACCGCGCGCGATCAGCGCCTCGCGCAGCCAGTCGCGCAACTCATGGGGCAGCAGGTCAACTTTCCGGGGCGGCGGCATGGCTTACGCTTTCGGGCTGGGGCGTTGGATCTCGGGATGGGTGGCCACCCCGCGCGCGATATCGACGCCGCGCGCGGTGGCCGTAACGACAAGGAAGTCCGCCTCGGCGTTGTAGGTCACAAACCCCTGCTCCTTGAGCCACGCCAGTTCGGTGATCACCTGATCGCGCGAACTGGGCAGGCCAAGCCCGCGCAGCACGTCCTGCAAGATCGCGGCATTGCCCGTGTATTCGGGGATCGCCTCCAGATGCCGCAGGATCGCCAAGCGGCGGTGGAGGCGGACGGTTTTTGCGTAATCAGTCATCGTTTGCTCCCATCGAGCAGGTGTTGTTCATGTCGCCCCACGATCAGCTCGAGCCGCTCCATGATGCCGGTCTGCCCCTGCATCGTGGCGGTCATCGCGCGCATCTCGCCCTTGAGCTGCTCCATCGTCAGCTCCAGCGCATGCAGATCGTTCGAGGACGGGATTTGCGTTTGCTTTTGCTCCAAGGAGGCCAGCCGCAGCTGATGCGCGGAGAGGCTCTGGCCATGCTCGAGCAGGGTTTTGGCGTTCGCCCGTGATCCCGACGCTAAAAGGTTCCAGATCGTCAGGCCGAAGGTGAGCAGCTGCGACAGCGCAACCGCCCAGACGATCAGCGGCGAGATATTGAGCACCTCCCCCTGCATCAGCGCCCCCAGAGGCTCAGCCGGAAGTTCGGCGCACGCCGCTCGATCCACGCCCACAGCCCGAGGCCAATCGGCGCGAGCTGCTGGACGGCGCTAACCGTGCGCGCGCCAGTCTCGACCACCGCCTCCGGCGTGGTGCCAAGCCCGAGTCCACTGAGCGCGCCCATCAGATCCACGCCCTGCGCGTTGAGCATTACGGTGAGCGCCAGTAGGAGCTGGACCCAGAAGGAGCGGGCCTGCCACATCGGCAGGATCGGCAAGGAGTGATTATTGGGAAGCATGGAAAAGCCTTTCAGTTAAAGCCAATAGGAGCGGAAGTTGAGACGGGATCGGCGTAGCGCGCCACGATCCAGCCCTCCTGACCGTTGAAGATCACGCAGAGCCATTCGCGCCCGTTGAACACGCCCGCGCGCAGAACCGGCACGACGGTCTCGTTGGGGATCGCGGTGATCACATTGGGGTTGAACGAGGGCCAGCGGCGCATGTTGAGCGCGGAGCCCGGCGTGTTGATCTGGACATGCTCGCCCTGATCGACCGCCGCGCTCTCCGCGTCGGCAGCAAGGATCGCCGGATCATCGCGGCCCAAGATCTGTGCGCGGATCTGATCGAGCGGGAACAGCGGGTTCACATCGACCTTGCGACCGGGGCTGACGTACCAATGGGTGGTGATGTCTTTGAGCGTTTTGACATCGCGGAACAGCGCCTCGAGGAGCGTGGTGACTGCCTCGATCTGCTCAGGGCTGTAGCCCATCCAGAAGCCGTGGCCATGTTCCGGCGTGGTGATCTCGGCAATGCCTTCCGTCAGCAGGAAGTATTCTCCCCACCACGCCCGTGCCTTCCCTTCCCCGCCTGCCGTCATCCGGCCGGGGTTCACGATCTCGATGCCGATGGAGAAGGCGTTGCAATCGCTGCGCCCGTGGAAGGAGGATTGCCCCGCATGGCCCGCGCGGCGATTGGTCGGCACCAGCTGCACAATCGTACCATCGCGCTCGACCACAAAATGCACCGAGGCCTTGGGCGTGGTCGCCAGATAGCGCGCCGAATTGCCCTTCTCGAGCCGTCCAGCGGTGTCATGCAGAATAACGATGTCCGGGGTGATCGTCCCGCCGATCAGGCGCGCAGGGGTATAGTCCGCCCCGACGAGTTTGTGGTTCTTGATACGCATCTGCGACCTCCGAGATTACACTCGGACAGTCGCAAGTTCGGGAGGGTGCATCGCCTTTGAACGCATTCAAGGGCGTTATAAATCAAGCGGATCAGGCCTCCGCGATCTGCCGAGATTGTCGCAGATCGGCCTAGCGCTTGTCAAACGGCAGCTGCATCTGCGGCGCATCCCTGCCCGCCTCCAGCTCCGCGCGGTATTTCGACACGGTGCGGGTGTGCAGATCAAACTCAACCGCCACCTGATGCAAGGAGCGCCCGCGTTGCAGCGCCGCCATCGCCCCCGCCTTGCGCTCGGCCATCTGCCGCCGCACCCCGCGCATCGCCGCGCAGGGCAGCACGATCTTGCCCGGCCCAATCGCCCGGATGATCGCCTCCGCCGCCTCAAAGCCGACGACCTCGGCCAGCTTCGAGCCGCGCGCCTTCACCGGGATCGCGCAGTTCAACCCGCCCCAGCGGCGGATCAGGAGCGTGGTCAGCTCAATCCCAATCGCCTCCTCGATCTGGCCCGCAATGCCGGGGAATGTCGTCATTGATCCAGCTCCACGCCTTTGCGGTGGCACCAATCCTTGAGCGCCTCGACCACATCGCGGATCTCGCGCGCCTCCTGCATCACGTCGATATCAAGCGGCACGTAGCCCCATGTCCGCTCAAACCGCGCGCGGATGAAGGCGTTGAGGCCTTTTGGCCCTGCCACCTTCGCCTCGCCCGCTTGAACCAGAAGCCGCCACAGCACATGCGCGAACCGCACATCGGGGCGCTTGGCCGCAGGCCTGCCACGCCCGCCAGCCTTCGGATCGCCAAACGGCTTGAACCCGCGCGCCTTGAGCGCCTCTAACACCTGTTTGCGCTCGGCCTCCGTCATCGAGGTCAGGCTTTCCTTACCCACCAGCTGCAGCTGCATCGCGCGCCGCGTCTCGCTATCAATGCCCAATTCGCGGCATCCGACATGGATCAGTTTGACGGTCTGACTCATGGTTACGCCCTCAGGCTTTCGCCAGATCGATGGTGACGGGTTTCCACGGGCTGTCCGGCGTCTCGCGGCGATAGAAGCGGACATAGCGCTTGGTGCCGACCGTCTTCATCGCGTCCTTGATCGCCTGCATCGCCGATTGCCAACGCGGGTGCGCGATCTCGAGGCGCAGCAGATGATAGAGCGCGGCG
The DNA here is from genome assembly GCA_048262715.1 of Paracoccaceae bacterium. GTDB lineage: Bacteria > Pseudomonadota > Alphaproteobacteria > Rhodobacterales > Rhodobacteraceae > Albirhodobacter. The sequence continues at coordinate 112,799 of JBLXEV010000012.1, forward strand.
CGGTTGATTTGCCCCTCTTTGTCCACGTTAAACGCGCGGTTCACCACCGCCTTCAGCTCCGCGCCCGATCCCGCCGTCCATTCCGTCAGGCATTCATCGACCAGCTCTTTGGCGACCTGCAGCTCGGGGCCAAACACCACCTGATCGGCGATCTGCACGGTGATCTTCATCGTGCCGTCATGGCTGAACAGGGTTTTGTTGCCTTTCTGGCCGCCGATCTTCGCCTCGTAGCGCTCGGCGATCAGATCCTCGAACGCGCCGAGGTTCTCGTAAAAATGCGCCGAGAAGCGCGAAAGCTGATCGGAGAGTGCCACCGCATGGCCCATCTCCTCGCGCACCAGCGCGTCCTCCAGAAGGTGCTGGGGTTTGATCATCGAGACCGGCGTCTTCTCGCCCCGCCCGCCGATGATGTGTTCGACACCGTCAATCGTCACGCGGCCCGAGGGCAGAATTGCAGGAGGGTAAAGGCTCATTGAAGGGCTCCTTCATGGGTGGGGGAATGGGGGACCGCATGGGTCATGATGGAGAGCGCCGCGCGGCGGGCCTCGGCATCGGTCAGCTTGGCATCCGAGAGGATGGAGCAGGCCGCGAGCAGCGAGGCCGAGAGCTGCGCATCGGCGCGGGCTTGGGTTTGCAACACGGCGCGGGCACGCAGCGCGGTATTGGGCGCGGCGTCCATGCCCTCCAGCATCTGCGCCAAGCTCACACGGTAATCGGGATCCACCTGCGCCCGCCCCGTCACCCGCTGCAGCGAATGTTTGATCGTGGTGGCATCGCGCCCGCCCAGCACCGCGCCGATCACGGCATAGGGCGCGGAAGTCAGCTGCTGGCAAACGTAAGCCGCCTCATGGCGCGGCCATTGCACCTCCGGCGCGCGGCTCTTGCCGACCACATCGGCCAAGCTCACCCCGTGCAGATCCGACACCTGCACAGCAATCGCCGCAATCCGCTCGCGAAGTTCAATCTCGCTCATGCCTTGCCCTCCGGTGCCGCCGCGCGGGGGCAACGCGCACAGGCGCGATACATCCGAACCCGCAGGCTGTTGGAACTGACGAAGGTCTTGGAGCGCTCGCGCCACATCCGACATTCATGCGTGGGCAGGAAGCCCAGTGCGGGGCAATCGACCACCGCATTCTCGAAATGCCCGCGCACCAATTCCTCGACCGCGCCCAGATCGCCCGGATATTTCGCCCGCAGCACTTGGCTCACCAGCGCACCGGATCGCCCGATCTTCTCCGCGACCTTGTTCTGGCTTGTGTCCATGCAGGCCCGCGCGAGGGTAATGACCCAATCGGGGCACAGCGGCCCCCAAGCGGTCTGCACCGTTGTCATAAGATCGCTCATCTCCGACCCCTCACAATATGGGTGAATTCCTCTTCATTGGCGTCCCAGATCGCGCGCACGCGGCATTCGACCGGCGCATGCGCGCCCGTGGGTTTGATCAAGCGGTAGCGCGCGGTGCGCTTGCCGGGGATCGCGGTGCGGGTGACGCGCAGATAGCCGCCCTCCAAAAGCAGGCTGCAATATCCCTGCGCCTGCGCCTCGGTGACGCCTAGGCTGGTCGACGCCAGATCCGCCGCCGAAAATTCCTTTTGCATCCGCATGCTGCGCCAAAGCTGCTCGATCACCGGCTCCGAGGTTTCCAGCAAGCGGTCACGTTCCACCCCTGCCCCGATGCTCTCGCGGGCGAATTGGGTGATCCGGTAGCGGCGGGTGCGGCCCTCGGTGCGGGCGATCTCGGCTATCCCCGTGCTTACCCAGCTGCGCACATAGCGCGCCGCCACCGATGCCGTGACCCCTGCCCCCTTCGTCAATTCTCCCGCCGTGAAATCACCCATGCCCAAAGCATGCTGAAACGCGGCGTGGATCTCCTCGGTCGAGTTACGCCCCTGCCTCATGCCACATCCCTCCGCGCGGCGGGCGCTTGGCCGGTGAAGAACCCGTTGCGGCCCCAATCCTTCATCGAGATCTGCTGCATGTCCTTGGTCTGGGCAAATTCATGCACCCGCTCCAGATTCACACAGATCCGGCGGATCGATTTGTTTGATACCTTGAGCAGATATTCCGACAGATCCGCCGCCAACGTAACCTTCGGGCAGTAGATCTTTGCCAGATGCGCCACGTCGGTGATCGTGCCGGGCTGCGCCGCGACCCAATCCAGCATCCGGCCGTGCACCCGCTCCCATTGCTGGAGCTTTTGCGGCAGTTCTTCCTCGCCGATCAGCAGCACCGGCGCGCCGGAACTCTCATAGATATCCCGCGCCAGCTCGATGCAGCGCCGCGCTACCAAGTGATCGGCCTCATCGATGATCAGAGGCTTGCCGCTGATCGCCAATTCCTCGGAGATTTGATCGACCATATCCGCAATCGTGCGCGCAGGCTTGATCCCCATATCTGCCAGCGTGGCCTCGCAGAACTTCCGCGCCGTCCACGTCGATTTGACCTGCACCTGATAGGCGCTGAATTTATTGGCTGCATAGACGGCGGCGGTGGTCTTGCCCCAGCCGCTCGGCCCGTAGAACACCGCCATCCCCGGCAAGCCGTGGGCGCGGTTCTGAACCCGCTGCAAAAGCGAGACCATCGCGGCCACGTTCCGCAGGGGGGCTACCGTATTGTAAAGGGGCGTTTCGTCTGTCATCTTCATCTCCATACTGCTCTAAAGTCCTCCGGTGGGCGCGCATGCCCCCGGAGGTTTTTCATCCAAACATTCCGTCTCCGTGGTCTTCGAAGAGCATCCGCTCCGCTTGGTATTCTGGGGTTTTCTGGTAGCTCATCAGCCACCGCTGCTGATCGCGCGTTGCGCTCTCGCCCGCCGCGATCTGACGTTCCAATTCCAAAGCCCGTTTGAAGCGCGCGCGGGGTTCTTCCTCCGGTGCACGCTCAACACGGCGCGCGCTCAGATCCGCGACAATCGCCGCCTCGGCGAGGCGTTCTGCATCTGACATCGGCGGGGGTGGCTCGACGCCTCGGCCCTGCTTGCCAAAGATTGGGCGCACCACTTTGGCCTCGATGGGCGGCATGGCGTCGGGCGCGAGCGCATCCAGATCGCGGCCCATCTGGACGGCTGTATATTTTCGATGCGCCTTGAGCTGCTCACGCACGGCCTTGGTGTAAGCCTTGCGGGCTTTTTCATGCACTTTGCCCTCTTCCATATCGAAGAAGCCTGAGTTGTTCCGGCAAGGTGCATGGCCCAGATATTCGTTCTCGGTCGTATAGATATGGAGACCGTCCCAGAGCGCCGCGTTGTCAAACCGCACAAGAATGCGCTTCCCAGCATATTCGCTCATCCACGGGGCGTAGTATTCGTTACCCATGAATTTCACGCGGCCGGTGCGGGAGTGGCAGTTCAACCCTTGCGCGCCCATCAGCCAGAAGCGGCGCTGCGCATCGGTGGCGCGGCGGATCGGACTGACCTCATAGCTCTCCGCAAACACATCCGCGAAGGACCGCCCAAAGGCCACTTCCGAGCGCCGCCCTTGGCGGGTGTTGTGCTCCTGAATGCCCTCACCGAGCACCCGCAAGAAATCTTCGAGTTTGACCGCCCGCGATCCGTAATCCTCAGGCTTCGCGCCCGGATGATTGCCCGTATAAGCCCCGTTAAAGCGCGGATCCTTGGCGATGGCATCGCACATATCGCGGAAGGCCCGCTCAATGGGTTTTGACTGGCCACTATAGGGCTTGGCGAAATGCACTTCGCAACCAAGGCTCACGAACAGTCCCGGAAGATCATCCTCGCGGATCGTGAATTTGTTGCGTTTTTCCACCCCGCCCGTGAGGCGTTTATTGGCAAACTCCTTGCCGTTATCGAGGAGGATCTTCTCGGGGATCCCGAAGTCCTCGATCATGTCCCCCGCGCAAAGCTGCACGGCGAGCGTGTTGGGTGTCTTATCGACCCGCCAAGACAGGATCATGCCCGAGAAAATATCCTGAAACGCGCACATCTGGGGCCGCCCGATGACCGGCTTTGTATCGCCGGGCTGCATCGGCCATTCGACAAACACGTCGAACTTGTGGAAGTCGGCGTTGACGGCCTCCAGCGCGCGCAGGCAGGTTTTGTCCCGCGTCTGCGCCGGATACATATGCTTGAGCGCCTCACGGCCCTTGCGCGCCAACACCTGCACCGCGTTCGGCACCTCCGCATCAAGGCGGCGGCGCATCGTGCGCTCGGGCGCGGTCACCCAGCCCTGCTTCGGCGCGAGGCTCACCGCGCGGCGATAGCAGGTAGAAAACGACGGGGCTGCAGGGCGCAGATAGTCGGACTTGATCCAAGAGAAGAAGTCCTCGGAGAACTCCGCCATCGGCCGTTTACGCGCACCAACACGGTGACGCGGCGCGAGATAGGCCAGCCGATCCACCTCGGAGATCCCCTCGATCAGCGTGAACCAGTTCCAGATCGTGCGCGCCGAGATCCCGCTGAGATTCGCGACATCGATCACCGCGAGCTGCTTGCTGATCGCGGCCCCGATCAAGCCCTCAACGGATTGGATCACGCCCAAGCGCCGCGCCGCCTCGGTTTTGGCCTTTTGCGGCAGCTTCTCGTAGTAGATCCATGCCTCGTCCCGATCCAGCTTGGCCGGTGCATTCGGCGCGGCGGCATCCTTGCCCATCGCCAGTTCGGTCAAATGCCGCTGCGCCCGCGCGGGGAACAGCTTGGGGCTATACTCCCAACCACCACCCCGCCCTGCCCGCCTGCGCGCCAGTTCAGGGTGGGTGCGCCAGCCTTGAAACTTTAGGATCTGCTCCACGCCCTGCCGAGAGGTCGGCATATCGGGCAAGCCCGCGTCAGCGATTTCAGCCGCCGTCCACCAATCCTGATCAGGGCGTTGAATACGGGTCATTGGGCTGCGATCTCCGCTGCGTCAGCGGGGGCCTCTGCCTCCCAGCCTTCAGACACCAGCTCGTGTGCCAGCTGTTCCATCTCGGGGAAAAGCTCCCCGACGAACCGCAGCTTGGCCGCCTTGGGCGCGCGGGACCATGCCTCGCGCAGCGCTTTGAACGCAGCTTCAACGGGATCTAAATCGCGTTTCACAGGCGCTTGGCCTGTCGTTTGCAGATGCCGTTTCAAGGCGTCCGCTGCGGACTTGGCCTCACCGACCACAAGCTGCGCAACGATCTCACGCCGTTCGGCAGGTTTCACCTTAGCAATGACCTGCAAGTCCTTAAGCGTGACTGGCTTTTGCGCCTCGCGCAGTTGTTGCGCCTCTTGCGGCGACAGCGCCGCGCCCGCCGCAACCATCCGGCGAACGTGGCGATCCGTTAGGCCGAACTTTTCAGCCGTTGCGGCCGCAAACGATGCAACGGACATCGTGTCCGTTGCATCCCAACGAGCCGCGGCGCCAGCAAAACCTTGCTTCGCTTCAGGATGGAGCTTTTCATACAGCCGCTTCCGCTCTGCCAAGAACACTGCGGTGTCCAGCGCGGTCAGCTCCGCCCCTGCGATATTATCATCGACCTCCATCAGCCGCGCCCAATCGTCGGTCACATCGGTCCAGACCTTGGCCGGAACCTCAGCCCAGCCTATCTCAACCGCCGCCTGCAAACGGTGCGCCCCCGCGATCAGATGCAGCTCGCCATTGTGCTTCTTGCGCACATGGATCGCGTCCTTCATCACGCCCAGCTCGGTGATCGACGCCACCAAACTCGCCACCGCTGCCGCCGATACCGGGCGCAGCCGCCCCTGCGTGTGAACCTCGGCCACCGCGACCGTCTCAAGCTTCAAAAGCGTCGGTGTCATTGGAAAATCCCAAACAGGAAGAAGAGTTCAAAGGAGAGGAGTGCGAAGACGAAGCCGCCCAATATGCGACCAGCGACGGTGCACTCGAACCAGCGATCAATCCGCATCAAGCGGCGGTAAATCGAGGGCATCATCACACCGCCCCCCCCGCGTTTTGAGGGGCGAGAGATTGCCTTTGGCCACTCCAGATCTGCGGGCCAGTTTTCAGAGAACCAAGCCAAAATCCTCTGTGCCGTTCTCGTCCGACAGTCATAGCCGTCGATCAATCTGCCAAAGAACTTTCCGTCGTTGGCTGCGTAAGCCCCAACGGTCGACAGCTTCAGCTTGCAATGTCCCGCATACAGCTCCGCGATCTCCAAAATCTGTGCCGCGCTCATCGCAATCTCCTAGTTGGGCTATGTCCTAATACATTAATTAGGATTTTACCCAATTGTCAACGCGCAAAATATTGGGCATTGTCCCAACTACACCTTGGGGAATGCACCATGCCGTTTGCGGATGTCGTATTGGCTCGCCTAGAAGAACTCGGACTGAACGTTAATCAGGCCGAGCTTCGTGCTGGGCTGCCGCAAGGCTATATTCGGGGTGTGGTGCGGGCAGACAGCAAACGCTCGACCCCGAATTTCGAGAAAGCAGCAGAAATCGCCCAAGCTCTGGATCTCGAGTTCTATTTCGGCCCGCGCCGCGAAACCGGCCCCGTCGAAGTCACCGAGATTGATGGACACCAGTTCACGCCGGTTCGCCGGTTCGATGTCGAGCTCTCTGCTGGGAACGGTGCCGAGAACGGCGATGCACAGGTGTCAGAGATGCTCGCCTTCCGTCACGATTGGCTCAAACGTGTTGGCGTCTCCCCGTCCAACGCCTGCCTCGTCAAAGTGCGCGGCGAAAGCATGCAGCCCACCCTGCACGATGGCGATCTGGTCCTGATCGACCAATCCAAAACCAAGATCCGCTCAGGCCGCATTTACGCCTTCAACGATGGCGGTCACTCAAAGGTCAAACGGCTAGATTGCATGGACGACCAAACCCTAATCATCCGCTCCGACAACCCCCAATTCCCGCTCGACATCCGCAAAGGCGAAGACGCCAACGCCCTGAAGGTCATCGGTGAGGTGGTGTGGTCGGGGCATACGTTTGGGTGAGAGGTAACTCGCGACTATAGGCTGTTCAAAATTTCCTGCGTGGCGGGCATCCGCGTTAACGAATTTGCGATGTGTTCGCGCCAGCGGGGGCCGACCTCCATTGCCGCAGCATAGGCTTGGGACAGGTCACCAGGACGATCTTCCGCCATCGCTTCAATGAGAAACGCAGCTTGTTCCCTGTCCTTCGAGGCCTTCAAGCTTCCAGCGCCGTCGCGCCTTCGATCTGCAACGATGAGTTTATGAATCGCATAGCGTTCTGGGCGCGGCACCTGCACGAGGACGCCGGACCGATAGATCACCGCCGCATAAATCGGTTCGGCAATCAGAAAGTTTAGATAGTTCAAGGCTTGGGCGCTGACGCCGAGTGCGGGAAGCGCGCGGATGGTTTCCTCCCCAAATGCAGGCGTGAGGAACTCGACCAACTGGCCGCTGCCGCCTTGTGCCCATCGCCAAATTTTGCCCGGTGTGAGACCGGGCAGCGGGCTGAATTTCAACGTCGAGAACGTCTCCTCCAAGCTCGGGCTGACCTGATCCTGCAGCGCGAGGCTGAGTTTCTCGAACTGGGCGATGTCGATATCGCCGGTATTGGCCACCCCACCCAAAGGGAGGCGGATCCCCAGTTCACCTTCATAGAGGCGAAACGCATTCGTGCCGACGATGGTGCCGCCCAAACGGAACGTCCCGGCGCCCGCCATTGCGGACAAGATGGAGCCGGTCGCGCGGTCGGTCGGCGTCATGCCCTCCGCCCGGAGTAGGCGAACGAGCCGCGCCCGCTCGACCTGCCGCTCTTTAGCGGTGATGCGCAGCTCTTCGATGCGCTCGATCCGCAAACGCGTTTCCGCAGTGTCCTCGCCAATGTAGGAAAAACGCATATCCGACCCGACGCGGCGCGCGGCATACCAATAAGCCTTCCCGTCGCGCTGCTTCAGGCTCGGCTTGCCGTCGATGCCCGACAGCGCGTCGTCCTTCAACAGCCGGACCAGATCGGTGTAAGCGCTCATGGCTATGCTACTTAGCGGGGTCATGCCTATCACTTTCAGGTTTTGCTAGGCACGATCCTACCTAGCAAAAATAAAAATTGCTAGGCATATAGAAGATTTCAAAAAACAATTTAAAAACAGCATCTTAACTAAAACTAAGTTCTCGCTAACCACTTCCGAGGCGGTCAACAGCTATCAGGTCAGAGCAGACAGGAAACGGGCATGGGCCACCTTCGTTCTAGGCACAGCGGATGATAGCTCCCATAGCGGAGCAGACGTTTGGAGCGCATAGGCCAAATCTCTGCTTTGCGGACCTCTAAAGATGCGTGATTAGTCCTGCGAATTTCGCTCGTTCAATCATCCACGATGCCACGCTGATCAAGTGAACAACTGCGCGGCCTATCACAATGGCTTTGGACGGCCACTAAAAACAGCTTTCGCGCCCTTTCCGTCAAGCCGTAACGCTCGATGTACTCGAGCAGTACCGCCTCCATTTCTTGCATTCTGGCATCTTCCATTGCACACACCCTCGGCTACCGCACCTAACATATAATGGTCAGACGTTAACGAAACCTTAAAGCGCGCGGCCAATCGCTGGGCTGACACCTACTTTTGTCTAGCTTCAGCGATAAGCTTCGCGATGCTAGCCTCTAACAATGCAAGGCGATCAGATGTGATTAATGAAGGCGATGCCCTATAGGCAGCGCTGATCGCTCGCTGAAAGAATGTATTGTAAGTTGAAATGCGAGTAAAGATTTCGCGCACAATCAGAGAAATAGGGGTGTTGTTCGATGTAACAATGTCGACGCGATTAACTAAATTATCAATCATATCACCACTTTCAATCCAGAAAGAAAGCACCCCATCAAACAACTCACCGCCCTTCCTAAACTTTACCTTAGGCGCTGATTCAAGGTTGGGGTAAAACAATAATCTTTCTGTTTCAGCGATCTTAACCAAAGCGGCTGTTACAGAACCAGACAATGCTACGGCACGCTCAACCGCGCTATCGGAGATATCAACATACGTATCGGTGACTGAGGCGAGCCACCTCGTATTGAGATCCTTAGCAACAAACTCAGAATGCTCATTCATAATTCTAAAGAATAGGTGAACTGCCCTGTCCTTCAGTATGTCACGCCGAATACACACGATGCAGCATGCTATCAAATGAGATAGCCGCGAGCGTTCGGCAAACTCAGGTTCCAACTTCAGGAAATGCATTGCTAAGGTCTTATCTCTACCAGCCCATGTACGAGCACCTGCTCCATCAACGAGCTGAAGAGCCAATTGACTCAAATCAACATCTTCCGGCGGCAGGCAGTGCTCCAGAGCGTCAGAGGCATCTTGTCCGTGCAAATAGGCCCATGGACTTATGTGTCTATCTTCACCATCAACTTTTCTCACACAAAGCTCTCCTCCAAATGACTTTAGCTTACCCAAAGTGGGAGGCGCGTAATTCAGCAGGTATAAATCATCACCGTATATATCGATAAGTTCTTCAAGTTCCTGAGCAGTTAAGTCTTCAATGCTCAATTTAGGAACGCCAATCTTTGCGGTTCGGACACGAGCTATCTCTGTAGGTAATCCAATTCTCTCGCGGACTATATCCATATCTTCAGAAAAGGTTTCGTACCTAAATATCTCTTTCGTTTCCCCCACGCAGCGGTAAGGATGCGTCTGAGGAAGTAGGTGATGCTTCAAATTGGCATTAACGTTTCTAACTGAGCGATCAAAAGGAATATCATAATCCATCAAAATATCTAGCGCACGCGAAACAGTAAGCTCTGGAAGCCTCGCTTCTTTATAGAAATCATTAGTGCTTATTAAGCTCTCAGAGCCGAACTTGAACATATTGATCGCCGACAAAAATCTTTCAATGGGATGCCTAACAACGCAAAAAGAGTAAACATCCCTCCACGTCTCGGGAAAAAACCCATCGACTTGGTCCATCAGCCTTGCAGTAGTCGACTCACGTATCGACGTTCCTGCGCTCTTATGAATGTGATTAAAAATAAAATCCGGAGTTTCATACCTAAACAGAGTCATTTACATAAAAGCTCAACATTAGGAATTTTTATAATATCATTGACATCTCTTTCGTACTGCAGATCAAGTGACAGCGCACGGTCGTCATAGATAAGATCTGGCCCATATTCCTTGCGAAGACGCATTTGGTCTCGTTCGATCCACGGGTACAATACGTCAATCTCAGTTTCACCCAATTCTATACCGCATATGTCAGAGACAAATCCCACGGCACTCTCGTTGAAGTTTTCGACAGACCAAACCTTGACTGCACAGCCTTTAAATAGATGTGCAACGTGGGCGATAAGCGGCACCCAAGAGAGAGCGGCGACGTTGGTGCCCATTGAGTTCTTTGCCAGAGGATAATCGTGCTGAGGCATGATGCAGATGTGAACTTCTGGTTCGTAACCTCGGGAAAAAGCATGCAACCTTTCAATCATTGGTAGCGAAGCCGCATACATTCCCTCGCCAGAAACGACCTCATTGCGTGGGCAAAGAATTCCATGATCGGACAAAAATATGAAATCGCAATCTTCTGGGACGGATCTCTCAAGTCCCTCTAATACGGTTGCATGTTCAATAATTTTTCGAGTTTTATTAGGTTTAATTAACGCCTTAAGACTCAAAGTTTTAACATGAAACCCGCCATGAATCATATTCGAGAGAGGAGAATTTGCAACATTTTCCAGAAGATTAGGAAAAATATCGTGCGCCCCTATGTGCATCTTTATTTTTTTTACTGACATTTCGGCTCTTGCTAATTTCCCTCAAACGATTTCTTAACGACAACACAACTCTAAGCTATTTGAGCAAGCCTTAGGGCCGCGATCATCGCGACAAGCCTTACGACACAGCTACCGAAGCAGCCTTCCATGGTCAAGTTTTGCAACAGCGGCGATTCGCTAGAGATCGATGGCTTGTAGCAAGCTGGGCAAGTGCGGCCACGGTTCACAAGTTTGCAAAGATCAGTATCTGCGCACAGCCGCCGTCTATAGCCGCCGCAGCAAAGGTCCCCTCACCGCCCACTGTGCGACGGGATCACAAATCAAAAAACCATAGACTTGATGCGCTGCACGGGAAACGCGTCATCCGACTAGATCCGTTGCATGTTCGCCGCCTCCTTAGCCGACGGGACAGCCACCCGATCACTAACAAAACAAGGGGATTTAGCAAACATGCAACAAGTTTTCGAACTTGCGGACGTAGTTGCATGTTCCGCAACCACGCCACATGCTGATTTGACCGCAAAACCACAGTTTAAGCGCAATTTAAGCCAACAAAAATTGACCTTTAAACGGTTGCTCGGCTCCACACCCTCGGGCAGCCTTCTGCGCCCCCTACGGCCTAAAATAGCCCCAAACGGGCATCCACTGCAGATTTTGGCTCCTCAGCAGCCAGTCGGCGGTAAGTTACATAATTGGCCTTATTGCACAGGGATATCCGCCTTCATCCGAGGTCTTCCCCTCGCTTCCGGCATCACTGCAGGTTTATGTGTCAGCGCACAGCTGTTGTAGCGTGACACGAAAATCTGCAGTGTTTGACACGAAGAGTTGCAGCAGGCGGAAAACCGAGGACAAGGCCCTTTCTGCGTGTCGAAAGCCACTTGAAGAATCTGAAGGGAGCGCACCCTCTTCAACGGAAACCACAAAGCTAAAGCAAGCAACCAGATGCTCGCAGTGAACAACGGCAACGTCTAGGAGCAAGGGGCCGTATGCGGTCGCTTCCGACCAGTGCTTATATCAATACCCAGCATGGCGCAGCAATCTCGGCTCGAAAAAATACATTTGTAGCCACATGGAATGCGAGTAGCATCCATTTGAAGTTCTTCAACATAATATCAAAGGAGGCTCCTCTTGACCAAGGAACTCAAGAAATTTTTAGATTACTATGCAGGGACTTCGAGACCAGGCTATGCAGTTCATGTTACTGGACAATGGGGTGCGGGGAAAACACACTATGTAAAAGATAACCTTAGAAGCTGCGCATATGTGAAGCTATACGGCTTGTCTTCTGTTGAGGAAATACACGGGGAAGTGTTTGCAGCAGTTGCGCCGGAGCGCGGAAGACTAAAAACAATAACGGCAGGCCTCGAAGCACTACGAAGCCTCAAAATTAACGGACTGTCGGTCGTTGCAGGAGCGTTGGCGTCCGCGGCAGCGGCAATTGCAAGGAAGAACCTTCCAAACGAAAAGGTTATTGTCTTTGACGACTTGGAACGATGCCCCATATCGGATCGCAAAGTCATTTTTGGTGTAATAAACACATACGTTGAGGAACTGGGATTCAAGGTTGTAATCGTTTCCCATGATGATCATATGCCAAAAGATGATAATGCACAGCTTGAGAAAATTGTCGGCCAGCAGATAAAAGTTATTCCCGATATTGACTCAGCATTAGATACCTTCACAGCAGATATAGCTAATAATCAGCAAGTTGAATGGATTAAAAAACACCACACAGATATTAAATCTGCATTTCGCGCTTCAGCATCACACAACCTGCGTCTATTACGCTATGCAGTTATCGATCTTTGTCGCCTTTACGAGGCATTGGACGATGTGCATGCAAAACACGAATCCGCATCAAGATCTCTTTCGTTCATTCTTGTTGCATTGGGTATTGAATGGCGCCTAAAGTCGATAACACGAGAACACATTCGGAAAGTATGTAACCCAGAATCCCTCACAACTCTCTCGTGGCGTCAAGCGACTAAGAACAGCTCCGACTCTGACAACGAACTTGAAAAGTTCATCGAAAAGTACTCAATGATACAGTCGCTGCCTTTCACCTTGGCGGCCGCTCGCTGGGAAAGCATTATTTGCGATGGTTTGTTCGACGAGGAAGCCATCCGAGACGACCTAGAAAACAGTCCATTATTTAAACCAAAGGAAGATTTTCAACCTTGGGAATTACTTTGGGACAGTTTTCAACACGACGTCTCAACTCTTGAGCATGCGCTCGAGGCAGCTCAAAATCAGATTGAACAATTCGAACCGTTACCTCCTCCACATATTTTACACACATTTGCCATTCTCATAAAGTACGCAGACCAAGGTATTATAGAAAAATCCATCTCCGAAATCGAAAACGCATGCACCGAGCATCTCCAAAAATTGAAAGAACTTGATAATATCCCTCCGTATGAATTCAATGCGCCCCGCGATCTTTACATTAACATTCAGGAGGACAAGCTGAACCGTGGCTATGCGATTTCAGAAAGCTCTTCTAGTTCAGCGCAAATTACGTTTAAACATCTTAGAGAAATTTTAAACGAAATGAGAATAGAGGCCACATTAAGTTTAGCAAAAAAAATTTGCTCCACAGGTACTAGATAGTATTTCAAAATCCCCTCAAGGGTTCTACAGAGATATAAGCATGCGATACGAACAAAACAAATATTCAAGCGTGCCAATTTTATCCTATATTGAAATTTCTGATTTTTTAGCTTCATTTGAAGGATTATCGCCAGCTGATCAGCGAACCATTCTCTATGGCATCAGTGCTCGTCTGAAAGATATAACTGGACCAGCATGCGAAGATGATCTGCGGTGGGGAGAATCTCTTTCTCAAGAGTTAATTAAGAGAAAAGAAGCTGAATCCTCGCGATTCGCCAGAGATCGCATTGACGCATACCTAGAAATGCTAAATTGGAATACCAGCGATTAATATTATAAGTTCTTAATTTAGTTCAGCCCCTTTCGCATTTTACAACGCGAACATCTACTGCCCTCCACTACGCTGCTAGGCTCTGGACGCATAACCAAAAGATCACGGTTGCGGCGAGAGCGATGGCAGAAAGGAAGACCTTGGGACTTCGGTCATAGCGCGTGGCGACGCGCCGCCAGTCCTTTAAACGTGCGAATATGATTTCGATCCGGTTGCGCTTTCTGTAGCGGCGCTTGTCGTATTTGACGGGCTTGTCGCGTGACTTTCGACCGGGGATGCAGGGCGTTATTTTCTTGTCTACAAGGGCTTCGCGGAACCAATCCGCGTCATATCCCCGGTCCCCCAAGAGCCAGTCCGCGGTCGGAAGACTGCTCAGCAATGCCCTCGCTCCAGTGTAGTCGCTGATCTGACCAGCCGTCATGAAGAACCGGATGGGCCGCCCACGCGCATCGGTGACGGCATGCAGCTTAGTCCTTCTCACGGATTGTGCCAATCCGCTGCCAGGCAACGGTTCATACCGCCCTTCGTGCGACCGATCAGACGTCCACGCCCCCTTTTTTTGACCCCAGGCTTGAGGCCGTGCGGTGTGCTTTGAGGTAGGTCGCGTCGATGGAGATCGTCTTGTTGTCGGGTGCCTCTGCCGCCAGGCCCGTCATGATCCTGGCGAACACGCCCATATCGCTCCACCTTTTCCATCGGTTGTAGAGCGTCTTGTGCGGCCCATACTCCCGCGGCGCGTCACGCCAGCGCAAGCCGTTGCGATTGATGAAGATAATACCGCTGAGGACCCGCCCCCTCTCGGCAATGCTGCGCATCACCTGCCGGGCAACGGGTCATCGACGCGTGGCACGCCATGGCTCTTTGGGAAATAAGGCCTTAGCCGCTCCATCTGAGACTCGCTCAGCCAATACAGATTGCTCATCATACCCCCTTTGGTTCGGGGACGGTGAATCATGCAAGCCTCGTAGCCTCAAGTCGATTAATGGGTCCTGAGCCTAGGTGTTCAGTCCCAGCATCTGGTGGATCGGATTTAGGATGAATCTGTCTGGCTCGGATGTCCAGATCTTGCAGATGTATTCGTAGGGTGTC
>JBLXEV010000013.1:0-114296 GCA_048262715.1 Paracoccaceae bacterium
AAAACCCAAACCAGCCCACAAAAACTGCGAGACCAGAATCAAACTCCCAAGTCCGCCCTGCAGGACTCACCACCCCCTGACGGAGCGCGCCACGAGACGCCGATGCCAGCATCATGCCCCCTCCCCCACCAAAGATCAGACGCGGATAACGAGCCGCTATCGAAACCCGCCACCATAGAGAGGGCGCATAGCCCCGGAAAATCACCCCTGCCCTTTCCAGCCGGTCCGCGCGCGACGTGGCCATATAAGGGGAGAGTGCCGCAGGGTGGCGCTCACAGCTCCGGGGGAAGCCGTCTGACATGTCCCTCCCGCCCCCATCTGCGCCGCGCGCGTGCAAGCGGGTTCAGGGGCTGTCGGCGCTTCGATCAGGGTGCCGCGCCGATATCGCGCCCAAGTATTCCACAGCCAGATGGGTAGCTAAGACTGCAATGCCTCTCTTCGGTCTGGGGTCTCTGCGCGATGACCGCGCCTCTCCCTATAGCCCTGCCTCAGAATTGGCCGCGCGGCGTATAGGGTCTCTGACGAGAGCGCGTTCCCTAGAGCGGGGCTGCCTGCCATCCCGTCTCAGGGCAGATCCGAGGGGCGCCTGGGATGTCACGACATATGTGGCAACGTATCAAGCACGGCGGATCCGCATGCGCGGCACCTTCTCTACTCGGTCGGTCGCGCGATAGGCCGTGCCGTTATATCTGCGGCTATAGGGTATTGGGCGCGTCGCATCGGCCAGGCTGAACGGATGATGATGTCCCACGATTACAAAAGGGCGAGAACGCCCCATGATCGGCGCTTCTCTCCGCCCTGCGTTTCCATCGCTCTGAAGCGTGCGCCTGAGAGAGCTGAGCGGATGTCTCACATAAGGGAGAACGCGCTGCGCTGTGGGCGCGGTTCCCCGCGCGCGTAGGCCGCGCCTCAGTGGCGCGGGGACTCCGTCTCCGCGGTCAGATCAGCTTGATCCGATGAAGCTGGGGCGCGACCTGCGCCGCTGTGCGGTCTAAGATCGTGCGCAGATGGGTTTCCACATAGCGCGCGTGGAAACCGGAGGGGGATTTGAGGATCAAGACCCCCTCCTCGCCCTCTTGCGCGTCCAGCCCAGCGAACCACGCCTGATAGGCGGCGGGGTGCTCTAGGCTCAGGCGCTGCGCGATCTGCCCCCAGACAGTGTCGCTTGCGGGCAGGCTGACCTGCGGGAAGGGAATGATATTACCCGGCTCGGGGGCTGGTTCTGCTGGCACCAGCCGCGCCACGAGATCAGGGCCAACCTTTTCCCACGCGCTTCGGGTGTCATCGAGGATTTGCGGGATGCCCAAGCCGTAGAGGGTGACACGGCCACGGGCGGCGGCGCGTTTCTCGAACAACCACCCCCGTTCGCGAAAGCTGCACATCTCGCGCTTGACGGTGCGCGGGTCCACGGACCACAGCCGCGCGATATCGGTTTGCGCGACCGAGAGCTCGTCGTTCTGCCAGTTGTAGCGCGCTGTGATCAGGCAGATCAGCCGCAGGGTTTGACGCTGGAGGCTTTTGCCCTGTGAGAGCGCGTAGCTGCCCAGCACCGTGAGCAGATCATATTTGCGTTCGGCTCCGTTGCGGCCAACGGCTTTTTTCATCAACATCGCTCTGCCCTCGATCGGGAGGCTTGTGCCTCCTCTTGGTCATGCCTCTGGGTCGCGGGGGCTTGGGCCCCTTCTTGGTCTCGGTCACATCGAGAGTTGGAGGGCATTTGCCCCCTTCGCCTCGATTTTCCGCCCAAATGCGGTATTGTTTTTTGCAAGCTTGTGGCCTGCGGTGTTTTATCTTCGCCTTTGCGCTCAAGGCCTTATCCGGCCAAAAGCACGTTTTTCAGGCAAAATGCCCGTCTCTCTCGTTGTGCTCATCGACCGATCCCCCGATAAAGCGGGATCAGCGCGATTTCTCGCACCCTGTGATCGGCGTCTCCGGGACGTCCCATTTTGCGCGGGATGCCTCTGCGAGCTGCGGCACGTCGAATGAGGATCGGTGTTGGCCCGTTGAGACGACTCGGTCGCCTCACCTCTCCACCCCTTTTGCAGGGAACCGCAACGCTAATCAATAACTTTCATCAATTTGCGTCCGGTTGTTCGATTCTGTCAAGGACTTCTCCAAGGAGCCGCTTCTTCCTGCTCGCATCAAAAATCTAAAGATAAGGGTATATTGGTTAAGGGGGACATCCAGTTTGTCCCCCTATTAGACGGAAATGTCCCCTCAAGACCTAGCGGAGACTGCGGTTCTGTCCCCCTATATAGTCTCTAACGGGCTGAGGACGGATCTTTGGCGGCGCAGATCGGTCCGCGTTTCGTTCGGCGCGGTGCGTTTGGATTGATCCCGCGATTCGGGGCTTTGCGCCTTATCCGTAAGGCCCTGCGCGCCTGCGGCATAAAATCGGAATCAGGATAACTTAGATTTTGCCATTTCGGCAAATCCGGCGTATTTACGGGATCAGAGTTATTTAACGTCCTAGAAGAAACGGAAACGAGCATGTTTACCCATGAGGACCTCGCAGCCCTGCAAGCGCAATCGCTCAAGATGCAGGGATTCATCCGCCGCCAGACCTTCTCGCCCGAGCATGAGAAGTCGCTGCGCCGCTTCTCGAGCTGGGAAGTCGCGGAGCTGATCTTCAAGATCAATCAGTCGACCTTCCGTGGCCGCCTTGCCGCCGATCCGGATCTTCCGGGCGGTGAGGTGGAGGAAGACGGTCGCCAGCGTTGGTTCTCGCTGCAAGAGATCAACGAGCTGCGCCGGAAGATGAAGGTGAACCGCGCCACGTTGATGCCCAAGCGCCCCGCGAACAAGCGCGCGATCCGTGTCGCGGTCGCCAACTTCAAAGGCGGCGCGGGCAAATCCACCGTCGCATTGCATATGGCGCATGCGGCCGCGCTCGACGGGTATCGCGTCTTGATGGTGGATTTCGATCCGCAAGCGACCCTCACCCATTCGATGGGGCTATACGATGTGTCCGAGGATCTCACCGTCTGGGGCATCATGGCGCGCGATCTGATCCGCGAGACCGACCGGATGAACGCCGGGCCCCGCGCCGCCGAATCTGGTACCTCGGTGCCGCAGCGCCGGATCCCTGCCTCGATCCGCGATCTGGGCTTGGGCGAGCTGCGGGTCTCGGACTTCCTCCGTCCGACGGCCTGGCCGACCATCGACATCATCCCGTCCTGCGCCAACGCGGCCTTCGTTGAGTTCGCCTCCGCGCAGTACCGCCACATGAACCCCGAATGGTCGTTCTTCGCCGCCGTCTCGCGCTATCTGGATTCGATCCCCGACGACGCCTATGACGTGATCGTCTTCGATTGCCCGCCCGCGATCGGCTACCAATCGATGAACGCTGTCTTCGCGGCGGATGTGCTCTATATCCCCTCCGGCCCCGGCTATTGGGAATATGACAGCACCACCTCCTTCATCGGTCAGCTCGCGGAAGCCTTGGGCGATCTCTCGCACGGGTTTGACGGAACCTTCCCCGCGGGGAAGATGAAGCTGCCGAAAGCCTTCCTCGATATCCGCTTCCTGATGACGCGGTTCGAGCCGGGCAATGATCTGCACCGTGCGATGTATGATGCCTTTAAAAAGGTATTTGGGGATAGGCTCGCCGAACACCCGATCGAGATGACCCGCGCCGTGGAACAATCCGGCCGCTTCCTCTCCTCGGTCTATGAGATCGACTACCGCAATATGACCCGCGAGACATGGCGCCGCGCCCGAGCCAGCTTTGATCGTGGCTATGATGAATTCAAGGACTGTTTCCTGAAAGCATGGGACCATGTGGAGGAGAGCGAATGAGCAAGAAGCGTTTCACATTCGATATCGACATCCCCGAGGAAGAGGAGACCGCCGCCGCGCCGGTGAACGCCCCTGCCCCCGGTCAACGCCGCGGCCCGATGGCGACTGCGATTTCCGAGAACGCGGGCAGCCTGCGGGATCGGCGCGCGATTGAGGATCAGATCCGCGCCGAGAATGATGCGCTGGCCGCCGAACATGTGCGGATCAAACGCCTCGGGTTGATCGTCGATCTGGTGCCGCTCGATCAGATCGAGACGTGGAAGCTCACCCGTGACCGCGCCAAGGGGGATGATTACGAGCTCTCCGAGCTGGTCACGTCGATCCGCGAAGTCGGTCTCTCGAACCCGATCCGGTTGGAAATCCGCGACGATGGCCGGTTTGAGCTGATCCAAGGCTATCGCCGCCTCTCCGCCTATAAGGCGCTGTTGGAGGAAACCGGCGACGAGACTTGGGCCGCGATCCCTGCCGGAATCCTTCCCCGCGGGGAAGGTATTGAGATGCTCTACCGCCGGATGGTGGATGAGAACCTCGTGCGCAAGGATATCTCCTTTGGCGAGATGGCGACGCTCGCGCTCAACTATGCGCGCGATCCCTCCACCGCGGAGAACGATCCCGAGAAGGCTGTCGCGCAGCTGTTCCAATCGGCGGGCTATCAGAAGCGCTCCTATATTCGCGGCTTCATCAAGCTGGTGGAGCGGCTCGGCGAAGATCTGCGGTTCATTCAGCATGTGCCCCGCGCGCTGGGGTTGAAGCTGGCGGGGATGTTGGAAGAGCGCCCCGATATCGTGGCAACGATCCGCAACGAGCTGCGCGGGTTTGACAATCGCTCGGTGACGGATGAGCTGGATATCCTGCGCCGCGCGAGCGGGATTGGCGAAGATGAGGAAGACGTGCCCCTGCCCCGCGCGCCGAAGGCAAAGGCCGAGGGCACCGTCAGCGGCAAGGCGAAAACCACGTTCCAAGTTGGCTCCAAGATCGGCTCTGCGAAATGCACCGCAGCGAATGGAAGGCTCGAAATCCGCTTGGATAGAGACTTTTCGGCGTTGGATCGACGGCGGTTGGAGGCCGCGCTGCGGCTGATGCTGGATCAGTTGGAGTAAGCTTTTCCGCCATGCTCAGAGAGAGAAACCTTCCCCGCGGGGAAGGTTTTTTTATGCGCGGCGCACAGTGAAAGGGGCTATGGAACAGCGCCGCCCTCCCCGCCTGCCCTCCCCGCCTGCCCTCCCCGCCTGCCCCTCGCCTGCGCGTCCCCCTCACCTCGGGCCGATCTTCCCCGCGGGGAAGGTTTTGATTTGGGGGGCGGTGCAACGGGTTGGAGTACCGCTCCGGCCGAAACCTTCCCCGCGGGGAAGATCTGGCAGCGGTTCGCCGCGCCGCGTGATGGCGCGCAACTCCCGTGTTGGCGCGGGCCGCTGGGGCGGCTATCAAGGCCCTCCGGATTCGCATTCGCCGGAGAACAACATGGAGGCCGCCTTGGATACCGCAACCCGCATCGCCCAGATCATCGCGCAGGAAATCGGCGCGCGCCCGAACCAAGTGACTGCCACGGTCGAATTGCTGGATGGCGGCGCCACCGTGCCTTTCGTTGCGCGCTACCGCAAAGAGGTCACGGGCGGATTGGATGATACCCAGCTGCGCACCCTCAACGAGCGCTTGGGCTATCTGCGCGAATTGGAGGCGCGGCGCTCCACAATCACCGAGACGATCAAGGGCCAAGGCAAGCTGACGGAAGAGTTGGCGAAAAACATCGCGAAAGCGGTCACGAAATCCGAGTTGGAAGACATCTATCTGCCCTATAAACCCAAGCGCCGCACCAAGGCGATGATCGCGCGGGAGAACGGGCTGGAGCCGCTGGTCGAGGCGATTCTTGCGGATCGTCGCGCTGATCCCGAGGCGCTGGCGGCAGGATATGTGACGGAAGCGGTGCCGTCGGTGAAAGATGCGCTCAACGGCGCGCGCGATATCATCGCCGAGGGGCTGGCGGAGAACGCAAAGCTCTTGGGCGATCTGCGCGCCTTCATGCAGCGCGAAGCGTTTTTGGTCTCGCGCGTGGTGGCGGGGCAAGAGGAGAAGGGCGCGAAATTCTCCGATTATTTCGATCACCGCGAGCTGTGGTCCAAAGTGGCGGGGCATCGTGCTTTGGCGATGTTGCGGGCCTCGAATGAAGGCGTGGTGACGCTCGATATTGCGCCGGATCCGGAGACGGGGGCGGCGCGGGCCGAGGCAATGGTCGGGGCCGCGCTGGAGGTGCGCGGTGACGGGGCAGGCGATAAATGGCTGCGCGGTGTGGCGGGTTGGGTCTGGCGGGTGAAGCTGGCGATGACGATGATGCTGGATTTGCTGGGCGATTTGCGGGCACGCGCGCAGGAAGAGGCGATTGGCGTCTTCGCGCGGAATCTCAAGGATCTTTTGCTCGCGGCACCCGCCGGCGCGCGCCCGACTTTGGGCCTCGATCCGGGGATTCGGACGGGGGTGAAAGCCGCTGTGGTGGATGCGACGGGCAAGGTGCTGGCGACAGAAACCCTCTATCCGTTCCAGCCCAAGAACGATCTGCGCGGCGCGATGGCGACGATCATGGCGTTGGTGGCGAAGCACAAGATCGAGCTGATCGCGATTGGCAACGGCACTGCCTCGCGCGAGACCGAGAAGATGGTGGCCGAAGCGCTCAAGGCGCTGCCCGCAGGGGTGAAAGCGCCGACCAAGGTGATCGTCTCGGAGGCGGGGGCGTCGGTGTATTCGGCGTCGGAATTGGCCGCAAAGGAGTTTCCCGATTTAGACGTTTCCCTGCGGGGCGCAGTTTCCATTGCGCGGCGTTTGCAAGATCCGCTGGCGGAACTGGTGAAGATCGAGCCGAAGTCGATTGGCGTCGGGCAGTATCAGCATGACGTGGATCAGCACCGTCTGGGCCGCTCGCTGGAGGCGGTGGTTGAGGATGCGGTGAACGCGGTTGGCGTCGATCTGAACATGGCCTCCGCGCCGCTACTGGCGCGGGTGTCGGGCTTGGGGCCGGTTTTGGCGGAAACGATCGTGGCACATCGCGATGCGAACGGTGCGTTCAAGAGCCGTAAAGAATTGCTCAAGGTCGCGCGGTTGGGGCCACGCGCGTTTGAGCAATGCGCGGGCTTTTTGCGGGTCCGCGACGGGGTGGAGCCGCTGGATGCCTCCTCGGTGCACCCCGAAGCCTACGGCGTGGCGCGGGAGATCGTCAAAGCCTGTGGCCGTGACCTCCGGCAGATCATGGGCGATGATAACGCTTTGAAATCATTGAATGCTTCGCAATTTGTGACGGAAAATTTCGGCCTGCCCACGGTGCGGGACATTTTCGCCGAATTGGAGAAGCCAGGACGCGATCCGCGGCCTGATTTTGTCACTGCGAGCTTCACCGATGGGGTCGAGGATATCAAAGACCTGAAGCCGGGGATGCTGTTGGAAGGCACGGTGACCAACGTTGCCGCCTTCGGCGCGTTTGTGGATATTGGCGTGCATCAGGATGGGCTGGTGCATGTCAGCCAGCTTGCAGACCGGTTCGTGAAAGATCCGCATGAGGTCGTGAAAGCGGGCGATGTGGTGAAGGTGCGCGTCACGGAAGTGGATATTCCGCGCAAGCGGATCGGACTGACGATGCGCAAGGATGGTGGCGGCGAGGCGCAGGCGGACCGCCAAGCGGAGCGCAAGGCCGAAGGGCAGGGCGCGCGGCAAGAAGCGGGCAAGCGCGGTGCCAAGATGCCGATGCAGGCCGGACCGAAAGGCGGCGCAGCACCGAGCGGGGATGGTGCCATCGGGGGCTTTGGATCTGCCTTGCTGGACGCGATGAAAAAGCGCTGATCCAAAGGTGGCATAGCTGAGGAAATAGACCCTATTGCGCGCAATAGGGTCTATTTTTATGGCTTAGAGCACCTCCGCCGAGACGGCTTTCATGGCTGCTGCCACCAAAACGCGCGCCGATTCCTGCGTGCCCGATTGGGCATAGATGCGGAACTCTGGTGCGTTGCCGGAGGGGCGCAGGTGGATCACATCGCCGCTCTCAAAATCAAGGCGCAGCCCGTCGGTCAGATCATGGGATTTGATCGTGCCGAATGGCTCAAAAAAGGCTCTACGCGCCGGAATAGAGTCTATTAGCCGGTTTAGGAAGGCGGCGGATTTGTCGGCGTTGATGCCCTGAATACGGTCGGCGGCGGTGAAGCACGGCGGGAGATCGGCGATCAGCGCCGCGAGATCTTTGCCCGCCTTCCGCGCGGCGAGCAGCGGCACGATCAATGGCAAGAGACTGTCGCGGGTGAGCAGCGGTTCCAGCGGGGCCGCGATGTCTTGCGCGGGCGCTGATGCGGGGAAGCCGAGGAGGAAGCCGCCGCTGGCCTCAAACCCGATGGGCTTCGCGGTCGGATCTGCGGCGAGGATCTCCTGCATCGCGGCAATCACGAAGGGCGAGCCGATCCGCGTGAGGGTGACCTGCGTGAACTCCGGCAGGCGGCGGACCATATCATTTGAGGAGATCGGGGTGACGACCTGTTGCGCCCCGAGGAAGCGGGCGGTGAGCACGCCGAGAATATCGCCCGCAATCACCGCACCGGAAGCGGCGGTGAGCATCGGGCGATCTGCATCGCCATCGGTGGAGACAATCGCATCGAGCGCATGGGTGCTGCACCAGTCGCGGAGTTGCGCGCGCATCTCATCGCTGATGGCTTCGGTATCGATGGGGAGGAAGGTCTCCGAATGGCCGAGGGGGATGACCTCGGCGCCAAGCGCGCAGAACACCTCTTGCAGCAGGTCGCGGGCGACCGAGCTATGCCGGTAGATCCCGATGCGCAGGCCTTTGAGCGCGGTGAGGCCGAAGGCCTCGATGTAGCGCGCGGCATAGGCGGCGGTGGCGGCCTCAGCGGCATCGGTCAGCGTGGCGGGGAGGGCGGCTGTCAGGCGGGTGTTTGCTTTGTAAGCGGCGCTGATCGCGGCCTCGTCTGCTTTGCTGATTTCGCCTGCTGGGGTGTAGAATTTCAGCCCGTTGCGATCTGCGGGAATGTGGCTGCCCGTGACCATCACGGCGGCGGCCTTGGCGTGCATCGCCGCCAGTGCCAGTGCGGGGGTTGGCAGCGCGCCGCAGGGGACGGCGTGGACGCCTGCCGCGCGGGCGGCGTCAATCACACAGGCCGCGATTTCGGGGGAGGAGGCGCGCAGATCGCGCCCGACGAAGAGCGTATCGCATCCGCTCAGCGTGCTGAGGAACGCGTGGATATAGCCCGTGACGAGATCGGGGGTGAGCTCTGTAACAAGGCCGCGCAGGCCGCTTGTTCCGAAGGAGGGTGCCATGGGCGCGCCTTTCGCTTTGGGTGCGGGGAGAGCGCCGCGGGGCGCTCATCCCCGACCCTAGCATCGGCGCGGCAGACTGTAGAGGGCGGCTGTGCGGGGCGGCGAAATCCCGCACAGGGGTGTGGCCTCAGCAATAGGCCTTGAGCGTGGCCTTGAGCTGATCGCCGCGCTCAGAGCGCGCGAGGAGGGCGGCGAGGAGCAGGCGGGCTTTGACGGGGGAGAGATCGCCGGTGAGAAGCGCGCCGGCCTCGATCAACGTATGTGCGCCGCTGTCATTGCCGTAGACGGCGCGGGTGCGGCCCTCGGGGCAGCGCGAGCCGATCAGCACGGGCAGACCGTTTGCGAGACAGGCGCGGGTGGCCTCGGCGAAGCCCTGCGGGGCATTGCCGCGTCCGAATGCGGCGAGCACGATGCCCGAGGCGCCGCTATCCTTCGCCCAGGTCATCAAGCGCGGCGTGGTGCCGAGGCCGAGGGAGATCAGCTCGACATCGGGATCGAGCGCGGGCACTGCCAGCGGGCGGCGCGGATGGGCGGGGCGGGTGTAAAGATGCACATCGCCCAGATCAATCTCGCCCAGTTTGCCATGCCCGTTCGAGCGGAAGGTATCGGTGCGCGCGGTGTGGGTTTTGGTGACGTAGCGCGCGCCGTGGATATCGCCCTCAAAGACGATCACCGCGCCCAGATCATGCAGCGCGGGGGCGGCGGCGGCGAGGATCGCATCGCGGATATTGCGCGGCCCGTCGGTATCGGGTTCGCCCGCGTGGCGTTGCGCACCGGTGAAGACGACGGGTTTGGGGGAGTGAACGAGGAGCCACGCGAGAAACGCGCTTTCTTCCATCGTATCGGTGCCATGGGTGACGACGATGCCGTCGATTTCGTCGGAGGCGAGAAGGGCGTCTATGCGTTGGCACAGGCGGTGGACGGTGGCGAGATCGAGGGCGTAGCTGCCTTTGGCCTCAAAATTCTCCACGGTGACGGTGAGGGTTTCGGGCAGGGGGCTGTGCAGGCTGTTGAGGAGCGTGTCGCCGGTGAGGCCCGCGGTGACCGCGCCGCCTTGGGTTTTCGCGCGCGAGGCGATGGTGCCGCCGGTGGCGAGCAAAACGATATGGGGCATGGGGGATCCTTTCGGCGGGGCGGTGATCAGCTTGCGCGGCGGCTGGGGCGGTTTTTCGCCTCGGCGAGGGCGACGATTTCGTTCCAGCGGCGCACGAGGTAATTGTGTTCGTCCATCGTTGAGTTCCAGATCGCGATATGGCGTGCGCGCGAGCGGAACGAGCCGCCTGAGCGGGTGGAGCCTTTGACGATGGCTGGCGCGCCGTTCACATCGGGGAGGTCCTGCGCGGCGGGGAGGCCCTCATACCAGTAATCCCATTCGGCGGCGGGCATCAGCGCGCGGACAGGCTCGAACGCGGACATGTAATAGCCTTGGCGGGTGACGACGGTGCCGGCATAGCCATCGAGATACCAGTTCAGCCAAGCATAGGCCTGATCGAGGCGCGATCCGGTGAGATGGCGCGCGAGGCACATGCCGCCGTGCCATGCGCGGTAGCCTTCCACGGGGCGGGCCTGACGCACGCCGATGCCTTGGCGTTTCATCGCGACCATCGTGGGCGACCAGATCGAGGAGATTTTCAACTCGCCCGTGCGGAACCGTGCGACGGGTTCATCGGCGTGACGCCAGAAGCGGTTGAGATGGCCCGACAGGATCAGCCGTTCGGCATGGCCCGCCATCTGGTCAATCTCGGCGACGGTCATATTGCCCATATCGGCGAATTCCATCTCGCCCGCAGCCGCGAGCGCCATGGCGAGATCGAAGGGACCGATGGCGGGTTCATCGACAAAGGCGACGCGGCCCGCCCAACGCGGATTGAGCAGCTCGGCCCAGCTTGTAATCTCGCGATCCACGTCGATGCCTGTGGTTTCCACCGCGAAACTATCAAAGTTGTAGAAGGTCGGCAGCATCGAGATCCGGCCTGTGGGGCTGGAGGAGAGGGTGGAATCCTGCTGCACATAAAGCCGCGAGGCGGGCGCATCGCCCAAGCCCGTTCCCATGCCATGGGGCGCGCGGGGGCGGGGCGTGCGGGTCAGATCATCGAGATCGTTCCAATGGGTAATGCGTTTGGTTTCGATCGATTGGATCGCGCGCCAGTTCCAGACGATATCGAGATTGTGGAAGCACTGATCGTAGATGTCATAGCTGGCGGGGGCGACGGCGGCTGTGCGCTGCGCGCTGACGAAATCCTGCTCGATGAAGACCAGCGGGAAGCCGAGATCGGCCTCGGCGCGCTCTTGCAGCAAGCGCCAAGGTTGCACTTCGGTGGTGAGAATTCGGAGCGGCTCGGTCACGCGGCCGTCCTGACGGCGGTGAGGCCCGTGAAGGCTTTGAACGAGCGCCGTATCAGCGCGGGATCGAGCCCTTCCAGAATGAAGACAAGCCGCGAGTGACGCGGGCCTGCGGGCCATGTTTCCATATGGGTTGGGGCATGCACCAGATGTTGCACGCCGTGGACCGCAACGGGGAAATCTTCGCCCTCGATCACCAATATTCCCTTCACCCTGAAAATCCGATCACCGTATCTATGCAGGAGCAACGTAAGCCAAGTGCCAAACATAGTCCAATCAATCGCTTGGTCGATAACGAGGGAAAAGCTGGTGACTCCGAGCGTCTCATCCTGATGGTGGTGATGCGCGGGGGAGGGGGCTGTTTGGGGCGCGCAATCGGGGCCGCACTGCGGGGTGCAGGAATGACCTTCTGCCAGATGTGGCAGAGCTGACGGGACGTTGGTGGGGAAGCCAGTGGGGAAGCCAGTGGGGAAGTTGGCGGGCAGCGCCCAAGGCTGCAACGCGTTGAGGATCTCGGGGAGGGAATGCTGCGAGGTTACCACCTGCGCGGCGGGGTTGATCCGCATCAGGCGCGCGCGCAGACGGAAGGTTTGCTCGGGCGTGGCGAGATCGGTCTTGGTCAGCACGATCCGATCTGCGGCGGCGATCTGGTGCACGGCCTCGGCGCGGTGGTCGACTTGGGTCGCGGCATTGACCGCATCGACTGTGGTGATCACGCCACCGGAGGTGAAATGGCTGCGCAGCACCGGATGGGCGGTGAGGGTTTGCAAGACGGGGTAGGGATCGGCGAGGCCGGTGGTTTCGATCACGACGCGGTCAAAGCGAATGTCGCCCCGCGTGCGCAGGCTTTCCAGATTCAGGAGCGCATCGGCCACCTCGCCGCGCACGGTGCAGCAGATGCAGCCGGATTTGAGCAAGACGATGTTATCGTCAATCCGGTCGAGGAGGTGGTGATCGAGGCCGACCTCGCCGAATTCATTGATCAAAACGGCGGCGTTTGCGAGCGAGGGATCGGTCAGCAGGCGTTGCAACAATGTGGTTTTACCTGAGCCGAGAAAGCCCGTGAGCAAGAGCACGGGGGTCATTTTCGGCGGGGTGATTTGGGGAGGGATCTGGTTTCGGGGCGTCATGCTTGCTGTGCCTCCATCCAGGCCAAGAGGCCCTCGTCGAGCGGATCAAACCCGCGCGGGGCGAGGGCTTCGGCCTCGGGCCAAAGATGCGACAGCGCGTCGAAGACGTTGGAGGCGCCAGTGGGCGAGGACAGGACGTAAGAGCGGCCCTGCCAGAGGTCCAGTTTCAGCCGCCGATAGGAGAGCACCTGATTGGCCGCCGCCAAGCGCCGCGCAGATTCGGATTGGCGCGATTGGCGATCGGTGTTGCGGGTATAGACGCCGGGGCGATCCACCGCGTTTGTCCAATGGTCGTCACATCCCAAAATTCCGCAGAGCGAACACATGGCATGGCCCTTTCAACGTAAACAAAAGGCGGCGGACGGGCGCGGGCAGCGCCCGCGGGGAGGTCACCCGTCCGCCAAGTCAGGGAGGACGGATTACGGGCGCGGGAATTTCGCGGCGTAATTATCGGCCATCTCATCCATGGTCACGAATTTGACCCCCTCATGGGAATTGATGTGATGGAACAGGCGTTCCAGCATCAGCAGCACCTGCGGGCGGCCCGAGACATCGGGGTGGATGGTAATCGGGAAGACGGCGTAATCCATATTGGCATAGACCCAATCGAATTGGTCTTTCCACATTTGCTCGATATCGCGCGGATTGACGAAGCCATGCGAGTTGGGGGCTTTCTTGATGAACATCATCGGCGGCAGATCGTCGAGATACCAGTTCGCGGGGATCTCGATCAGATCGGTTTCTTCGCCGCGCTCGAGCGGTTTCATCCAGTCTTCCGGCTTGCCAGCGTAATCGATTTTTGTCCATTTATCGCCGACGCGCACGCGGTAGGGCGTGAAATCGTTATGCATCAAGGAGTGATCGTATTTGATCCCTTTCTTGAGCAGGAGCTCATTCGAGACGTTTGAAAATTCCCACCACGGGGCGACATAGCCGGTTGGGCGTTTGCCAGAGAGTTCGGTGATCAGGCCGATGCATTTATCGAGCACGGCTTCTTCTTGCTCCGGTGTCATCGCAATCGGGTTTTCGTGGCTATAGCCGTGGATGCCGATTTCATGGCCGCGCTTGGCGACGTCTTTCATTTGCTCGGGGAAGGTTTCCGCCGAGTGACCGGGGATGAACCATGTGGTCTTGATGCCGAGCTTATCGAACAGATCGAGCAGACGCGGGGAGCCGACCTCGCCTGCGAACATGCCGCGCGAGATATCATCGGGGCTGTCTTCGCCGCCATATGAGCCGAGCCAGCCTGCGACGGCATCCACATCGACGCCGAATCCGACAAGAATTTCTTTCTGAGCCATTGGGGGTCTCCTAACCTGTTATGCGTGAATGAGAGTGATGGAGTGGGGATCAACGCCGAGGGTCAGCGCCGCGCCGGGGGAGAGGGCGCGCACCTCGGGGCGATCCGCGTGGACTTCGACGGAGATTTCGCGGTTATCGGCGAGGCGGACACGCAGATGCCCGATGGCGCCGATCAATTTGCGGCCTGTGACCGTGCCGTTGAACAAGATCTCGCCTGCGGTGTTTTGGGGGGTGATGCGGAAGGCTTCGGCGGGGATGGCGGCGAGGGTTTCGCGGCCGCTGCCTATGCCCTCGATCACGCCGAGCGGGGTCTCAATACGGGCGCGGCCTGCGGTGCTGGCGCCCAAGCTTTTGCCCTCGATGACAGTGTTGGAGCCGATAAACTCTGCGACAAAGGGCGTGGCGGGGCGGCGATAGAGATCGCGCGGCGGGGCGATTTGTTCAACCACGCCATTGGACATCACCACGACGCGGTCCGACAGGCCGAGGGCTTCGGATTGGGCGTGGGTGACGAAGATGAAGGTGATCCCGAGTTCGCGTTGCAGGAGTTTCAGCTCGTTCTGGATGATCCGGCGCAGGTTGGCATCGAGCGCGCCAAGGGGCTCGTCGAGGAGCAGGATTTCCGGCTCGACCACGAGGCCGCGTGCGAGGGCGATGCGTTGGCGTTGGCCGCCCGAGAGCCGATCTGCTTTGCGATCCGCGTAAATGTCGAGATCGAACATATCGAGGATCCGGTCAACTTTGCGGTCGCGCTCGGCCTTCGGCATCCGCTTCACATCCAAGCCGAAGCCGATGTTTTCGCGCACGGTCATATGCGGGAAAAGCGCGTAGTTTTGGAAGATCATCGAGGTGGGGCGCTGTTCTGGCGGGGTCTGGGTGACGGTTTTGCCCATCATCATGATCTCGCCCGTGGTGATGCTCTCGAATCCGGCGATCATCCGTAAGGTGGTGGATTTGCCGCAGCCCGAGGGGCCGAGGAAGGCAACGAATTCGCCTTTCTCCACCTTCAGATCGAAGCCGGAGACGGCAACGGTGCCGTCGGCATAGGTTTTTCCCGCCGAGTTCAGTTCAAGGTCGTAAACCATGCGCGATGTGCCTTTTGTAAGGGGGGGTGGGGGCGGCCCCGATGTGGTGAAGGCCGCCCGAAGGGGGATTAGGCGTTGAGGAATTCATCCCAGCGCTGGATCAGGTGGTCATAGGCATCGGGCCATTGGTGCCAGTAGGCGACATTGGCGGCGCGTTCTTCGAGCGAGCCACCATCGCGCAGATCGCCGGGATTAATGCCGCGTTCGGCCTCGCCCTGCCACGGCTGACCCTCATACCAGAAGGCGTATTTGGCGGGATCCATCGCGTCTTTGATATTGGTGGAGGGCGAGTAATAGCCCTGTTCGGTCACCGCCACGCCCGGTTCGCCGGAGAGCCAGAAATTCGCATAGGCGATGACCGCTTCGCGGTTTGGCGTGCCTTTGATCATCGACGGGCCGATGGCCCAGCCGCGATAGCCTTCTTTGGGGTTGGCGTATTTGCACGGTTTGCCTTGGGCTTTGACGGCCATAACGGCGGGCTGCCACGCATCACAGACGACCATCTCGCCCGAGGCCATCAGGTTCACCAATTCTCCAAAATCGCCCCAAAGTGCGCGGAACTGGCCGCCTTTCTTTTTCGAGATCAGGAATTTCGCGGCCTCGTCGATTTCGTCCATCGTTGGGTTGCCGGGGTTTTTCGCCTCCATCAGCCCGAGCGAATTCATCGCGAGCACGGCTTGGCCGATGGCGATCAGCGGATCGACGTTGAGGCCGGATTTTCCCTTCCATTTGTCATCGAAGAGCGCTGTCCATGTGTTCGCCTCCTCGGCCGAGAGCACATCGGGGTTATAGCCGATGGAGTCGTAGTTGAAGACGGCGGGCACCATGTAGAGTTGGGTTTGCGCCTCGTCGGCCCAGATCTGGCCGGAGATTTGCGCGCTGCGATCCCATTTCGGATCGACCTTGGTGAACGTGTCGCGGATGCCTGCCCAATTCGGGATTTCGGCGGCGGGGATCGGCTCGGCATTGCCGGTGGCGATCAGGGCGGGCAGGCGCTCGCCGATGATTTCCCAGCAGTCATAATCTGACGAGCCGGAGAGGATCTTGGTCTGCGCATCGGGGAAGGTGCTGGGGGTGCCGGAGACCGAGCCGATGCCGGAGGCGGTTTTGAACATCTCCAGCAGCCGATCCTGCACGGTGACCGAGAGGCCGGTGGTGCGCAGGGTTTGATCGGAGAGATTGGCGGCGCGCGCCATGCGCGACCAAGGGTGGAGACCTGCGCCGAGGGCTGCGGCGCCTGCGGCGGCGCTGTAGCGCAGGAAGCTGCGGCGGCTATGGGTGTTTGTCATATCTGGTTTCCCTGTTGTTGGGTTTGAGTGGGGTGGTCGGGGCGCTTGTCGGCCCCTTTTGGGGGATGGTGTTGAGGCAGGTCGGATCAGTACCGACCGGGGGTGAGGCCGCCATCGACGGTGATCACCTGACCTGTGAGGTAGGAGGCATCGGCGGAGGCGAGGAATTTGATGACATTGGCGATCTCCTCGGGGTCGCCGAGGCGGCGCATGGGGATATAGGGCGAGGCGATCTCTGCCGCGTCCGGCCCGAGGCTATGGCCGGGGTTGAGGAGTTGCGCGGTGCGGATATAGCCGGGGGCCACCCCGTTCACGCGGATGCCACGGGCGGCGAATTCGACGGCCAAGCCGCGGATCATCCCGATGACGCCCGCCTTCGCGGCGGAATAATGGACATGCTCATCCCAGCCGTAGGAGACGCCCATGATCGAGGACAGACAGATGATCGACGCGCCCGGTTTCATCGCGGGCAGGGCGGGGCGAATGACGCGCAGCATCCCTTTCAGGTCGATGTCGAAGGTCTCGTCCCATTTCGCATCTGTCATCTGGGCCATCGGCACACGGTGGGCGATGCCTGCATTGGCGATGATCACATCGATCCCGCCGAACCGTGCGTTGAGATCGGCGATCAGCGCATCGGCGGCCGCTGTGGAGCGAACATCGAGCGGGTGATATTCGGCACTGCCGCCGGTGGCTTCGATCTGTGCGACGGTGGCGCCGCCCTCAGCCGAGAGCACATCGGTGACGATCACATGATCGCCAAGCGCGGCGAAGGTAAGGGCGGTGGCGCGGCCAATGCCGATACCTGCGCCGGTGACAAGGACGATACGGGGTTGGGGGCTCATAGCATCACATCTCCAGAATTCGGGCCGAGGGTCTGGCCGACAAAAAGCGCCGCATCGGGCGAGATCAGGAAGGACACCACGCCGCCGACTTCCTCCGGCGCGCCGAAGCGGCCCAAGGGCAGGGCGGCGCGTTTGGCGGTTTTCCATTCCTCGGAAAGGGCCTCGACGAGGGGGGTGTTGATCGGCCCCGGGGCGATGGCGTTGACGCGCACCCCTTGGGCGGAGACTTCGCGGGCGAGCGATTTCGTCATCCCGATGATCGCGGCCTTTGCGCCTGCGTAATGGACCAGTTCGACGCCGCCGATCTGGCCGAGTTGCGAGGCGATATTGACGATATGCCCTGTGCCGCGCGCCAGCATCGCGGGGAGGCAGGCGCGGGTGCACAGGAAATTGCCGCGCACATGCACCGCGAAGATGCGATCAAACTGATCGGGGGTGATATCGGTGAACGGCGCTTGATGGCCGAAGCCTGCGTTGTTCACCAGCACTTCCGGCGCGCCGAGATCATGGGTGATCTGGGTCAGCATTGCCGCGACGGCGGGGGCATCGCTGACATCCGCGCCGTAGGCGATGGCGCTGCCGCCATGGGCCTCGATCAAGGCGACGGTGGTTTTGGCGGCGGCGAGCGACAGATCATTGACTGCGACGCGGTGGCCATCGGTGGCGAGCCGGAGCGCGATTGCCGCGCCGATGCCGGAGCCTGCGCCTGTGACAAGGGCGATCATCAGCTGTCCTCCTGACCGGAATAGCGCGCGGCTTTGGCGGTGAAGCGCTTCATCAACAGCCCGTAGATGAGCAGGAGCGTGAAGCTGAACAGGGTGGTGAGCACGCCGAAGGCGAAGATATTGGGGTAAATCTCGACGGAGAATGTGCCGTAGATCGCGAGCGGCAATGTCAGATCGCGGCCTGCGGTGAACAGGGTGCGGGCGAATTCATCATAGCTCAGCGTGAAGGAGAACAGCATTGCCGAGAGCACGCCGGGGAAGATGATCGGGAACGTCACGCGGCGGAAGGTCTGCGCGGGGCTGACGCCGAGCGAGAGCGAGGCTTCCTCTACCGTGCGATCAAAGCGGTTGAAGATCGCCAGCATCACGAGGAAGGCGAAAGGGTAGGTATAGACCACATGCAGCACGAAGGAGGTGCCCCACCACGCGCGGCCAATATCGAGCGTGTTGGAGAGGAGCGCCATGCCGAGGCCGACGAGCACGCCCGGCACCATCATCCCGAGGATGATCAGGTAGAAGGCGGGGCCGGAGCCTTTGAACTTGGTGCGGAAGGCTTCCGCGCTCATCACGCCGAGCACGGTCGAGACCGAGGTTGTCATGATCGCGAGCACGATGGAGCGGATCAGGCTATCGCCGACGGGCAATTGCGAGACGCGGGAGGTTTCGGTGAGGCCGAGGAGGTGTTGATACCAATAGGTTGACCACTCTCGGATCGGGAATTGCGGGCCGCCGTCGATGCTTTGGAACGACAGGATCGCAAGCACGATCATCGGGCCGTAGAGGAACAGCAAAAACAGCGCGGTATAGGCGGCGAGGGCGGGGCGGAGGATCGGGGATTGCATGATCACATCTCCTTACGCAGATCGACGACACGCAGTGCGAGGGCGATGACGGCGGTGATGATGAGGGTGAGGACGACGCCCGCGACGGCGGCGAAGGCCCATTTGAGGGATCCGACCTGCGAGACGATGATATTGCCGAGCAGATTGACCTTGCGGCCCGAGAGCGAGGCGGCGGTGGCGAATTCGCCCAGCACCATGACCGAGACGAAGATCGAACCGACGATCACCCCGGGCATCGACAGCGGCAGGATGATCCGGCGGAAGATCGTGCCAAAGGACGCCCCGAGATCCCGGGCCGCTTCGATCACCGAGCCGTCGATCCGGCCGAGCATGAAGGTGATCGGCCCGACCATGAAGACGCAATAGATCTGGGTCATGCCGACGAGGACGGAGAATTCCGAGAACAGCAGGAAGGTCAGTGGCTCTTGGATGATCCCGAGTTTCATCAAGATCACATTGATCGCGCCTTCGGTGCCCAGCATCGGACGCCATGCGATCACGCGGATCAGGAACGAGGTCCAGAACGGGATCACACAGGCGACGAGCAGCGCGGTTTGCACGGTTTTATTGCGCACAAACAGGCCGATATAGAGCGCGACCGGATAGCCGACGGCGATCGTCGCGACCAATACGATGGCCCAAACCCGCAGCGTGGTGCCGATTGCGCCGAGATAGGTGGAGGAGGAAAGGAAGCGTTCCCAGCTTGTGGTGGTGAGGGTGGGCTCCACGGCGAAGGTGGTTTGTGTCCAGAACGAGACATAGACCACCATGCACATCGGCAGCACCATGAACAGCGCCATCCAGATCAATCCGGGGGTCAGCAAGAACCAAGCGCGGCGTTGATCTTTCTTCACGCGAGTCGCCGCAGGCGAGGGCGCGGTGGGGAGGGCGGTATGGGTCGAGATATCGGCCATCAAGCGGCTCCTTGGAAGGGGCGCGCGGCTGCTGGCGCGAAGTGAAGATCATAGCTCGCGCCTTCAATCAGATCGGGCAGGCGCGGCTGGCTCAGATGGTCGATGACCTGAACGAGGCTGCCGTCTGCGCTGCGGAAGAAGGAGAGCGCGGTGGGGCCGTTGAATTCGCCGGTCAGATAGCGCGCCCGAAGGTGCAGATGGTGCGCGGGGGCTTGGCCCTCCGGGGCGACGTCGATTTGATCGAAGCGCACGGCGAGCTGGGCGGCGGTCTGCGCGGGCGTTTGGGGCGACGTTTGGGAGGTGATCAAAGCGGCGGGCAGGATGTTCCATGCGTTGAGATGGCGCGCGGCGGCGGCGGTGGCAGGCTCGGCGAAGAGGGTCGCGGGGGCGTCGGATTGGGTGATCTTGCCGTTCGACAGCACAGCGACCTGATCGCCCATCGTCAGCGCCTCGGTCTCCGAACCGGTGACATGCAGGAAGCTGACCTTCAGCCGTTCGCGGATCGCCCGCAGTTCGTCACACATCCGCGCGCGCAGGTTCGCATCCAGTGCGCCCAGCGGTTCATCCAGCAACACGATGCGCGGTTCGGTGACGAGGGTGCGGGCAAGTGCCACGCGTTGGCGTTGCCCGCCGGAGATTGCGCCGATGGCGCGGTGGCCAAATTCGCCCAAGCCGACAAGATCCAACGTTTGCTGCACGCGATCCGTGATCTCGGCCTCGTTGGTGAGCGGGTTTTGCGCACGGTAGCGCAGCCCGAAGCCGGTATTTTGCGCAACGGTGAGATGCGGGAACAGCGCGAAATTCTGGAATACGAAGCCGATATCGCGCAGATGCGGCGCGCGGCCGTCGATGCGGTCTCCATCAATCGCGATCTCGCCGTGATCGGGTTCCTCAAAGCCCGCGATCAGGCGCAGGAGGGTGGTCTTGCCCGATCCTGAGGCGCCCAGAAGGGACATATAGGTATCATCCGGCACGCGGAGATCGAGACCGTCTAGCGCGACGGCGTCTCCATAGCGGCGGGTCACTTGGCTCAGCGTCAGCACTGGGGACTCCCTGTTTTTATGATTTTCTGTATCCAAACATCGTTTTTTGATTCCTGACAAGTAAAAATGATCTTTGAATGCAAAGATCTTTTATCGGAGGATTGATTGCTGCGATGCAGCGCCTAGCAAGCGGTGGGAAAGGTTAAAACAAACGCATTTCGCGCTGCATACGCATAAAATTGCGCCAGAACGCAAAAAGATTGTGGAATTGGCCCCTGTGACTTGAAAACGATTTTTGCGTACAAAGTCTTTATGTTTCCTTTTGTCGGAGGGGGTTCTATGCTCGGCAAAATGCGGGCAGCGCCCGAGCAGGGGAGAGGGAATGTCATGGCGGATCAGGATTTCGCGGAGGCAGAGAGGGAGGCGGGCACGCAGGCCGCTGCCCAATCCGCGACATTGTTCGAGACCGCCGCGCAATTGCTGCGCTTTAATATTGAGCAGGGGCACCTCTACCCGAGTTTGGTGCTGCAAGAGAGCGGGCTTTCCGAGCGGCTCAATATGTCGCGGGCCACCGTGAAGCGTGCGCTGGCGATATTGGAGGCGGAGGGGTTGATCTCGAAATTCGCGGGGCGCGGGTTTATCGTGAGCGGCGGGATTGGCGCGCCGCGCCGCGATGATCTGCGGCGGATCTTCCTCGATCTCGATGGGCTGGACGAGATGGTTGGCAAGCCCAATTGGCTGCGAATCTATGAGGAGGTGGAGCGGACATTCTCACATAGTCTGATCTTCGGGCGATACCGGATCATCGAAGCATTGCTGGCGGAGGATTTCGACGTGAGCCGCACTGTGGTGCGCGATGTTTTGGGCCGTTTGCAAGAGCGCGGGCTGGTGCATAAGAGTCAAACCTCGCGTTGGGTTGTGGAGCCGCTGACCTCGCAACGGATCAAGGATAAGTTCGAGCTGCGGACGATTTTGGAGACGGCGGCGCTGCGGTCTGCGAAATTCGATACGGCCGCGTTGCGGGCGCTGGTGGCGGATATCAACGCGCTGGACCGGAGCGCGGTGCTGACGCCCGCGACATGGTTTGCGCTGGAGGAGCGGTTCTTCCGTTACGCAATCCTCTCGACGCCCAATCAGGATCTGGCGGAGAGTGCACAGGCCAATCGCCGTGCGCTGGCGGCCTGTCAATCGGCGTTGTTCTCGCTGGGGCTGCCGCCGGATTCGCAATCCCTGGCGGAGCTGGGGACGGTGATTGATCTGGCGTTGTCTGGGACGGTGACGGCGGCGACGAGTATGCTGGCGACGCATTTGACGCGGGCGCGGGATCGGACGATTGCACAACTCAAGATCACCGCGATTATCGACCCTCCGAGCGACTTGCCGCGGTATTTGCAGCGGGCGTGAGTGCGGGAGATTTGGGCGGCGGGGTGCGCCGCCCATGCGGTTTTAGCTGATATAGTCTTTGGATCGCTCGTAATAGGCGTTGAAGCCAAGCGTCTCGCGGACCTCTGCGAAGGGCATCAGCGGGGTAGGGGGCGTGCGATCTTCGCGCATCGCTTGCAGGGTTTGCACCATCGTGTGCATCGCGGCGGCAATCAGGGTGAGCGGATAGGCGGCCAGTTTGAAGCCGATCTCTTGCAACTCGGCCTGCGGCAGGATCGGCGTATGGCCGCCCTCCAGCATATTGACCATCTGCGCGCCGGGAACTTCGGCGCAGATCATCCGCATCTCCTCCACGGAGGCGGGGGCCTCGATGAAGATGATATCGGCCCCGAGCTCATGGAAGCGGGTGGCGCGGGCGATGGCTTCGGAAAGGCCGTGGCTTTCGCGGGCATCGGTGCGCGCCAAGATCAGCACATCGGCCTCGGCGCGGGCATCGACGGCGGCGCGGATCCGATCATAGGCGATGTCGCGCTCCACCACGGCTTTGCCGGGCGTATGGCCGCAGCGTTTCGGGGCGACCTGATCCTCGATCATCACGGCGGCGGCGCCTGCGCGGGCGAGGCCTTTGACGGTGCGGATCACATTCATCGCATTGCCATATCCGGTATCGCCATCCGCGACGAAGGGCAGATCGGTCGCCTCGGCGATGTTACGGGCATGGTCGAGCACCTCGCCGTAGCTCATCAGCCCGAGATCGGGCGCGCCGATCCGCGCGGCGGAGGCGGAAAAGCCCGACATGAAGGTGAGATCAAATCCGGCCTGCTCGATCAGGCGGGCGGAGAGCGCATCAAAGCAGCACGGCGCGGTGAGAAGATTCGGGCCGGCGAGAAGCGCGCGCAGGCGATCGGCGCGCGGGTTGGGGTACTGGGTCATCGGGAGGTCTCCGAAAAAGGCGCGCGCGCCCGCGGGGAGGCAGGGCGCGCGCGCATGGATGGGTTAGAAGGCGTTGGGCAGGAACAGGACGAGTTCCGGCCAGAACCACATCAGAACGGCGGTCAAAAGCATAATCACCGCGAAGGGGATCGCGCCTTTGGCGACCTCTTCGATGCGGGCTTTGCCGACCGCTTGGATCACGAAGAGGTTCATCCCGACAGGCGGGGTGATCAGGCCCAGCTCGATCAGCACGACGAAGAAGATGCCGAACCAGATCGGATCGATGCCGATATTGATCACCGAGGCCAGCAGCACGGGCACCATGATCAACAGCATCGAGAGGGTTTCGAGGAAGCAGCCCATGATCAGCAGCACGACGCCGACAGCGAGGATGAAGAAGCTCGGATCAGTGAAGGTGGTGGTGAGGGTCTGGCTGATCGATTGCGGGATCAGATAGAGGGTGATCGCGAAGGAGAACAGCTTCGCGCCCGCCACGATCAGCATCATCATCACGCTGGTGCGCAGCGAGGCCTCGACGGCTTCTTTGAGGGATTTGAACGTCATCCGGCGCATCGCTATGGTGATCACCAGCGCCATGACAAAGCCGATGCCTGCGCTTTCCGTCGGGGTGGCGATGCCGCCGTAGATTGAGCCGATGATGCAAACCGCGAGGAAGACGGTGGGCAGGGCGAGGATGCTGCTGCTGCGGCGCTCGGCCCAGCTTGCCTTGGGCAGGCTTTGGAAATCATCGCTGAACATCGAGCGGAACACCCCGTAGAGCAGGAAGGCGACGGCGAGGAACAAGCCCGGTCCGATACCCGCGAGGAACAGTTTCGGGATCGATTGCTCGGCGATGACGCCGTAGAGGATCAGCGGGATCGAGGGTGGGATCAAAATGCCCAGCGTGCCGCCCGCGGCGAGCATCCCGAAGACGAAGGGGCGGGAATAGCCGCGCTTGGTCATCTCGGGGATCGCGACGGTGCCGATGGTGGCGGCGGTGGCGACGGAGGAGCCGGAGATCGCGGCGAAGAGCGTGCAGCTCAGGATCGTGGCGACACCGAGGCCGCCGGGCCAATGGCCGACCCAGCTTTGAATCGCGGCGAAGAGATCACGCCCGACGCCGCCCTTCAGCAGCACATTTGACATCAACAGGAACAGCGGCACGGCCATTAGCTCGAAGCTTTCCATCGAGCCATGCAGGCGTTGCGGGACGGAGACGAGCGGTAAGCCCTTGCTCCATAACAAGATCACGCCGAGACCCCCGAGGGTGATCGCAACCGGAGTCCGCACGAGAAGCAGCCCGAACAGGGCCGTGAGAATGATAACGGTTTCCATAGATCAATGCGCTCCTTCAAGCGGATCGTCAGAGGCAGCGGGGATGCCCACTGTCCAAATGCGCCAGAGTTCGGCCAATGCTTGCAGAGCGAGGATGGTGAACCCGATCCAGACTGCGCCCTCTGTCACCCATTTCGGGATCGCGAGGAAACTATCGGTGGTATGGCCGGATTTGACCGCGCGCATCCAGATTTCGAACCCGTAGTATATCGCGGGGGTGGCGAAGACGAAGATCATGAAGATCGAGAAAGTCTCGGCGAGCTTGCGCCAGACCGAGGTGTGATCTTTCAGGATGATCTCGATGCGGATCATCTCGCGGTGTTTGAGCACATAGCCCGCAGTGAGGAACACGGCCCAGATCTGGAGCTGCATTGTCACTTCCGAGACCCAGATCGTGGGGGCGTTGAAGAGATAGCGGGCGAAGACCTCGTAGCAGATGCAAAAGCCGATAACGAAGAGCGCCCAAGCGGAGATTTTGCCCGCAAGTTCGGACAGCCCGTCAGCGAGCCAGACCAGTTGTTTCATCCCGTTCTCTCCTTGGCGCAGATCGCCCCATCTTGCCGCCGGGGCGGAGACAGGCGGTTTGCGCAGTCGCAATTCTGGGTGCTTTAACGAATTGGATAGATGGCCCGCAAGGGCGGGCCATCTATGGCATCAGGTGAATTTTGCTTAAAGCTTGTTCACGGCGTCAAGCGCTGCCTGACCGGCATCGCCCGCGCTTTCCAAGAAGCGATCGATCACGCCTTTGGTGGCCTCACGGAAGGCGTCGCGCTGGTCGTCCGTCAACTCGACAACGGTCATTTTCTCGCGCAGGCGGGCCACGGCGGCATCCTCATCCGCGATCACGAAATCGCGCAGCGAGGCTTCGACTTCGGCCGCAGCATCGAGCACGATCTTCTGGTTCTCTTCGGAGAGCCCCTCGAAGAAATCGTTGTTGATCACGGCGATGAACTCGATCACGCCGTCATTTGTCAGGGTGAGGGTATCCATCGCCTCATAGAGACGGCGCTCTTCGACGCCGCTGGTGCCTGTCATGCCGATATCGACGGTGCCTTGCTGATAGGCGAGGAATTGTTCCGAGCCCGAGATCAGAGTCGGCGCGCCGCCGAGGGCTTCGGCGGTCCAGCCTTGGACGGTGCCGTAGGAGCGGATTTTCTTGCCTTTGAAGGCGTCAGGCGTCGTCAGCCCGCCGCCATTGCTGACGAAGATATTGCGCCCGTAGCCCTGCCACCACAACACGCGGTTGTTGGTTTCTTTCAGGATCGAACCGTCCAGCAGCTTGCGCAGATCGGAGCCCGGTGCGACGGCGGCGCGGAGTTTTTCTTCCGTGTCCAGCAGGAACGGCACGGAGACAACGGTCACGGCGGGCACCGCGCCTGCGTAGCGGCTCAGCGAGGCGGAGCCTGCGGTGATCGCGCCGGAGCCGACGGCCTCGGGGACTTGGTTATCCTTGAAAAGCTGTGCGGATGGGAACAGTTGGATGTTCAGATCGCCGCCCGATTTTTCGGAGATGATTTTCCCGAAATCTTCCCAGTTTTTCGCGAGATAGTGGGTTTCAGGCAGTTGCAGCGTGACGCTGATCGTTTCGGCCTGTGCCGGAACCGCCGCGCCAATGACAGCGGCTGCGAGTGCCGCTTGAATCCAGTGTTTCATATAACCTCCCTAAGGTTTTTCAGTCCGAATGTCGCTATCGCGCCACATCTTGCACGCTCTTGCAAATCTGCCGGAACTTTAGGCAGCTGTGGCGGCGGCGGCAAGGTATTGGTGCATTGGTGGCGCGATTTTACGGCGTGCCCCGCATGGGTGCGGGATCCGCGATAGGGGCTCAGCCGAGGGCTTCGTTCCACAAAAGGCGGTAAGGGGCTTCATCCTCGATAATGTCGCTAAAGCGGCCAATCGGTTCGAGGAAGTAGTTATCCGTCAGGTCATCGTTGCATTCGCTGACTTCGCCGACAAACACGGGGGCCTTCTCGCCCCAGAACCGGTGCTGGATCCCGCGCGGGATCGTGATGCTCTGGCCAGCGGTGAGGCGGTGAACCCCGTAGAGCGGGGCCTCGGCCCCGTCGATGCGCACCATCGTATCGTGGCAGTCGAGCACGGCGCCTTCCTTGGTGAACTCGACGCAGAGCGTCCCGCCGCCGCGCACGATAATATCCTCCAGCTTGGATTTATGCGCATGGAACGGGGTCTCTTGATCCACCCCGACGAAGAGCAGCTTTTCGGCATAGGGGCGCTCATTCGGGGCGAGAATTCCGTTGCGCAGGCAAAACAGCGCGAGACCGCGGCGCGCGAAATCGCCGCTGCCGTAATCGGTGACATCCCAGCCCATCTGGCGGGCGCGCAGCCAAGCGCTTTGATCGGGATTCGCGCGGTGATCCTGCGCCGACCAATTCGCCCAGACAGGCAGCGACCAGCGGAAATTGCGGAGCGTTTCTTCGGAGGCGCGGAGCACTTGATTGATCTGAGAGCGCTTCATGGTGTGGATCCGTTCGTCAGGGAAAAGGGCGATTTGCGGCGAGGCTAGCGGGCGCTGGTAGACATGGGAAGCCCTTGTCGGGGTTGATTTTTTGCGACTTCATGGGGTGTCGCCCGCGAATATGTAACAATATGTTATAAAAAGGATTTTTGATATTTTGGCGCGGGGTGAGAAAATATGAAACGTTTCATATTGACAGTTTTCACTTTCGATGACTTTCTAGGCGTCGGTCGGGAACAGCGGCGGGAGGCCGTTTGCCCGAGTGACCGAAAGCGAGGGAGGCTATCATGAAATTTGTAAAATTCGCTGCTGCGGCAGCGACAGGTCTGATGTTGTCCACGGGGCTGGCAGCGGCGGATGAAAAGCCTGTTGTCGGGCTGATTATGAAATCGCTGGCGAATGAATTCTTCCAAAACATGTTGGAAGGCGCGGAGGCCCATGCGGCCAAGCGGGGCGATTACGAGCTGCGCGCGGTGGGCATGCAGAACGAGACCGATTTTGAATCGCAGATCAACGCGGTTGAGAACTTCATCACCCAAGGGGTCGATGCGATTGTCGTGGCGCCTGCGGACAGCAAAGCGATGGTGCGTCCGCTCAAACGCGCGATGGAAGCGGGCATTGTTGTGGTGAACTTCGATGTGGCGCTGGATGAAGGCGCGAAAGAGCAGCAGGGCGTCGAGCTGGCCTTCGTGGGCCCCGATAACCGTGGCGGCGCGAAGCTGGCAGGCGATGCACTGGGCCAGCTTTTGGGTGAAGGCGGCAAGGTTGTCATCGTTGAGGGCAACCCCGGCGCGGATAACGCAACGCAGCGGCGCCTCGGGTTCGAGGATGCGGTGGCGGAGAACAAGCTTGATCTGCTCGACAGCCGCACCGCACATTGGGAAACCGAGGAGGCCAATCAGGTGTTCTCGACGATGCTGACCGCGCATCCCGATATCCAAGGCGTGATGGCGGCGAATGACTCGATGGCGATTGGCGTTGTCAAAGCGCTGGAGAGCGCGGGCCGCAGCGATATCAAAGTTGTCGGCTTCGACGCGATCCCTGCGGTGCTGCCGATGCTCGACGACGGGCGGATGTTGGCGACGGTCGATCAGTTCGGTCAGCAAATGGCCGCCAATGCGATTGATATGGCGCTTGGCGTTGTTGAGGGTGG
This sequence comes from Paracoccaceae bacterium, assembly GCA_048262715.1. Taxonomy (GTDB): domain Bacteria; phylum Pseudomonadota; class Alphaproteobacteria; order Rhodobacterales; family Rhodobacteraceae; genus Albirhodobacter. Next base: position 27,841 of record JBLXEV010000013.1, read on the forward strand.
CCCCGCACTTGAAGGCTGGGTGAAAACCCCGATCGAGCTGGTCACGGGCAAGTAATCCTGCGGCCGGAGTGCGCTCCGGCAGCAAGCGGCCCGCCGCGCCGATGCGGGGCGGGCCACATACTCGACCTGAGACATACGCGACCCGAGATTGGGGGGCCTTGCGAGGCGGGACCGATCTCACACGTCCTTATGAACATGAATGAAACGGGACAATCTGATGAATGTGTCACCCAATACACCGCTTCTGAGCGTCTCTGGCCTGCGCAAATCCTTCGGCGGGATCCACGCGCTGAGCGGGGTGAGCTTTGCGCTGACCAAGGGCGAAGTCCATGCGCTTGTGGGCGAGAATGGCGCGGGGAAATCGACGCTGATCAAGGTGCTTTCGGGCGTTCACGCGTTTGACGCCGGAGAGATAGAGATTGACGGGCAGAGCTATCGCCCTGCCTCGCCCCATGCCGCGAAGCTGGCGGGGATTCAGGTGGTGCATCAGGAGTTCAACCTGCTGAACGATCTGAGCGTGGCGGAGAATATTTCCATCGAGGCGATGCCGAAAACGCGGCTGGGTCTGTTGGATCGCCGCGAGATGAACGCACGGGCGCGCACCGCGCTGGATGCGATCGGGCTGAGCGATGTCGATGTGACGGCGCGGGTGCGCAGCCTCGGGATTGCGCATCGCCAGTTGATCGAGATCGCGCGGGCGTTGCAAAGCGAGAGCCGGATTTTGATCCTCGACGAGCCGACCGCGACGCTGACAGCGCGCGAGACCGAGCGGCTGTTCGAGATCGTCGCGGGGATTAAGGCGAAGGGCGTGACGGTGGTGTTTGTGTCGCACCATCTCGAGGAGGTCTTCGGGATTTGCGACCGTGTGACGGTGTTCCGCAATGGCGAGACGATCACCACGCAGCAGATCGCGGAGGTGAGCCCCGAACAGGTGGTCAGCTATATGGTGGGCCGCGATCTGGAAGCTGGCGGCGAGACTGCCGCGGGGCCGGATGCGAGCGCGAAGCTGGCACTTTCGGTGCGCGGGTTGAAGACAAAGGCTGCGGGGGCTTTGAGCGCGGGTATCTCGTTTGAGCTGCGCCGAGGCGAGATCCTCGGGATTGCGGGGCTTGTCGGTGCGGGGCGCACGGAAGTTCTGCGCGCGATTTTCGGTGCGGATCCGATGCTGGCGGGGCAGATCGAGATGGGCGGCAAGCCGCTCGCGATCACCGCGCCGCGCGATGCGATTGCGGCGGGGATCGGCTTTGTGACCGAGGATCGCAAGGACGAGGGGCTGATCCTTGGCATGTCGATCGCGCAGAATACCTCGCTGGCCGATATCAAATCGGTGTCGAAGCGCGGGCTGCTGCACTTCGCCAAAGAGCGCGCCTTGGCTGAGGCGGGGGGGAAGCGGCTGCGCTTGAAATTCGGGCGGATCACCGATCCGGCGTCGAGCCTTTCGGGCGGCAATCAGCAGAAGGTGGTGCTGGCGAAATGGCTGGCGCGGAACCCGACCTTGCTGATGCTGGACGAGCCGACGCGGGGCGTCGATGTTGGCGCGAAGGCGGAGATCTATGCGATTTTGCGCGATTTGGCGGCGCAGGGGGTGTCGATGATTGTCGTCTCCTCCGAGCTGCCCGAGCTGATCACGCTCACGGACCGGCTGATCGTGATGTCAGGCCATAAAATTCAAGGCGCGCTGGACCGCGCCGACTATTCACAAGAGCGCATCTTGCAACTGGCCTATGGGCAGGCTGCCAAGCCCGAAGCGGTGCCAGCATGAGCGGGGCGAAAACGAGTGGGGCTGACGCCTCCGCCGCAGCGGCGCAGGCTTTGAGCGCGCGAAACACCAGATCGGGAGAGAGAATTTTGTCCATCCGCAGTATCATCAATAACGCAGGGATCGGGCTGGCGCTTTTGATCATGATCGCGTTTTTCGCCGTGGCGAGTGAGCATTTCCTCTCGTCCAACAATATCACCAATATCCTGACGCAGATCACGATCAACCTGATCCTTGCGGTGGGGATGACCTTTGTGATCCTGATCGGCGGGATCGATCTCTCGGTCGGATCGGTGATGGCCTTTGCGGCGGTGGTCGCGGGGAAGGCGATCACGCTGGAGGGGCTCGGCGCGACGGAACTGATCGCGCTGGCGGTGCTCGCGGGGCTGCTGGCGGGGATGGTGTGCGGGATTTTGAACGGGGTGGTGAGCGCCTATTGGTCGCTGCCCTCCTTCATCATCACGCTTGGGATGCTGAATATCGCACGCGGCGCGGGGCTGCAGATTTCCGGCGCGCAGACGATCTATTCCTTCCCCTTCGCGTTTGAAGAATTCGGCTCCAAACTGGTGTTCGGCGTGCCTGTGGTGTTCCTCGTCGCGCTGGCGCTTGTGGTGGTGGCGTGGTTCGTTCTCAACCGCACCGTTTTCGGGCGGCTGATCTACGGGATCGGCAATAACGAGGAGGCGGTGCGCCTCGCGGGGCATCCGGTGTTCTGGTACAAGGTCGCGGCGTTTTCGATCTGCGGGCTGACGGCGGGGATCGCGGCGATTGTCTATATGGCGCGGCTCAATATCTCCTCGCCGATTGCGGGCATCGGGTTCGAGTTGAACGCGATTGCGGCGGTGATTATCGGCGGCACCAGCCTTTCAGGCGGGCGCGGTTCGGTGATCGGCACATTGCTGGGCGCAATCATCATCGGCGTTCTGGCGAATGGGTTGATCCTGATCGGGCTGAGCGATTTCATGCGTCAGATGATTACCGGTGTGGTGATCGTGGTGGCGGTTATTCTGGATCATTATCGCGCGAAGTATTCGGCCTCATGAAACGCACAGCTTTATTGAACCGGCACCTGAGTGCCCTTGTGGCCGAGCTTGGCCATCTTGACGAAATCACCGTCGCGGATGCGGGCTTGCCGGTGCCCGACGGGGTGCGGGTGATTGATCTTGCGGTGGTGGCGGGCTTGCCCACGCTGTTCCAACTGATCACGGCGCTGCGCCATGAGTTGATCATCGAGGAGGCGATCTACGCGGGCGAGGCGAGCAAGTCGCTGGCGGCGCAAATGTCGGCCGAGATGGCGGGCTGGCAGGCCGAGACCGGAAAGCCGATCACGCTGCGGGTTCTGTCGCATGATGATTTCAAGGCGCGGACCCGCAAATCCAAAGCGGTGATCCGCACCGGAGAATGCACGCCCTATGCCAATCTCATTCTGGTTTGCGGGGTGCCGTTTTGAGCGATGTGGTGGTTCTGGGCAGCATTAATCTCGACCTGACGAGCTATCTGGACCGTTGGCCGGAAATTGGCGAGACGGTGACGGCGGCGAGCACCGCGCTCGGCCTTGGGGGCAAGGGCGCCAATCAGGCGGTTGCGGTGGCGCGGCTGGGCGGATCGGTGGCGATGCTGGGCGCTGTCGGGCGCGATAGTTTCGGCGCCGATGTCAGCGCGCGACTGCGGGGCGAAGGGGTCGATCTTTCGTTGCGCGAGGTCGAGGGCGAGACCACGGGGATGGCCTTTATCGATGTTGGCCCCGATGGCGGCAATATCATCCGGCTCTCGACGGGCAGCAATGCGCATCTGACGGCGGAATTTGTCGAGGCGCATGCGGCGGTGCTAACGGGCGCGAAAGTGCTGCTGTTGCAAAACGAGGTGCCGCTGGCGGCCTCGCTGCGCGCGGCGCAGATCGCGCGGGCCGCAGGCGCGTTGGTGGTGATGGATCCGGCCCCTGCGCCGGTGCCGTTCTGGCGGCGCGAGGTGCTGGAGGCGTTCGACGTGATCACGCCGAATGCGCAGGAAGCGCATCTGATTTTGGGCGATCTTCCGCAGACATTGGATCAGGCGGAAGCGGCGGCGCGGGCTTTATGTAATCTCGGGCCGCGCGGGGCGATTGTGACGATGGGCGGCGACGGGGTTGCGTGGTGCCTGCACGGCGACAGCGGCCAGCGGCCCGCGCCGCGTGTCGCGGCGATTGATACAGTCGCGGCGGGGGATTGTTTCAACGGGGCCTTCGCCAGCGCAATCGCGCGCGGGATGGCGGTGGCTGAGGCGATCCGCTTTGCGGGGGCGGCGGGCGCTTTGGCGACGACACGGCGCGGGGCGTCCGAGGCTGCGCCAACGCGGGCCGAGGTTGAGGCATTTCTGGGCTGAGATCAGGCGGTTGGCTCTGGGCAATCGCGGGCCGCGCGCCTAGTCTGGGCCAAGGATCTGACGCCTGTGCGGGCGTCTGCGCAGCCTCGGGGAGCAGCAATGGCAACGGTGAAAGACGTAGCGGCCCATGCGGGCGTCTCTGTCGGGACCGTCTCGAAGGTGTTATCCGGCGATGCCACGGTCAAGGACGCGCTGCGCGCCAAGGTCATGGCGGCGGTGGCCGCGCTGGAATACCGCCCGAATATGGCGGCGCGGGCGCTGCGCACCAACAAGATCAATGTCATTGGTCTGGTGGTGCCCGATATCACCAACCCGTTCTTCGCGCAGCTTGCGTTTCGGATCGAGACCGAGGCCGCCGAGCGCGGGCATATGGTGATGCTGGCCAATACCCATGATGATCTCGCGACTGAAGCGCGGCAGATCGCGGCACTGCTGCGGCAGGCCCCGCGCGGGTTGATCATCGTCGCGACGAGCGATTCCAGCGCGGCGGCGGGGCCGATCGAGGTGCCTGTGGTCTCGCTGGATCGGCGGTTTCAGGACAGCGCTTTGATCAGCACCGATCACGCGGCGGGATCGGCGCTGGTGGCGGCGCATCTGGTCGGGCTGGGGCATCGGCGGATCGCCTATCTGTGCGGGCCGCAACAGACCGAAGTGGGGCGGCAGCGTCTCAACGGGTTCCGCGACGAGATTGCGCGGCGGGCGGCGGCGCATCCCGATCTGGTGATCAGCGTGCATGAGGCGCAGTTCGATTACGAGAGCGGCGAGCAGATCGCACGCCGCCTGTTCGCGCAAGAGGATGATCTGCGGCCGACGGCTGTGGCGGCGGCGAGCGATCAGATCGCTTTGGGGGTGTTGCGTGCGGCGCGGGATATGGCGTTGGAGGTGCCGCGCGATGTGGCGGTGGCGGGGTTCGATGATATCACCCTCGCGGCGCTTTCCGTGCCCCGTCTGACGACGGTTTCGCAGCCGGTGCAGGCTTTGGCGAAAGCGGCGGTGGACCGGATTTTGGGCGCGGCGGGCGCGTCGCCTGCGGCGGCGGGTACATCGGGCGATATCTTCGTCGAGGGGGCGCTGGTGGTGCGCGGCTCGACGCAGGCGCGGGTGCCGCCCCCAACCGGGAGCGGCGTTGGGAGCGGCAGGGTGTGATTACTCCGCCGGGGTGAAGCGCCGACGGCGCTGCAGGAGGGCGACGCCGACCTCGACGATGACCAGCACAATCATGCTGAGGCCGACGAGCGGGAAGAAGATCCCCGCCGCAAGCGCCATGATCAGAAGCGTGCGCGGGATCCGCCAATCGGCGGGCATCGCGGGCGTGCCGAGCGCGCCTGCGGGGCGGCGCTTCCACCACATCGCGCCGCCCGCAAAGGCCATCACCACCATCGACAGGCAGGCGAGGGTCAGCACGATCTGGTTTGCCAATCCGAAGGCTTGGCCCATATGCAGGCTGACGCCCCATTCTGCGGCTTTGCCGAGCGCGCCGAGACCATCGAGATCCATGTCGAAGAGGATCTCGCCAGTGTATTGATCGAGGTGGATGACGCGCTCTTGGGTGACATCATCAGGGTAGATCGAGGCGGTGAACACGCCCGTCGGGGTGGACGGGATGTTGAGCGCGTAGCCTTTGTGGATCCCGGTTGCATCGACGATCTGCACGATCTGATCCAGCCCTGCGGGGATACCGCTGGCGGCCGTGGAGAGCGGCATCGGCTGTTTTTCCAAGATCCACGCGGTTTTCTCCATCGCTTCGCCCATTGTTGTGGCGTCGCCCGGAACGGTGGATTTGGGATATTTGCCCCAATAGCCATCGGGCATGCCGAGGCCCATGGAATAGGCGATGTCGTAGAACTTCCCGCCCCAGACTGAGGACCACGGCAGGCCCGTCATCGCGAGGAACAGGATGAACACGGCGGTGTAGATCCCCGTCACAGCATGCAGATCGCGCCAGAAACCGCGGCCTTTCTTGCGTTTGAGTGTGGTGGTGCCAACAGCGCGGCCGCGGGGCCACCAGAGATAGACGCCGGTTCCGGTGAGCAAGACGAGCCAGCCTGCGGCGGCCTCAATCAGCCGATTGCCGAGCCAGCCGACATATTCCAAACTGTGCAGCTTGCGCACGATATACATGAATTTGGAGCCGGACGGGCCCGCATCCCAGAGCGTGCCAAGCACCTCGGCGGTGTAGGGATTGACGAAGACGATGTCTTTCTCGCCCGCGTCATTGACGATTTTCACCTGTGCGGCATCCACTGGCGTGGCGGGCGGGAAATAGGTGTGGAAGCGTCCGGGATGGGCGGTGAGGGCGGCGGCGGCGAGGTCGCTGGGGGCTTTTGCGCCTGTTTCCAGCGGGGTGACGTGGCGCAGATCGCTTTGGACGACGGCGTTCAACTCATCCTTGTAGAGATAGATCGCGCCTGTGGTGGCGAGCAGGATCATGAAGGGTAGGACGATCAGCCCTGCGATGAAATGCCAACGCCAGACAGCGCGGTAGAGCGCGGAGCTGGGCGCTGCGCGGGTGGGGGAATTGCTCATGGGGTATCCGGTTCTGAAAGGGGACTGGGCGGTCCACCATCTGCGGGCCGCCAGGATCTCTGATCGCGCAGACATGCCGCGCGGTTGCGGCCCAAAAGCGCGCGCCGCATCAGGGATGCGGGCGGCGATGTGGCGCAACGTGGAGAAAGGATTCAGAGCGCGCGTGGGGGCGCGCGGGCCTCGGCGGAGGAATGCGCGATCTGCCAGCCGCGCACGAGATCGCGGGCGCGTTTTTGCGTGTGATCGAGCGCGAGGCGCGTGCTGCCCTCGGGGATTTTCGGTGTCTCGACGAAGGGAAGCTGATGGCAGAACGGGCAGCGGTGATCATGATGCGGGGCGATATCGCCACACAGATCAACCTCGGTGCCGCCAAAGATCTGCAGCGTAAGGGTAAGCGCTTCGCGGTCGCGATCCGGTGCCATGGCGGCGGCGGACAGCACACTGGATACCGCGAGCAAGGCTGCGGCGATCCATGTCAGCAAGAGGGGCGCAAAGCGGCGGATCATCGGCGCATCTAGCCGATTGTTAACGCGGTTGTGAAGGGGGTTTTGGGACGCAGCTGGCCACGTCAGACTTTCTTGCGGCGGACGTAAAGCTCCATCCGGTGATGGACGATCTCATAGCCCAGCTCGGCGGCGATCTCCATTTGCAGGCGCTCGATCTTATCAGAGCAAAACTCGACGACCTTGCCCGTCTCGATATCGATCATATGGTCGTGGTGATCGGATTCCGCATGTTCGAACCGCGCGGAGGCGCCGTCGAACTGGTGGCGGTGGATCACCCCTTGGGCCTCAAGCTCAGTCAGGGTGCGGTAGACGGTGGAGAGCGAAATCCCCGGAACCTCGGCCTCGGCGCGGCGTTGTAATTCGACCGCATCGGGGTGGTCATCGGCCTCCGCGAGCACGGTGAGAAGCGCCGCGCGCTGGCGGGTGATGCGCACGCCAGCGGTTTTGAGGGCGTCGACGAGTTGTTCTATGCGTTGGGTCTGGGTTCTCATCAGAGCGATTTAGCGCGATCTGCGGGGGGCGATCAAGCCCGTTTGTGCAAATCATTCGCAACTGGCTTGACAGTTGCAACTCATTCCTAGATGCATGTGGCTGAGATGCGCATCGGCGAGAGGCCTGTGCACACTGATCCATCCTGAGGAGTTCTGAATGACGAGCCGTAGACAGATCCTGAAAAGCCTGATTGTCGCCCTGCCGATGCTGACGCTTGGTGTGGCGCCCGTCTTCGCGAAGGAGCGGATCAAGGTGGTGACGAGTTTCACGATCATCGCGGATATGGCGCAGAACGTGGCAGGGGAGGCGGCGGAGGTGGTGTCGATCACCAAGCCGGGCGCGGAGATTCACGGCTATCAGCCGACCCCGCGTGATCTTGTGCGCGCGCAGGGCGCGGATTTGATCCTGTGGAATGGCCTCAATCTGGAGCGCTGGTTCGCGCAATTCTTCGGAAACCTGTCGGGCGTGCCGGCGGTTGTGGTGAGCGACGGGATCGAGCCGTTGGCGATTGCGGGGGGCGAATATGATGGCAAGCCGAACCCGCATGGCTGGATGGCGCTGAGTTCGGCGGAGATTTACGTTGATAACATCCGCGATGCGTTGACCGAGGTCGATCCCGCGAACGCGGAGACCTATGCGGCCAATGCGGCGCGCTATAAGGCGCAGATTGCGGATGTGATCGGCCCGCTGAAAGCGGCAGCGGAGGCGTTGCCAGAAGATCGCCGCTGGTTGGTGACATCGGAGGGCGCGTTCTCCTATCTCGCGCGGGATTTCGGGCTGAAGGAGATTTACCTCTGGCCGGTGAACGCGGATTCGCAAGGCACGCCGCAGCAGGTCAAGGCGGTGATTGACGCGGTCAACGAGCATCACATTCCGGTGGTGTTCTCTGAATCGACAGTCTCGGCAAAGCCTGCGCAGCAAGTGGCGCGGGAGACGGGCGCGCGCTATGGTGGTGTGCTCTATGTGGATAGTTTGAGCGCGCAGGACGGGCCGGTGCCGACCTATCTCGATCTGCTGCGGGTCACCTCGGAGACGATTGTAAAAGGGTTGCAGGAATGAACCAGAGCTTGGGGATGCAAACACCGTTGGGGGCGCCCGCTCAAGAGGCCGCTGGCGCGGGGATTAGCGCGCGCGGCCTCACGGTGAGCTATCGCAACGGCCATACCGCGCTGCGCGACGCCAGTTTTGAGATCCCCATCGGCACGATCTCGGCGCTGGTCGGCGTGAACGGGGCGGGGAAATCCACCCTTTTCAAGGCGCTGATGGGGTTTGTTCCGGTCTCGAAAGGGGAGATTAAGATCCTCGGCCGTCCGGTGAGCGAGATGATGAAGGCGCAAGCGGTGGCTTACGTGCCGCAGGCGGAGGAAGTGGATTGGAGCTTCCCTGTCCTCGTGGAAGACGTGGTGATGATGGGGCGCTATGGGCATATGGGCTTTTTGCGCCGTGCGCGGGCGGCGGATCATGCAGCGGTGACTGCGGCGCTGGCGCGGGTGAATATGACGGAGTTCCGGCAGCGGCAGATTGGCGAGCTGTCGGGCGGGCAGAAAAAGCGCGTGTTCCTCGCGCGGGCCTTGGCGCAGGACGCGAAGGTGATTTTGCTCGACGAGCCATTCACGGGCGTGGATGTGAAGACGGAAGAGCAGATCATCGCTTTGCTGCGCGATCTTCGCGACGAGGGCCGCGTAATGCTGGTGGCGACGCATAATCTGGGATCGGTGCCGGAGTTTTGTGATCGGGTGGTCTTGGTGAAGGGCACGGTGCTGGCGCATGGGCCAACGGCGGAGGTGTTCACCGCCGAGAACCTGCGCGAGACTTTTGGCGGGGTGCTGCGGCATTTCCTGCTGGAGGGCGCACAGCTGCATGATGACGAAGATCCGCGCAGGCTCGAGGTGTTCACCGATGATGAGCGGGCTTTGGTGATCTATGATGATCGCGCGCATACCAGTGAGGCGCAAAAATGATCCTGCTGGAGCCTTTTCAATACGGCTATATGACCAATGCGATCTGGGTTTCGGCGCTGGTGGGGGCGGTGTGCGCTTTCCTCTCGGCCTATCTGATGCTCAAAGGCTGGTCGCTGATCGGGGATGCGCTATCCCATGCGATCGTGCCGGGGGTGGCGGGGGCCTATATGTTGGGCCTGCCCTTTGCGTTTGGCGCGTTTCTCTCGGGCGGGCTGGCCGCGCTGGCGATGCTGTTTTTACGGCAGCGCACGGGGCTGAAAGAGGATGCGGTGATCGGGCTGATCTTCACATCCTTCTTCGGGCTGGGGCTGTTTATGGTCTCGCTCAACCCGATGGCGGTCTCGATCCAGACGATCACCATGGGCAATATTCTGGCGATCACGCCGGAGGATACGGTGCAACTGGCGGTCATCGGCGGGGTTTCGGGGCTGATTTTGCTGGCGAAATGGCGCGATCTGCTCGCGGTGTTCTTTGATGAGGCCCATGCGCGCACGATCGGGCTGAATGTGGGGGCGCTGCGGATCATGTTCTTCACGCTGCTCTCGGCCTGCACGGTGGCGGCGATGCAGACGGTGGGCGCGTTTTTGGTGATCGCTTTGGTGGTGACACCGGGGGCGACGGCCTATCTGCTGACGGATCGGTTCCCGCGGCTGATCACGCTCTCGGTCGCGATTGGTGCGGGCACAAGCGCGTTCGGGGCCTATTTGAGTTATTTCCTCGATGGGGCGACGGGCGGGATTATCGTATGTATGCAGACGGCGCTGTTCCTCGCAGCCTTCGTATTCGCCCCGCGTCACGGGACTTTGGCGGCGCGGCGCAGGGTGCGGGCGGCTTTGGCGGAGACATCTGGACCAGTTAAATCAGGAGGGGTGGAGTGATGGAAAACCTACTGATGCCGTTCCAATTCCCGTTCATGCAGAACGCGTTTTTGATCGTGACGATCATTGCGCCTGCGGCGGCGATGCTGAGCTGTTTTCTGGTGCTCAAAGGGTGGTCGCTGATGGGTGATGCCACCAGCCATGCGGTGCTGCCCGGTGTGGTGCTGGCCTATATCGCGGGGATTCCGCTGATTATCGGCGCTTTTCTGGCGGGGCTGCTCTGCGCCCTTGCGACGGGGTTCATCAAAGACCATTCGCGGGTGAAGCAAGATACGGTGATGGGGGTGATTTTCTCGGGCATGTTTGGCCTCGGGATCGTGATTTACACCCAGATCGAAAGCGCGCTGCATCTCGACCATATTCTGTTTGGCAATATGCTCGGAGTCGGGCCGCAGGATCTGTGGACTTCGGGGAGCATCGCGGGGCTGGTGACGCTGATCCTGGCGCTGAAATGGCGCGATATTCTGGCCCATGCGTTTGATCCGGTGCAGGCGAAGATGATCGGGCTGCGGGTCGGGGTGATCCACTACGGGCTCTTGACGATTCTCTCTGCGGTGATCGTGGCGATGCTCTCCTCGGTGGGGATCATTCTGGCGATTGCCTATCTGATCGCACCCGGCGCGATTGCATTTTTGCTGACGCGGCGTTTTGTAGCGATGCTCTGGGTGTCGGTACTGGTGGCGATCACATCGGGGCTGATGGGCACCTATGCGAGCTTCTGGCTGGATAGCGACACCGCGCCGACGATTGTTCTGGTGATGACGGCTATGTTCTTGATCGCGCTGGGATATAAGAGCCTTCGGCAGGGCAGGGTTATGGCCGCCTGAGGGCGGGCGGGGCCGTGATCGGCAGATCGTGTGCCGTTTTTGGACCGTCACCCGCACAGGAGCTGTGCGATAGATCCATTTGACACGAGGCCAGACAGGGACTAACTTTTCATTATTCTCAGGGCGGGGTGAAATTCCCCACCGGCGGTGATAGCCCGCGAGCGCTTATCCTTTCGGTGAAAGGGCAAGGTCAGCAGATCCCGGTGGAATTCCGGAGCCGACGGTTAAAGTCCGGATGGTAGAGAATGTGACGGACGGCGTAAGCCGTGCGTTACTTGCGCTCTGGGGATCTTGTCATTTTTGAAAGGATCACGAGCTATGACAAAATCCCTCAAATTCGCCTTCATCAAGGCACGTTGGCATGCCGATATCGTCGATCAGGCGTATCTCGGTTTCAAACAACGGATCGCGGAACTGGACCCTACGGCGGTTGTCGAAGCGTTTGATGTTCCCGGTGCTTTCGAGATGCCGCTGGTGGCACAAAAACTGGCGAAAACTGGCGAATATGCCGGTATTGCGGCCTCTGCACTGGTGGTTGACGGCGGGATCTACCGCCATGATTTCGTGGCGGCTGCGGTTGTCACAGGGCTGATGGATGTGCAGCTGAAGACCGAAGTTCCGGTGTTCTCGGTGTCGCTGACGCCGCATCATTTCCAGCCGAAATCAGAACATGAAACCTTCTATTTCGACCACTTCCTTGGCAAAGGCCGTGAGGCGGCGGATGCGGCGATGCAGATCGTTGCGCTCAACGCCAGCATGGCACCGCAAGAGGTGGCCAGCCGCGCTGCCTAATCGGCAAAGCAGGTGAGAGATAGGAAAACCCCGCCATGTCTGGCGGGGTTTTTTTGATCTGCGCGGGTCGAATGAATGGCCCTCTCTTCGTCCCTTGCAGACCAAATCTTCGCTGACCAAATCTGAGTTGATCGCGCTCAGATCAGCGCGAGCGAGATCGCGGGGATGAAGGTCACCATTGCCAGCGCCAAGAGCAGGGCGAGCATGAACGGCCAGCCTTCGCGCAGGAATTCGCCAAACGAGGTTTTCGTCAGGTTACACACCATCAGCATCACCGTACCGACGGGCGGGGTGAGGGTGCCGATGGCGAGGTTGAGGATCATCACGATGCCGAAGTGGACAGGGTCAATGCCCAGTTGCACGACGACGGGTTTGAGCAGCGGCACGAGGATAATCAGCAGGGCATTGCCCTCGATGAACATGCCCAGCACCAAAAGCACCACGTTGATGATCGCAAGGAACAGCCACGGGTTTTCCGTCAGCGCGATGATCCAATCGGCCAGCGCCACGCCTGCGCGCTCCAGCGAGAACACCCATGCGAGGGCGGAGGACATCATGATCACCAAGAGCACGGCGGCGGTTTGGCGCGCGGTCTGCGAGAAGGCCTCGGAGAGATCCGCCAGTTTCATCTCGCGGTAGACGAACAGGCCGATCAGGATGGTGATGACGGTGGCGACGGCGCCGGCCTCTGTCGGGGTGAAGACGCCAAAGCGGATGCCGCCAATGATCACCACGATCAGCAGGATCGCGGGCCATGATTGCATCAGAGTAATGCGGGTTTCGCGCGCGGTGGGGCGGGCGGTGCGCGAGGGTTTATAACCCTTTTGTTTGGCGACCAGATAGACCGCGCCGATCAGGATTGCGGCGCAGAGCAGGCCCGGAAGAATGCCCGCGATGAACATCGAGCCGATCGAGACATCGGCCACGAGGCCGTAGATGATCAGCGCGATACCGGGGGGCAGGATCGGGGTGATCAAGGAGGAGGCAGCGGTGATCGCGGCGGCGGTGCCGCGCGAATAGCCCTGTTTGATCATGTCGGGCACCAGCATCCGGCACATCATCGCTGCATCGGCGAGGTTGGAGGCCGAGAGCCCGCCCATCAAGGTCGAGAGCATGACATTGGTATGGCCCAAACCGCCCGGCAAGCGGCCGACCATCAGATCTGCGACGCGCAGGAGGCGGGAGGCGATGCCCGTCGCGCCGAGCAGCGAGCCGAGCAGAACGAAAAACGGGATCGCCAGAAGCGAGGTGTTTTGTGTCGGCGCGATCAGACGCTGCACGGCGATTTGCAGCGGGATCTGCGCGAAGAACACGAAATAGCACAAGAGGGCCGCAAACATCGCGAGATAGATCCGCATGTTCAAAGCGAAGAGCAAGAACATGATCGGGATGATAATAAACCAGTCCATAGGGCGATATCCTTCAGCGCAACAGATCGGCAGGTTTACCGCGCAACACGCGCAGCACCCGCACCAGCATCACAATCGCAATCCCGACCGCGCCAACGGTCACGGCGATATCGAGCCAGAACCAAGAGACCTTCAGGATTTGCGTCTTTTTCAAAGCGGCCTTGATCGCCAACTCATAGCCAAGCCAGCTCATCGCGCCGAGTAGCCCGACTGAGGCGAGCCCGACGAGCACGACGAGCGCGCGGCGCAGCCACTCCGGCAGCATCAATGTCACCACATCAATATTGAGGTGGCTGTCCTCAATCTCGCAGCCGATGGCGCCGATGAAGACGATCCAGATCATCAAGATGCCGGACATTTCCTCCGTCCATTGCAGCGGCGCGCCAAGCGCGTAGCGGGCGACGACGGCGGCTGTCGTGATCACCACAAGGGTGAGGATGAGGAGGCTGCCAGCCAGCGACAGCAGTCGGAAGAAGGGCTTCATGATCGCACTCTCGGAAGGAAAGAGACGCGCGGCGCCGAAAGATCGAGCGCCGCGCATCGGGGGAGGTATCGGGGCGGATTATTCCGCGAGCTGGGCTTGGATTTTCTCGTAGAGGCCATCCGACCATTCGGGGAACTGCGTGTAGACGGCTTTCGCAGCTTCCTTGAACGGCGCGAGATCGGGGTAGGTCACGGTCACGCCTGCGGCTTCCATATCGGCAAGGATTTTCGCGTCTTCTTGGGTTGCCAGCTCTTGGCTGTAGAGGCCTGCCTCGCGGCCGGTTTCATGCAGCATCTCGACGACTTCGGGATCGAGCGTGTCGAAATAGGCCTGACCGCCAAGCCAGAGCGAGGTGTTTTGCAGGTAGGAGATCATCGAGAGTTCCTTGGCCTGCTCATGCAGCTTTTGGCCGTAGAGCACGGGGAGCGGGTTTTCCACGCCGTCGATCGTGCCTTGGGTCAGCGCCGGATAAACATCGCCCAAAGGCATCGGGGTCGGAGTGCCGCCCATCGCCTCGATCGCCTTGATCTGCATCTCGTTGTTCGGGGTGCGGATTTTCATCCCTTTGAGGTCCGCAGGAGTCTCGACCTTCTTCGTCGCCAGCAATTGGCGGGTGCCGTAGAGGTAGTTCGAGATCACGATATGGATGCCCTGCTCTTGCAGCTTGGCCTCTTTCTCTTTGAACCAATCGGATTCGTAGATTTTGAACAGCTGTTCGGCATTATCCGTCAGATAGGGGCCAAACAGGATGCCCAGATCGGCATCGTAATCGGTCAGGAAGCCGACATCGGCGATGGTGATGACGTTCACGCCGAGCATCGCCTGCTCCATCACGTCTTTCTTCGCGCCAAGTTGCGAGGAGGGGAAGAGCTCCAGCTCGACCTTGCCGTCGGAGGCTTTCTCGACCAGATCGGCCCAGCGGTGCATGACGAGATCGGCGGGCTCGCCGGGGTTGTTTTCATAGGCAACACGGATCGTCGTATCCGCTGCGAGGGCGGGAAGCGCCAGCAGGATTGCCGTGGTCGCGCCCAAAAGGGTCTTTGTAAACATAGGGTTCCTCCTTGAAATAGTATCTTACTTGGTCGCGTCTTTGCGTTGGACGGGCCAAAGGGTGAGCGGCGCGCCGCCATCGCGGGCCGAGAGCCACGCGGCGGCAACCGTGCCGGAATGCTGGAAGTGATCGGAAAGGGCGGCGGCCAGCGCGACAGCGTCACGGGCCTCAAGCGCGTCGATGATCCGGTCATGTTGGGTTTGCGCGGTGGCGGTATCGAGGTTTTGCGGCTTGCCGACTTCGAGGTAATATTTCAGCGGCACCGCGAGCACGCGGTACATGTGCAAAAGCACGTTGTTGCCCGCCGCTTCGACCAGCCCGAGATGGAATTCGTAATCCGCTTGCGCGGCCTCGGATGCGGTGAGGGCCGCGCCCATCCGGCGGTTGGTGGCGCGAATCCGCGCGATCAGATCGTCCGTCACATGGCAGACCATCAGCGGCGCGGCGCCTGTTTCGTTGATCCGGCGGAAGTTGAGCACATCGGTGAAGGTGCGCGCGGAGGTATCGAAGAACTGCGTCAACTCGTTGAACATCACATCGAAATCCGAGGCCCGCACCCGTGCGCCGCGTTTGGTTTTCTCAATGATGGTCAGAGCCTCGAGATGGATCATCGTCTCGCGGATCGTATTGCGAGAGACTTCGAACCGTTCCGCCAATTCGCGCTCATTGGGAAGCAGATCACCGGGCTTGTAGCCCTCTGCGATCTCGCGGCGCAGCACGTCGCGGATCTCTTCCACGGTCGTTTTCGCGGTCGTTTGCACGGAACATCCCCCCGATGAGCGATCCTCCCGATCCCTCTTTGGTTGGACCATAGAGCAAAGAAACCACAAGTCGTCAAGCCGGTGTCGCCGCGCGGGTGGCGGGGCGGCGTTTGGCGATACGGGGGGTTGGGCGGCTGGGGGCGGGGTTAATCCCAGTTCACGGAGGCCATCATCGTGCGGCGCGCCGTTTTGAGGTGGGCTTCAAGCGCTTGAATGGCATCGGCTTTTTGGCCACTCAAACAGGCCTGAATCACCGCCAGATGTTCATGGATCGCGGCGCGGTTGCGGGCGACCTCATCGCGCTTGTTCCATTGAAAATGGTAATGCACGATGATTGAGATTTGCTGCGCGAACTCATCGAAGAACCGGTTCTGCGCGGCGCTGCACAGGATTTTATGGAAGCGCGAATCAAGCGCGGGAAACTGGCCGAGTGCGTCATCTTCGCGGGCCAGCAGGGCGATATGCAGGCGCTCCATCTCGACCATTTGGCGCATCGCCTCGCTGTCGGGCGCGGCCTCGACCAGCGCGCGGATCGCGGCTTTCTCGATCATCTCGCGCAGGTCGAACATCTCGGTCGCAAAATCCCGCGTGAATCCGCGCAGAACCCAGTATTTATTAGGGTGTTTCTCGATCAGCCCGAGGGGTTGGAAGCGGATCATCAGCTCTCGGATGCGGCCTATCGACAGGCCCAATTGCCGTGCGAGGGCACTCTCGTTCAGGGTTGATCCCGGCGGCAGATCGCTGCGCAGGATCCATTCCAAGAAGGCTTCCTCGGCTTGATCGGCGGGGTTTGTGATTTCGTCGGGGAGGAAGTAATCAGCCTCAGTGACGGCGCGCAGAAGGGTTTTCTCGCGCCCGTTCCATGCGATCAGCCCGATTTCGTTAAGATGCGCCAAAACATTGCGCACGGTGGTGCGGCTGGCCTGCCAGCGCTCTGCCAAAACGGCCTCTGCGCCCAAGGCCTCACCGCGCGACAGTTTCGCGAGAGAGGCAAGGGCGGCATTCACGGTGCTTTTGAAGGTGAGGTTCGAGCGCGACATAATCCTATCTAGCCTCGGGAGGTGGGGCGGCGCAATCTCTGGCGGTGCAAGGCGCGGTGTTTGGCCCGTGCGCCGAAATCATCGCTGGAAAGATCGGCGTATGTCTTTTATACACAAAAAACCACACCAGATGCGCAGGCCTTATGCCCGCCCGACCCTGACCCGCGAACCCGACCCGCGAAACGAAGACGAGGATCCCAAGATGACTGCTGCGATGAAAGCCTTGCTGTGCGAAGACCCGGGCATACTGGCGATTGTGGAGCGCCCGCGCCCTGTTGCGCAGGCGGGCCATGTGCGGATCAAGATCGAGGTGATCGGGATTTGCGGGACGGATTACCATATTTACGGCGGCAACCAGCCGTTCCTCGCCTATCCCCGCGTGATGGGGCATGAGCTTTCGGGCCGCGCGCTGGATGACAGCGCCGATGGCCGGATCAAGGCGGGGGATCTTGTCGTGGTGAACCCCTATCTCGCCTGCGGCACCTGCCGCGCGTGCGAGATTGGCAAGCCGAATTGCTGCTCCAATATCGCGGTGCTGGGCGTGCATACCGATGGCGGGATGTGCGAGGAGATTTTAGTCCCGCAGGGCAATCTCTATCCCGCGACGGGGCTGACCCCGCAGGCGGCGGCGATGGTGGAGTTTCTGGCGATTGGCGCGCATGGCGTGCGGCGCGCGCGGCTGGAGGCTGGCTCAACCGCGCTGATCGTGGGCGCGGGGCCGATTGGTGTTGGCGCGGCGCTGTTCGCGCAAATCGCCGGTGCGGCGGTGACGCTGCGCGATACATCGGCGGATCGTTTGGCGCTGGCGCAAAAGATCCTGCCGCAGGCGAAGGTGGAGCTGGTGTCGGAGGCGGGGGACGCGGTGTTTGACACGCTGTTTGACGCGACAGGCAATATCAACGCGATGAATGCGGGGCTGAATTTCCTTGCGCATGGCGGCAGCTATGTGTTGCTCTCGGTGGTGAAGGGCGATTTGAGCTTTGCTGATCCCGAATTCCACAAGCGCGAGACGACGCTGATCGCCAGCCGCAATGCGCTGAAAGTTGACTTCGAGCATGTGATGGATTGCATGGCCAAGGGCCTCGTGCCGGTCGACGATATCGGCACCCATCGCACGACAATGGAAGGCGCAGTGACGGATCTTCCGCTTTGGGCGGCGGATCGCGGCACGGTTGTTAAAGCCCTGATCGAGATGTGAGAGAGCCCATGACCCCTATCATCACCCCAATCGTGCAATTCGGCACCTCGCGGTTTTTGCAGGCACATGCGGATCTGTTCTTTGAGGAGGGCACGCCGCAACGGGCGGTGACGGTGGTGCAAAGCTCGGGCGATCCGGCACGGGCGGCGCGGCTGGCGGCGATGGCCGATCCGGCGGGCTATCCGGTGCGCATTCGAGGCCGTGCCCATGGCGCGGTGGTGGATGAGGAGCGGCGGGTGACGGCGGTGAAGCGCACGCTCTCGACGGCCTCCGATTGGGCGGAGCTGGAGCGGGTTGTGGTGGAGGAGGCGGAGTTTATCCTGTCCAACACCAGCGATACCGGCTTTGATCCCCAGCCTGCGGATAGCGACCCCGTGCCCTCGCAAGCGCAGAGCTATCCGGCGAAGCTCTATCATTTGCTCGCCGCGCGGCAGCGGGCGGGCAAGGCGCCGCTGACGATTTTCCCGATGGAACTGATCCCCGAGAACGGGGCGGTGCTCAAAGCGCGGGTGTTGCAGATTGCGGGTGAGCAGGGGGCCGATGCGGCGCTGATCTCGTGGTTGGAGCGCTGTATTTGGGCCAATAGCCTTGTGGACCGGATTGTTTCCGAACCAATCGAGCCTGTGGGCGCGGTGGCCGAGCCTTACGCGCTTTGGGCGATTGAGGCACAGCCGGGACTGGTGGCACCGACGGCGCATCCGGCGATCCGGATCGTGCCGGATCTGGAAGAGATCGAGCGGCTGAAGCTACATATCCTGAACCTTGGCCATACGGTGATGGCGGCGTTTTGGAAGGCGGCGCAGGCCGAGGCACATCCCGATGCGATTGTGCGCGACCTCCTCGATAGCAGCACGGGCGAGCGGATGCTGGGCCTGTTTGAGGCCGAGGTCATCCCCGGCTTTGCGCTGCGCGGGATGGAAGAGCTGGCGATTGCCTATCTTGGCGACACGGTCGAGCGCTTCGCGAACCCGTTCCTAGAGCATCGGATTGCCGATATCGCGCAGAACCATTCGCAAAAAATCGAGCGACGGATCGGCGCGTTCTTGCATTGGGTGCGCGACGTTGCGCCCGATTTTGCGGCCCCCATTTTGGAAGCCATCGTCGCGGGAGAAGAGTGATGAAAGCGCCTGACCTGATTATTCTTGATCCGCAAGACACGGTGGCCGTGGCGTTGACGGATATGGCTGCGGGCGAGACCCGCCAAGGCGTGAGAGCGCTGGAGCCGATTGCGCGGGGCCATAAGATTGCGCGGGTGGCGATGGCCAAAGGCGCGGCGGTGGTGAAATACGGGCAGATGATGGGCGTGGCCTCCACCGATATTGCGGCGGGGGCGCATGTGCATAGCCACAATTGCGCGATGCCCGAGGGCCATGCGGAGATGTCGACCGTATCCAGCGCGGCGCTGAAAGCGCCTGCGCGCCAAAGCTTCATGGGTTATGCGCGGCCCGACGGGCGCGCCGGCACGCGGAATTTCATCGGGATTATGGCCTCGGTCAATTGCTCCTCCACCGTTTGCGATGCGATTGCGGCGGAGGCGAACCGGACCCTTTTGCCGAAATACCCCAATATCGACGGGTTCGCGCCGATCGTGCATGATCAAGGCTGCGGGATGGCCAATCAGGGCGAGGGGTTCGATGCGCTGGTGCGGACGCTGAAAGGCTACCGTGATCACGCGAATTTCGGCGGTGTGTTGATCATCGGTCTGGGCTGTGAGGTCAATCAACTGACGCTATACAAGCCGACAGATTGGGCGAATGAGCGGTTCAAGACGTTTAATATTCAAGAGGTTGGCGGATCACGCTCGGCGGTGCGGCGCGCCTTGGAATTGCTGGAGCCGATTGCGGCGAAGGCCAATGAGGATAAGCGGACCGAGCAGCCTGTCTCGAAGCTGGTTTTGGGGATGCAATGCGGCGGATCGGACGGGTTTTCGGGGATCACCGCGAACCCTGCCCTTGGCGTGGCCTCGGATCTCTTGGTCGCAGCGGGCGGCACCTCGATCCTGTCGGAAACGCCAGAGATTTTCGGCGCGGAGCATTTGCTGATCGCGCGGGCGGATGCGGCCACGGGCCAGAAAATCCGCGATATGATCGACTGGTGGCGCGATTACGCGGGCAAGAACGGGGCCTCTCTGGATAACAACCCGAGCCCGGGCAATAAAAAGGGCGGTCTGACGACGATTCTGGAGAAATCGCTGGGCGCGGTGGCCAAGGGCGGGCTGTCGCCGCTGGCAGGGGCTTTCGCCTATGCCGAAAAGCTGGACCGGACAGGGTTCGTCTATATGGACAGCCCCGGATATGATCCGGTAGCGGCGACGGGGCAGGTGGCCTCCGGCGCGAATCTGATCGCCTTCACCACGGGGCGCGGATCGTGTTTCGGCGCGAAGCCTGCGCCCTCGATCAAGCTGGCGTCGAATTCGGAGCTGGCGCGTTCGATGCATGAGGATATCGACATTGATTGCGGTGTCGTCGTGGGCGAGGGCGTGCCTTTGGCGGAGATGGGCGCGCGGATTTACGATCTGCTGCTCGATATCGCCTCTGGGCAAAAGACGGCCTCGGAAGAGTTCGGCTATGGCGATAACGAATTTGTGCCATGGAAAATTGGCGCAGTGCTGTAAGCGGCGAATATAGCGGTGATTTCTGAAGGGGGTGCGGTTTCGCGCCCCCTTTTTTATCGGGAAAGCTAGGTGAAGTGGGGCGCGCCTGAAATCGGCGTTTTCGTAGAGATAATGCGGAACTAAGGCGTCAATGGGCGAAGATACGCGGCCATGCGGAGCAGACATTCGCTATCTTGCGGGGAAACTTTACCCTTGGAGAGCCCATGGCACAGAACGACTCCCCGAAGACATCCGCCCTCCCGCACGCATGGCGCCCGCAAACGCTGGCACTGGATGCAGGTCTGCAAATTGATCCGACAACCCGCGCGATCCAGCCGAATATCTCGATGTCGGTGAACAATCTCGCGGTGCCGGGGGAGGGATCGTTCTCGGCGGATGGGATCGAGGATCTGACGGCGCTGCCCTATCTCTATGCGCGGTGGACAAACCCGACTGTGCGCGCCTTGGAAGAGCGGATGGCGGCACTGGAAGGCGCGGAGGATGCGCTGGCGACGGCCACGGGCGTGGCGGCTTTGGCGGCGATTTTCCTGACATTTTTGAAAGCGGGCGATCATTTGATCGTGTCAGATGTCTGCTACGCGGGCGCGAATGAGCTGGCGCGGCGGATCTTGCCGGATTTCGGCATCGAGGTGAGCGCGGTGAACCTCTCGAAACCTGAGGATTTGCGCGCGGCGCTGCGGCCCAATACCAAGCTGGTGCATTGCGAGAGCCCGTGCAATCCGCTGCTCCGGCTGACCGATCTGCGCAAGATCGCCGAGATCACCCATGCGCATGGCGCGTTGATGTCGGTCGATAGCACCTTCGCCACGCCTGTTGCGACGCAACCGCTGAAATTCGGGGCAGATCTGGTGATGCATTCGCTGACGAAATTCATCAACGGGCATGGCGATGCGCTTGGCGGCATCGTCGCGGGGCGCAAGGAGCTGACCGAGAAAATGCGGGGCCGTGCAGGGGTTTATCTGGGCGCGAGCCTGAGCGCGATGAACGCGTGGTTGATCCTGCGCGGGATCGACACGCTCTATCCGCGGATGCGCCAAATCCACGAGACTGCGCAGAATATTGCCGCGTTTCTTGAGGGTCATCCCGCAGTGAAACGCGTGATTTATCCTGGGCTTGCCTCACATCCGCAGGCGGATTTGGCGCGGGCGCAGATGGCGATTGCGGGCGGGGTGATCACCTTTCAGACGGCGGATCCGCAGGCGATGGCGCGGCAGTTGTCAGAGCGGCTCAAGGTCGCGCATTATGCGTTCTCATTGGGCCATCAGCGCAGCATCGTGGTGTTGCTCGACACAGCAGAGATGATGGCGAGCAGCTATCAATTGGAGGGGGCGCAGTTTGAGGATTACCGCAATTATGCGGGCGAGGGCGTGTTCCGCTTCTCGGTTGGGCTGGAAGATTGCGCCGATCTTCGCGCCGATCTGGATCAGGCCTTGAGGATGTGACGCTGCGACGCGCCTCGGGTGGGCGCTGACGGCCCCTTGAACTTCGCGCGAGGTTGACGCTACGGTAAAGTATTGTGTAATCCGAGCTTCATATTGCGGGAGAGTTAAGTGGATCATTTTGACCGGAAAATTTTGGCGATGGTTCAACGCGATTGCACCCTGCGGGCCGAGGTGATTGCGGAGGAGGTCGGGCTGTCGGCCTCCGCCGTGCAGCGCCGTTTGCGGCATATGCGGCAGGAGAAGATCATCACCGCAGAGGTTGCCATCGTGGATAGCAAGGCGGTCGGGCAGGAAATGACCTTCATCGCGGGGATGGAGATCGAGCGCGAGAATTACAATGCGCTGGCGCGGCTGCGGCAATGGGTCGACGGGCAGGAGAACATCCAGCAAGTCTATTACGTGACCGGATCCGTGGATTTGGTCGCGGTCATCGTGGCGCGCGATGTCGCGGAATATGACGAGCTGACGGCGCATATCATGCGCGAAAACCCGCAGATCCGGCGGATCAATACGAATGTGGTCCTCAAGCCGGTCAAGACGGGGCTATATGTCCCGACCGGCGTATGAGGGGTTAGCGGCGCCAGTCGAGGACGACCTTGCCGGATTTCCCTGATTTCATCGCGGCGAATCCCTCTTTGAAATCAGCGACATCGAAGCGGTGGGTGATGACGCGCGAGACATCCAAGCCGTTTTGCAGCATCGCGATCATCTTATACCATGTCTCGAACATCTCGCGGCCATAGACGCCTTTGATCGTGATCGCTTTAAACACGATCCGGCTCCAATCGACGGGGGATTTTCCGGGCGGAATGCCCAGAAGCGCGATTTTACCGCCCATCACCAGCGCCTCGACCATTTGATCGAGGGCGGCTTGGCTGCCGGACATCTCCAGCCCGACATCGAAGCCCTGCTTCATCCCGAGCTGATGGATCACGTCGCGCAGATCTTCTTGCGCGACATTGACCGTGCGCACGCTGGGCGCGACCTGCGACGCGAGGCGCAGGCGGTCGGCGTTGATATCGGTGATCACCACATGGCGCGCGCCCGCATGGCGGGCGACGGCGGCGGCCATGATCCCGATCGGCCCTGCGCCTGTGATCAGAACATCCTCGCCCAGCAGGTTAAAGCTCAGCGCGGTATGGACGGCATTGCCGAGCGGATCGAGGATCGCGCCGATTTCATCGGGGATGTCGTCGGGCAGGGGGATCACGTTGAAGGCGGGCAGGCGCAGATATTCTGCGAAAGCGCCCTGCACATTGACGCCGATGCCGCGGGTGCCCGGATCGAGGTGGAACTTGCCCGCGCGGGATTGGCGGCTATCCGCACCGATCAGGTGGCCCTCGCCCGAGCAGCGCTGGCCGATCTGGAGCCCCGTGACGTTGCGGCCCAACTCGACGATTTCGCCCGCGAATTCATGGCCAGTGATCATCGGGGTGGGCACGGTATGGGCGGCCCAGTCATCCCAATTCCAGATATGGATATCGGTGCCGCAAATGCCGGTTTTGTTGATGCGGATCAGCACCTCATCGGGGCCGATTTCGGGCACGGGGGCCTGAACCTGCCACAGCCCTTCCTCGGGTTTGGATTTTTCCAGCGCGATCATCGTGTTGGGGCGGTTGGTCATTTGATGACTCCCAATTCTCGGCCTGCGATTGCGAATGCGTTGAGGGCGGTGTCGAGATCGTCTTTGGTCAGCGCCGCGCTCATCTGAGTGCGGATCCGGGCCTGGCCCTTGGGCACAACGGGGAAGAAGAACCCCGCGACGAATACGCCCAGCTCATCGAGCCGCGCCGCCATCGCCTGTGCCAGTTTCGCGTCATGCAGCATGACCGGAATGATTGGGTGCTCGCCGGGCAGCAGATCGAAGCCGAGGGCGGTGAGGCCCGCGCGCCAATAGGCGGCGTTTTGGGAGAGTTGCGCGCGCAGATCATCACCCTCGCGCACGAGGCGCAGCGCCGCAATCCCCGCTGCGGTGATCGCGGGCGGCAGCGCGTTGGAGAACAGATAGGGCCGCGCGCGTTGGCGCAGCAGGTCGATCACCGGCTGGGGCCCCGCGATATAGCCGCCCAAAGCGCCGCCGAGCGCCTTGCCGAGCGTGCCCGTCAGAATATCGACAGGGACGCCGAAATGCGCCGCTGTGCCCGCGCCCTGCGGCCCCATAAATCCGGTGGAATGGCAGTCATCCACCATCACCAGCGCGCCGTATTCCTGCGCCAGACGGGTGATCTCGGGCAGGTTCGCGAGCGTGCCATCCATCGAGAACACGCCATCGGTCGCGATCATGATAAAGCGCGCACCGTCTGCTTTGGCGGCTTTCAACTGTGCTGCGAGATCCGTCATATCGGAATTGGCGTAGCGGTAGCGCTTGGCCTTGCACAGGCGGATTCCGTCGATGATCGAGGCATGGTTGAGCGCATCCGAGATCACCGCATCTTCCGGCCCCAAGAGCGGCTCGAACAGCCCGCCATTGGCGTCGAAACAGGCGGCGAAGAGGATGGAATCCTCCTTGCCGAGATAGGCGGCGATGGCGCGTTCCAGATCACGGTGCAGATCCTGAGTGCCGCAGATGAAGCGCACAGAGGCCATCCCGAAGCCGTGATCCTGCATCGCCTCACTGGCGGCGCGGATCAGATCGGGATGATCGGCTAAGCCAAGGTAATTATTGGCACAAAGATTGATCATCGGGCGGGCTTGCTGGCCTGTGCCGACGGTGATCTGGCCCGATTGGGCCGAGGTGATCATTCGCTCGCGCTTATAGAGCCCGTCTTGCTCGATCCCGTTCAGGGTTGATGTGAGATGGGTCAGAAACGCTTGCGACATATCAGCCTCCGCTTGGCGCCCGAGGTGAACGGACGCTTCCAATTTAACGGCAGGTTAATCCGTTATATCGGGATGCGTCAAGGGCTGTGATGCGGGCGCGAAAAGAGCTGTGATCTAAGGGCCTTGCACGATCAACAAGGCGCGGGCGGCCGCCTCGGCGCGAATCGCATGCGGCACATCGGCGCTATAACGGATGGTGTCGCCCGTCACGGCGATTACGGTTTCCTCGGCAGAGCTGACGGTGAGCGTGCCCTCCAAAACGGTCAGATGCTCAATCGTGCCGATCTCATGCGGGTCACTTTCGAGCGCGGCACCCGCTGAAAAACGGATGTCGTAGACCTCGGTGCTGCCGACGGCCTCCGCGCTGCTCAGGATGCGGATCTCGCAGCCCGCCTCAACGTTGCGGATCACGGGCGTGCGGCCCGCCGTCAGCACTTCGCGGATCGGGTTGGCGGGGCGCATTTCATGGTCGAGCAGGGTCGAGAAATCAATGTTCAGCGCGCGGGTGAGATTCCACAGGATCGCAACGGTGGGGCTGGATTCGCCGCGCTCGATCTGGCTGAGCATGGAGCGCGAGACACCGGAGAGTTTGGAGAGCGCATCGAGGCTGAGCCCTTTGAGCGAGCGTTCTTCCTTCAGCCGTGCGGCCAGCCTTGCGGCGATTTCGGCGCGGTCTTTCATCGGGTGTCCCTCCAGCTTGCTCTGCTGGGTATATGCGATGTTTTCGGCGCGTCCCAGATGGATTTGCGCAGGCGCCTATTTGCGCAAGATCCCCCGTGCGCCGCCCGCGATCAACAGCGCCACATCCGTCATCGCGACCATCGGCGAGACCGAGGGCGGCAGGGCGATATAGCGCGGCTGCCATTCGGGGCGGAATTTTTGTTTGAACCCGCGCAGCCCAGCGAAATTGTAGAACGCGCCGCCGTGGCGGAACATGAGCTGGCCGAACCGATCCCAGATCGCGGCGGTGCGGCGCTCGCTCAACCCTGCGAGGGGCGCGATGCCGAGGCTGAATTCGCGCGCGCCTTTGAGGCGGTAATGTTCGATCAGGGCGAGGAACAGGAATTCCATCACGCCGGAGGCCTGTTCGGGGCGGTAGCGCATCAGGTCAATCGCGATGCGCGCGCCATCGCCGGGGGCGAAGATATTGGCGAAGGCGATGATCGAGCCGCCCGATTGCCGCAGGATCGCGATCGGGAAATGATCGAGATAGGCGGGATCGAAGCGACCGACCGAGAAGCCTTTCTCGGAGCCGATCTTGCCGCCCAGCCAAGCGTTGGAGACGCTTTCCAACTCCGCGATCAGGGCGGGCGAATGCGGCGGGGTGAGGATCTCGATCGCCATCCCTTCGCGCTCAGCTTTGTTAAAGGCGGCGCGCATGGATTTGAACTTGGCGCCCGAGAGCGAGAACTCCTGCAGTGGGATCACGGCCTCTTCGCCGACCTTATGCAAAATCAGCCCCATCTCGATCCAGAGCGGCAGATGAGCGGCGCTGACCTCGTAGAAAATCGGCTTACCGCCTGCGCGCAGCGCTTCTTCATGGAAGGCCCAGGCGAGATCGGGGATTGCCTCCACCGCGCCGACCGGATCGCCAAGCGCGACCCAATTCGCGCGCTGGCGGCCATACATGATGAACGCATCCTCGCCGCCCGCCAGCATCAATTGCTTGTCGCCCGAGAGCGCGAGGCAGGCCTGCGGATCATTCTGGGCGGCGATGATCTGGGCGGCGGTGACGAGGTTTTCCGCGGCGGGGGTGCTGGGGCGGCGGCGCGCGGGCAAAAGCGCTACATAGAGCGAGAAGGCCAGCAGCAGGGCCGAGCCCATCAGCCCTGCGCGGAAGGCGCGCGGCGTGTTGGCATCATGGGTGAATTCGGTCCAGAAGGCTTGCGAATAGGGCGTGGCCTCATGCACGAAGAAGAAGAAGCTCGCGGCCGCCAGCACTACGGCGGCGACCATCCCGAACCAAGCGGGGCTGAACACGCCCTCGGTGATTTTGGCGCGGCGGTGGAATTCGGGGCGGAAGGGCAGCAGGGCGAGGATGCCGATGCCGAGGAACGCGGCGCTCTCGATATCGAGGTTGTTGAGGAGCGAGGCGAAAATCCCGCCTGCCAAGGCGCAAAGCGTCAGCCAGAACGCGCCTTCGATCCGGCGCACAAGCCCGTGCGACAGGATCAGCAGCACGATCCCCATCACGGCGGAAACCATCGTGCCGCCTTCCAGCAAGATCGCGCGGATCAGATCTTGATCGCTCTCATCGGGCACCACGGAGGGCACGAGGGAGATCAGCAGGAGATAGCCGCCAAAGCCGAGCGCCCAAAGCCCTGCAAGCCACGGCACCGCCCCGCCCAGAGCGCCAATCGCGGGGCGCATCGGCTCGGAAATCTCGCCAAACACCCGCGCAACCCAGCCGCCTGCGAGGCGGGCTTCATTGATCGAGACGATCACGAAGGCGATGCAGAAGGGCAGCAGGAAATAGATCATGCGGAACAGTAAAAGTGCCGCCGCGACTTCGGTGACGGGGATGCCTTGCGGCATCGCGGCCAGCACGACGCTTTCAAACACGCCAACCCCGCCAGGCACATGGGAGAGCACCCCGACCATGGTGGCCGCCGCATAGATCGCGAGGAAGGAGCCGAAATCGGGCGCGCCTGCAGGCAGAAGGATCCAGAGCGCGAGCGCCGCCATCGTGGAATCGACCAGTGCCGCGATGAGCTGCCCGAGCAGGATCTGCGGCGAGGGCATGGTGATCTTGCGTTTGCCGATGGTCAGGCTGCGGCGGCTGATCGAGAGGCTGAGCAGGAGCGCAATCGTGCCCGCCGCCGCCGCGAGCGCCCCGTAGCGGATCAGATGTTCGGGCAGGGGCAGCACGGCGGCCAGCGCTGCAGGGTGGACGCCGAGCGCCAAGAGGCCCACGAGCGTCAGCCCCGTTCCCATCGCCAGCGCAATATAGGAGGATAGGGTTGCGACATCGAAGGCGTTGAGGCCAAAGGCGGAATAGATCCGGTAACGCACCGCGCCGCCGGAGATCACGCTGATGCCGATCGTATTGCCGAAGGCGTAGCCCAAAAACCCGCCCAGAGCGATGGTGCGGGGTGGCAGCTTCTTATCGAGATAGCGCAGCGCCCACCAATCATAGCCAATCAGCGCGAGATAGGCGAAGGCGGTTGCCACCAGCGCCACCAGCAACACCGAAAGCGGCAGCGTGCGGATCTGCGCAAAAACATCCGCCGCATGCACGGGGCGCAGCAGGCGATACAAGGCCCAAAGCCCTGCTCCGAAGAGCGCCAGCCCCAAGAGTATCGGTGCAAGACTGCGCAGGCGGGTCAGGCGAAGAAGTTGCATCGGGGCGCTACCTTATGGCTTTGCTGATCTTATAGGCATGTCTTGCCCCGTGGGCCAGAGCATGGCGCATCAATGGGCAAGATCCGCCGCTCGGGCGGAAGCGGGTAGATGCGCGTCGGTCATAGGGGAGGCTGACAGAGAAAAGAGGCGGAAGGGTCCGCCTCTTTTTGTCGTTCGATCAGATGATTAGACGCCGAGGCGATCGCGCAGCTCATACCACCACGAGCCGATGACCGAATAGGGCACGCGGAAGGTGCGACCACCGGGGAAGGGATACCATGGCAGCGCGGCGAATGTGTCGAAGCGCGTGAGATCGCCGTTGATTGCCTCCGACAAGATCCGCCCGAAGGTATGTGATCCGGTGACGCCATGGCCGGAATAGCCATGCGCGAAATAGGTATTCGCGCCGATCCGGCCCATTTGCGGCACGCGCGAGAAGGAGAGCGCGAAATTGCCGCTCCACGCGTAGTCGATTTTGACATTCCCAAGCTGCGGATAGACTTTGATCATATTCTTCCAGAGCTTCGCCTTGATGTCTTTGGGGTCGGCCCCGCCGTAAACTGTGCCGCCGCCGAACAAGAGGCGGTTGTCGGCGGAGAGGCGGAAGTAATCGAGGATATAACGCACATCCTCGACGCAGACATCATTCGGGATCAACTCGCGCGCGAGGCGCGGGCCGAGGGGTTCTGTCGCCATGATCTGGGTCGAAACCGGCATCACGCGAGAGGTCAGCGTCGGCACGACATTGCCCAGATAGGCATTGCCGCAGAGCACCAATACGCGGGCGTTGATTTCGCCCTCAGCCGTCTTCACAACGGGGCGCGCGGCCTCGGTATCGACCGAGAGCACGGGCGACATCTCGAAAATCACGCCGCCGAGGCTTTCAAACGCATCCGCCTCACCAAGCGCGAGATTGAGCGGGTGCAGGTGGCCGCCAAGATGATCGATCATCCCGCCGACATAGAGCGGGGAATTGACCTGCGCGCGCATCTGCGCGGGATCGAGCATATCCAGATTGGTCATGCCGAACCGGGCCCAAAGCGCGCGCTTGGCCTCCAGATCTTTCATATGTTTGGGTGTCAGCGCGGCGAAGACATTGCCCGGCTTATAGTCGCAGTTGATGTTATAGGTCTTGATCCGCTCGCGGATGATCTCGCCGCCCTCACAGACAAGGCCTGCGACGAAGGTTGCGGTGTCAGTCCCGTAGCGGTTCTCAATCGTTTCCAAGCTGGCGTTGAGGCCGTTGACGACCTGCCCGCCGTTGCGGCCAGAGGCGCCCCAGCCGATCCGAGCGCCCTCGATGAGGGTGACGGTATAGCCTTTTTCGGCCAGATGCAGCGCGGTCGAGAGGCCCGAATAGCCCGCGCCGACAACGCAGATATCGGTCTCGTGGATGCCCGAGAGCGCGCGGCGCAGGGGGGTTGGGTTGGCGGAAGCGGCGTAATAGCTGCCGGTATGCTCGCCGTTGCCGGCATAGGGATGGGTCATCAGACGGACTCCAGATAGCTGTGGTATTCGAAATCGGTCACATGGCGGGCGAAGCGGCGCAGTTCTTGCTGTTTGCACTGCACGAACATGCGCTGGAGCCTACGCGAGAAGATCTCGGTGATATGCGGGCCTTTGGCGAAAGCGTCGATGGCCGAAGCCCAGTCGAGCGGGAGCTGGTCAAGATCGAGCGAATAGGCATCGCCCTCAATCGGTGGCGGCGGGGTGAGTTTGCGCTCGATCCCCACCAAAGCGCCGCCCAAGATCGAGCCAAGAACGAGATAGGGGTTCGCATCGGCCCCTGCCACGCGGTGCTCGATCCGGCGGGCCTTATGGCTACCACCGGGGATCCGGATGGCTGCGGTGCGGTTCTCGTAGCCCCACGCCACGGCGGAGGGGGCATGCGCACCGGGCAGCAGGCGGCGGAAGGAATTTTCATGCGGCGCAAAGACCAGCGCATTTTCCTGCATCGTCGAGAGCAGGCCCGCGACGGCATGGCGCAGCATATCGGTGCCCAGATCGCTGCCATCGTCGAAGACGTTATTGCCCTCTTCATCGACCAGCGAGAAGTGGACATGCATCCCCGAGCCCGCGCGGTCGCCGTAGGGTTTGGCCATGAAAGTCGCCGCGAACCCGTGTTTGCGGGCGATGCCGCGCACCAGCATCTTGAATAAGAGCGCATCATCGGCGGCCTCAAGCGGGTCGGCGACGTGCATCAGGTTGATCTCGAATTGGCCCGCGCCGTTTTCCGAGATTGCAGCATCGGCGGGGATCCCCTGCGCGCGGCAGCCGTCATAGACCTCATTGAGGAAGGCGTCGAAGTGCTGCAATTCATCAAGCGAAAGCGCGCCGTCGGAATCCAGCCGCTTGCCGGTGACCGGCGAGCAAGGCGGTTGCGGTGCCGATTTTGACGGATCCACGACATAGAATTCCATCTCTGTGGCGACCACGGGTGTAAGGCCAAGCGCCTTATACCGCTCGACAATTTTGGCCAGCGCGCGGCGCGGATCGCCGGGGAAGGCATCGCCGTTTTCCTGCCGCATCCAAAGTTGTGCGAAGGCGGCCGGGCGCGAGGTCCAACTGATCGGGCTGAGCGAGCGACCAGTGAAATCACAGAGCCCATCCGCGTCGCCGGTGTCGAAGACGAGTTCGTTGCCCTCGATATCCTCGCCCCAGATATCCATACCCAAGAGCGAGAGTGGCATCCGCAACTGGCCTGCGATGATTTTATCGAGTTGATCGACGGGGACGCGCTTGCCGCGCATCACCCCGTTGAGGTCGCAGATACAGGCGAAAATCTTATCGATTTCAGGCCGATCCGCGAGCCATTGGTCTGCTGCATCTTGTTCCATCGGTCCGGCCCCTGAATTTTGTGATATCATTTGGCAATATGTGATAGAGATTTAGCTTGAGTCAACAGCGATCTCGCGTCAAGATCGCGCATCACCCTTATAAGAGCTGTGTTTATGCCCGATGCCCAGTAGCCACCTCCCCGAGATCCCGCGGCTTGATGCGATGACGACGCAGGATTACGCCTATGCGCGGCTGCGCAACGCGATCATGCTGGGCGCGATCCGGCCTGGAACCGCGTTGACATTTCGGGGTTTGGCGCAGGATCTGGACCTGAGCCCGACCCCGATCCGCGAGGCGGTGCGGCGGTTGAGTTCAGAGAATGCGATTGAGGTTCTGGGCAACCGGCGGCTTATGGTGCCGCAGATGTCGGCGGGGCGGTTTGAGGAGCTGGTGCAGCTTCGGATCGTGCTGGAAACCCATGCAGCGGAACGATCCTTCCCCTATATCTCTGATATGCATATCGAAATGCTGAGGGAGTTGGATGACCGGATGGACGCCGCGATTGGCGCACGGGATCTGGATGCGCTGACATGGCTCAATCAGGATTTTCATAAGCTGCTCTATTGTTTGAACCCTGATCAGACGGTGATGCCGCTGATCGAGAGTGTTTGGCTGCAACTCGGCCCGTTCCAGCGGCAGGTGCTGGAGGATCTGCAGGTGGTCACTTTGGTGGATCGGCATAAGGAGATGCTGGCCGCGATGCGGGCGCGCGATATGCTCGGGATCTGTGCCGCAATTGAGAGTGATATCCGCGATGGCTCGATCCGCTCGGGCCGGATGATGCTGCGCGAGGCACAGCTTGCGGCGCAGGGCGCGGGGTGAGCCGCGGCGCGCGCGGCAGTAAAATGTGATAGCATTTTGGACGGGGCTTTGCGGCACTCTTGGGCGCGGGCTTGCGCCGCTTTGGCCCTCGGCCTAGGGAGGGGGCATGTTGATCCTTGAAAATATCATCTCAGATCGTGGCTCCAAATACGCGGTGTCAGGGGCTGCTTGCGCTTCCGAGGCGGAGGCGAAGGAGCTGCTGAAAACCCTCAAACGTGAGAAGAAATTCGCCAAGGCGACCCATAACACATGGGGGCTGATCTGCGGCGATGGGCCGATCAAGAATGATGACGGCGAGGCGGGCGCTGGGATGGTGATCTTGCGGATGCTGGAGCGCGAGGGGCTGCACGATCATCTGGTGGTGGTCACGCGCTGGTTCGGCGGCAAGCATCTGGGCGGGGATCGGTTCCGCCATGTGCAAGAGGCGGTGCGGATCTACCTTGAGGCGCGGGCGAGCCGCGCATGAAAAAGGCCGCCCCAACGGGCGGCCAATCTCGGATCATCTCAGGTTGGTTTACTTCAGCGTCCAAGCCTCTTTGTCGATGTTCAGATCTTTGAAATCATCGGCATTGAAGACCGGCATATCGTTGCCAGCTTTGAGTTGCTTGCGGAAGTCATCCACGACGCGCATCGCGACGGGGAAGAGCATCAGCACAGCGATCAGGTTCACCACCGCCAGAAGGCCCATCATCGGATCCGCGAAGAAGAACACCGATGTTGCGTTGGGGGCAGCAGCGCCGAGGAACACGACCCCCATCACGGCCGCGCGCAGCACATAGACCGCAGCGGGGGCTTTGGTGATCGCGGCAAGGGCGTTTTCGCCAAGGTAGTAGTTGTAGATCACCGAGGAGAAGGCGAAGAGCAGGATCGCCAGCGTCAGGATGTATTTTGTCCAGTCGCCGAGATGGCTCGCCAGTGCTTGCTGGGTCAGGACAACGCCGTCGACACCTTCTGCGCCCGGAACATAGACATCCGACAGCAGGATGATGAAGGCGGTGCATGAGCAGATCACCATCGTATCGATGAAGACCGAGAGCGATTGCGTGATGCCTTGGCTCACCGGATGGCGAACATAAGCCGTCGCCGCGACGTTCGGGGCGGAGCCGAGGCCCGCCTCGTTCGAGAACAGGCCGCGCCGCAGGCCCTGCGCGATGGCCGCGCCCATGCCGCCCGCGATGGCCTCGTTATAGCCGAAAGCCGAGGAGACGATATCGCTGAGCACGCGCGGCAGTTCGGTGATGTTGAGCACGATCACCAGCAAAGCAGCGCCGAGATACAGGATTGCCATGACCGGCACGACAACATCTGCAGCTTTTGCGATCCGGCGGATCCCGCCGAAGATCACGAGGCCAGTGATGATCGTGACGATCACGCCTGTGATGGTGCGGTCCAGCCCGAGGGATTCTTGCACTGCGCCGGCCATCGTATTGCCTTGGAAGGCGTTGAAGCCGAGGCCGAAGGCGGCGAGCAGGCAGATCCCGTAAACGATCGCGAGCCAGTTATAGCGCTCGCCCAAGCCACGGCGGATGTAATCCGCAGGGCCGCCACGGAAGGTGCCATCGCCATCGGGGCGTTTGTAGACCTGTGCGAGGGTGCATTCGATCAACGAGGTTGCCATCCCGACCAGCGCGATGAGCCACATCCAGAACACAGCGCCCGGACCGCCGATGGAGATCGCCACCGCGACGCCCGCGATATTGCCGCCGCCGACGCGCCCGCCAACGGAGACGAGCAGCGCCTCACGGGCGGAAATCGAGTTGGGATCGTTCAGATCGTCTTTGCCAGTGAGAACCCGAAACATCCGGCCAAAGAAGCTGAATTGCGCGAAACCGGACATGATCGTGATGAAAACGCCGAAGATCACGAGGATCGGAATCAGCGCCCATCCCCATGTCAGGCTGTCCATCAGCCCGAAGAATGATTTGATAAAGTCCATGTATCCCTCTCCCAGAAAGCGGGCTTTGCCCGCATCACGGCCCGCCACCCCCGATGAGGATGCGTGCTCTTTTGGTTAGCCGCGCATGGTGCACGGCGGTGTACCTTCGTGATCCCTTACCAAGGTCGTAAATGTCCAATGCTGAATCCGCATAGCCGATGTGCATTTCGCATCACGCTACCCGAAGACGGACCATCCGGTAAATCGAATTAACCGTTCTGCGGCGTAGGTTCCGACTTTTGAATTGCCGTAGGCGTTCAATCCCGGTGACCAGATGGCGATGGAGGCGCGACCGGGGGCGATCACCAGAATCCCACCACCGACGCCGCTTTTCCCGGGCAGGCCGACGCGGAAGGCGAAATCGCCGGAGCCGTCATAATGGCCGCAGGTCATCATCAGCGCATTGAGGCGGCGGGCTTTCGCGCGGGTCATCACCTGCGGCGCATGGGGCAATTGCGCGATGGCGCGGCCCGCGCGGGCGAGTTGATCTGTCGTCATCTCGATGGCGCATTGGTGGAAATAGGTGCCCAGCGTCAGCGCCGGATCGTTGCGCATATTGCCATAGGATTTCAGGTAGTTCGCGAGGGCGATATTGCGAAAACCGGTGCGCTCTTCGGAGAGGGCGACATTGCGGTCGATGTGAATATCGTCATCTTCGGCGGCGGCGCAGAGAAAGCCGATCACCTCGCTCAGCGCGTCTTTCGGGGCGCGATGTTCCAGCAGGGCATCGGTGGTGACCAGCGCGCCCGCGTTGATGAACGGGTTGCGGGGACGGCCATGCTCTTGTTCCAGTAGCAGGATGGAATCGAAGCGCGTGCCCGAGGGCTCGCGCCCGACACGGGTCCAGATTTGCTCGCCGACACGGCCCAGAACGCAGGCCAATGTGAAGACTTTCGAGATGCTCTGGATCGAGAAGCGTTTGGAATGCGCCCCTGCGCAGACCATCGTGCCATCAGCCAGCGCGATCGAGATTGCGAATTGCGCGGGATCGACATCGGCCAGCTCGGGGATATAGCTGGCGACCTCGCCCCAATCGGCCTGCGCGTGGATATCCTCGACCAAGGCATCGAGGAAGGTTTGCAGCGCCGCGGGATCGACAGGACGAGGATCGACGGCAGGCGGCTCAAAGGGCATTCTTGGCCTCGTTTTGCAGGGCGGCCCAGATCGCGCCAATCTCGGGGCTGGGGCTGCGCTGGGGGCGGAAGACACAAATATCGAGATCAAGCGCCCAATCGGCCTCGTCAATCGGGCCGATCACCTTGGCGCTGACCTCATCGACAGCGCTTTGCGGCAGCCAGCCCACGCCGTAGCCCGCCGCGATCACCTCTTTGATCACGTCCGACATATCGCATTGCACCTTTACCTTGTAGCTCGGGCGGGTATCGGCGCGCTCCAAGACATGCTCGAACAGCCCGCCGAAATAGGCGCGGTGCGAATAGGCGACGAGGGGGAAGGGCGCGCGCGGCGAGCCGGGGAAGCCGAAAGCCGCACGTTTGGCGGGATCGAGTGCCGCGTAGGGCATGAAACGATCCCGTCGCAGCACTAGGCGATCATGTTCCGCGAGGCTGACATTCATCGGCAGGGCGAGCGAGTCATGCGCGAAGAGGATATCGGCATCGCCCGCCAGATAGCGCGCGATCACATCATTCGTGGTGCCGACGGTGACTGAGAAAGACGAGCGCACCTGCCCCTCTAAAACGCCCAAGACCCGCCGGAATTCCGAACGGGCCAAGACGTTGGGCATTGCGATGCGAACCTGTGACATCACCTCGAACTGGTTGCCACGGATTGAGGACCGCGCCTCGAGGAGTTTGGAAATCGAGGCGGCGGCACTCTCGACGAATTGCTCGCCCGCCTCGGTCAGCCGAACCGGCACCGCGCCTTTCACGATTAGCGCGGTGCCGAGCCAATGTTCAAGCGACTGGATCCGACGGCTGAACGCCGCCTGAGACACATTGCGGAATTCCGCCGCCCGCGTGAAGTTTCTCAGCTCCACCAAGGCGAGGAAATCCTCCAGCCACTTAATGTCCATTTATGCGCGCCTTTAAAGTCCGATTGCGCGATAATATTCCGCAATGCGGGCAATGGAAACGGCATAAGCGGCGGTGCGCAGGCTGGCATCGGGCAAAGTCTTGTGACGTGCCAGAATATCGTCGAGCGCGCGGACCATAATTTCCTCCAGACCCGAGCGCACGAGATCGAGTTCGTTGGTCTCGCGGGTGATCTCAAGGCGCATCGCATCGGTGAGCGGGCGGCCCGAGACTTGCTCAAGCGCTGCGGCAAAGACCCCGCCCGTATGGGCTTTTTGGCGTTTGTCCATCAGGCCGAAGGGCAGGTGGGTGATGTTTTTGACCCATTCGAAATAGCTGACGACAACGCCGCCCGCGTTGATGAACAGATCCGGCAGAATGGTGATCCCACGGCGCGCGAGGGCGGCTTCGGCCCCTGCGGAAACCGGGCCGTTTGCGGCCTCAACGATCAGGGAGTAGTTGATCTGCTCGCAGTTTTCCTCCGTGACAGCGTTTTCTTTCGCGGCGGGAATCAAGATGTCTGCGGCGCGATAGGTGAGGCCTTCCTCCGCAGAGACGGTCTCGGAGCCAGCGAAGCCTTTGATCGATCCGGTCGCGCGGCGATGGGCGGCGACGGCCTCAATATCAAGGCCGTCCTCGGCGAAGATCGCGCAATCATATTCGACGATGCCAACGATTTTCGCGCCGTCTTCTTCGAGGAATTTCGCGGCGTGATAGCCCACGTTGCCGAAGCCCTGCACGACGACCGTCATATCCTTGATCGACTTGCGGCCTGCGATGGCGGGGGTGTCGGGATGGGTGAGATAGGCGCGCAGCGCGTATTGCAGCCCGCGGCCCGTGGCCTCGACGCGGCCTTCGATCCCGCCGCGCGCGACCGGTTTGCCGGTGACGCAAGCGAGGGTATTCATCGCGTCAGCATTGCCCACCTTGCGGTATTCATCCGCCATCCATGCCATTTCGCGCTCGCTCGTGCCCATATCGGGGGCGGGAACGTTGCGGCCCGGATGGATCAGCGAACGGCGGGCGAGCTCTTGGGTGAAGCGGCGGGTGATGCGTTCCAACTCGTCCTCGGTCCATTCCGTCGGATCGATCCGCAGCGCACCTTTGGAGCCGCCGAAGGGCACGTTGACCAGCGCGCATTTGAGGCTCATCAGCGCAGCGAGGGCTTCGACCTCTTGCAGATTGGCATCAGGGGCGTAGCGGATACCGCCCTTGGCGGGTTCGATATGTTCGGAGTGGACCGAGCGCCAGCCCTCAAAGCTATAGATCCGGCCCCGCAGTTTGACGCCGAAGCGCACGGTATAGGTCGAGTTGCATTGGGTGATGCGCTCGGCCAGCCCCTCGGGCAGGGCGAGGTATTGCGCTGCGTCGCCGATGAAGCTCTCGACGCTTTCAAAGAACTGGTTATGGGCCATGATCCGCTCCTAAGGGTGTGCCGCGCGGGATGCTGCGGCGGAAATCCGGTGCCTGTAGTGATGCCGATTTTGCGCGGCCCAAGTCCAATGCATATCCTGCATGGCTGATGCGATGCGTGATGCTGCGGTGCGCGAAAGCGGGGGCGAGACCTTGGAAAGACAGGGAAAAGCTGCGTGTTTCACTTGGCGGTTTCCGCGCGGGCCGGATCCGGCTATCGTCGCGCAGAGCTTTGTTTGACCGCGCGTTTCTCGCGCGCATGTGATTTGGAATGTGCCGTTAGATGCCTGCGATCAAGATCCTCCATACCGCCGATCTGCATCTCGATTCTCCGCTGCGCAGCCTCGCGCTCAAGGATGAGGCCTTGCGCGATCAGGTGCAGACCGCGAGCCGGATCGCGCTGGCGCGGATGGTGCAATTCGCGATTGATGAGGGGGTCGCGGCGCTGTTGATCGCGGGCGATCTCTATGACGGGCAGGAGCGCAGCGCCAAAACCGCCGCCTATCTCGCGGGGGAGATGGCGCGGCTGGAGGCGGCTAGGATCGCGGTGTTCTACATCAAGGGCAATCATGATGCGGAGAACCCCGTGACGGGGGAGATCGCGCTACCGTCCAATGTGTATATTTTTGATG
Source organism: Paracoccaceae bacterium (assembly GCA_048262715.1). GTDB lineage: Bacteria > Pseudomonadota > Alphaproteobacteria > Rhodobacterales > Rhodobacteraceae > Albirhodobacter. The sequence continues at coordinate 65,775 of JBLXEV010000013.1, forward strand.
GGCGCGGCGGTAAGGTCCAGCTCGGGGAAGAGGATATCTGGATCCACGGGGTCAGCTTCCGCGATAAACATGCGCCCGCGAGCCTGCTGCCGAAATTCGAGCCGCCGGTACGGGGCGCGATCAATATCGCGATGCTGCACAGTTCGCTGACGGGGGCGGCGGGGCATGATCCCTATGCGCCTTGCACGGTGGCCGAGCTCACCGCGATGGGGTTCGATTATTGGGCGCTTGGCCATGTGCATAAGCGGCAGGTTCATTCCAGCGCGCCTTGGGTGGTGATGCCGGGCAATCCGCAAGGCCGTGATATCGGCGAGGCGGGGCCAAAATCCGCAACACTTCTGACGATTGAGGATGGCAAGATCGCGGTGGAGGAGGTGCCGACATCGGCTGTCGAATTCCGGCTCAGCGCGCTGGATGTGACGAGCCTTCCCGATGAGGATGCGCTGCGCCGCGCGCTCACCGCGCATCTGGCGGCGGAGGCCGAGGCGACGGTTTCAGACGCGGCGATCTTGCGGCTCTCGCTGGTGGGGAGCCATCCGCGCGCGTGGCAGATCCGGCGGGATCGCGACATCTGGGAGGAAACTGCGCAGGCGATTGCGGCGCAGACTGGGCGGCTCTGGATCGAGAAGATCTCGTTTGAGATTGGCGCGCCGCAAGCGCAAGGCGCGGGCCGCGATGCCGTCTCCGAGCTGCGCGGGATCATGGATGAGTTGTGCACGGATGCCGCGTTTCGGGCAGCGGCGCGCGCCGAGGTGGAGCAGATGATCGGCCTTTTGCCCAGTGAGCGCCGCCGCGAGATTGCGCCGGATGAGGCCGCGCTGGAGGCGCTCGTCACCGATCTCGCGCGCGAGGCCGCGCTGGCGATGATTGCCAAGATGAAAGGGGTCTCTGCCTGATGCGCCTGCGCCGTTTGGACCTTGATTTCTTCGGGCATTTTGCCGGGAAGTCTTACGATTTTGGCGCGGCCAAAACGGGAGGCTCGGATTTCCACATCGTCTTTGGGGCCAATGAGGCGGGCAAAACCACGACGATGGAGGGGTTCTTGCGGCTGCTCTACGGCTTCCCTCTGCGAGAACCCTATGCGTTCCGCCATCCGCGCGCCAATCTGCGGGTGTCGGGGCTGCTGGAGATCGGCGGCGCGGTGCAGCAGTTCACGCGGCTGCCGACGCGCGGATCTAACCTCTTGAATGCGCAGGGTGATCCGGTGCCGGAAACGGCGCTGCAATCGGCGCTTTCGGGCCTGACGATGGAGGATTACCGCAAGCTTCTTTGTCTTGATGATGAGACGATCGAGAAGGGCGGCGAGGAGATTGCGCAGAGCAAGGGCGATATCGGGCGGCTGTTGTTTTCGGCGGCGGCGGGGGTGAGTGACCTTTCCGTGGTGCTGGAAGAGGTCGATCAGCAGGCGGGCGCGTTCTACAAAAAAGGCGGCAGCAAATCACAGTTCGCGCAGCTCAAACGTGCGTTGGAGGATGTCTCGGGCGAGATCAAATCGCGCGATGTCTCGGCGGCGGAGTATCGCAAGCTGCGGCAAGAGCTTGACGCGGCGCAGTTGCAGGAAGACGCGTTGCGCGGCAACCGTCTGACCGCGTTGCAGCGGCAAGCCAAACTGAAAGCCTTAGCGGCGGCGCTGCCCCTCGCGCAGCGTCTGGCGGGGGTTGAGGCGGAGGTTGCTGCCCTTATCGCCTATCCCGCCACGCTGGAGATTGACCCCGAAGAACTGGTGCAGCTTCTGGCCGAGCGCGCGAGTTTGATCGCGAGCGCGACGGCGTTTGAGGAGGAGATCGCCGCGAAATCCGAGGCGCGGGCAGGTTTGCAGCGCGAGCCAGCGCTCACCGAGGCCTTTGCGCGGCTGCAGGCGTTGCGCGAGCCGCGCGGGCGCTATGAGGCGGCGCTGATTGACCTGCCCAAGCGTCGTGATGCGCGAGAGGCGGCGCGCGCGGATATGCGCCGCTGCCTGCGCGATATCGGCTTGGAGAGCGAAGCGCCGGAGGCGTTCGTCTTGCCCGAGGTCGAGCTATCCGCGCTGGAGCAGGCGGTGGTGGCGCTGGGCGAGGCTGAGGGGGCGGCGCGGGCGGCAGCGCTCGAGGCGCGCGAGGCAGCAGCCAAGCGCGCGCAGGCGGAGCAGGATCTCGCTTTGGCGCGCGCGCAGGGGGAGGGATCCTTGCCGGATCTCAAAGCGCTGTTGGCGCGCCATGATGCCACGAGGGTGTTTGAGGCCTATACGGCCGCGCAACAGGGGTTGCGTCTCGCGCGGCGGGCGCAGGAGGCAGCGCTCTCACAGGTCACGTTCGGTGGGCAGAGTTTTGACGCCCCTCCGCAGGCGGCACTCTCGGCGGCGGAGGCTGCCACTATGGCGCGCGCGCTGGATCAGGCGCGCGAGAAGCTGGCTGTCTGCGGCGCGGCGCAATCCGAGGCGGCTGATCGTGCGGCGGTTCTGGCGCGGCAGATCGGGGTGATCCAATCTTCGGTTGAGATTGTCACGGATGCGGCGGCGCGCGAGAGCCGCGCTGCGCGCGACGCGCTGTGGCAGGCGCATCTGGCACGGTTGGATGCCGCCAGCGCAGGCGCATTCGAGACCGCGATGCGACTCGATGATGGCCATACGGCGGCGCGGCAGGGCCATGCGAAAGACCTTGGCGCGTTGCGCCAGTTGGAGTTGGAGGCCGCGCAGGCGGAGGTGAAGCTGGAGGCCGCGCGCGGCGCGCTCATTGAGGCGCAGGCGGATTTCGAGACGTTGGAGGCGGAATTTGCGGGGGCGGTCGATGCGTCGGGCTTGGCCCGCAGGCCGACGCCCGAGGCTTTTGCCGAATGGCTGCGCGCGGTGGAGGCCGCGCGGGAGGCTGCGAGCGCCTATCAGTGCGAAACCCGTGAGGCCGCGCCCGCTTTGGCGGCGGCGGAGGGGGTGCGTGCGGCCTTGGCGCAGGCACTCAGCAGCACGATTGAGGGCGCGCAGGAGATGGCGCTCGCCCCATTGCTGGACCGCGCCCGTGAGGAAGCCGAGCGCCAGGGGCAGGCGGCGCAAGCGATTGAGGCCGCGCAATTGATGCTCACAGTCGCGGCGCGGGAGGCAGAGATGCGCACGGGACGGGCCGAGGCGGCTGTGCAGGCGGAGACCGAGGCGCGGGCCGCGTGGGCGGGCCTGATCGCGGCGCGGTTTGGGGATCAGGCCGATCCGCAGCGGATGCGCGGCGCGTTGGCCGATCTGCGGCGGCTGCGCGAGATCAATGCCACGCGCCTCAATCTGGAACGGCAAATTCACGGGATGGAGGCGGATCAGGCGGCGTTCTTGGAGGCGCTGGCGGCTTTGGCGCAGGATTTGGGTGAGATTGCGGATCTGCCGCCCGAGGCGAGGATGCGCGCGATTGAAACCCAAGGGGCTGCGGCGCGGGCGGCACAGGATCGCTGGCAAGCGCTTGGCGATGAGGTTGAGACGGCCAAGGCGCATCTGGCGGAGGTCGAGACGGCGCGGGCGTCGCTCGAGGCGCGGGTGCGGCATCTGGCCGAGAGCTTCCCGCCGGAGATTGCGACGCAGGATATTGGCGATTTGCGCGCCGCTGTGCGCGAAGGCCACCGCGCGATCACCTTGCGCGCCGAGGCGGAGGATCTGATCCGCGCGCTGTGCGCAGGTTTAAGCGTGCAAGCGCGGGATGAGGCAGAGGCGGCGCTGGCAGGCCAAGACGCGGATGCGGTGCAAGCGGCGCTGACCGAGATCGAGCGCGATTTGGCCCCGTTGGATGCCGCGTTGACGCAAGCCATCGAGGCCCGCACCCGCAGCCAAGCGGCCTTGGCATCGGTGACGGGCGGCGATGAGGTCGCGGCGCTCACCGCCCGTCGCCGGACCTTGGAGGCCGAGATGGAATCGGGGGCGATGCGCTATCTGGAGGATCGTCTGGGCCATATGCTCGCGGAGCGCGCGATCCGCCGCTACCGCGACACCCATCGCAGCGGGATGATGGCCTCGGCGGAGGCGGCGTTTCGGGCGCTGACCTCGGGGGCTTACGGCGATCTGACGACGCAATCTGATGGCAGCGCTGAGAGTTTGGTGGCGATTCAGGCCTCCGACGGGGCGGCGAAACCTGCAGAGGCCATGTCAAAGGGCACGCGGTTCCAGCTCTATCTTGCGCTGCGGGCGGCGGCCTATGCGCAGATGGTGGAGAATGGCACGGTGCTGCCGTTCTTCTGCGACGATGTATTCGAGACCTTCGACGATGCCCGCACCCGTGCGGCCTGCCAGCTGATGCACCGGATCGGGCAGAGCGGGCAGGCGATCTATCTGACGCATCACCAGCATGTCGTGGACATTGCACGGGAAACCTGTGGCGAAGAGGTGGTTATTCACCAGTTGTGACGGCGGACCAAGTGTCAGGCCGGCAACGCAAAAGGCGCCCCGAAGGGCGCCTTTCAGGGGAGGGGTTCTGATCGGTTATTCCGACAGGGTGAACGGCGCGGTGTAATTCGCGACATTCTCCGGTGTGATCAGCAGGCAATCAAAGAGCTGCTTTTCTTCTGCCACCATCGGCTTGCCGTTTTTGATGTAGTGATCGGCCTGAACCACCGCTTCGCGCGAGAACACGGCGACGGGTTGCAGCACGGTATAGGCCATCTCGCCCGCTTTCACCGCCGCGACTGCATCGGGCGAGCCATCGAAGCCGCCGATGATCACGCCGTCGAGCTTACGGGCCTCTTTCAGCGCCGCAATCGCGCCGAGCGCCATTTCGTCATTGCCGGAGATCACCGCGTCGATTTCCGGATTGGCTTGGATGATCGACTGCATCTTGTTGTAGCCTTGGGTGCGATCCCAGTTGGCGACTTCCTGCGCGACCTTCTCCAGACCCGGATATTGGCTCAAAACGGTGTTATAGCCGTTCGAGCGGGTGGCGGCGTTGTTATCGGAAGGGTTGCCGAAGAACTCGACATATTTCGCGGTATCGCCGACCAGCTCCTGCCATGCCACAGCGCCAATCGCAGCGCCTTGCGCGTTGTTGGAGACGAGCTGCGCGATGGCGATGCCGCTCTCGTTGATCTCGGCATTGACGAGGAAGACGGGGATCCCCGCTTCTGTCGCCTTGCGCACCACGCCGACGGAGCCATCCGCATTGGCCGGATCGAGGATGATCGCTTTCGCGCCATTGGTGATGGCGGCGTCGATCAGATTGGATTCGACATTGGTATCGCCCTTATGCGCGGCAACCGTGGCCTCATAGCCCAGCTCGATTGCGGTCGCTTTTGCGACTTCGCCTTCGGTGAACCAATAGGGGTTGGCGGGGTCGGTGACGATGATGGAAATCAGGCCCTCAGCGCTGGCGGCCCCTGCCATCAGCGGCAGGGTTGCAGCGGCGGCGAGCAGGGCGCGTCTGGTGAAACGGATCATGGTTGGGTCTCCCTTTTTAACTGGTTGAACGTGGTATCATTGCGCCGGTGTTCAGCAGGTCCGGCAGTTCCGCGTCGGGGCCTCCTCACCCCAGTGCGTCGCGAAATCGGGTTGGGGTCAGCTCTTGCGGCCGCGGCCCCCGTATTGGATCGAGTTGAGCATCACTGCGAGGACGATCACCGCGCCGGTGAAGACGGTTTGCCAGTAGGAGCTGACACCGATGATGACGAGGCCATCGCTCAAAAAGCCGATGACGAAAGCGCCCAGCAAGGTGCCGCGCACAGTGCCGCGCCCGCCCATCAGGGAGGCCCCGCCGACGACGACGGCCGCGATGGCGGTCAACTCGTAGGTGGTGCCTGCGGTCGGGCCTGCGGAGGTGAGCTGCGAGCTGAGCACGAGCCCTGCAATCGCGGCGCAGATGCCGGAGAGCACATAGACCGCGATCTGCACCCGCTTCACAGGCACGCCGGAAAGCTCTGCCGCGCGGGCATTGCCGCCCGAGGAATAGAGCCAGCGGCCAAAGGCGGTGCGCGCGAGCAAGATGCCTGCGAGGATCGCGACAATCGCGAGCACGACGACCCCGATGGGGATACCCGCAAGGCGGTTAAACCCGAGCCAGCCAAAGCCGGTGTTGCCGAAACTGGGATCACCCGAGAGGTTGTTGAACGTCAGCCCGTTGGTCATCAGCAGCGCCACACCGCGCGCGACATAGAGCGAGCCGAGTGTGGCCACAAAGGCGGGCACGCGGAAATAGGCAACGAGCACGCCGTTCACCAACCCGACGAACGCGCCGACACCCAATGTGAGCACTACCACCGCCCAGACCGGCGGGTAGAGGATGACGCCCGCGCTTTGGATCTCGACCCCTTGCATCAGATAGCCCGCGAAGACGCCGGTGAGGCCAAGCACGGAGCCCACGGAAAGATCAATCCCGCCGTTGAGGATCACCAGCAGCATCCCGAGAGCCAGCAGGCCGAAGATCGCAACGTGGTTCGCCATGATCAGGAAGTTCGAGAGGGTCGCGTAATTGGAGGATTGGCTGGAGAAGAACAGGATAATCGCGATCAGCGCGAAGAAGGCGCGGCCCTCCAGAAGCGCGCGGCCAAGGTGGAAATTCTCCCCCAGTAGCCCAGCAAACGGGCCGCGGGCCGGTGTCTTCGGGCGGGGTTTCGCATTTGCCTTTTGCGGCGTGGTGAGATCGTTCATGTGGGTCTCCCTCTCGGGGGCGCTTTCGGGGCGCGGGATGGGTTCGGATCAGCCTGCGGGGGCCAGGTGCGGCGCGGGGGCGGGCGTTTCAGCTGGGGGAGCGGCCTCGCCGGAGGCGGCCATGATCTGTTCTTTGCTGGCGTCGGGGCCAAAACTCGCGGAGATCTTTCCCTTGTGCATGACAAGGATCCGGTGCGCGATGGATAGGCATTCGCTGACCTCCGAGGTGGTGTAGAGCACCGCCAGCCCTTGCCGCGCGCCCTCGGACAGCAGCCGGAACACTTCCGCCTTTGCGCCGATATCAATGCCGCGGCTAGGTTCATCAAGCAGCAAGACGGAAGGGTTCGTGGCCAGCATCTTGCCGATGACGACCTTTTGCTGGTTGCCGCCCGACAGCGACCCGATCGCCGCCCCGCCGCCATCGGTTTTGATCGTTACATTGCGGATCGAGCGGTCGATGATGGTTTGTTCGACTTTGCGCGAGGTCAGCAAGCCTTTGGTGAAGGCGCTGATGCTGGCGAGGGAGAGGTTCTGGCCGACACTCATGGTTTGCACCAGCCCGTCGCGCTGGCGATCTTCGGGGGTAAGCGCGAGGCCGCGCGCGATACGCTGGGCGATGCTCAAGCCCGCCACATCCGCGCCGTTTAACAGCACTTGCCCCTGCGTGGAGGGCAGGCGGCCCGCGATACATTCCATCAGCTCGGTGCGGCCCGCGCCCATCAACCCGTAGATGCACACAATCTCGCCCGCGCGCAGATCAAGCGAGAGATGATCGACGACATTCACCGCTTGGCCCGTGGCGGCGGGGACACAAAGCCCCTGCACCGAGAGCGCAACCGCGCCGAATTCATAGCCCTGTGGCGGCGCGCCGAGATCGAAATTCTCGCCCACCATATTGCGCACGATCCATTCCAGATCAATGTCGGCGCGGGCGGCGGCGGCGGTCATCACCCCGTCGCGCAGCACCACCGCATGATCGGTGATCGTCAGCGCCTCTTCCAGATGGTGCGAGATATAGACGATGGAGACGCCGCGCGCTTTGAGATCATGGATCACCTTGAACAGCACCTCGACCTCGGAGGCGGAGAGCGCGGAGGTTGGCTCATCCATGATCAGGATTTGCGAATTGACGGAGAGCGCGCGGGCGATTTCAACGATCTGTTGTTGCCCGAGGCGGAGATCTTCGACCTTGGTGAGCGGGTCGATATCCTCTTCCAGTTCCAGCATCAAAGCGCGGGTCTGGCGCTCTTCCTCGGCGAAATCGACCCCTGCACGGCCGCGCAGCTCGCGACCCATGAAGATATTGTCGCGCACGGTCATATTGGGCGCGAGGCTGAGTTCCTGATGGATGATCGAAATCCCGAGATCGCGCGCCTCATTAGTGGAGCCGATGGACACGGGCCGTCCGTCGAGCAATAGCTCGCCGGAGGTCGGGCGCTGGACGCCGGAAAGGATCTTCATCAGTGTCGATTTGCCCGCGCCATTCTCGCCGAACAGGGTTGTAACCTGCCCGCGATGGACGTCGAAGTTGACGCCTTTGAGCGCATGGACGGCGCCGAAGCTCTTGGTGACATTGCGCGCGGCAAGGACGACATCGGCCATCATTGCACCTCGAGGGAGACGGGGGTGACGAGCCAGTTCTTCGGGTTGATCATGGTGAAGACGCCCGTGACGGTGGCGGTTTTGCCCGTGAGCGTGTCGCGGTCGAGCCCGTCGAGCACCTCAGCCGCCATCGCACGGTTCAGCCCTGCGCCTGCGTCCTGATATTCGATCTGATTTTTGAACGCGCCGAACTCGATATCGCCGGAGATGTCGCGCAGCTCGGTGCCGTTGATCGCGGGGCCGCTTTGCAGGCGGATTTTGGTGCCCTCCGGCATCCCTGCGACGGTGACATCGAAGATCCCCGATTTGCCTTCGCCGATCTGTCCCGTGAAACGCACGGGCATGACGGCAAAGGCCCCCGCCATCGTGCCATATTCGGCAATCGCGGCTTTCTTGTCAGCGGCGAGTGCGGTGGCGAGCGGGGCCGCTTCCGGCGCGCGGCTGATCACGATATCGCGGATGCGAGGGAATTCACTTTGCCCGAAGCGATCCGCGTTGAAGGCCTGCTGGCGCAGATCTTGCTCCGATCCGATCGGCACGATCGTGGTGTCGAGCGCCATCGCCCCGATCAAGAGAACCGCGCCAATTGCGATGATGCCCAAGCCGCGGCGGGATGTGTTCGCCCCTGCGGGTATCGTTCTGGTCTCGGCCATAGTGGTCTCGCCCCCCTCTGTGCTCCGGCCTGCCGGAGGTCTGTGATTCTGCCAGCCAGCCTTTGCGGCGGTTGGCGGATCTGTCATCGGAAGAGGGCCAACATATTGCTGTTGAACGCTTCCCCCCTTTTGCAACCCTCCGCGGAACTCCTCAATCCCTTGCGCGGAAAGCGCCTCGCCCAACCGTGAAAGGCGGAGCGGATTGCCTCGACCTTATGTGTAATTTTTTACGATGTCTGCAAAAAAATTCACACGTCCAAAATATTTGTGTTACACCGAAGCCAAGGACGAGTGGCCGGATCGGGAGGATCGGGCGCGACAACGGGGGAGGGGCTGCCATGCGCGGGGCGCGGAGCATTTCGGGCGATCTCATCATTGGCATTGACGCAGGAACATCGGTGATCAAGGCGGTGGCCTTTGATCTCGCAGGGCGTCAGATTGCCTGTGCCAGCATCCGTAACCGCTATGAGTTGGGGGGTGCTGCCTCGGGTGCTGCGACTCAATCCATGCCGCAAACCTGGGCCGATTGCGCGGCGGCTTTGCGCGATCTCGGCACGATGGTCGACGGGTTGGCCGCACGCACGGCGGCGGTTGGCATCACGGGGCAGGGCGATGGCACGTGGTTGGTCGGCGCGCAGAATGAACCCGTAACCAATGCGTGGCTTTGGCTTGATGCGCGGGCCGCGCCGACGGTTTCGCGGCTGTCCGCAAAGGCGAGCGACCGTGCACGGTTTAAGGCCACAGGCACGGGGCTGAATACCTGCCAGCAGGGCAGCCAAATGGCGCATATGGAGGCCGTTTGCCCCGAGGTTCTGGACCGCGCCGAGGTCGCATTGCACTGTAAGGACTGGCTGTTTCTCAATCTCACGGGCGTGCGCGCGACCGACCCTTCGGAGGCGAGCTTTACCTTCGGCGATTTTCGCACCCGTCAGTATAGCGATGCGGTGATCGCCTCACTGGGGTTGGCGCATCGCCACCATTTGCTGCCCGAAATTCTCGACGGCACCCGCGAGACCCGCCCGCTCACCCAAGCGGCGGCAGAGGCCACGGGGCTGCGGGCGGGCACGCCTGTCTCGCTCGGCTATGTGGACATGGTGATGACGGCGCTGGGCGCGGGCGTTCACACTGGTGACGCGGGCGCGGGCTGTTCTACCATTGGATCGACGGGCGTGCATATGCGCGCGGTCGCCTCCAAAAAAGTGCATCTGAATGCCGAGCGCACCGGCTATGTGATCTGCCTTCCGGTGCCCGATCTGGTGACGCAGGTGCAGACCAATATGGCCGCGACGCTAAACCTCGATTGGGCGCTGGCCCTCGCGGCGGATCTGATCGGGGAGGTGGGCGAGACGCCAAGCCATGCCGATCTCGTGGCGCGGATTGACGGCTGGATGGCGCGCTCAACGGCGGGGGCGTTGCTCTATCATCCCTATATCTCGGAGGCGGGCGAGCGGGGGCCATTTGTGAATGCGCAGGCCCGCGCCAGCCTGATCGGATTGACGCATCATCACCGTTTTGCGGATGTGATCCGCGCGGTGATCGAGGGGATCGCCCTTGCCGCGCGCGATTGCTACGCGGCGATGGGCGAGATGCCGCGCGAGCTGCGGTTGACGGGCGGCGCGGCGCGGTCACGTGCAGTGCGGCAGGTTCTAGCCTCAACGCTGAATGTCCCGCTGCGGGTCTCCTCGCGCGAGGAGGCAGGCGCGGCGGGTTGCGCGATGATGGCCGCGGTGGCGATCGGGGCCTACCCCGATATGGAGGCCTGTATAGCGGACTGGACAACCCCGCTTTTGGGCGAGAGCGAGCCGCCCGATCCGGCCTTAGTGCCAACTTATAACGCAGCATTCTCCCAATATCGCCACGCGCGTGCCGCTTTGGCGCTGGTTTGGGACGACATGGCGCAAGCGCCGAAAATAGCACAAGGAAACGACAGATGAGCGATGTTCCCAAGGTTGATCTTTTTGTGATTGGCGGCGGCATCAACGGCGCGGGGATTGCCCGTGATGCAGCGGGCCGTGGATTGAGCGTGGTGTTGTGCGAGAAGGGCGACCTCGCGGAGGGAACTTCTTCGCGTTCGGGCAAGCTGGTGCATGGCGGGTTGCGCTATCTTGAGTATTACGAATTCCGTCTGGTGCGCGAGGCACTGATCGAGCGCGAAGTCTTGATGCGCAACGCGCCGCATATCATCTGGCCGATGCGTTTCGTGCTGCCGCATAGCCCGCAGGATCGGCCCGCGTGGCTGGTGCGGTTGGGGCTGTTTCTCTACGATCATCTGGGCGGACGAAAGCGTCTGCCTGCGACGCGCACGCTCGATCTGCGGCGCGATCCTGAGGGCGCGCCGCTCAAGGATGCCTATACCAAGGGTTTCGAGTATTCCGATTGCTGGGTCGATGATGCACGGTTGGTGGTGCTCAACGCGGTGGATGCGGCAGCGCGCGGCGCGGTTGTGCTGACGCGCGCGCCTTGCACATCGGCGCGGCGTGAGAACGGTATCTGGCGGGTGACGACGCAAAGTGTGAGCGGCGAGGTGCAAGAATTCGAGGCCAAGGTGTTGGTGAATGCGGCAGGGCCTTGGGTCACCGATATTGTCACCCGTGTGGCGGGGGCGAATTCGGCGCGCAATGTGCGGCTTGTGAAGGGCAGCCATATTATCGTGCCGAAATTCTGGCAGGGCGAGCAGGCCTATCTGGTGCAAAATCACGATAAGCGGGTGATTTTCATCAACCCCTATGAGGGCAATAAGGCGCTGATCGGCACGACCGATATCGCCTATGACGGCAAGCCCGAGGAGGTCACGGCCTCCGCAGAAGAGATCACCTATTTGCTGGATGCGGTGAACCGCTATTTCAAAGAGCAACTCACCCACGAAGATGTCGAGACCAGCTTCTCCGGTGTGCGGCCCTTGTTCGATGACGGGCAGGGCAACCCGAGTGCGGTGACGCGCGATTACGTCTTTGATCTCGATGAGACGGGTGGCGCGCCGCTGCTCAATATCTTTGGCGGCAAGATCACCACCTTCCGCGAATTGGCCGAGCGCGGGATGCATCGCCTTGCCAAGATCTTCCCGCAGATGGGGGTGGATTGGACAGAACACGCCCCGCTTCCGGGCGGGGATATGGAGGCGGCGGATTATGACGGGTTCCGCGCCCGTGTCGCGCGCGATTACCCATGGATGCCGCGCGCGCTGCGGCGGCATTACGGGCGGCTTTATGGCACGCGGATCGCGCAGATCGTCGGTGAGGCGACGGCGTTGGATGGCTTGGGCCGGCATTTTGGCGGGGCGCTCTATGAGGCGGAGGCGCGCTATCTGATTCAGCACGAATGGGCGCAGACGGCGGAGGATATCTTGTGGCGCCGCACCAAGCATCGGCTGCATTTGAGCGCGCAGGAACAGGCCGATTTCGCGCAGTGGTTCGCGGATCTACGGGGGGATCTGTGATGGCGCTCACGCTTTCGCTTAATACCAACCCGCTGGTGAACCGCTTTGCCGAACCGGATGATCTGATAGATGCAATCGCCCGCGATATCCGCATTCGCGATATCCAGCTGACGCATGAATTCATCAACCCGTCTTGGCCCGCCCCTGTGATCCGGCAGATGACGCGGCAGATGGGCAGCGCGCTGCGCCGGACGGGCGCGCGGGTAACGTCAGGCATGACGGGCCCCTACGGGCGGCTCAATCATTTCGGGCATCCCGATAAAGAGGTGCGGCGCTATTACGTCGATTGGTTCAAGAGCTTCGCCGATATCATTGGGGATCTGGGCGGGTGCTCGATTGGCACGCAATTCGCGATCTTCACCTACCGCGATTTCGACGATCCCGCGCGCCGCGAGGCCTTGATCGAGACCGCGATCGACTGCTGGGCGGAGGTCGCCGATCACGCGAAATCGGCGGGGTTGGAGTATGTGTTCTGGGAGCCGATGAGCGTGGGCCGCGAGTTTGGCGAAACCATTGCGCAGGCGATGGCCCTGCAAGATCGCCTGACGGCAGCGGGTATGGCGGTGCCGATGTGGATGATGGCCGATATCGACCACGGCGATGTCACCTCGCCCAATCCTGAGGATACCGATCCCTATGCGTGGGCGCGCGCGGTGCCCAAAGTCAGCCCGATTATTCATATCAAGCAATCAATGATGGATAAATCTGGCCACCGCCCGTTCACCCAAGCCTTCAACGCGAAAGGGGCGATCCAGCCCGCGCCGCTTCTGGCAGCGTTTAAGGCAGGCGGGGCGCGCGACAATGAGATCTGTCTGGAGCTGTCATTTAAGGAACGCGAGCCGAATGATCGCCAAGTTATAGCGCAGATTGCCGAGAGTGTCGCGTTCTGGGCGCCGCATATTGACAGCGGCGCGGCGGATCTGAAGGTGTGAGGCGCGCTTGCGCTTGTGGAGAAATACCGCCAGTTACGGGCAACCCCGTGCGCAGAAGGATATCGGAATGACGCAGTCGATTTTTGCCTTTTCAACAGCGAATGAAATCCGGTTTGGCCGTGGGGCAGCGCTGAAAGCGGTGCCTGACATGGCGGCTTTGGCGCGGCAGGTGATGCTGGTGACGGGGGCGAATACGGCGCGGGCAGATTGGCTCCGTGTGGCGCTGGAGGCAGAGGGCTGCGCCGTGACGCTGTTCGCGGTGGAGCGCGAGCCCGATGTGGCGATGATCGAGGCGGGCGTGGCCTGCGCACGCACCGCGCAGGCGGGGGCGGTGATTGCGCTGGGCGGCGGCGCGGCGGTGGATGCGGGTAAGGCGATTGCGGTGCTGGTTCCGGCCACGGGACCAATGCTGGATCATTTGGAAGTCGTTGGCAAAGGCCTGCCGCTGGCCGCGCCGCCCTTGCCCTTCGTTGCGATCCCGACGACGGCGGGCACGGGGGCAGAGGTGACGCGCAACGCGGTGATCGCGGTGCCGGAGGCGCGGCGCAAGGTCAGCCTGCGCGACCCGAAGATGTTGCCGAAGATCGCGATTGTTGATCCGGCACTGACCGATAATTGCCCGCGCGCGGTGACGCTGGCCTCGGGGCTGGACGCGATTACGCAGGTGATAGAGCCCTATCTGTGCACCCGCGCCAATCTGCTGACCGATGCTCTGTGCCGTGACGCGATCCCCAAAGGGCTGGCGGCGCTGGCGCGGCTGATGGAGGGCGGCACCGAGGAGCAGGCGCGTGCCGCGCGCGATGATATGGCATGGGTGAGCCTATGCGGTGGCTTGGCGCTGGCCAATTCCGGTCTGGGGGTGATCCACGGGCTCGCGGGGCCATTGGGCGGGCTATCAACCGCCGCGCATGGCGCTATTTGTGGCGCGCTGTTGCCCCACGGCTTGGCACTCAATGCGGCGCAGAGCGACGCGGCGGATCTGGCGCTCACCGCGCGGTTCGACGAGATCCGGCACTGGATCGCGCAGGCTTTGGGCGGGGAGGCATCACAGGCATTTGCGCGTCTGGCGGAGTGGTCGCGGGCGCAGGGGTTGTTGGGATTGGATGCTTTGGGGATCGACGCAGAGGCGCGGGCCAGCGCGGCAGAGGCGGCGGCGACGTCCTCCTCGATGAAAGCCAATCCGGCGCAACTCACGGTGGCGCATCTGACGCAGATGATGGAACAGGCGCGCTAAGCGCCCAAGGGGGAAGCCATGGCCAAGGACCGTATGATGGAGGATCCCGAGCACTCGCTGGCGATCCGCGCGGCATGGCTGCATTATGTTGGCGGCTTGCGGCAGGCGGAGGTCGCCAAGCGGCTCGGGGTGCCCTCTGTCAAAGCGCATCGGTTGATCGCGCGGGCGGTGGCGGAAGGCGCTGTCAAAGTCAGCATCGAGGGTGAGATTATCGAGTGTATCGAGCTGGAGACCGCGCTGAGCGCGCGGTTTGGGCTAGAGACGTGCGAGGTCGCGCCCGATCTCGAGGAGGTCGGCTTGCCGCTGCGCACATTGGGGTTGGCCGGGGCCGGGCGGCTGCGGCGTTGGATGGAAAGCGGCGAAGAGCTGACCATCGGCATCGGCCATGGCCGCACCTTGGCCGAAGCGGTGCGTGCGATGCCACGGTTCGCCACGCAAGGCCTGCGGTTCGTCTCGCTATTGGGCGGCTTGACGCGCAATTTCGCCGCCAACCCGCATGATGTGATGCATATGCTGGCGGAGAAAACGGGCGCACAGGCCTATGTGATGCCAGTGCCGTTTTTCGCCAATACTGCCGAGGATCGCGAGGTTCTCCTATCGCAGCGCGGGGTGGCGGAGGTGTTTCAATTGGCGCAGAGCGCGCCGCTCAAGATTGTTGGGATCGGCACGGTGGAGGCCGAGACGCAGCTTGTGACCTCTGGGATGATCGAGCCGTCCGAGATCGAGGCGATTGCGCGCGCGGGTGGGGTGGGCGAGATGCTCGGCCATTTCTTCGACCGCGATGGCAACGCGCTGGAGACGCCGCTGACCTCGCGGACCCTGGCGGTGGCCTTGCCGGAGGCGGGGCCGATCGGGGCGACGCGCGACCGGATCATCGCGCTGGCGGGCGGGCCGGAGAAGATCGAGCCTCTGCGGGCGGTTCTCAAAAGCGGGCGGCTGTCGGGGTTGATCACGGACGAGCGCACGGCGAAGGCATTGTTGCACAAGTAGCGGATGATCCCGCATTCCTATTATATTTCAGAGTGTTTTGCATAAAGTCATGGCTGCGTTTGCTCCGCGCCGTGTGATTTCTCGCGCTGCAAAAATCACAATTTAACCCACAAAATCACACCAATTTTGTTTTATATGTGATATGTGATGTGAGGAATCGGAGGGATGATGAAGCGGGACGAGCGACAACAGGCAATCATGGATCTGCTGGTGGCGGAGGGGCAGGTCGATCTGGACCGCCTCGCGGAGCAATTCGCCGTCTCGAAAATGACGATTCACCGCGATCTGGACGAGCTGGAGGCCAGCGGGCTATTGCGCAAGATCCGTGGCGGGGCGACGATTGAATCGGGCACTCAGTTCGAGAGCGATTTCAGGTTCCGCGAGCGCCAAGGGGCGGCGGCGAAAACGCTGTTGGCGGAACAGGCGCTGGCGCTGATTGAGCCGGGTATGACGGTGATGATCAACGATGGCTCGATGGCGGCGATTTTGGGCCGGATGCTGGTTGCCAAGCGGCCTCTCGCGGTGATTACCAATAATGCGGCGGTGATGGATGCGCTGCGCGGTGAGGCGGGGATCACGCTGATCGCGCTCGGCGGCGTCTATTCCGCGAAGTTCAACGGCTATTTCGGCAAGGTGACGGAAGATGCGCTGGCGCAACTGCGCGCCGATATCGCCTTTATCTCGGCGCCCGCGCTTTCGGGCGTTGAGGTGTTCCATATGGATGATGATGTGGTGCGGGCCAAACGCGCGATGATGGCGCAGTCGCAGCAGCGATGCCTGCTGGTGAACCACGCGCGGTTTGGCCATGCGGCGCTGCATCGCCTCGCGGGGCTGGCGGAATTTGAGCATCTCATCACCGATCAACGCCCCGCACCGGAGGCTTGTGCCGCATTGGAACGCGCGGGGTTTGCGCTGACCTATCCGGCCGCCACCCCGCAGGTGACACGCATAGACACATAAAGGTATCGCGATGACCCAACCGCAGTTCTGGATCGGCACAAGCTGGAAGATGAATAAGATTTTGAGCGAGGCGCAGGCCTTCGCGACCGCGCTTGCGGCGGCAGACGGCACGCGCGATCCACGGATCCAGCGCTTTGTCATTCCCTCCTTCACCAATCTCCGCGAGGTGAAATCGATCCTCTCGGAAAGTTCGGTGAAAGTCGGTGCGCAGAATATGCATTGGGCGGATCAGGGCGCGTGGACGGGGGAAGTCTCGCCGGTGATGCTGAAAGATTGCGGCACGGATATTGTCGAACTGGGCCATTCCGAGCGGCGCGAGCATTTCGGCGAGACCGATGAGACGGTCGGCCTCAAGGTCGAGGCAGCGGTGCGGCATGGGATGATCCCGTTGGTTTGCATTGGCGAGAGCCTCGCCGAGCGTGAAGCGGGCCGCGCCGCGGAGGTGCTGGCGGCGCAGGTCCGTGGGGCCTTGGGCAAGCTGTCGCGCGATCAATATGCTGCGCCGATCTTGCTGGCCTATGAGCCGATCTGGGCAATTGGCGTGAATGGCATTCCTGCGACCTCGGACTATGCCGATGCGCGGCAGGCGGAGATCATCCACGTCGCGCAAGAGGTTCTGGGCCGGAAAATCCCTTGTCTTTACGGTGGTTCGGTAAATCCCGAAAACTGTGAAGAGCTTATTCAATGCCCGCATATCGATGGGCTGTTCATTGGCCGTTCGGCTTGGAACGTCGAGGGCTATCTCGACATTCTCGCCAAATGTGCCGCTTCTCTCAAGGCTTGAAAGGATCACAGAATGAAGATTGCAATTGCAGGCGATAGCGCAGGCGAAGGCCTTGCGAAAATCCTCGCGGACCACCTGAAAGACACATTCGACGTCGCGGAGATCTCGCACACGCAGGCGGGGCCGGATGCGTTCTATGCCAATATGGCGGAGCGCGTCGCCTCGGAAGTGATCGCGGGCACGTATGATCGTGCGATCTTGATCTGCGGCACGGGGATTGGCGTGCAGATCGCGGCGAATAAGGTGCCCGGAATCCGCGCGGCGCAATGCCATGATACCTATTCCGCCGCGAAAGCCTCGACCTCGAACAATGCGCAGATCATCACCATGGGCGCGCGGGTGATCGGGGCGGAGCTGGCCAAGGATATCGCAGCGGCGTTCTTGAACACGGCGTTTGATCCGGCCGGAAAATCGGCCAGCAATGTCGAGGCGCTCAACGCGGTGGATGCGAAATATCATCAGGGCTGACCCTGAGGGAGGGCGCGTCAGTCACGGCGCGCCCTCAGTCTATCTGCGCTGGGGGAGAGAGCGGGATGAGCGGGCGGATTTTGGCGATTGATAGCGGATTGACCGTCACCAAAGCGGTGATTTTCGATCTCGATGGGCAGCAGCTCGGCGTCGCACGGCGCAATCTGCCGCAATTGATGCCTGCCCCGCGCAAGGTAGAGCGCGATATGGCGGAGTTTTGGCGCGAGACTGCCGCCGCGATCCGCGAGGTGCTTGCAGTCAGCGAGACCGATCCCGCCGCGATCCGCGCGATTGCGGCGACGGCGCATGGCGACGGGGTCTATCTGCTGGATCAGAGCGGTGCGCCGCTCGGCGCGGGGATCCTCTCGCTCGATAGCCGCGCGGGTGACGTGGTGGCCGGATGGCAGGCGGATGGGACAGATCAGGCGAGCCTCGTGCTGACGGGGCAGGTGCCGCATGTCTCGGCCCCGTCCGCGCTTTTGGCGTGGATCAAGCGCGAGGAGCCGGAGCGGTTTGCCCGTATTGGCCATATTCTCGCCTGTAAGGATTGGCTGCGCTATTGCCTCACGGGGGAGATCGGCACGGATCGCACCGAGGCCAGCACCTCTTTCACCGACTACCGAACCCAGAGCTATAGCCTTGAGGCGCTGGCGCTGTTTGGCCTCTCAGATCTAGAGCACGCCTTGCCTCCGATCAGCCCTTCGGCTGAGATCGTCGGCCATGTCACGCAGGCGGCGGCTGACCTGACGGGGCTGCGCGTGGGAACGCCTGTTGCGGCGGGGCTGCATGATGTGACGGCCTCGGCGCTGGGGATCGGGGCCCATCGCGCTGCGGTGATTGGCATCGTCGCGGGCACGTATTCGATTAATGAATGCGTGTCTGAGACGCCGCAGATCGATCCGCGCTGGTTCTGCCGGAACGCGGTGGCGGCGGGGCAGTGGAACAATATGGCGATCTCGCCCGCCTCGGCGACGAATTACGATTGGTTTATCGATACGTTCTGCGCCGTGGAAAAGGCCTCCGCTTCGGCCGCGGGCGAGAGCATTCACGCCATCCTTGCGCCCGAGATCGATGCTGCGCTGTCGCGCCCATCCTCGGTTCTCTACCACCCTTACCTCTTTGGCTCGCCGATGGGGGCGGACCCGAGCGCAGGGTTCATCGGGTTGCGTGGTTGGCATCAGCGCGGGGATCTTCTGGCCGCTGTGCTGGAGGGGATCGCGTTCAATCATCGCCAGCATATCGATGCGCTGCGCGAGCATTTCCCTGCAGCCGAGGCGCGGCTCACGGGCGGGGCTTCGCGCAACCCGACCGTCGCGCAGCTCTTCGCGGATGTGTTGGCGATGCCCGTCACCGTCACCCAGACGGATGAGGCAGCGGCATGGGGGGCGGCGCTTTGTGCTGGCGCAGCGGTGGGGCTGTTTGATCGCTTCGATGCCGATCCGCGCGATGTGGATGGGAGGGCGCGCGTCTTTACCCCCGACCCTGCCCGCGTCGCACATTACGCAGAGCGCTTTGCGGCCTTCACAGAGGTTGCCGCGCAGATGGGGGATATCTGGGAGCGGTTGAAGAATTTGGAAACACTGGCGCGCGGAGACAGATCATGAGGTTTGACGAGGGGCAGGCCGAGGAATTCGACGTGCTGATTATCGGCGCGGGGATCAACGGCGCGGGGCTGTTTCGTGATCTTTGCGCGCAGGGGCTGCGCTGCCTCTTGGTGGAGAAGGGCGATTTCGGCTCGGGGACGAGTGCGGCCCCCTCGCGGCTGATCCATGGCGGGTTGAAGTATCTGGAGACGGGAGAGTTCCGGCTGGTGGCGGAATCGACCTATGAGCGCAATCTGTTACTGCGCAACGCCGCGCATCTGGTGCGTCCTTTGCCGACGATCCTGCCGATTTTCTCATGGACGCGCGGGATTTGGGCGGCGCTGCGCACTTTGCTCGGCTCAAAAACCGCGCCGCGCAGCCGTGGGGCGGTTTTGGTCAAGATCGGACTTTGGCTTTACGATTTCTACGGGGCGCGCGCGCGGCAAATGCCGCGACATCAACTCTGGCGGCGTGCAAAAGCGCGGGACGAGATCCCCGCCCTCACGCCGCGTATCGTTGCGGCGGGCACCTATTATGATGCAACTGTTCTTGCCCCCGAACGGCTGGTGTTGGAGCTGGTGCAAGACGGGCTGCGCCTGTCGGAAGGCTCCGAGGCGCTGAACTGGACAGCGGTGTGCCCGTCCGAGCCTCCACAGGCGAAGGGTGCGCCGCAGGCGATCGTCACACTGGCCTCGGCGGATGGCCGCGCGCGCATCGTGCGGCCCAAGCTGGTGATCAACGCGGCGGGGCCATGGATCGACCGCGTGAATGCGATGCTGGGGATCGAGGGGCAGTTGATCGGCGGCACCAAGGGCGCGCATGTCTTGCTCGATCACCCCGAGCTCTTGCGCCAGCTTGACGGGCGGATGATCTATTTCGAGGGCAATGACGGGCGCATCCTTTTGGTGTTTCCGTTCCACGGCAAGGCGCTTGTCGGCTCCACGGATATCCCTTGTGATCGGCCTGACGAGGTGGCGTGCACCGCAGAGGAGACGGCCTATTTTCTGCGCAGTCTTAAAGAGTTGCTTCCGGGATTGGCGTTTGACGAGGGCCAGATCGTCTATGCCTATGCGGGGATCAGGCCACTGCCCAATGCGCAGGGCGTCGCACCGGGATTGATCAGCCGAGACCACTCCGCGCCCATGGTGCCCGCGGGCACCGAACGCGCCTTTGGGGTGATCTCGCTGGTGGGCGGGAAATGGACAACCTTCCGCGCTTTCTCGGCGGAGGTTGCGGATCAATGCTTGACAATTTTGGGGCGGGCGCGTCGCTGCACGACCGACGAGATGGAGATTGGCGGCGGGCAGGGGATGCCGCGCACCCGTGCGGCGCGGGCCTCTTGGGTGGCGGAGGTCGCGGGCCAATCGGGCGCATCTGAGGCACGGGTCGAGCAGCTTTTGGAGCGCTATGGCACCACCGCGCGGGCGGTTGCGTTGCATGAGGGCGCGGCCCCGATCCCGCTTGCGGGCGCGATGAGTGAGGCGGAGATTGATTGGATCGCGCGTCATGAGCGTGTCGGCCATCTGGAGGATATCTTGCTGCGGCGCACGGTGCTGGCGATCACGGGGCAGTTGAGCCTGCCCTTGTGCCAACGGATTGCCGAGATCGCGGGGGCGGCTCTCGGGTGGGATGCGGCTCGGGTTGCGCAGGAGGTGGCGCGCAGCCGCGCCGTTTTGGCAGCGCGGCACGGCGTCACACTGTAAGGGCTGCGCCTTAGCGCGGGCCGCCGCCTTCGCGGACCCAGCCGAAGTAATCCTCACTGCCCATTTGCCCGCCTTTAAGCGCGAGTTCCAACCCGTCCATTGGGCCGTGGGCATATGCCTTGCAGATGGCAGCGCCCGGAAGGGTGGGGGCGAGCGCCTCTAGCGCGAAGATGCCCAATTGCCGCGTTGCATGGCCGGAGGTGTCGCCGCCGGAGACGACCGCACGCCGCACTCCGCTGGCATCAAGGATCTGGCGCAGGAGGAGGCCGAGCGCTTCTCCGATCTTTTGGTTGGCGGCGGGCATATCTATCTGCGCACCCGCAACGGCGGCACGAAAGCGCTCGACCGCTGGATCATCTGGCCCTTCGGCGGTGTGGATCAGCGGGTCTTGGCCCGCCTGTATTGCCTGCAACGCGGCCTGCAAAGCCTGCGCGATGGCGGATGCAATCGCCTCATCGCCGGCGCAAACGCTGGTGGCGTCGAAGGGGATGGAGGCGAAGCCGTTG
Source organism: Paracoccaceae bacterium (assembly GCA_048262715.1). GTDB lineage: Bacteria > Pseudomonadota > Alphaproteobacteria > Rhodobacterales > Rhodobacteraceae > Albirhodobacter. The sequence goes on from JBLXEV010000013.1 coordinate 87,206, forward strand.
GCCTTTGCCCATGCGATCTGTGCGGCTGTGGTGGGGGAGACCGAGCCGGAGACAGCGACCATCCGTGCCGCGCGGCCAATGCTTGCGGGCAGCGCGCGCGGCGCGAGGAGGCCGCGCGCAATCCAGTGGCGCACCAGCGCATATTCCACGCCTTGCGAGCCAATCACGAAGCGGCTCTGCGCGCGCCCCTCCCAGATCATCCGGCCTGCGGCGGCCTCTGAGGCGGCATCATAACTATCGAGCGCGTAGGCCGTGATCCGGCCTTCCTGCGCGCCTGCACGCGGAAGATCAGCCTGCCAGCCCGCCACCTGCGCGGCGGTGAGGGGGGAGATATCGAGCCGATTTGACTGCTTTGAGATATGCGCGGCAACGTCGGATTCGCCCATCGGGGTGACAGGATGACGCGACATGACGGGGTGGCGGTCGATCCGGTAAACTTCCTCGCCCATCGCGGCGAAAAGATGGCCGAAGAACTGGTAGCGGCCCATTTGAGGGGCGGCGGTCAGGACGGGCACGGTCTGCGTGTCGCAGACCCCTGCGCCGATCTCGATTGCCTTGCCGATGGAGCCGATTTCGGGTGCGGAATCGAGCGTAGTGCAGATTTTATACTGCAGGAGCTCGGGGCGCAGCGCGGCGAGCTGTGCGAAGGCTTGTGGCAACTCGCGCTCCATCCCCTCGGGGGAGAGGGCGCGGGCGGTGGAGGCAACGCCGACCCCGCGCAGGCCTTTGAACCGTGCGAGCTGTTCGGCACTGGGCGGCGCGAGGAAGAGGATGGAGGGCAGCCCCGCGAAGGTAAGCACCTCCATCACTGCTGCCGCCCCCGTAAAATCATCGCCATACCACGCGACTAAGGGGCCATCGGGCAAGTGGGAGTGCGCGTCCGTCATGAGCCATCCTTCTGGTGACATGCGGCCTGGGCCGTCACGCAATAAATTCCTGTTGACTTAATCATCATAATATTACCTCATCATACCAGTTGTCAAATATATCCGCGCGCCGCGCGGCCCGATGGGAGGAAGTTCATGAAAAAGCTCGCGTTATTTGGTGCAGGCGGAAAAATGGGGATGCGCCTTGGGGCGAATCTGGCGAAATCCTCCGATTTCGAGACGCTGCATGTCGAGGTTTCAGAAGAAGGCCGCGCCCGTGTGCGCGAGGCCTATGGTGTCGATTGCGTCGAGGTGGACGCAGCGCTTGATGGGGCGGATATCATCGTGCTGGCCGTGCCAGATACCTATATCGGCAAGGTCTCGCATGCGATTATCGACAAGGTGAAATCCGGCGCGATGATCGTCTGCCTTGATGGCGCGGCCCCCTTCGCCAAGCATCTGCCAGTGCGCGATGACGTGACCTATTTCGTCTCCCACCCGTGCCACCCGCCGATCTGGAATGATGAGACCGATCCCGAGGCGAAGCGCGACTATTTCGGCGGAATCGCCGCGCAGCAGGGCATCGTGAACGCGCTGGTGCAAGGGCCGGAGGAGGATTACGCCATCGGCGATCTGGTTGGCCGCACGATCTACGCGCCGGTTGCGCGTTCTCACCGCGTGACGCTCAAGCAATTCGCGCTGTTGGAGCCGGGCCTGTCGGAAACCGTGAACGGGTCGCTGATGAAGGTGCTGCGGATGGCGATGGACGAAGTTGTGCGCAAAGGCGTCAGCTACGATTGCGCGCGCGATTTCCTGTTAGGCCACATGAATATCATGGGGGCTGTGATGTTCGATCAGCATAAGGGCGTGTTCTCGGATGCGGCGAATAAGGCGATTGAGTTCGGGATTCCGGTGCTGATGAAGGATGATTGGCTGCGCTGCTTCGACGATGACGAGATCGCGGCAAGCGTTGAGCGCATCACCTGATCGCAGACAAAATCGGGCCCGCTCACATCGGGCGGGCTCCAAAAATAGAACGTAAAAGGGAGGAAACCATATGCGTTTGATGACTAAGATGTTGACCGGTGTCGCGGTTGTACTGGGGATGGCGGCCACAGGCGCGCTGGCTGAGGAATTCAACCTCGCCTTCACGCCGCCGCTCGAGTCCCATTACGGGGATGGCGGCAAGGCCTTCGCGGCCAAGATGGACGAGCTCTCGAACGGGTCAATCACCATCAACCTCAAGCCCGCCGGCGCGCTTGGCGGTGAGCGGGACGTGATCGAGGGGCTACAAATCGGCACAGTTGATCTGGCACTGTCCTCGACAGGCCCGATTGGGAATTTCATTCCCGATGTCTATGCGCTTGATTTCCCGTTCTTGTTCAAAGGCTATGACGAGGCCCGCGCGGTGCTCGACGGGCCGATTGGCGAGAAGCTGTTCGAGGAATTCCCGGCACATGATCTGGTTGGCCTCGCTTGGGGTGAAAACGGCTTCCGCCATATCACCAACTCGATCCACCCGATCAACACGCCGGAAGATCTCGCAGGGCTGAAGCTGCGGACGATGGAAAACAAGGTCCATATCGCGGCGTTTTCTGCGGCAGGGGCGGCGCCAACCCCGATGAGCTGGACCGAGGTTCTGACCTCGCTGGCCCAAGGCACGATTGACGGGCAGGAGAACCCTGTCGCGATCCTCACCGCGAACAACATCTGGGAAATCCAGAAATACGCGACACTGACGGGGCATGTCTATTCGCCCGCCGTCTTCGTGATGTCGAAAGCGCGTTGGGATGGACTGACCGAGGAGCAGCAGGGCTGGTTTAAGGAAGCTGGCAAAGCCGGTGCCGCCGCGACCCGCGCGACCGTTTCCGCGACAGAGACCGCTGGGATCCAGATGATGCGCGATAACGGCATGGAAGTTGTCGAGAACATCGACAAAGCCGCCTTCGCAGCGGCGGTGCAGCCTGCCTATACCGAATATGCCGAGCAGATGGGCGTTGCCGATCTGATCGCCGAGATCCAAGCCGCGCAAGAGTAAGCGGTTCCCAAAGATCGGTGCCTCCCGCTGTGGTGGGGGGTGCTTTTTATCGGAGGAGGGGAATATGGGAACTGTGGTCCGACTTTCGGAATCTATCATCCGAATGACATTCAATCTCGCGGCAGTGTTGCTGGCGCTGGCGGTGGCGCTGGTGTTTTATCAGGTGCTGACGCGGTTTTTGCTGGGTGAGGCGGCGGTCTGGTCAGAGGTTCTGGCACGGGCGGTGATTGTCTGGGGCGTGTTCCTGACGATGGGCCCAGCCATCCGGCATAGCAATATGATCCCGATTGATGTGATCCGCAGTTTGATCCCCGAGCGGGCGCAGATCTGGCTGTTGCGGGTTGTCACCTTTGCGATGCTGATCTTCCTGACCGTGCTGATTTGGTACGGCTATAAAATGACATTGCGGGTGATGAGCCAGCAGGTCGCGATGCTGGATGTTTCGGTTGCGTGGTTCTATGGCGCGCTGCCGATCGGTGCGGTGCTCGCCTTGCCCGGCTTGATGCTGGTGCAACGGGACGCCGAACGCAGCCACCGTCAGCAGAGGGGAGCCACCCTATGAATGCCGCGCTTGCTCTATCGCTGATCATCTTCTTCGGCCTCTCGATTCCTGTCGCGGTTTCAATCGCTCTGGCTTCGATTTTTGGCATCACCTTCTTTTCCAGCCTGCCGTTGCTGGTCGTGCCGCAAAAAATGTTCACGGGGCTTGATAGCTTCCCGTTGATGGCGGTGCCGTTTTTTATCCTCGCGGGCAATCTGATGACCAAAGGCGGGATTTCGCACCGTCTTGTCGATTTTGCGAAGTCGCTGGTGGGCGGAACGCAGGGCGGGCTAGCGAGTACCTGTGTTGTCGCCTGTATGGTCTTTGCGGCGATCTCGGGCTCGTCCGTGGCGACGACATTTGCCATCGGCTCGATCCTGATCCCAGCGATGGTCAAGCATGGCTATCCTGTCAGTATGGCGGCCTCGATCCAAGCTTCTTCGGCGGAACTCGGCGTGATTATCCCGCCCTCGGTGCCGCTGATCCTATTCGCGGTCTCGACGCAAACTTCGATCACGCAGCTTTTCATTGCGGGGCTGGGGCCGGGATTGCTGGTTGCAGGATCGCTGATCGTAATGGTGCAAATTTGGTGCCGCGTGAAAGGCTATGGCAAGGAAGACGGCGCCGATCGGCGCGCGGTTCTGCCGTCATTGCGCAACGCGTTCTGGGCGCTGATGATGCCCGTGATCATTCTGGGTGGGATCTATGGCGGCATTTTCACCCCGACCGAAGCCGCTGCAGTCGCCGTCGTCTATGCGCTTGTGCTGGGGCTGTTTGTCTACCGCGAGATGACGCTTTCCGATCTGCCGGACCTGTTCCGCCGCGCGGCGATTTCCTCAGGAGCGGTGATGCTGATCATCTCGGCGGCGTCGCTGTTTAGCTTCCTCATCAGCCTGTCGGGCATGCCCAACACAGTGGGCGCTTGGGCGCAGGCGACCTTCGATCATGGCTGGAGCTTCCTGCTCGCGATCAATATCCTGCTGTTCTTTGTGGGGATGTTTATCGAGACCTCCGCCGCGATCCTCGTTCTCGCGCCGATCCTCACGCCGATTGCGATATCCTACGGGATTGATCCGGTGCATTTCGGGGTGGTGATTGTGGTCAATCTTGCCTTGGGGATGTTTACCCCGCCCTTGGGAGTGAACCTCTTCGCGGCGGCCTCGGTGGCGGAGATCCCCGTGCAGCGGATGTTCTCGTCGCTGGTGATCCCCGTGGTGACGGTGGTCACGGCGCTGATGATGATCACCTATCTGCCAGTGATTTCGCTCGGGCTGCGGGATTTGATGATGTAGCGCCTAAAATGGGAGAGCGATCGAGACAAGATAGAGGGGGCGTTTGCCCCCTCTTTTGCAATCGCTTTTCAGGCTAGAGATCCGCTGCGGCCTCGGCCCAAGCGGCCAGCAGGATCGCAGCGGAGGCGGCCCCGGGGTCTTTGTGACCAATCGAGCGGGCACCGAGTTTCTTTGATCGCCCCCGGTTGCTTTGCATCTGGGTCGTGGCCTCCGCTCCTTTTGCCGCGCCGTTCGCTGCGGCAGCGAGACAGGTGGCGATTGAGTCACTTTGCGCGCGGGCCAGCAAAGCCGCATCTGCGGCAGGAAACCACGCATCGAGCATTGTTTTATCGCCTAGGGCGGCCTCGCCACGCGTGGCAATGCCCTGCGCCATGCCGTAGAGCCATGCAACCAAGGCCGCCGCATCCAAATTGCGCCGATCTGCGACGGCAGCGCCTGCACGGCGGAAGGCGGTGGCATATAGCGGCCCCGCCGAGGCCCCGACCGCATCCAAGAACGCCTGCGCTGTCACATCGCAGAGTTCGGTAATCGTCGCTGCATGCGGGGAGCCACCCAATGCGGCGGTAGCGGCTTTCCAGCCGATCTCCATCGTGATCCCGTGATCGCCATCCCCAAGCGCCCCGTCGAGCGCGCAGAGCGGATCGCGGTTCGCAAATATCGCCTCTGCCCCCGCGCGCATCATCTTGCGGAACCGTTCTGGGGTCAGCGCGCCGGTCTCGATCAGGTCGCGCTGGGGCGTGGAGTGAGGTTTGATATTAGGGGGGGCGGCGGTTGCGATCGGGTAGGCGTTTGGACGGGGCGCGCGCGGTGTGGGGCGGTGTCCGGCGACGGTGAGCGCGGGCGTCTCGCAGGGATGATCGAGCCAGCGCGTCAAGTCGGCATCAAGCTTTAGCAGCGTCACCGAGGCGCCGCCCATTTCCAGCGAGGTGCAATAATTTCCGACCCAGCTATGATGGATCGCAATATCGCGTTGGCCCAGAACGTGCCCCACGCGGCGATGCAGGAGATAGAGCTCCAGCAGGGTTGTGGAGCCAAGCCCGTTGACAAGCACCGCGACGCGGTCGCCCGCCCGCAGGGCGAGTTCGTCAAGGATCGGCAGGATCAGCCGATCCGTCACCGCATCGGCGCTCTCGGCGGGCAGCCGAGCGACACCTGGCTCGCCGTGAATCCCCATGCCGATTTCCATTTGCCCTTCTGGGATCTCGAAATTCGGAACATTGGTTTGCGGCATGGAGCAAGCAGAGAGGGCCACGCCCATCGTGCGGGTTGCATCATTCGCGCGTTTGGCGGCGGCTTCGACCTCGGCGAGTGAGCCGCCCAGATCCGCCGCCGCGCCCGCAGCTTTGAACACGAAGAAATTCCCGGCGATCCCACGCCGTTCAGCGATGCGATCCTTGGGCGCGGAGGCGATATCGTCGGTGGTGACAAAGGAGCGCGCGAGGATGCCTTGGGCCGCCATTTCCTCCTCTGCCATTCTGAAATTCATCACGTCGCCGGTGTAATTTCCGTAGAGAAACAACACCCCAGCGCCGCCACTCGCGGCCAAGCCCGCGTCAACGATATGGGCAGGGGAGGGCGAAGCGAAGATATTGCCCAAAGGGGCGGCATCTGCGAGGCCTTGGCCGACATAGCCCGCGAAGGCAGGTTCATGCCCCGAACCGCCGCCGACGACCACGCCGACCTTGCCAGCGCGCGGCCCGTGGAGGGCGACAATCGCCCGGCCCGTGTGGCCTTGAACGGTCAACAGATGGGGATGGGCCGAGACCATGCCTTCGACCAGTTCCGCGATCAGATTCTCAGGATCATTGATCAGTTTTCCGGTCATGACGGTCTCCCCCCGATTGCCCCCCTACCGCGTCAGTGCTGCAAACGGCTGGTGTGCCTTCGCGTGACGCTGCGCCGTCTCAAACCTGCCATTTGGCGAGGGCCGCTGCAAGCTCGGGATGGCGGCTGGCTTTGTCCGCGAGGGTCTCATCATCGCGCGCGGCCTCCCACGCTTGGCGGATCGCGGCGACGCCGCTGGCTGCCCCCATTGGATGCCCGTGAATCCCGCCACCGCCGAGATACATCAGATCCAGTGTGCGCCCCGTGCGGGCATAGGTTTCCACCGCCTGTCCGCCCCATTGACCAGAGCAGACCACAGGCAATGCGCGATCGTCTTCCGAGAAGATCGGCGTCATTACATCGCCAAAGCTTTTGACGAAGCTCTCATCCGGCTCCCAATATTTCGCGCGGATGCCGTTGATCTGGAACTGGTCCACCCCGAGCAAGCGCCAGATCTTCTGATAGGCGCGGAATTCCATCCCAAGGGACGGGTGGCGGGTCAGCACATCCCAGCCGTTGCGATGGGCGTGCAGGCACAGGCCGGAGCGTTTGCGCAAGAAGGACATGCCGCCAAAGCCGATGGAGTTAATGTTGATCACAGCCGCATTGCCGCCATGCGCCATCACGACATCATGGTTGCGCATCATCACATCAGGATCGGCGGAGGAAATGCCGAACGCATACATCACCTTCTTGCCGGTGCGTTGCTCATGCGCGTCGATCACCGGCATGATCGCTTTCACCCGCGCTTCGAGCGGCGAATAGCCGGGACTCATCAGCTTCTCATCGTCTTTAATAAAATCGACGCCCGCCGCGCAGAGCTGCGCGATCACCTGTGCGGCCTCCTCCGGCAAGAGCCCGAGGGACGGTTTGATGATCGAGGCGATCATTGGCCCTTGGCCGACCCCCATCAGGCGGCGTGATCCTGAAATGCCGAATTGCGGGCCGGGGTGGCAGGCCCACTCTTGCGGCAGGTCGATATCCATCACCCGCACCCCGCTGAGGCCGCGCACCGCGAAGACACCGCCGATGGCGATGGTCATCAGCGCGGCAATATCTGTGCCGATGGCTTCCATCGGGAAGGCAATGACGACATCGGCGCGATTGTAGGGCCCTTTTTCCTGCCCTGGCTCTGCGAATGCAGGGGTTTGCGCGGGGGGCAAGGGGGTGATGCTTTCCACCCGTGCTGCGCAGCGCGCTTGCACGGCCGCAGTTTCACCTGGCACTTCGGTGAACGTGCCCGTCGATTGATCCGAGGCGATTTTCGCGGCCAGCGCCTCGATGCTCCCCGCAGTTTCAAGCCGATAGGTGACGCGGATGGATGTGGTGTTCATAACGGTTCCCCTCTGCGCGCAAGGCGTAAGACGCGATCTTGCCGATCCTGTTCAGGTAAGCTGTAATACTCATCATACCAGTTTGCAATCTTTGTTCTAGTCGCGCGCTGTTGCGGTGAGTTTGCGGCTGTTTTTTAAACATCCCAGCCATTTGGGTGATGCCCCGCAAAGCTCTTACGGGTTTCGATGACGTGACAGGTGGTCAACATGTCATATATGTGCCAAGCTGTTAGCTCCCCCATTGGATAATGTCTTATGCCGACAGATCACACGCCCCGCAGTCTTGCAGACCAAGCGCCTATCGTGCGCCAGAAACTCTCCGATCAGGTCTTTGACCGGCTCTGGGATATGCTGCAATCGGGCGAATTGGCGCCGGGGGATGCGATGCCGTCAGAGCGCGCTTTGATGGAGCGATTCAATGTCGGGCGACCAGCCGTGCGTGAGGCGCTGCAAACCATGGCGAATAAGGGGCTGATCTCGATTTCGCATGGCGAGCGGAGCCGTGTGAACAAGCTGACGGCGGGAATCGCGTTTGATCAGGTCGATGATATCGCCAAGCTGTTATTGTCGAGCGAGCCGTCGAACCTCGAACACCTCAAGCAACTGCGGAAAATTCTGGAAGCGGGAACGGTGCAGATCGCGGCGCAGCTTTGCACGCCGGAGGATATCACCGAGTTGCGCGCGCTGGTCGCGGATCAGCGCAGCAAGCTGGGGCAGGATAAGGCCTTCATTCAAGCGGATATCGCCTTCCACCTCGCCATCGCCAAGATCTCGGGGAACCCACTTATTCTCGCGGTGACGCAGGCGATGCTGTCATGGTTGTTCGAGTATTATAAGCCATTGCTGAAATGGGCGGGACGCGAGCAAACCACCTTGCTTGAGCATGATAAGATCGTCGATTTCCTCGCCTCGGGGGATGCCGCGGGCGCGATTCAGATGATGGGCGCGCATTTGGGACGATCCGATCCGCTTTACACTGGCGAGGGCCACTAAGGGGCGGGCGCGGATCAGTGCGCCTCGCCCTTGCGTAGTGGATCGCTCGCCAATGGCTTTTTCGGTGCAGACCGCAGGCGAGATTTGCGCAGTGCGCCGATTTCTTCCAGCACCGGATAGGCCGCTGTCGCCAGATGCGAATTGATCCGCCGCAAATCGCGCAGAATGTCGAGATGCAGGCTCGAGGTGTCGAGCGTCTCCGGTAGCCCTTTTTCGATCCGCGTCATATGGCGAGCGCTGGAGTGTTCTTCGATGTCGCGTGCGGACACCTTCGCCGCAACCAATTGCCGCGCGAGATCGATATCACGGGTCAGAAACACCGATTGCGCGAGTTGCAGATTGCTGCGGGTGGTCTCGTAGAAGCGCTCCAGCTCGGCCATGCCCTCCGCCGAGAACCGCAGATGGCGGGACATGCGTTTCTCTGCGATTTCAGAGAGATAGTGGTCAATGATATCGCCGATATGCTCGATGTTGAGGGCGTAGGACATCACCTCATTGCAGCGTTTCGCCTCGGCCTCATCCAGCGGTAGCCCCCGCAGCCGCGCGAGATAGAGCTTCACCGCTTGCAGCTTCGCATCCACGGAATCGTCGAGCCGCGCAATGGCCCGCTTGCCTTCGGGTAGATCACGGCGCATCGCATTGAGGTTGCAATCGAGCATTTCCCCCACCTGATCGCCCATCCGCAGCACTTCGCGCGCAGCCCCTGCTAGCGCGAGGGAGGGCGTGGTGAGGCTGGAGGGGTCGAGATAGGAGGTTTCGGCCTCGGGATCCGCTGTTTCGGGCAGAATCCGCGCCATCAGCCGTGCGAGCGGTTCGGTGAGGGGGAGGAACACGCAAAGCAGCGCGAGGTTGAATGCGAGATGCGCAATCAGCGCCAGAGAGTGTTCGGGGGCAACGGCTTGCAGCGGGGCTGCGAGGGGCCCCGCGAAGATCATCAGGAGCAGGCCGCCAATGCCGCGCACCATGAGGTTTGCCAATGTCAGGCGGGTTGCGGCAACGCCTTCTTTCAACGTGCCAAGCCACGGCGGAATTGCACCGCCGATATTCGCGCCCGCGACGAAGATCAGCACGAGGAAGGGGGGCACAGCGCCCGCCTGCGCTAGGAACGAGACGAACAGGACCACTGCGAGGCTAGAGGTGCCCGCGACCGCGAGGCCGATCGCGAAGAGAAGCGCGAAGATCGGCGCGGAGGCGAGGCCCCCCAAGATCTGGATCATGACCTGCGAATTGCGCAGGGGTTCGGTAATCCCGCCCATGAGTTGCAGGGCGAGCAGCATCAGCCCGAGGCCGAGGAGGGCTTTGCCGAGGCCGCGCAAAGGTGCAGTACGCGCGCGGATCGAGAAAATCACCCCGATCAGCACGAAGAGCGAGGCAAGCCAGTGAAGATCAAGCGAGAGGATCAGCGCGGCAAGCGCAGTGCCGACATTGGCCCCCAGCATTACCGCCTGCGCCCGTCCGCCGCCGATCAGGCCGCGCCCCGCGAAGGAGGCGGTGATCACGGCGGTTGCCGTGCTCGATTGCAGGCTCAAGGTTACCAAGAACCCTGACAGCGTTGCCCGCAAGCGCGTGGAGGTGCCGGCCGAGATCCAACGCCGAAGCGCCGCACCGAAGCCGGAGAGCACACCTGCCTTGATCAGCCGGAGCCCCCAGATGAGTAATGCCCCTGCGCCGAGCAGGTCGATCAGTCGGATTGTAGACTCCATGGCTTCGGGCGGCCTTTGCTGGATAGGTATTGCAATGCTGTGCAACGACAGTATAGAACTTTTAAGGAGGCGCAAGCCTTGCCGCTATATATCTGCAATCACTGGGTCGACAGGCTTGCATTGCGGGTAAATTGCGCCAGAACGGTAAGGTCCGAACTGTAACGCCGGACCTGTAAACAGAGTGTGTGTGATGCGGGTCTGTGCGGCCCGTTCACTGGCCGAATATAAGGTGGGATTTCCGTGACCAATGCCTCCCCTCCTCGGAACCGTGGTTTTGTGAGCGCCCAAGCGGTCGCGGAGCGCGCGGGTGTCTCCCGCTCTGCAGTATCGCGTGCCTTTACGGACGGGGCGAGTGTCTCGGAGGAGACACGGATCAAGGTGCTCAAGGCGGCGGAGGAGTTGGGCTATCACGTCAATCATCTGGCGCGCGGCCTGATCCGTGAGCGCAGCAATATCGTCTCGCTCGTTGTGTCGGAAATCGCCAGCCCGTTCCAATCGCGCTTGATTGAGGCAATTACGCGGGCGCTGCAGCAAAAGAACCGTGTGGCCTTGGTGATCAACACCAGCGGCAATGATGAAAGCGCCGCGCAGGCCCTGAAACAAAGCCTGAATTACCGCGCCGATGCGACCGTGGTTCTTACGGGGACGCCGTCGTCTTCGCTCGTCGATACGTGTCTTTCCAACGGCCAGCATGTGATTTTGATCAACCGAGGTGAGACGCCCATTGGAGCCGACCGGATCACCGTGAACAACGCCGCGGCTGCGCAGGAGGCGTTTTTGTTGAACCAACGCGCCAATGCACAGCGCCATGTTGTTGTCTCCAGCGCCAATCGCACACCAAGCCTCGTGGCCCGCGAAGAGGCTTATGTCGCGGCGGCGCTTGCGGCTGGGGTCGAGGTTGAGGTGATCGCAGCGGGGCCGACCAGCTACCGATCCGGCCAAGAGGCCGCGCGGCAGGTGTTGGCGCGCTCGAAATCGGCAGATGCGGCATTTTGCGTCACGGACCTGCTGGCGCTTGGGTTCATGGATACTGCGCGGCTTGAGTTTGGCCTCGATATTCCGCGCGACTGCTGTGTCATCGGTTTCGATGATATTGATCAGGGCGGCTGGGATTCTTACGGGCTAACGACCTTCCGCCAACCGGTGAACCAGATTTCTGAATATATCACGCGGCTTTTGGACAATGAGGAAGCGGCGGGCGAAGGCGTGACCTTCGATGCGCAGCTCGTCTGGCGACGCTCCGTTCGTCCACGCTAAAGCGCGGCCAGCGTTCCTGTCTGCAAATCTATTCGGAAATGGTTATCCGGCGCGCCGCTGGCGTGGTTTTTAAGCGTGGTCAACAGGCGGCCTGCGGCCCCTTTGGTGTCGGGTATTTTGAGGTCGCGATACAGTTCCAGACGCTCCTGCGGGATGTCGGCGAGTGAGCCCGCGCGCTCCAGCAGATAAAGGTCAATCATCGCGGTGACGCCGGAAATATCGCGCGCTTGCGCGCAGGGCGTGCCGCCTTGCGCTTCGATTAAGGCGTGGATCGTGGCGCTGCGCAGCGCATCTCCGAACCCAGCTTCCCAATCGCGCGGCAGGTAGCGCTCTGTGATCAACTGGGTGAGGTGCCAGCGCAGAAAACTCTGGTAGTCGGAGGCTTCCGGTAGTTCTGCCCCCGCCATGCGGTAGGCGGCGTGGGCGAGATCATGGCCCGCGACATCGCGCAGGAGATGGGTGGTCACGTCTGCCGTATCTCCATGGAACTGCACCGCTTTCCAGCCTGCCGGATAGGCCACGGTGGAGGGGATCGCGATATTGATGAGGGCAGGGGTGTCTGGCGTCGCCAAGCGGCTGGTGCTGCGATTGAGGTGCCAATGCCCGCTGAAATGCAGCCCCATGCCTGTTTCGGCGATCGTGCGCGCCTGTGCCGCATCGGGCATCCTTCTGCGGGTGCCGCCGGCGTCCATCTGGCCGCTGGCCCCGTTGAGCGCATCAAGCACGGGAAAGTGCGAAAAGGTGACGAGACGCTTGCCCTGCGCGGTTGCGCGGGCGCAGACATCGGCGATCCAATCGAGCAGCCAGGCCTTGCGCTGCAGCACGGCTGCCCAGCCCTCTGAGCTGCCATCAACCCAGCCCCCTTTGGAGGAGGCCGGATCGGGCCAATAGACCGAGGCGTCAATCGAGAGGATCCAAAGACCTTCCTCGGGCTCGACGAGATAGGAGAGATCGGGTGTTCGCACAGGAGGGGTTGCGTCGATCGTGCCGACGCGCGCGGCCAGTGCGGGATCGCTGCCGAAGGGCGTTTCCCACAACAGATCCTGCGGCCGCGGCGCATAGCCGAATTCGGCGGCAATCGGGTAGATCTGCGCATAGCTGAGCCGCTGCATCGCGGGGGAGGTATTGGCGCTGCCCTGTGCGCTGGAGATGGTGAAATCTGTCCCATCAGCGGCGGTGAAACCCTTGGTTTGGGCGAAATCTTTCGTCACCCATTGATCGTGGTTGCCCGGAGTGAGGAAAAATCGCATCCCCGCCCGCACCTCATAGTCGCGCAGGATCTCGGCTGCGGTTTGCCAGTTCGACTCTTGCCCGTCGTCGGTCAGATCGCCGACGATCAGCACGAGCTTGATCCCCTCTGCCACCATCCCGTTGAGTGCAGCGCGCAGGGCGGGCTCGCTCTCGTTGAACACGCGGGTGGAATGCAGCGTCTCGGGCAGGCTGCGCAGCAGGGGCGTATCGCCATACCCGTAGGCCTGTGCGGTTCCGGTGGCATGCAGATGCGGATCGGCAAGAATACCGATCCGTCCTTCCCACGGGGCTTGCGGCATCACTGTTCGGCGTCAGCGGGTTGGGCGGCGCGCATCTGTGGCGCGTCATGGCCGATCATGTCGATCCATTTGGATGCCTGCCGCGCGGCCTCTACCAGCACAGGCTTCGGCGCTTCGAACCATTCATCGGGGCGCAGCTCGCGCTTTTGTTGAACGTGGCGGATAGCGGCGTCCAATGTCGGGTATTTCTCCGGCATGGCGCGGTGCAGGAACAGCGCCCCGAGCGAGACAGACCGCGACCGCCCGCCACGGCAATTCAAGAGCACATTGCCTTTGCTGCGATGCGGGTAGCTCGGGCGGTCGGGGAGTTCCTGCACAAGCGCACTGCGCAGGATGTAATAGCCCGCGAGCATCATCGTTGCGGGATTGCCGTGGCCATCGACGAGGCCGATTTTATAATAGCGCAGCGCGCCTTGCCCGAAGGTCACAGCCCCCTCGGCGGCTCCGGAAAGATCGCGGGCGGGGCCGTCTTCCGGCACGAGGTTGAAATCGAGATTGACCGCGCAATTGACGACGGTGGTGATGCCGTGTTCGCGCAGCAACTCCAGATCGGACGCGCCATCGCGGCCCCCGATATAGAGCGAGATCCCGTAGGGGGTGACGTTCTGTTCAATCAGGCTGATCGGCGGGCGCTCGTATCGGGGGGACATCTGTTTTCTCCTTGAACGTTAGACAGCTTGGGTGTCTTCAAACGGCTTTGGCGTAGGGCGCGCGGTCGCCCGCACGGATCGGGGCAAGCGGAATATTGGAAATCGTGCTCAGCCGTGCTGCGAGGGCGGGGGTGACTGCCAGCACTGAGCCACCATCCGACAAAGCGGCGTCGGTTTCGAGGAAATCGCACACAGAGCCGCCTGCCTCTTGCACGAGCAAAAGCCCTGCAAGGCAATCCCATGAATTCATGTGTAATTCCAGATAGCCATCAGAGCGGCCATCGGCGACATAGGCCAACCCCAGCGCGCCGGAGGCCGCACGGCGGACATTCGCGCCCGCATCCAGAATCCCTGTGAGCACGGAGAGATACTGGCTTTGCGGCACGCGGTTCGACCAGCCCAGCTCGACGCAGGCGGCCTCGAAGCTATCGGTCTCCGCTGTTCGGATCGGAGTTTCGTTGCGCGTTGCCCCCTCCCCATGGCGGGCGAAGTAGAGTTCGTTCAGGGCGGGGGCCGCAATCGCGCCGATCTCGATCACCCCGTCGACCACAAAGGCGATCGAGATGCAAAAATGCGGGATGCCGCGGGCGAAATTGGCTGTGCCGTCAATCGGATCGACAACCCAGACGCGGCCAGAGGTGACGGCGCCGCCGGTCTCTTCGCCGAGAAAATCATCCTCGGGGAAGGCCTCTTTCAGGCGGGCGCGCAGATGCGCTTCCACCGCGCCATCGGTCTCGGTCAGGAAATCTTGCGGGCCCTTGCGGCCCACGGGCGCGCCCTGACGGCTCTGGCGCTCGAAGCCTTCCAGCGCCAGCTTGCCAGCGCTAGCGGCGACCTCTTTGCAAAAAGCGGCGCGACGGTCGAGCGCATCAGGGGCCAGCGGGAGCGGTTGTTTGGTCATCGTCTACGTCCTTCAAGGGGGCCAGCGCAGTGCTCTATTGCACGCGTTTGCATTGGATTCAATATCGATTTTATGACGTTTATAACTGTCTGTTGAGGCAATCAGGTCGCGCTATTGCGTTGAGTGTCGATTTCGTCGCACAGCGTTTCAAGCGTGGGGTAGTGGGCCTGTGGCCCAAACGCGCGATATCCGGGGCAGGTGTAATCCGCTGCGCCTTTGGCGACACGCCCGAGCCGCAGCGGATGATAGACACCGCCTGCGCGCCGCAGGATCAAGATCGCTGCGGTCACATCCCAAGCGTTCACGCCGAACCCGACAGCGGCATCCGCCCAGCCTGCCGCGACATGGCAGAGCGTGAGGGCGGCGCTTCCCGGACGGCGCAGGGTGGCGAAGGCCTCCGTCAAGCGTCCGAACCGTTCCAATGAGATTTCGCGCCCGTCAAGACGGAAATCACGCGCCACCGGATAGCCCGAGATAAGCACCGCGCGGGCCTCCTCCACGGCACTTTTCGCGGTGAGGCGTTCATCATTGCACCACGCGCCTTCGGCATCGGCCCAAAACATCTGATCGCTCATCGGATCATAGACCGCGCCCGCGACGATCTCGCCATCAATCACCGCGCCAATCGAGACGCACCAGAAGGCGAGCCCGACTGCGAAATTCGCGGTGCCGTCGATCGGGTCCACGAACCAATTCACTTGCCCTGCGACGCCTGTCTCGCCCGAGGCGCCATCTTCTTCACCGACAATCACAGCGTCCGGCGTGGCGGCCATTAGGAAGGCGCGCAGAGCAGCTTCTGTTGCGCGATCATGGATCGTGACGGGATCGTGGAGATCGACCTTATGATTAACCTCCATCGCGCTTCGGAAGGCCGCGCGCAGCGCCGGGCCGACCGAGAGCGCCGCGTCCCGCGCGATTTGGGCGAGGTGAGCGGCCCGCGCAATTTGCGCGGGGTCTTGGGCTGTCGTGATCTGGTCCATTACGGATCCTTCCGGTGCTTTGGTCATTTTTTGTAGTTCAGACGCCAGAAATCTTGCCAATCCTGCCGCAGATCATAATCGTCGAGCCCTGTGGCGCTGTCATAGCCCGCGAGCTTGTCTTTGAAACTGGCAAGGCCGGAGGGCTCGTCCTCGGGGAGGCTCAAACTGGTGCGGGTTGGCATTTTGCCATCCGCCATTTGCGGGCCGATACCCTCTTCGGTGAGCACGTAGCGCACGAAGAGCTTGGCCGCATTCGGGCTATCGCTGCCCGTCGCGATCAGCGCGAGCTTGGTATACGTCCAGCCCGCCCAGGGATCGAGATCAGCGCAGGGGGCGAGATGAAAGCCCTTGCCCTCAATATCGCGGAATTTGGCGGAACTCATCAGCCCGAAGAACGGCTCGGTTTGCGCAGCTGCGCCGACGGCCTCCGAGATCCGATCATCGCCATCGGTTAGCAGCGGACCATTTGCAGCGAGACCCGCCAGCCACGCGGAGGTCGCGTTGGGGTGATCGGTCTCGAGCGGCTTGCCGTAGTGGCGCTCATAGGCGGCGGCAACTTTGGCATCATCATGCATCGCGGTTTGGTTGAACCAGTCGGTGTAGCTGCTCTTGACCAGCGGATCGACCATCGCGACTTTCCCGTGCCATTCCGGCTCCGTCAGTTGCCAGATATTGGTGACGGGGCAGCTCTCATAGACCTCTGAATTATAGGCCCAGAGATTGGCATTCGTGGTGATCGCCAGAGGGTTTTGATATTGCGCGGGCAGATCGGCGGCGAGATCGGCAGGCACCCAGCTTTCCACGAAGCCCTGCGGGATCAGCGTGGCGATCGAGGCGGGCGCGTCGGTGATCATCAGCACATCGCCGAGAACATTCTTCGCCTGTGCCTCGCGGATGATCATTTCAAGTTGCGCCGTCGCGGAGACCTTCTGGCCAATCGCTTCCAGCCCGTATTTGGCGGCAAAATTCTCAGCCATGTCTTTGATTTTTCCGGTGCTGTCATAGACCGTCAAAGGCGGCTCGGTTTTCGCGGCGGCGAGCAGCTCGGCCTCGGACTCCTGAGCATATGCGCCCATTGGCGCGGCAAGGCAAAGTGCCATTGTTGCGGATAGGATAGGGTGTTTCATCGGTTACTCCAGTTGCGGTGGAGATCGGGCAGGGGCTGCCCGACCGAAATCACTTGCTGTAATTCAGGCGCCAGAAATCTTGCCAATCCTGACGGGTGTCCCAATCGGAGGCCGCGTGCGCGACTTGATAGGGCAAAACGCGGTCCATTACGGCGCCGACGCCCGAAGGCTCGCTGTCTGGCAGGCCGACGTCGATGTTGGAGGACAGCTTGCCGTCTTCGGCCTGCGGCGCGATGCCCTCGTCAGTGAGAACGTAGCGGATGAAGAGCTTGGCCGCGTTCGGGCTATCCGTGCCCGAGGCGATCACGCCCACGCCGGCGTTTGCGAACCCGAGGAAGGGTTGCATATCGCTGCAAAGGCCGAGCTTGAGGCCGCCATCCACATTGTCGCGGAATTTGGCGGAGCTCATCATCCCCATGAAGGCTTCGGTTTGACCAGGTGATCCGACAGCCTCCGCCGCGCTGCTATCGGAGGAACCCAGCAGCGGGCCGTTTTCCGCCAGTGCTTTGACCCATGCTTTGGTCGCGCTGGCTTGATCGGTTTCCAGTGGTTTGCCAAAGTGATCGGCATAGGCTTTGGCCACCGCCGTATCGGCTTGGCTTTCCATCTGGTTGAACCAATCGGTGTAAATCGTTTTGCCCAAGGGATCCTGCATCGCGACATGGCCACGCCATTTCGGCTCGGTCAGCTCCCAGATATTGCTCACGGGGCAAGTCTCGTTCTGCTCGGCATTAAAAGCCCAGACGTTGACCGTGGTGACGACGACGAGCGGGTCTTGATATTGGCTCGGGATCTTATCGGCCATATCGGGCGGCAGGTAGCTGATGGCCGCGCCGACGGGCAGCACCTCGCCGACAACGGAGGGCGCGTCGGAGATGATCGAGACATCGCCTTGCACATTGCCCGCCCGCGCTTCGCGCAGCAGCATCTCGACTTGCGCCGTGGCTTTTACCTTTGTCCCGATAGCTTGCAGCCCGTATTTGGCGGCGAAGGCGTCGGCCATCTCGGTGATTTTCCCCGTGCTGTCATAGACTTGCAGGGGCGGCTCGGCTTTTGCAGCGGCGATCATCGCCTCGACGTCTGGCGTCTCCGAATGGGCGGGGGCGGCGAGGGTGAAGGCCGAAAGGGCCGCTGCGGAGAGCATCGTTGTGCGTGTGAGTAGAGCCGCAGTCTTTGCTGTGGTTTTCATTTTATCCTCCCTGAATAGCGTGGGTCTGGCCGCGGTTCTCGCGACCAGACAAGCTCAGTTGCGCAGCGCCATGCGCCATGCGTCCTGCCAATCCTGGCGCTTATCGAGATCCTCGATCGCGGTGGCAGTGTCATAGACCATCAGCTTTTCGATATGGCTGCCGACGCCCGACGATTCCTCGGGATTGGCGGCGATGCTGGTGTTGGACGAGATCTTGCCGTCGATGGTCTGCGGGGCGATGCCCTCTTCACTGAGCAGGTATTGCACGAAGAGCTTTGTTGCATTCGGGCTTTTCGAGCCTGCCGCCATCGCCGCAACCCCCGGATAGAGCCAGCCTTCGAATGGCGCGATATCGGAGCAGATCCCGAGCGCGGTTTTGCCCTTGGTGTTATCGCGGAATTTGGCGGTGGACATGATCCCCATGAATGGCTCCGCCTGCCCAAGCGCGCCCACGGCATCAGACACGCCCGAGCTATCGGCGATCAGCGGCGCGTTTGCGGCGAAGGCTTGCACCCATGCGGCGGTGGCCGATTGTGCGGAGGTATCAAGCGGTTTGCCATAATGGGCCTCATAAGCGGCGGCCATTTCGGCATCGTGATGGGTTTCCAGCTGATTGAACCAATCGGCATAGGCAGGCTTGGCCAGCGGATCCATCATCGCGACCTTCCCGTGCCAGTCAGGATCAGTGAACGCCCAAACATTATCGACGGGGCAGTGATCATGGACTTCGGTGTTATAGGCCCAGACATGCGGATCGGAGACGACGACCAGCGGATCGCGCGACTGTGGTGCGATGCTGTCAGCGAGATCCGGCGGCAGCCATGTCGTTGCGATACCCTCGGGGATCAATTGCCCCATGATCACCGCGAGATCGCCCGCCACGGCCAGATCGCCGACAATATTGCCCGCCTGCGCTTCGCGGATCATCAGCTCGGCCTGTTCGGCCTCATTCACTTTCTTGCCCGTGGCCTGCACGCCGTAGGCTTTGGTGAAGGCCTCCGCCGTCTCCACGATCTTGCCTGTCACGGCATAGACGGTAATCGGCGGCTCCGCTTTCGCGGCCTCGATCATTGCGGCGTCTTGGGCCGCCACCATCCCTGCGCTGCCCAAAAGTAGGGCGGTTGCCAAGGGGGCGTATTTTACGGTCGTTTTCATGAGGTCTCCTCCCAAAGATTTCATGTGGCCAAAACTGTCAGGCGGCGAGTTGCGCCAAAAGCGGATCTGCGCCGCGCAGACGCACGCCGTCGGCATCGAAAAGATGCAGCGCTGCGGGGCGCATCACGACGGTGACCATTTCGCCTTGCTTGAGGCTTGGCGCGACATGGGTTGTCATGAACAAGGTCTGGCCCGCGGCTTGCAATTCGATGATCCAGCTTCCGCCCGTGGGCAGAACGCCCGAGACGGTCGCGGGCACGCTGAACTGGCCTTCGGGCAAGGGGGCGGTGCCAGTGAGCAGCCGCAGCGCCTCGGGTCGGATGCCCATGGAGGCCGCATCGGTGACCTCCGGCAAGCTTTGCGACAGGAAGACGCGTGCGAACCGTGCGAGCGGGGTCATATCGCCCGACATCTCCATGATATTGATCGGCGGGGCACCGACGAATTCCGCCACGAAACGGTTGGCGGGGCGCTCATAGATATCGTCGGGCGTGCCCATCTGCTGCAAGCGGCCCTCGTTCATCACGGCGATAGTGGTCGCCAGCGTCATTGCCTCCCATTGGTCATGGGTCACGAACAGGATCGTGGTCCCGAAATCCGCATGGATCCGCTTCAGCTCGGCGCGCATTTCCAGCCGCAAGCGCGCATCGAGGTTGGACAGCGGCTCGTCGAGCAACAGCACACCGGGGCTGACCGCGAGCATCCTTGCCAGCGCCACGCGCTGTTGTTGACCGCCGGAAAGCTGCGAGGGGAAGCGATCACGGTATTTCTCGATCCCGAGCGCCTTCATCACCTCCTCGGTGCGGGCGTCGCGCTCTGCGGCGGGCATCTTGCGCAGGCGCAGGCCAAAATCGACATTGCGTGCGATGGTGAGATGCGGCCAGAGCGCGTAGCTTTGGAACACCAGACCCAGCTCGCGTTTTTCCGGCGGGATAAACACCGCCTGATCGGGGCAATCCACGATCCGCCCGCCGATATCAAGCGATCCGCCTGACAGATTTTCCAACCCCGCGATCATCCGCAAAGTGGTGGTCTTGCCGCAGCCCGAAGGCCCGAGCAGACACATGAATTCGCCATCGGCAATTTCGAGATCGAGATCGGGAACCGCATTGCTGTTTGCACCCGGATAGGCTTTGCGCGCCCCGCGCAGATTGATCGTCGGCATATTAACCTCCCAGCCCTTCGGCAAGATTTGTTCCGGTGAGTTTTTGCGCGGCCAAAGTCCCGAAATAGGCGATGGCGGCGATGATCAGCACGACCGCATTGGCGGCTTGGGTGTAGTGGTAATCGACAAGCCGCAGCGAGAAGGTGGTCAGCACATCAGTGCTGGGCACCGCGAGCATGACGAACAGGCTGAGCCCTTTGATCCCCGAGATGAAGGGTAAGAGAACGCCCGTCACCAGTGATCCTTTCTGGATCGGGATCACCACGCGGGTCATCCGGCGCAGCCAGCCCGCGCCCGAGATTTGGGCGGCTTCTTCCGGTTCTTTGCCAAGCTGCATCATCGCCGAGATCCCAGCGCGAGAGGCATAGGGCATCTGCTCGGCCATGAGTGCCAGCATCAGGATCGCGATCGTGCCATAAAGGGCGGGGATCGGCCCGCGCTGCACCGCAAAGAGCGAGAGATAGGCGGCGGCAAAGGCGATGCCGGGTACGAGATAGGGCAGAAAGGTGATCTGCCGCAGGAAACCAGACAGCGCAGGGACCGGCGTGCGGACCACCACATACCCCACCAGCAGCCCCAGAATGCCCGAGCAAATCGAGGCGGAGCCGACGATCCACAGCGTATTCCACGCCGCCGACCACAGATCCGGCGAGAGCAGGATGCCGGTGCGCAGTGCAACCGTATCTAGATCCGTGCCGATCCAATATTGCAGGGTAAAGTTATCCAGATTGAACCGCGCGGGGATTTTCATCACCGTCGAGAGCGCCAATGTCAGCACAGGCAGCCCGACGCTGAACAGGAACATGCTGCCTGCAAAGCCCGTTGCGGGGATGCGCCAGCGGCGCAGCTTCACCGTTTTGTTCATCGAACCTTTCGAGCCGACCGTCACGAACCGCCGCGCTTCGCGCACCAGATAGGTGTCGATCAAGAGCGTCAGCACGCCCATCAGCATGATCGCGCCCGCCAGAACCCCCGCGACGCCCGTTTGGCGTGAGGCGATATTGCGAAACAGCGAAGTCGCCAGCACGTCAAATTTCACGGGCAAGCCAAGCACATAGGCCACGCCAAATTCGCCAAGGCATTTCGCGAAGATCAAGACAACGGCGGAGAGAAGGGCGGGGCGCATCAGCGGCAAGACCACCTGCCGCGCAATCGTCCAGCCGGATGCGCCTAAAATCCGCGCGGAGTCTTCCAACTGGCTATCAAAGCGGCGCAACCCGTTGCCGAACAGCAAGATAATGAACGGCGTGTAATGCAGCGCGAGGATGATGGTGATCGGCACTTGGCCATAGGCCAGCCAATCGGGCGGCGCAAAGCCCATCGCCTCGAACCAGCCCTGCTGGCCGCCAATGGTGCGATTGCGGAACAGGGTTGTCCACGCCAATGCAAAGGTCCATGCAGGCAGCATATATGGCACGATCAGCGCGGTGGCGAACCAACGCCGCGCGAACATATCGGTGCGGCTCAAAAGCCACGCGAGCGGGGTGCCGATCACGAAGGATAGGGCAATCGCGCCGAAAGCGACCGAGAGCGTGTTGATCAGCGGCTGCCAGAACAGATCGCGCGAAATCGGCGAGAGGAAGGTCCGCGTGAGATAGTAAAGCGTGCCCGAGCCGACATCCGAGCCGATGCGACGATTGTCGCCAAATTGCACCTGCCCTGCGTCGATCAGGATAGAAATGATCGGAACGAGGATGAGATAGGTGAACAGCAAGGCCATCAGGATGCCGATCACCGTTGTCGGCTCATGCATCGCGAGGCGATAGCGGTATTTCAACCGCGCCAAGCGATTGTTCTGTATTGGTAGGTCATGCTCGGGTGTCATCGGTACGCCCCCTGCAAAGGGGTGACCGAGCGGAATCGATCCGTCGTCATTCAGTCTTCCTCCCTGTGGGTGGCCCGACCGAAGTCGCTCCTCGGCCATCCCGTGTGCCGCAGGGCGATGCCCGCGATCCTTGAGTGATCGTTGCATATTATTGCACGGCTGTGCAAACAAATTTATTTGTTATTTATCATTGAGATATGATTAATCGTTCAAGATTGCCGCATGGTTTTTCTGAGAAATAGGATTCTGTATGCAAAGGAGTTCAGGAGCGCATTCTCGTCCAATGGCCCTTTTGTGGCGCGAGGTCTAAGCGGCGCTTGATCCGCGACGGAGGCAGGCCCGCCAGTGCAGAGCACGGCGGCGGCTGGTCGTTTTGGGGAGGATTGGCAGGGGGGGGACTCGCCCGTCAGTCGCGGCAGGGGCAAGCAACAGTGTCTTTGTGCGTCGAGAGAGGGTGCGCAGTGTGCTGTTGCTGCAAATAATTGGCGGTATTGGCCGTCGGACGAGGGTTGGCACCCCTCACATTGGGATCGGCTGCGGCCCGAGCCTTTGGGGTTTAAGGCCCGTGATCCAATGAGGGTGCCGCGCTGCCTGTCCTTAATCTGTAGTGGCGTTAGGCGTTAGCGTGCGCGAATCCGTGCATCCGGTTGGCCCATTGCACAGCGACAAAGGCCCCTTTGACGCGGGGCAGCATCCAGATTGACATAGCGACGACAAAGCCGCCAGTGAGCGAAGCCATCAGCATCGGCTCCATCCGGTAGGTTTCCCACAAGAAAGCCATCAGGAAGCCGCCGAGGTGGCACATCAGCAAGATGACAACATAGGCCGGTCCGTCATCGGCTCGCTGTGGGGTGAAATCGAGGCCGCAGCATGGGCATTCCGGCGCGACTTTCAGGTATCGCGAAAAAATTGCCCCGTCACCGCAGCGCGGGCATTTCATCATCAGGCCGCGTTTGACGGATTGTTTGATATCGCGTGGTGCTTGGGCTTCTTCGGAGATATTCGCCAGCATGGTGCGGTCTTTCATCAGGAATCTATGCTCGGTTAATGTATGCAATATTGAGCGTAAATTGAATACACTTTGACTGCAATCAATGTGTGGCAAATTGCCCCTGCCAGAATTGGGCCTGTTTTGCGCTTCGGGGACGGCTCGCGGCGGGGTTGCTCGGGCGGTCATCTGGCCAACTCAGATCGACACTCTTATGGGAGCAGAACTGCTCGATCGCTTAGCTCGTGCCATTCGGCAGAGACGTTTTTTTGGGGAGGGGTAGGGCTGCATTGAGGCCTCGTAGCCTTTGCTACCAAGGCGGATCGCGTTTTCTGGCGGTCGGTTCGCGTTGATGCATACAATCCGCTTCAATTCATTATTGGGGCGCGCTATGTGTGGATGGAATGGAGATGCCGATGATTGACTGGATTCCGACCCTCACGCAAAACGGGAAGCCGCGCTATTTGGCGATAGCGGAAGCGATTGCCGTCGATATTCGCACGGGAACGCTCTCGCCGGGGGATCGTCTTCCGCCGCAGCGGCGGTTGGCGGCGCGCTTGGGCATCGATTTCACCACGGTGTCGCGGGCCTATTCCGAGGCGCAGGCGCGGGGGCTGGTGGCGAGCCATGTCGGGCGCGGCACCTTTGTCACAAGCGTGGCGCCCGAAGCCTTCTGTTCTGATCCGCAGCGCGATGGCGAAGAAGATCTGTCGATGAATATGGCGCCAGAGCCGACCGATGCGGCCTTGCTGGAGAAGATGCGTGAGGGGATGGGCTATGTATCTGCCAATCTCATTGCGTTGCTGCGGTATCAATCGGCGGTGGGCAGCGAGCAGGACAAGATGGCGGCCTCCACTTGGTTATCGATGCGGGGGATGGTGCCCTTGCTGGAGCGGATCGCGGTCACGCCCGGCGCGCATCCGACGATGGTGGCGATCCTGTCGATCTTGACGACGCCAGGTGATGTAGTGCTGTGCGAGAATATTACCTATCCGGGCATTCGCAATATTGCGGCGCAGATGCGGGTCCAGCTTAAAGGGATTGCGATGGATGCGGAGGGGATTCTGCCCGATGCGTTGGAGGCCGCGATCAAAGCCCATGCGCCGCGCGCGCTCTATCTGAACCCGACCTTGCAGAACCCGACGACGCTGACGATCCCGACAGCGCGGCGGCTGGAGATCGCGGAGGTGCTCAATCGCTATGGTTTGCCGCTGATCGAGGATGATGCTTACGGGTTCATTCCTTTGAAAGCGCCGGCACCGCTGGCGGTCTCGGCCCCTGATCTGACGTGGCATATTGGCGGTTTGGCGAAATGTATCGGGGCGGGGCTGCGGCTCGCCTATACGGTCGCGCCGTCGGGCAAACATGCCTATGCGTTGGCGCAGGCGTTGCGGACAATCTCGGTGATGCCCTCGCCGATCTCGATGGCGCTGGTGACGCGCTGGATTGAGGATGGCACGGCAGACCGGATCCGCCGCTTCATTCGGCAAGAGAGCGCGGCGCGTCAGGCAGTGGCGGCGGCCGCGTTGGACGGGTTCGAGTTTTCCACTGCGGAGAACGCGTTCAATCTCTGGCTTCGTCTTCCGGCGGGTGTGAGCCGCGCGGATATCATCGCGCGGATGGCGGGGCGCCATATCGGGATCGTGCCATCGGATGCCTTCACCATCGAGGGGCCGCCAGATGAGCACGTGCGGATCTGCCTCGGCGGCTCGATCCCCCGCGACGCCCTGCAGTCAGGCCTGCAGTTCCTGTCGCACATCTTGGTGCCCAGCTCCTATATCGGGTGAAGTGGGTGGCGAGGATATGCGCCCGATATCCGCGCGTGGCGGGCGGGGGTGCTACATATCCTTTAGCAGCATGTCATCGCGTATAGGAACCGTCTGACGTTCGATCATCCGGTGGACAGTAGGGGGCTCTGTCCCGCGGTGAAGCTGCCGGATGATATCGGAGAGTTCCGCATCGGCATTGGTGCGGCGCTCGTTATGACGCACATACTCCCCCCATGTCGGCACGTGATAGCTCTCGCTCCAGTGTTCGGGGTCATGCAGATCGCGCAGCAGCGCCCATTGCTGTGCGCCATCGCGGATTCGCACGCGCCGCCGCTGGCTCATCGCGGCGAGGAAGGCGGGGATATCGTCATAGGCAATGATGTAATCGACCATGATCATCACGGGCCCGCTGCGATAGGTGATATCGAAACGGGTATCCGGCTCCTTGAAGCGGTTCAGCGGATCAAGGTCGAGGGTGCCAAATTCCGGCAGTGGCATCTTTAACCCGATCAGCGCGCCGATCAGCAACAGGGCCGCAGCGCAGAGCAGGGCCGTCCCTGGCCCCGATGTCTCCGCCACCGCGCCCCAGACGAGACTTCCTGTCGCCATGCCGCCGAATGTTCCGGTCTGATAGAGGGCGAGCACGCGGCCCATCACCCAGCGCGGTGTCGAGAGTTGGATCGTCACGTTGAACATCGAAAGCGCCAAGACCCAGCACGCCCCTGTCACCATGAGGGCAGCGCCAGATAGAACTGTGTGCGTGCTGAACGCCAGAATGGTGCAACTCACTGCAAACAGTGTGAACGCCCCTCGCGCAATGATCTCATTGGCAAAGCGCGCCCGAAGATGCGCGTTCATCAAGGCCCCGCCGACGGCCCCGAGGCCAAAACATCCCAGCATGATGCCATAGACAAAGGCCGTCGAGGTGAGCGTCTCGCGCACGATCACAGGTAAGAGTGCCAATAGAGCGATGGCTGAAAGGCCAAACCAGAAGCCGCGTAGGATTACCCGCATCAGGTTTGGAGACATGGCGGTATAGCGGAGCCCCGCTGCAAAAGCGCTGCCCATAGGCTCGCGCGGCAGATGGGTGTCGCGCGCGGGAGATTTCCAGCGCAGCAATGCGAGGATGATCGCGATATAGCTGAGCGCATTCACCGCAAACGCCGCCGCCGCACCTGCAATCGCCACGATCGCCCCGCCCGCTGCGGGTCCCACGCTCCGCATGAGGTTGAACCCCATACTGTTGAGAGAGACGGCGGAGGGCAACTCCTCCCGTGTCACGATATCCCCCATGGTGGCCTGCCATGAGGGGTTGTGCAGTGCCGTGCCGCATCCGATCAAAAAGGTGAAGGCCAGCAAAAGCCAAGGCGAGAGCCAGCCCTCAAAGGCCATGAACGTCAGCACGACGGAGACGCCAAACATGAAGGCTTGCGCGATCAGCATGATCCTCCGCCTGTCGAAGTTATCAGCGAAAACGCCCGCCATCAGCGAGAAGATCATAATCGGCAGTGCGACCGAGCCCTGCACCAGCGCGACCATATTTTGCGACTCGGTCAGCGAGGTCATCAGCCAAGCTGCGCCAACCGCCTGAACAAGCCCGCCGAAATTGGACGCAAGCGCCGCAATCCAGAGCGATCGAAAGGTTTGATTTCGGAATAAGACCAATGGCGAGATGCGATCTGGCACCCGTGTTCTCCTAAATGCATTCCCTCTTGGTATAGGGCGGGTCGGGGCGCTGTCGAGGGTGCGATGTGCGATCCCCGCAGAGCGCTGACGTTCGCAGGGCAGGGGGGTGATTTTCTGGAGCTATGCGACCTCTCGATCTGGGGCCGCGCCGTCGCTCTATTAGGAGTGTCGATGTCGGTGGTTCATTTGCATCTGATTTTTGGCGGACTTGGGAGTTTGATTCTGGTCTCGCAGTTTTTTGTGGGCTGGTGTGGGTTC
>JBLXEV010000014.1:0-89853 GCA_048262715.1 Paracoccaceae bacterium
GCTTTCCAGCAGCTCGAACGCGATCCCATGGCGCGCGCGGGCCTGCCACGCGGGGAGGCTGGCGCGGTATTCGGCCTCACTCTCAAAGAGCTGCAATTGCCCCTCGCGGCGGATCATCTCCTCGCCGGAAACCGACGGGATCAGCCGTTCCACAGCGCTTCGTGAAAGCTGCATCAACTGCGCCTGAGCGCTGAGCGAGGCCGCATAGCGATCCGCCCAGCTTGCGCGCCAGAACCGCAGCATCCACGGTGCGATTTTGAGCGCATAGGCCGGCGGGATCGACAGCGGCCCGAGCGGATCAAGCAGCCATTTCGGCGCTTTGCGCAAGACGCCAGGCGTGGCGAGCGGCTCGATCTCGGTAAAGGCAAACGCCCCCGCATTCCCGCGCGAGGTCTCCGCCGCGACGCCTTTGCGATCCATCAACCGCACCTGATGCCCCTGTGCTTGCAATGCGAGAGCGGTGGTGACGCCGATGATGCCAGCGCCAATGACAAGGATTTCAGGCTGCGCGGATTGGGTCATGATCTACCTTACTGAGGGCGAAAAGCGGAGAAACGGCGGCGTTCTTTAAAGAAGGATGCCATTCACGAATGGATCGGCGGGGTTAAAGATCAGGCGGCTTTCGGCCATCACATAGGCCTGTCCGGTGATCGAGGGGATCACCCCGCCCGTTGGCCCGTCTTGATAGGACAAACGGTAGGTGGAGCCGATCACGCTTTCCAGCACGATCTCCTCTCCCGCCTGCAACTTCCCCTGCGCCGCGAGGCAGGCGAGCCGCGCAGAGCTGCCCGTCCCGCAAGGCGAGCGATCATAGGTATCATCAGGGCAGAGCACGAAGGCGCGGCTGTGCACGCCCGCGACATCGGACGGGTCATAGAAGATCACATGATCAATCGGCGCATCGAGCCCCAGAGCGAGCACGGCTTCGCGGGTCGCAACCGCCGCATCCGTCAGCTTGCGCAGCGCGTTGGTCTCCACAGGAATCGGGCTGGGATCAACGATGAAAAAGCAGTTTCCGCCATAGGCGATCTCGCCGGTGACCGTGCCGATCCCCTCCACCTCGACGGAGATCGCCTCATGGGTGCGGCGGCTTTCCACATTGGTGACGGTGACGGTATTGGCGTCCTGCACCTCCACCGCCACAATGCCGACGGGGGTTTCGATCTTGTGATGGCCGATGCCGATCCGGCCCAGATGGAACAGGGTGACGGCGAGGCCAATCGTCCCGTGACCGCACATGCCCAGCACCGCCTCCGCGTCGAAATAGATCACCCCCGTGACGCAGTCCGGATCGGTTGGCGGCACCAAAAGCGCCGCCACCATCGCCACCTGTCCGCGTGGCTCCAGCATCACCGAGCGGTAGAAATCGCCATGCTGCGTGGCCAGCGCCTTGGCGCGCGCCGCCAAAGGCCCCGCGCCAAGATCCGGCCCGCCGTCAAGGATCACCCGTGTCGGCTCACCGCCGGTATGGCTGTCGATCACATGCATTGCGCGATCACCCCGCCCTGCGTCACCCATTTGGCGAACCATGCGTTGAACTGGTGGAATTGCGCCTCGCAATATTTGGCCTGAGACGCGGAGAGCGCATCGGTCTCATAGATATTGAGGCGGTATTCCTCTTCGCCTTTCAGCACCATCAGATGTTTGAAATAGAGGACGAGATCGACGCCTTCGTCGAACCTTGCCAACACCGAGAACGCCGCCGCAAGCTCGCGCGCGCGCAGATCGGCCTCGGGATCGCCCGCCGCCGCACGGCGCGAGAGTTCGACTTGCAGCAGGGATTCTTGCGGGAAGATCGTGCCGATCCCCGTGATCGCGCCAACCGCGCCGCATTTGACGAAGCCGTGGTAGACTTCGGTATCGACGCCCACCATCAAGATCACATCCTCGTCTTGCGAGGTGATATGCTCTGCGGCGTAGCTCATCGCGGCGGCACCGCCGAACTCCTTGAAGCCGATCAGGTTTGAATGCTCCGCGCGCAGGGCGAAGAACAGATCGGCCTTGGTTTCATAGCCGTAATAGGGGCTGTTATAGATGATCGCGGGCACATCGGGGGCGGCGTTCAGGATCGCTTTGAAGTGATGTTTTTGCGCCGCAGCCGAGGCCCCGCGCGAGAGCACCCGCG
Organism: Paracoccaceae bacterium; assembly: GCA_048262715.1. Classification (GTDB taxonomy): domain Bacteria; phylum Pseudomonadota; class Alphaproteobacteria; order Rhodobacterales; family Rhodobacteraceae; genus Albirhodobacter. The sequence continues at coordinate 2,126 of JBLXEV010000014.1, forward strand.
GGATCACCATCAACCCCGCCGCGCCGATTTTCTGCGCATGGGCGGCATGGGCCACGGCGGATTTTGAATTCACCGCCCCCGTGCCAACGATGACCGGAACGCCCGCCGCTGTGAGGCGCTCGACGCCCTCCATCCGCTGTTCGTCGGTCAACAGCGGCCAGTCGCCGCACGATCCGCAATAGACCACCGCAGACATCCCCGCGGCGATCATCTCTTTGCCCTTGCGCACAAGCGCATCGAAATCGGGTTGGCGGTCAGGGGTGCAAGGGGTCAACAGGGCGGGGATCGTGCCGTGGAAAGCTGCAGTGTTCATGAGGGTCTCCAAGAAGGGTGCCATTCGGGAAGGGGTGTGGTGTGTGTGGTGTGGTTGGTGGTGTGTCTGGGAAAGCTTCAATCGGCGGCGATCCAGCTGGGTGGCGCGGTCGCGGCTTGGCCGCTGACGGCGGTTTGCGCACATTGCGCGAGCGCGCCGAAGCGCACTTCGCGCTGGCTCAGGCCCGGTGCGTAATGCGCATATTTGCCGGAATTGGTCATCAAGACCTTGGCTGCGGGTGGGAAGACAGGTTCGGAAATCGAGCACCAGCACAGATCCGGCACGATCCTGACGCCCGCCTCCTGCAGCAGCTTTGCCGTGCCATTGGCGGTGATGGCCGTCAAGGTGGCGCGGCCCAGCGTGATCAGGGCTGTCACATCGGGATGCACCTGCTTGCCCCGCATCAAACCCGCAAAGGCCTCGCATTCGGCGCGCGAGAAATGCGGGCTGCCGAGGGCCACCAGATCGACCTGCGCAGGGCCTTGGTTGAACTCGCCCCAAAGGCGGGCAAAATCCGTGAGCGTCAGCGTGACCTCATCCGCATCAGGCGCGAGCGGCAGGTGCGCCTCGGGCGTGATGCCCGCGATATGCAGCATCGGCGCGGCGGAGGTTGTGCCATAGGCCGCGCAAAGCGCCTTGAGGTCATCCTCGGAAGGCGCGCTCTCCTCCAGCCCACGGATCAGCGGGATCCGGTCAGAGGCGACCTTGCCCACCAACCAGCCGAGCATCGGCCAGAACGCATCATCCGCGCCCTCCGGCTTGCGGATATGCACCACGCGGCGGGGCGCACGGTTGACCTCAAGATAGACACCCGCTTGCGGCGCGCGGCCTGTCAGCGCGATGCACAGATCCATGAAGTCGGCATGTTTGACGGTGCGCGCGCCGAGCACGCTATTGGCATAGATCACCGCGTTGCTCTCGGCCCATGCGATATCTTCGCCCGCAACGGGGCGATCCTCCAGCAGATAGGGCGCGCAGGTGAAACTGGGCGCGGCCCCCATCTCGACATAGGCATCCGCCAAGCTACTCGCGGGGAGGCCGAAGGATTCCGGCACGCCCTGCGAACGCCAATTGGCGTGATCGACGGAAATCGCATTCATCGTCGTGGGGACACGCACTTTTGCCCCCATATCCGCCATGGTGCGCGCAAAAGTCACGAAGGCGTCGCTGGCATAGATGCAGCCGTCAATATGCACACGGGTCACATCGGTCAGCCGTGTCGCCCCTTGGGCGGCGGCCATCGTGGTGACAATCTCCATCGCGCGCTGACGCGGCGCGCCCTGCGCCCCGCTGAGCATCTCCCGATCGGAGGCGCTCAATTCCAATGGCTCGGCACTGACAGCGCCGAGCGGCCAGTGGAGTGGCCCTGCCGTGATCCGCGTGGGCGTGATCTCGGCATACTCTTGTTGCGCAAGGGCGGCGTATTCCTGCGCGGTGAGGCGCAAGACGGCGATATTGTGGTTGAACATCTGGGCTGCAACCATTGCGCCTAATGTCAAAATATCCTCCGCCTCGCGGAAGATCAGCGCCTTGGGGGCGGCACCTGCAAAGGCCAGCCCCAGCAAAACCCCGCTTCCGGTGCAGGAGCCACGGCTCGTCGGCATCATCAGGATCTTTCCGGCAAGCGACTGGCCATGCAGCGGGTGATGCGCGTCGATGATCGTGCCGGTGTCGGGATCAACCCCGCCCCAGAAGCTCAGCCCTTCGCTACAGACCATGAGGGGCCCTTGCGTGCTGGCCGGAACAATTAGTCTCGCCATATCTTCCCCTCCAATTGCTTCTAAATCGTCTGTTCGGCTGGAACACAGTGCTTTGAGAAAACGCGATCACGGTGGCTATTGCATCTCCCCTTCCGTGATCCAGATTGCTACCGTTGCACCTGATGCAAATATATGCTTAAACAATCACAAATGGTAAGAAAAGAAAATTATGGCTGAAACAGAAAATGATCTGATGGCACAGCCAGGCGCTGATTGGGAGGTCGAGCGTCAACACCTGCGTGCCGAGCTTGGAAGCCGTATGAAATCAGTCCGGCAGGCCTGTGGTTTCACGCTGGATGCGGCCGCACAGCGCACGGGCCTTGCGCTCTCGACGATCCATAAGATCGAGAACGGGCGGGTCTCGCCCAGCTATGAAAACCTCGTGAGAATCGCCCGCGCCTATGACATCGGCATGGAGCGCCTGTTCTCCGCCGATCACGAATCGAATGCCCCGACGCGCATGACCGTGACCAAGGCCGGAGCCGGCAAAAAGGTGCGTTCCAAGAACTTCGAATACGAGTTTTTGTGCAATGCGCTTTCTGAAAAGAAGATCGTGCCGCTGGTGACCCGCGTTGAAAAGCGCGCCCCGCTGACGCGCATGGATCTGGAGGCGCATGACGGCGAGGAGACCTTGTTCGTGCTGACCGGCCGTGTCGAGCTGGTGGTAGAGCATTACGAGCCGGTTGTGCTGGAGCCTGGCGATTGCGCCTATTTCGACAGCACGCTGAAACATGGGCTGCGCGCTTTGGATGATACCGAAACCAAAGTGTTCTGGGCCTGCACCTATACCGACGTGGATAAATAGGCCGCTTGGGCGGCATTCATCCTTATTCTGACCCCATAGGAGACTGCCCTAGATGGCCGCACCCCAAATGATACCCGTCGCAGAGCTGCTTGACCGCGTTCAGAAGATCTTCGAGCGCTGCGGCGTGCGGCCGGAAAGCGCCGCAGCGGTGGCGGGCGTGATCGTTGCGGGCGAGCGCGACAATTGCAAATCGCACGGGATTTACCGCGTTGAGGGCTGCTTGCGGGTGCTGGCGGCGGGCAAGGTGGAACCGGACGCGATCCCCGAAATTATCGATGCGGGCAAATCCGTGATCGAGGTGGATGCCAAGGGCGGGTTTTCCAACCCCGCGTTTGAGGCGGCGAAATCCCTGCTGGCCGCGCGCGCGCGGGAAACCGGATTGGCCGCTTTGGTGATCCGCGATTGCCTGCATTTCTCGGCCTTGTGGCATGAGGTTGAAGCCCTTGCACAAGAGGGGCTGGCAGCGCTTTCGATGTGCCCGAGCTATTCCTTCGTGGCCCCTGCGGGGGGCAAACAGGGGCTTTTGGGCACCAATCCGATAGCCTTTGGCTATCCGCGCGCGGGGGAGCACCCCTATGTGTTCGATTTCGCGACCAGCATGGCGGCGCGCGGCGAGATTGAATTGCTGCGCCGCGCGGGCAAGCCGATCCCCGAGGGCTGGGCCGTCGATAAAGACGGCACCCCGACGACCGATGCCGAGGCCGCGCTGGAGGGGGCGATGCTGCCCTTTGGCGCGCATAAAGGCTCTGCGATCTCGACGATGGTGGAGCTGCTCGCGGGGGCGATGCTGGGGGAATTCATGAGCAAAGAGGCGCTTGAATTCATGGGCAGCGGCGGGCTTTTGCCGCGTCACGGGGCGCTGATCGTGGCGCTGGATCCGCAGGTGTTCTCGGCGCGCAGCGGCCGCGACCCGATTGCGGAGGGTGAGAAGCTCTTCGCTGCGATTGGCGATCAAGGCGCGCGACTGCCCTCGCAACGCCGCTTTGCCGCGCGCGCGATTTCGCTGCGCGATGGCATCGCCCTGACGCAGGCAGAAGTCGCGCAATTGGAGCGGTTCGAGGCCGAAGGGCTAGCCGCCTTGCGCGACTGACCCTCTGAGGTTTCGATAGATCGTGAAGGGCGTGGGGATTCCCGCGCCCTTGGTCTTTCGCGCTGCGGGTCTGCGTTGAAGATATAACAAGGGGCCGGAAAACCGGCCCCTTGTCGCATCGTTCTCGCCGTGGATTTAACGCACGCTGGCGAGGAATTTTTGCGTCTCTGGGTGCTGCGGATCCCCAAAGAGCTGATCTGGCGCGCCGATTTCCGCCATGATCCCTTGATGGAAGAAGGCCACCCGATTGGATACATCGCGGGCGAAGCTCATCTCATGGGTCACAAGGATCATCGTCATCCCCTCTTCCGCGAGCATTTTGAGGGTCTCCAACACCTCCCCGACAAGCTGCGGATCCAGCGCCGAGGTCACCTCGTCAAACAGCATGTAATCGGGCGACATCGCCAAGGCGCGCGCAATCGCCATCCGCTGTTGCTGCCCGCCAGAGAGGCGGGAGGGATAGGTCGTGAGCTTATCGCCCAAGCCGACATGCTTGAGCTGACGCTCCGCGATTTCTTCCGCCTCGGCCTTGCCCATGCCGAGCACTTTGCGCGGGGCCAAGGTGACATTCTCCAGCACGGTCAGATGCGGGAAGGCGTTCCATTGCTGGAAGACGATGCCGATCTTCTGCCGCAAGGTGTTGATATTGGTGGATTTTGCATGGACCTCGGTGCCGTCGATGAAGATTTTCCCCGCGTCGATCTGCTCCAGCCCGTTGATGCAGGTCAACAGCGTGGATTTCCCCGAACCGGAGCCGCCGATCACCGTGACAACTTCGCCGCGCTGGACGGTCAGATCAATGCCTTTGAGGACTTCTAGCTGGCCAAAGGATTTACGGACATTCTGGATCTCAATCATTGGACCACCTTTTTTCGAGATACCCGCCAAGACGGGCGAGCGGGAAGCTGATGATGAAGTAGAACGCGCCACAGATGAGCAGCAGGAACAGCGGCTCTTGCAGGCGTGTGATGAGGATTTGGGTCGATTTCAGCAGCTCGGTGACCTGCACGACATAGACCAACGCGGAATCCTTCATGACCCCGAGCGCAAGCCCGATCCATGAGGGAAGCGCCACGCGGGTGGCCAGCGGCATCACGATATAGCGCATATCTTGCAGCCATGTCATGCCGAGCGAGCGCGCGGCCCTGCGGGTGGTTTCGGGCACAGCGCCGATGCCGCCGCGCACGATTTCCGAGCAATAGGCCGCTGTGTAGAGCGACAAGACGATGCAGGCCACCGTGAAGCCCGAGATCCGAACCTGCAGCACCATCCCCAAGAACGCATTGGCCAGAACGAGCTGGATCAACAGCGGCACAGATCGGAACACATCGAGGATGAAGGTGATGGGGGCGGCGGCTACGGGGCCAAGTTGCATCCGCAACACCCCGAAGAAGATCCCCAGAACGGTGCCGATGGCGACAGAAATCACCGTGACGAAGATCGTGATCCCTGCGCCTTTGGCGAGGAAGATGAGATCGGCGGAGGAGAGGGCGGTTTCAAACATGCGATGTCTCCCTCAATACCGGAACAGGCGCGACGCGATCAGGCGCGCGCTCAGGGTGATGGCTTTGGTGATCAGGTAGAAGATCACGCCCGCCACCGCGAACAGTTCAAACGTGCGGAAGGTCAGCGCGTTGAGATCCTGTGTGACGCCGTAGAGATCTGCGTTCATGCCCACGGTGACGCCCAAAGAGGTCATCAAAATCGCCCAAACCATCTGGTTGGTCATCGGCAGGAACGAAATCCGCAGCATTTGCGGCACGATGATCAGGCGGAAGGCTTGGATCTGGGTCATCCCCAGGGAGCGCCCCGCGCGCGCCTGTGTATCGGGGATCGCTTTGAGGGCGCCGCGGAAATTCTCCGCGAGGTAGCCCGCGTTGTTGAAGGTAATCCCGATCAGGAGCGAGGTGAACGGGCTGAAATGTATGCCGAAACTGGCAACCCCAAAATGCGCCATATAGATCTGGAACAGGGCGGGGGTGTTACGGGCAATCTCAACCCAAGCTGTGGCGATGGCTTTGAGCGGGCGCGAGCCGGACAGGCGCAGCATGGTGAGCAGGACAGCAAGCAGGATGCCGATAATCATCGACAGCACAGCCACTTCCATCGTCACCACAGCGCCTTCCAACATTTGCGGCAGCCGCGCGAGGACTTGCTTCCACTGGAAGGTGTAATCGAACATGGGGGTTCCGCATCTGATTGAGCAGAAGAAAAAGCGGCGCGGGAGTGCCGCGCCGCGAGGGAATACGGGTTAGCTCAACGATAGACGTTGGGCACTGTCAGCGACGGCACGTCGCCACCGATCCATTTCTCATACAGCTCGTCATAGCGCCCTGTGCGGACTTGCTGGTTCACGAACAGGTTGAGGTAGTTCAGCAGGCCGTAATCATCGCGGCGCGCGAACAGCGCCACATAGTCGATATCGAACGGCGCTTTGCCGACAACTTCGATGCTCGGGAAATTCCCTGTTTTCACATTCGCTTGCGCGACGGTGGAGGTCGAAACCGTGGCTTCAAGCTGGCCTTGGCTCAGCGCGAGGAAGACATCGGCTTGGGTCTGGTAGGGGCGGAATTCGCCCTCGCCCCAGGCCTTGACCTGCTCTTCCAAAGCGATGGCCTCATAGGTGCCCGCAACCGCGCCAACGGTATGGCCCTTCATGCCCTCGAACGAGGTGATGCCGGTCGATGTATTGGCCGTCACTGCCATTTCAAAGGCGAAATAGGGCACAGAGAAGCCAACGGTTTTCGCGCGCTCCAGCGTGTCGGAGGTCGAGGCGACGCCAACATCCACGCGGCCCGACATCAGCGCCGGAATCCGCTCGGGGAACGGGGTCTCGACGATTTCCGCCGTCACGCCAAGCGCGGCCGCCAGATCGTTGCAATAATCCACGTCAAAACCGATCGGCTCGTTCTTGTCGTCGCGCATCCCCATCGGCGGGAAATCCAGCACAACTGCGCAGCGCAGAGTGCCCGAAGAGATGATGTCATCAAGCTTGTCTGCTTGCGCGGCCCCCGCGAAGCAAGCGGTCGCGAGAAGGGCGGCGGTGAGCGTCATCTTTTTCATATTTTTGTTTTCCTCTCTGTTGATTCTTCCTCTCACCATGAAAGATTTACTTCTTTTTGGCAATAATTTTCATAAAAGAAAAATTCGGGAGGAAGCAGGGCGGCGCTCGACAGGGCAAAGCCCCGCGCGGCTCTGCTGGGAACCTCTCGGATCGTGGCTTTCGCAAGCGGTTGTGAATAAGGGGAAACCCACTATTATTCAGTTTGTCGACAAGAAGGTGCCAGATGACAAAACCCCCGAAGTCCAAAACTCCCGAACGTAAACGCGGCTCTGGGGTGCAATTCGTTTATGACACTTTGCGCGACGAGATCTTGGAGCTGATCTTGCCTCCGGGAAGCCCGATTGACGAGATCCAGCTCTCCGAGCGGCTCGAGATGTCGCGCACGCCGATCCGCGAGGCGCTGGTGCGGCTGGCGAGTGAGGGCTTGGTGACGACGCTGCCCAATCGCTCTACCGTGGTGTCGAATATCGACTTCCTGAATCTGCACACGTTTTTTGACGCGATGACGCTGATGTACCGTGTTACCACGCGGCTGGCGGCGCAGTTCCACACACCTGCGGATATGGCGGCCATTCGGGCGCAGCAGGCCGCGTTCGCCGCCGCCGTTGAGGCGCAGGATGCTTTGGCGATGATCGCGACCAACCGCGAGTTCCATGCGGTGATCGCGCGGGCAGGGCGTAACCCCTATTATGAATCGCTCTGTTTGCGCCTGTTGGATGAGGGCCGCCGCCTGCTCCGGATGTATTATTCCTCCTTTGAGGATCGTTTGCCGCATCGTTACGTGCAGGAACATGATGACCTGATCGCGGTGATCGAGGCGCGCGATGTGGCGCAGGCCGACAAGCTCGCCGCGACTCATGCGGATCAGATCGTGCAGCAGATCCAGGCGTTAATCTCGCGGGATCGTCGGCAGAATATTACCCTGTAACCCACTTTAACGGATAGGTTTTTATCCGGTTTTTCGCGTTTAAATTTTTCTTGTCGACAAAAAGAATACAAAAGGTATGTTTATCTCAACCCAGTGATTCCGAGGGCCACACAGGCTTCCCGAAATTTCGATGCTGGTTCCTTTTCGTGGAGAGACACATGACCTCGACTATCTTTTCCGGCTGCATCCCCGCCCTGATGACCCCCTGCACCCCTGATCGCAAACCAGATTTCGATGCGCTGGTGCGGATGGGGAAATCCATGATCGAACAGGGAATGCGTGCCGTTGTGTATTGCGGCTCGATGGGCGATTGGCCGCTTTTGACCGATGCGGAGCGGATGCAAGGCGTCGAGCGCCTCGTGGAGGCGGGCGTTCCGGTGATCGTTGGCACGGGGGCTGTGAACTCGGCCTTGGCCGTTGCCCATGCTGCCCATGCGCAAAAGGTCGGCGCGCATGGGTTGATGGTGATCCCGCGGGTTCTGTCGCGCGGCTCCTCCATCGCGGCGCAGCGGGCGCATTTCAAGGCGGTTTTGGCGGCAGCACCGGATCTGCCTGCGGTGATCTACAACAGCCCGTATTACGGGTTCGCCACCCGCGCGGAGCTGTTCTTCGCGCTGCGGGCTGAGCATCCGAACCTCGTCGGTTTCAAGGAATTCGGGGGCGCGGAAGATATGCGCTACGCGGCGGAGAACATCACCAGCCGTGATGACAACGTCACCCTGATGATCGGCGTCGATACAACCGTGTTCCATGGTTTCGTCAATTGCGGTGCAACGGGTGCGATTACGGGGATCGGCAACGTGCTCCCGAAAGTCGTGCTGCATCTCGTCGCGCTCTCGCAGGCCGCCGCCGCGGGCGATGTCGAGGCGCGCAAGGCTGCGCTGGAACTGGAAGCGGCGCTGGGGGTGTTGTCCTCCTTCGATGAAGGGGCCGATCTTGTTCTCTACTATAAATATATGATGGTTCTGGAGGGGCATGCGGAATACGCGCTGCATTTCAACGAGACCGATGCGCTGTCGGAGAGCCAGCGCGGCTATGTTGAGGCGCAGTATAATTTGTTCCGCACATGGTATGCGGCATGGATCCAGCAAGGCGGCGCTGTGGCGAAATACGCTGCCTGACATCGCGACTGCGAAGGCCCTCCCATAAACGGGGGGCCTTTTATCTTGCCTGCGCGAGATATTCGAAAACGGCAGGCGGCCCCGCATTTGCGGGGGATGCCGCTGCCACAGCTTGCAAAAAGGAATGACGATATGGCCTTTACCCCTCACGGCAAACACTTGATCGCAGGCGATTGGGTCGCCTCGGATGAGACCTTCCCCTCCCACCCTGCGCAGGGGCCATCGCATTCGTTTTCGGTTGGAACGGCAGAGCTTGTGAATTGCGCCTGCGAGGCGGCGGAAGAGGCGTTCTGGACATACGGCTATAGCACGCGCAGCGCGCGGGCGGCGTTTTTGAACGCGATTGCCGAGGAAATCGACGCCCGTGGCGCGCAGATCACCGAGATCGGCACGCAGGAAACCGGCCTTCCCGCCGCGCGGTTGGAAGGCGAGCGCGGGCGCACCGTGGGCCAGTTGCGGCTGTTCGCGGAGCATATCTTGAAGGGCGATTATCTGGACCGCCGCCATGATGCGGCGCTGCCGGATCGGCCCCCTGCGCCGCGCCCCGAGATCACCTTGATGCAGCGCCCGATTGGCCCCGTCGCGGTCTTCGGGGCCTCGAATTTCCCGCTGGCGTTCTCGGTCGCGGGCGGCGACACGGCGGCGGCTTTGGCGGCGGGATGCCCTGTCGTGGTCAAAGGCCATTCCGCCCATCCGGGCACTGGTGAAATCGTGGCGGAGGCGATCCTCGCCGCAAGTGCGCGGACGGGGATGCCTAAAGGTGTCTTCTCGCTGATCCAAGGCGGCAATCGTGCGGTCGGGCAGGCGGTTGTCGAGCATCCGCTGATCAAGGCCGTCGGGTTTACCGGCAGCTTGGCCGGTGGGCGGGCGCTGTTCGATCTGTGCGCCGCGCGGCCCGAGCCGATTCCGTTCTTCGGGGAATTGGGATCTGTGAACCCGATGTTCCTGCTGCCGCAAGCGGTTGAGGCACGGGCGGAAGCGTTGGGCAAGGGCTGGGCGGGCTCGCTGACGATGGGCGCGGGGCAGTTCTGCACCAACCCCGGGATTGCCGTTGTGGTGGAAGGATCGGGCGCTGATCGCTTCACCCGTGCGGCGGCACAGGCGTTGGAAGCGGTCGCGGCGCAGATGATGCTCACCGATGGGATCGCGCAGGCCTATGGCGCGGGGTGCGAGCGGCTCGCGGCGCAGCCTGCGGCGCGCGCGGTATATGTCGCGCAAAGCGAAGGGCGCAGCGCAGCCCCCGCTTTGTTCGAGACAACGGGCGCAGAATTCCGCGCAAATTCTGCGTTGCATGAGGAAGTTTTCGGGCCCCTCGGCCTGATCGTTCGGGTCGGCTCGGTCGAGGAGATGGACGCGCTCGCCCGCGATCTGGAAGGCCAATTGACCGTCACTTTGCATATGGATGACGGCGATGCGCAGACCGCGCGCCGCTTGCTTCCGGTGTTGGAGCGCAAAGCAGGGCGGGTCTTGGCGAATGGGTTCCCCACGGGGGTCGAGGTGGTGGAGTCCATGGTCCATGGCGGGCCCTATCCGGCCAGCACCAACTTCGGCGCGACGAGTGTGGGAACGCTGTCGATCCGGCGGTTCTTGCGGCCTGTGTCCTACCAAAACCTGCCCAAGGCCCTGCTACCGCAGGATGCTGCTGTGTAATCTAATCCGCTGTTTTGGGGATGGGGGCGGCGCCGATATGTCGCCCTCACCTCTGCCGAGACCAGCCAAACGCGCCAAATTTTTATCGTCTTAGCCTTTTTCCAAAGCGCCTTTCGCAACCCTATTCTTTTTGTATTTTTTATGTCGACACAAATGGGGCGATTTGCTTACGATGAGACTCACATACCGCGGTCGACACGAAACTGCGGAACCCCAACAAAAAGAGAGGACGATGAAGATGTTTTCAAAACCGCTGATCTGGGCCGGAGCCCTGTCGCTGATGGCGACAAGCGCCTTTGCACAAGAGGTGACGTGGCGGGTGCCGACCTCGGTGCCGGAAGGCTCGCCCTTCTATGTGAACTTCCTTGAGCGCTTTGCCGATAACGTCGATATGCTCACCGATGGCGCGGTCGAGGTGCAGCCTTTCGGCGCGGGGATCCTCGTTCCGGCGTTGCAAGTCTATGACGGTGTGCGCGACGGGATCGTCGAGGCGGGGCATTCCACGCCGAGCTATCTGGTCAACCAAAACCCCGTAAACGCGATCTTCTCGGGCTTCCCGGGCGGGATGGGGCCGGAGGCTTACGCGACATGGATCTATGAGGGCGGCGGCAAGGAAAAGCTGCAATCCATCCGCGATGCGGACGGGTTTAAATCCTTGGTCGTCGGTATCGGCTCGTCAGAAATCATGGCCCATGCCAACAAACCGATCCGCACGGCGGAAGATCTCAAAGGCCTGAAATACCGCACCTCTGGCCCATGGGCAGAAGTGATGCGCGATTACTTCGGCGCTGTCCCGACCGTCGTGCCGCCGGGCGAGATTTACACCCTGCTGGAGCGCAAAGGCGTCGATGCGATTGAATGGGGCCCGCCCTCGGCTAACTTGCCCGAAGGCTTCCACGAAGCCGCGCCCTATATCATCACGCCCGGTGTGCACCAGCCGACCTTCCTGTGGGAAGTGGTTCTGAAGCAAGAGACTTGGGACGCGCTGGATGAGGCGCTCAAGCCCAAGATCGAAGCTGCGGCGGAGTTGACGACCCTGCAATCGCTGCTGAACTTCTACGATCTCGACATGAAGGCGATGGACACTTTCCGCAACAGCAAGGCCGAGGTGATCGAGCTTGATCCCGCCTTCGCGGATGAGCTTTCCGCCGCTGGGGTGGATTGGATCAAGAAGACCGCCGCTGCCCAAAAAGAGGCTGGAAACGGCCAGATGTCGGAAATTCTGGACGATTACCTCGCCTATGAGGATCGCTGGAAAGCCGAGAGCGGCTATCTGATCCGCAACGGGCAATAAGCCAACAGGGGGCGATTATGAAAAGACTGTTTCTCGCCGTGGCTGACGGCATTTCAGCAAGTCTCGGATATGCCGCGCAAGCGATGGTTCTGATCCTGATCGTCTCGATGCTCTATGAGGTGTTGGCGCGCTATGTCTTTGGCGCGCCAACCGAATGGGCCTTCGATATCGCCTATATGAGCACGGGCATTCTATTCGTCCTCGGGGCGGCGCAAGCGCTGCGCGAAGATGCCCATGTGCGGATTGATTTCCTCTCCTCAAAGATGCCCGCGCGGCTGCGCGGGATGATCGACGGGATTGCGTTTCTGGTCATCCTCTGCCCGATCTTCGGTAAATTATCCGCAATCGCGGGCGAGCGGGCGCTGCGGGCCTATGTCACCTCTGAGGTCGAACATGTCAGCCCTTGGGCACCGTTGATGTGGCCGTTTTATACCGCGCTTGCGGTCGGGTTGGGGGCGCTTGCGCTGCAACTCGCCGCAGAAGGGCTCCGCGCTTTTCTGACCCCTCCAAAAGATCCGAGCGCCGATCCCCGCGCTGCTGATACGTTCAAGATCGAGGCTTGATATGACCACCGCCGCATTGATGTTCCCCGCGCTTTTCGCGCTTATTCTCATGGGCCTTCCGGTCGCCTTCGCCTTGGTGATCGTCTCCGTCGGGGCGGGGCTGATGGCCTTCGGCCTCGTTGGTTTCAACCAGCTTTACGGATCGTTCTATTCCGCCTCGACGAATTTTATCCTCTCGGCAATCCCGATGTTCATCCTGATGGGCGCCTTGCTGGAGCGTTCGGGCATTGCGGAGCGGCTCTTTCGGGTGATGAATATGTGGCTGGGCCGTCTGCCCGGTGGCCTCGCCTTGGCGACGATTGCGATGGGCGCTGTGTTCGCCGCGGCGGCGGGCGTCGTCGGCGCGGTCGAGGTGATGATCGGGATGATGGCGATCCCCGCGATGCAGCGCGCACGCTATGATAACAAGCTGATCGCGGGCACGATCTGCGCGGGCGGATCCTTGGGGACGATGATCCCGCCCTCGGTGATTGCGGTGATGTATGCGTCTTTGGCGCAAATGTCGGTGGGCAAATTGCTGGCAGGGATGATGATCCCGGGGCTGATCATGGTGCTGCTGTTCTTGGGCTATATCGCGGTGCAAGGCGCGCTTTTCCCGCCCACACCCCAAGAGGGCGATCCGGAGGAGGAGCAATTCACCCTGTCGGAGAAGCTCTGGGCGACGGTCACGACGATGGTGCCGGTGTTTTTGCTGATCTTCGCGGTGCTCGGCTCGATCCTTGGCGGGATTGCCTCGCCGACCGAGGCCGCCGCCGTTGGCGCGGCAGGGGCATTGGTGCTGTGCATTGCCAATCGCCGCTTTGATGCCGTGGTGCTGCGCGACTCCTTGGCGATCACCGTGCGGATTTCGGCAATGATTTTGCTGATCGTCGCGGCGGGCACGATGTTCATGGGGGTTTTCGCGGCAAATGGTGGTGCGCGGTTGATCCGCGATTTCATCGAGGGCGCAGGGCTGGGGACCACGGGGATGATCGTGTTTTTCTTGCTGGTGGTGTTCATCCTCGGCTTCGTGCTGGATTGGACAGCGAATGTGCTGATCTGCGTGCCGTTGTTCATGCCCTTCATCCGGTCCTCCGGCATTGATCCGATCTGGTTCGCGACGCTCGTGCTGATCGTGATCCAAACCGGATATCTAACCCCGCCGATGGCCTCGTCGATCTTCTACCTCAAATCGATTGCCCCGCCTGATATGACCTATGGCCAGATGTGTCGCGGGGTGCTGCCGTTCATCGGCCTGCAGATCCTGACTTTGATCCTGATCGTGATCTTCCCTGAGCTGGCGACGTGGCTGCCCGATAAGCTGGTCGGCTAGAGATGCGCCGCCGCGCGGGAGGGGATGATCCTTCCGCGCGGCCGCATACCCAACGGCTTTGGCGGGCTGTCGATCATCATGATGTCGTTCTGAAAGAAATTCTTGGGTCCAAGCGAGACATATAGGCGGCAACGCGGATCGTTACCTACAAGCTAAGTTCCTACCGGGCGCGAGGCCCATATGGCGGCGCACTGACGATTGGACGCTGAGCTGATCAAGGATTTCACCCTCAATTGCGCTGGTTTGGATGGCTTCATCGCTCAGCAGCTCGATGCGCAACTGCGTACGATCAGGCTAGCTGACGTGATACACGGCCCCGATGATCTCGTCGGAGGATAGCAAAAACATCTGCTCCATCTGCGCCAGAAGGGCGGCGTAATACCGGAAGTCCGGCCAATCGGGCGATGTCCAGCTCCATGGCATGAACGATAGGCCCCTTTTCTATCGCTCATATTTGGATCATCAATGACGCACAGAGATCAACGCTAAGGCTCATGAGAGGCGCAATCCGCTTGTTTCAATGGGCATTTTAGGCCCCGCAAGCGCTTTGCGTTTGTCTCAGGCATTGTCAGCACTATCTAACCACGGGTTGGCACTTCTGGCCGAGGCGTGCTTTCGATCTTTCGCACGCTCGCGACGGGTGCCCTTCCTCGCGAAACCAAATTTGGAGACCTCGCCATGGCAACCACAGGCAAGCAACTTTTCACGACATTGGACGCCGACGGAACGTTGAGCGTCGCAATCGAGGAGGTGACCTTCCCCGATCCGACGGGCAATCAGGTGCTGGTGAAGATGGAAGCGGCACCGATCAACCCGTCGGATCTCGCCATTCTGGTCGGCGCGGCTGATCTGGAAAACGCCACTTATTCGCACGGGAAATTCGTCGCAACCGTGCCGGAGCCTTTCAACGCGGGCTCGAAAGCCCGTCACGGGCTCAAACTGCCTGCGGGGAATGAGGGCGCGGGGACGGTTGTTGCGGCGGGTGAGGGTGACGCGGCCAAGGCGCTGATCGGGCAGCGCGTCTCTTGCGTTCCGGGCAATGCGTATAGCCAATATTGTCTTGCGGATGCCGCTATGTGCCTGCCCTTGGGCGATCATTCGGCAGAGGAGGGTGCGAGCGCCTTCGTCAATCCGATGACCGCGCTGGGGTTTGTCGAAACCGCGCGCATGGACGGGCAGGAGGCGATCTTGCACACGGTCGGCGCGTCAAACCTTGGTCAGATGCTGACGCGCATCTGCAAGGAGGATGGTATCGGCCTCGTTAATATCGTGCGAAAGGACAGCCAAGCCGACTTGCTGAAGAAGCTTGGCGCGACCCATGTCGTCAACTCGTCGGGGGATGACTTCATGGAGAAGCTACACTCTGCTATCGCCGACACGGGCGCATTTTGCGGCTTTGATCCGATTGGTGGCGGCCAATCGGTGGACACGGCCTTCAAAGCGATGGAGCAGGTCGCGGTCAGCCAGATGACGACCTATTCGCGCTATGGCTCAAACCAACCAAAACGCATGTATATCTACGGGCGATTGGACACGGGGCCGACCACATTGTCGCCAAGCTACGGCTTTGGTTGGACCTTGTCGGGATGGCTGCTGTTCCCGTTCCTGCAATCGGCGGGGGCGGACACCGTCAGCCGCATGCGCAAGCGGGTGCTCGAAAATCTCACCACGACCTTCGCCAGCTCCTACAAAACCCGCGTCAATCTTGAAGAGATGCTGACCAAGAAAGCGGTGACAGATTACCGCGCCATGAAAACCGGCGAGAAATATCTCGTCACGCCTTGGTCCTGATCGGGTTTTGGCAGCGGTCAAGATCGTTGTGAGCGCTACTCAGAGGGCCGTATTCAAAGAACCGCCGAGCATGGGGTTATGCTCGGCGGTTTGATATCTCGGGGAGGGACGAAAACCGTGTGGGGCGGGCCGCGATGCCTAGACGATCCCGCCGCCGCCGCCCGTTGAAATGGGGCGCTTTTCGGTGACTGCCGCGCGATACCCCGAGGCGCGGTAGCTCATCACCGGATCAATCGCGCCGCCTGCTTCCATCCGTGCCATCGCCAAAATCGGCTCAACATCGGTGCGGAAGGCCGCGCGCAAGGTGGCGGAGGCCATCAGCGCGTCATTGCCGGATTGATACCCCGCCAGCACCGCGCGATCCACGAGGCTCGCCTGCACATAGGCGCGCTGAATTTCCATCGCGGAGATCATCAGGCTCTCGATCGGATCGGTCACATTATGTGACTGGTCGATCATATGCGCGAGGTTCAGATCGGCGCTCTCGGCCTCCACCAGCTCGTTCCAGACGAGGAACAGGCGGTAGGGCTCAATCGTGCCGCTATCGAGATCATCATCGCCGTATTTGCTATCGTTGAAATGGAACCCGCCGAGCTTGCCCGCGTGGATCAGCCGCGAGACGATCATCTCGATATTCACATTCGGCGCGTGATGGCCCAGATCGACAAGGCACATCGCCTTCTCGCCCAGCTCCTGCGCGGTGAGCAGCGACGTGCCCCAATCCTGCACCACGGTGGAATAGAAGGCGGGCTCGTAGATCTTATGCTCTGAGAAGATCCGCCAATCCTCGGGCAGGCCCTTATAAATCTCCTGCATCGAGGCGAGGTAGCGCTCGAACTGGCGGCCCATATGGGTCTGGCCGGGGAAGTTGGAGCCATCGCCGATCCAGACCGTCAGCGCCTTTGATCCGAGCTTCGCGCCGATCTCGATCGTCTCCAGATTATGCTCGATCGCCTGCTGGCGGGTGGCGGCATCGGTATGGCTGAGCGATCCGAATTTGTAGGACTGGTTCTGGTCGGGCTGGTCTTGAAACGTGTTGGAATTCATCGCGTCGAAGGTAACACCGCAGGCCTCGGCCTTGGCCAGAAGATCCGCCGGATCTGCCTTATCCCACGGAATATGCAGCGAGACAGAGGGGGTCGCGCGAGTTAGCGATTGGATCACGCCGCAATCATCGAGCTTGTCGAAGATATTGGCGGGTTCGCCCTTTCCCGGAAACCGCGCAAACCGCGTGCCGCCTGTGCCCGTGCCCCAAGAGGGGACGGCGACGCCGAAGCCCTTGGCGCGCTCCTTGATCCGCTCGATGTCGATGTTCGAGCGCGCAAGCTTCTCGCCCAAGGCCGCGTAATCGCGCGCGAGAGCCTCCGAATGCTGGGCGTTTTGGGCCTCGATGAGGGTCGTTTTAATCATTCTATCCTCCCTGAGAAGCGCGCCCCGACAGATAGCGGGGCGGCTCCAATTAGCGTGTGAAGGCCTGCACGTTGCCCGCATCGACGTTGATGATATTGCCTGTGGATTTTGCGGAAAGGTCTGAGGCGAAGAAATAGGCCGCCTCCGCGATATCTTCCGGCAGAACCGAGCGTTTGAGCATCGAGCGCTGGCGATACATCTCCTCCAGCCCTTCTTTATCCGTGCCATAGGTCGAGGCGCGCTGATCGAGCCAATCGCCCTCCCAGATTTTCGATCCGCGCAGAACCGCATCGGGATTGACCACATTCACACGGATCCCCGCCTCGGCCCCCTCTAGCGCGAGACAGCGCGCGAGATGGATTTCGGCGGCTTTCGCGGTGCAATAGGCGGAGGCGTTCGGGCTGGCCGCGAGGCCGTTCTTGGACGCCACGAAGACAATCGACCCGCCAATCCCCTGCGCGCGCATCAGCTTGAACGCCTCGCGCGAGACGAGGAAATAGCCCGTGGAGAGAATATCCATATTCTTGTTCCACAGCGCCAGCGTCGTCTGCTCGACGGGGGCCGAGGAGGCAATCCCCGCGTTCGAGACGAGGATATCGACGCCGCCGAACTCCACCGCCGTTTGCGCATAGGCCGCGATCACCGCCGCCTCATCGGTGACATTCATCATCACCGTGCGCACGCCATCCTTGCCATAGCGGGCGGTGAGATTGTCATAGGTCGCCTGCAGGCTCTCCGCGTTGATATCCGCGAGCATGACGCAGGCACCCTCCGCAAGATAGCGCTCCGCCGTGGCCGCGCCGATCCCGCCCGCGCCGCCCGTCACCAAAGCCACCCGCCCCGCGAGGGATTTCGGCTTGGGCATCCGCGCGAGCTTGGCCTCTTCCAACAGCCAATATTCAATATCGAAGGCTTCCTGCTCGGGCAGGCCGCAATACTCCGACACCGCCGAAGCGCCGCGCATCACATTGATCGCGTTGACATAAAACTCGCCCGAGATCCGCGCCGTGGCGCGATCCTTGGCGAAGGTGATCATGCCGACACCGGGGATCAGGTAGACCACCGCATTCGGGTCGCGCAGCGCAGGGGAATCTGCATGTTTGCAGCGCTCATAATAGGCGGCATAGCCTTCGCGGTAGGCGGCTATCTGCGCCTCCAGCCCCGCGAGAACCGCATCGAGATTGTCCTGCGCCGGATCGAAATCCACCACCAGCGGGCAGATTTTGGTGCGCAGGAAGTGATCGGGGCAAGAGGTGCCCAGAGCCGCCAGCGCCCGCATATCCTTGGCGTTCACAAACTCCAGAACCGTCTCGCTATCGACGAAATTGCCCACCATATGCTGCTGCGCAGACACAAAACCACGGATCGCAGGCATCAGCTTCGCGGCGACATCGCGGCGAGCCTCAGGCGCGAGGCTCGCATGCACCGCACCGCCAAAAGCGGGAACTCCAGCGGTCTTTTCTTCGAAATAAGCAATCGCCTTGTTGATGATCTCCAGCGTCAGCTCATAGCACGCCTTCGCATCGTCATCCCAAGTAAACAGCCCGTGCGATTCCAGCACAACGCCTTTCGCCTCGGGGTTCTCAAGGCAATATGTCTCCAGCCACAGGCCCAACTCATAGCCCGGCTTTTTCCACGGCAACCAACCGATGTCGCCGCCGAAAATCTCCTGCGTCATCGCCTTGCTGTCTTTCGACGCGGCAATCGCGATGATCGCATCGGGGTGCATGTGATCGACATGTTTTTTCGGCACATAGGCATGCAGCGGCGTGTCGATCGAGGCGGCGCGGGGGTTCAGGTTAAAGGTGCAATGGGGCAGATAGCCGACCATCTCATCCTCAAACGCCAGCCCGCGATATTTGCCCTTCAGCGCCCGCAGCTTGTCCATATAGAGGGTTGAAAACCCGTCCATCTTGATCGAACCAACATCCCCGCCCGAGCCCTTGACCCAGAGCACTTCCGCCATCTCTCCGGTGAGCGGATCAAGCTCCATCACCTTCGCAGAGGTATTGCCGCCGCCATAATTGGTCACGCGCTTGTCAGATCCGAGCAGGTTCGAGCGATACAGGAGTTTTTCCGATTCGGTCATTGTCGCCGCTTTGGCGTCATCCCAGAGCGACGCGAGCCGCGTTGATGCGGTTGTCATGGTGATTTCCTCCCGATCCTCAGGTATTTGGGGCGTCTATGGGCTGGGAGACTGCGCAGGCGGCGTTTGATTGTCAATCACAAATAATCATTTTCAATCATTATGCACGTGCAGCATGATCGTAATGACATTTAATGATTGACAATGATTGTTTTGCTGCGGCAATCTCCTCACATCTGGAGGATGAAATGCACGAAAAAGAACGCCACGGGATCATTCTATCCGCCGTTCAAGACCGTCCGGTCGTGACGGTGGCGGATCTGTGCGGGCTAACCGGAGCCTCGGAGGCCACCATCCGGCGTGATATTGCGGCGCTGCACGTCGCGAAAAAGCTGCGGCGTGTGCGGGGCGGGGCTGAGGCGCTGGCGCCAACACAATTCCCCATCCTTGCAGGGCGGCCGTTTTCCGTCAACGAGACGATCAATATCAAGCAAAAGCAAGCAATCGCGCGCGCGGCTGTCGAGCTGTGCTCGGATGGTGATCCGATCATCATTAACGGCGGCACGACGACCTTCCAGATGGTGCATCCGCTGGCGACGCGGCGCTGTCAGGTGTTCACCAACTCGTTCCCGATTGCGGAGCATCTGCTGAAAAATTCCAAGAACTCGGTGCTGATTTCGGGCGGCGTGATCTACCGTGAGCAAAACATCGTGCTCTCGCCCTTCGACAATGACGTGACCCGCAATTTCTACGCCCGCCGGATGTTCATGGGCGCGCAGGGCGTTGCCCCGATCGGGGTGATGGAGGCGGATCCGCTGATCATTCAAGCCGAGCAAAAGCTGATCGGGCAGGCGGATGAGCTGGTCCTTTTGGTGGATTCTTCAAAATTCGAGAACCGCTCAAGCCTCGTGCTGTGCCCGTTGCAGACGATTGATGTGCTGATCACCGATGAGGGGATCAGTGATCGCGCGGCGGCGATGATTGAGGCGGCGGATATCAAACTTATCGTGGCCCCAATTGCGGGCGCGCGGGAGGACGTGGCGCTGTAGCGGGGAGAACGCCGCAGCGGCGCATAAATGGGTGACATAGGGAGGAACCTGAGAATGAAACTGAAACATCTGATGACGACGGTTGCGGTTGCTGCTGGGCTTTTCGCGAGCACGGCGCAGGCGGAGGACATGCGCATTGCGCTGGTGGTGAAGGCGCTGGGGATCGGCTTTTTTGAAGCCGCCGCGAAAGGCGCGGAGGAGGCCGCGAAAGAGCTCGGCGATGTCGAGATCATCTACACCGGCCCGACAGATACCACCGCAGAGGGCCAGATCGAGGTGATCAACTCGCTGATCGCGCAGAAGGTCGACGCGATCGCGATTTCGGCGAATGACACCGATGCTTTGGTGCCGACGCTGAAAAAGGCGATGGATCGCGGGATCACTGTCATCTCGTGGGATTCGGGCGTGGCCGAGGCGGGCCGTCAGGCGCATTTGAACCCTTCCTCGAACCCGCTGATCGGCAATATGATCATCAAACTCGCGGCGGATAACCTGCCTGAGGGCGGTAAAGTGGCGGTGCTTTCGGCCACCACCACCTCGACGAACCAGAACATCTGGATCGAAGAGATGAACAAGGTGCTGGGCAATTACAAAGGCATTGAGGTTGTCTCGACGGTTTACGGCGATGATCTGGCCGATAAATCCTACCGTGAAGCCCAAGGCCTGATGCAATCCTATCCCGATCTCGATGCGATCATCGCCCCGACCTCGGTGGGCATCGTGGCGGCCGCGCAAGCCGTGGCGGATGCGGGCAAGATCGGGCAGGTCAATGTGACGGGCCTTGGCCTTCCCTCGGAAATGGCGGGCGCGATTGAATCGGGCGCTTCCAAATCCTTCGCGATCTGGAACCCGATTGATCTGGGCTATTCGGCAACAATGATGGCGCATGCTTTGGCCAGCAAAGAGGCCACTGCCGCGCCGGGCGCCGAGATCGCCATCGGTCGGATGGGCACGATCACGCTGGACGAGACCAATTCCGCCGCGATGGCCGATCCGTTCGTCTACGACAGCTCGAATATCGAAGAGTTCAAGAGCATCTTCTGAGCCTTCGCGCGGATCAAGTTCCGATCAAGCGCAGATCCGAGGTTGGCGGCGATCTTGCCGCCAACCCCCTCACCACCCCTGACCGATGAGACTGCCCATGCGCCCTGACCCCAAACCGGTCACAGGCCAAGCGCCGCTGCTCGCGCTTGACCAGATCACCAAGATATTTCCGGGCGTGAAGGCGCTTGATGGCGTTCAGTTGGAGCTGTTCGCCGGCAAGGTCACCTCGCTGATCGGCGAGAATGGTGCGGGCAAATCCACCGTGGTGAAGATCCTGACGGGGATCTATCAACCCGATGGTGGGCAGATCCTGCTCGACGGTCAGCCGATTGCTTTCCCCGCGCCCCAAGATGCGGCGGCGGCGGGGGTTACGGCGATCCATCAGGAAACCGTGCTGTTTGACGAGCTCACCGTGGCGGAGAATATCTTCATCGGCCACGCGCCCAAGGGCCGGTTTGGCTTGATTGATACCAAAGCGCAGCTCCGGCAGGCGCAGGCGATCCTTGATAGCATTGGTGCCAAGATCGACCCGTCAGTGAAGCTGCGCGATCTGGGCATTGCCTCGCGCCACCTCGTCGCGATCTCGCGCGCGCTCAGTGTCGATGCGCGGGTGGTGATTATGGATGAGCCGACGGCCGCGTTGAGCCAAAAGGAGATCGAGGAGCTATACGAGCTGGTCGAGACCCTGAAGGCGCAGGGCAAGGCAATCTTGTTCATCTCGCATAAATTCGACGAAATCTTCCGGATCTCGGATCGCTATACCGTGTTCCGCGACGGGCAATTTGTCGGCGCGGGCGATATGGCCGAGAT
Organism: Paracoccaceae bacterium; assembly: GCA_048262715.1. Lineage (GTDB taxonomy): Bacteria > Pseudomonadota > Alphaproteobacteria > Rhodobacterales > Rhodobacteraceae > Albirhodobacter. The sequence continues at coordinate 24,216 of JBLXEV010000014.1, forward strand.
TGACGAGGGCGCCTTGGTGCAGATGATGGTGGGCCGCGCGGTCGATCAGATCTTCCCCAAGCGCAAGGCGGTGATCGGCAACGAGGTCTTGAAAGTCGTCGGTTACAGCCATCCGACCGAGTTTGAGGATATTGGCTTTGCGTTGAATCGCGGCGAGATCCTCGGGTTTTACGGGCTGGTCGGGGCAGGCCGATCCGAGTTCATGCAATCGCTGATTGGCATCACGCGCCCCTCCAAAGGTGTGACGCGGATCAACGGCGAGATTAAGATCATCCGCTCGCCCGCTGAGGCAATTGAGGCGGGGATCGTCTATGTGCCCGAAGATCGCGGCAAGCAGGGGGCGATCCTCGATATGCCGATTTTCCAGAATGTGACGCTGCCCTCGCTGGGCCGGATTTCGCAAAACGGCTTCACCCGCATGGCGGAAGAATTTGCGCTGGCGCGGGACTATACCGAGCGGCTGGACCTGCGGGCCGCCTCGCTGGATACCCGCGTGGGCGCGCTGTCGGGCGGCAATCAGCAAAAGGTTGTCATCGCGAAATGGCTGGCGACAAAACCGCGCGTGATCATTCTGGACGAACCCACCAAAGGCATCGACATCGGTTCGAAAGCCGCCGTGCATGATTTCATGTCTGAGTTGGCGGGGCAGGGGCTTTCGGTGATCATGGTCTCCTCCGAGATCCCCGAAATTCTCGGCATGTCCGACCGTGTGATCGTCCTGCGCGAGGGCCGGATCGCCGCCGAACTCGCGGGCGAGGATCTCACCCCTGAAAATCTCGTGCGCCATGCCGCGGGCATCGGTGTGAAAGGAGAGGCCGCATGAGCGCGCTGTTGAAATCCCGTGAGGCGATCTTGCTCGGCGCACTCTTGCTGCTGTTGATCGCGATTGCCGCCCGCTTCCCGGCCTTTGTCGCCCCTTCCAATCTCCTCGCAGTGTTCAATGATACCACGCCGCTGATCATCCTCGCGCTGGGGCAGATGGTGGTGATCCTGACGCGCTGCATTGATCTGTCCGTCGCGGCCAATCTCGCGCTGACGGGGATGATCTGCGCGATGCTCAATGTTGCCATGCCGGGCCTGCCGATTGCGGTGATCCTGCTGGCGGCGATTTGCGTGGGCGCGGCGCTTGGCGCGATCAACGGGCTGTTGGTGTGGAAACTCAATATCCCGCCGATTGTCGTGACACTGGGCACGATGACAATCTACCGCGGGATCATCTTCCTGCTCACCAATGGCAAATGGATCAATGCGCATGAGATGAGCGCGGGCTTCACCGGCTTTGCGCGCCATGTGATCTTTTCGCTTCCGGTGTTGGGCTGGATCGGCATTCTGGTGGCGGTGATCATGTCAATCGTGATGGCCCGCACCACCCTTGGCCGCGCCTTCTTCGCGGTTGGGGGCAACCCGCATGCCGCCGTTTACACCGGCATCAACGTCGGCCGAACGCAGTTCCTTGCCTTCGTCATTTCGGGCGCTCTTGCGGGGCTTACGGGCTATCTCTGGATCGCGCGCTACGCGGTCGCCTATGTCGATATTGCGGGCGGGTTTGAGTTGGATGTGGTGGCGGCCTGCGTGATCGGCGGGATCTCGATTGCGGGCGGCGCGGGCAGTGTTGTCGGCACGATCCTTGGCGCGCTGTTCCTCGGCGTGGTCAAAAACGCGCTTCCGGTGGTGGATATCTCGCCCTTCTGGCAACTCGCGATCTCGGGCGCTGCGATCATCATCGCGGTCGCCTTCAACGCCCAATCCGGCCGCAGCAAAGGCCGCGTCATCCTCAAATCGGCGGAGCATTCCCAATGAGCCTGACAGAGACACCCACCCCGACGGGCCGCCATATCCCCGACCGTTTGCGCTCGCCTCTGGAAGCGCGGCTGAAAAGCTGGGAGAGCCTGCTGCTGATCGTGGCCATCGCGATTTTCATCGTGAACGCCTTCGCCTCGCCCTATTTCCTCAACGCGTGGAACCTCTCGGACGCGACGTTCAACTTCACCGAGAAGGCGATGATTGCCTTCGCGATGGCGCTTTTGATCATCGCGGGCGAGATTGATCTCTCGGTCGCCTCGATCATCGCGCTGGCCTCGACGGCGATGGGGGTTGTCATGACCATGGGCGCGGGCACGCCGCTGATCGTTTTGACAGGGCTTGGCACGGGGCTGCTGTGCGGCGCGTTCAACGGGGTGCTCGTCACCCGCCTCGGGCTGCCGTCGATCGTGGTGACCATCGGCACGATGAGCCTGTTTCGCGGGATCAGCTTTATCATTCTTGGGGATGGGGCCTTTCGCGGCTACCCCGAGGATTTCGCATGGTTCGGGCAGGGCTATGCGATTGGGGTGATCTCGGTCGAATTCGTGATCTTCGCACTGCTGGCGCTGATCTTCGGCATCGTTTTGCACAAAACCAACTTTGGCCGCGCGGTCTATAGCATTGGCAACAACGCCACGGCGGCGCTGTTTTCCGGCGTGCGCGTCGGCCGCGTGAAGATGATCCTGTTCCTGCTGACGGGGCTGATGTCCGGTCTGGCGGCCGTGTGCCTGACCTCGCGCCTCGGCTCCACCCGCCCTTCGATTGCGACGGGGATGGAGCTGGAAGTGGTCACTATGGTGGTGCTGGGTGGGGTCAATATCCTTGGCGGATCGGGCACGATTCCGGGGGTGGTGATCGCCGCTTTCGTGATGGGGCTGGTGACGTTCGGCCTCGGATTGCTCAATGTGCCGGGGATTGTGATGTCGATCTTCATCGGCGGCCTGTTGATCGGGGTGATCGCCTTGCCACGGCTTTGGGCGATGTTTCGGGGGCGGACGTAATGCCGGCAAAAATACTATCGGCGGAGAAGGAAAAATACGCTTTCCGAATGGTTCTGAACGCGGGGCAATTGGCGGAGTATAAACGCCGCCACAATGAGATCTGGCCGGAGCTATCGGCGGCGCTAAAGGCGGCTGGGGTCGAGGATTATTCGATCCATTACGACCCCGAGACGCGGCATCTTTTCGGGGTGCTCTGGCGGCATGCGGGGCATTCGATGGATCGCCTTCCCGATCTTCCCGTGGTGCAGAAATGGTGGGCCTATATGGCCGATATTATGGAAACGCACCCCGACAACCGCCCCGTTGAGACCGCGCTGCAAACGGTGTTTCACCTGCCATGACGATGCCGCGCCATATCGCTGTGCTGGATATCGGCAAGACCAATGCCAAGCTCGCGTTGGTGGATGGGGCGAGGCTTGCAGAGATCGCGGTCGTCACCCGCCCGAATACGGTTTTGACCTCCGCGCCTTATCCGCATTTTGATCTGGATGGGCATTGGGCGTTTTTCCTCGAACATCTCAAAGCCTTCCACGCCAGTCACGGGATTGATGCGATCTCCATCACCACCCATGGCGCGGCGGGGGTCTTGCTGACGGCGGAGGGCGAATTGGCAACGCCGATGCTGGATTACGAACATACCGGCCCCGATGAGACCGCCGCCGCCTATGATGCGATCCGTCCCGATTTCGCGCGCACAGGCAGCCCGCGCCTCAAGATGGGGCTGAACCTTGGCGCGCAACTGCATTGGTTGTTCGAGCGCGACCCGACCCTCAAGGCGCGCACAGCGCATATTCTGACCTATCCGCAATATTGGGGCTGGCGGATGACGGGCGAAATGGCCTGCGATATCAGCTCGCTCGGGTGTCATACCGATTTGTGGGAGCCGATGGCGGGGCAGTTTTCCGCGCTGGTTGATCTGCTCGATATCCGTGGCAAGCTCGCCCCTGCGCGCAAATCCTCCGATCCGCTGGGGCGGCTCTCGCCCGAGATTGCACGCCGCACGGGGCTGTCGCGCGATACGCCCGTGCTTTGCGGCATCCATGATAGCAATGCGTCTTTGCTGCCGCATTTGATCGGGCGGCGGGGCCCGTTCAGCGTGATATCGACAGGCACTTGGGTGATCGCGATGTCGGTTGGCGGCGAGGAAGTCTCGCTGGATCCGGCCCGTGATACCTTAATCAACGCCTCTGCTTTCGGCACGCCTATCCCCTCCGCGCGGTTCATGGGCGGGCGCGAGTTCGAGATGCTGCGCGATGGATCCCGCGCGCAGCCCAGTGCGGCCGACCGCGCCCGTGTTTTGCGCGATGGGGTGATGCTGCTCCCTGCTGTGATCGGAGAGAGCGGTCCGTTCAGGGGCCGCCATCACCGCTGGACCGTGCCGCCGCAAACAGATGGCGAGCGGATCTTTGCTCTCTCGCTCTATCTCGCGCTGATGACCGATACCTGCCTCGATCTGATCGGGGCGCGTGGCCCCTGTGTGGTGGAAGGCCCGTTTGCGGCGAATTCCGATTTTCTGCGGATGCTTGGGGTGCTGCGCGGGCCCATCGAGGTTGCGGCCTCGGCGACCGGCACGAGTGTCGGCGCGGCGCTGCTCTTTGCCACAGCGGGTGCGCGCAGCGAGACGCGGATTGCGTCAGACGGTGGGGAGGATGCGCCTTTATGTGGCTATGCCAAAGCGTGGGCCAAGAAGGTCAAGACGTAGGGGGCCAGTTTGTGGTGCTGTCGCGGCGCCTACGCTCCCGAAGTTAAGCGCTCCGCCCCCTCAGGATGGACCGTCTCGTAATAATCCCGCAATTTCAGATCCGCCGCCGCCGCTTCATCAATCAAAACGGTTGCCTTGGGATGAAATTGCAACGCGGATGCGGGGCAGACGGCGCTCACCGGCCCCTCGATCATTCGGGCGACCGCCTCGCTTTTCGCCGCACCTGTCGCGAGCAAGAGAATCTGCTTCGCGTCGAGGATCGTGCCAATTCCCATGGTGATCGCGACACTGGGGACGGTCTCCCCGTCGTTGAAATATCGCGCATTATCGGCAACGGTCTTTCGTGTCAGCGTTTTCAGGCGGGTGCGCGACGCGAGCGAGGATGTGGGCTCATTAAACCCTATGTGCCCGTTGCGGCCAATGCCAAGCAATTGCAGATCAATGCCGCCACATGATACGATTTCGGCCTCAAAGCGTCGTGCCTCCGCCTCTGGGTCTGGCGCATCTCCGCGTGGAAGATGGGCGCGCGCGTGGTGCAGGCCAACCGCGTCAAAAAGATGCTTCCGCATGTAGTGATGGTAGCTTTGCGGATGCGTGCTGCCCAGCCCGACGTATTCATCGAGATTGAAGCTGGTGCAGCGCTGGAAAAGGGAAGGGGTCTTTGCCGCGCGCTCGCGCAGTGTGGCATAGACGGGTTTCATTGTACCGCCCGTCGCGAGGCCAAGAACCGCCTTTGGCGATGCGGTCAGCGCGGCGATGATCCGGCGCGCGGTCTCAAAACTTGCGGTTGCGGCATCGGCGAAGATCAAAATTTTCATTTTGGAGTCCTTGGGGAAGCGACGTGAAAGGGGAAAGCCCACCGTCGCTTCCTGATGAGGGCGCGGGGGTGTGTTTAGCGAGAAAGGCGCGGCGCGGGCTGCACGAGATTGGCGAGCAGTCGGAACGCCCCTGGCACAAGTTTATCGAGTTGATGGTGAAGGGTGAGGCTGGTGTGCGTGTGTCGCCCCTTGCCGATCTGGGCGGAGAGGAGTGAGCCGTTCAGCGGCGCCTCTTCGGCATCCGACATCGCCAAAAGCGGTTGATAGGCCGTGTCCCATTCCGAGGCAAAATACAGGCCGCGATCCTTATCCCATCCTGCAAATTCGCGTTGGTCAATGAGATTTGGCCCGATCATGAGCGGGTGCTCGGGCGCTAAAATCTCGACAGGGGCGGTTGGGTTGGTGACACGCCAGCGGAGGGAGGGCGTGCCGATCTTCAGCAGACGCGGGGGCGTCCGGCGGGCGTCCCATCCCAGATCGGGACGTTGATAGAGCGTCACCAAATGCCCGCCAGCTTCGACGAAGGCATGCAGGCGCGTTGTCGCGGCGACCAGATCCGGTCGGTTGCCAAAGGCGATGACGCCGATCAAGACGGTGGTATAGGCGGAGAAATCCTCATCTTGCGCGACCGTCTCGAGGCATGTCACATCGAGGCCGATGTGTTGCATCCAGTGCCCGACAGTATCGCCCGAGCCGATATAGGCGATGCGCGCGCCAGAGGGCAGGGCAAGGTCGAGCGTTAGGATCTTGAGGCTGGCGGGGTCGGAATAAGTAACCTCGCCGATATGGTTGAACTGCGCCCGCGAGAGTGTTTGCGCGGGACGCCCGTCGATGTTTGGCGTGAAATCGACAAGTGACCCGATATCATCCTTCGGGGGGGTGATCGTGAGGGTGTGGCCGTTTCGTGTCGCCGCCCAGCCCGTCGGGATGGTGAATGAGACGGCATGCGCGTCTGTCAGCGTGGTTGTCAGCGAAGAGGTGTCGCCAATCTTGCGGAGGAGCTGTGCCGGGCGCGCTGCAAAACTGTGTTGCGGGCGGACATCCAGCGGGGTTTCAGGATCAACACTGATCGTGACGCGCCGCCCCGCGATTGTGGCGGCGACATCTAACCAGCCATGTCCGTTGCCACCCAAAGGATCGAAGGCCGCGGTGAAAGCGGGGGTGAAGGGGGCATCGATGGCGACGTCCATCTCAAGATCTATGAACGATGTCGCCAGCGCCTTGCTGGGGGCCGATACGCCCGCGGGGAGCCGCGGCCTCAGCTCGATCTGTGATGCGTCAATCGGGGTCGTTTGGCCGATATGGAGATGGCCCTTGCCGCCCAAGAGCAAAGCCGCGGGCCGAGGGGTCACGATGAGGGAAAGCCCTGCGGCCTCAGCCAGAGCCACTGCGATCTCGCGCCGTTTGCGCGCAAGGCGATGCCCGTGTGCTGCGTTAAATTCGGGGGTGGAGAGCTGCTGCGCGGTCTCAAGCACCGCATCGGCTGCGGCCAAATGCGCAGCTATCATTTTGCGATGGGGGAAGGCGCTTTGCGCCTGCGCGATCGCACTGGCGGCTTGGGTGAGCGCCTCTGCCGCAGGCCCCGCGTGCTCGACGAGATCTGCCAGGGTTTGCGGGACAGTCTGCGCAAGGGTGTGTTCTGCCGCGCCGTTGACGCGGTGCAATGCCCAATCTCTCTCGGGGGTGTCGGACCAGCTTCCCATGCCTTGCGAGGCATGACGGCGGCGCGACCATTGGCCAATTTCGGCGAAGGAGGCGCCTGTTGTGTCGTCGTGTGGCCCTGCGGTGATGCGCAGGGTGGCAGGCGGGGGCGGCACCGCATCGTCATAGGTTGCCCCGCCGCCCGACCACGCGGGCAGATAGTGATGTGTCACCTGCCACGGCCCCGCAGGGTGATCCGTCAACGCAGCCGGATCGGCGGCGAGGGCGATGGCTTGATGGGCGGCGCGGGTCATCGCGCGGTGGTGGCCGTGCTGACCGGGAACGTCCAAGAATGTCGGCAAAACAACATCCGGTCGATAGGTGCGATAGGCGCGGGCCATCCTGTCCACCACCAAGGCCTCATCCCAGCGGGCAAAGGTATCATCACCGTCTTTGGAGAATCCGAAATCATGCACAGTGTCTGAGGGCCCAAATCCGAGCCAAGCGACGTCACAATCTAGTACTTTGGCGGCCTCTTCCATCTCGCGGGTGCGGATCACGCCGAGGAGGCCGTTGCGCTCCGGGCCCAAGGCGTTCTGACCGCCCTCGCCGCGTGTCGAACAGGCCACCACCACGCGCATGCCAAGCCCGAACCGGAGCCATGCCAGCAGACCGCTGTGCTCGTCATCGGGATGCGCGCCGGTGTTCATCACGGTCACAACACTTTGGAGGCGTGACAGGGCGTGAGACAGGCGGATCAAGGCGGGATTTGCTTCGCGATGCGCAAGGCGGTTTTGGGGGATCATATGATTTCCTTGAGAAATTAGCCGATGGTGGAATCCTGAGTGAGATGGAGCTGTGGTGTGATGGCATTGAAAAACGGCAGGGCAGCGGCCCCGAAGGCCGCCGAATCTTCGCTGGCTTGGCCACGTTGAACGCGGGGCAAGGCGCGGAGACGGCGGTTGGCGACGCTGGTGGGAATATCCAATCGCGCAATCAGATCGTCCAAAATCGACTCCGGCATCTTACCGCCAAGGATCATCGTTTGCGGATCGAAGATGTTTTCCAAAAGGCTGATGATCCCCGCGAGATGGGGGGCGGCCTGATCGAGCCATGCGACGATTTTCGGATCCGCTTCGGCATGAGATTTGAGCAATGCCGCGGAGTCTGGCACCTTGCCATCCTGCGCCATCCATTCAGTAAGAGCATGCAGTGAGACGTATCTTTCCAGGCACCCATATTGGCCGCATTGGCAGGGAATGCCGTTGGGCGCGACAACGATATGGCCAATCTCACCGGCGTTGCCGAATGCGCCGCGCAGGGGCTGATCGGCAACGATACCGCCCATGCCGATGCCCGCGCCGAAATACAGCATACAAAAATGGGAGACGTTTTGGCCTTTGCCAAAGAGCATCTCGCTGACTGCGGCGGCGTTCGCATCATTGTCTACGACGACGGGGACACCGCAGATTCCCGTCAGCGCGCTGACCACATCAACATCCGACCAATCGGGAAGCGTTGTCGGGCCGACGCCGGAGAGGCCTTCGATCTCAAACGGCCCGGGCATCACAACCCCGATGCCCATGAGTGGCGCGGTATAGGCCGCGCGCAGGCGGGTGACGACATCGCCAATGACACCGAGCACGACATTCGCCTTCATGTCGGGCAGTGTAACTTGCTCGACCGAGCGCGGGTTTCCGCCCAGATCCAGCACTGCGGCGGTCAGGCTTCCGACGGCGATCTCGAGGCCAATGGTAATCGCGCCATCAGGGTTGATACCGTATTGAATCGGCGGCAGGCCCCGCACGGTGCGTTTGCGCCCCATGTCGATCAGCAGCTTTTCCGCCAGCAAATCTTCGATAATATTGGCGACGGCTTGGGTCGAAATATGGGCCATATCGGCCAGTTCTTTGCGCCCCAGACTGCCGCCGCGTCGCAAGAGTTCCAAGACCACACGCCGATTATGTTCGCGGCTGCGCTCAGGGTTTTTGCCCTGCGTTGTCAGGCCGCCGCGCCGCGCGGAATCCGCCTGCGGGGCGGAGGTCTCGGGCTCGTTCGCGGGATGAATTGTCATGTCTTGGTCCTTCGGATCTTCAGCATCGTCCAGCTATGATTGTCTGCCAGCGCAGTAAACCATGCCTCATCGTCCTTTCCCCGCGATCAGGGCTTGTGAGCGGGCGGCCTGATGAGGCTCGCATGTGTGCTTACTTAACTCAAGTTAATTATCTTATTGACTCAGAAGCCATTGCTGGGTCAGGTTCATCGGATGCTCCGCTTTGCCGTGGGGCCGACAGAAAGAGAGCGGATCGCGTCCGTCGGAGCTGTCAAGTTGCGCCACGTCACAAGGCTTGGCCCATCCAACGGAGGAAATGATGAATCGATTTACGAAAGCGACACTATTGGCAGGGACGGTGATGGTCTCTGGGACGGCCGCGAGCGCCGTTGATATCGAGTATTGGCAATATATCTACGATACCCGCGTTGAGGCTATCGACCAGCTGATCGTGAAGTTTGAGGAGGCCAACCCTGACATCAATGTCAAACAGGTCACCTTCCCCTACGCCGATTATCAAACACGCGTGGTGGCCGCGAATATGGCGGGCAAGGGCCCCGATGTTTTGCAGATGTTCTACGGTTGGACGGATGCGTTCGTGAAGGGCGGCGTTTTGCAGCCTTTGCCGCGTGACCAGTTCCCAGCGGCGACCATTGAAAGCGAGTTTTTCCCGATCGTTCAGGCGATGAAGCGGGGCGATGATTACTACGGCCTGCCAACCGCCGTGCGCTCTCTCGCGCTGTTCTACAACAAGACGCTGTTCGCTGAAGCAGGCATCGATGCGCCGCCCGCGACATTGGATGAGCTGGTTGAGGATGCGGCAAAGCTGGCCAAGAGGGATGACGGCGGGAATTATACGACCGTTGGGATTACACTCGATATGGCGGGGCAGGATCACCAATGGTGGCGCGAAGTGCTCGTGCGTCAATTCGGAGGCCAGCCCTATAGCGACGATAATGCAACGGTCACCTATGGCTCTGAGGCGGGGATCGCTGCGACGCAATGGTACACGGATCTGGAGCTCAAATCCAAAGTTGGGGCTGTCGGCTTCATGGATGAAGGGCAGGCCGCTTTCCGCGCGGGGCGTGCGGGGATGACGATTGATGGCACCTTCCGTCTGGGCGCTTTCCGCGGGATCACCGATTTTGATTGGGGCGTCGTTGAGCTTCCGGCGAATGCGGACGGAATGCGGTCGAATTATGCATCCTACTTTGCCAATGGCATCGGGGCATCCGCCGAGGGCGAAAAGCTTGAGGCTGCGGCGAAATTCTTGGCCTATCTCTCATCGCCAGACGCGATGCAAGTCTGGCTGGATGTGGTCGGCGAGTTGCCCGCGAGACCGGAGGTTGCACTGACCGAAGCCAATTTGGCAGATCCGATCTACGCTCCCTTCCTCAAAGGGCTTGAATACGCCCATACCACGAAGTTCGTCGACGAACAGGCGCAGCGTCAGGTCGCGATGGATATGGCCAATCGGGTGTTCCTGCAGGGGCAATCTGCTGCGGAGAGTGTGGCAGAGGCTGTTGTCGCGGAACAAGCGATCCTCGATCGCGCGAAATGATCCTATAACAGGAGTGGCGCTGATATGGCGAAGCAACATTCACCCCAGTCAGCGCCGCGCCTCTCGATGCGCGCGCGCAGGGCAATTTGGGTTTGGTCTTTCTTGGCCATCCCTGTGCTTTTTTACAGTGTAATCCGGTTCTATCCGACGATTGATGCGTTTCGCCTCTCGTTCACGAACTGGAACCTGATGTCCCCGCCGGAATACATCGGGCTGAAGAATTACCGCGATATGTTCGCCTCTCAGGAATTTTGGAAGGTGTTCAAAAACACCTTCGCCTACCTGATCATTGGCACACCTATCAGCCTCATTCTGTCCTTTGTGATCGCCTATTTTCTGGACCGGATCCGGTTCGCTCACACGTTTCTTCGGTCGCTCTACTTTCTGCCCTTCATCACCACGGCCTCGGCAATGGGCTGGGTGTGGCGTTGGTTTTATCAGCCTGCGCCGACCGGAATTATCAATTCGGTTTTGGGGGCGTTGGGGATGGGGCAGTTGGATTTTCTGCGCTCCACCACATGGGCGCTACCCTCGATTATGGTGACGGCAATCTGGGCGGGCTTGGGCTTTCAAATCATCATCTTCATGGCGGGGCTTCGGTCCATTCCGCAGACTTACTATGAGGCTGCACGGATTGATGGGGTGGGGGATTGGGCGATCTTGCGCAAGATTACCCTGCCGCTGTTGAAGCCAACCACGGTGTTTCTGGTGGTGTTCTCCTCGATCGGTTTTCTCAGAATTTTCGATCAGGTCTATAACATGACCACCAATGATCCGGGGGGGCCACTTGGCACGACCAAGCCGCTCGTCCTGATGATCTATCAGACCGCTTTCAATTCCTACCAGATGGGGGCCGCCGCGGCGCAGACGGTCGTGTTGTTCACGATCTTGCTGATGATCTCGCTTGTGCAACTCTGGTTCTTGAGGACACGCTGATGGCTGCTACCGAACATTCCCCCGCGCCGATGCTCCCGATGTCTTCGATTAAGCCGGGGCGGATCATGATCTGGACGGTTTTGCTGCTGGGCGGGCTGCTGATGATCACGCCGATCTTGTTTATGTTTTCAACCTCGCTGAAAACATCCGGCCAGATCTACGATTTGCGGCTGATCCCGCAAAACCCAACATTCTCGAATTATATCAAAGTCTTAACGGAGGGCGAATTCCTCCGCTGGTTCCTGAACTCCTCCTTCGTTGCGATCTGCGTGACCACGTCGAATTGCTTTTTCGATAGTCTTGTCGGGTATACGCTCGCCAAATTCAGCTTCCGTGGGCGCCAGTTTGTCTTCATCGCGATCTTGTCGACATTGATGATCCCGACGGAAATGCTGGTCATCCCGTGGTATTTGATGTCCGCCAATTTGGGTTGGTTGGACAGTTATTGGGGGATTATGTTCCCCGGTATGATGACAGCTTTCGGCACGTTCTTGATGAAGCAATTCTTCGAAACCGTGCCGGATGATTTCATCGAGGCCGCCCGTATGGATGGGCTGAGTGAGTTCACCATCTGGTGGAAAATCGCGATGCCGTTAGTGACACCGGCGCTTTCCGCGCTCGCCATTTTCACCTTCTTGGGGAATTGGACAGCCTTCTTCTGGCCGCTGATTTCGACAACCTCGAAAGAGCTTTACACCTTACCTGTCGGCCTCACGAGCTTCGCCGTTGAGCAGTCTATCCAATGGGAAATGATTATGACGGGGGCCGCGCTGGCCACGATTCCGACCTTGCTCGTATTCCTTGCTTTGCAACGCTTCATCGTGCGCGGCGTCATGCTCGCCGGCCTCAAAGGATGATCATGACTGACACGACCACTTTCCCCGATCCGGTCTATAAAGACACCGTGCTTGGCCCGTTGTTCGATCATGCCCGCAACGACCATGCGGAGGGGTTTCGGCGGGTTGATCGTGCGCATCTGGTGATGCTGGATCGCACGGGTATCTTGCCCCGTGACGTCGCCGCGCAGATCGCCCGCGCGTTGGCCGCGATTGACGCTGAGATTGATCCCGAAACGCTAAGCTATACGGGTGCTTTTGAGGATTATTTTTTCCTGCGGGAAGCGGAGTTGAAGGCGCGGGTTGGCATCGACATCGGTGGGCGACTACACACCGCGCGGTCGCGCAATGATATTGATCACACGCTGTTCAAGATCACCCTGAAAGCGCGGGTGGATATTTTGCTCGGCGAGTGTCGCGCCTTGTTGGCGGCGATGATCGAAACGGCTACCCGCGAGCGTGAGACGCTGATTGTGGCCTATACCCACGGTCAGCCCGCGCAGCCAACGACATTCGGCCACTACCTATCGGCCGCGATTGAGGTGCTGATCCGTGATATCGAAAGGATCGAAGTTGCCCGCAGCGTGACAGATCTCTGCTCAATGGGTGCGGCCGCGATCACCACCTCGGGCTTCCCGATTGATCGTCAGATGATGGCGGATCTCCTTGGCTTCGCCGCCCCGCAGCGCAATTCCTATAGCTGTATCGCTGCGGTCGATTACATCACCGGCACCTATAGCGCGCTTGAGCTGCTGTTCTTGCATCTCGGCCGCCTGATCCAGGATTTCCAAGTCTGGTCCAGCTTCGAGGTGGCGCAAATCTATGTGCCAAATGCCTTTGTGCAAGTTTCCTCGATCATGCCGCAAAAGCGCAACCCGGTGCCAATTGAACATATGCGTCATCTCGCCTCCCAAACCGTTGGCAAGGCGCGGATGATGAAAGACATCATGCACAATACGCCGTTCACCGATATGAACGATAGCGAGGGCGAGAGCCAAGCCGCAGGCTACGGCGCGTTCGAGACGGGAAGCCGTGTTCTGCGCCTGTTGACGGCGTTTATTCCTGCGCTGCGGATCAACGAGGATCGTGTCGCGCAGAATAGCGATCGCGCCTGTATCACCATCACAGAACTGGCGGATTCTATTGTTCGGCAAGAAGGGATCTCGTTCCGGCAGGCGCATGAGATCGCCGCCGAAACGGCAAAGGCCGTGGTGGCATCTGGTCAGAGCTTGGCGGCTGGCGGCTACGCGCCATTCTGTGCGGCCTACCTCGCGGCGGTTGGCGTCGAGAGCGAGATGAGCGCCGAGCGCTTTGCCCAAACGGTTTCGCCTGCCTATTTCGTCGCGGTTCGAGATCGTTTCGGCGGCCCAGCTCCAGCCCCGATGGCAGAAGCGCTTACCGCCTATCTTTCAGCTTTAACCGATTTTGAGGCCTGCGCTCAGCGACATGAAGCGCGCGAGGCAGCCGCCGCACAATCGCTCAACTCTGCATTTTCCGCTTTGATGGAGGCCCGCTGATGGCGACGTTTGAACTTAAATCGCTGGTCAAATCATACGGTAAAACCAATGTCATCCACGGCATTGACCTTTTCATTCCGGATGGGGAGTTTGTCGTTTTCGTGGGCCCTTCAGGCTGTGGGAAATCCACGACCCTGCGGATGATCGCCGGGCTTGAGGAGGTCTCTGGCGGCGAAATTTTGATTGGGGGCCGCGTCGTGAATGAGGTGGATCCGAAGCAGCGTAACCTCGCGATGGTGTTCCAGAACTATGCGATCTACCCGCATATGACCGTGCGCCAGAATATCGCATTCGGCCTCTATACCTCGAAACTCTCCAAGATTGAGAAGGCGCAAAAGGTCGATGAAGCGGCGGCGCTTTTGGGTCTGACGGCGTTGCTTGATCGTCGCCCCTCCGCGCTTTCCGGCGGGCAGCGCCAACGGGTCGCGATTGGTCGTGCCATGGTGCGCGATCCGGCAGGTTTTCTGTTCGATGAGCCGCTCTCGAATCTCGATGCGCAGCTTCGGGCACAGATGCGGATCGAAATTAAGGATCTTCACCGCCGGCTTGGAACTACAATCGCCTATGTCACACATGATCAGGTCGAGGCGATGACTATGGCTGACCGGATCGTGGTGATGAAAGACGGTCACATCTTGCAAGCCGCCCCACCGATGGAGATTTACGACAATCCGGTTGATGTGTTCACCGCACGGTTCATTGGCACCCCATCGATGAATATCGTGCCTGCGCAGCACAGCAGTGGCGTGGTGACGTTGTCTGAAGGGCGGGCAGATCTGCTTGCAGGGGTGCGCCCGCATGATTTGCTGGTCGGCAGAGATATCGCGGATCCAGGTTTGGTCGTCACCGGAACGGTGACGGAGGTTGAGCCGCTGGGGCCTGAAACCTTGGTGCATTTCACCGCCGGAGGGCAGCCATTGATCGCCAGCGCGCCGCCGCATGGGGAGATCAGCATCGGCGCGCCCGTCACTGCAAAAGCGGCGCGTGGAACAGTGCATCTGTTTGATGCGGCGAGTGAAAAAGCGGTGGGGCGGGCATGACGAGCGGATATCCTCCCGCGTTGACCGCCAGAGTCCGAGATCGGCTGGTGGCCCGACTGCGCGAGATGCGCCCCATACCGGACGAGATCTTGGAGGCGGAGGGGCTGGAGGTTGAGGGCCATTTCCACCGTAAGGTGGGATGTCTGTTCGGGACTGATATTGGCGGTACGAAAGTGCAATCTGTCGTTACAGACTTGAATGGGATTGTCCTTTGCGAGCTGCGGTCCCAGACGCCCGCCGAGGGCGGCGATGCAGTCGTCGAGCTTGTCGCAAACCACATGGCGCAGCTTGCATTGCAGGCTGGCACGCAGATCGTTGCGGCGGGGATTGGCCTGCCGGGGGCGATCCATCCGGTGACGGGCCATCTCGAGCGCGCGCCCAATCTACGCGGCCTCGAAGGGCGTGACATGCGCGCGGTGTTTCAGGCGCGACTCGCGGTGCCTGTCGCTGTCGAAAATGATGTCAGCTGTGCGGCTTTGGGCGAGGCGTGGCTTGGGCATGGCGCCACAGTCGAAACATCTATCGGCGGGCTGGCTTTCATTGCGCTTGGAACTGGGATCGGCATGGGGCTTGCTTGGGGGGATCGCGTTTTGCGCGGGGCGCTTGGGGCTGCAGGTGAGATCGCGGTGCTCCCGATCGGCGCCGATCCGTTCGCGTCGTCAAGCCACACCTGCGGCGCGCTTGAAAGCGTTGTCTCTGGCGCGGCGCTTGTCAGAGATTACCGCGCGAACAACGGGCAACGCCCGGGCCAAACCCTGCGGGAGATCGCGAGAGACGAGGCCGACGACCCCGCATTGACGCAGGTGATGCAGCGCTTGGCGGAACATGCTGCGCTTGCGGTGCTATCCATTGACGCGATCATCAACCCGGCGGTTTTCGTGTTTGGCGGCGGAATCGGGTCGCGCCCAAACTTGCTGAAATGCGTCCACGAAAATCTGACACGCTTGATGCCCGACGGCATGCCCATCCCAGACTGCCGCGTGAGCGTCCTCGGCAATCGAGCGGGTGTCCTCGGGGCCATTCGCGCCGCGCGGCTAGCCTATGCTGATCTTCTGGCGCAGACATCAGCTTAGAGGCTTTGTCGGCCCTCGCCCGACCGACACATGGCATCTCGAAGAGGTCGCTATCGCGCTTCGAGGGAAGGTATTCGGCCAGCTCCCGTCACATCGGTAGGCCTAGCGATTTCTGTTTTTTCACGATCAGATCAACCCGAGTTATTGTTCCGGCCGAAGTCAACGCACCGCAAACTCATACCATCATGAGACCACTCAGCCGGTCCATCACCGCTTTGCTAACGGTCTCGACAATGGCTTGAGGGAAGGTTTCGGGCAGGGCGTTGGCGGCCTCCTCAACGGCGTCAGGCGCTCTTGCTGCGATCTCCTCAATGATGTCCGTCGCGCGTTTCCTTGAGAGGCCGGCGCGCAGGGCCGTTTGCATAAAATGCCGCCCGTGAATCTGATCGAAGCGATAGTGTCGGCTGTCGCCGACCGACATCGCCATCGTCATCTGTTTGCGTTCGACCTGGCGGGCGTCCAGCGCGCCCTGTGCTGTCACGATGTCATAGAGCGGCGTCATCCGGTAGCTGCCGCCAGGGCTCAGGAACAGGCTGAAGTTCTTGGCGTGGGCATCCGTCGCCCCCATCAGCCAGAAGACGAGCTGCGCTTTGAGGAAGATGTCCTGATCCTCGATTGGTGTATCGCTGCCGTTGAGCAAGCCCAGAACATCGATCATGCCGGGACCGCCCTCGTTCTGGTATTTGAGCGTCGGCGGGACCGAGAGGGCCTGACAGCAATCCTCCTGCGGCAGGCGCAGCAGCCGTCCGTCTTTCGTCCAGCGGCGATCAAAGCGCTCAATGACCAGAGCCTTGGTCTCGCCGAAGGTTTCGATGCTGGCGGTGTTCACCGGCAGGCCGAAAGCGGCGGTGAGTTTCAAGCAATAGTATTCGTTCTCGACACTGTCCGAGAGATCGATGCCATCTGGCAATTTGCCAATCTGCGTCTTGATCAGATGGGTGGTCGGCGTCGTGCCATGGGGTTTGATCCATCGACCATTGTGCCAAAGCAGGGCGGTCTTCTCCTGCGCCCCCGCAACGGAAATCCGGAAGCCGTCGTCTCTGGTAAGGCCGAGCGGCGCTTGGCTCAATCCGTTCAGGATTTTCTCAATGGCGGCTGCATCGACCGCTTCCCCTTCAATCTTGCCAGTTGTGTCGGGGGCGTCCTCGTCTCCTGCGATGAACTGCAGCGCCCCCACGCAGTCATGGCCAATTTTTGCCAGCAGGCTATACGCATCAACCCCGCGCGCGCCGACTTTTTCGGCGACGAGGCGGCGCAGCTTGTCCGAATCCGGCAGCAGGTTCTCGAACACGGCGGAGACGGGTTCCCCGCGATAGGGGGTCTCCCGCAGCGGCAGCGACAGCGAGACCGGCAGGGCATGGTCCCAAGCCAACCAATCCGCGTCATAGGAGAATTCGATCGCACCGCTTGGCGCGCGGGACAATGTGCCAACGCTGCGATTGTTCAGATAAACGCGCAAGGGCGCATAGGTCGGGCGCCGCCCCATCAGAACAGCGCCTCGATATCGCTGCCATCGCCCTTGGAGCGCTGCCCGATCCTGAAGTCAAGATCGAGCGCCGAAAGGACCGCGAGGATGGAGTCGAGCTTAGCGGGCTTCTCGCCGCTCTCGATCATCGAGATCGTGGCTTGGCGCAGGCCCGCCCGTTCGGCAAGCACTGTCTGTGTCCAGCCGCGTGTCTTGCGCGCCCGCTGGATGATGGCGCCAATCTGTCTTGATGTGCGTGCGAGATCAGTCATTTTAGGTTTATACTCCAAGGCGTATAAATCGTCAATATTCGCTATGGCGTATAATGCCAATTTATACGTTGTGGCGAATTTTTCTGAAATATCTGCTGTGGCGTATAACAGCTCTGAGCCTCACCCTTGAAGCTCGATCAGGCGCGCATCCGCGTGCGTGCCTGCAGCGGGGTCATGCCCGTCCAATCCTGAAAGGCGCGGTAGAATGAATTCGGATCCCGGAATGCCAGCAGAAAGCTGATCTCCTCGGTATTGAGATCGCGATTGGACAAATAGGCCATCGCCAGTTCGGCCCGCGTTTCATTCAGGATCGCCTGAAAGCTCTTGCCTTCCGATTTCAGATAGCGCTGCAGGCTCCGCCGGCTTTGATGCAGCATTTTGCTGACCGCTTCCACCGAGACTTCGCCGGAGGGCAGCAGATCGATAACGATATTGCGCACCTGCACCGAGACGGGCGGCGTCTCAAGCGCATGCAGACGGCTGAGCAACTCCTGTTCGATCAGCGCGTAAAACGCGGTATTCTCGGAGATCAGCGGCAGCTCGGCGGCAGCATGGGAAATGATCAGTCGGGCCTCTGGGGCCTGCAGGATGGGCGCGGTCAGAAAGGCCCGTATCTCGGGGGTGACAAAGCGCGTATCGGGCAGATCAATCTGTAGCGGAATAATCTCAACCCCTGAAAACACCCGGCAGCATTCCAGAAAGAAAATCACGTCAAAGGTTGCCATGGCGGCGGGAATGTCAGGGCCGTTTTCCGGCGCCCGAAAGCGAATGGCAAAGCCCTCATCGGTCACGCTGGTGTCCAGCCGCAACGGCACGACGAGCGGCTTGAACTGCGCCAATCGCTGCAGGCCGAGCGCGATGGTCGGGCTGCAGGAAAATGCAAGGAGCTCGGAGGTAAAGCTGCCATGCGCCGCACTGCGGCCCAGATCCAACAACCATTCCTCGGCCGGTTTTTCCGCGTTCAGCGCAGACCACATATCAAAGAACGTCGCGGCATCGACACCGTTCCTGTCGCCGCTCAAAAAATCCGCGCTGAGCCCCATACGGGCCAGAATTCGCGCTTCGGACACGCCAAGGCGCGCGCAAAAGGCGCGAAGCGGACGCGCAATCGAGTAACGATGTCCGTTTTTTGTCATAGGGTGTGCATCCAATTCAGGCGCGTGAGCGGGCAGATCTGCCCGGTCGGCTAAGGGCAGCGCAAGCGCCCTCGCTGCGGTGGCGCAATCAGTTATAGAATTGGCGCATTTCGCGAGTGGCGCAAGACTGAAACTACCACATATTGGAGAGGAATTCTATCCAACCCCGGGCCTGATCAGTTTCAAAACGGGGCAGCCAGCCACAGGGAGCAAGCGCCAATGGGATATGTCATCAAATTGAACGGGCAGACCCACGAGGTCAGCGCGGAAGCAGGCACGCCGCTTTTGTGGGTGATCCGCGACGAGCTGAAGTTGACCGGCACCAAATTCGGCTGTGGTGTGGCCGCCTGCGGTGCCTGCACCGTGCATGTCAACGGCGAGGCGGTCCGCTCGTGCCAGACCTTTATCGAAGATGTTGCGGATGCCGAGGTCACCACAATTGAGGGGGCGGCGGACCATCTTGGCAAGGTCGGCAAGGCGGTGCAACAGGCTTGGCTCGAGCTGGATGTCGTTCAATGCGGCTATTGCCAGTCGGGTCAAATCATGCAGGCCACCTCGTTGCTGGCGCAAACGCCGAAGCCGGGCATTACCGAGATTGAAGAGGCAATGAACGGCAATGCCTGCCGCTGCGCCACCTATCAGCGCATTCGCGCCGCCGTGGTGCGGGCGTCTGAAATTCTGGAGGCCTGAGCCATGACCCTTTCCTCAACACGTCGCGGATTTTTGCAAGGCGCTCTGGCAGGGGCAGCGGTTCTGGTGATCGGGCTGCGCCCTGACGGCAGCCTTGCGGCGGGTGCGGGCGAAGCAGCCCAGCTCAATCCCTTTGTCAAAATCGGTGCCGATGGTCAGGTGACCGCGATCATCAAGCATTTCGAGATGGGGCAGGGCCCCTCAACCGGGCTGACTACGCTCATCGCGGAAGAGTTGGGCGTCAGCATGGAGGCGATCGACTACGATTTTGCGCCCTCGGATCCTGCTGTCTACAACAACCTGTTCTTCGGGCCGCTTCAGGGCACTGGCGGCTCCACTGCGATGGCCAATTCCTTCATGCAATACCGCACTGCAGGCGCGGCGGCCCGCGCCGTGCTGATCGCGGCGGCGGCGCAAACATGGGGCGTGGATGCGGCCGGGCTGGATATCGTCGATGGTCAGGTCGTGGGGGCGGATAAAACCGCGCCACTGGGAGAGTTTGTGGCAGTGGCCGCAACTCTGACCCCGCCTGCCGAGCCGAAACTGAAAGAGCCCGCTCAGTTCCGTCTGATCGGAGATGCAAAGATCAAGCGTAAGGATTCCGCCGTCAAAATCGACGGCCGCGCAAAATTCGCGATGGATATGCATCTCGACAATCAGATGGTCGTGGTGCTGGCCCGCACGCCGCGCCACGGCGGCTTGGTCGCAAGTTTTGATGACGCTGGCGCGAAAGAGATCAAAGGCTTTATCCGCGCGGCAACCCTGCCGAACAAGGTCGCCGTCGCGATCTATGCGGAGAACACATGGGCGGCGTTTCAGGCCCGCGAGGCATTGACGGTGGAATGGGACACTGCCGCCGCCGAAAGCCGCAGTTCCGAGGATATCCGCGCCGAGGCGATGACCGCTGTTGCGGCCGCGCCGACTTATAACGTCAACGGTGCCGATCCGTCCGCGGTCGCCGCGCTGATCGACGGCGCGGCGCAGGTGGTGGAGCAGAGCTTCTATTTCCCGCTATTGGCACATGCGCCGATGGAGCCGATGACCTGCACCATCGAGGCCACCGCAGAAGGGGGGATCCGGCTGCATGACGGCTGTCAGATGCCGACCGTGCCGCATGGGGCGCTGGCAAAGATCTTTGATCTGCCGATGGAAAAAATCGAGATCGTGACGATGTTTGCCGGCGGATCTTTCGGGCGGCGCGCGAATGCCGATGCCGATTATCAGGTAGAGGCCGCGCTGGCCTTTGCGATGACCGATCGCACGCGCCCGGTCAAGCTGGTCTGGTCGCGCGAGGATGACATTCAGGGGGGCTATTACCGCCCCATTGCCGCGCATCGCGTGCGGGTGGGGCTGGACGCATCGGGCAAGATCGTCGGCTGGGACCACCGGATCGCCGCGCAATCGATCATGAAGGGCACCTTTATGGAGGGGTTCGCGGTCAAGGAGGGTGTCGATTCAACCTCGGTGGAAGGGGTGCATGAAACGCCCTACATCCTGCCGGGCATGGCCATCGGCTTGACCGATATCCCCAAGGCCACGAAGGTTTTGTGGTGGCGATCTGTCGGCCATACCCATACCGGATACGTGATGGAAAGCATGATGGATATGGTGGCCGCTGCAGCGGGCCGCGATCCGGTCGACTACCGTTTGGAGTATCTGGCGCAGGGTGAGGAACAGGCGCGGTTTGCCGGAGTCCTTAAGCTGGCGGCGGAAAAGGCGGGCTGGGGCGCGGTGGCCGAAGGGCGTAAACAGGGCATCGCGGTGCATAAATCCTTCGGCACCTATGTCGCTGAAGTGGTTGAGGTTTCCGGCTCGGCGGAAGAGGGCATCAAGATTGAGAAGGTCACCTGTGCGGTCGATTGCGGGATTGCTGTTAATCCCGATATGATCACAGCGCAGATGGAGGGCGGCATCGGCTATGGCATCGGTCACGCAATGCGCGATGCGATAACGCTGACGGAAGGCGTGGTCGATCAGTCGAACTTCCCGGATTATGAGCCGCTGCGGATGGCGGATATTGGCGCGATCGAGGTGCATATTCTGTCCTCAAATGCAGCACCCTCCGGTGTGGGGGAACCCGGCGTGCCGCCCTCCGCCCCCGCCTTGGCCAATGCGATCTTTGCGGCGACCGGAAAGCGGATTGCCGCCTTGCCGATGGCTGACGAGGTCGACTTCGCCTGAACATGGATCGCTCCGTCCGGAACTCAGGCCGGACGGGGTTTTTTCGCGGAGCCCCATGATGAGCAAGCTGGACATGTTGTATCCTGCCACCGCGCAGGCGTTGCGCTGGCAAATTCCGGCCCAGGAGGCGGAGCCAGTCCTTGCCGCGCTCGCCCCGGCGGGCGGCGTTTTGGCGATGCTTATCGGGATTGATGGCAATTTTTATCGCCCTCATGGCGCGATGATGGCGGTGACGCATGAGGGTGTCTTGGTTGGCAATCTGTCATCGGGCTGTATCGAGGGGGATCTGCAAGCGCATGCGGCGGAGGTCTGGCGGAGCGGACGTCCAAAGCGCCTGACCTATGGCAAAAACTCGCCCTATTTCGACATTCGCCTGCCCTGTGGCAGCGGTATCGACGTGGCACTGGTGCCGCTGCGCGATACGGCGGTCCTGCGGCAGGCCTTAGCGGGGATCGCGCTACGCGAAGAGGTGGCTTTCGCTTGTGCCGATCTGCCGGTGGTGGATCTGCGTCCGGAGCTACAGGTCTTCGTGGTGGGCACGGGGCCAGAGGCACAGGCCTTTGCCGATCTGACGCGCGCGGGGGGCTATCGCGTGGAGCAGCCGCCGCAGATTGATCCGGCCCGATTGGACGCCCGCAGCGCGGTGGCGCTGTTTTTCCACGATCATGAGCGCGAAGTGGACTTGTTGCAGGCGGCGCTGCAGAGCCCGGCTTTCTGGATCGGTGCCCAGGGCAGCCGACGGGCGCAGGCGCGGCGGCTTGAGGCTTTGCGCGCGCATGGCGTTCAGGAGCGGTCGCTGAGCAGGATCCGCGGCCCGATCGGCCTGATCCCGGCGGCCAAGGATCCGCGCGTGCTGGCGATTTCGGTTCTGGCCGATATCGTTGCGGCGGCGCAATGACCCTCATCGCGGTGCTGTTGGCGGGCGGGCGGTCGACGCGGTTCGGAGCCGAGGATAAGCTGCGGGCGATGATCGATGGCGTCCCGATGCTTACCCGCAGCGCGAAGACCCTGGCCGCCTGTGGTGCCGATCAGTGCTTTGCCGTATTGCGGGATCCGGCGCAGGCGGACCTTTTGCCGGCGGGTGTCGCGCCGTTGTTCTGTCAGGGACAGCAATCGGACAGTCTGCGAGCGGGGCTACAAGCCGCACGCGCCGCCGGGGCGACACAGATGATGATCGCACTTGCCGATATGCCCTTTGTGACGCCCGGACTGTTGCGCGCTGTGGCGGCGGCCTGCGGTCCGGTTCATCCGGCCTGCGCCGCTGGTGCTTCTGGTCCACAGCCGCCTGCGTGCTTTCCGGCGAGCTGGTTTGACGCGCTGAGCCTACTGCACGGGGATCGGGGGGCGGCGGCACTGTTGCATCAGGATCCCGGCGTGCGGCTTGTGGCCGCCGTCGCAACGGAGTTGCAAGATATCGATCTCCGCGAGCAGGTGCCTCCTACGGCTTAACCCGGTTCTGTCAATTGGTTTTCGCCGGGGTGAAGGCTCGTCTTCCCTAACCAAAATTTTTCTGCGGGGGGGCGAACGGCTTGAAGGCCGAGATAGTTGTTTGTGCTAGCTGACCCTCACGGGTCATGTGTGCGGTTTCGATCCTAGCGAGCGTTGCGGCTGCAGAATGGTAAGCCCTGACGCCGAGCAATGGCTGCGTAAACCGTTTGAGAAAGAGGTGGTCGGTTACCTAGCTGGGGTTTGCTTGCAAATCACGAGAAGGCTGTTCGACGATACTGTTGAGGTCGTTGGATTGAACAATACCGATGATCCGTCCCGTTACGTGCCTGCCGTACCGACGCCTGATCCGCCGATAGGTTTTTTCTTGCGGAACAGGATCAGGTAGACAAACAGGGCCGTTAGCGAGAGGAAGAACAAGCTGTCAGGGCTGGTCAAGAAGATCATCGGATTGCCATCGCTGAGCGATAGCGACCGCCTGAGATACTGTTCCAGATCAGGCCCAAGAATAAATCCTAGTAACAGGGACACTGTCGAGTAATTCAGCTTGCGCATGAAGAAGGCCAGAATCCCGAAGATCACGGCGAGCGACATTTGGAAGACTGAATAGGTCGCGACGAAGCTGCCCACCAGGGCCACCACAGCAATGGCGCTGTAGAGTAAGCCTTTGGGGATCGATACGATTTTCACGAAATACGGGCCGAACAAGAACAGGGTGAGCGGGATCAGGATCAACGCGCTGACGAGCAAGGAGGCGAACATCGGCGCGAGCAATTCGGCCTGTGTGTCGAGCAAGCGCGGGCCAGGTTGCAGGCCGTTGATCACCAAGACGCCCAGCACAACGGCGGTCGTCGGATCCCCCGGAATACCGAACATGAGCATGGGGACGAAAGCGCCGCCGCACATCGCGTTATTGCCGGATTCAGCAGCCGCGATCCCTTGTCGCGACCCTTTGCCATATTCGTCTGGCCGTTTCGAGCCACCGCGCGCCATGGCGTAAGATACGAAGGCCGCCATGGATCCGCCTGCTCCCGGCAGGATGCCGATGCCATAGCCGATGAAAGCGCTTTTGATATAGGTCAGAAAACCGATCTCGCGGATTTCGGAAAGTTTTGGCACAAAGTCGCGTCGCAGGATCTTGATATCTTTCGCTTTGTCCAAAGACGCGCCGATAGAGGAACGCCAGTTTTGTGCCTGTATCAGGACCTCACTGATTGCGAAGGCGCCAATAACAATCGGCATGATGTCGATCCCTTGAACCAAGGTCTCGGTGCCGAAATTGAACCGCGGCACCGGCTGCAGCACGTCGATCCCGATTGTGGCAAGCATGATCCCCATCAGCGTGGCGACGAGCCCTTTTGCAATCGCCCCGCGATCCACGATGATGATGACCACCAGCGCAAATAAGACGAGCGAGAACTTTCCGGGTGTGCGGATCAAGAGTGAAACATCTGCGGCAATTGGCATAAAGGCGATCAAGAGCAAAGCGCCGATGCCGCCACCGATCATTGAGCCGAGCGCGGCATGGCCAAGTGCATTCGCACCCTTGCCTTGGCGCATGAGGGCGTAGCCCTCGACGGCTGTCATCATCGAGGAGGGCGCTCCGGGGATGTTGATCGTTGTGGCTGTGATCGAGCCGGAATACATCCCCGCCATAAAGATAGAGGCACACATGACGAGCGCGGGGACGACGTCAATTGTATAGGTGATTGGCAGGAGAAGGGCGATTGCGAGGACCGATGTCAGGCCCGGCATTGCTCCGAAGAAGGTGCCAACAAGGAAGCCGATCACCATAAAGGCCAAGACAGTCGGATCGGCCAGTTCCACAAAGCCGCCCGCGAAAATGCTTAGGGTTTCCATCAGATGAGCCCTCCGATCAGGGTTGGAAGGCGGACGTGGAAGATGCCAGCGAATAAGCCGTAGAACACCGCGACGACGGCCAAGACGTAAAACACAAAATGTAGCGGGCGTTTGATTTCGAAGCGGAATACGATGAAGAGTGTCGCGACGAAAAGCGCCGTAGAGAGCGCGTAGCCAAGAGGCCGGAAGAGCCAGATGTAGACCGCTGTGGCGAGCACCACGAGCAACGGGCGGAGCAAGCTTGCGTGTTTGTCTGTCTCGCCGATCGCACAGGGGGTGCGAAGCTCCTGAATGAGAACGGTGAAGAGCGCGATATACATGAGCGCGGAGACCAACATCGGGATGTGCTGCGGCCCCATCTCACCCTCAGGTGTGAATTGTGCATGGATTTGGAATGACGCCGCGAAATAGATCGTCGTGAGCACCATCAACATGAGGGGGAACACGACGCCCAGCCTCAGAAAACCCGCATTTCGGCTCATTTCATCGTCTCCTGATCAGGATAGGCACCGGAGCCAGTGCGCCGGTGCCATTATGCCTGCGTGTGGTGTTTACTTTGACAGGACGCCTGCGGCAGCCAGCGCATCCATTTTCTCAAAGAGAACGTATGCCGTTTCATCTGCCCAGCCAGTGACCTCCGCCGTGCCGATCCAATCCGGTGTCACGCCAACTTTGGCGACCCATTGCTGGAATTCGTCGCTGTCAAAGGCGGCTTTATAGGCGCCCTCAAGTTTCGTGATCACATCATCTGGAGTGCCTGCGGGGGCCGCAACCACGATGAAGCTGCCATTTTCGAGCGCCACGCCCTGATCTTTCGCGAGCGGAACGTCATAAGTCGGGTTGGGTGCGTTGCCAAACTCAACTAGGCTGCGGGTCGTGCCATCTTCGAGAAGGCTGCTAAAGTCGCCGAGGCTGGTGATGACGACATCGACTTCATCCGACAGGATCGCTTCTTTTTGCGGGGCCGCGCCGCCGGGATAGGAGATCACCTTAAACTCTGTGCCGGTCAGCTCTTGAAGTTGCAAAAGCGTCAGGTGAATGCGCCCGCCGAGGTTTTGGATGCCGATGCGGATTTTGCCCGGCTCCGCTTTTGCGGCAGTCAGAAGGTCGTCCATCGTGGCGTATTCCGAGTTCGCATCGACGATGATTGCATCGGGCTCGCTGGTAATGCGCGCGATCAGTTTGAGCTTGTCCATCTTGTAGGTTGGCAGCATCCCCTGCCACGGCACGGTGACAACGCTGTCATAGGTGAGCGCCCCGATGGTGTAGCCATCCGCCTGCGATGTCATCAGTTGGCCAACACCCGTTGCGCTGATCCCGCCTTCGATGTTCTCAACATACATCGAGGCCCCTTCGAGGTTCTGTTCCGCGAGGGTCGTGATCTTGCGCACGATGCCATCGGTGCCGCCGCCCGCGCCCCAAGGCACGATAACGCGGATGTCGCGCGTGGGGTAATCGTTGGCGAATGCCGTGATTGGCGCAGCGAACGCGATGAGCGCAGCAGCCGTCCCAAGAAATGTCCGTTTAAGCATGATGTCTCCTCCAGAAGAACCGGCGACTCCCCTCGCCGTATGAGCGTCTTGATAAGGATGGGCGGCACTCGTGACCCTGTAGAGCGTCACCTTGCAGCGTCGTGTTCGGGATTTGGCTGACGCCCACTTATTAACTGATATATTACTATATGAATTTGAGTCGATCTGACAAGATGAATCTTTGAACGCGGAGTACCGCAGCCGGATTTGGTCCGCTCAGGAGCCCCTAAGGGGGGCAAAAACGAATAGACCCCGCGGAATTCGCGGGGTCAAAACATCCTCAAAACTCTGCGGTTCGCCTCGATCTAGGCGAAATATTCGGCATTTCTGACGCGGAATTCCTCAACCCAATCGGGGCCTTTGCGCAAATGGTCCCGCATCGCGGTGATCGCGGCCACCTCATCTTGGGCTTCAATCGCATTGAGAATCGCGGTGTGACCGTCAAGGATCGCCAAGATCTTCGCAGGAGAGTGCACCTGTAGCCTGCGGACACGGTCTAGATGGCCGGCGCGCGCGCGGATCAGGCTATGCAGGCTGCTGCGATCAAGCCCATCAAACAGCACGCGGTGGAAATACTCGTCCAACTCATGAAATAGCCTTAGCTGGGATTGGTCAGTGGCAACAGACTGTTGCAATTCAAGGACAGAACGCCCCCGCTTCACGGCTTCAGGCGCGCCACTTCGCGCCAGTTGGCGCACGACCTCCGTCTCCAGCGCAGTACGCAAAAAATACGCTTCATGGACCAGCGCAACGTCGATCCGCGTCACCAATGTGCGTGATTGCGGGAAGATCTGGACAAGCCCGTCTTGCTCTAGCCGTTGAAGCGCATCCCGCAGGGGCGTTTGGCTAACTTGGTATTTCGCTGCAAGTTCCGCGCGCAGAAGATTCGTCCCGGGAGGCAGCTCCAGTGACAAGATGCGTTGCCGTAGGTCGTCGTAGATCCGGCCCGAGGCCGACATTCTGAGGCGAGGTTCGCCCTGCCTGACGAGTTCGAGTGCATCGCTAATAGACATTGGTAAGCATCTTTCTTGCCCGTTACGGCATGGGGCTGGGTGGTGGTTGCGCCTGAATTCGGCGTTGGAGCGTCATATATTTCCGTGGCGCGGGGTCCTGATCTCATTGTTTACATCAGCATAGCCACCATGCGCCACTATCCTGGCGCGAAGATTGGGGCATTTCGCTACAAACTACGCGATTGATCGGTCCATAATGGCCGAAATGCACCTCTTTTCAAACTAAAATATTAGTGTATATGATTGCGGAGTGCCGAAATCCAGCCATTCGTGGCGGGAACGGGTGGTGAGGCGTGACGCCTTGATTGACTGACACCGCACAAGGAAATTTTCGATGACCGGAACAACAACGCCCTACACGCCACATGGCAAGCATCTGATTGCGGGCGCGTGGATTGCGACAGAACAAACTTTCTCCTCTGAGCCTGCCGTGGGCGCGCCCCATGCGTTCAGTGTTGGTACGCCGGATCTGGTGCATCAGGCCTGCGCCGCTGCCGAAGATGCATTCTGGACATATGGCTACACATCGCGCGCCAAACGCGCCGCGTTCTTGCATGCCATTGCGGACGAAATCGAAGCGCGCGCAGAGGCGATTACCGAAATCGGCAGCGCAGAGACGGGGTTGCCGGCGGCGAGATTGATGGGCGAACGCGGTCGCACGACGGGCCAGCTGCGGCTGTTCGCAGAGCATATCTTGAAGGGTGATTATCTCGACATTCGGACTGATACGGCCCTGCCGGATCGCACCCCGCCGCGCCCCGAGTTGAGGATGATCCAGCGCCCGATCGGGCCTGTTGCGGTTTTCGGCGCGTCCAACTTCCCCCTAGCATTCTCCACCGCAGGCGGTGATACGGCAGCGGCATTGGCGGCGGGCTGTCCGGTGGTTGTCAAAGGCCATTCCGCGCATCCGGGCACCGGCGAGATCATCGCAGAGGCGATTGCAGCGGCGATTGCGCGTTGCGACATGCCTGTTGGGGTTTTCTCGCTGATCCAAGGCGGCAATCGCGCGGTGGGGCAGGCTTTGGTGCAACACCCGCTGATCAAGGCGGTTGGGTTCACTGGATCGCTGGGGGGCGGACGTGCGCTCTTTGATCTGTGCGCGCAACGCGATGAACCGATTCCGTTCTTTGGTGAGCTGGGCTCGGTCAACCCGATGTTCGTTCTGCCTGCTGCAACGGCAGCGCGCGGGGCGGAACTCGGCGCGGGTTGGGCGGCATCGCTTACGATGGGTGCGGGGCAGTTCTGCACCAACCCCGGGATCGCTGTTGTTGAAAGTTGCGCGCATGGCGATGCTTTTGTTGGCGCAGCACGGGCGGCGCTCGCTGATGCGGCGGAACAAACCATGCTGACGGATGGGATCGCTGCGGCGTATCGCGATGGGCAGGCACGGTTTGAGCAGCGCAATGCGGTCCGGCCGCTCGTGTCCACGCAAAGCGCGGGCCGCGGTGCGAAGCCGAACCTCTACGAGACAGATGCATCCGCTTATATGCAGGACCATGCCCTTGGCGCGGAGGTCTTTGGGCCGCTCGGTCTCGTTGTGCGGGTTGCCAATGCAGATGAGATGATCGCTTTGGCGAAAGGGTTTGAAGGCCAATTGACGGCGACCTTGCAGATGGACGAGGCCGATACCCCGCTCGCGCGCAGGCTGTTGCCGATTTTGGAACGCAAAGCGGGCCGCGTTTTGGCGAACGGCTTCCCGACTGGCGTTGAGGTGGCGGATGCGATGGTCCACGGCGGGCCTTACCCCGCATCCACAAACTTCGGCGCGACATCGGTTGGCACACTTTCGATCCGTCGCTTCTTGCGCCCTGTTTGCTTCCAAAACATCCCTGAAGGGGTCTTGCCGGACGATCTCATCTGATCCGATCCGTTGCTGAAATATCGTTTAAATAAGGAGACTAAGATGATTGCCCCTAATGACCTGCGTGAGATTATTCGTCACGGCTTGCTATCCTTCCCCGTCACACCGTTCGATGCACAGGACGCCTTTGTAAAGGCACCTTTCCAAGCGCATCTCGAATGGCTGTCGCAATATCCGGTTGCGGGGCTGATCGTTGCGGGTGGCACGGGCGAGATGTTCTCGCTGACCCCGTCGGAAATCGTTGATGTGGTGCGCGCGACGAAGGAAATCTCCGGCGATGCGCCAGTGATCGCGGGCTGCGGATACGGCACCCGGATGGCATGTGATCTTGCGCGCGAGATTGAAGCCGCAGGCGGTGACGGGATTTTGCTGTTGCCGCATTACCTGACCGAAGGCCCGCAACAAGGCGTGGCGGACCGGATCCGCGCGGTGTGCAACGCGACCAATATGGGTGTGATTGTCTACAATCGCGGGCAGTCGCGCGTGTCTGCGGAGGTGCTGTCGCAGCTTGCCGCCGAATGCCCGAACCTGATCGGGTTCAAAGATGGCACGGGCGATATCGATACGGTCCGCCGCGTGACCATGGAGCTGGGCGACCGCCTGTCCTATATCGGCGGGATGCCGACGCATGAGCTGTTCGCGCAGGCCTATAAAGGCGCGGGCATGGCGACCTATTCCTCGGCGGTGTTCAACTTCGTGCCGGAGACAGCGCTCGGCTTCCACAAAGCGTTTTTGGCGAATGATAACGCGACCTGCGAGGCCTATCTGCGTGATTTCTACTATCCGTTTGCCAAAATCCGTGACCGCATGTCGGGCTATGCGGTGTCGGCGGTCAAGGCTGGCGTAACCTTGCGCGGGTTTGATGCGGGGTCAGTGCGTGCGCCGCTCACGAATTTGACCGGCGAGGAGATCGAGATGATGCGCGATCTGATCGCCAAGGCAAAGTAACGCCATTTTTCGCGGCGAATGACGGATGAGGGGCGGCCTGTTACGGGCCGCCCCTTTTGCGTTTGACCCTGTGGGATCAGTCTTTGCGTGGTTTGCCGAAGAACGGCGCGGGGGTCAGAATTGTATTCACCTGACGCAGGAGGTTACCGCTTTCCGCACTGAGCTTGAGGAAGCTCTGCCATTCAGGATCCGCCGCCAAAGCCGCCCGCTTTTTCGCGCGGTCTGCGGCATCGTCATAAGCCCAGATATGAACGTAGGAATTCACATCGCCTGTCTCAACTGCAGCGTAGACCACGGGCTCGCCAAGGTGGCGGCGTTGTGCCTCCCAGCCGTGATCCTGATAAAGCTTCATATGTTTTTTGATGCGGCCGGGGTGGCAGGTGTAGGTGCGGTGATCGAGTATCATGGGGAAGGGTCCTTTCGAGTCAAAAGTCGGTAGAGGTCGACGAGCGAATAGCCCGTCATCACCACCCCGGAGATCGGGATGGCGGCATAGAAAAGCGCGGTCGGCAGATTGAGGATCGGCGTCAGCGCGCGCGCCTTGAGGGGGAGGGACGTGCCATACCACGTCATCGCGATCAGAAAGACGAGCGCGAGCAGCGTCACCACGAATTGCAACACGCGGCGGGGGGCGGGGGGGAGAGCCTCTGCCAGCCAGTTGACCTGAAAATGGTCATGCTCGCGCCACAGGGCGGCGGTGCCGATGAAGACTGTCCATGCGAACAGCCCCTGGACGACCTCGTCAAACCACGCGACCCCCGCGAGCTGGAAGGTGCGCGCGATCACGTTGATAACCATCAAGGCGAACAATGCGGCGAGGCAGGTGATGGGCACCGCCCGTAGCAGCCGGCCGAAGGTGTGGTCGATGTGTTTCATTGTCCTATCACCAGATTGGGGAGCCATATCGAGACCGCAGGCACCGCCACGACGAGTAACAGCACGAGCGACAGCCCGATGAGGTAGGGGATGAGCGCGCGCGACAACTGCCCAATCGGCATCTTTGCGACGGATGACACCGCGAACAGCACCATGCCCACGGGGGGCGTCAGCAAGCCCAGCATTGAGCACATGATCATAATCACGCCGAACTGGACGGGATCGACGCCGATCTGTTGCATCACGGGGGCGAAGAGGGGCACGGTCAGGACGATCACCGCGATCCCTTCAAGGAACATGCCTAGCACCAGCAAAATCGCGACAACGATGGCGAGAATGATCGCGGGGTTATCGGACAAGCCGAGCATGGATGCGACCAGTGCATCGGGAACGCGTTGGTGGATCAAAAGCCACCCGAAGAACCCCGCCGCCGCGATGACGAACATCACGCGGATCGTATGCGCGAGCGTATCCCAAAAGATCCCGGGCAGTTGGCGCGGTGTGATTTCTTTATAAACCACCATCGAGAGGAACATCGCATAGGCGCTGGCGGCGGCACCGGCCTCGGTCGGGGTGAACAGCCCACCGAAAATGCCCGAGATGATAATCACAGGGGTCAAAAGCGAGAGCGCCGCGCCGCGGAAGCTTTGCCATAGCTCGACCCAGTCTATCCTATCGGCGCGCGGCATTTTGTGGCGCAGCGCCATAATATAAACCGCGCCCATCAGGGCGATCGCCATCAAAACCCCCGGCACAACCCCCGCCAAAAAGAGCTTGGACACCGAAACGCCAGTGATCGACGCGTAGAGCACGAAGGGGATTGAGGGCGGGAACACGGGCCCAATCGTGGAGGACGCCGCCGTGATGGCCGCGCTGAATTCGGGGTCATAGCCTTTGTCGGCCATCGCCTTCATTTCGACCTGTCCAAGCCCCGCCGCATCGGCCACCGCCGCGCCGGACATGCCCGAAAAGAACAGCGACGCGAGGACATTCACCTGCCCCAAACCGCCGCGCACATGGCCAACACAGGCATTTGCAAAGCGGAAGATCCGTTCCGTGATTCCGCCCGTATTCATCAGCGTCCCGGCTAAAATGAAGAACGGTATCGCGAGCAAGGTGAACCCCGTCGTCGCTGAGAACATCCGTTGCGGGAGCATGGCGAGGATCTGGAAATCACCGAGGAGGACATAGAAGCCGACAGAGGTCAGCCCGAGCGCAAGCGCGATCGGCACGCCCAGAAAGATAAGCAGCACGA
This sequence comes from Paracoccaceae bacterium, assembly GCA_048262715.1. Lineage (GTDB taxonomy): Bacteria > Pseudomonadota > Alphaproteobacteria > Rhodobacterales > Rhodobacteraceae > Albirhodobacter. Next base: position 56,732 of record JBLXEV010000014.1, read on the forward strand.
GCGTGCCGAGGATGAGGAATGTTGTCATGTGATAGGCCCTAAGGGGCCACCCACATCGCGCGGCAATGTGGGCGGCTGAGACTTATTTCAGGAAGCTCAAGAACGTATCCATGTTCTCTTGGCCGGAATATTCCGCCACCCGCGCACGCGCGGGCCCCATGAGTGCGGCGAAGGGGGCGAGATCGGGCCGAGTGACTTGCATTCCAGCGGCCCCAAGGGCGGCGATTTCCTCGTCCTCTTGGCGCAAAACGGCCTCGCGCATCATATCTCCCGCCCGTTTGCTTTCCTCGCGCAGAATGGTTTGCTGCTCGGCGGTGAGCCCGTCAAACACGTCCTTGTTGATGACATGCACCAGCGAATTATAGACGTGGCGCGTGATCGCGAGATGATCTTGGAAATCGTTCAGCTTGTTGTGATAAATCACCCCAATCGGATTTTCCTGCCCGTCGACAACGCCTTGGTTCAACGCATTGGGCAATTCGGGGAAGGCGATCTGCGTGGTGGACGCGCCGAGGCCTTCCAGCGCCGCGACGATTTGCAGTTCCGGCGGGGTGCGCAGTTTCAGGCCTTTGACATCGTCCGGCGTGTTGATCGGGTGATCGGAATTGGTGATGTTGCGAAAGCCATATTCCCAATTCGACAGCATCACGAGCCCTTGCTCTTCCAGCTTCGGGGCGGCCCAATCGGTGAACGGGCCATCAAGGACGGCATGCGCCTGCTCGTAGCTGGAGAAGGCGAAGGGCGTCATCACCGTGCCAAACGCTTTTTCATATTTGTCCAGTCCGCCTTGGGTGGGCAAGTTCATCTCGATCGCGCCGAGGATCGTCTGCTCCAACTGTTCGGGCGGGCTGCCCAATTGGTTTGCGGGATAAAGTTCAACGGCAATCGCGCCGTTTGTGCGCGCCTCGACAGCCTCGGCAAATGCTTTCGCCGCGAGATGGCCGGGGTGCGTTTCGGCGCTGAAATGCGCGAGGCGAAGGGTGACATCTTGCGCAAAACCCGCGCCCGCGAGAAGCGCCGAAGTGGCACCCGATATCAGAAGTGTCTTGAGCATTTGTGGTTTCCTCCCTGAAATGCTTGGTCGCACCCGCGCCCCTCCTCGGGCGAGGGCTGGATAGTTTAGGTGATGTCAGGCAGCTTCGCTTCGACGCCGGTCAAATCTTCATAAGCTTTGATCACGGCGGTGCAGCCTTCCTCGCCGTGCCCCATGATCGAGGCGAGCGCGTAGGTCTGGTGAACCGATTGCGCCATGAAGCCGGGCAGGCCCGCCTGCTCCAACCATTCGGCGTAATAGCGGACATCTTTTTGCGCGTTGGCGAGCGACATATGCGGCGTGAAATCGCGCCGCAGAGTCAGCTCACCGTAGAGATCCATCATCCCCGATTTGCCACCTGCCGCCGAGATGATCCCGATGACTTTGGTCATATCGAGCCCCTCTTTCGCGGCCAGCGCGAAGCCTTCGCAAAACGCGGCTACATTGGCAAAGGCTATGAAATTATGGATAAGTTTCAACCGGATCGCATGACCTGCGGGGCCAACGTGGAAGATGTTCTCGGCATAGGTCGTAAACACCGGACGCAGGCGTTCCATGAGGGCTTCCTCCCCGCCAAACAGGATATTCACCTCGCCGCGGTCGGCATGGGCGGGGGTGCGGGTCATGGGCGCTTCGATGTAATGCACGCCCACCGCCTCGCAGGCCTTACGCATCAGATCGACATGCTCCGGTGAGACCGTGGTGTGATCGACCAGAATATCGCCCGCAGACATGGCCGCCAGCACTCCGTCCGACCCTAGCGCAAGCGCTTGAACGGCCTCTGCCGTGGTGATGCAGATCATCAGCACATCGCACTCTTTGGCCATTTGAACCGGGGAGGTTCCGGCCTTCGCGCCTTGGGTGACCGCAGTCGCAACGCGCGCCGCATCCAGATCCGTCACCGTAAGATCAACGCCCTTCGCGGCCATATTCTTCGCGAGTCCGCGACCCATGCCGCCAAGTCCGATCAGTCCGATTCTCATTCTGTCCTCCACATTTTGAATCAACAAAGCATTAAACCAGTTGTCAGACAACCTGTTTTCTTATAACTTATTTGAAGGTTGCTGGGCAAAAGCGTAAACTGCGCTGGCCCGCGACATCAGGAGTTTGCAGACATGGCCGATACATCCACGCTGTTTGATCGCATTGATCGCCCCCGTCGTTTGCCTGATGAGGTGGCCGTTTCAATCATCGGCGCTATTGAGGGAGGGCAGCTTGCCCCCGGGGATCGGCTGCCGACGGAGGCGGAGCTCTCCAAGAGGTTCGGTGTTGCGCGCACCGTTGTGCGAGAGGCGATCTCGTTGCTCCGCTATGACGGGATCGTCGATTCGCGTCGCGGGGTGGGGGCCTTCGTGACAGATGCGTCGCATCGATCTTCCTTCCGGATTAGCCCTGCCTGCTTTGAAAAGCGCAAACAGATCATTCAGCTTTTGCAATTGCGCACCGGCGTGCAGGCAGGGGCCTCGGCCCTCGCCGCAAGCACCCGCACAGAAGACCAGATGGCGCAAATCGAGGACGTTTTCGCGCAAATGGCGGCGGCGGATGCCCGCGGCCCTGCGGAAGCTTTGGAAGAGCGCGTCGATGCAGAGCTGCTGCTCTACCGCCATATCACGCAAGCCTCCAACAACCCTTACTACGCTGAAGTCGTCGCGATGATTGAAACCAACATCCAAAACAACCTTCGCTCAGCGTTTTTGAAGAATGCAGCTGCTTCCGAATTCGGGGCGGCGATCCTGCAAGAACATCGCGATGTTCTTGACGCATTGCGCGCGAAGAATGTCGAGGCCGCGCGAACGGCGACACGTAACCGATTTGAACGCGCAGCCGAACGGCTGGCCGCCCGCGCTGATTTTGCTTGAGGAGGATGTGAGAGAATGACGGATTCAACGCCCGTGCAACACGGTGGCGCTTTGCTTGTCGATTGTCTGGAAGCCCAAGGGGTTGAGCGGATTTTCTGTATTCCGGGGGAGAGTTTCCTCGCGGCGCTCGATGGGTTGTATGACGCCAATATTGATGTGGTTGTCGCGCGGCAGGAAGGCGGCGCGGCGATGATGGCGGAGGCGATGGGCAAGCTCACGGGGCGCCCTGGTGTTGCCTTTGTGACCCGCGGGCCAGGCGCCACGAATGCCAGCGCGGGCGTTCACGTGGCGTTTCAAGACAGCACGCCGATGGTGCTGTTCATCGGCCAAGTCGCGAGCGATCAGCGGGACCGCGAGGCGTTCCAAGAGGTGGATTACCGCGCGATGTTCGGCCCGCTTGCCAAATGGGTCGCCGAGATTGATCGCGCCGACCGGATCCCGGAATATGTCAGCCACGCTTTCCACGTCGCACAGTCCGGGCGTCCGGGGCCAGTGGTGCTCTCGCTGCCCGAAGATATGCTCTCGGGGCCCGCAGTTGGGCAGGCGGTCGCGGCGGCGATGCTGCCGTCGGGAGCGGCGGCAGATGCGGATATTGCGGCGGTGGTGGATCGGCTCTCGCAGGCCGAGCGCCCCTTGGTGATTGTGGGCGGCGCGAGCTGGGATGCGGAGGCAGCACGCGCCTTGGGCGCGTTCGCGAAGACGATGGGGTTGCCTGTGGGCGCGTCGTTCCGGTGCCAGGATTTCCTCGACAATCGCCACCCGAATTACGTCGGCGACATCGCGATTGGGGTGAATCCTGCGCTGGCGCAGCGGGTTCGTGATGCGGATGTTATTCTCGCGCTCGGGGCGCGTTTGGGAGAGATGACGACCTCGGGCTACACCCTGATAACCTCCCCGCAGCCGCAGCAATTGTTGATCCATATCCATGCCGACCCGTCCGAGATTGGCCGCGTTTACCGGCCCGATCTTGCCGTTGTCGGGCAGCCTGGGCCCGTTGTGAAACAGCTTGCCGCCGCCGCGAAAGCCCGTGCGGGCGACGAATGGCTGCGGGGCGCGCGCGCGGATTACACCGCCTGGCAACAGCCCCAGGAGACCCCCGGCGCGCTGAAAATGGAGCAGGTCATCGCGCATCTCAATGAGGTGTTGCCCGATGATGCGATCTTGACGAATGGCGCGGGGAATTATTCGGCGTGGCTGCATCGCTACTACCGGTATCGCGGCTGGCGGACGCAGCTTGCCCCCACGAGCGGATCAATGGGCTATGGGTTGCCGGCGGCGATTGCGGCCAAGTTGCACCACCCCGATCGCGACGTCATTTGCATGGCAGGCGACGGGTGCTTCCAGATGGTGTCGCAAGAGTTTGGAACGGCGTGCCAATACGGCGCGAATGTCATCGTGATCATTTCGGACAACGGGATGTACGGCACGATCCGGATGCACCAGCAGCGCCACTATCCTCTGCGCCCCTCCGCGACGACGCTTCAAAACCCCGATTTTGCGGCCTTGGCGCGCGCCTATGGCGGCTTTGGAGTGACGGTCGAGACCACCGCCGAGTTCGGCCCCGCATTGGCACAGGCAAGGGCGAGTGGCCTTCCCGCAATCCTTCATCTCAAGCTTGATCCAGCGGCGCTCTCGCCCAAGCTGCGCCTTGAGGGGCATTGATAGCAGAGGCTCTGCGGCTCTGAGTCGGGCCGACCCCTCGCCAAGACAAAGGCGCGCCGCTCCCGAGCGGCGCGCCTTTGTTGCACCGAGGTTTTGCGGCCGATGTCGATTGATGTTTCAACGATGACCCTCCGGCCTGATGTCTTTCGCGTCCTCCGCTCAGAGCTCTGGCTTGCGATCTGGGTATGGGCCGGAGGCTATTGTGTCTGTGCCCCAACATCTTGCCTTCACCCTCGGCCCCTCCCCGTTCAGCTTGAGTGGACGATTGCGCTGAGGGCGGTGCCATGCGGAGCCGGATCGGCTGTTTGTGGCTGAATCTGTCATACAGAATTTCGGCTGCTTCGCGAAGATGACTCTAAAACAGTCAATGTAATCGGCGAAATCACTATAATTTTCCGAATTATCTTTACGAAAGGTTGACAAACAAATTCCTGTATAACAGGTTCGCGTCAGAGGATGCGTTGCGGGCTGGGGAGAGTCTGGGCTCGTTACGCCACAGAGGAGGAGCTGGCATGACCATCACCCATCGGCGCTGGATTGGGCGCGCTGCCGAACAGGTGGGATCCATTTTTATCACCTTGTTCGGCTTGCTGATCCTGACGTTTGTCATTGGCCGGATTATGCCGAACGATCCCGTTCGTGCGATCGTGGGTGAGGATGCGACCCCCGAGGTCTATCAAAACGTCTATCATCAACTCGGGTTTGATCGCCCCATGTGGCAGCAGTTCCTGATGTATCTGCGCGACGTGCTGCATTTTGATTTTGGCACTGCGATCCGCACCGGACAGCCTGTCCTGAACGACATTCTGCGCGTGCTTCCGGCCACCGTGGAGCTGGCGACTTTCGCCATCATCGTTGGCGCCGGTCTTGGCATCCCGCTGGGCGTTGCCGCTGCCGTGAAGAAAGACAAATGGCAGGACCAGCTCATCCGCGTGTTCAGCCTGATGGGCCATTCAATGCCGATTTTCTGGACGGGGATGATCGGTCTTTTGGTGTTCTATGCGGGGCTTGGCTGGGTCGGCGGTTCGGGCCGGATGAGCCAGTTTTTCATCGGCCTCGTGCCGGAACGCACAAACTTTCTGCTGATCGACAGCGCCCTTGCAGGGGAATGGGAGGTGTTTCGATCTGCGCTCAACCACATCATCCTGCCCGCCTCGCTGTTGGGCTATTCTTCGGCCGCATATATCACCCGAATGACGCGCAGCTTCATGCTGGACCAGATCAACCAAGAATATGTCACCACGGCGCGGGTCAAAGGGCTCAGCGCACGCCAGACTATTTGGCGTCACGCCTTTCTCAATATCCGCGTGCAATTGGTGACGATTGTGGCGTTGGCTTATGGCTCTCTCCTTGAAGGGGCCGTGCTGATCGAGACCGTCTTTGCCTGGCCCGGTTTTGGGCAATACCTGACCTCAAACCTGCTGATCGGTGACATGAATGCGGTGATGACCTGCGTGCTGATTGTCGGGGTGATCTTTATCGCGCTGAACCTGATTTCCGATCTTCTATATCGCCTCTTCGATCCAAGGACGCGCTGAGCATGACCGACACAACATCGACTTCCCCGCTTGGCGCGCCGCGTCTAGAATTGCTGCGCTCCCTGCGGAACATCCTGCGCTATCTGGCGCGCACCCCGACCTCGGCCTTCGGTTTGATCGTGCTCACGATCTTGATCGCTCTGGCAATCTTCTGCCCGCTTCTGGCGACCCATGATCCGTATATGCAGGATCTGCAAAATACCTTGAAGCCCCCCAGCGACGTGCATTTTTTTGGCACGGATGAGTTGGGACGAGATATCTACAGCCGCCTTCTCTACGGGTCGCGCATTACGCTGACGATTATCTTTCTGGTCACCATAGTTGTTGGGCCCGTTGGGCTGTTCGTCGGGACGGTGGCCGGATATTTTGGCGGGCGTGTGGATATGGTGATGATGCGGATCACCGATATCTTTCTCTCCTTCCCGTCGCTGATCCTGTCGCTGGCGTTTGTTGCTGCGCTGGGGCCAAGCCTGAATAACGCGATCATCGCCATATCGCTGACGGCTTGGCCGCCGATTGCCCGATTGGCGCGCGCGGAAACCATGACAATCCGCAAGGCCGATTACATTGCGGCCGCGCGCCTGCAAGGGGCCAGCCCCGCGCGGATTATCTGGCGCTCTGTCGTGCCGATGTGCCTGCCTTCGGTGCTGATCCGGCTGACACTGAATATGGCGACAGTGATCCTGACTGCGGCGGGGCTTGGGTTCCTCGGTCTGGGCGCGCAGCCGCCGATGCCGGAATGGGGTGCAATGATCGCGACCGGTCGGCGGTATATGATTGATAGCTGGTGGCTGGTGACGTTCCCGGGTCTGTCGATCCTATCCGTCAGCCTTGCTTTCAACTTGCTGGGCGATGGTCTGCGCGACGCGCTGGACCCCAAACAAATGAACCGGAGGTAGAAGATGAGCGACTCCATTCTCACGGTAGAAGACCTGTGCGTTCACTATCGCGGATCTGCGTCTCGCGCCGTCAACAAGGTCAGCTTCACGCTCGGGCGGGAACGGCTGGGCATCGTCGGGGAATCTGGATCTGGAAAATCGACGGTCGGGCGGGCGCTGATGCGGCTGCTGCCAAGTGCCCAGATTACAGCCACCAAGGCGCAGTTCGAGGAGGTGGACCTGATGGCCGCCTCGGAGCGCGAGATGCTTAAAGTGCGTGGCGCGCGGATGTCGATGATCCTGCAAGATCCGAAGTTTTCGCTCAACCCGATCCGTCGCTGCGGCGATCAGGTGGCAGAGGCCTACCGGACACATTTCAAATGCACGAAAGCGGAGGCGAAGGCCAAGTCGATCCAGATGCTAGAAGCCGTGCAAATCCGCGATGCGGAACGGGTGTATTCCCTCTATCCGCATGAGGTCTCGGGCGGCATGGGCCAGCGGATCATGATTGCGATGATGTTGCTGACCAACCCCGATCTGGTGATCGCGGATGAGCCGACCTCGGCATTGGATGTCACGGTGCGGCTTCAGGTGTTAAAGATCCTGAATGATCTCGTCGCCGAGCGGGGCATCGGTCTGATCATGATTTCGCATGATCTCAACCTCGTGCGCAATTTTTGTGATCGGGTTCTGATCATGTATGCGGGCCGCGTGGTTGAGACGCTGCGGGCCAGCGAATTGGACAACGCGCAGCATCCCTATACCCGCGGCCTGCTGGCCGCACAGCCGCGCATCGGTGGATCCCGCGCGCCGCTTTCCGTACTCGAACGCGATCCCAATTGGCTTGAGGAGGCTCCGAGATGAAACCCGTCAGCATTCAGGATATGTCGATCACGTTTGGCGCGGTCACCGTGCTGCCGAAGGTCAGTTTCGATGTGAAGGCGGGCGAGTGCTTTGGCCTCGTGGGCGAATCCGGATCCGGCAAATCGACGATCCTACGCTGTGCGTCGCTCTTGCTGGATCAATGGAGCGGCAGAGCGACTATTGACGGTGTCTCGGTGCGCGATATGAGTGCCGCCGAGCGCTGTCGCACCTTGCAGATGGTGTTTCAGGATCCCTACGGATCGCTGCACCCTCGCCATAGTGTGCGCACTGTGCTGTCAGAACCTCTGAAAATTCACCGGATCGATAATCACACTCGCCGGATGGAGCAGGCGATGATTGATGTGGGCTTGCCAGTGTCGTTTCTGGATCGCTATCCGCATCAACTATCAGGCGGGCAGCGGCAGCGGGTGGCGATCGCACGCGCGCTGATTGTTGAACCCGATGTTCTCTTTCTCGATGAGCCGACCTCCGCGCTGGATGTGTCGGTGCAGGCGGAGATCATCAATTTGCTGGTGCGGCTCAGGGCCGAAAAGGGGTTCACCTATATCATGGTCAGCCATGACTTGGCCGTGATCGATCACATGTGTGATCGGTTCGCGGTGATGAATCGCGGTGAGATTGTCGAGATCCTGTCGCGCGATGCAATCGCGGGTAATCAAGCGAGCCATCCCTACGCACGCGAGTTGATCGGCGCAAGCCTCGCCTATGAGAACGCGCTCTAGTCTTCTTTGACCACGGAATAGACCCACGCCGCGGTACGCACCGCGGCGTGGTTTTGCGTATCTTCTCGGCCCATGGGACCGAATGAAGAAGCGCAGCCCCGATATGGGACTGCGCTCAACCGGTCTTCAAATGGCAGATAGGCTATCTATCTTTCACAACATCCTCGAAGCGCGATACCCAAGGGTCTATCACCACGCCCGATACATCCGCCTGATAGGCGGCAGTCACGACCCGTTCCGAGAACGGTTGGATTGCCGTCACTTTAGTATCGATCATTTGCTGGATCGCCTCATATTGCTGGATCTGCGCAGCATCGTCGCGCTCAATCAGCGCGGCTTCAATCGCGGCGTTCAGCTCGGCATCCATGTAGGACGTGCGCCAGCTTTGGAAGTTGGTTAGGCCCGCCTCTTGCGCATTGTCGGGGTTGTAGACGAGGGCGCGCAGGTTGCTATCTGGGTGGGGTTGCTGCCCGCCACCGCCGCGCCCGACCAAGAGCGCAAACTTCCGATCCCGCATCGCGCCGTAGATCTGCCCGCCATCGCCGGTAATGATTTCGGCATTGATCCCCGCCTGCGCCAGCGTGCCTTGAATCGCGGTCGCGCTGTCAAGAAACTCTTGGGTCGAAATCACGCGCAGGCTGGTGTCGAACCCGTTGGGATAGCCCGCCTCGGCTAGCAGCTCTTTGGCCTTTGCGACATCAAGACGATAGCCCGGATCCGGTAGCGCGCCGAAGGCTTTGGTGTTGATGACGCGCTGCCGTTCGACCCCAAAGAACGGCATGATTGCCTCGTTGATCCCCTTATAGTCGATCAGATAGCGCAGTGCCTCGCGCACCTTTGGATTGGAAAAATGCTCATTCTCTGCTGAGGCGGCAAGATAGTAGAACCCCGCGCTTTGCTCGGTTCTGACGGTGATGCCCTCTTGGGCTTCAAGCGCATGCAGGTCCGGCGCGGCAAGGCTGAACCCGACATCGATATCGCCCTGCGATAGGCCCAGCCGCTGGCTTTGGCTTTCGGGCAGATGGCGCATCAACACGCGTTTCATCGCGGGCGCATCGCCCCAAAACCCATCATTGCGCGACAGGATCACATATTCATTCGCCCGCCACTGGCCCAGCGTGAAAGCGCCCGAGCCCGCAGAATTGTTTGTCAGGAATTGCTGGCCCATGTCGTCGCCCGCGTTTTCCATCACCAGCTTGGAATCGAGGACCGATCCGACACCGGCCTGCGACAAATACATCAAGATCAGCTTCGGATCGTCTGCCTGTGGCAGGTTTAACTGAAACGTATGATCGTCGATCACGACAAACTGCTGATCAATGCCTTCGGCCGAAAAGCCTCGGCTGGCGAGGTTCGATGACTGGGCCAGCCCGAGCGTCATCATCCGGTCAAAGCTGTATTTCACATCCTGCGCGGTGACCGGATTTCCCGAGGCGAATGTGAGCCCATCGCGCAGGGTAAACGTCACCGACATATTGTCTTGCGCGACCTCCCAGCGCGCAGCAAGACGCGGCGTTAGCGCGCCTGTCACAGGATCCAATTCGATCAGCGCATCATAGATATTGTTGAGAATCTGCACCGCTTCGCCCCCCGTGATCGCGGCGGGATCCATGCTGAGCACATTGGTCATGGTAAAGCCGACGATCAGCTGATCCCTCGGCGTCTCTGCCAAGACGGGGGTCGATAGGGCCATCAGCGCGGATAGGGCTGTGGCCGTCAAAAGATGTTTCATGGTTCTCCTCCCATTTATGGACCCGAATGCGCCTCTCAGCGGATCCGATTGTTTTCGATGTGGTCAAAATCAATATCCTCGCCCAAGCCGGGGCGATCAGGCACGTGGACCCATCCATCCGCGTCCATCGGGTCCGACAGTGATTTGAGGTAGTCAAACCCGTCGTCATATTCGAGGAACGGATGCAGCAGGCCGCGCTCGTACCACTTGCAATTCTTCGTCGCCGCGACGACCTGCAGGTTCATGGCGGTGTTGCCATGTACCTCGCACTCCATCCCGAAGCTCTCTGCCAGATGCATGGTTTTCAGCGCCGGGGTAATCCCGCCGACATCATTGACCCCAGTGCGCAGAATGTCACAGGCGCCTGCCTTGATCCATTCGGCGCGATGCCAGTGTTTGCCAGCGGCACTTTCGGGGCCAATGACCGGAATATCGAGGTTCTGTGCGAGCCACTGATAGGAGGACATAGATTGCTCATCCAGCGGCTCTTCGATCCACGCGAAGTCCAGTTTTTCCAGACCGCGCCCCAGCTCGAGCGCCTCTGTGCGGCTGTACCAATGGAAGGCGTCGATCATCAGGGCGATATTTGGACCGACCGCCTCGCGCACAGCGCTACAGGCTTTCAAATCCATCTTGACGTCAGGTGACCAAGAAACCGGCGGCATCCAGGTGTGCAGCTTGATGCCTTTATAGCCGCGGGCCACCAGTTTCTCGGCGAAGCGTGCGTAGTCATCAGGGGTCGCGAGGCCGCCTTCGATCTCATCGCCACACATGATAGATCCGTATGCGCGCACCTTGTCGCGATACGCACCAATCATTTTGTAGACGGGCTGGCCCAATGCGCGTCCCGCCAGATCCCACAGCGCGCAATCCACCACCGCCAGCGTGCGATCGGTCAGCTGCGCGGCGGAGCCACGCTGCCAATGCGCCAGATCTTGCCAGAGACGTTCGCGGTCGCGGTGATCCTGCCCAATCAGCACCTTTCGGACGAATTTATCAATGACATGCGGGCGCACCACCTCCGGCGGGCAGAAGCTATGGCCGGCATGGCCATCTTCTGTGCGAATGGTGAGCATGGCTTGCTCGACGGTGTGCACGGGCCCTGGATGGGCATGCCCTGCGCTGTCGCTGTGGCGGCGGGTGGCATGTCCGAAGACGCTAACCTCGATGTCGCTGATGATCACTGAATGCTCCTGCCTCATAGTCTCTCAAATCTGTATAACAGGATCGTATGACAGAATCCGTCTGGCGGTCAATGCAGAATCTCAGAAGGGGCGCGCCGCAGGAAGAATTATGCGAATGTCGTTTGATCTTAGCGATCAGCTTGCGATAACATGGCGGATATACCGCGGGATAATCTGTCAGACAGAAAGAGCACTTACTTTGAAACTCAGCGAATTGGCGCAGTCGAACTCTGGAAAGCCCGCCCTTGACGCGACTCCCGCGCGGACGCGCGCGACCCTGATTGCCGAGACGCTCCGCCGCGAAATTGAGCGGGGCCATTTCCGCCCCGGGGATAGGTTGCCCAGCGAATCTGAACTGACCCGCAGCCATTCCGTCAGCCGTACGGTGGTGCGCGAGGCTTTTGCGCTTTTGCGCTCTGACGGGCTCGTTGAATCGCGCAAAGGGTCTGGTGTCTTTGCCTTGGATCCTTTGACAGCGCGGCAATCGGGGCCTTTCGCTGATTTGGATATCGAGCGCCTGTCCGGCGTTATCGAACTGTTTGAACTGCGCTCTGCGTTTGAGATTCGCGCGGCTAGCCTCGCGGCGATGCGCCGGTCTGCCGATCAAATTGAAGACATTCTGCGGGCGAATGATGTGGTGAAGGCAGAGCTTGAATCCGGCGGATCGACACGAGAGGCCGATTTCGCCTTTCATTATGCGGTGGCCCAAGCGTCGCAAAACCGACGTTTTCCTGAATTCCTGACGCTTATACGCCCCGGAATCGTGCCGCGTGTGGAGCTTGAACAGGGGGTAGCTGGTTTAAGGCGGGTCTATAAGCCGAACCCCGATATCGTTCAGGAACATGCCCGTATTGCGGATGCGATCATCGATGGTGATCCTGATCGGGCCGAAGCTGCAATGAAAGCGCATCTCGATGACAGCCTTGGACGCTACCGTGCCCTGCTGCACAGCTCGACGGGCAGTTAACGGGCTGTGAGCGCCGGTCAGATCTCGGCGGCGATACCGCGCTGATGCGTGAAAATAGAGGCCGGCCACTAAGGACCGGCATCCCAAGCGTTAGATTGCACTCTCGGCCTTTGCCGCATTGGCGTGCAGGGCCTCGGCGAGGCGGCTAAGGGTATTCACCTGCGGTAAGAACACGGCCTGCAATGCGTGGTAGAGATCCGGCTTGCCGACGAACTGTTTGCCGCAGGGCTGGTTTTGCGCATTCAGTTCAGGGAACCAGCCCCCATGGCGCGTATCAATGAGATGGGATGTCGCGAAGGCCCAAATCCGTTGATACCAGATCTCATCGTCCTGCGTGCCGCCATCAAGATTTTGCAGCGCGGCAAGCGCACCGATGGCCTCGGTGACAGGCCACCAATAGCGATCTGCAATATCCACCACGCCCGATGTTTTGAGCGTATAGACGAACCCGCCGCGCGACACATCCCACGCATCCTCGAGCGCGCGATAGATCAACTGGCGCGCGGTATCTGGCGCGGCGCTTTGGGTCCGGCCAGTTAAATCCCAATGCTGTAACAACAGGCGCCCCAGCTCGAAGGAATGCCCCGGTGTGCTGCCTGCGGGGCGGAACATCGGGTTACCGCTATAGCTGGTGTCGACTTGCCAGCTTTCGGTGTAATGCTCGGGCAAGCGCCAATTGTGATCTGGCGCAATCTGGCCAGTGAAGAAATCAAGAATCCGGCCAGCTCGGTCGAGATAGACGGTGTCGCCGGTGGCCTCGAAAGCGGTCAGGAAAGCCTCGACCCCGTGCATATTGGCATTCATTCCGCGATAGGTTGAAAACACCTCCCATTCCCGCGTGAATTCGTCGCGCAAAAGCCCCGCGTCTTCATCCCAGAAATGCGTATCAATCACCGCGCGCACATCCCCCAGCAGGCGATCTGCATCGCGATGTCCGGCCAGTTTCGCCGAAGCTGCAGCCAGCAGCACGAAGACATGGCCATAGGCCAGCTTCAACCCGTCTTTGATCCCGCCGTCATCGAAGGACCACACGTAGCCGCCAAAAGCGGGATCGCGGTGATGGGCCCAAAGGCACGCCATCCCCGCATCGATCATCGGATCCGTCTCGGTAAACCCTGCGCGTTTGGCGAGGGCGAAGGAATGGATCAGCCGCGTTGTCGTGTGCAGTTCCTGCACCGGATCGGGTAGCGGTGCCCCGTTCAGATCTAGAACGCAAAAGGTGCCGTCCTCGCGCAGGCTTGGCCGGAAGAAATCGATCTGGCGGGCGGCATCTTCCCGTAGAAACCACTGATGTTCTGGCTGTGCACGCAGCATTGTCGCGGTGAGCGGGGCTTGGGGTAGGGGTGTCATCTCGTGGTCCTTTTTAGTACCGCGCAGGGAGGGCGGTTAGGCCGCAGCGTCATTCATAAAACTAGGATTCAGACTCATTGATTTGCTTAAGGCTGTCGTGTCTGCATGATTCGAGCTCCTGAACTTGAGGGGCACTATGAGCAATCTTTACTGGCTGAGCGAAGATCAAATGTCACTGCTTCTGCAGTTCTTTCTAAAGAGCCTTGGCAAGCCACGCGTGGTTGCCAGGCGTGTTTTGAGTGGAATAATATTCATCAATCGTAATGGCTTGCGGTGGTCGGACGCGACATATCTCAAAGCACACCGCACGGCTTCAAGCCTTGGGATGAAAAAGGGGGGCGAGGTCCACTGATTTCCCGAACCAAGGGCGGTTGAACACGAAACTGCATGCTGTCACTGATAAAAACGGCCGCTCAATCAGCTTTTTCATGACAGCGGGCCCCCCTCTCGGCGATGCATGCATCGCCTGTCGGGCAACGGATCAGCGATTATACAGGTGCTGCGGCCTTACTGATCAGCTTGCCAGCTGCAGATTTGTTGCTGGGCCCCTCTCACGGTTTGCGAGCAAACCACTACCGGGCAGCGGACCGTGGTTATGATGCCGATTAGTTCAGAGATGCGTTGAAAGACAAAGGGATAAAGCCGTGCATCCTGGGTCGGAAGTCTCATGTCGAGCCTGTGAAATACGACGATGGATTCTACAAACGTCACAATCGCATCGAGATTATGTTCGGCGTTTGAAGGCCTGGCGACGGGAGGCAATCCGCTATGATAGATGTCTGAAGGTCTTCCTGTCAGTCGTAGCCCTCGCAGCAACCGTCTTGTTCTGGCTTTGATGATCAATGAGTCTGGAGCCTAGGCTTATCACTGGCTCCCCTTATGATTGTGTGATGTTTAAAGTTGCGCGCTGCGCGCGGTGTTGTGGTCACCAATAGAGCCCTTAGAATCCATAAACTTCGCGGCAGACTCGACATCTAAGTCCGTCAAATTGGACCGGAGTTGCCGGAGGGCAAGGATAAGGCCGGCAAGCACAACCACCGCGAGGGCGAACCATGTCAGCGCGTAACTCAGATGCGCGTTGCGGAAATGAATCACGGTTTGCCCCCCGCGTGGCCATGTGGTCGGGCTGCCCATCTCTTCATCAATGAAATACGGGGCGGCAGGAGTATAGCCCTTTGCGGAGGTGATCGAGGCAATGTCGCGGCGATACCAATGGCCCGTCGCGGGATCATTGGCGCGCGAGAACAGCCAGCCCTTATCCTCGGAGATCCGCAAAAGGCCCGTCACGGTGACATTGCCCGTTCGCGCCGCGTATGCGCCCGCCCGCGCCAGATCATCGGGCACGAGACCACGGTTGATCATCACGATGCTGCCATCGTCGCGCTGCAGTGGGGTCAGCACCCAATCGGCAGGGCCATAATCGGACGGGGTGTAGATCAACACATCTGCGCCTTGGAGAAACTGCCCTGTGAGGCGCACGCGGCGATATTCATCGGCCTCAGCGGTGATCGCGGGCCACGCCTCGGCGCGCGGTGCGGGCAGGGGCGCGGCATGGACACGGCTTTCGACGCGGGCAATCAGATCGCGTTTCCAGTGCAGGCGTTGGAGTTGCCAAATACCAAGCGCGGAAAAGCCGCCGATTCCGATCACCGCGAGGCAGATCAGCAGGGCGAGGCGAGGCCAAAGGCGGGAAGGGATCATGATGGGGCTCCTGAGGGTCGGGGCCATGATCTGGCCCCGACTTCTGGGTTTGGGGAGGAAAGGGAAGGGCGCTAGCCCTCTTGCG
This sequence comes from Paracoccaceae bacterium, assembly GCA_048262715.1. Taxonomy (GTDB): domain Bacteria; phylum Pseudomonadota; class Alphaproteobacteria; order Rhodobacterales; family Rhodobacteraceae; genus Albirhodobacter. The sequence continues at coordinate 72,328 of JBLXEV010000014.1, forward strand.
ATTGGAGGGAGCGCATCTGATCAATGCGCATCTTATCCATCTCCATCCCGTTCATCTGCATGCCCCCTGCCTTCATCCCATGCATCGGCATCATATGCTCGTTCATGTTATGCATCACCCAAAGCGAGCCCGAGAGAAGGATCACGAGGATCAGCACGGCGAAGCTGGTGGCGGCCATCGTCCAGCCCTCTTCGGCGCTGCGGTTTACGTGCAGGAAGTATACCAGATGCACGAGGATCTGCACCGCACCGAGGCCCATGATGATGGCAACAAAGGTGCTGCGCGCGATCTCCACTTCGTCGATCACCAATCCGAAGGGGATGATCGTTAAGACCGCGGCGAGCCCGAACCCGAGCATCAGATGCCCCATCGAGCCGTGGCCCGTTCCGTGGGAGGTTCCGTGGCCGTCGTGCGGGCCGTGCGCAGCGCCGTGGTGCTGCGGGATATGTTCGGATTGCAGTGTCATCAGACCAACCTCACCAGATAGACAAAGGAAAATACCCCGATCCAGATCAGATCAAGGAAGTGCCAGAACATCGACAGGGTGGCCAAGCGGCGCATATTCGCGCCGATCAGCCCGTGCATTTTGATCTGAACGGCGAGGGTTGTGAGCCAGATGATCCCCGCCGTGACATGCAGCCCGTGGGTGCCGACCAGCGCGAAGAAGGCGGACAGGAAGGCAGAGCGATCCGGCCCCGCGCCGAGGTGGATCAGATGGTGGAACTCGTAAAGCTCCATGCCGATAAATCCCGCGCCGAGCAGGCCCGTCACCCCTAGCCAGAACAGCGTGGTATCGCGCTGCCCCGCCTCTGCGCGCAGCATCGCAAATCCGAAGGTCACGGAAGAGATCAGCAAGAGGGCCGTCTCGACCGCGACAAATCCCGGCTCGAAGAGATCTTTCGGGCCGGGACCGCCGGCGAAACTGCCGCCCAGCACTGCATAGGCGGCGAACAGCGCCCCGAAGATGATGCAATCGCTCATCAGATAGATCCAGAAGCCGATCGGCGTCGGGCTCGAGTGATGGGCAGTATGGTCCGCCCCGCCATCTGGCTCTGCGGTAGGGTCCAGCGCCCGTTTGGGCAGGAGGGGGCGGGCGGTCTCGCGCGCCGTGGGGGCAAATTCTGCGACGTTTGACAGGCTCATGCTGCGGCTCCTTTGGCTTGTGTCGCCGCGACTTCGGTAGCGGGGATGAAATAATCACGGTTGTAGTTGAAGGTATGGCCGATCCCGATGCCGAGCATCGCGAGGAAGCTGGCGATGGCGAGCCACCAGATGTACCAGACCATCGCGAAGCCGAAGATCAGCGCGAAACCCGCGATCAATGCACCTGTTGCGGTGCCTTTGGGCATATGGATCGGCTGATAGCTTTGCGACCATTCAAACCCGTCTTGCTTCATCTGCCAGAACGCATCGCGCCCCCGCACATGGATTTCCTGCGGGAAGTTATAGGGCGCGGGGGGGGATTGGGTTGCCCATTCCAGCGTGCGCGCATCCCAAGGGTCGCCACCGCAGGCCAGGGCTTTGCGGTCGCGGATCGAGACGTAGAAGCCGATAAACGTCGAGAGAATCCCGAACAAGATCAGCACGGCACCGAGAGCGGCGACGATGAAATAGGGTTGCCATGCGGGATCGGGATATTGGTTGATCCGGCGGGTGACCCCCATCAACCCAAGGGCATAAAGCGGCATGAAGGCGACATAGAATCCGGTGAACCAGAACCAGAAGCTGCGTTTGCCCCATGTCTCGTCCAGCTTGAAACCGAAGGCTTTCGGCCACCAATAGGTCACTGCCGCATAGACCCCGAACACCACGCCGCCGATGATCACGTTGTGAAAATGCGCAATCAGGAACAGGGTGTTATGGAGCTGGAAATCCACCGGAGGCACCGCGAGAAGCACGCCCGTCATGCCGCCGATGGTGAAGGTGACCAGAAAGCCGATCACCCAATACATCGGCAATTCCATGCGCACACGGCCGCGATACATCGTGAACAGCCAGTTGAAGATCTTCACCCCCGTCGGCACTGCGATAATCATCGTGGTGATGCCGAAGAAGGTGTTCACATCCGCGCCCGACCCCATCGTGAAGAAGTGGTGCAACCAGACAACGAAGGACAGAACCATGATGCAGGCCGTGGCCCAGACCATCGTTTTATAGCCGAACAGCGGTTTGCCGGAGAAGGTGGCGACGATTTCCGAGATCACGCCAAAGATCGGGATGATCAGGATATAGACTTCAGGATGGCCCCAGATCCAGATCAGGTTGATATACATCATCGGGTTGCCACCAAAATCATTGGTGAAGAAGTGCATTCCGAAGTAGCGATCCAGCGTCAGCAGGGCGAGAGTCGCGGTCAGCACCGGAAACGCCGCCACGATCAAGACATTTGTGGCCAGCGCGGTCCATGTGAAGACCGGCATATCCATCATCCTCATCCCCGGCGCGCGCATTTTCAGGATCGTGGCGATCAGGTTGATGCCTGAAAGCGTTGTGCCAATCCCCGCGATCTGCAGCGACCAGAGGTAATAATCCATCCCTGGCCCGGTGCTGAACGATGCGCCAGAGAGGGGCGGAAAGGCGAGCCAGCCGACACGGGAAAATTCGCCGACAAACAGCGAGATATTGACCAAGAGCGCGCCCGCAACCGTCATCCAGAACGAGAAATTGTTGAGGAAGGGGAAGGCGACATCGCGCGCGCCAATCTGTGCGGGCATGACGTAGTTCATGATGCCCGTCACGAAGGCCATCGCGACAAAGAAGATCATGATGACACCATGCGCGGTGAACACCTGATCGAAATGATGCTGCGGCAGATAGCCCTCCGCACCGCCTGCGGCCATGGCCTGCTGGGCGCGCATCATCAAAGCATCGGCAAAGCCGCGGATCATCATCACAAAGCCGAGGACCATATACATGATCCCGATTTTCTTATGATCGACGGACGTTACCCATTCGCGCCAGAACGGCCCCCAGAGCCGATAATGGCTCATCAGAAGGGCCACGGCGAGACCGCCAAAGGCGACGGCGGCGAATGTCGCGACGAGGATCGGCTCGTGGTAGGGGATCCAATCGAGGGTGAGGCGGCCAAGCAGCGGCGAGATCGCCTGCGTGGGGGAAAGCGTTTCAATGGACGTTTCAATGGACATGGGGGGTGGTCTCCGTGTGCGGCGCAGGGCCGCTTGTCTGATCAGGCCGGATCAAGGAGACCTGATGCGAGCCCCCCTGATCGGGCGGCGGCGGATCCATCGGATGACCCAAACCGTCGATGGCGTGGTCATCGTCATAGCGATAGCGCGCGGTGTCGGAGAAGCCAGCAAGGCCGCCGCCTCCCATCTCGTCTTGCATCATCATATCGTCCGCACAGACTTTATCGTCCTCGACACAGAGGTTAACCACGCGGTCGAACAGGCCCTCCTCGACAGAGGCGTAATAGCGGACGGGATCGGCCATGCTGGGAGATTCCAGCGCGAGATAGCTTGCGCGGGAGAGCGCGGTGCCTTGGGTTTTGACCTCTTCGACCCAAGCCTCGAAATCCCGCTCCGGCATGGCGCGGGTATCAAACGTCATATGGCCGAAACCCGGCCCTGAATAATGCGCCGAACGGCCCGCGAAGGTGCCCGGAGTATCCGCGATCAGATGAAGCTGGGTCTCCATACCCGCCATTGAATACACCATCCCGCCAAGCGCAGGGATCGAGAGCGTATTCATCACGGTGGAGGAGGTGACGTGGAAATTGACCGGTCGCCCGACGGGCAGCGCCAGCTCGTTGACTGAAGCCACGCCGTATTCGGGGTAGATAAACAGCCATTTCCAATCCAGAGAAACCGCTTCCACCTCAATCGGTTGTCCGGCGATGCTCTGGTCGAGCGGGCGATAGGGATCAAGGCGCTGCGTGTAGATATAGGTATACCAGCCAAGCGCCGCGACGATCAGGATGGGAACACCCCAGACCGCGACTTCGATCTTGTTGGAATGCTCGAAACTCGGATCGTAATCCGAGAGGTCTTTGCGGTCAGCGCGGTATTTCAGCGGAAAATACACCGCCATAACCAGAACCGGAATGATGACGATAAGCATGAGAAGGGTCGAGATGATCAGGAGGTTGCGCTCCTGCCCCCCGACCCAGCCCTGCGGTGACAGGATCGTATACTGACATCCGGAAAGCACAAAAGTGCCCGCCAAAATCAGCAGGGAAGTCTTATATTTGAACAAGTGCGTGCCTCTTTTTTTGTCCGACACTTGCCGGACACAGAGGTCACCGGCAAACCGGAACACGAGTTACACGAGCGGCCTACGCCTGTGCGGACAGGGGATGCGCTGTGGCGGATTGCCGCAGCCTGTCCATATGCGCAGAATCTCACACGGAGTTGACGCAAATTCACGGTTGCGTGTGGAAAGAGTGCCGCGTGTTTGAGCAACGGGTTGAATCTTTAGCGACTTCAGGCGCGGGCAGGATCTCTGTCTTGCAGCTCTGACAGCGTGCGTTGAGGTGGCACTCGCGTGACGAACTTGTCCGATAATGCAAACTTACTAGACATAACAAGATTATGCGGCTCTGTCATATTGTTGAAGCGCCCCAGCTGCACGCATAGCGATCTGTCATGATCCGCCAGGTTTCATAGCCTCGTCTGAAGGACTTCCGGTTCCCTCGGTCCATCATCTCCTGTGCCATTTGGGCGTAGCATCGGTTTGGCCTGAGCTTGCGGGATGTTGCGTTGCCTGGCAGCGCATTTGTAAAATGCGTGAGAAGGAGGATCTATTGGCCGAACGGGGCGAAATAGTCTCGTATGAAAGCATCCGGGTATAGTGACAGCGGTTCGGAAAACAGATGGCGGCCAAGATCCGTCGCGATCGCCCGGTTCCTGCCGACAAATGGCGCCTGGACGAGGTCTTGATTTCAATTCGAGGGCGAAAACATTGGCTTTGGCGAGCGGTCGACGCAAACGGAGACGTACTGGAGATCCTGAAGCAAAGCCGCAGAAATGCCCATGCCGCCAAGCGGTTCTTGATGAGGTTGATGAGGCGATGGGATGGGCCACGCGTCCTCGTGACGGACAAACTGCGCAGTTATGGCGTGGCCGTCCGAGACCTTCGCCCAAGTGTCGATCATCGGTCCCATAAGGGGTTGAACAACCGATCCGAGGCGTTGCATCGACACACACGACGAAGAGAAAAGATCATGGGTCGTTTCAAATCCCCACGCCAAGCGCAGCGTTTTCTATCCGTTCACGATCAGGCCGCGACCATCTTCCGTCCAAAACGCCACCGCCTTTCCGCAGCACCCTACCGCCAATCTCGGGCTGACGCGTTTAGCCTGTGGAACAACTATGCGGCTGAAATGGCTGTCTGAATGGGCTGAGCCTCCTCCTTTGAATTGGTCCGCCCCTATAGTTAGGAAAGCGGAGGACCAGAGATGGCGATTAAGAGACCCAAGGCCGAAGAGATAGTCGTGAAGTTACGGCAGGTTGAAGTTCTGATGGGACAAGGCATGTCTCGGATTGATGCGATCAGACAGATGCGTGGCTCTTCCATCTGCTGAGCAAGCATTTCGAACGCACCGGCGCCGTCATCACACCCAACCTAAGCGGTCGCGAATGGGCCACCGTCTTCGGAGATGCCAAAATGACCACCGCACTGCTCGACCGCCTGACCCACCGCTGCCACATTTTGGAGACTGGAAACGACAGCCTCCGCTTCAAGGCCAGCTCAGCCGCCGCGGCCCGAAAAAGGAAGGAGCCCAGCATTGCCTTGATGCCAGCATAACTCGCGGAACATACCTTAGAGGTGGCTGACTTCTCGATGGAAAACCCGGCGCACATTTGCGTGGAAATTAACATCTATGTGCTGGATGGTCTGCATCTGCCTTGAGCGCCCGCCAAAGCCAGAATTTCACGCCTTTTATAGGCACTACCACCGCGTCAACATACCAGTTGCCTGCGGGTAACGGTCGATCTCCTTCGGAGACCCGTGATTAACTTGGCACTGCCTCCCCGTCGCAGAGCCCGTCGGATAGAGCAGACGGGGAAAGGGGAACGTGCGATCAATCCCCGATTGGTGCAGCAAATCATCAGCAGAAAGTAAATCGCGGCTTGTGTCAGTGGCCGAATCTTGTGGGTAGCTTAGATGGCAGCGCCCCTGCGACTAAGTGTAAGCGGGCGATCAACTCGACACGACTTCGAGGCGCAACGGATCAAGGATTTCAATCCGTTTGCGGGTCGTGCGTAGAATACCCTCGCGGCTTAATCGGGACATGACTCGCGTGATCATCTCTCGGTTGGTGCCGATGGTCGCGCTGATCTCCGCATGGGTTGGGGCGTCGTCAATGATGCCGCCAGCGCGGAATTGTTTGCGATCAATGGCCAGCGAAGCAACATAGGAGACAAGCCTTTGCTCGACACTGAAGGTGGTGAGGGCGAGGGTGCGATGTGTCAGGGCGCGCACGCGCGCGACCAGATCCCGCAAGACTCTGCCCCGAACCTGCGGCACCGTATCAATCAATTCGACAAAAGCTTTTGCGGGCATCACCGCCAATGTCACTGGTGATTTGGCCAGCACTGCGAGCGACCGCAGCCCGCCATCGAGCGCGGAGAGCTCGCCAAAATACTCGCCCGGATTGATTTGCGTAAAGATCACCTCGCGCCCGTCTTCGGTATAAAACATCGCCAGAAGCGCCCCTTCGATCAGGAAAAAGACGTCCTGCGTCGCGTCGCTTTGGCTGACGATCATTTCCCAGCGCTCATAGCTGCGCACCGTTAGCCCATCATGGGCATGGGCGAGTTGCTCCGGTGTCAATCCGTGAAACAGGGGGATCGCATCTTCCAGCGTCTCTTTTGGCAAAGGGGTACTCATGTTTGGGCCATTAGCTTGTCAATCCGGTTTGCAAGGTTGGTCAATTCTTGGACATGGGCGATGCGTTTAGCCTGCGCGAGCTTGTCTCGCCGCGCATCGCCTTTGGCTAAAACGGCTTCGCAAATCAGCGCCCGCGCCTGTAGGACGCAATCATGCTTTTGTGGCAAAAGGCGCCAGAATTGGCGGAGCATGCGCCGTGCGCGAAATCGTCCGGTCAGCTTCAGGGTGAGGCCCGTGACAATATCCGCCACGCTCAGCTTGCGCGCTGCGGTCTCGTTCACCTTCCCGCTTGGAAGCCGCCCGCAGACGGTCAGCAAAAACTCCGCCGTCACCAGATAAAAATAGCGAAGATGCGTGCGGTTTCCGCGCTTCTTGACGCCGCGCAGCAGCTCTTGAAGATCCGACCAGCCCGCCGCCAGATCGCGTTTGCGCAGCTTGTAGACGGTTTTCGTCAGGCGGTTCGGGTCGATCAGATTATATTCCCCGTTCGCCAAGACGATATTATAGACACGGTCAAGCTCGTCCTGCGCCACGTCTGGGGAGGGCCCCAAGGTGATCAACGCGCACCAGATTGACAGCAGCGCCCATTCATCGCCGGTTCCGGGTAAAATATGGCGGCGGCCTTCGTCGATAACCTCTAGCGCCTGCTCGATTTCCTCGGCGATTTGCAGGCAGAGCGCCTCGGTCCAACAATAGAAGATCCGCCCCCGCGTATCGCCTTGGGCGGCGGCATATTCATCGAGGCGGCGGTTCTCAATTCGCGCCGCTTTCACATCGCCAAGCGACCGGAAATACGCCGCTCGCATATAGATATATTGCATCGCCGCGCGGGTTTCTTTCAACGCGCTCGCCTCGGCGAAAAGCGCATCGGTCATATCGAGAAATTTCTGATTGGGAAGGCTGAGCGTCTCTTCAAAATAGCGGATCAGTGGCAGGTTCATCCACACGAACCCTTTGCGATCTCCGCGCAGATCCGCCTCTTTGACGGCCTTGCTCGCGATCGCGAACGCCCGCGGATAGTCGCGCAGATGGGTCAGCGCGAGGCAGTATTGCGCTAAGGCCAACGTGGTGTGCGATTGGTCATCCATTGCACGCAGGCGGGGCAAAAACTCCTCCGCGACGGTGACAACCCGCACGTGATTGGCCAAAAACTCAAGGGAGTCGAGCCAATCGGTGACGAAATCCGCAACGGTCAGATCGTCCAGCAAATCGGGCCTGCTGCGCACCACTTCGGCGACGCGGGTCAGGATCGCATCGACCTCATGCAGCGCGTAGATCTGCCGTGCGCGTTTGGCGGCGCGCAGCCAATAGGGGATCGCGCGTTCAACTGCGCCCGCGCGATCAAAGTGATCGGACAGGTGCATATCTTCATCGGTCGCACGCGCGGGCATCAGCGCCTCCAGCGCCATCCCCGTGGCCAAATGAAGTTCGCGGCGCGTGGTTTCAAGTAAGCTCGCGTAGATCGCATCGCGTAGTAACACATGGCCGAAGCGATATACGCCGCCCTCGTCGCTTGGCGTGGCAAAAATCAGGCCAGCTCGAACGGCCGTCGCCAAGGCTTGCTCGAGATCATTCGTTGATCCGCTCGGCACGACCCGGCGAAGCAAGTCCGTCTGGAACGCATGCCCAATCACGGCGGCATATTGCAACATGCGGCGGGCATATTCCGGCAAACGATCAACTTGATGCAAAAAGAGATATTGAATATCCCCAATAGCCGCCACCGCGCCCAGATCCTGCGCGGCGATCTCCTCACGTTTGAGGGCGCTTTCATTGCGCAGATATTTGACGATCTCCTCGATAAAGAGAGGATTTCCTTCAGATTTTTCAAACACCAACTGAGGTAGATCGCGCGAGAACTGCCCTTCGCTGAGCAGATCCTCCGTCAGTTGAAAGGCATCGGCAAGCCCCAGACTGGAGAGTTCTGCAATCTCGGTTGAGGGGCCAGAAATCCACCCTGCGCCCTCTGGGCGGGTCGTGATCAAAAGCGGGCAGGCATAGCGCGCGCTCGGGTCACTGAGCAGCGATTTGATCAGGTTGCGGCTCGAAAAGTCGAGCCAATGCGCGTCTTCGATCACCAGAACCGAGGCGTCGTCGGCGCAAAGCGCCTCTAGAACCCGCCGCAGGCTGCGGCGCAGGTAGAGGGTCTTCTCAACGCCCTTGGTATCGGGCGTCTGCTTGGGGGTGGCCGCGTCAAGAATAAGTCGCAGATCCTCGGTCACGATGCCCGCCCCGATCCGCGCTTCGAGGCGTTTGAGCACCTGTTCGGAGGGCAGCGCATCATTGGCATGCACGGCTTGGCGCAAGATCTGCGCGAAGGGGCCATACGGGCGGGCCTGATCGGTGGTTCTGCATTGACCAATCAGAAAGGACGGGGGGGCGTCTGTCGCGGATTGCACCTCATGAACAAGGCGCGATTTGCCAATCCCTGCGGGTCCGACAAGGGCGATCACCCGCCATCCCTTCGACTGCTGTGCGACGAAATGCGTGAGTGCGGCGCGTTCGGCCTCCCGCCCGACAAAGCTTGAAAGCCCCTGATGCGCGCGCGCCCCAAAACGCGGGCCGGAGCGTTTGAACCCGCTGAGTTCAAAGACGTTAACGGGTTGGGCAAAGCCCTTGAATCGGCGATGGCCAAGCGGGCGTATCTTTGCGATGGCGGCAATCTGCGTGGCGACCTCGTCGGACACAACAATTTGCCCCGGCTCGGCGATCGCTTGCAACCGTGCGGAGAGGTTGACCGCGGGGCCGTGGATGCGGGGGCCATTTGTGTGCCCCGTCGCGTGTTGCGGGACTATAACAACGGCGCCTGCACAGACTGCAATCCGAAATTGCGGCGCGCAGCCGTAGCGGCGGTTCAAGGCTTGTGTCGCGCCTGCCAGATCGTCGCGGCAGGCGAGGGCCGCCTTCACCGCATCCAGCGCGGCTTCTTCAGAGGCTATGGGGGCGCCAAAGGAGGCAAGCAATCCATCGCCTTCAAAACCCATTGAAAATCCGCCATGCGCTTTGATCGCTGCGGCGACCTTCGCCATGACAGATTGGGTCATCTCGAAGCTTTTCTCTGGCCCGATCTGCTGCAAAAGCTCGGTAGAGCCGACGATATCCAGCATCAGCACCGTCGCCCAACGGCGCTCGGCCCGCCCTGTTGAGAGGGGCGCTAATTCAGCATTCTGTGCTACGGAATCTCCTGCGGGATCTATCGTCACGCCTTGCCTCGCGTTTGCAATCGCTCAAGTAAATATGGGAAAATGTCGATATGCGCGGATTTCCCGATGAACAGATCCATATGCGCATAGCCGCGGAATAAATGGCGGGTGAAGCGCGCATCAAACTTTGTCTGCGGCCAGTCACCGTGGATCTCGCGCAGCCAGTTCATCGTGCGCTGCGTGGTTTCGGGCAGGAAGATCTGGTTGCGCTCGCCAGCCAGAAAATCAATCGGCATCGTCAGCGCCGGCCCGTTGGGCAGGTAGGTATCGGCGCCGTGCGCATCGACAGTTCTGCCCGCGCGGATCATCTGGGCGATTTGTTTGAAGGGTTCGGTCGAGACCGTCCCCACCACATCCATCATCGCGTTATGGGTGGCGTCATTGAGCTGATCATGGGCGTAGATCGCGCCGAAAAAGCCGAAGGCCCGATGACAGACGGGATTATAGCAGGGCTTTTCAAGCGGGAAATGCGTCCCCCAGAGCAGCAGATCAATCATCTGTTTCAGTGATTGATCCGTGGCTTTCGGATCTGGCGTCAGGGAGACGGTCTTGAGACCAGATACCAGTTGCGCGCGGATCTCAGGGTCGGGGATGAAGGCCTCGAAGAGCGGGCGCAGCCCCTCGGGGATGCCGTTGATCAACAGGCTCGGGAGATGTGCATCGGCCTTCGCGTAGTTTAGCGCGCTGGTGACCGGATGCAGGCTGGTCTGTGAGGCGATGATCGAGCGGATCCCTTGCATCCCGTTCAGCACCGCCATCAGGACGCTCATCGAACCGTAGCAATGCGCGATCACTTGGCAGTCGGGCGCGCCGCTTTCGCGCAAAACCGTGGCGACGGCGGTGGGCCAATCCTGTTGCGCGATATCATCGATGGTGAACGGCTGGGTGGATGCCACAAGCGCGGGGCTGCCACGATAATCAAAGAGCCAGACATCGTAGCCTGCGTGAAACAGGTATTCGGTCAGCGATTGGTCGGTGGTCATCATATGGAACGAGCTGGCCGCGACCGCAAAGCCGGGGGCTAGGATGACCGGCCCGTTTGATCCGCCCTTATACCGTGTGAGGCGGCCGATTTGCCCCGCCGCCCCGCGCAAATCATGCACGGTGCCTTTGGGCAAGTCGCTGCGTCTTGCGGGCGGGCGCGCCTCGTGATCCATAGCGGGGAAATTCGCGAGATAGGCATAGATGCTCCCATAGGCGCGAAAGACCGTCTGGGCGAAAACACCCACGAACTTGTTGGCGTAATAGCCGTTGATCCCGTCGCGCAGACCAGGCCGGCCCAACTGCGCCAGCGCGTCCAGCAGATCAATCACGAGGGTCCGAACCAGTGTCGGGTCGAGATCAAGCTCCGAGAGGGAAGGGGCTTTGGATATGTCGTTGATCAGGGCCAGTAGATCTGTGAGGAGATCGGACTCGCTTGGGATGTGCAGGCTCATCGCCGCCGCCGCCAGTCCGGCAAGGCCAATATCCATCCGTCCCTGTGCGATGATTGGGCCGGTTTCCTCTGGCCCGTCGAAGATATCCACCTCAAGCCGTGTCAAATCCGACCACCAGTTTGATCCGGTGCGGCGCTCCAGCGTTTTGATCCCCCGGAAGAAGAACCTCTTGCCGTTCGGGTTCTTGAGTGCGCCCGAGTAGATCATCTGCCAACTCGCCACCCGCGTGGCATCGGGCGCGAGCAGGGCAAATTGCGCGGCCGTGGGGTCCAGCGAGCAAGTTCCGCCGAGGAGGGCACAGTCCACCTCGCCGCTCAGATGCGCGCGGTGAAGCGGATCAGCGGTCAACTGCGCGAGCGTGTCGATGCGGATCTTGAATCGTCCGATGATGTCTTGAGCATCGGCCTGCGAGGCGGCGATGTCATAGGGGGAGGAGAGGCAATGCTTCGGATCCAGCACGCCGGAAGAGACAAACCCGCGCATGGTTTCGTCAAACCCCATGCCTGGGCTGAAATCCCCCATCGTTTCCAGAGCATCGAAGAGCGGCGTCAGGCTTCCGTTGCTGTCATACTCCAAAACCCCGGCCAGAAACGGCAGGGATTTCTCGACCAAGGGGGCGGCCGTCACGATCGCATCGCCTTGGCTGGCGAGGAAGGCCGCGATTGCCGCTTCAATGGCGAGTTTGGATGTGCTGGAGACCCCCAAACCCTCCAAAAGCGCGGGCAACTGCGCAAGGGCGCGGCCCAGAGATTGCATCGCGCCGTCGGTATCCTTGGTCTTCGCGCAGTCCACGAAGGCGGTTAAGGCGGCCAGCAGTTGCGCAAGGCTTTGGTCGAACCTTTCGGGCGCGGCGGCGCGCGCAAGGATCGGGGCGGGAAGCTCGCGGCGTGCCTCGAAATCGATCCTCCAACCGTGATCTAGCGCAAGGGTTTCCACTATATGCTCGGCAAGGGCCGAAATTGTCAGGAGCGGGTTGACGCCAAGGGCGGCGGGAAGAATTGCGCCGTCGCAGACGTAGAGCCCCTCATGGATACCGCCGTCAGGATTGAACACGCGGCCATAGGCATCGACAACGCCGCAGCGCGCATCATCGCCCATCGCGCAGCCGCCGATGGGATGCACGGTAATCAGCTTGCGGCCCATTTCCTCGGACCAGATCGGGTTTGCCACGCTCTCGGCCCAGATCGCCTCGGCGGCAGTCCGTAACTTGTCGTTATCGTTGCGGAACGCCGCCTCCCGCCCCGCGTCGGGCCAGCGCACCGCGATCTGCCCCTTGGCGCCAAGCGCCATGCTGCCGCGTGCGCTGTCGTGGCTCATCACGAGATAGGAGATTGTCCGGCTCAGCGGCCCCGAGAAGGCCAGATCGCGCATATCTGCGCCGCTTTGGATACGCTCGGACACTTGCTGCGCATCCAGCAATCTGCGTTTGGCATCGAGAAACCGCAGCGGATCGCTTTGGATTGCGGTGGTCACGAAAAACGCCGCGGAGAGGGTCGAGGCCAGCGGCCCGGGCATCACGCCTTCCTCGATCACCAGACTTTTGCGCACATCCGTTTCATCGCGGCAATCAATCACCCCAGCGATGCAAGGGCCGGGTTGGAACTCCGGGTGATCGGTGTCGGGACTATTGGGGCCAGCGCCAACCCCACGGATCGGCGAGGGCTGGATCGGGGTGCCGTTTTCCGCGTCGGTGCGCTGCTCGATATTCGCGTTGTAACCGAAGGCCAAAACGTCACCATTGCCCGAGAAGCGCTGGCCAAGCTGTTCCGAGAGCGTCAGCCCGTCTTCGCGGCTTCGGAGCAAAATTCCGGTCGATCCAAGCGTGCCCGCCCCCAAGAGAACAATCTTCGCGTCGATGATCTGCGTTGCCGTTTCATCCAGCGTTGACTGCAAATGCACGCGCCAGCCTTGGTCGGTTTTTTCCAAATGGCTGACGGTTGTTCCGGTATAGATATCCGCACCGAACGCACGGGCGTCGGGCAGATAGTTCATCAAGGTCGTATTCTTCGCCGCGTAATTGCAGCCGGTGCAGCAATCGCCGCACAGGGTGCAGGCGCTTTGCTCGAACCCGAAGGTGTTGGGGCCATCTGTGAAGCTTACATTGATCGGCGGGCGCGAGATCGGTTGGCCAAGCGCTTGCGCGCCAATCTCAAGCGCTTTGAGTTTGGGCAGGCTGGGTGAGGTTTGTGGGTAGGGGGTTGCGCCAAGGGCCGCCCGCGCGCGCTGGTAATAAGGCGCGAGGTTGAGACTGCCATCGCGCAATGGTGTGGGCCAGCCTTCCGCGAGGAAGACCCGTGGATCGGCCTCAAGCGACACATTGGCATTGATCAGCGAGGTGCCGCCAAGCCCGCAGCCGACCAAAACATTGACATCCTCATTGATCTGCAGATCGAACAGCCCGTCCCGCGGCCCTGCGTGCTCGCCCGTAGTCGCTAAGCTGACCTGCATCTCGTTGAGGAGCTGGGATTGGTATCTCGGATATCCTCCCGGCCGTATCTCGCGCCCGCGCTCCACCAGCGTTACGGATTGGCCCGCGCGCGCCAGCCGGGAGGCGGCAATTGCGCCGCCGTAACCCGATCCGACAACCAGCACTGTGGTGGAATGTCCGCGTAGCTCTGCAAAGGGTTTGGAGATCTTGGTCATAGGATCTGGCCCTCGTGCGAAAGAGTTTGGGGACGCGCAACCGGACGAAACTCGTCGGAGCTAGCGAGCCGCACATAGGCGCGCGAGGCGGTCTCGCGCAGGGTGATCCAGAGGTCTGCCTGCGTCTCGATCCAACCGCAGATCTGATCGCGAAAGTCCTTCCCGTCGAGCGTTTCAGGGGTCACCAGCCGGATGTCCTGTGACATCGCGCTGCCGTTCAGCGGGGTGGAGAAACAGGGCACCCATAGCGTGTTCAGCGCATCATCGATCAGCACCAGCGCAACCCCTTGGCGCGCATTCATCATCGGGCTGTCCAGATACCAGCCGCCGGTATTGCAAAGCCCCGTAACAGGTAGGCCGCCGCCGGGGGTAAGTTTTGCGCAATAGGGCCGATGGGTATGGCCGTGAATGAAGGTTAAATCTTGGGGGATGTCTCCAAGCTCGTCGATCAACTGGCGTCGCACGGGCCCCGATAGATACCATTTCAACTCCGCGATATCGGCCTCGCTCACCGCAGATAGCACCGAAGATCGCGCCTGATCGGTATAGGATCCCAAGGCCAGATCGACGCTGGTTGCGATTGCCCGATCAATCGATTGCGCCATTGCGGCCCCCACATGCGGGAGCCGCGCCGCGACCAAATCTCGGAGCAAACCGCCGATCCTACGCCGCACCTCATTGGCGCGCGACGAGACATAAACCGTCGCGTAAAGCTCCTGTAACTCGCGGTTCAGCGCGGGCGTGCTGCCACCAAAGGCTGACCAGCCAAACTCGATCCACGCCGCGTTTTCATCCGACAAGCGCGCGACGGTGCTCGAATGCAGGTCGAGCCCCTCCAGTGTGTCCAAAAGATGGGACACGGCGCGATAGATCGGCTCACAGAAATGCCCGTGATGCAGCACGACACAGCGGCCCTCTTTCGACAAGATGAGGTTCGGATAGGAGGTCTTCACCGGCCCTAATCCTGCGCGGGCGTGGATCGCGCTCAGCAGCGGATCGTCAAGCGCAGCGGCGGGATCGCCCGCGGTCGCGGGGGGCAAAAGCGGGTGTTGGTCGAGCGCGATATTGCGCGCGGCCGTGGCGGCGCGGGTCGCTGTCCAAAGCGATTGATCGTGATTTCCGGGGATGAAGCGCGTTTGAGGCGACACAAGATTTGGGTCGACAACCACTTTCAGAAAGTCCTGATAGGTCTGCGCTGCCTGATCGAGGCCCGAAAACGACATATCCAGCGTGTCGCCCAGAAAGAGCAACTCCGGCGCCTGATCAGCGGCAGGGTTGGCACCGAAATGATGCGCATGATGCTGCTGTAAAAGGCCATTGAGGGCCGCGCCAAAGGCCGCCACCGCCGACGGTGCGCTGGGCGAAGATGTGCTCGCGCTGAGGAGTGAATTGTCAGCCCCTGCGTGCAGGTCCGACAAACAGACATAGACCAAACGTCCCACGCACCATCCCTTCCGGTTGGTTTTCACAAATTTTTTCGCGGAGTAATCGTTATTTCGCGACAGTTTGACCAGTCGCGCCCGTTTCTGCAACTCCTGCGTGTGAATTATCAATATCGACATGGTGCGGGACTATTTGCTTCTGCGGCAAATATCGTTTGAGCGGGCCGCAGTTCGCGCGATATCGCCGCGTGCGGAACGTCGCAGAATGCAGAATGCCCTCTCGCTTCTTCGGAGCCCTCAAAACCGCATTTTAAACCAAAGCGATCCGCCAAAAGCCTCATATGATTGGTCGCCGATCCCATCATAATGGGCACTCACGCTGAGGCTGGTCATCGGATCAATTGCGTAGAGCGCCCCGAGTTCCATCCGCCCATGCTGGCTGTGGCGCGACGCACCCGGCGCTTGCTGTGCGGAATACACGCCCGCGATCCCGCCGGTGAGCAGCAGATCCCCATGGCCAAACGAGAGCGGCTTTTCAAACGACAGCCCGAGGCTTGCGTTGGACTGGCGGATCGTCTGCGCCCTCACCACGTTGTTTTGGCTGTCCGTATAGCTCTTTTGATGCTCGCTCAGCCGTGCAACATCGAAGGACGGGATCAGGGTCAGGCCGCTCTCGAACGTGTAGCGCCCTTCCAGCCCTGCGGTGAACAGCGTGCGCGTTGAGGAAAAATCATCCGTAGGCCAGCCCGTGAGGGTCAGCGAATTGGTTGTTTTCCCGTGCAACAGCGAGGCCGAGAAATAGATCGGTTGATCCGGCAACCGTGCCACAACATAGGGCCCCGCCAACCAGCCGCGCCCCTTGAAATCGCCAGCCTCAAGCGTGGCTTTGGCGCTGTCGGTTTGCGCCATCGCGCCGAAGATCAGCGTGTCGCTACGGTAAATATGCCCGCCGATCGTCAGGTGGTAATAGTCGAGCGAGGTCGTGTCGGTGGTGGACCATTGCCCCTGCGCCCGCATCCAGAGCCGCGCGTCGGTGCCCCCCGCGCCAATGGTAAATTGCCCGAGGCCGCGGTTGACTTGGGCCGACAGCCCAGAGTTCCCAGTGCCGTCCAGAAAGCCGCGCAACTTTGGCTGCGCGTTGATCAACGCCTGCCCGCGGGCGCTCAGCGCCTCGACGATGGCCTTCTCGGCAATTGGTGCGGTGTTCGGGTTTATTGCCGCCATCGTTGAGGCAAGATTGGGGTTGTTGGCGGCATCATGCGCGACCGCAGCCGGAATACTGATATTGATTGTGAAGGTGTTGGTCGGGTTGATTAGCGCCACATACTGCGCGCCAGTCCCGCTCAGCGCGGTCACGGTCGCATTCGTCACACTGATATCCTCTGAGGAAAAGCCACTCACCGCTTCGGAAAACGTGACGGTCACAGAGAAAGACGTGTCAACGCTGTAGCGATCCGGCAGGTCACTCAGAGCAACCGTCGGGCTGGTGATATCGAGCGGGGCGGTGACGGTGATCTGGACGGTATCGGGAGCGCTATCGGCGATGCCGTCATTGACGATCAGCTCGAAGGTGAGGGCCGCATCCGCGTCGCCGATGGCGAGGCTCGGCGCGGTAAAGCTGGGGCTGGCGGTGGTCGCAGAGGCGAGGGTGACGGCGGGGCCGGAGGTCTGCGCCCAGGCATAGGTCAGGCTCTGGCCCGCGTCATTGGCCGAGGAGGCGGAGCCGTCGAGCGTGACGAGGGCCGCCGAGGCGACGCTCTGCGCGGGGCCCGCCTCCGCCGTGGCGGCGGTGTTGCCGGGGGCGGTGACGGTGATCTGGACGGTATCAGGCGCGCTATCGGCGATGCCGTCATTGACGATCAGCTCGAAGGTGAGGGCCGCATCCGCGTCGCCGATGGCCAGCGTCGGCGCGGTAAAGCTGGGGTTGGCGGTGGTGGCAGAGGCGAGGGTGACGGCGGGGCCGGAGGTCTGCGCCCAGGCATAGGTCAGGCTCTGGCCCGCGTCATTGGCCGA
>JBLXEV010000015.1:0-82743 GCA_048262715.1 Paracoccaceae bacterium
TGCCCCCGCGCTGCCCGCCTCAAACCCCATCGCGCCCATCATCCCCGCCCAGCCCTCAAGGACCGACGCGAATGCCCCCGCGAAGGAGGCCTTGATTTTCATGCAGACGAGATCGATTTCCTCGCCCAAAAGCCCTGCCCCCATCTTGATCCGTTCCCAGACCTCAACGGCCACGTTCTTGACCAGCCCCATCGCAGTGCCAAATGCGCCAGTGCTTTTGACCAACCGCGAGAACTGATGGATCATCTCACCTGCAGCAACGATCAGCACCCCGAAGCCAGTGCGGATTAACGCAACCCGCAATGCCGCGAGTGCCCCCGAAAGCCGTAGTGTTCGCGCGATCGCCAGCGCCATTCCCGCCGCAAACTGCCCCATAAATGCGGCCCCCACAGCAATCGCATAGCTGGCAAGCCGCCCGAGTTGCTCACCGAGCACGCGGATTGTCTCACGCACCGGCCCGCCCTTTGCCATCACCGCCGCCAGCCCGCGCGCCACCGCATCCAATGCCGGCGCCAGCGCCACCGTGATCTGCGAGACTAGGCCATCCCCGATCAGACCAAGCGCCGAGATCGCATCATTCGCCTGCTCGATCTTCCCTGCATCCACCTCGCTGATCGCATAGCCGAGGCGGTCAATCTCCGCCGCCGCCTGCGCAATGGTTTTCGGATCAAGCCGCGTCATCAACAGCGAGCCTTCCTCGCCGAAGAGCTGCCCCGCGATCGCGGCGCGCTGTGCGGCAGGGATGAACTTCTCGATCGCGCCATTGATGGCTGCAATCCGCTGATCAAGCGGCAGATCGATCAAGTCCTTGGCGTTGAGCTGAAGCTTTTTGAGCGCCTCCGCGACAGGGCCAGCGCCGCTCGCCGCTTGGCTTAGCCGACGCTGCAGATCCTTCGCCGATTGCTCAACCGATCCAAGGCTCACACCCGCCAGCTCGCCTGCCCGTTCCATGACCTGAAGCGAGGCCGAGGTGGTGCCAAGCGATTGCGCCATCTTTGCCTGCGCATCGATGTAATCCATCTGGTTCCGGATCGCCGCGCCCGAGAAGGCGAGACCGATTGCCCCTGCAAGCGGGGCGATCAGCTTCTTAATCTGTGAGGAGAAGCTGCTGGCATTGCCCTTCGCAGCGTTCAAACCTTGCCGGAACGCGGACCCGTCTAGCCCGAGGGTCGCGCGCAGCGCTGCAACTGTGGACATGCTCTATCCTCTCATATTCAGATAATCGGCCATGGTGATGACGCCCACGCCCGCAGAGGCGCGTGCAAGCTGGCCCGCCAGCGCCTCAGGCGGAAGCGGTTCAGGCGGTGCGAGTTGCTGGATCTCGCGGATGTATTGGTTGAGCCCGTCGTGATCGACATGCGTGCCGACCCACGTCGCCTCGACCAGCGCGATCCGCTCGCGACGGGATCGCTGGGCGGCCCCCTCAACGTGGATCAGATAGAGGCGCGGGGTCAGAGACCAAAACGCGGCAGGGTCAAACCCCGCCGCGATGTAACCTTCCAGTAAAGAAGCGTAGCTCAGCGGCCCCGAAGTGTCTTTGGCGTCCGTGCTTTCGCCTTGCTCGTCTTCGTGGTCGCCGTCAGCTTTTTTCCGCGAGGTTTGCCCTCATCGGGCATGGCAGCCGCGAAGGCCGAGGCAAGCGCCGACGCGACCTCCGACATCCCCTCACCAATCACACGACCCGCGTCGATCAAGGTCATGTCCGAGTGGTGCGTCTGCAGCATCGCCCAGAGGAGCGCCCGCATGTCCGACAGCGAGCCGTTCCCCTTCTCCAACTGGTCCAAGCGCGTCTGGGCGTTCTCACCCACCTCGCCCTCGAACGCACAGAGCGCATTAAAATCGAGGATAAGCGTCAGCGGCTTGCCCTCGAACGTCAGGCGCACTTCGCCCTTCAACGATCCCGCCATTATGCGACCACCTCTGCCTTAACGCGGATCTTCGCCACCGACATCATCTTGCCTTTGGCGTTGATCCCCGTCGCACGGTAGTTTTTGACGTAAGCCGCCCATGTGCGGGCTTCCGCGCCAACCGCCTTGATCTCCAACAAGAAGTCCTCGCCAGAGACCCGCAAACTGGTCAGCAACACATCGGTATCGCTGCCGGGCGCGTATTGGATGTTGAGATCCCAATCGACAGCCTTCTTCATACCGGGGATGCTCTCTTCAGTATCGCCGGGGCTATTCAGATGCGTCACGTCGATATCGTCCGGCGTTTGGTCCGGCATATCGAACTCTTCCACCCCAACGATGGTTGTAAAGGTCGGCACTTCGCCCACGCCCGCGCGGACCGTCGAGCCATACCCACGGGTCACGCCGCTACTTGCAGCCATGTCACTCTCCTATGTTTTGAATGTGGATCGGGCGTACCCGACAGCATGAACCCGCGCCGCTAGGCCTCAGGCTCCAAGGGCCAGAACTCGGCCCTGAAGGTCATCTGCAACGTCCCGACGCGCTGTGCGCCGGAGCCGTCAATCGTCACCTCGGTATCGCTCAGCGTCACCATGCGCTCCGGATCGGTCAGCAAGGCCGCAAGCACGATCCGCTCCACCGCCTCGCTATCGAGATCAAGCACGTCCTCGAGATCATCCCCGCCGAGGCGCTTGAGCACCACGATCACCTGCGTGGACCGTGTTGAGGTGCCATGCCCCTCGAGATCCTTGGTCTCGCGCGGCGTGGCCACCCCGAACACGGGCAACTCCTCCGGATCGATCTTCTGCGCCCAAGCAGAACGCGCTTTGAACGCGCCGAACTCTGGGCTGGCCAGCATCGCCGCCCGCACCAATGATCGGTAGACTGCACGGTAATGCATCAGCCCACCTCCTCGAGCTCGCAGATAATGAAGAGATCACCGGCAGGCGAGATGCTGGGGCGACGGTTGATGACAGCATATGTTTTGCCGTCGCCCGGATCGATCACATCGCCCTTCACCGGGCTAATCCCGAGATCCTTCGGCACCCGCCAGATCGGCATCAACATCAGCACGTCATGCCCATCCGGACCTGAGGACACCGCCTCCTCATTGCGGAACACCGATGGGATGATCTGCGCCGCCCCGCCGCCAACCGGCTGATAGCTGACCGGATCACCAAACACATCGTTCAGCAATCCGGCCATGCCGCTAAACAGCTCGCGCATCTTACGAGGTGACGGCTTCTGGTGTCGAGCCGTTGAGGCGGACGGTACCTGTCGAGGACGGGTTGGCCGCAACAACGATAGCGGCCCCGATAAACAGGTTCCCAGCAGTAGTTGCCGAGGTGGCCAGAGCGGTTGCCGGATCGACATAGATCGCGTCACCCTCCTCCCACGCCTCCGCAGCAACCTTTTCGAGATCAAAGACGCCTTCCAGCATCACCTCGACCGGATCGCCTTCAAGCGCGTCATGCTGAGCGACACCGCAGAGCACACCCGCCACAACGAGACCTCCGCCGAGCACATCAGCGGTCGCGGTCAGGGAAATCCCGTGACCTTTCTGCACAAAGTTTTTCATACCGATTTCCTATGATTGGGTTTCAGAATGACGAAGGGCGCCCAAAGGCGCCCTATCGTCAGAGATCAGGATCCGGCGATTTACGCGCCGGCGTTCTTGTAGCCACCGCGGAAGTCAGCCGCGCCCATCCCGAAGTCATGCTCCAAGGTCATCGAGAACCCTTGCGTGCCGAACGGTTCTTCCGTGCGCAGGCGCGGTGCCTCGGCCCCATCAAGGAACCCGTAAACCCAGCAAGGGTTCGCAGCGCTCAGCAAATACCACGCATTGCCCGAAATCTCGTTTGTCACGACCGGGGTCAACTTTTGTCCAATCGGATTTACATCCTGCACAGAAGTTGGCGTGATAGCCGCAACAAACATTTCTGCTTCGGTTTCCTTATCGGGGCCACAAAGCAAGATCTTTGGTGCGTTGCCCATGATGCTGTTGCCATCAACAGACTTTTGCTTGCGCATCGCGGCGCGGCCCAGAGAGACGCTTTGCGTGGTGATCGCCGCCGCCGCCCCCGCGAGGTTCTTGTGGTCCGCGTGGAAGATCGCCTTGCCGTCCGCCATTTGCGCAGCGAGCGCGAAGGCATAGAAGGTTTTCTCCTCAAAGAAAGCGACCGTTTCGCCGTAGCTCGACAGCACCTCGTCAATTGCGCCCAGATCATCATTGATGATCATTTGGCGGCTGATCGTGACGCCGACAGCATAGGAGCTGATCATCGCCTGCTCGCCGCTTTCCCCGAAGGTGCCCCATTTGATCTCGCCAGTCTCGGAGATCGGCTTGAGCATCGGGAAATCACCGGTCCGCACCAACGGCATCGGGCGGAAATCGCGGAAGTTCTTCTGTTTCGCGATTGCACGATAGGTCGGGCTGGCGAGCGCATAGCGGTCCAGAAGCTGCTTATTCAATGCATTCTGGAAGATCGCAGGGAAGTCGCTGGTGGCATGGCTCGCGTCCATCATCACCTGCATCCGCTGGCCAGCCGAGCGGATCTGACCACGGTGCCCAATGCAGGATGCAGCCATTTCAACCAGAGACTGGCCCATATAGGGGCGTGCAGCCGCCGATACATCAGAAGCCCCCGAAAGCTGCGCGACGATAGCCGCCGACATTGCCGTGCGGCGGGTGTCGCGCTCATCGCGCAGGATCCGCGCGCGCGGCGCATGGTTGGTCATCTTCACCTTGGAACCTTTTCCGTTCAACTCCGCGACAGCCTCGCGGCAGGTCAGGCCACGGGCGAGGAAATCCGCCGCGCGGTCACTGGACAGCCCCTGACGGGCGCACATCCTCACGATTGCCAGAGCTTCGGGCGCGCCCTCTTCCTCGGCCTCGGCTTCATCGTCCCCTTCGGCCTCAACATCCGTATCGTCGGACGCGCTGGCCTCGATCTCGGTGTCATCCGAGGCGGTTTCAACGTCATCTTCCTCGGCATCGCCTTCGGTGGTGTCATCCGAAGCGGTAGCCACCGTGATTTTCTGTTTAGCCATAGGCTTCTCCTTTTTAATTTTGGAATTGGAGGCCCCCGCCATCATGGCGAAGACCGATGCGCGTGCCCGTTTCGAGCGCAGTTCGCCCGCTTGTGCCTGCAAATTCGCAGGGGCTTTGGTATAGAGCCGATAATCGAAAGCCGCGGGGGCCGTCTCATCGCCATCGCCCTCAGCGTTGGTCGCAAAACCTGCCTCCACGGCGCTGGGGCCGTCGAAATAGGTCTCGGATTTCATGATTTCGCGCGCCTCTTCGATCCCGATCGAAGCGCGCTTGGCGTAGATGCCCGCATAGGCGTTCGCGATAACCTGAAGGCCTTTGGCTGCCTGCAGATGATCCTCCTCGGTGCCACGGCCCTCAACATACCAAGAGGCCGGATCGTGGATCATCATCACCGCGCCCATCGACATGGTGATCGTGTCGCCCGCCATCGCAACAAGGCTGGCGGCCGAGGCCGCAATGCCCTCGACAATCACGGTCACAGGCCCATCGTACCCGCGCAACGCGGTGTAGATCGCCTGCCCTTCGGTCGCGATGCCGCCGCCCGAGTTGAGGCGCACCGTCAACGGGCCAGATAGCCCCGCGAGCTGATCGCGCACCTGCTTGGCCGTGAAGTATTCCTCCTCCCAGAAGGAGGAACCCACCGTGCCGTAAAGAAGCAGCTCATTCATCTGTTTTGGTCTCCTTCGGTTTTACTTGAGGGCTGCGCCCGAGGTCTGACCTCGGATCACTGTCAAAGATCAGGTCGAGCGCGTCGGCCTCCACGCGATCCTGCGCGATCTCCTCGAGGAGACGTTCCGGATCGACGCCGAGCTGACGCACGACTTGCTGCCGTGATGCGAAGCCAGCGCGCACCGCCTCTTGCAGCGCGGAAAACTCGCGGGCCGGATCAACGATAACGCGGCGTGGCGGCACCCAGCTGACAAAGAGATCATCCCAGATGTCATCCGGAATGCCTGCCTCAGACATTTCTTCCGCATCCACCGCCGCCCATGCGTCGATGAAGCGCTTGCCAATCGGGTGCAGCAATTGCGGGATCAGCATCAGCCACTGCCAAACGCTGACGTTCTGATCCATCTCGATCCGCCCCATACGGGCGGAACTGAAATTCACCTGTGCAAGATCGCCGCTCAGCGCCTCGTAGCTCAGCCCCATCCCAGCTGCGACAGAGCGCAGAACCGACCGCGTAAACTCGTCGTAGCCTTCAACGCCGGGAGGCGCTGCGAACTTCACGTCCTCACCGTCACCCAGATCATAGATCATGCCTGGCATGATGGTGTCGGGAACTGCGCGGGCCGTTCCCGCATCACCGAGCACGCGGAACGCCGCGAAACATGCCGCGATTTTCTGACGCATCAATTGCGCATCTTCATGATCATCGAGATCTTGAAGCCGCAACATCACCGGCGCAAACCATGTCACCCCGCGCTGCTGACCAGGGCGATCCATCCGGTAAATGTGCAAGAGCTCTTCGGCAGGAACCCGTTCAGAAATCCCTCGTCGCATTCCGGGCGACCAATCACCGCCCGGATGCTCCGGAAACAGCCAATAGGCCACGCGACGTTTCTCTGCGTCATACTCGATCCCGTCTCGGATCTCCCCCCCATCGGCTGCAAACGACAGCTTGGATGTGTCGAGATAATCGGGTTCCAGCACGTCAAGTTCCAAAGGCAACGAGCCTTTGGCATCGCCGCCAGGGTAGAAGCGAATGAGGCATTCGCCCGCATCAACAACCGTGTTCATCACGAGGCGCTGCAACCCGTAGAGGTTGTTCCGCTTCTGGCGGTCAATCTCGACCGTGTCGAACAGTGCTTCGATCCGTGCCAGCCCCTTTGCACGGATCCTCTTGGCCAGATCATCGCTTAGCTTGCGACCCGCGCGGATCTGCACCTTGGGCAAGATCCCGTCGCCTACGACATTGCCCGAAATCACCGCCTGCGCCCGCGTGGCGAAGGGTGTGTTGCGCACCATGTCGCGCGAGTATGCGGCCATCATCTGGCGCTTGCGCGAGGCGGCATCGGCATCCGTCCGATCCCCGCGGATACTGCTGGACCGACGTCCGACCGTAGCCGCATCGTAATGTGCCACCACCGCGCGCGACCGCGCACGCCCCTCCGCCCACCGGGGCGCAACCGCCACGATAGCCCGTTCAATCAAGTTCATTGGCTTAGCCCTTTCGGTAGCTTGGGTAGTGCTGGCCTGAGCCGCTGCGCATCCCAAGGCTGCGCTCCATCAAGGCTTTCGTCCGAAGCATCTCATCAAGGCTTCGGAACGAGACCTCTTCGCCATTCCCCAACTTCAAGCTGGTCACGCCCTTCGCGATCATGCCGCACAGCGTCTGGTAGTCTTTCTGTGTGAAGTCGCTCACAGCCATTTCTCCCGCCGCTGGATCCATCCGCCACGGCCCGGCGCGCGGGCTGCAGCTTGCTCAGACGCCCGAGGTTTCGGGCGCATTGGTTTCTCGTCCTCTGCTGGCTCGGCCTTCGCGCTCTCTTCGATCAAGCGAACCGCGAATTCGTTGTCTTGCGAGATAATCGCCCAGCCCCGTGCCGGCGCAGCCCAGTCGATCCTTTCCCCTCCGAGGATGATGTGCTGCGCGCGCGCCTGAACCAGATGGTCAAGGCTCTCGTTCCGCACCATCCCTTGACGCTTTTGCCAACCGGTCGGCGTCCGGATCTCCGCCGTGAACTCCGTCAACTCCGGAACTTCCATCCATGCCGGAATGACGCAGATATTCTGCCCGATATCGACAAGCCGAAGCGAAGCGGCGCAGGCATCCTTTAGACGATCCGTTGCCATGTTCAGGATCTTGATATCGGAAGCGACACGCCGCTTCCCACTGGCACGCTCTGGTGCCCGCAACCACACGCGATCCGTGTGCTTCAATCCACCGTTGCCGCGTGTCAGGTACCAGCGCTTTGCCTCGCCCGCTTTGCGGCGGCCTCGATAGTACCGATAGGCATGATCGGTGGTCGAGCCACCACCGTGCATATCAATCGCGATCGACACAGCCTTAAGGCCCCAATTGCTGCCCTCGATCGGCCAGACCCTTGAGGATAGCGGTTCCAGAACTGCCCAATCCTCGGCAACTTCAAACGGGCGTAGCGCCCGATCCTGTCCCCCAGGTGCGCCGTCCGGTGGCGTGATAAGGTCGAAACGATCAATGATCTGATGCCGCCCGCCCTCGCCCCATGCCGTCACCCCCACGGGGAACCGCGTGCCTTGGACGTCAACCGATACCGTCAGATACCGCGCCCAAGACGGCGCCACCCCTTTCGGCGTATCGATCCCCTGCGCTTTGTCTTTCAGGCCTTGCAGCGTCACTTCCATTTCCGACGACGCACTGCGCGGCAAATAAGGCTGCGCCTGACCCGTGTTGATCGTCGCACGCAAGCGATCCTCGTCACCCGTGGCCTCGAACAGCTCCACCGCCTGCTCATAGGCCGTGACCAGTTCTGCCCAGCTCGAGAACGCTGCCGCCGCCCCGTCGAGCCAGTAGCTCAGCATATCGGTGCGCCGCAGATCCGGATCGTCCACCGGGACCAACCGAACCTTCCCATCCTCATCCGGCACGCTTTCGTGCAGCCACCGCCCCTCACTGTTCAGCTCGCGCTTGAGCGAATGCCCAAAGGTCTCGCGGCAATGCGGGCATCGCATTTCGGCCTGCTCGCCTGCGTCCATCGGATCTGCCGAGTCTGGATAGATCAGCCGCGCAAACGTGGGTTCGAACTCGTCGCCACAGCACGGGCATGGCCAATACCACCGCCCCCGCGTTCCGCCCGGATAGAGCGACAAAATCCCGTATTTCACAGGCGGGCAGTCATGCGGCGATTGTGGCCGCCAGTTTTCATCCTTGATCGGCGCGCCAGGGCTGCTTTCAACAACCACCATCCCGCGTGACATGTAGCTACGCGCCCGTGCCCGCATCAGCGTATAGGCATCACCCTCGCCATCAACATTGCCGCCCCAGCGGTCAAAGTCCGTCCCGAGAACCAGCCGGATCGTGGTCGAGCTCAGCTTCTCGATGGTCGGCCAATCGAGCGTTAGATGCGTCCCGCCTGTGAACAGCTTCTGATACATGTTGTCCGACCCGCGACCGGCTGCAAGCCGTTCCCGAATATCGGGGCTATTGCGCACCATCGGCGAGATCTTCTCGCGCTCGAACAGTGCCGCCGCATCCCGCGTCATCTGGAACAGCGCAACCCGTCCGGGGTCGCTCATGATCGTGTAAGAGACTGCGGATTGCAGCATCTGTGTTTTGCCCGACTGCGACGGTCCTGCGAAGGCAAGCCCGCGGAACTCGCGCGAAGCGATCATATCGGTCGGCTCAACCATATAGGGCGTCACATCGCGCCGGAACGGTTGCCATTGGCCCGAGACGTTCACACGCATATGGCGCTCAGCCGATTCCGTGACCGAGATCCGCTCCGCTGGCCGCAACGATGGCAACGCCACTTTCAGCGCCGTGCGGGCATCGGTGTAAGGCGGCAGAGGCTCAAAACCGCCGAACTTGCTTAAATCACCCATTGTTTCTGAACCTCGACATCGGGAACGTCCCGCTCTTGCAATTCGGCCCCCTCAATCTTTTCGGCCATGGTTTGCAGCACGTCATTGCCAATCCGGACCACCGCCTGAACCTGCTCAGGCCGTAACCCCAACTCACGCTCCAACCGATCGGGCATCGCCTCGATCCCGTCGCGCATCACCTTGCAGACCGATTCCAGCAAATCGACCACATCAGCCAACGGCAGGAGCTGGCGCCGCAAATGTGCCGCCCGCGACCAAGCGATATCCGCGTCCGCTGTTTCGCGCCGCTGCTTTGCCGTCATCTGGGCCTGCGGATCATCGAGATCCAGACCGAGGAACGACGCCTGCATCGCTGCAACCTGCGCGCGGTTGTGGCGATTTTTCTGATCCGCGTCAGCATCCCGCGCCATGCGCCAAGCCCAGCAATGCGACAGGCGTAGCACATAGGCTTTACCGTTGCCGCCCGCCTGCGCCACGGGCATCCCGTCTTGCTTGATCCACTTGGCCACGGTGTTGACCGTCGTGTTCAGCGCTTGGGCAATCTCTTCTTGATTGCAGTCGGCATCCTGCACACCTGTCGGCAGCGGAAACCGATCCAACATGGCCCGAAGCTCAGGGTCGATCTCGACCGCGAGCAACTCGGTTGGTGTGTGTTCAGTGTCCATTGAAACCCCAACAACAACCCCATATCCTATTGGGAAATATATAAAAAACGCGCACGGAACGGGGCGCGAATTACCCGTGTGCGAAAGACGCCCCGGAAGGACCCGAGACCTAGCCCCCTGCCTTCAGGGCCGCTTTCGCCAATTCTCTCTCTAAAGAGGCACGCAAGTTGATCGGCAGGCGCTCTTCGAACACCTCGCCTGCGCCATCGTAGAACCCGAGCCGCTTCTCGTAAGCAGGCGCATGATCGATGAAGGCCAGCACGATATCGAGGTTGCCGCTTGTGTCGCGGCGATACACCCCCGGCGTCAACCCGTGCTTGGGCACGAAGTATTTGGACCGTTTATTGTTGCGCTTGCGCGAGGCCCTGGTCGCGTTGCTCCGCGTGTCGCGCTGTGCGCCGAGATCCGAGAGCACCTGATTGCGCTCGCCCCGCGACCAATTCCCGAACGCATCGAGCTTGGCCCCATCAGCGGGGATCGCGGCATAAAGCGCCCCTTCATAGGCAACGCCCGAGGCGAGAAGCTGTTCTAGCCCGGTCTGCGCCCGCGCCCCGCCGCGTTCTTGCATCTTCAAGTAATGGCGTTTGCCCACCGATGGCCGTTCCTGCACCGCCGCCGTCAATGTGCGCGGGTTCGCCTTCCAGACCATAAACGCATTCTTGGTGAACCGCGTTGGCCGATCGAAGACAACTTCCATCCGCTCTTGCATGTGCGTCAGCACATCCTTGGCCGTGTCACTCAGCGCATTCGCCGCAGCCCACGGCATCCGCTTCTCCGACAGCCCGTCAAGCGCGCGGTCGAACTGGGCAGTATCAACATTCAGGTGGAACATCATCATCACCGCAAGGTGGATATGAAAAAGCGCCTCACCGTTTCCGGCAGGCGCTATTGTAGATCATATTGATTCGTTAGCATCGGAGCGACGTAACCGTCAATCTCTATTTTCAGCGGTAACCGATCATCCGGTCGAGAGCGCCACACAGCGCCCCGCGCAGTGCCGCTGTGTTTCCGCCACGGTTCGACCAGCCAAAGGCGCGCAGCACCTCTGTCAGCGTCAGATCCCGCAAGCACACGCGATCAATCAAATCGAGATCGCGGATCAAACGGTTCTCGACACCACGCGCCGACGGACGAACCCGCCGCACCTCCATTGCAACACCGTCACCGACACGCGCGCGCAGCGCCACCAGCTCGCGCCGCTCACCCAAGCGCAGATCCATCACATCCAGCGCACCCGCGCCGCCGCCCGTGGAATTGATTGAGGATAGTTTGAACCCGCCCGCGTCATGCTGCTCCGCAACCCAACGATAGCGCCGACCGATGGCGATCTGCGAAGGCGTCAGCGGCGCAGGCATCTTGCGGCGAGCTGCCTCAACCATCATCCGATCAAACACATCCACCACCGCGACGCCCTTGCGTGCAACTGCCTCGCCCTCTCCGCGATGCGCCTCCGACCGCACCCGTTCTGTCGATCCTGGCACCAGCCCGATCGGGTCATAGGTCCGAAACGCACCGCGAGCCGGAGCCGCCACCACGTCAGGGCCGCAGGCAGCCGGAGGCGTATGTGCTGACTTGATCGCGGCCACCCGCTCAGCCGAGGTCATCTTGCGCCACGCATCCGCTGATACGGTTGAAGGGCGGAGGCCAGCGTCGAGATCGTTAAAGGGGAAATGCTTCATTTTGTGCCTCATAGCGTTATCGCATCTAGATATTGATAATCGTTCATTCTTGCAGGGACGATAGGGAGGATAGCTTCATCAAAGGGAGGATGATTTCAGCGCGTCGCGGTTAGAAAGATTGTTACTTTTCAATTCGTTATCTCTCTTTTTGGGAGGTCAGGGAGGATAGGGAGGAAATATGGAAGGTTCCGCGCAAGAATGGTTTTTGTGACTATCGCCGCCTCTCATTCGCGCGCGCGTGGAAGGTTGAAATTATCCTCCCTATGCTCCCTCACTTCCCTAAATCCCCGCTAACCAACTGATACCGTTCACAATCCGCTCTCCCCCTCACCCCGAATTCATCCTCCCTGCGCCATAGTTATCCTCCCCATGCTCCCCAAAACTGACGAGAGGGTGCGGGAGATCAGACGTCAGCCTCGGCCTCGGCATAGGTGCGCAAGAACCTGCCCTGCGCATCGCGTGGCGCTTCCTTGAACCGCTTGTTGAAGACATCGTTGAACCGGATGCCGTCGTAACTCATGGTGCTGCTCTTGCGCGCCGTGAACCCCTGCCCTGTCACCGGGCTTTTCCATCGTCGCGACTTTTCCTTGAGCTTGAGCGAGACCGTGCGCGGCTTCCATTGCCCCTCGCCTCGATCCTCGAGGTAGAGATTGAATGCATCCCCGAGGTCGCGCGCCGTGACACTATCCTCATGCGAACCGCTCACCACGCAACAGGCCTCAAGGAAGGCCGCAATCGGGTCGCTCTCCTCTCGGAACTCCCGCGTGGCATCGGCCACGACATCAGGCACATCGAGGCCGATCTCGAGGAAGTCGAGCAACCCCTTCACCAACCAATTCAGGATGCCGCTTCGCTCCTCCCAGAGCTTCTTGCCGAGATCCTGATCGCGCTCCGCCTCGGGGATCTGCACATCGAACGGCACCAGCATCACGCGCCGCCAGATGCCATCATCTGTCCCCCTGATCTCGGGCTTATGGTTGCCGGAGATTGTCAGCTTGAACTGAGGTCGAACCTCAACGAAGTCGGAATGCAGCGCCCGCACAAGGATCGGCTCGCCGCCCGTGAGCTCCTTAATCAGCCCCTCTTGCAGGCGCTCGCCCTCATCGGGTTCGGAGGCCCGCACATAGCGCGCACCGATCAAGGGCACGAGGTCAGGCGTCGCATCCCCGCCGCCGCGCTTGTTGCGGCCCGTGAGGCTCTCGATCTTGGCCGTCGCGGCATAATCCCCGATGATCCGCGCCACAAGATCCGCAAGAACAGACTTCCCGTTCGCGCCCGAGCCGTACCAGAAGGCGAGGTTTTGAACCATGACAGCCGACATCGACAAGCCAAGCCACCGCTGCAAAAACCGCCGCATCACAGGATCCGGCTGGATCCGCTCGAGGAACGCATCGAACAGCGGGGCCCGAGCGTCTTTGTCATAGACCACGGGCATCATCTTGCTGATCCGGTCCGCGCGATCATGCGGCATCAGCGTCACTTCGGCGAAGCGCCCGCGCCCCTGTTTGGTCTGGTCATCCACCGAGAACCGCAGCACCCCGCTCTCGCAGTTCACATCGAGCGCCGAGGCGTCGAGCTGATCCAACTCGAAGGCAATCCCCACGCCCCCCTCGCGCATCGCGGAATCGATCTTGCCCGTATTGCCGGAGGATCGCGCGAACCGCCGATGCCCTGCCCGCAACTCGCTCAGCTCTTTCTTGAGCGCATCGATCGCGGCCAGCTTGCGCTTCACCGCCTCGATCTGATCCGCTGCCTCGGGATCCGGCTTGCCATCCTGCCCCGTGCGGGCGGATAGCTCGCCCAGCTCCGCACGCAAGCTTGCCTCATCGCCCAGCTTGGCCATTTCCCAATCCTGCAGCGTGAGCCACGGGATTTCCTCGACAATGAGGCCACCGAGCCTCTGCGCCATCCGGCGAACTTCGATCCCGTCATCATCGCGCCGCCAGCGCTGGCCCGTCCAAACATACCAGCCCACGCGCGGCACCCACATCAGATCTTCCCCGAAATGCGTCACGAAGCGCAGGCCGTTGCCGTAGTCATTCAGGGGATAGCCGGCGCAGATCTGCTCGGGCGGGAGCGGCGGCTCCTCTGGATCGGTGGGTGCGGGAGGGAACCGGTCATCCGGCATAAACTCGCCGCGCAGATCGTCGGGCAAATCAACAGGCTCCGCCTGCGCCATCAACCCTGCAACGCGCTCCAGATCACTCGGCATCGCGCCCTCCCATCAAAACGTCATTCAAATCCAACCCTTCGCCAACGCGAACGATTTCACCGACAAGCCCGGGGCGCGCGATCATCGCACGGCGCAGGCCCGCCTCTAACTTTGCCCGCGTTGCACGCGGCTCGCTGTCGCCATCCATCACGAAAATCAGGCGGCGCACCCATGCGGGCGGCACAAAGGCCGTGCTATCCTCGAGATCCGGCAGGCCCGCATAGCGAAGACCAGGGCCGCTTCGCAGCCTGCCGCTCATGTTCCCCAGATCCACGCCGCACCAATAAGCCGCATCGGGATAGGCATCGGCGACCAAGGCAGAGAGCGTCGTCTCCAAGCCCTCCGCCATCACCAACACGCTCGCGCGCTCGGGTTGGCGCAGGATCACCACACCGCCCTTTTTTGATCCGAGAACCTTCTTCGCGGGCCACAGCTTGCCATCCGTCTGGCCGCTGACAGGCAGGATCACCTTGCCCTTGGGCTGATCGAGATCGATCCACGTGCGATGCACTGCCAACACCGCATCATTCGGCCCATCAACCGCCGCCACCATAGCCGGCCCCCGATGGATCTCGCGCCATGTTTTTCCATTCGGGACCATGTAGCGCGCCTCAGGGGCGAAGCGGATCCGCTTCGGGATGCGCGGCAAGATCGCCTCCGAGAACCCGCGCCGCGCGAGATAGGCGCGCACAGCCGTGCCCTCGGCAGGGAGCGTTTGCGCCCAGATCTCGCGCGCCGAGGCAATCGCGCGGCTGCGATAGGCGTTATTCTCGCGCTCTCGCTCTGCCTGCGCCTGCGCCGCTTTCGCACGCCGCTGCGCGATCTCCGCCTCGGAAACGTCCGCGCGCGGGCCGCACATCCACTCAAGCGCTGCGGGGAACGTGATCCCGAGCGTGAACATCACCAGATCAACTGGCCCGCCCTTCCCGTCACAACGACGGCAGAGAAACACATTCTTTCGGGCATTGAGCGCAAAGCGGTCTACCCCCCCGCACTTCGGGCATGGGCCAACCCGCTCGACACTACCGCGCCCCACCTGAATTTGCAGCATATCCGCAACCTCGAAGATCGGGCGTGCGTTCGCCTCCTCCGGGCGATGGTCATTCTGTAAACTCATCGGCTGATCCGCCGCGCCGTTCGCATGGCCTCTGCCGCCGCCCCGAGTTTGAGCATATGCAACCGCTCCAAAACCCGCCGCGCGCGCAGCACGGATGTAGGGTTCGGCATGTCGATCAGCTCAACCGCGGCGTCAGCCACATCAGCGACCATGCGGACACTGCGCGAGCAATGCGGCAGCGCCTCGCGTACCACTTTCGCAACCATGTCATGCGTCTCGCGATCGGCACCGTAATTCGAGGCGAGCCAACCCAAGGAATGGATCAGCACGGCATCGGCATCGCTATGGGGCGTCGGGGCTTGAACCATCACCGCTCCTCCGGAATGCCGCGCGTCACGCGGTGATAGGCACCGATCACATCTGTGCCGTGGCGCGCTTTGATCTCATCAACCAGGATCATGCGCGGCAGGCTGATATACTGCCCGCGCCAAGGCACGAGGCGGGTCACATCAGGCCGCGCGAGCAGGATATCATCGAGCCACTTGCCGCTCGGCTTCATCCCCTGCGAGATCAGAACGCGCTGCGCCGCCCCCAAAAAATCATCGAGCCGATGCGGGTTGGTCATGAAAAACACCTCATCCATTCCGCTTCCCCCGCTTCTTAAGGGTGGCAATTGCGCCCTGCGCCGCTGCCACCACGTCCTGCAATTCTTTGATCGCTTGCGTGTGATCCTGCGCGCGGTTGCTCTGCTCCGCCGCCAGCAATGCGACGACCGCCTCGCCAACCTCGAACGAGATCGATCCGGCATGTTCCATCAGCGGCACGTCCTTTTCGCGCTCATGGTCCGCCATCCGCTGCGCCAAGAGCCGCGTCACGGGATACCAGCCGAGCACATCCTCGATCGCGATCACATCGACCAACCGCCAATCCAAGCCGCCAGCCATCAGTTTCGAGATCGTGCCCTTCGACACACCCCGCCCCCAACGTGCCGAAATCGTCTCCGCAGCGGCGTCATAGCAACCGATCCGCAGCACAAGCGCCCGCATATGCAAATGCACCGTGTCCAGTATGTTCGTCATGCTGACACCTCGCCCGACACTGGAAACCTTGTTTCCTCGCCACGCCCCGCGCCGTCGCGCAATCTGCTGAAATCGGAACCTCGGGCGGGTGACCGCCCAGAAACCCGCCCGAGGTCGGCGCCATGCGAGGAGAGGGAGAACCCCATGCACGACGACTTCACCCGAACGGACACGCGGCCCATGCGCCGTGTGGAGGAGACCGCTCGGGATAGGAATTCAGCGAACAGCACCGCGCAGGCGCTGGCCGAGGTGGACGCGATCCGCACGGCGCTTGTCGCCATGCTCGCATCCGCGCCGCGCGCCTTGCGGCTGATCGTGGCGCAGGATCTGGCCGAGGCGGAAGCGCGTGACCGCGAAACACCCGCGCTCAAGGCGAATGCCGAGGCGGGTGCGGCGCTGCGCGGGCTGATCGAGGCATTGGGATGACGGCTCATGTGCGCGGCCCTGCCCGATCGGAAACGAAGAACGCTTCGAGGTCAGGCGAACAATCCGGTGCCTTGCCGCGCCCTTTGGAGGCCTCGGCCAGCTCACGCACTTGGCGCGCGAGGAAATCAACCCGCGCAATCATCCGCTCGAGATCCCGCGCGAGGTCAGAGGCCAACGCAGCAGCCGCATCCGCGCGGGCGCGCAGTGCTTTCGCCTCTTCGGCAGTCATTGCGGGCGGCGCTGAGTGGCGCGACAGGAGGGAGAGAAGGCCCATGCTAGGAGGCCTCCGATACTTGTGCACATGTAACGTCAGGCGGGTTCGCCGCGATATGGGCGCGGATGCGATCAGCGACGGCCATCGTCGGACTAGACGAGCCGTCCTTCCACTTTCCCCACTGTCCCCAGTTTGCGCCAATCACTGTGCGCAGCAACTTTTGTGGAGCAATGCCCAACTCGGCACAGTGTGTTTCGATTTCAAAGATGAGCTGTTCCATGTCGGATAATATGGGGAAGTTCCCCCATTATGACAAGGGGAACTTCCCCATCGTGCGAAATTTTGCAATGGGATATCCATTGCATATGCAAAAGAAGAACCTAGACGCCTTCGTGCGCGGCCTCAAAATCATCATGGATGCGGAAGGGGTCAAGATGAAGCCCCTTTCCGAAGCAGCAGGCATGAGCGAAACGGGCGTGAAGGATCTGATCCGTTTTGGATCATCTCCGAAGGTCTCGAACGCGGTCGAGCTCGCACGTGTCCTCAATCGATCACTTGATGAGATCGTCGCCATTGGAGAATCTGGCGTTTTTACCGCCAGTGGAAAACTTGTCTCGATAGCTGTACCGGGGCGCGCAGGCGCAGGGGCGGAAGTCCACCTAGTAGACGATTATGCCAAAGGCGATGGCCTCTTCCATGTAGAATGCCCGCCCCAGCTATCCCCGCGCGGCGTTGTGGCCGTTGAGGTCGAGGGCAACAGCATGGAACCTGCCTACGCCGAGGGCGATCTGCTATTCTACAGCCGCGATGCCTTGGGGGTGCCAACCGAAGCAATTGGGCGCATGTGCATCGTCGCAGATGAGGCAGGTCGTGTCTGGGTTAAACAGGTGAAGTCAGGAACCGAGGCGGGGCTGTTCAACCTGCTCTCAATCAACCCTACAGGCACTAACATGCACGACGTCCGCCTCAAATGGGCTGCACCTGTGAAGCTTCACTTACCTAGGGAATTTGTTAGGAAAGTATGACGAATTCCAGCCGCTGCAGAAACACATGTGGCAGCAATTCGCCATAAGATGGATGGCGGAAAAATTCAGCCAAGAAGCGTGAAAATACAAGCACTGCAGACCTTCGCAACGCTTAGACCAAATGCCTGACATGCGGGACCTTCCTGCCGTTCGCTGCGCTCGCGCAATCCGTGCTCCGCCTGCGAGTACCTTCGATAGGAAGGGCGGAGAGCGGGCATTCGCTGCAGCCAGGGCGAACGGCAGCAGAGCGCACGAAAGTGGCCTTGCACCAGCGCATTGCCCACGGTGAAACTATCCTGTTTTCGGAAGACCTGTCCGGGGATTATTTCGACCAGATACGCGCCGAACGGCTGGTGACAAAGTTCAACCGGGGCCGCCCCATGCGGGTTTGGGAGGTGATTTCAGGCCGCCGGAACGAGGCGCTGGATACGCTCGCCTATTCCTACGCGGCGCGGCAGCTTGTAGGGCTGGACATGGAACGCCGGGAAAGCGATCTTATGCGTAAGTAAGGACGGGCCGAAAAAGGCCCCTGTGGTTGTTAAGTCCGCGCGGCTAGAACGGCGCTGAAAGCCAGATGTAGCTTCACTTGCAGCCGACTATCTGCGAAGAAGGATGTTAGGAGAGTTGGCCCGGAAGTAATTATGTCGAATGAAGTTACATTAAGCGATGAAACGCTGGCCGGTTTCAGCCAGCCAGCAAAAGACCGCTTGCGCGCGGCCACAGCTGAATACCTAGAGGAACTGATATCCGAATGTTATCGCCTCGAAGCAAGTATGAACTCCGATAATGGTCCTGCCGAAATAACTCAGGGAATGGTCAATGACGCGGTGGTTTTCAAGAAACGACTACCGACCAAAAAGAAAGGGAGAATTTGGAGAGTGGTAACCCGAATAGCGGCGTCAATCTTGCCATTATTGGTCGGTTTCTTCTTCAATTCGGATAAGTTGACCGAAGGCAACAACCTCGTGCTTTTTGCCTTGCTTCTAGTTGTGACTGCGGTGGTTATCACCGTGTCCGTTCTCATGGATGTATAAGATGCCTTTTAGCGATTCAGATGATCTTAGAATGGCGCTGGCTGAACAAGAGATGCTCCGCCAAAAATTGCGCAAGCGGTCCTCGATGGAACTCATTCTTAAGGTCTACGCTTTCGCGGGGGCATTGACGGCCCTTTTCGGAGTGTTCTACGTCGCGTATATTCTTTTGGACATTGATCTCTCTCGCGAAGTGCAAATGGGGATGCTGATAGCGTTTTCTGGCGCTGTGATGTCAGTTGTGTCTTTGTTCGGCATTTCATACCTTCGCGACCGCACCAAGCACTTGTCTCTCGAACAGTCTGACGAGATCATGAAGCTTGCGCTAATTAATGAGTGGGCACAGTTTGAGAATATCGCGCGGTCTGTTTCTCATGTCAGCAAGAAAGACCCGAAATATTTTTCGGTTCGCAACCTTCTTGAAAGTCTTAAAATAGATCGGAAGATCGACGACCGCGATTTTCGCGCTCTGCTGACCGCGTTAGAGTTGCGGAATAGGATTGTCCACGGGGTTGATGCCTACAGCATTGAAGCGTCAGAAGTTGAATACGTTTCAAATCTTTTGCGGAGCATTGTTTCTCGCCTTGAGGATAGCGGTTCGTCGAAAGAAACCGCATCCTAAACAGGCAGCGCCCCGCGACCATCCCGGAGCGCCAGCACCTTGTTCAGCATGGCGGTAAACCCCGTATCGGAATCCATGTTGAATTACATCGCGACCTAGTGTCGTGTTTGGGTTGGAGCGGACGTTCTCCACGCGTTGTCTGAACGTCAGTCCCGGGCCGGAAGTGAAGGGCGGGTGCTTCTTCTCTCTCACCTAAGCATAAACACTCATGGAGTGTTTCACACTTCAGGCCGAGAAGTAAAAGCGCCAGGCTCTTTCGGCGAAAACGTCAGGTTGCAAATATAGCTGGCGAAGTAGCCGAGGCTAAAGTTTCCAATCAGATAGTTCAGTTCATTTCCCATAGGCAGTCCCCCGATCAATGACATCGGCCCAATGCCGAGTGTTCCTAGTGCGTAAAGGATGCCGGTCGACAGAAGCAAAACAGCGATTTTCGACTTGAGTTTATGACGTTTCCGGAACGGCGTTTCCGCCGAAAAAGCCCGGATGTTCTATGTGGGGCATGAAAAGCGCGCTTTCAAGTGGTGCGCCTACATCTAGGTACATAAAGTTAAGGCGCATCATCTACAGTGCTTCGGGCTTAAGCAAACCGTCGGCATGTTTAGTGTAAGGGGCCGCTGTGGGGCTTAAACCGGTCGCCCGACACAGAGGGCGCCAATGTCGGCTTAGGGCCGATCTTTCCGAGCCCTCTTTACTGCGGCTGCGAAATGCCGCGTCCGCCATCTTGGTTGAAATGGGCTCGGAGCGGACCTTTGCCGCGCGCTGCGCCATGGACTGGTTCGCGGACTTTTCTGCCTTTCGCCCGCTCGACCTGAGTGTCCGTTAAACGTATAGACTGACCCTCAATTTTCCCGGCTCCAACTACGGAAAATCGTTTATGGACGTAACAATTCGACAGGCAAAACACGACGACGTCGAAGCCCTTACGATGCTGGCCATGGCATCCAAGCAGTCGAACGGTTACGACGATGCTTTCATGGCGGCATGTGCCGATGAATTGCGTGTGACATCCGCCTCACTCGACGCCCACGAATACTGGGTGGCAGATAGTGGAACACCGTGCGGGTTCATTAGCCTCGAAGTCGATCCAGACGGACTCACTGGCATGATCGGGTCGTTCTTCATAGCTCCCGGCTGGCAGAGGCGTGGCATCGGACGATTACTTTGGTCCACCGTGGAAGAGTTCGCGCGGAAAAAGGGCTTGAAGGTTCTTCGTCTCGATGCAGACCCGGAGGCGGAAGCATTCTATCGTGGGCTCGGATTCTCGACAGTCAATCGCGTGCCATCTGGCTCGATTCCCGGGCGGACACTTCCGCATATGCAGATAGACTTGTCCGCATAAAAGCAGACATTCAGATGCCTTGCAGCATTCGGTAGTTTGGGCTCATTTCCGCCGTTCGCTGCGTTGTCCATGAGCGGCTGCTTTTGCAACTTTACCAGTCCTACTGATATCACGCGATTAATCGTCCTCTCGTTTGGTGGCATCGCATAGGAATTGTCAGCAGCATAGCGGCATTTCTACTTCTCGACATGATTCAATGGATTACTGCAGTATCGATGCTCACCCCCTAGCCCCGCCCGATGCGGGGCCTTTTCGTTTCTGATGAGGCGAACATAGACCGTCGTACGGTCTCAATGCAATCTAAAATGGGGGAATTTCCCCTTTTTGGTTTACAAGGGGAAACTCCCCCATTATTGTCTCTCTCATCGGAGCGACACATGAGCCTCCGCACCAGTTCCCGAGTGCCGCGATACCTGCACCTCGGATAACTGCCCCAGCGGTGATCTCTTCCCCCGCTGGGGCCTTTTCACCGGAGGCCCAAATGCACCCGACCAACAATTTCTGCCGCACATTCGGCACCCGCGCCGAGCTGATCGCCCTCACCGACCTGCGCAAGAAGCGCGACGCCGCGCTCGAAATCGCCCGCGCCACGATGCTGAGCCGCAACCCGACGCCCAATCAGCTCACCGCCGCCTGCGATATCCTTATCCACTACGGTGATCACGCCGACGCCGCCCGCGCCGAATTGCTCTGCGCCCGCATCCGCCGCGATTTCCGCACCGCTGCAACGCCCCTCACCCAAGGCGGTGCTGCATGAGCCGCGCCCCACTATTCAATGCCCCCAAGACAGGCACTGCCATGATCGGCGCGCTCCAAAGCAGCGATCCCGAACAGTTCAAGCCTATTGTTGTGGCTATGCTGTTTGCATTGGCCCGCTACGGCAAGATCAACGACCAAGACGCAGCGGCGGTCGGGGCGATGAACACCTTCGCGCAAGCGCTGGCCGATCCCCACCATGAAAGCCTTGATGACCTGCGCGCAGATCCATCCCAAGGGCCATCAGCGCGTGCGGAGCGGACTGCATGATCGTGCACCTTTACACCCCCGAAGCCAGCGCCGCGATGAATGCCGCCCTCGGCGCGGCGATCCTCGCCCGCATCATGGCCGAGGCCAACGCGCAGGCCGCGCAGGCGGTGGCGCAATGACCACCGCCCTCATCATGATTGGATTTGACCAATGACCAAACTTAGCAGCTTAGATGATCACCTGTTCTCCGCGCTCGATCGCTTGAAAGATACCAAACTCGATGCCGAAACTCTGGACGCCGAGGTCCAGCGCGCCGGCGCGATCGTGGATCTGGCAGACCAAGTGATCCAGAACAACAAGCTCAAGATCGAGGCGGCGAAACTCTTCGCCAGCCACGGCGCGCAGGTCTTGCCGATGCTCCCGCAGATTGGCGGGGCCGAGAAATGAAGGGCGTTCGCATCAGCTATTCGGTGGAGGAACTGGCGTGGATCAAGGCCCACTGCACCGAGCCCCGCGCCGAGGCTTATGCAAAATTTCGCAAGGCATTCGGGCGAGAGGACGTGCAATTTCATAACTTCCATTCCCTGTGCAAGCGCAACGGCTGGCACACGGGGCGCAACGGACGGTTTGTGAAAGGTCAGGTATCCCTTACCAAGGGCAAGCCGATGCCGTCGCACCCGAACACCGCCAAGACACAGTTCAAGTCGGGAACGGTTCCAGCGAACCTCCTGCCAATGTGGTCAGAGCGCATGACCAAAGATGGCTACATCGAGATGAAAGTCCCGCGCGTGAACCCGCACACGGGTCACAAAACGCGCTTCATGCACAAGCACCGCTACCTCTGGGAACAGGCCAATGGCCCGCTAGAGGCTGGCATGGTTCTGAAATCTCGGGATGGGAACAAGCTCAACACAGCGCCCGAGAACTGGGTGACAGTTCCGCGCGCCATCCTGCCCCGCCTCAATGGACGTTTCGGGCGCGATTACGACGCCGCTCCCGCCGAGTTGAAGCCCGCCATCATGGCAGTGTCCATGCTCGAGCACGAGGCGCGGACAATCAAAAAGCAATCGAAAGAGGCCCGCAATGGCTGACCCTTGCCCTACCCGCGCTCTCATGCGCAGCCACGACCACCGCGCCATCGCCGCCCGCTGTGTGCGCGCCGAGGGCATGCTCAAAGCCGAGATCGATGCCCGTGAGGCACTGGAGGCTGAGAACCGCCTTCTACGCGGCCAGCTCGCCGCGGTGCTTGGCCCTAAGAGGGAGGTGGCGTGATGATTGACCGCATTCCCCAATGGGCATGGGAGCCAACAAGAAAACTGCGCAAATCCGCCCTGATTGATCTGGCGAAGCAAAGCGGCGGTGAATGGCAGGCGTGGGACCGGTTTACCGTGCCAGAACTCATCGCTGAAATAACGCGCCGCCAACTCGCCGCTCGCGAGGCTCATTGGGAGGCTACCGCAGCCGCTAGAGCCAAGGATGAAGCCACCGCTCGCATAATCGGCTTAGCGCCAGCTAGCGGCACCTACCGAGCGCTCAAGTCGGCCCGCGTCATGATCACCGCCGACGAGGCAAACGCCGACTTGCGTGCGATGCCGCCGATGCCATTAGCCGGGAAGGATGAGACATGACCCGCGACACCGAAGACAAAACCCACCTCGCCCGCCTAGCCGAGGCCCACGAACCGGACCTAATCCGCGCCGAGATCGAGGCGAAGGTCGCCGTATGGGCAAAACCGAAGCGCCTGCCCCTTTATAGCAAAGTCGCAGGGGTAATTTTAGGCAGCGGAGTAATCTTAGGCGGCGTGATGGGCACCGCCTGGGGCATCTTGCTATTAATTATAAAATATTGGGGGCTATGATGGTGAAAATTCCCCAGATGACCATGACCGCCGGAGGGCGGGATCGCCTGGAAGAGCTGACCGCAGAACGTGACGCATTGCGTGCAGCGCTTCAAGCCTCAGTTGCGTTTTCTGATTGGGTCGCGGAAGAGCTGGGCATCGAAATGTCCGAGACAGTTTGCACGGTCCGCGTGATGCCCAAGGGAACGGAGGCTGCGGCGCGGTCTTGGGCCAGCGTTCAGGCCAATGCACGCGCAGCCCTGAACGGCGGTGACGCATGACCCACGATGAGCAAATTGAGGCAGTCGCTCGGCTTTTGGCTGAGAATGCGACGAATGAAACTTACTGGAAGAGATGGGCGGGCCACGCAGAGTGGTGTGTCGCAGCCATGCAGCCACACTTTGACGCCATCCGCGCAGATGAGCGGGCGAAGGTGATCGCGGAGGCGATTGACGTTCTAGGGCACGAGTATGTTGCATGGACCCTTCGCGAAATCGAAGACCTTCACAGCACCAATAGCCGTGCTATCGCGGAGGGAAAGGGATGAACCAGAACCGCAGCAGCGCTGTGATGCAGCAGCGCTCGGAACCCCATAAGAGCCTGGACGACTTCCCAACGCCGCCTTGGGCAACACGCGCTGTATGCGAGTATCTGGCGCGGCTCAATCGCATCGATCAAGGTATGACGGTGCGCGAGCCCGCCGCAAACCGCGGCTATATGGCCCGTCCACTGGCCGAGTATTTCGGCACCGTGATCTGTCAGGACATCCATGACTACGGCGCCGGCTATTTGGTCGAGGATTACCTGTTTGGCCCCGATCAAGACCAGGTGGATTGGACGATGACCAACCCGCCCTTCCGCCTCGCGCAGCAATTCATCGAGCGCGCCCTTCGCACCAGCCGCAAGGGCGTGGCAGTGATTGTCCGCACGGCCTTCCTTGAAAGCATCTCACGCCACAATGAGCTCTTCAAAATCTCTCCCCCCGCTCGATTCCTGCAGTTCTCCGATCGCGTAGTGATGCACAAGGGCAAGATCGTGAACCCGAATATCCCGATCGAGCAATACGACCGAAAGACCGGCGAACCGATCATCAACCCAAAGACGGGCCTGCCAAAGCTGGCCAAGCCAACCAGCGCGACAGCCTATTGCTGGATCATTTGGGAGAAAGGCCACAACGGCCCCACGCAGCTAGACTGGATCCCGTCACGGCGCGAGCAGCTCGAGCGCGAGGGCGATTATGAGGAGGTGAAACTATGAGCAAATACGAGAGTTTCGACGGACCGAGTCTGCCCCGCCTACTGGCGCTTGACGATGCCGCCGATCAGATTGGCGTCCCTCGCGCCGCATTCCGGCAGGCTGCAGAGCAACATGGTTTCATCATTAAGATCGGTCGCAAGCCGCTCATCAATTCCGCCGATATAGAAAGGCTCATCCGAAAATGCCAAGGCCCGCAAAAGGAGCCCGCCTCCACAAATTTGCCCACCGTTCAGTCTGGTACATCAGGGACACGGGCAATCCCGACATCTCAACGGGCCACACAAGCCGCAGCGAAGCTGAAAAAGCTCTCGCGGCCTACATCGCAACAAAAGGGCGGTCAGGTACTGCCAATGAGCCGTCAGCCGTAACGATTGACGAAATCCTTGGGATCTACGCCGAAGAATACGCCGCGACAACCGCAGCACCGGCGCGGATAGGATACGCCATCGATGCACTGACACCGTTTTGGGGTGCGCTCAAAGTCAGCCATATCAAGGGCGA
Source organism: Paracoccaceae bacterium (assembly GCA_048262715.1). Taxonomy (GTDB): domain Bacteria; phylum Pseudomonadota; class Alphaproteobacteria; order Rhodobacterales; family Rhodobacteraceae; genus Albirhodobacter. Next base: position 25,394 of record JBLXEV010000015.1, read on the forward strand.
GACATGCCGTCGCTATGCCAAAACCCGTAAGCGCGTGACCGCGCGCGGGCAAGACGGTGAGCCGGTTCAATGGTCACAGATCTCAGACGGCACAGTACGTCGAGAGCTTGGAACGCTGCAAGCTGCACTCAACTATGCCCATCGCGAGGGCTACCTCACGAGCGCGCCGACAGTCACGTTACCGGAAAAGCCGAAGGCAAAGGAGCGATGGTTAACGCGCAGCGAAGCAGCGAGGCTGATCTGGGCGGCATATCGCGGGCACAAATCGGCGCATCTTGCCCGCTTCATCCTGATCGGGATCTACACGGGGACGCGGAAAGCCGCGATATTGCGCATGCAGTTCTCCGCGAACCTCGCCGGTGGTTGGTTCGATCTAGATGCAGGGATCATGTATCGAATGGGCGGAGATGAACGCATGACAAACAAGCGCAGAACGCCCGCGCCGATCCCAAAGCACCTCACGGCACACTTGCGACGTTGGCGAGACCAGGGCGCGACATGGGCAGTCGAGTATAACGGCGGGGCTGTGAATGATATTAAGCGGGCATTTACCAAGGCATGCCTTGATGCCGGACTTTCGGGGGTAACACCTCACACGCTCAAACACACCGCAATTACATGGGCGATGCAGGCAGGCGTCAACACGTGGGATGCGGCAGGGTTCTTTTCGACGTCAGAGGAGACAATCCGAAACGTCTACGGGCATCACTCCCCCGATCACATGCGCTCAGCCCTCGAGGCGATTGAGCGCCGTGGGAGATAGAAACACGGTCAAAAACTACCGTATCTGTTACGCGTAACAAATACGGAGCGCGCCGCGAAACCGCCAATATTACCTAACGATTTGAAATGATTGGTGCACCCGACAGGATTCGAACCTGTGACCTCTGCCTTCGGAGGGCAGCGCTCTATCCAGCTGAGCTACGGGTGCCTTGCGGCGGATATAGACGAGGGACGGGTGCGCTGCAACGGGCAATTGCGTGGTGGGATAAATTTCATACCCCCACGCTGGCCCGTGTCAGCCTCCCTGCCCGTCGCTAGCGTTTCGGCTTTGCGGCCGCGAGCCGCGCCCCTGCGGAAGGGGTTGGTTTCGCGGGCGGCTTCGCGGCAAGCGAGACTGACGCCCCCTCCACCGCGCGAACTTTGGCGGCCAGTTCTTTGGCAATCGCGAAGGTGCCTTTGATCTTATCGGCCTCGGTCTGCCAATCGCGCAGCACGGTGATTTTGTTATTCGCCAGCTTCGCCTGCCCGCGCTGATCGGTGAGGAATTCGACAAGCCCCGACGGATTGGGGAATTTGTCGTTGTGGAATTGCAGCGTGACGCCCTTCGGCCCCGCATCCATCTTCGCGATCATCGCACGTTTACACATCGCCTTGATCCGCACCACGAGCAACAGCGTGTTGACCTCTTTCGGCAAGGGCCCGAACCGGTCGATCAACTCCGCCGCGAAGCCTTCCAGCTCCACCTTCGTCGTCAGGCCCGACAGCCTGCGATAAAGGCCCAAGCGCACATCGAGATCGGTGATATAGCTCTCGGGGATCATCACCGGCACGCCGAGATTGATCTGCGGCGCCCATTGGCCATCATTCTCCGCCTCGGTCAACTCGCCCGATTTCAGTTTGGCAATCGTCTCCTCCAGCATCGCCTGATAAAGCTCATATCCGACCTCTTTGATATGGCCCGACTGCTCTTCCCCGAGCAGGTTCCCTGCCCCGCGCAGATCGAGATCCTGAGACGCCAGCGAGAAGCCCGCGCCGAGACTATCGAGCGAGCCGAGCAGACGCAGACGCTTCTCGGCCTGCGGCGTGAGCGGCGAGCGCGGCTTGGTGGTGAGGTAACAAAACGCGCGCATCTTCGCGCGGCCGACACGGCCACGGATCTGATAGAGCTGGCTGAGGCCGAACATATCGGCGCGGTGGATGATCATCGTATTGGCGGTGGGAATATCGAGGCCCGATTCCACGATCGTCGTCGCCAGCAGTACATCATATTTGCCGTCGTAAAACGCATTCATACGGTCATCGAGCTCACCCGCCGCCATCTGACCATGGGCGACCATGAAGCTCACCTCCGGCACCTGATCGCGCAGGAAGGTCTCGATCTCCTCCAGATCGGAAATCCGCGGCACCACGTAGAAGGATTGTCCGCCACGATAATGTTCGCGCAACAAAGCCTCGCGCACCGTCACCGCATCGAATTCGGAGACATAGGTGCGGATCGCCAAACGGTCCACCGGAGGGGTGCCGATGATCGACAGATCGCGCACCCCGGTGAGAGAGAGTTGCAGCGTGCGCGGGATCGGCGTCGCGGTCAGGGTGAGGACGTGGATCTCGGAGCGCATCTCCTTCAGGCGCTCTTTATGCTGCACGCCGAAATGCTGCTCCTCGTCGATCACCAGCAGCCCGAGATTCTTGAACCGCACCGCTTTGGCGAGCACGGCATGGGTGCCGATCACGATATCCACCGTGCCATCGGCCAGCCCTTCGCGGGTCTTGCTGGCCTCTTTCGGCGTCACAAACCGCGAGAGCGGCTTGACGTTGAGCGGCGTGCCCCGGAAGCGCTCGGCGAAATTCTTGTAATGCTGGCGCGCGAGCAGCGTTGTCGGCGCGATCACCGCGACCTGCTGGCCGCAGCTTGCCGCCACAAAGGCCGCACGGATCGCGACCTCGGTTTTCCCGAACCCCACATCGCCGACCACGAGCCGATCCATCGGCGTGCCGGAGGCGAGATCGGTCACCACATCCTCGATCGCCGTCATCTGATCGTCGGTTTCAGTATAGGGGAAGCGCGCGGAGAAGGCCTCCCATTCGTGGTGTTCGGGCTCCAACACAGGTGCTTTGCGCAAGTAGCGCTCCGCCGCGATCCGCATCAGCTTATCTGCGATCTGGCGAATCCGCTCTTTCAGCTTGGCCTTCTTCGCCTGCCACGCGCCGCCGCCGAGCTTATCGAGCAAGCCCTCCTCATGGCCGTAGCGCGAGAGCAACTCGATATTCTCCACCGGCAGATACAGACGATCCCCGCCCGCATATTCCAGCAGCACACAATCATGCGGCGCGCCGAGCGCGGTGATCGTCTCCAACCCCTTGTAACGCCCGACCCCGTGATCGACATGGACCACGAGATCCCCCACCGAGAGCGACTGCGCCTCCGTCAGGAAGTTATCAGCCTTGCGCTTTTTCTTCGGGCTACGGATCAGGCGGTCGCCCAGAACATCCTGCTCGGAGATCACCGTGAGGTGGCGATCTTTCGCGTCAATCTCGAAGCCCTGCTCCAGATGCCAGACCGCCAGCCCCAAGCCTTTGGCGGGCAGATCGCGGGCATCTTTGATCAGCTTGGCGCCGATCAGCCCTTCATCCTCCATCAAGCCTTTCAGACGTTCGCGCGCCCCCTCGGACCAGGACGCAATCACCACCGTGCCACGTTGAAGCTTTGCCTTCACATGATCTTTCAGCGCACTGAAAAGGCTCACGTTTTCGAGCTGCCGTTCTGGCGCGAAACTGCGCCCCAAACGCCCGCCCATATCCAGAACATTCGGCCCCGGAGGATGCGGCAGAACAGCGAGTTTCAACACGCGGTGCGCATCCAACGCGGCGGCCCATTGCGCGGCATCGAGATAGAGCAAATCGGGCGCGGCAGGCTTGTAAACAGAATCCACGCGGTCCTTGCGCTTGAGCGCCTCAACCCGCGTATCATATTGATCGGCGAGGCTTTCCCAGCGGCTCTCGAAGATCGAGCCGATCTGATCATCCAGCATCACCGAGGCGTCGGGAAGATAATCGAACAGGGTTTCCAAATGCTCGTGGAAATAGCCCAGCCAATGCTCCATCCCCGCATGCTTGCGCCCCGCAGAGACCGCCTCATAAAGCGGATCGCCCGCGCCACCCGCGCCAAATTCCACGCGGTAGGCTTGGCGGAAGCGGCTGATCGAGGGCTCGTCCAAGATCACCTCGGAAACGGGCGCGAGCTCCACCGCGGCGAGTTTTTCAGTTGTGCGCTGGCTTACGGGGTCGAAGCGCCGCACCCCGTCGAGCACATCGCCGAACAGATCGAGCCGCACCGGCCCGCCCTCACCAGGGGGAAAGATGTCGATGATCCCGCCGCGCACCGCGTAATCGCCGGGTTCGGAAACCGTCGGCGTCTGGCTAAAGCCCATCCGCACGAGATAGCCGCGCAGCTCCTCCACATTGATCCGCCCGCCCACTTTCGCGGTGAAGGACGACGCGCGCAGCACTTGGCGCGCAGGCACGCGCTGCATCGCCGCCGAAAGCGTTGTCAGCACGATCACCGGCGCAGGATAGCCCGCCGCCAGCGCCGCCAAGGTGGCCATCCGCGTGGCCGAAACATCGGGATTGGGCGAGACCCGATCATAGGGCAGGCAATCCCACGCAGGGAAATGCACCACCAGCGCATCGGGGGCAAAAAACCGCAGCGCCGCGCGGATCGCCTCCACACGGCGATCATCGCGCGCGATGTGCAAAACCGAACGACCTTTGGCGAGTTCCCGCGCCAAAAGATCCGCGTCATAGCCCTCGGGGGCACCGGAATAGATGTAATGCTCGCTCATGGCATCGGAGCTACCCTGCGGGGGGCAAATGTCAAGAGCGGGCGGGCACCTGCCCGAGGTCTGGCGCGGGTTTTGCGCGCGGGATTGGATATTTATGCTCTTTGGAAACCGCAAAGAGACGCGCTGTGATCCGCCTGAAAACGCAATACAAAAGGCCCGCTCGGAGAGGAGCGGGCCTTGGATAAACTTGCGCCGTGATCAGAACGGGATATCGTCGTCGAAATCCGCGCGCCCGCCCGCAGGGGCGCCACCGCCCGAACCGCCGCCTTGGCCGCCGCCGAAGCTGCCGCCCGACGAGGAGCCGGAATCGTAGCCGCCGCCTTGGCCACCGCCATAGGACTCGTTCGATTGGCCGCCGCCGTAATTGCCGCCACCGCCGCCTTGGCCGCCATCACCGCGCCCGCCGAGCAGTGTCAGGTTACCCGAATAGGGCCGCAGCACGACTTCCGTAGAATAGCGATCTGCACCCGATTGATCCTGCCATTTGCGGGTCTCAAGCTGGCCCTCAATATAGACTGTCGAGCCTTTGCGCAGATATTGCTCCGCGATCTTTGCCAGCGGCTCGGAGAAGATCGCCACCGAATGCCATTCGGTGCGCTCTTTGCGTTCGCCCGTGGTGCGGTCACGCCAAGTTTCCGAAGTCGCGATGCGCAGGTTGCAGACCTTGCCGCCATTGGGGAAAGAGCGCACTTCGGGATCGCGCCCGAGGTTCCCAATGATGATGACCTTATTTACCGAACCCGCCATGGAGCCTCCGAATCTGGAATTGTATCTGAAACTTTCCATCTGATAGACCATCAGGCCCGCGCGGGAAAGCGCCGCCTGATCCGCCAAGCGCTGCGCGCGCGATCACGGCGGGTATCGCCTTCGGCGGAGCGCCGCCGAAATCGGCATTGCGCGCATGCGGCGCGCGCCCTGTGCGCCAGCACTCACTGGAAATTTGCGAAAACCCTGCATATAGTCCTGCAAGACTTGAGCGCTTGCCCTGTTTTCGGGCACAGTGCAAAAGGGAATGCGGCGACCATAGGGGGTTGAATGCGGTATTTTGTGGTTCTTGCGGTCGCTTTGGGGCTCAGCGCTCCGGCGCTTCCGGCCCTCGCGGAGGGTCTTGTCCTTCATAAGGGCAGCAGCAATTCGCGTAATTCCCTGTTCCGCAATCAGACCTCCCTGCTCGATACACGTCTCTCCAGCCAATATTCCACCGCGACGCGGCTGAAGCCGAAAACCGCCATTGAAGCGACGATTGGTGGCGAATCCGGCGGCAACCTGCGCTATTCGGGCCGGTATAAGGGCGAATATCTGCCCGTAGCGAAATCCATCGCGGCGAAACATGGTGTGCCGGAGGATCTGTTCTTGCGCCTTGTGCAGCAAGAAAGCGGCTGGAACCCGAACGCGGTCTCCAACAAAGGCGCGATGGGGCTGGCGCAGCTGATGCCGGGCACCGCGGCGAAACTCGGCGTGAACCCGCGCGATCCGCATCAAAATCTGGAAGGCGGCGCGCGCTACCTGTCGATGATGTATAAACGCTTCGGCAATTGGCGCTTGGCTCTCGCGGCCTATAATGCAGGGCCGGAAGCGGTGGCGAAATACGGCGGTGTACCGCCCTATAAAGAGACGAAGAATTACGTCAAAGTCATCTATGGTGGCTGAGGTTTTCGCCTGACACGGATATGAAAAGGCCGCGAACTCGGGTGAGATTCGCGGCCTAATGATTTGAACTTCTAGCGTTTTACGGGATAATCCGCGTATATTTCGTGCCTTCCAACGTGGCCCCTGCGATCAAGCCCGCTTGCCCGAAGACCAGCGCGATCACCGGTGCCAGCGAGGTCGTCGTGGCCGCACCAATTGCGCCCCCGCGATCTGGCAGTGCGTAGCGCGCATCTGCGCCCACGGCCCAGCCATCCGCACGGCGGAATTCGGAGAGCGCGTTTTCTGTCATGAAGAACAGCACATGCGCATATTGCTGCGCGCCGATCTGGAACCCGAAGGAGGCCGAGGCGGCAGAGTAGTAATCCACCGTCACCCCGTTGATCCGCAGCGCGCCGCGGCCGAATTTGCCGCCGATCCCAAAGCCCGCCTCGGTCATCAGCGGCATATAGAGCACGCCGACCGCTTTATTCACCAGATCTGCCGTTCCGGGATATTGGCTGATCAGGTAATCATGGGTGGCATCCACGCGCGCATCAAGCTGCGCCGCCTTATTGCCACCGATACCATTTCCGCAGGCCGCAAGGGCCGCGAGCGCGCCGCCCGAAAGAAGAAGCCCGCGTCGGGAATACTGTGTCATGGTTCCGCTCCGTCATGTAGGTCGGGCCTTATAAGGATTGCATGGCCCGTTGCCCGATTTATACGCCCAAAAAATCTGGCTGTCATCCCGCGAATACCCTTATTCGCGCACCGAGCGGCCCGCCGCCTATCCCAAGGGTGCGAAAACGCTTTATTCTTGCAATTCCCGCGCAATCTTACCCGCGCAGGATCTTGGCGACCTCGGGCGCGAAATAGGTCAGCACCCCGTCACAGCCCGCGCGCTTGAACGCCATCAGGCTTTCCAACATCGCCGCCTCGCCGTTGATCCAGCCATTGCGGGCGGCGCCTGCGATCATCGCGTATTCGCCCGACACCTGATAGGCGAAGGTGGGCACGCCGAAGCTATCCTTCACGCGGCGGCAAATATCGAGATAGGGCATCCCCGGCTTCACCATCACCATATCCGCGCCCTCCATCAGATCGCGCGCCACCAAGCGCAGCGCTTCATCGGAATTGGCCGGATTCATCTGATAGGTCTTTTTATCACCCTTGAGCGCACCGGACGCCCCGACGGCATCGCGGAACGGGCCATAAAACGCCGAGGCATATTTCGCCGCATAGCTCAGGATTGTCACGTCCTGGTGGCCTGCCGCCTCGAGCGCTTTGCGCATCGCGCCGATCCGGCCATCCATCATATCGGACGGCCCGATAATATCCGCGCCCGCTTCCGCCTGTGCCAGTGTCATTTTCACCAGCGCCTCAACGCTTTCGTCATTCACAATCACCCCGTCACGCACCAGCCCATCATGGCCGCTGGCATTATAGGGATCGAGCGCGACATCCGTCATGATCGCGATCTCGGGCACGGCGGCTTTGATCGCGCGGATCACCCGATTGTAGAAATTGTCAGGGTTCCATGCCTCTTCGCAGGTCTCTGTTTTCAACGAAGGGTCGGTATAGGGGAACAGGCAGATCGCCGGAATCCCCAAAGCTGCCGCCTCCTGAGCCGCCTGCACTGCGCCCGTCAGCGTGCGCCGCACAACGCCGGGCATGGACGGAATCTCCACATCCGCGCCCGCCACATCCGTGATGAAAATCGGCCAGATCAGATCCTTCACCGAGAGGTGGTTTTCCTGCGCCAGATCGCGCAGCGCGGCGCTGGCGCGCATCCGGCGCAGACGCAAGGCGGGGAAAGACGGGGTGATCGGGGTCATGGCAAGCTCCTAGCGGGTCTCAAATAGCGGGTCTCGAGGGCCAGCCTCACATCCGGGCGGCTCTCAATCACTGGCGCGCGCGAAGCTGCGGCCTGCTCGCCAAGGGCGTGCCACGGATCGCGCCTCGGCTCAAGCCCTCCGCCCCGACGCGCGCTAAAATACCGCAGCAGGCTGCGCCCGAAATCGCGCGCAACATGGTCAAGGCAGCATGCGGCTTTGGTGTTCCTATTTCTGAAATTCTCCCCTAAGTTCCTCACGATACTACCTTCACAGGCGTTGAAAAACGCCCGCCACCGGAGCGCTCGCGTGACCCTGATTTTCGACCTGATCGACATGCGCTCCTTTTCAAACCTGTGGTATTGGATCGCGCTGGCGGTCACGTGGTCATCGACCTCGCATTGGGTGCTGGGCGTGCCGTTTGACATGGTGCTGCGCGCGCGGCGCAAGGGCGGCGAGGCCGCACGGCATTTGGAGCTGATGACCCAGATCAACGTGGCGCGACTGCTCTATATGGGCCGCGAGGCGGGTGTGGCGCTGATGCTGGTGGTCAGTTTTGTGCTCACCACACTGATCACGCTGGGCTTTGGCTATGATATTGAGCTCGCGCAGGCGATCACCTTAATTCTCGTACCGCTGACAGGGGTGGGCGCGATGAGTCTGGGGACCGCGAAGCGGATCGAGCGCGATTGCGGAGACTGTCTCGGCCAATCCGAAAAGATCGCCGCGATCCTGACCCGCCACCGCGTGAAGGTGCAGATCCTCGGACTGATTTCGATCTCCACCTCGGCCTTCTGGGGAATGCTGCAAAACCTGCAAGCGTCGATCTTGAATTAAGGCCGCCCGCGCGACCTTAATCTAATGCGTGAGGTTCAAGCCGCAAGCGCCTCATCCAAAAGCGCTTTCAGCATATTCGGATCAACATCAGAGGTCACGAAACTCTCACCGATCCCGCGCGCGAGGATGAAGCGCATCTTCCCATCCAGCACCTTCTTATCCTGCGCCATCCACTCGATCAGCGCCTCGGCAGGCGGCAGATCGCCGGGAATATCGCGCAGATCCACCTTCATCCCCAGCGCCTTGAGATGGGCGCGCAGGCGGCTCGGATCTTCTTGCGAACACAGCCCCATCCGCGCGGAGAGCTCAAACGCCAGCGCACAGCCGATCGCAACCCCCTCGCCGTGCAACAGCCGATCCGAATAGCCCGTGGCTTTTTCCAGCGCATGGCAGAAGGTATGGCCCAGATTGAGCAAGGCGCGGTCGCCCTCCTCTGTCTCGTCCCGCGCCACGATCTCGGCCTTCATCTCCACCGAGCGCTTTACCGCGTAATGCCGCGCGGCATGATCGCCTGCCGCCATTTTGGGCGCGTTGATCTCCAGCCAATCGAAGAAACTCGCATCGCCCAAAAGCCCGTATTTCACCACTTCGCCGTAACCTGCGAGGAAGTCGCGCGCTGGCAGCGTGTCGAGCAACCCGATATCGGCCAGCACCAAGGACGGCTGATGGAACGCGCCGACGAGGTTCTTGCCCTGCGCGGTGTTGATCCCCGTTTTGCCACCGACCGAGCTATCCACCTGCGCCAGAAGTGTTGTCGGGATCTGCACAAACCGCACCCCGCGCCGCAATACCGCCGCCGCGAACCCGACGAGATCGCCAATCACCCCGCCGCCGAATGCGATGACGATATCTTTGCGCTCGACCTTTTGCTCCAGCAGGAATTCCACGCAGCGCTCGAATTGCGGCCAGCCCTTCGTGCTCTCCCCCGCAGGCAGCGCGAGAGAGACCATCTCGATCTCGCCCAACCCTGCCTCGAGTGCGCCCAGATGCGTCGCGCTCACCGTTTCATCGGTGACCACAACCACCCGAGGGCGGCGCAGGAGTGGTGCAATCTGCGCTGCGGCATCGGCGACCAACCCCGTGCCGATCCGAACCTCATAGGCCCGCTCTCCAAGCTCCACCCGAACGATATCGCGCATATTCCGATCCCTCATTAAGCCCTGAGGCTTTCCTCAACATAGGCTTATAAATCAATTGATTGCAGCGCGTTTCTTATGCGGTGCAATGCAGATAAACCCGTTATTTCCGCGGGAAGATGACCCCATCCTCGGCCTGCAAGGCCTCGATAACGCGGTGCGCCATAGCCTCCACGCCCAGCCCAGCCTGCGCCTCCACAATCACTTGCGCCTGCGCATAAAGCGGGCCACGGGCCTCCAAAAACGCGGCCAAAGTGGCGCGGGGATCGGCGGTTTGCAGCAAGGGCCGCGCGCTATTGTGGCGAACGCGTTGCCACAGCAGATCCAGATCAGCCTTCAACCAGACCGAGACCGCAGAGCGCGCGATCATGTCACGATTGGCTTGAGAGACGAATGCGCCGCCCCCCGTCGAGATCACCGCAACCGGCCCCGCCATCAACCGCGCCAGAACCTCCGATTCGCGGGCGCGAAAAAACGCCTCACCATCGCGGGCGAAAATCTCCGCAACAGAGCGCTGCGCCGCGCGGACGAGCTCCTCGTCACTGTCAAGAAACGGCACCTGAAGCAGCTTCGCCAATTGCGTGCCGACGGCGGTTTTACCCGCGCCCATCATGCCCACCAAAACAACAGGCCGCAGCAAACGCGTCGCAGCGCCCTCGCCCCCTGCAGTCTTAGCAGCCCCAGTCTTATCCGCTGGGGTCTTCATCGACGTATGTTTGTCAGCGTCCGCCGCCATATGGCTCCCCGTTCCGGCACCTGTGTCGGCCCCCATGATGCCTAATTCCCTCACCTTCGTCCGGTCTCCCGCCCGCTCTCGTATTGGGCCCGCCTTCCGATTGAGAAGACGCCATTCGCTTGGCCCCCGCGCGCGAGGCCGATCACATCTTTGTAATCTCGCGCTTTGAGCAGCGAAATTCCGCTATCGTCACGCATCCATGACGTGAACTGCGTTGCAATGCCATATATACGGAGGAAACGGCAAGGGCGAGACCCTTACGACAGAACAGACCCCAGCCCCCCTTGCACTCGGGCGTGTGCTGGCTCACCTAGAGGTAAGCCCCTTTGCGGGGGGCAAACGAGGCCTTTCGGGGCGAAGCAGTAACGGCGAAAGCGCCGAAAACACCCGTTGAAGGGTGAGGAAGACAGGACGATGATTGGCTTTGTGATCAAAACGGTAGCTGTGTTGGTAGTGCTCTTTGGTATTTGCGTCGCGGGTTATGCCTATCTGGGCGATATGTCTGCGGATGCGACACAGTCCGAAATTCCGGTGGAGCTCAATGCCACGCAATAATCGCGCGCCTGATCTGCGTCTCGCGCCGCATGATACGCGGGTGCGCCTGCCGTTCGCGGGACTGGTCTCTTGCCTCGCGCTGAGCTGTGGCCTCTCGGCCCTGCCCGCTTTGGCCCAAAACTCACAGTCGAACTCACAGCCCCTCAGCTCGGTCGATTGGCTTTCGCGCTCCGTCCTGCAAGCCCCCAGCATGGGCGTGGACCCGAGCACTGCGCCCATAGCGATGCTGGGCACTCAAGGCAGCCGCGCCGTCGTCGAGGCCCCCGCGGATGAGCCGCCGGTCGCAGCGGCGGTCGGGATTGATGCGGTGAGTATCGCACCGATTGGCGCGCCGATGCCCTCGCAAAGCCTCGGGCTTTTGCCGCCTGCGCGCACCGGCCTGCCGCTGACGCTATGGGGCCAGACACCGGAAGCCGAGCTTACGCAAATCCTGCGGCGCGAACGTCTGGATGTCATGCCAGCGCTGCAATCTTTGCTGTTCACGCTGATGCTGGCGGAGCTTGACCCGCCCAAAAACCCCTCTGCCACGGGCGTCGCCCCTGGGCAAAGCCTGTTTCTCGCGCGGATTGATCGGTTGATCGAGCTCGGCGCGCTGGAGCCTGCGCATGCGATGTTGGAGCTCGCGGGCCCCAGCACGCCGGAGCGATTCCGGCGGCTGTTCGATATTTCGCTGCTTCTGGGCGAAGAGGATGACGCCTGTGATCTGATGTCGCGCAGTGCCGCAATCGCCCCCTCGATTACCGCGCGGATCTTCTGCCTCGCGCGCGGCGGAGATTGGCCCGCAGCGGAGGTGATGTTTACCTCCGCACAGGCGCTGGGCGAATTGCCCAAAGATGTCGTGCCGCTGATCGAGCGGTTTCTCGATGATGCGATGATCGATAGCGCCGAGGAATTGACCCCACCGAAAGATCCCACGCCTTTGGTGTTCCGGATGATGGAGGCGATCGGCCAGCCGATGCCGACGACCTATCTGCCGCTAGCCTTCGCACAAGCCGATCTGCGCGCCAATACCGGCTGGAAATCACGGCTGGAGGCCGCCGAGCGGCTGGCGCGCGCGGGCACGGTTGATCCGAACCAGATGCTCGGGCTCTACACCGAACAATCGCCCGCTGCCTCCGGCGGGATCTGGGAGCGTGCCCGCGCTGTCGCAAGCCTTGATCGCGCCATGCAATCGCGCGATCCGCAAGCGGTGACACTGGCGCTCGAACCGGCAATCTCGGTGATGGAAGAGGCAGAATTGGAAGTCGTCCTCGCCAATCTCTACGGCGAAGCGCTGGCGGACATTCCGCTCACCGGATCGGCCTCTGATGCGGCCTTCCGCTTGGGGATGTTGAGCCCGAGCTATGAGATCGTGGCAAAAGCCCGCAAGCCGCGCAGTCAGGATGAGGCGATGTTGATCGGGGTGGCCAAAGGCTCCACCATCGGCATCCGCCCGCTCGACAGCCTTGGCAAAGCCCTCAAAGGCGCGTTCGATACCGCGCCGCATGTGCCCGACGCCTACCGCGATCTGATCGAGGGTGATCGCCTCGGCGAGGCGATTTTGCGGGCCGTGGATGATATCACCGAAGGGTCGCGCGGCGGCGTACAAGGTGTCACCGATGGGCTGATGATGCTGCGCGCGGCAGGGCTCGAGAATGTCGCGCGTCAAACTGCGCTGCAGCTCACACTGCTGGAGCGACGCGGGTGAGTGACCAAGAGGGCGCGCCTGAGATACCTGCCAATCGCGGCTCCGATTGCCGCCACTGGATCTCGGCCTTTCTGGAGGCACAGGCCGCGGAAATTGGTTCTGCGCGCAACACGCTTTTGGGCTATGGCCGCGATCTGGTGGATTTCGAGAGTTATCTGTCGCATCGCGGCGGGGATTTCCTTACCGCCGAGCGCGCCGATATCGAGGCCTATCTGATTTCGTGTGAAGCCCAAGGCCTCGCGCCCGCCACCCGCGCACGGCGCCTCTCCGCGATCAAACAGCTCTACCGCTTCGCCTATGAAGAAGGGCTGCGGATGGAGAACCCTGCGATCCGCATCACAGGGCCGGGTAAGGTGAAATCCTTGCCCAAAACCCTGTCACAGGCGGAGGTCGAGGCACTGTTGCAGGCCGGGCGTGCGATGGGCCGCGATGATTTGGCCCGCGCCCGCAACGCCTGTCTGATGGAGCTGCTCTATGCCACCGGAATGCGGGTGAGCGAGCTGGTCTCCCTGCCCGTCTCCGCAACACGCGGCGATCCGCAGGTCTTGTTGATCCGTGGCAAAGGCGGCAAGGAACGGATCGTCCCGCTCTCGGATCATGCGCGCGTGGCGCTGGGAGACTGGCTCAATCTGCGCGACGCGGCGCAAGAGGAGGCGCGGCTCAAGCGCAAGACGCCGCCCTCGAAATTCCTGTTTCCGGCGGGCGGAAAGGAAGGCCATTTGAGCCGCGTGGTGTTCCACAAGCTCCTCAAAGACATCGCGATCGCGGCGGGGATCTCGCCCGAGCGCGTCACGCCGCACGTTCTGCGCCACGCGTTCGCGACCCATCTTCTGGAGGGCGGTGCGGATCTGCGCGCGATCCAGATGCTTTTGGGTCATGCCGATATCTCCACCACGGAGATCTACACCCATGTGCTCGACCAGCGGCTGAAAGATCTTGTGCTCACCCACCATCCGCTTGCGAATAAATCTCCCTAATCCCTTGATGTAACGTCCCTCTCCCCCCACTATTCTGGGCATTGGACAATTGGAAAGACACTATGACCACGACGCTTGACGCCGCCTTCTGGATTTCTGCTGGAGCCATTGTGGTGCTGCTCGCCCTGTCGGGGTTTTTCTCCGGCTCGGAGACCGCACTGACCGCAGCGAGCCGCGCAAAACTGCGCGCGCGGGCGGATCGCGGCGATCTGGGGGCACAGGCCGCGCTCGACATCACCGAGGATAGCGAGCGGCTGATCGGCGCGCTGTTGCTGGGCAATAACGTCGTGAATATCTCGGCGGCCTCCCTTGCCACGGCGGTGCTGACAAAGCTTTTCGGCGCATCCGGCGTGGCCCTTGCCACTTTGGGCATGACAATCCTCGTGCTGATCTTCTCGGAAGTTCTGCCCAAGACCTACGCGATTTCCAATCCAGAACAGGCAGCCTCCAAAGTCTCGCGGGTCATCAAGCTGTTGATTGTCCTGCTGTCCCCCATTGTCGCGGTGGTGCGGATGATCGTGCGCGCGATCCTGTGGGCCTTCGGGATGCAGACCAACAAAGACGGGAATATGTTCACGATCCAGGAGGAGATCGCCGGCGCGCTGGCGATTGGCGCCTCCGAGGGCACTGTGCATAAGGAAGACCGTGATCGCTTGCTGGGCGCGCTGGATCTGGGCAATCGCACGGTGGAGGAAATCATGCGCCACCGCAGCCAGATCGAGATGATCGACATCGAGGATGGGCCCGCCGAAATCCTGACCGCGGTGCTCGCCTCGCCGCACACCCGCCTGCCGCTCTACAAGGGCGAGCGGGAGAATGTCGTCGGCGTCATCCATGCGAAAGACCTTTTGCGCGCGGTGGAGAAAGTCGCGCGGCGCGAGGAGGGCAATCTGGCCTCTGTCGCGGAGGTGGATGTGATGAAAGTGGCGATGAAGCCCTATTTCATCCCCGACACTACGCCGCTGGACGAACAAATGCGCGAATTTTTGAAGCGCCGCACCCATTTCGCCCTCGTCGTGGATGAATACGGTGATCTGAAGGGCTTGATCACGCTGGAAGATATTCTGGAGGAAATCGTCGGCGAGATTACCGATGAGCACGACCCCGCAGCCCCTGTGCCGCTCAAACGCACCGATTCAGGGGATTATCTGGTCGAGGGCGCGATGACGATCCGTGACTTGAACCGGATGATGGATTGGACCTTGCCCGATGAAGAGGCCAATACCGTCGCGGGTCTGGTGATCCACGAGGCGCAATTGATCCCGACAGAGGGCCAGGTGTTCTCGTTCCACGGCTTCCGCTTCGAGGTCACGGGCCGCAAAGACAACCGCGTGACCACGCTCAAAATCCGCCCGCTCTAAGGAAAAATGCGGGGCTCGGGGGCAGCAGCCCTCAAGCCCCGTCAGTCCCCAAATCTCACCCGAGCAACTCGTGGCATAGCTCCAGCGCGGAGACCAACGCATCGACCTCTTCCACGGTGTTATACATCCCGAAGGAGGCGCGCGCCGTGGCGGAGACGCCGAGGAATTGCATCAGCGGCATCGCGCAATGGGTGCCCGCCCGCACAGCAACGCCGCGCTTATCGAGGATGGTCGAGATGTCATGCGCATGGGCCGCGCCATTGAGCGAGAGCGAGAAGATCGCCCCCTTATCCGGCGTATCGCCCTGCACATTGAGCCAGTTCAGCCCTTTGAACTTCGCCACCGCATAATCGCGCAGGCTGGCCTCATGCGCGGCGATATTCGCCATGCCGACGACCATCATATACTCAATCGCGACACCCATCCCGTATTGCTGCACGATACCGGGCGTGCCCGCCTCGAACTTCATCGGCGCGGTGTTATAGGTGACAGTGTCGCGGGTGACCGTCTCGATCATATCGCCACCGCCCAAGAACGGGCGCATCTCGGCTTGCCGCTCGGCGCGAATGTAGATCGCGCCGGAACCGCTCGGCCCGTAGAGCTTATGCCCCGTGATGGCATAGAAATCCGCGCCAATATCCTGCACGTCCACCGGCATATGCACGGCGGATTGCGAGCCATCGACCAGCACCGGAACGCCCTTCTCGCGCGCGCCTGCACAGATCGCCTTCACATCCACCAGCGTGCCCAGAACATTGGACATATGGGTGACGGCGATAAGCTTGGTCTTCGGGCCGATCGCCTCCAGCACCTTCGCGGCGGGCAGGCTGCCATCGGCTTCCGGCTCCACCCATTTCAGCACAACGCCTTGGCGCTCGCGCAGGAAATGCCACGGCACGATATTGGCGTGATGCTCCAGCACCGAGAGCACGATCTCGTCGCCTGCCTGCAAGCGCGGCGCGGCCCAAGCGTAGCTGACGAGGTTGATCCCCTCGGTCGATCCTGTGGTAAAGACGATCTCGTCTTCCGAGCCCGCGTTGAGGAAACGCGCC
This sequence comes from Paracoccaceae bacterium, assembly GCA_048262715.1. Taxonomy (GTDB): domain Bacteria; phylum Pseudomonadota; class Alphaproteobacteria; order Rhodobacterales; family Rhodobacteraceae; genus Albirhodobacter. Next base: position 41,758 of record JBLXEV010000015.1, read on the forward strand.
ACAATCCCCCGCACGCCCTCGTATTTCTCGGTCGCGATCGTGGAGAGCGTATGCAGCCCGCGATGCACGTTGGCGTAATCTTCCTCATACATCTGCGTCATCGCGTCAATCACGACGCGCGGCTTTTGCGCAGAGGCTCCGTTATCGAGGTAAACCAATGGCTTGCCATTCACCTCGCGCGACAGGATCGGGAAGTCGGCGCGGATTTTCTGGATATCATACATGGATCAAACCCCTGCTACGGGCGCTATGCCAAGCACCGTGAGAACGAGAAGCAGCACGGTGCCTGCCCCGAACATCGTCGCCACCATGCCCAAAAGCACCGCAGGCGTGCTGGTAAACCCGTGCAACCCCTTGATGATGCCGACCAGCATCCAGAACAGCACCACCATCGACAAGAGCCCCGTCATCATCGAGAGGAACAGCGAGATCGAGGCCGGAAGGATCGGGAAGACGAAAAGCCACAGCGCGAGTTGGAGATATTGGATCACCAAAAGCACGGTTTCGACCCAGACGACCAGCAAGAGCGCATCGATAAACTGCCCCTTGCCGCCGAACACGCGGCCGATATGGGTGACAGCGCCTGCCACGAACAGGATGCCGATGCCTTGGATCATCGCCATGCGGATCGGCGATCCGGTCATTGTGACCCAAGCCGTGTCGGAAGCATCAGCGGGCGGCGCGCCGTAGACGAGCAACATGATCGCACTCGCCAGACCGGAGAGCGCAACGACCGCCGCAAGCCCAAGCCACCGCGCCTCGCGCGGGATCCCCAGCGACAGGATCGCGGGTACGGATTCGGCAGGTTTGCGCACCGAAGCCCGCATCAATGTCACCAGTTCTCTGAACATGCTCACCCGCCTGTCGTTGTGCGCGCCTGCGCGCCGTGTTCAAACTCTGCCACCCGCAGCGACGCGCCCCAGATCAGGGCAAACACCGCAGCGATAATCAGGCCAAGGACGCTTGCCTGCTGGCCCACGCCAATGAAGCCCGCGACGAGGCCTTGCAACAGCATCAGCGGCGAAATCACCAGCATCGACCAGAACAACGCCTGCCGCGCGCGGTAGAAACTGCCCTGCCCACCGAACAGTTTGGCGATCAGGTGGCTCAGCGCGGCGATCAGGTAAAAGACCGGCACCAAAGCCAAAAGCGCCAGCGCCGTGCCCATCATCAGCCCTACCATCGGCTCGCCCGCCTCAAAGGCACTGCGCGACAATCGAGGCCATTGGCCGATGAAGATCACGATGAGAGCGGCGAGCAGAAAGGTCAACGCTCGCGGCTCTGATTGGAGCCGCGCGAGATGTTCGCGCATGACCACGCGCGGGGCGCGGTAGCTGCGCCGGATATCGTCCACCGCAGCCATCGCTTAGTGCCGATGGCGGTTGAGCCACGCCTCAAGCCGCTCTGCGATCACCGCACGCAGCGCCTCGTCTTCGATCTCTTCCAGCGCATCCGCAAGGAAGGAGAGCACCAAGAGCGCCTCGGCCTCCTCTGTCGGAATGCCGCGCGAGCGCAGATAGAACAGAGCCGTCTCGTCAATCGCGCCGGTGGTCGAGCCATGCGAGCATTTCACGTCATCGGCGTAGATTTCCAACTCCGGCTTCGCAAGGAACTGCGCGTTCTCGTCCAGCAAAAGCGCCTGCGAGATCTGGTAGCCATCGGTTTTCTGCGCGCCCTGTTTGACAAGGATCTTGCCTTGGAAAACACCCGTCGCGCCGTTTTTCAGCACGTTTTTGAACACCTGACGGCTCTCGCAGCGCTCACCACGATGGGTGATGAACACCGTGTCGTCATGGTGGAACGGGTCTTTTGCCCCATCCCCCAGCGCCGCGCCGGCAACATGGGCGAAAGCATCGCTGCCAGTGATATCGATCACGCATTCATTGCGCGTCAGCGCGCCGTTTGCGGTGAGGGTGAAGCTCTTGAACAAAGCCTCATCCGCCACGCGTGCGAAGATATGCGTCACCGCACGGCGTTCCTGATCACGGCCCTGCGCGCGGATATGGTGGAACCGCGCACCTGCGGCGAGATCCACTTCCATCACCTGATTGAAGCGCGCGCCGGCAGGCCCGCTCTCCAAAAGGGTCAGTTCCGCGCCGGCTTCCATCTTAATGCAATGATGGAGGATCGGGTCAGAAGTCTCTGATTTATGGTTGTAAATCAGGCTTACAGGTTTTGCAGCTTTGCCCGTCACACGGATCAAAACCCCGTCCGTGGCCTTGGCCGTGTTCAACGCCGCAAGCGGGCGTTTCACAGGGGTTTGGCCCTCGGTTTCCAGCGTGCCATACAGCTCTGCCGCCCATGCGGGCGCGCCTTCGGCAAGGCGGGAGATCTCCACACCCATAACGGCCAGATCATCCGAGGAGGCCGCATCGAACACACCGTCATTGAAGACGATTTTCACGCAACCCACCGCCTCGAAGATCGGCGCTTCGCCACCATCGTCGAACACTGCGGCTTTTGGTGCCGTCTCCGCGACCAGTTCGCGCGGATCGGTATAGCGCCAATATTCATCGCGTTTGGTGGGCAGAACGGCTGCCCGCTCCGCCGCCAGCGCGCGCGCTTCAGTCAGTGCCGTCATCAGAGAACCCCCTCGATCCCGTGCTCTTTCAGGATCTCGGCATAGCCGTTGTTCTCGACCTCCAGCGCCAGCTCCGGGCCGCCGGTTTTGATGATACGACCATCCGCCATGATGTGCACGACATCGGGTTTGATATGGTCGAGCAAGCGCTGGTAGTGGGTGATCACGAGGAACGAGCGGCCCGCGTCACGCAGTGCATTCACGCCGTCCGCAACAAGGCGCATCGCGTCCACATCAAGGCCGGAATCGGTCTCGTCGAGGATGCACATCTTCGGCTCAAGCATCGCCATCTGCAGGATTTCATTTCGCTTTTTCTCACCACCGGAGAAACCGACGTTGACGGGGCGCTTGAGCATCTCTGCGTCGATCTTGAAGTCTTTCGCCTTCGCGCGAACAACTTTCAGGAACTCGCCCGCCGACATTTCTTCCTCGCCGCGCGCTTTGCGCTGCGAGTTCACGGCGGTGCGCAGGAAGGTCATATTGCCCACGCCCGGGATCTCGACCGGATATTGGAAGGCGAGGAACAGGCCCGCCGCCGCGCGCTCTTCCGGATCCATATCCAAAAGCTCTTCGCCCGAAAGCTCCGCCGAGCCCTCGGTGACCTCATAGCCATCCTTGCCCGAAAGCACATAGGAGAGCGTGGATTTCCCCGAGCCGTTCGGCCCCATGATCGCATGGACCTTGCCGTCTTCCACGGTCAGGTTCACACCCTTCAGGATGACTTTATCTTCTTCTTCAAGTTTGACGTGCAGGTTCTTGATCTCAAGCATTTTTTCTTCCTTAGTCGATGGTGACGGCGGTGCCGGAAACCGACACCATCAGCATGGATTTTCCGACGACCTCATAATCGAGATCGACGCCGATGACCGCGTTCGCGCCGAGGCGCGCCGCGCGGGCTTCCAGCTCTTTGAACGCGCTATGCCGCGCGTCCGCCAGTTTGGATTCATATGCGGAGGAGCGCCCCCCGAAGACGTCTGTAAAACTCGCGAAAACATCGCGCACGATATTCGCGCCCATTATCGCCTCGCCCGTCACGATCCCGTGGTAGGCAAGAACCCTATGGCCTTCGATTCCTGGTGTCGTGGTGCAGATCATGCGTTCACCCGCTGCGATTTGAACCAGCGCCAGAGCGCCAGAAACGCGCCGTAGGCCAGCGCAAACAGCACCATCCCGAGGGCGAGCTTCTGCGCCGGGTAGGCGAAGAGAAACTTCATCCCTAAGCCCCAAAGCACCGTCACAACCAGCGTTTGATAGATCAGCGCCCGCATCAGCCGACCGAGCCCTCAAGCGAGATCGCGACCAGCGCCTGCGCTTCCATCGCGAATTCCATCGGCAGCGCTTGCAGCACGTCCTTACAGAACCCGTTCACGACCAGCGCGACCGCTTCCTCTTCGCCCATGCCACGCGCGCGGCAGTAGAACAGTTGATCATCATCGACTTTCGAGGTGGTCGCCTCATGCTCGACGCGGCTCGAGTTATTCTTGACCTCGATATAGGGCACGGTATGCGCGCCACATTGATCGCCGATCAGAAGGCTGTCGCATTGGGTATAATTGCGCGAATTCGTCGCCTTCGGGTGCATCGAGACCAACCCGCGATAGGTGTTCTGCGCCTTGCCTGCCGAGATCCCCTTCGAGACGATCCGGCTCTTGGTATTCTTGCCCAAATGGATCATCTTCGTGCCGGTATCGGCCTGCTGCATATTGTTGGCGATGGCGATCGAGTAGAACTCGCCCTGCGCATCATTGCCGCGCAGGATGCAGGACGGGTATTTCCACGTGATCGCCGAGCCGGTTTCCACCTGCGTCCACATCACTTTCGCGCGGTCGCCCCGGCAATCGGCGCGTTTCGTCACGAAGTTATAGATCCCGCCAAGGCCGTTCTCATCACCGGGGAACCAGTTTTGCACGGTCGAATATTTGACCTCAGCATCTTCCAAGATCACAATCTCAACCACCGCCGCATGGAGCTGCGCGACATCGCGCTTGGGCGCGGTGCAGCCTTCCAAATAGCTGACATAGCTGCCCTTTTCGGCAACGATCAGGGTGCGTTCAAACTGGCCCGTGTTCTCCGCATTGATGCGGAAATAGGTCGAGAGTTCCATCGGGCATTTGGTGCCTTCAGGGATGTACACAAAAGAGCCATCCGAGAACACGGCCGAGTTCAGCGTGGCGAAGAAGTTATCCGATTGCGGAACCACCGAGCCGAGGTATTTCTTCACCAATTCCGGGTGCTCTTTAATCGCCTCCGAGATCGAGCAGAAGATCACGCCCGCCTTGCGCAGCTCGTCCTTGAAGGTCGTGCCGACAGAGACGGAATCGAAGACAGCATCGACAGCGACCTTACGCTCGCCCGCTTGCTCCGCGCCCTCAACCCCTGCAAGGATCAACTGCTCTTTGAGCGGAATCCCGAGCTTCGCATAGGTCGCCAGCAGTTTCGGATCCACCTCGTCAAGCGACTTCGGCTTCACTTCCATGCTTTTCGGGCGCGCATAATAATAGATATCTTGATAATCGATCTTCGGATAGTTGAGCATCGCCCAATCCGGCTCGGTCATCGTTACCCAACGACGATAGGCCGCCAGACGCCACTCCAACATCCATTCCGGCTCTTCATTCTTTTCCGAAATCAGCCGCACGATGTCCTCGGAGACGCCCTTGGGGGCGTATTCCATCTCGATATCAGTGTCCCAACCATATTTGTAGCTGCCCATATTCTGAACAGCTTCAACGGTTTCCCGATCAACACCTTCACGGACTTCGAGATCATCTACCACGTCTATTTCCCTTTCATCAGAGCGCAACGCGCCCTTAAATCTATTGGCCGGTGCCGCACAGCGGCTGCGCTCTGCCCCGCCTCACATTACTGGCGCGCGGCCGCTTTCGCCCGCGCTTTACCCCAGCTCTCGGCGAAGCGCAAAACATCCTCGCGCGTCACATCCGGCCCGATTGAGATCCGCAGCGCAGAGGCCGCGTCACTCTCATTATATCCCATCGCTTTGAGCACTCGGCTCGCGCGAACTTTCCCCGAGGAACAGGCCGAGCCCGCCGAAACGGCGAATCCTGCCAGATCCATCCGCATCACCTGCGTCTCGCCCTTCCACCCTGCGCTGATCACGCTGAGTGTATTGGGCAAAAGCTGTGGTGCGCCCGCCGGATCTGCACCTTGCGCGGCGGAGGTCTGTGTCTCCCACCCCGGAAAATAGAGTGTTTCGCTAAGGCTTTCCAGAGCCGATTTTAGAATATTTCTAATTTCCGCCACTTCCTGCCAAACACCCGACGCCAAATCCGCCGCTGCCGCCTCTGCCGCAGCGCCAAATCCGGCAATGCCGATCAGGTTTTCGGTGCCTGCACGGCGCCCCATCTCCTGACCGCCGCCCTTGAGCCGCGCCGCGATATCTGTCCCGCGCTTGAGCACCAGCGCCCCGATTCCCTTCGGCCCGCCCAGCTTATGCGCCGAAACCGCGCCACAGGTCGCCCCGAGCCAGTTGAACGAGAACGGAACCTTGCCAAAGGCTTGAGTTAAATCGGAAAACCACAGCCCCTCGGGCAGATCCTGCATCACGCCCGTCTCGGAATTGGCCAGTTGCAGCGCGCTTCTCGTCGGTTCGATCAGCGTGACACGGCCCATGTGGTCCACCGCCAAGGACGGATCACACCATGCGCTCACCGCCTCATGCTCGATCTCCGCACAAGCAATTCCGCGGCCCTCAAGCGCCAACGACGCCGCCTCGGTCGCCCCCGAGGTGAAGACGATATCCGCGCCCTCTGCCCCCAAAGCCGCCGCCACCTGCGCCCGCGCCGTCTCGATCAGATTTTTCGCCGCGCGCCCCTCCGCATGAACGGAGGACGGGTTGCCCACCACCTCCATCGCCGCAATCATCGCTGCTTTCGCCTCCGCCCGCATCGGGGTCGTGGCGTTCCAATCGAGGTAAGTTCTGGTCATTTCACACTCTCAGACTTGCTGTGGCATCATCGCCCCGCAGGCGCCGCGCGGCAGATCCGCTCCGCGGGGGATATTTTAACTCTGTGGAAACGCAAACCTCTTTCCAAAGAGCCCTAAATATCCCCGCCGGAGGCTTCCCGCATGGGGCAAACGCGCCAGCAGATAGGCGATTATTCATCCACCACCGAAAACAGCGACGGCACGGCGGGACATGGTTTCAGCCCGTTCTTCACCACATCTTGCAAGGTGGTCTGATGCAGGAACACGAAGACCTGCGCCGAGAGGCTTTCCCAAAGACGGTTGGAAAGCGACTGCGCGCGGCTGCCCGAAATCCCGCCCGAGGCCCCCGCACCGACATGCATTGCGCTGACGGTTTCATCCACCGCCTCGAAAACCTCGCTGATCCGAAGCTCTTTCGGATCCCGCGCGAGGCGATACCCGCCCCCCGGCCCGCGCACGGAGGAGACCAGCCCCGCGCGGCGCAGCCGCACGAAGAGTTGCTCCAGATAGGGCAGCGAAATATCCTGACGTTTGGAGATTTCAGCGAGCGATGTCAGCTCGCCGTCCTTCACCATCGCCAGATCCACGAGCGCCACCATCGCATACCGGCCTTTGGTCGAAAGCTTCATACCCACTCCTTCACCGGATCGCGGTGCATTTGCCCGACAGATCCGCCACAACACCAAGTCATCTTATAGTCATGAGCATTGACGCGGCGCGCCTTGCCGCTTAACTCAGGTCAACCAATATGGGCTATCCGCCCGTGATCGTAAATGCTCTAGGGTCCCCGCGTAAAGCCTCATCGTTTTAGCGCCCCGCAACAGTAAGAGGCAACCCGATGCCCGAAGTCATTTTCCCCGGTCCTGAAGGCCGTCTTGAAGGCCGCTACCATCCGCAACAGATGCCGGATGCGCCGATTGCGATCATCCTTCATCCCGATCCGCAATTTGGCGGCACGATGAACAACCGCGTTGTGTATAACCTGCATTATGCGTTCCACAAATTGGGGTTCACCGTTTTGCGGTTCAACTTCCGTGGCGTGGGCCGCTCACAAGGTGAATATGACCAAGGCATTGGCGAATTGTCAGATGCGGCTTCCTCGCTGGATTATCTGCAGGCGATGAACCCGAACTCCAAGCATTGCTGGGTTGCGGGCTTCTCGTTTGGCGCTTGGATCGGCATGCAGCTTTTGATGCGTCGCCCCGAAATCACCGGATTTATCTCCGTCGCCCCGCCGGCGAATATGTATGATTTCTCGTTCCTCGCACCCTGCCCGTCCTCGGGCCTGATCATCAACGGCACCGCCGACCGCGTCGCGCCGCCCAAAGATACCCATACGCTCGTTGGCAAGCTGCGCGAGCAAAAGGGCATCACGGTGACCCATGAAGAAATCGAGGGTGCGGATCACTTCTTCAAGGATGATGAAGCCCATATGAAGCCGATGATCGAGACAGTGCAAAGCTATGTGAAGCGCCGCCTGACGGAAGGCTCGCGGTAATGAGCTATATTGACGACCTCGGGGACGAGCTTGCGCAGCGCTGCATTGCCGCGATGGCGGAGACCGGAAGCGAGGATCTCGTCAATGAGATTGGCAAATTGCTGGGCGCGACCTCGCAATCGCTGCAAGAGAGTTTCATGACAGCGTTTCGGGTGCGCCGCGCCAATGCGCGTGCCCATGCGATGATCGATGCGAAGCTCGCAGCTCTAAAGGCCGAGCGCTAGGCGATGTGACGGAGATCACCAGATAATGAAGGGGCGCTTGCGCCCCTTCTGCGTTTTTAAACATCGGCTTATCAGACGATGTGACGGTAAAGGATGAACAGATGACCGACCGATTAAATCAGCAAATGGCCTTCCTCATCGAGGCCGATAAGCTCAAATCCGTGCTGCGCGCGACGACGCTTGCGGATGGATCGCGGCGCGAGAATTCGGGCGAGCATAGCTGGCATCTGGCGCTTTACGCACTGGTTTTGGCCGATCATGCCCCCCAAGGCGTTGATATCAACCGCGTGATCAAAATGCTGCTGCTGCACGATCTGGTGGAAATTGACGTGGGCGATGTGCCAATCCATTCCGCCGGCGGCACGGCGCATAACTCCCTTGAGATTCAAGCCGCAGAGGCGCAGGCCGCGCATCGCATTTTTGGGCTTCTACCCAGTGACTTGTCCGACGATCTTCGCGCAACATGGGAAGAGTTTGAACGGGCCGAAACGCCAGATGCGATCTTCGCGAAATCCTTGGACCGCGTGCAGCCCGTGGTGCAGAATTTGGCCTGTGACGGCGGGACTTGGGTTGAGTATAAGGTGAGCTACGAACAGTTGGTGGCCCGTGTTGGGCAGAAGGTTGCGCGCGGCGCGCCAAAGCTCTGGGACTGGATCTCGGAGCAGGCACACGCGTGGTTTAGCAAAAGAAAGACGTCAGAATGAGCCATACGACCTCGCCCACAGAAAAAGCCAACGATAAGGCTAACGACAAGATCATGAATGCCACCTATCGGCAGACGATCACGCCTGAAGCCTTCGGCGATTTGATCACCTATGCTGCGCCGATCCATGTGCCATCGCTGCAAGATCTCGGGCATTTTTTCAAGCGCCTCGAAGGGCTTGGCGAATGGGTTCATACGATGGAAGTCGATGAGATCGTGGATGGAAAGCCCAAGGGGCGGCTGGATGTCGCGATGCTCGGGCTTGATGGCGAGGATGATTGGGATGTGCCGCTGGAACCGAAACGGATGCGCGAGCTTTTGAAAAGCAAAATCAAGATGATGCGCGAAGAAGGTAAAGTGTTCCAGATGCGGCTATGGATGGGCGAATACAGCTGAGCCTCCCCCTGCCTTTGTCTGCTTGCAGGCCCGCCCGTTTGCGGACCTGTGGCAGGGCGCGGGTTACGGAAGGCTGCCCCCCTTCGCGAGCCGCGCCCGCGCCTCTTTGACGGAATGGTTCGCCAACCAGCCGCGCACGGCGCATGCCGCGCGGTGATAGGTCGGGCCTGACCCGATATCAGTGCTCATTTTATTAAACGCGGCATGGGTTTCGGGCAGTCGTTTGCCCGCTTCTTTCTTGCAACTCTCGGGCTTGGCCGGATAGCCATTGGTGCGACCGATCAACGTCGCCAGCCCCTCGTCGAACCAGGCCGGATAGCGCTTGGTGACCCCCAGCGAGAGCGGCAGCGCCGAGGCCATCTGCGCATGCACCAATTCATGGGTATAGGTCTTGCCATCGCCTACGGCCTTAGACGTAATTTGGATCAGGAACGCGCCGTAAGTGGTTGCGCGGCCTTTCATTCCATTCTTCGAATCACAGGTTTTCGTGGCGCAGATATGCCATTGCGGCACCGCATGAAGCTGGCCGAATTGTTTGCGCATCTCTTGCTGGGCGGCGCCGATCCGGCCCATGATCGCCTTGCGATTGGCGGCGGATACCCCCGCCTCGATATAGATTCCCCGCGCCTCTTGCGACATGCCGACAGGCCCTAAAGGGAGACCCTGCGCGGCCAAGCTGGCAGGAAGTGATGCGACCAAGACGGCGGCGAGGATGCGGGACCGGAAACGGTGCGTGTTCTTTTGTGTCATATGATTTGGCTAGAGGCAGTTCAGGGGGCTGTCCAATCACAAACACGTCCCCCAAATGCCGCACGCCCCTACAAAAGGCAGGCAGCAACAGGCGTCGCGATGGACCCCAGCGATATCGGTATACATTGGCATACTGCACTAGCCAAGCGCCCCGAAATCCGCTATCACCGCGCCAACGAGTCACCCCAAACAAGAGGCCGCTATGACCAAGATCAAGGTAGCAAACCCCGTTGTCGAACTCGACGGCGACGAAATGACCCGGATCATCTGGGATTTCATCAAGCAAAAGCTGATCCTGCCCTATCTCGACATCGACCTGAAATATTACGATCTCGGCATCGAAGAGCGTGACCGCACCGATGACCAAATCACCATCGACGCCGCCCATGCGATCAAGAAATACGGCGTTGGCGTGAAATGTGCGACCATCACACCTGATGAGCAGCGCGTTGAAGAATTCGGCCTCAAGCAAATGTGGCGCTCGCCCAACGGCACCATCCGCAACATCCTCGGCGGCGTGATCTTCCGTGAGCCGATCATCTGCCAAAACGTGCCGCGGCTCGTTCCGGGTTGGACTCAGCCGATCGTTGTTGGCCGTCACGCGTTTGGCGACCAATACCGCGCGACCGATTTCCGCTTCCCCGGCAAGGGCAAGCTGACAATCAAATTCGTCGGTGAAGATGGCGAAGTCATTGAAAAAGAAGTCTTCGATGCGCCTTCGGCTGGCGTCACCATGGCGATGTACAACCTCGACGAATCGATCATCGATTTCGCACGCGCCTCGATGAACTACGGCCTTGTCAAAGGCTGGCCGGTGTACCTGTCGACCAAGAACACCATCTTGAAAGCCTATGACGGCCGCTTCAAGGATCTGTTCCAGCAAGTGTTCGACGAAGAATTCGCCGATAAATTCAAAGAAGCTGGCATCACCTACGAGCACCGCCTGATCGACGATATGGTGGCCTCGGCGATGAAATGGTCGGGCGGCTACGTCTGGGCGTGCAAAAACTACGATGGCGACGTGCAGTCGGATACCGTGGCACAGGGCTTCGGCTCGCTCGGCCTGATGACCTCCGTGCTGATGACGCCCGATGGGCAGACCGTGGAAGCGGAAGCGGCGCATGGCACCGTGACGCGTCACTACCGCCAGCACCAAGCGGGCAAAGAGACCTCGACCAACTCGATCGCGTCGATCTTCGCATGGTCGGGCGGCCTCAAGCACCGCGCGAAACTGGACGGCAACGCGGAGCTCGCGAAATTCGCCGAGACCCTCGAGAAAGTCACCGTGCAGACCGTGGAAGATGGTTTCATGACCAAAGACCTCGCGCTGCTGGTCGGCCCCGATCAGAAATGGCTGACCACGATTGGCTATCTCGAGAAAGTCGACGAATACCTGAACAAAGCGCTCAACGGCTAATTGCCAAGGGTGAAACAACTGGCGCGGGCGGGGATTTCCCCGCCCTTTTGCTTGCGCTTTGGGCGAACGCGCGATACCGCCTCAGGGCCTGTGTCAGACCAATGGATCTCCATCATGACCGAACCCAACGCCCCGAAATCCAACGCGCATAGCCTGATGGATGATGCGCAAGGCATCACCTTTGGCGCGATCATGGCGTCTTTCGGGATCGTGATCCTGACGCATCTGGGCTTCGTGACGGGCCAAACCGCAGGCCTCGCCGTGCTGATTTCCTACGCAACGGGCTGGTCGTTCGGACTGGTATTCTTCCTTGTGAACCTGCCGTTTTACTGGCTCGGGTATAAGCGCATGGGCGGCGTTTTTGTCGCCAAGACCTTTGCAGCGGTGGCGATCCTGTCTGTCGCAAGCGCGGTGCTTCCCGATTACGTCAGCTTCGCCACCCTACATCCTGCTGTTGGCGCGATCCTTTTCGGCTTTATCTCCGGCGCGGGGCTATTGGCGCTGTTCCGGCATGGCGCGAGCCTCGGCGGGGTCGGGATTGTCGCGCTCTATCTGCAGGACAAGACAGGGTTCAAGGCGGGCTGGACGCAGCTTCTCTTCGATCTCGCAGTCTTCGCGCTGGCGCTGGCGCTGCGCGATCCGGTCACCGTCGCATGGTCCTTCCTCGGCGCGCTGATCCTCAATATGGTGATCATGATGAATCACCGCAGGGATCGCTATATCGCGACCTGAGAAGGAGCGCCTATGTCACCGAGCTGGTCCACCTATGCCTATCTGCTGATCGCGGTGCTGTTTGAGACTTTCGGATCGACATGTCTGCAAGCCAGCCAGCAATTCACCAAGCTGGTGCCGTCTTTGGGGGTGCTGCTGGGCTTCGCGGGAGCGTTTTATTTCTTCACCCTCGTGCTGCGCGATCTGCCCTTGGGGATCACCTATGCGCTGTGGTCCGGCATCGGGATGATCCTGATCACCGCCTCGGGCCGGATCATCTTCGGGCAAAAGCTAGATGCGCCCGCCCTGCTCGGCCTTGCCCTGATTATAAGCGGGATCATCGTCATCAACGTGTTTTCCAAGTCTGCCACGCATTAGACGGCGCATTAGGCTGGCGTTTCCCGACGTTTCCGGCTATGCGCGGCGCAAAGCACGAATAGGCGGATCAAATGGACCTTCGCAATATCGCGATTATCGCACACGTTGACCACGGCAAAACGACCTTGGTTGACAAACTCCTGAGCCAGTCTGGCTCGTTCAGGGAGAACCAAGCCGTGGCCGAACGCGCCATGGACAGCAACGACATTGAGCGCGAACGCGGGATCACCATCCTTGCGAAATGCACGAGCGTTGAATGGAAAGGCATCCGGATCAACATCGTTGATACCCCCGGCCACGCCGATTTCGGCGGTGAGGTGGAGCGGATCCTCTCGATGGTGGACGGCGTTTGCCTCCTCGTAGACGCCGCTGAAGGCCCGATGCCGCAAACAAAATTCGTTTGCTCGAAAGCGCTCGCGCTTGGCCTCAAGCCGATTGTCGTTCTCAACAAAGTCGATAAGCCCGCCGCAGAGCCCGATTGGGCGCTGGATCAGGTCTTCGATCTCTTCGCGAACTTGGGCGCCAATGACGAACAGCTCGACTTCCCGCATGTCTATGCCTCGGGCATCGGCGGCTGGGCAGATAACGAGCTCGACGGCCCGCGCGAAAACCTCGACGCGCTGTTCGATCTGATCGTCGATCACGTGAAGACCCCCGAGCAGGTGAAACGTGCCGACGAGCCGTTCCAGATGCTGGCAACCACGCTGGGCGCGGATCCGTTCATCGGCCGCATCCTGACAGGCCGTATTGAAGCCGGCCGGGTCAAAGTCGGCGATAGTGTGAAAGCACTCTCGCGCAAAGGCGACCGGATCGAGCAGTTCCGTATCACCAAGATCCTCGCGTTCCGTGGCCTGCAACAGCAAGCGATTGATGAGGCCGAAGCCGGCGACATCGTCTCGATCGCTGGGATGACCAAGGCGACGGTGGCCGATACGATCTGCTCGCTCGACGTGGATACCGCGATTGATGCGCAACCGATCGATCCGCCGACGATCTCCGTCACCTTCTCGATCAACGACAGCCCGCTCGCAGGCAAAGACGGCTCCAAAGTGCAATCGCGGATCATCCGTGAACGCCTGATGAAAGAAGCCGAAACCAACGTCGCAATCCGCGTGGACGATACCCCAGGTGGTGAAGCATTCATCGTTTCTGGCCGCGGCGAACTCCAAATGGGCGTTCTGATCGAGAACATGCGCCGCGAAGGCTTCGAGCTGTCGATCTCGCGTCCGCGCGTGATCTTCCGTGAAGAGAACGGCGTACGCATGGAGCCGATTGAAGAAGTCATCGTCGATGTGGATGACGAATATTCCGGCGTCGTGATCGAAAAGCTGACCGGCAACCGCAAAGGCGATCTGCTCGAGATGCGCCCCGCTGGCGTCGGCAAGACCCGCATCGTCGCGCATGTGCCGTCGCGTGGCCTGATCGGCTACCAAGGCGAGTTCATGACCGACACGCGCGGCAACGGCGTGCTGAACCGAATCTTCCACGACTGGGCCCCCTATAAAGGCCCGATCCAAGGCCGCCGTCAGGGCGTTCTGATCTCGATGGAAAACGGCACTTCGGTGTCCTACGCTCTGTGGAAACTCGAAGATCGCGGCAAGTTCTTCATTGGTGCGCAGGAAGCTGTGTATCAAGGCATGATCTTGGGCGAGCACAATCGCGACAACGATCTCGAGATCAACCCGCTCAAGGGCAAACAGCTGACCAACGTGCGCGCCTCGGGCACGGATGAAGCTGTGCGCCTGACAACGCCGGTCCGCATGTCGCTCGAAGAAGCCATCGCGTACATCGACGATGACGAACTGGTGGAAGTGACGCCGAAATCGGTCCGTCTGCGCAAGCGCTACCTCGATCCGCATGAGCGCAAGCGGATGGCGAAAGTCGAAGCGTAATCGCTCCGCGATAGAAGACAGAACGGGGGGCCAATGGCCCCCCGTTTTCGCTTCTGTGATTGAGGGCTAAGGGCGCATGGGGCGCTGCCCCCGTCTTCGCTGCGCGAAGCCTCCCCCGGGATATTTCAGGCAACCAGAAACACGAAGCGCCGGCTATCGCTTCTGGTTGCTCTAAATATCCCGGGGTGAATTGGCCGCGAGGCCAAGAGGGGCAGAGCCCCTGCACCTATTGCGCAGCGAGCGCCACGACCTGAGGGGCGAAAGGCTCAATCGTCAAATCGGCCCCTTCAAAAGTGCAGAAGGAATTGGGCGGGATCGCCTCCCAATCCGATTGACCGATCTCTAAGGGCTCGGAAACAACGGCCCTTCCCGCGCGGCTCTCGGACCAGCGGTGGAACAAGGTCGGGGCCTGATCATCGGAGGCATAGCGAATGGCGTAGAGGCGCTTTCCATCTGAAAACGCACAGGTGAGCCGCATATGTGGTGCGGCACCCCGCGCTTGCGACAGTGCCTCAAACTGCGCGGTGGCCCGCTCCATCGCGGCCTTCGGCTCCGTATCCAGCCCAAGGCCGAGTGCCACGAGGAACAGCGCCTCGCTATCGGTTGCCCCTTTGCGTTGCGGGTAGAGTGCGTCGGTGATCATCATTTCGGCATCGCGCCGGAACGCGTCGTAGCCGCCGATCTGCCCGTTGTGCATGAAGCTCCAACGCCCCACCGCGAAAGGATGGCAATTGTTGCGCGAGGTGGCCGTGCCCGTTGATGCACGAACATGCGCTAAAAACACAGGTGATTTAACCTGCGCAATCAAGGACTTAAGATTTGGATCTGACCAAGCGGGCATCACATCGCGGTAGAGCCCAGGCGTCTCGCGATCCCCATACCACGCGAGGCCAAACCCATCAGCATTGATCGCCGTATGGCACTTGGTCGCACAATGCGATTGATGAATCAACGAATGGCCCGGCCGGCTGATGATGTCTTCTAAGTAGATTTCGTGACCGATATAGGCTGCCCAGCGACACATATTGCCCCTCATAGGCGGTTGGTTCCGCCCCAGTTTCACTTAAATGCTTAAACATCACCTTAGAGAAACCGGAGCGAAAGGTCAGACGTTTTCTTCGACAATCACCAATTCGCGTTCAGCAGCGCCAATCGCATGGGCAAGCGCCGCCTGATATTCGGGCGAATGGTAGCACGCCACCGCATCCTCGACGGAGGCGAAGCGCGCCACGACATTGCGCGGGCGCTCCTTGCCTTCGAGCTGCACGTAGCGCGCGCCACGTGCAACGAATGCGCCGCCATGTTTGGCAATCGCCGGCCCTGCAAGCTCGGCATATTTCCCGTACGCTTCAGGGTCTGTCACCGTGACATGTGCGATCCAAAGTGCGCTCATCTTAAGCTCCCATCACGGCTTCTGCCGCTGCAATTGCTTCATCTGCTTTCGAGGCATCTGCCCCACCTGCTTGCGCCATATCCGCGCGCCCGCCGCCGCCTTTACCGCCAAGCGCAGCCGCCGCCGCCTTGACGAGATCGACCGCGGAGACCTTATCAGTCATGTCCGAGGTCACCCCCGCCGCAACAGCTGCCTTCCCGCCGGTATCGGCGACGACAAGCACCGCACCCGAGCCGATTTTCTCTTTCAAGCTATCGACCAAGGCAGGCAAATCCTTGCCCGTCACGCCGGAAACCACTTGCGCGAGGAATTTCACGCCGTTGATCTCTTTCACATCCGGCGCGCCCGCAGCACCGCCGCCCATCGCCAATTCGCGGCGCAATTGGGCAACCTCATTGGCGAGCGATTTACGCTCCTCTGCCAGCGCGCGCACCCGCTCGGCCACATCGGCAGGGGCGGCTTTCAACACTGCCGCAGCCTCTACAAGACGGGCGTTCTGCGCGTTGAGATAGTCCAGCGCCGCCTGCCCCGTCAGCGCCTCGAACCGCCGCACACCTGCGGAGGACGCGCTATCGCCGAGCGCCACAAAGGCCCCGATATCGCCCGTGCGCTTCACATGGGTGCCGCCGCAAAGCTCGAGCGAATAGGTCGCCTTATCGGCCCCCTTGTTCGATCCCGCCAGACGGCCCATCGAGACCACACGGACCTCGTCGCCGTATTTCTCGCCAAACAGCGCCTGCGCGCCAAGGGCGCGTGCATCGTCCGGTGTCATGATCCGCGTCTCAACGGGCGTATTTTGGCGAATGAATTCATTCACTTCCGCTTCTACGCTCGCAATCTCCTGCGCGCTCAGCCCTTTGGAATGGCTGAAATCGAAGCGCAGGCGATCTTCCGCATTGAGCGAGCCTTTCTGCGCGACGTGATCGCCCAGAGCGCGGCGCAGCGCTTCATGCAACAGGTGCGTGGCCGAGTGGTTCGCGCGGATCGCCGAGCGGCGCGCGTGAGCGACGGTCAGCCGCGCGGCCTGCCCTTTGGTGATCTCGCCCGAGGTGATCTCCGCGATATGCAGGAACACGCCCGCGACCTTTTTGGTATCCACAATGCGCGCGGATCCGGTTTCGGTCTCGATCACGCCCTGATCGCCCACCTGACCACCGGATTCCGCATAGAACGGAGTTTGGTTCACCACGATGGTGACTTTGCCATCGGCTTTCTCTGCCACGGCGCCATCCACGACCAAAGCGAGGATTTGCCCCTCCGCGGCCTCAGTGTCATAGCCCAAGAATTCGGTGACACCGGATTTCTCCGCGATGTCGAACCAGACCGTCGCATCTGCCGCCTCGCCCGAACCCGCCCAGCTTGCGCGGGCCTTGGCCTTTTGCTCGGCCATCGCCGTATCAAAGCCCTCCGTCGCGACCTCGCGGCCCTTTTCGCGCAGCGCATCTTGGGTCAAATCGAGCGGGAAACCATAGGTATCATAAAGTTTGAACGCCACTTCACCCGGCAGGGCCGCATCTTCCGGTAGGCCGGAGAGCTCGTCATCAAGCAATTTCAAGCCACGATCGAGCGTGGTTTTGAACCGGGTTTCCTCAAGCCGCAGGGTTTCCTCGATCAGCGCCTGCGCTTGGCCCAGCTCCGGATAGGCCGCGCCCATTTCGCGGATCAGCGCAGGCACGAGGCGATACATGACCGGATCTTTCGCCCCAAGGAGATGCGCATGACGCATTGCGCGGCGCATGATCCGGCGCAGCACGTAGCCACGCCCGTCGGAGGAGGGCATCACGCCATCTGCGATCAGGAAGGAGGTCGAGCGCAGGTGGTCGGCGATCACGCGGTGATGCACATTGCCTGGGCCGTCGATATCGGACGAGGTCGCGTTGGCGGAGGCCTCCATCAGATTGCGCATCAGATCGGTATCGTAATTGTCGTGTTTGCCTTGCAGCAGCGCGCCGATCCGCTCCAGCCCCATGCCGGTGTCAATCGACTGCATGTCAAGCGCGCGCATCGAGCCATCCTCGAATTGCTCGTTTTGCATGAAGACGTTGTTCCAGATTTCGATGAAACGGTCGCCATCCTCATCGGGCGAGCCCGGAGGGCCACCGGCAATCTTTTCCCCGTGATCGAAGAAAATCTCGGTGCAGGGGCCGCAAGGGCCGGTTGGCCCCATTTGCCAGAAGTTGTCATTGGTCGCGATGCGGATGATCCGATCATCGGGCAGGCCCGCAACCTTCTTCCACAGATCCGCAGCCTCGTCATCATTGTGATAAACGGTGACCAGCAGCTTATCCTTCGGGATGTCGAACTCTTTGGTCAAAAGCTCCCACGCGAAGGGAATCGCGCCCTCTTTGAAATAATCCCCGAAGGAGAAATTCCCGAGCATTTCGAAGAACGTATGATGGCGCGCGGTGTAGCCGACGTTGTCGAGATCGTTGTGCTTGCCGCCTGCGCGAACGCATTTTTGCGCGGTGGTCGCACGGACATAATCGCGTTTTTCCACGCCCGTGAAGCAGTTTTTGAACTGCACCATGCCGGAGTTGGTGAACATCAAGGTCGGATCATTGCGCGGAACCAGCGGGGAGCTGTCCACGACGCGGTGGCCGTTCTTCTCGAAGAAGTTGAGATAGGTCGAGCGGATCTCGTTCAAACTGGGCATGTCGGGGCCTTTGTTTTGTGGGGCTTTTCGGGCCATTTGCACCCGTTTAACGCCCCGCCCCGCCCCTGTCCACACAGCAAAACGGCCGAGGAAATCCCCGGCCGTTAATTCTGTCATATTTCGGTGAAATCAGTCCTCGACCATATCCGGATCATTCTCGGACGCGCCAAAATCAAGCCCATGCGAGGCGCGGATTTTGTCTTCAATCTCCAGCGCCATATCCGGGTTATCTTTCAGGAAAGTCTTGGCGTTTTCACGCCCCTGACCGATGCGCTGATCCCCGTAGGAATACCAAGCGCCCGATTTATCAACGACACCCGCTTTCACGCCAAGATCGACCAACTCGCCAGTCTTCGAAATCCCTTCGCCATACATGATGTCGAATTCGACCTGCTTGAACGGCGGCGCGACCTTGTTTTTCACGACTTTGACACGGGTGCTGTTGCCGACAACCTCATCGCGATCCTTGATCGCGCCTATCCGGCGGATATCGAGGCGCACGGAGGCGTAGAATTTCAGCGCATGGCCGCCGGTCGTGGTTTCGGGCGAGCCGAACATCACGCCGATTTTCATCCGAATTTGGTTGATGAAAATCACCATGCAGTTGGAGCGACCAATTGAGGCTGTGAGCTTGCGCATCGCCTGAGACATCAGACGCGCCTGCGCCCCCACGGTCGCATCGCCCATATCGCCTTCGATTTCGGCCTTCGGCGTCAATGCAGCAACGGAATCGACCACGACCATCGACACCGCACCGGAGCGCACCAGCGTATCGACAATCTCCAGCGCTTGCTCGCCCGTATCGGGCTGCGAGATCAAAAGCTCATCGAGGTTAACCCCCAATTTGCGCGCATAAATCGGATCAAGCGCATGCTCGGCATCCACAAAGGCGCAAACCCCGCCTTTTTTCTGCTCTTCCGCGACGGCGTGCAGGGTCAGCGTGGTTTTCCCCGAGCTTTCCGGCCCGTAGATCTCCACGATCCGGCCCTTTGGCAGACCGCCAATTCCCAAAGCGATGTCGAGGCCGAGAGATCCCGTCGAGGTCGCCTCAATCTCAACAATCGGACTATCAACGCCGAGGCGCATGATCGAGCCTTTGCCGAACTGGCGCTCGATCTGGGCTAGCGCCGAATCGAGCGCTTTTTGTTTTTCTGCACTGCGTTTATCTGTCATGTCAAAAAGGCTCGCCGCTGTCATGGTTTCAGATCCCTTATTCCACAGGCACGAGAGATGGGCAATCCAAGCCACTCCGTCGGCACCATGAAGATGTTCCCAACTTGTTCTCATTTATGGGCACAAAAAGAGAACATTACAACCAAAATCGCGCAGCCCAGCGAATTCCCTTTGATCGCCCGCAACCTGCGCCCCCGATGCGGCTGGAGTTTACCTTGCGGTCGGCTACGTGTAAGGAAAGCAAAAGAGTATGGGGCAAGAATGCTGATTTTTTGGGACCAACGCCTCGCGTTTCTGGCGACACCGAAGACCGGATCCACCGCAATTGAAGTCGCGCTTGAACCTTTGGCCAGTGTTGCCATGCAGCGGCCAGAATCGCTAAAGCATCTGAATTCAGGGCAATATCGCAATCATCTGGCGCCGCTTTTGGCCGCGCAAGCCGGCGAGGCCTTCACCACGATTGCTTTGATGCGCGATCCTTTGGGGTGGCTGCGCTCATGGTATCGGTTCTATCTGCGCGACGAATTGGATGAATATGCGCAAGAGCTACGCGCGCGCGGGTTCGAGGCCTTTGCGCGAGATTACATCGAAGATCACCCCTCCCTGCGCGCCGTGGGAACCCAATCAGATTTTCTGACCGACCTAACGGGCCGCCCGATGGTGGATCGGATCTTCCGCTATGAGCAGATCGAGGTCTTCCTGCACTATCTGGAAGATCGGCTCGACTGCGCGATCACCCTGCCTCGCGTGAACGTGCCACCTGCCGTTGACGTCCAACTCTCCCAGCAAACTGAAGCCGATCTGCGTGCGGCCATGAACCGAGATTTCTTACTTTACGATAGCCTCGGCTAGCCCCCTTAGTCCCCATCAGGTGGCCAAGCCCAAAATCCTAGCCCAGTTGGTTTTGCACCGTCGCGGTGAGGTCGGTCAGCGAGAAGGGTTTGGGCAGAAATATCGAATTTTTCATCGGCGCACGCCCATCTTGGAATACATCCTCCGCATAGCCTGACATGAACACAACCTTAGTCGAGGGGCGCGCTTTGAGTGCCTCGCGCACCCAAGTCGGCCCGTCCATGCCGGGCATGATGACATCGGTCACAAAAATATCGACGGCCAGCGTATCGTCGTCGAGAAGATGCAGCGCCTCCTCCGCATTCTCCGCCTCATAGACGGTATATCCGCGCAGCTTGAGCGCGCGCGATGCAAAGGCCCGCACCGGTGCCTCATCCTCAACGAGGAGAACCGTCGCCGTCGTGGGACTCGCAGCCTCAATCGGCGCAGCGGCGGCGATGCGCGGGGGATCGTCTTCCTCCTGCACCAGATCATGCGATGGGAAGAATAGGGTAAAACTCGTTCCCGATCCCTGCACCGAATCGCAGAAGATATACCCGCCAGTTTGCTTGACGATACCATAGGCCGTAGACAGCCCCAGCCCCGTCCCCTCGCCCGTGCGTTTGGTGGTATAGAACGGCTCGAAGATCTTGCCGATCTTATCCGCGGGGATGCCAACCCCTTCGTCGATGACCCGCACCACAACATAATCGCCCTGCGCGAGTTCCACGCGGTCGCGCTTCATCGGCGTCGTCAGGGAGATATTCTCCGTCTCGATCCGAATCTCCCCCCCGCCGGGCATCGCATCGCGGGCATTCACAACGAGGTTCATGATCACCTGCTCTAATTGCCGCTTATCAGCACGCAGGAGCCGCAGATCAGGGTCATGATGCAACGTAAGCTGCACCTTTTCGCCCACCAAACGATTGAGAAGATGTGTTAAATCGGAAAGCGTATCGCGCAGATCAATCACCCGAGGCTTTAACGTTTGCTTGCGCGAGAACGCGAGCAATTGGCCGACGAGCGCCGCAGCGCGGTTGGCGTTTTGGCTGATTTGATCCAGATCGGAAAACTCGGGGTCGCCCTTGTCGTGCCGCAGCATCAAGAGATCGCAATGCCCCGAAATTGCAGTGAGCAGATTGTTAAAATCATGCGCCACCCCACCCGCCAACTGACCGATGGCCTGCATCTTCTGGCTCTGAACGAATTGGGCCTCCAGCGTTTTGAGCTGCGTCGCATCCGACAGCACCGCCACCAAACCTGCGCGGCCATCTTCCACCATGCGCGACAGGGTCACTTGCAAAAACGTCTCGTGCTCCCCCCGTTTCACCCGCAGCACTTCGGGCTTGCGCTCCGCGCGTCCGACCATCGCATCTTGCAGCCAATCATTGACCGGACGGCCCAAGCCCTCGACGATATCCGACATCACCGTGCCCGCGTCATACTCGCCGATCAGGCTGCGGGCGGCGCGATTGGTCGCGATGATCTCGCCATCTGCCGCCAGCCGCATCAACGGCACCGGCAAGGTTTCAAAGGCAACTGGATCATTCGACGCCACGCGGCCTGCGCTCACCGGCAAGAGATAGATTTCCGTCCGCCCGCCCGGACCCGCCAATTCCGCGACAACCGCGCGCATCGGCCCGCTCGGGGTCATCACCTCATGCTCCTCCCCCGACCGCAGCGGAAGATCGCAAAAGATCCGGTCAAGGGTCCGCACGCGTTCCCCCACAATCCGGCGCAGCGCCTCGTTCATAAATAAAATCGTACCGGTCTTCGAGACGGTCAGCATCGGCAGTGAGATCGTCTCGCCGCCCCGCCCGCCACTCATGCGCTCGGCCATTTCCTCCAACCGCCACAAGAACCCGTCCGCGCCGATCCGGTGCACCGAAAGCCGCACATGGCCGCGCCGCGTTACCAGATCTTCGCGCGCGCCGCCCAAGGTTTGCGCCTTGTTCTGAAGCCGCGCCAAAACGGCGGCGGGATTGGCGAAAATATCGCCCAAGGCGCGGGTCAATGTCTGACCTGACCGCGCACCAAACCGATCCAGCCCCGCGCGGTTCTGATACCCGACCGCGCCATCCAGATCGGTGGTGAATGAGGGCGCGGCATCCTCGGCCACAAAGGCCGCGATTTGCGCATGGAGCGAGCTTCGTTGGCGCTTCGCACGGGCACTGAGCAGCTTCAACAAAAGCGCCACCATCGCCAGCGTCGCGGCAGTGGCGAGAAATACCAGCCCCACCTTCGGATCCGGCGCAATCACCCCTGCCCCCAGCGCAAGCCCCGCACAGGCGAAGAGATAGATCCCGCCGGGCGCCAGGGCGACGGCGGTTCTGGTCAGCGGTTCTAGGGATTGCGCACTCTGGGGCACCTCGGAAGCCTTTCCGTAATCACGTTTCACCTGTTAATGGGCAAAATTGCTTAAAGCCGGATTAAGGACATCAGAGACACAACTTATACGCGAGTCAACAGTTTCGAAATCGCCGTTGACCCGCTTTTGGCCGTCAAACCGCTCAGGGTTTGCGGATAATCGCGCTGTAGAAGCCGTCGCCGCCATCGAGCGGGGTCAAGCTACGTTGGCTGCACAGCTCCCACTCGGGGTTTGCCGCGAGGAAGGCCTCGATTTGCGTAAAATTCTCAACATCTAGCAAGGAACAGGTCATGTAGGCGATCCGCCCGCCCGAGGCGACCATCGGTGCAACGGCGGCGAGGATCTCCACCTGAATGCCCACCAACTCGTTGAGTCGCTCCGGCGTGAGGCGCCATTTTGCCTCTGGCGTGCGCCGCCATGTGCCCGAACCAGAGCAGGGCGCATCCACGACCACTAGATCATAGGGGCCCTGCGCGTCCGCCTCATAGGGGGCGGCCATCGAGATTTTCGCGCCCGCGCGTTTCGCTCGCACGGGGATATCGCCTGTGCGGCCCGCATCCACGTCATGGGCCACGAACTTCGCCTTTGGCGCGGCGGCGGCCATCGCCAGAACCTTGCCGCCACCGCCAGCGCAATAATCGAGCACCTTCATGCCCGCCGTGATCTCCAACCCTTCGATCACCGCTTGCGAGGCGGCATCCTGCACCTCGACGAGGCCTTGGGTATAAGCGACCGACGCGGCCACTTTACGCGGGTTTTCAAGCACTTCGAGCGCTGTCGTTGCCAGCTCCGACGGGCGGGTGAGGATCCCTTCCGCATCCAGCGCGGCCATCGCTTCGGCGACGCTGGCCTTGGCGGTGTTGACGCGCAAGAACAGCGGCGCGCGGGTGCGCAGCACCTGCATCACGGGCTCAAAATCCGCGCCCAGATTGGCGCGCAACGAGCGCTCCAACCATGCCGGGCAATCCAGCGCTGTCAGCCCTTTCTGCGCCTCCGGCACCTCCTGTTCGAGCGAGTTCAGCGCATCGGGGGCGAATTTCTCGCCTGTAAACAAACTCTCAGGGGCCACCCCTTGCGTGCGCAACAGGCCCAGCATCAGCATCCGGCCAGTGATTGCCATCTCCGCAATCTGCTTTTCGCTCGCCCCGCCCATATGCGCGTAGCTCGCCTGACAGCGCAGCGCGTCATAGACCAGATCGCGGATCCCCGCGCGGTCGCCAGATCCGGCGAAGCGGTTGGAGCGCGCCCAACCTGTCAGCACGGCTTCCGCCGCCTCGCCTCGGATCGCGCGGTCAAGGATTTCGATGGCGGCTTGAATGCGGGCGGCGGGGGTCATGGGTCGGCTCCTATAGGGTTGCGGCGGGCTTACTCTGCATTGCGTCCGCGTGCAACGGATTGGAGGCAACGGATTGGAGGCTTTGCGATGAGGATGAGCCACACAAAGCCGCATTGGCGCACGCCTGAAAGGGGCATCCGGCAGACGAGGCCTCTTCACGATAGAATAAATGTATATACAAAGCATATGCGTTTACGTAGAGTGGCCGAGCAAGGAGACAGGCGATGACGGATAAAGGCACCCAAAATGAGCCCCCTCAGTCAAACGATGCGCAGATGACGGATGGCGCGCCCCAGAAGATCAAGAAGGCCCGCAAGGCCAAGCTGGATCGGAAGGACAGCCAATTGATTATCCGCGTGAAAGGCTCTGATCGGGATGCTTTTGTGGATCTGTGCGAGGCGCTCGAAACCAGCGCTGCGCGCGAAATCCGCCGGTTCATGCGCGAGTTCACCTTGCTTCACAGCGGCGCTGCCGGATCCAGTGCAGGATCCACCGCAGCGCCCGAAACGACGACAAAAGAGGAGCCGAAATCAGATGGCAAAAGCAAACCTAAAAGCGCTGAAAAAAGAAGTTAAAGCCCGCAAGGCGAAGGTCGCCAAGCAGGAGAGCAAACTGAAAGCTGCGAAAAAAGCGCTGAAGAAAGCCGCCTAAGGGCTGGGATTCTGAGCGTGCGAGGCGGGCCATTGGCCCGCCTTTTGCGTTTGGGGGATCGGATGCCTGTGTCATACGGATGATCTCTGTCGGCCAACCACGCCGCAACTGCCCTCACATCAATCCATATCAAAGAACGGATCGTCGGCGTTTTTCAGGCCGCATAGATTGCCGTCAGGATCCATAAACCGCCCGATCGTGCCCCACTCAAACTGCAAAACCTCGACCGGAACGCCCTGCGCTTGCAAAAGGCGCGCAGCTTCGGCCACATCCTTTACGTTGAACCTGAGCACGGTCGGATTTCCGGCGCGGGTTTTGCGCTCAGCTTTGTGAACCCCATCGGTTTCGATCATCAGATAGGCCGCGCCGAAGCGCAGACAGCAAAGCCCAGCCTTCTCGAACCAAACCGGCAGGCCTAGCTTGTCACGGTAGAAGGTGACGCAGTCCTCGAAGCGTTCGGTGAAGAGAATAATCCCTGGGGTGACCAGATGATCCGAGAGTTTTGCGACGCTATGGGACACGACACTATGGGACACGGGGCCTCCTTCCTTAAAACCACAAACTGGCACCCCGCAGATCGGTTCGTCAACCTAGCCGCAACGCAAAAGGCCCCGCAGATCGCGGGGCCTTTTTCAGTTCAGTCAGTGCCGTTCAGCCGACACGGTAGTTCGGGCTTTCACGGGTGATTTGCACGTCATGCACGTGGCTTTCCTTCAGCCCCGCGCCGGTGATGCGAACGAATTCGCAGCCGCCCTTCATTTGGTCCACGGTGGCCGATCCGGTGTAGCCCATTGCCGCGCGCAAGCCGCCGACCATCTGGTGCAGCACGGTGTTCACCGCGCCTTTATACGGCACTTGACCCTCAATGCCTTCCGGCACCAGCTTGTCCGAGGCGGCATCTTTCTGGAAATACCGATCCGCCGAGCCGCGCGCCATCGCGCCAAGGCTGCCCATGCCGCGGTAGCTCTTATACGAGCGCCCTTGGTAGAGGATCACTTCGCCCGGTGCCTCATCGGTGCCCGAGATCGCCGAGCCGACCATGGCGCAGCTTGCGCCCGCCGCGATGGCTTTTGCGAAATCGCCGGAGAATTTGATCCCGCCATCGGCGATAATCGGCACATTTCCCGCGCCCGAAGCCGCATCCATGATCGCGGTGAGCTGCGGCACGCCGACGCCCGCCACGATCCGCGTGGTGCAGATCGAGCCCGGTCCGATACCGACTTTCACCGCATCCGCGCCCGCGTCGATCAGCGCTTTGGTCGCTGCCGCCGTGGCCACATTACCCGCGATGACTTGAACACGGTCGCCGAATGCTTTCTTCGCCCGCGCAACCGCCTCGACAACGCCGATGGAGTGGCCATGGGCCGTGTCGATCACAATGACATCGACGCCCGCATCGACAAGCGCTTCCGAGCGCGCAAAGCCTGCATCGCCCACGCCCGTCGCCGCAGCGACCCGCAAACGGCCCTTGTCGTCTTTACAGGCCAGCGGGTGCAGCACCGATTGATCGCTGTCTTTCAGGGTCAAAAGCCCCGTCAGCTTGCCCTGCGCATCGACCACCAAAAGCTTCTCGATCCGGCGCGCCTTCATCAGGCTGCGCGCCTCGTCGCGGTCCGCAGGCTCGCGCAGCAAGGCGAGATTATCGGCCGTCATCATCGCGGAAACGGGGGTTTTCTCATCCGAGGCAAAGCGCATATCGCGGTTGGTCACGATGCCAACAACCCGGCCCGAGGCATCCACAACAGGGAAGCCCGAAACGTTATATTGCGCGACGAGGGCTTTCGCATCGGCCAGCGTTTGCGTGGGCGTCAGCGTGACGGGATTGAACACGATCCCGCTTTCAAACCGCTTCACACGGCGGACCTCATCGGCCTGCGCGGCCACATCGAGGTTTTTATGGATCACCCCCATGCCGCCCGCCTGCGCCATGGCAATCGCCATGCGCGATTCCGTCACCGTATCCATCGCGGAGGACAGAAGCGGGATGTTCAGACGGATAGATTTGGTCAGAGAGGTCGAGACATCGGCCTCCGACGGCAACACCGAAGAGGCGGCCGGGACGAGGAGGACATCGTCGAAAGTAAGTGCCTCGCGAATCTGCATGGGAGAGCTCCTTGGCAGTGATCGTTTGGCGGTTCCCTGTTTCATGGGTCAGGCGGTTTGGCAAGGGCGAAAGCGCGAAATTCGCCCCCGCCTAGCCGAAATCATGCGCCCACTGCGACCTCCTCCTTATGCGCGCCGCCCTGACCCTGCGCCATCCTCACGCCGCCCTCACGCGGTCGCAGCGTTCGATTTCGCCGCCAGATCCCCCTTCGCCCACATCCGCAGCAGGCGCAGCAGGATCGGCGCGGTGATCAGCGTGGCGGCAACCAAGATGAGCGCGCCGATCACCGCCCAAATCTGGCTGGTCGTGCTGGTGCCCTGCGCCCCCAGCGCCAGCGCAAGCGTCGCCGTTCCCGCAACGGGGAAGGTGAACGCGCTCCAGAAAGCGGAGAACCCTGCCTGCGTCAGCCAGCGCGCGCAGATCCCGAACAGCGCCACCAGCGCCAGCGAGAGCAGCGCGAAGCACAAAGCCAGCATCGGATAGCCCAGCCCCAGCGCCACCAGCCCTAAAAGGGCGGCGGGCGAGAGATGGATCAGCAAGAGCGGGCGCAGCGGGGCGGGCACCGAGGCGCGGCGGAACTGATCGAGCGAGATCGCCCAGATCACCACCGCACTCACCATCGCGCCCCAAAACAGCGGTGCCGCGAGATCCGGCATCCCGAGGCCAAGGGCAGCGAGCGCGCCCACAACCGGCCCCGTGAAGGAAAGTTGCCACGCGGGCGTCACGCGGGCCTGCTCGCGCGCGCCAAACACAAACTGCCGGATTAGGAGCACGATCAGCCCCGCATGCAG
Organism: Paracoccaceae bacterium; assembly: GCA_048262715.1. Lineage (GTDB taxonomy): Bacteria > Pseudomonadota > Alphaproteobacteria > Rhodobacterales > Rhodobacteraceae > Albirhodobacter. The sequence goes on from JBLXEV010000015.1 coordinate 69,553, forward strand.
CACCAGCCCTGCATAAAGCGCGCCGCGCGCCACGCCCGTCCCGTAAGGCGCGAGGATCAGCGCGGCGAGATAAATCCCCAGCACCAAGGTCGAAAGCCCTGTCCGCCCCGGCAAGATCGTGACCTCATCAAGCAGGACCGAGGGCCGCCGCGCGATCTTCACCGCGTAGCCGATCAGTGCGAACCCAAAGAGCACGAGCGCCGCGCCTGCGACCATCTCCACCAGCCCCGCCACCCCCTCGCCGCCGATCAGCGCCGCCGCGCGCCGCCAGCCCAAGACAACCCCCATCGCCCCGAAGAGCACGGGAAAAATCGCCACTGGCATCCGCGCGAAAAGCGGCAATTTCGCGTGCTTGCCCCCCACCCCGCGCGACATTGACAACGAGGGCGGCGGGAAGAAGGGCGGGGTCACCTGCGGGGTGTGGTTCGAGGGTTTATCGGCGGGGGTATCGGACGGGGCATCAGAAGGCGAGCGGGCCATCAGCATAATCCTTATGGCAGGCGCAGAACGCGGCTGCGCGACGCGAACACGGGGTCGGAGCAAATACAGGGCGCGGATCAGTCAGAGCGTATCGCGCGATCAAGTGCAAGGAAGATGCGCGGCCAATCCCGCCCCTGCGGGCATTGGTCGCCCCCCTTCCGCCACTTCGCCCCTTTCGCCCCGTCCGCCAACCCGTCAGCCCGCCAACCCGCCCTGCCCGCCAACCTGCCCCACGCGGCACAACGGCCCGCCCCAGCGCGACGCTCTGATTGGGGAGCGCCACGCCCCTGCGAACAGACATCGGGCGTCCCAGATCACCTGCCGATCATCCGAAAGGCGTCGTTGATAGAGCCCCTAAACGCGGAAACTCCAAAAGAACACGACGGATCAGCGGCAGCCACATTGAGGCTGGCAATATCCCGCAGCAGATGGGCCAAAGCGGCCCCCTACCGCGCATTCTCACTTGACAGAACATACGGCATATGACGGATTTCTGGCCAAAGGATACCCCCATGACATCACCTGCCATACTTCCAATCCTGTTGCTGATTTTTTCAAACGTATTCATGACCTTCGCTTGGTATGGACACCTGAAATTCGGCAGTAAACCGCTGATGATCGTGGTCCTCATCAGTTGGGGAATCGCGTTTTTTGAATATTGCTTGGCAGTGCCCGCCAACCGGATCGGCCATGACGTCTATTCGGCAGCGGAGTTGAAGGTGATACAAGAGGTAATCACCCTGACCGTCTTCATGGTCTTTTCTGTCACCTATCTCGGTGAAAAGATCACAATGAATCACGTTATCGGCTTTGGCCTGATTTGTGCGGGCGCATTCTTTATCTTCAAAGGGCCATTTCGCTGAGCAGGCACAGGCGGCCTATCAGCTCGACCCTGTCAGCAGCCAGCCGCGGCTCTGTGCCCTGACCGTTCAAATAGCGCCGTTTGTGGAACGGGTCGCAAAACCGGTGCCTGACGCGCCCACAGCGGCGGCTTGGGCGTCTTGCGCCCCTGATCCATCCGCGCATGATCCATTGCCGCAGGCGGGCCACAGATTTTTCCCATCTGGACAAATCCGCTCAGCGGGGCAAATGTCGCCGCCAAGCCATTTACAAGTTCCCCTTTTCCCTTTGTTTCCGCCTCACGCCTGACATTTCACCGCTCCCGTTCTCCAACGCATGCCCGTTCTCCAAGGCATGACAGTTACGCCGCCTCCCCTGACGATAGGATCCGCCATGCTTAGCCTGCCCGCCAATGTCCGTGCTGCCCTTTGGATGCTGGGTGCAGTGTTCGGGTTTATCTCGATGGCGCTTGCGGGGCGGCAGCTGACAGGGCTGCATGATACGTTCGAGATCATGCTCTGGCGATCCGTGGTCGGCATCCTGACAGTGCTGATTGCCGCCCGTATCGCAGGGACATGGCACAAGATCCGTATGCGCAATATGGGGCTGCATCTGGTGCGAAATCTGTCGCATTTCACGGGGCAAAACTTATGGTTCGCGGCGCTTGCGATGATCCCGCTCGCGCAGCTGTTCGCGATGGAGTTCTCCTACCCGCTTTGGGTCGCGCTGGCCGCGCCCTTCGTGCTGGGCGAAGCGATGACACGGCATAAAGCGATGGCCGTGCTGCTCGGCTTCATCGGCATCTTGATCGTGACGCAGCCATGGGCGGCGGGCGGGTTGGAACTGGGCACCTTGCTGGCGATTGGCTGCGCCTTCGGCTTTGCCGGTTCGGCGCTGGCCACCAAGCGCCTGACCACCCGCGCGTCCCTGACAGAGATCATGTTCTGGCTCTCGGTTATGCAGGCGGTGTTCGGGCTGATCTGCGCGGGGTTCGACGGGGACATCGCGCTGCCGAGCGCGCAAAGCATACCCTATCTAGTGATCGTCGGCCTCGCGGGCCTCTTGGGGCATAGCTGCATGACCCGCGCCTTCATCCTCGCCCCCGCCTCCGTCTGCGCGCCGGTTGATTTCTTGCGCCTGCCGCTTGTGGCGATCCTTGGCTGGGCGCTTTATGGCGAGGCGATCACCCTGCCGATCGTGATGGGCGGCGCTGTCATTTTGCTGGCCAACTGGATCAATATCAACGCCGGTCGCCGCCGCGCCATCGTGCAGGCCTGAGCCGCCCCGCGCGCCACCACCCCGAAGGATACCGTGATGCAAGCAAATGCTCAAAAACAGATGACGCCGAAAGCGATGGCAATGCTGATGCTGCTCGCGGTGATCTGGGGCGGATCGTTCCTCTCCAACCGTGTCGCGCTGAGCGAGATCGGAGTGCTGAGCGTGGTTGGCTTCAGGGTGCTTGGCGGCGCTGTGATCCTCTGGCTCGCGATCTTCGCGATGGGCCTGCCGCTGCCGCGCGGGCTCTACCGGATCGGGCAATTCCTGATCATGGGCTTTCTCGCCTGCGCCTTTCCGTTCTCGCTGATCGTCTGGGGGCAGCAACATATCGACAGCGGCCTCGCCTCGATCTTGAATGCCTCCACCGCTGTCTTCGGGGTGCTGACGGCTGCGATTTTCCTTTCGGACGAGCAACTGACCCGCCGCAAGGCTGTCGGCTTGGCAATCGGGTTTTGCGGCGTGGTGCTCTGCGTCGGGCCCGATGCGCTGCGCGGGTTCGATCCCTCCTCGCTGGGCCAACTCGCGGTGCTCTGCTCGGCGCTGAGCTACTCCTTCGGCAGCGTCTATACGCGGCTTTATGTGCGCGATCTCGCGCCGGAAGTCTCGGCGGCGGGGATGCTCACGGGGGCCAGCGTCTGGATCGTGCCGATGGCGCTGTGGCAGGAGGGCCTGCCGTCCCTGAGCTATAGCCTGCCGGTCTGGGGTGGGTTGTTCTGGCTCTCGGTGATCGCCTCTGCGCTCGCTTTCATGATCTATTACAAAGTCATGGCAGAGGTCGGCGCGGGGAATTTCTCGATGGTGACCCTGATGATCCCGCCTGTCGCGATCACGCTGGGCGCGATTGTCTATGCCGAGAAACTGCCGATCTCGGCCTACGGCGGTTTCGTGCTTCTGGCGCTGGGGCTTTTGGTGCTCAACGGCAAGATCCGGCTGCCCGGCTTGGCGCCGCGGGTGCGCCCCGAAGTGCCGTTGTGCTCGAACCCGTTGGCCCCCACCACCGCAACCGCCACCGCAACCGCTGCCAAGCCTGACACCGAGCGCGCATAAAACCCCGTGACGCCCCCGCCTGCGCGCGCTACACCTGCGCGCAGGAAAATGAGGAAGCGATGATCTATAGCAGCGGGAAAGATTGGCTGGGCGCGAGCGCGCGTAAGGTGCTGTTTTTCGGCATGTCCGGCCTTGGCAAAACCTATGTCAGCGCAATGCTGCGCGAGACGCAGGACTGGTTCCATTACTCCGTCGATTACCGGATCGGCACGCGCTATATGGGCGAATATATCGCCGATAACTTCAAGCGCGAGGCGATGAAGAACCCGTTCCTGCGCGAGCTTTTGCTCTCCGATAGCGTCTATATCGCCTCCAATATCACATTCGAGAACCTCGCGCCGCTCTCCACCTATCTCGGCAAACCGGGATCGGAGGCCAAGGGCGGCCTGCCGTTTGATGAATATATGCGCCGTCAGAACCAGCACCGCGCGGCGGAGAAATCCGCGCTGATGGATACGACCCAATTCATCCCGCGCGCCCGCGAGATCTACGGCATCCCGCATTTCGTCTGCGATTCCGGTGGCTCGATCTGCGAAGTGGTGGAGCCGGACGATCCGCAGGATCCGATCCTCAAAGAGCTGTCCTCCAAATTGCTGATGGTCTGGATCGAGGGATCGGAGGCGCATACGGACGAATTGGTGCGGCGCTTTGATCGTGCGCCCAAGCCGATGTATTACCAGCCCGAGTTCTTGGAAAAGGCTTGGGTGAAATACCGTGTGGAGCGTGGGCTCAACGGCGATGAGGTCAATCCCGATGATTTTGTCCGTTGGACCTATGCCCAAGCCCTCAATCATCGCCAGCCGCGCTATGCGGCGATGGCGCGCAACTGGGGCGTGACGCTGAAGGCCGAGGAGGTTGCCACCGTGCGCGACGACCAAGACCTGATGCAGTTGATCGCCGCAGCCATCGACAAGCGCGCGATGTGAGAGGCACGCGCAGCCCGCTTCCGCACCCTGCCCGCCTGAATGGGCTTGCTTGAAACATTGCCCCGACCGATTATCTGACACATCACTGGCCAACAGCTTACTGGCACCGAAGGACTGACCATGCCGATTACCCTGCCCGAAACCCTGCCCGCCTATGACATCCTCTCCAATGAGGGCGTTATGGTCATGTCGCCGGGACGGGCCGCGACGCAGGAAATCCGGCCGCTGCGCATCGGTTTACTCAACCTGATGCCGAAAAAGATCCAGACCGAGAACCAATTCGCGCGGCTGATCGGCGCGACACCGATCCAGATTGATTTCCAACTGATCCGCATGAGCGAGCATCAGACGAAAAACACCGCCGCCGAGCATATGGAAGAATTCTACCGCCCCTTTAACGAGGTCGAGGCGACGGGCGAGAAATTCGACGGGCTGATCATCACCGGCGCGCCCATCGAGCAGATGCCCTTCGAGGAGGTCACCTATTGGGATGAGATGAAACGGGTGTTCGACTGGACCCAATCCCATGTGCAATCCACCTTTGGCGTGTGCTGGGGCGGGATGGCGATGGCCTATCATTTCCACGGCGTGCAAAAACACGCGCTGTCGGAGAAGGCCTTCGGCTGCTTCCGGCAAACCAATCTCGCGCCCGCCTCGCCGTATCTGCGCGGCTTCTCGGATGATCTGTTGATGCCGGTCTCACGCTGGACGGAGATGCGCGAGGACGAACTCACAGCGGCGGGCCTCAAACCGCTTCTCTCGTCGGAGGAAACAGGCGCTTGCCTCGTGGAGGATCCCGATCACCGTGCGCTCTATATCTTCAACCATTTCGAATATGACAGCGACACGTTGAAGCAAGAATATGATCGGGATGTCGCATCGGGCACGCCAATCGAGGTGCCCGCGAATTACTACCCCGATGACGATCCGAGCAAGCGCCCGCTGAACCGCTGGCGTTCCCATGCCCATTTGCTCTACGGCAATTGGGTGAATGAAATTTATCAGGCAACCCCTTATGACATCATGGAAATTGGCAAGTAGCCTGCTGCTTCTTGGCGGCATTGCCTTTGCCGGACTCACATGGGGCCGTGCACTGATGCGCGAGCGCGCCGCAGAGGCCGCCTATCCGGCGGGCGGGATGATGGTGGAGGTCGAGGGCGCGCAGATGCACCTCGAAATCTTGGGCGGCAGCGGCGCGGATGGCGCGCCTGCAAAGCCCGATATCGTGCTGATCCACGGCGCTTCGGGCAGCCTGCGCGATATGACCTTCCGCCTCGCGCCGATGCTGGCCGAGCACTACCGCGTCTTCGCGGTGGACCGCCCGGGATTTGGCTATTCCGATGCGCTGAGCAATGACACGATCCACGCGCAGGCGGAGCGGATCCGCGCAGCGGTGACGGTCGCGGGCGCGCGCGACCCGATCGTTTTGGGCCATAGCTACGGCGGTGCGGTGGCGCTGGCTTGGGCCGTCGATCATCCCGAGACGCTGCGCGCCTTGGTGCTGGCCGCCGCCCCTTCGCACCTCTGGCCCGGCCCGCCGCCCACGCTCTATCGCTGGATCGCGCCGCCGCTGGGCCAACGGCTCTTGGTGCCGCTGATCACCGCTTGGGTACCAACCTCCTATGTCGAGGAGCAGGTCGCCGAGGCCTTCACCCCGCAAAGCCCCCCCGAAGGCTATAGCGCGCATTTCGGCCCCGAGATGACGTTGCGGCTGGAAACCATGCGGGTGAACGCCGTGCAGCGCGTTGATCTGAAACCGCAAATCGGTGCGATGATCGCCTCTTATCCTGAACTCGACATGCCGATTGAGATGGTGCATGGCGATGCCGATAAGATCGTAGATCTGACCCTGCATTCGGTCGCTATGACCAAGGCCAACCCGCGCGCGAAGTTGCAGGTTTTGGCGGGCCAAGGCCATATGATCCAACAGACCGCGACCGAGGCGCTGGTGGCAGCGGTTGACCGCGCCGCTGCCCGCAGCGCACGCTAACCCGATCCAGCCAAGACAACCCCCAACCGACACCGGAGATCCGATATGGCCAAAACCAAATTCCCCGAAGACATCCCCTTTGTCGGCGATATCACCAAATTCCTTCAGGAAGAGGCCCCGAAAGAGATCCGCGAGGCGATTGAAAAAGCGGGCAAGCGCGAGATCCTCTCGAAAACCTATCCCTATGACAAAGAACTGAAAAATGAGGATGTCGAGGCGCATATGGAGGCGCTTCAGATCGAGCTCGTCAAGATGCTTTGGGATCTGCGCGATACCGGAAAGCGGCTGGTGGTGCTGTTCGAGGGGCGCGATGCGGCGGGCAAAGGCGGCACGATCGAGCGGATGCGCGAGAATCTGAACCCGCGCTCGGCCTATATCGTCGCGCTGCCCAAACCCAATGAGCGCGAGGCGGGGCAATGGTATTTCCAGCGCTATGTCGATTGGCTGCCCAGCAGCAGCGAGATCGCCCTGTTCGACCGCTCTTGGTATAACCGCGGCGTGGTCGAGCATGTCTTCGGCTTCTGCACGCCCGAGCAGCGCGAGCATTTCTTCTGCCAGCTTCCCGATTTCGAAAAAATGCTCGTCGAGGAAGGGATTATCCTCGTCAAACTCTGGCTGAATGTGGGCCGCGAGGAGCAACTCAAACGCTTCTTGGACCGCGAGAATGATCCGCTCAAACAGTGGAAACTCTCGTGGATTGACGTTGAGGGGCTCAAGAAATGGGATGAATATTCCGAGGCGATTACCGAGACGTTGAGCCGCACCGATACAAAGCACGCGCCGTGGACGGTGATCCGGTCCGATGACAAGAAACGTGCGCGGGTGGCCGCGATCCAGACGGTTCTGAACGCCGTGGATTACGCGAAGAAAGACGTGAAAGCCATTGGCGAGATTGATAAAAAGATCGCAGGAGGGATAGACCTCCTCGATGTCTAAACAGGGCTATCACCACGGCAATCTGAGGCAAGCGCTGATCAAAGCGGCGCTGGAGCTGATCCCCGAACAGGGGCCGACGGGCTTCACCCTCTCGGAGGCGGCGAAGCGCGCAGGCGTCACCCCCGCCGCCGTCTATCGCCATTTTGAGGGGCGCGAGGATCTGATCGCCGAATGCGCGCGCCAAGGCTACGGCATTTTCGCCGATCTGATGGAGCATGCATGGGCGGGCGGCAAGCCCTCCGCACTGGCGGCCTTCGGCGCCACGGGCCGCGCCTATCTGGCCTTCGCCCGCAAATTTCCCGGGCATTACATGGCGATGTTCGAGGCAGGCATCCTGCCCAACCGCTCGCCGCAGATTGCAGAGGCGGCCGAGCGCGCGCACCGCATCACCACCACCGCCGCCAGCGCGCTGATGGCCCATATACCCGCCGAGCGTCGCCCGCCCGTGGCGATGTTTGCGGCCCATATCCGTGCGCTCAGCCACGGTGTCGTAGAGCTTTACGCCCGCACACCCACCAGTTCGCCCTTCTCGCCGGAAGAGCTTCTGGAAAGCGGCATCGGCGTCTATCTGCGGGGCTTAGGGTTGATCGACGCCGATCACTAAGGCCACCAGTGCAGCGCCAAGATCAAAGATCCTCGCCCACCAGACGAGCAACAATTAAGCCCGCCAAAGCCTTGGAATTATGTGCGAAAACGGCCTCATAGCCTTTGTCTGCAGCATGATAGAGTGCGCGCCCCGCAGGGGATTCCCCAAGCGTCACCAGCTTCGCAAACTCCGCATCCTCCAGCGGATGATACGCCATGAACAAATAGGCCGTCAGCCACGTCTCAATATCTGCGCGCAGCGCCTCCGCCTCGCCAGCGACATCACTCAGGATCTCTTGATCGCTCACATCAAACTCAAACGCACCGCCCTGCGCCAATGAGCGATAGAGCGTCAGATTGCTGTTGAGCGACCCCGCGACATTGGTCTCCACCAGATCCAGCGCCGCGATATAATCGGTGAGCGCGCGGTGACGTGCGGAGCCACGCGCCTGATCGGCACGCGCAATCGCCGCCTCCTCGATATCGGGATCAAGCAGCAATGTCCGCGCCTTCATCTCCAGATCAATGGCCTTCACCATCACCGGCGCATCGCTCAGCGCGACGATGGAGGACAAATCCGGCTCATCCGACAGCGCCTTGGTGAACGCCGCCACAAACACCGGCAGGAGGGCCTCGCTGCTGATCTGCGCGCGCATCACCTTTTGCCAGCGCTTCGGATCGAGGTCGGGCAACATATCGCCGCGCAGATCCTCACCGAACAAAATCTCTTCCTCGACGACGAGATCCAATAGCTTCTCAATTTGGAGGGCACCAAGAATCTTCGTGACCTGCGCGTCGATCGTTTCAAATCGCGGCTGCGCGGTGCGATCCGCCAACGTGATCCCCCCGCGATCCGCCTCTTTGGCCTGAGCAACGGCGGCCACAGGCGGCAACAAAGCCAGACAGAGCGCACCCGCCCAAAGGCGCAGCGGTGTTGCCCGACGGGCCAATACGTGGGCCGCGCGCGCATCGCCCGCACCGATCCGCGCCCCGTTCAGGCCGACCTCAGTCCCACTCGTACAGCGCATCGGCTTCACCCTCTCGCATCAGACCCGCGTTCGCCCAATAGGCCCCGCTGGGCCAAGGCTACGCTGCGCCATAGGTTTTGCCAAGCGACCCCCGCTAACCCCCTCTCCCGCCCGCGAAAATTCGCCCAACTCCGCGAGGGATCCCTGCAAGATTGCGGGTTTTTTGACGAAAGTGTCACCGGATGCAAATTAGCGGTTGCAACCCCGCGCCGCCTTGGCTAAATCCGCCCTCAAGACGATCCCTGACGCGGAGAGGTGGCAGAGTGGTCGAATGCGGCGGTCTCGAAAACCGTTGTCGGTGAGAGCCGACCCAGGGTTCGAATCCCTGTCTCTCCGCCATTTACCTTTGATTTCATTTGGCAAATGTGGACGCCCTCAAATCTCACAGAAGCATACCCCTAGATAGTAGCACTTGTGCGCTTGCCACAGCCCACTAGGTGTATTCAGTTTCACTCGCCCATAAATCTGGCCCTCTCGACCCCCGTTGCAGCGTAGCTGCGGTCATCTTTGCGTTGAACGTATACACGGCCAGTGACGAGGCCCCCGCCAGTCAACGTCGCAGGACCCACAGTGTCAGCCTGATAGACCGTCATGCCCGCCTGCATTCTCAATGCACCCATGGCGGCCAACCATAACACCCGAAACCGCATACTCCCCGCAATATTGCAGGGACGGTTTTTGGATATCATAAATAGGGGTGAGTGGCGGACAGGAAGGGATTCTACCTACCTATTAAATGCTTTATTTTATTGAAAATCTATTAAATTAGCGCTGCAATTTGTGCAGCAAAAAGTGTAGCAGATCGAACGATCAAGCTCTAGCTTCAGAGGGCCTTGCGGTGGCATTCGTTCGCGAAGAGATCTGCATGTGTTCTCTGCTTCACCCTGCTTTGCTCGACCTGAAATTGCTCAATCTGGATTAAAAGCGGACTATAAAATAAGCCCTCTTCTAACACTGGATAAGATCTGCAACTGGGTGGATATGAGAAGCCCACAACGGTAATCACCCCCATTGAATCAAAGGCATCTTCGATGTGAACGAAGCGAGAGTCAGCCAAGCCATTGATTTCACGTAAAGAGTCCTGCTTGTAAAAGTACCGTTTTACCTAGGTATCAAGGGTCTTTCAGGTTCGCCTAGTTCACAGAACTTTAGCGCGCTTCGTAGTCTGCAAGGTATAAATCTGCAGTTCGCTATACAGGCTCGATCAATTCCGGCCCATCATTTAGTAACCCAAAGCACCGCACCGGCCAGCACTTCAACGCGGCCCCTGCCCCGAGGCCCAGATCCTCCGAGCCGCAAGCCACGCACTCGGCTCCTCCGAGTGCAGGATAGCCGGCATCCGATCGTGCCCCCCCCGCCATCGCGACGGTGGCGGCGCGCGTCCTTATCGTAAAGTCGAGCATCTCGCGCCAGATAGAGAGCAGGCCCAAGAAATACGAATCTATCCGCACTACTGACTTAGGGTCGTTCAAGATGCAGCGGCCCGAGTATATGGTCATTTCAGTGTCACTACAGTGTGGCGCTGGCGGTCAACTCAAAGGTTCATACCGGACCGATTGCGCAAGGCCGCAATACGATACTAAGCAACGATCACCGCGACAGTGCAGAGCATTGCACGACGACCGCTCCGAACAGCACAATCGCGGTCCCCACCAGCCGTGTGGCGTCCACAGGCCGTGATGCGAGCCCCACGGCACCGGTCCAATCAATCACCAGCGCCGCGACGATCTGCCCTGCGATCACGGCGATCATGAAGTTTGCGGCTCCCAGCTTTGGCATCAGGAGAAGCGCAGCCGTCACATAGAGCGCTCCGGCGATGCCGCCGATCCAGATCCATTTAGGTTGCCCCGATAGCCCCGTAAGCGTCGGCAGTGGCACACGCAGCCAAATGAGGATGGGCAAGATGCAAAGCGCGCTGACCGCGAGCGACGCAAGCGTTGCCCAAAGCGGATGCCCAAGTGCGCGCCCGAGCCCGGCGTTCGCGCCCCCCTGAAAGGGCACCGCGGCCCCAGCGAAGGCGGCAATAAGAAGGAGAAATGGCATGGCTGGATCCTTTTATGTTTCAGACTCAATGCCTCATCACCAAACGTATTTGAAATTCGATCTGAATGGGGTGATATGCAGCGCATGAATAACCTACGCGCTATCGATCTCAATCTTCTCGTTGTGCTGGACGCCCTTCTGGCCGAGCGACACCTGTCGCGGGCTGCCGAGCGCCTGAACATGAGCCAGCCAGCCGTCAGCCACGCGCTGTTCCGTCTGCGTCTGCTTCTGGACGATCCACTGTTTTACCGCCGCAGCCGTGAAATGGAGCCTACCCTGCGCGCGCTTGAGCTTACGACGCCGCTGGCCGAGGCTTTGGCACAGATCCGCACTGTCCTTTCGCCGGATGGTTTCGATCCGACCGCACGCCATGTGTTTCGGCTTGCGATGTCCGATTACGGGGCCGCGCTTCTGCTTCCAGCGCTCATGCGGATCTTACGGAGGGAAGCACCGGGCATCGATCTCGTCGTGACCCAGAAAAGCCGCGAGGCGATGATCGCCGCCATTGCCGATGGTGAGATCGACATGGCCTTCGGGGTGTTCAGCGATCTGCCATCACGCTGCGAGGCAGAACTGTTATTTGAGGATGAGTACGTCTGCCTTCTTGATCCATCGACGCAACCGCAGCCCTATGAGGGCCTGACCGACGCGCGCTACTGGGCCGCGCCGCATGTGCTCGCGGCCGTGCATGGCGAAGCCGCGACAGAGATCGACCTTCACCTCCGGTCGCACCGAAAGTCGCGGCATATCGCCTTGGTCCTTCCGCACTGGAGCGTCGCGCCGAGGGTCGTGCGCAGCACCGACCTGATCCTGACCGTCGCGCGCCGTTGCTTGGGCGATGTCGGTCCGGAGCTAGAGATCACTGCAGCCCCAATCGCGCTTCCCACAATTCCTTTTACCGCGATCTATGCGAAACGCCGCCGCTCGGACCCCGCATTGCGCTGGCTGATGGCGAAAGTGCAACAAGCGCTAGCGGAACGATCTTAGGTGTTTTAGCTATAAGGCCGAGAGCAATGGCAACTTTTTTCCGCGCGGCAGGATAGTTACTTATTTGTCAAAGCCGCTTAGAGAAAAGGCCACCTCACTGCAAGTGCAACGCGGACCGCCCTCCCGAACAGAAGCTTTGCTCCGAGAGCGATATTCCGAAAATCAGGGCGGAAACCGGACCTTAGCTGCGTCTGCGAAGGTGCTTTGCCAGAATTGCAATAGCGGCCATTCAAGCGCCAACAGTCGGAAGCCGCCATGCTGCGCTGCTTACCAAGGTCGGCTGTGCGCAGATTACGGCCTTTTCAAAGTCCAAGCCGCAGGGCGTCGCGGGCTGGAAAGGACGGCCCTAAGCTGCCGTTTAAGGAACGCTAACAGTACAGCGATGCAGCAAGTCATACCGGACCTTGAGCGCAGTGTTGGAACCGGTTTAGCTAGGAATGATTTGTTGCACCGTCACTCCAGTCAGGTCTTCTAAAAGAAGGACTGGCGTTAGGTGTTTTACCCCGTCATCGTAGTGCATTGGCACTCTTTCACTGAAGACTAGACCGCCAACAAGTTGTTTGACCTCAAATCCAAAGTAAGAACTGAGGGTGCCCTTGTGACGCTGCAAAACAGTCAGACGCGCCAAGTGTTTCCTCAGCTTGTCCTTTTGGCCGTTTCCAGAGTATTTGGAAAGTTGTTCGGCTAGTTCTCCAGGGGTCTTCTTGCCCTGTAGTTTTTTGCACTCGAAGGCATAAACTATGCCCTTGCCTGCATCCCAAGCAAGAGCATCTACATCCCCGCTAGCGACTATGCCATCGACGAGAGTGTCTGAAGACCCATTTATAAGCTCCGCCAGGTTCTTGTCCGGAACAGCTTCCAAGCCAATTGCTCTCAGCTTGTCACACACCGTTTCGTTGAATGCCTTATTCTCAGATGCAACCTTGCCGAACCATCGCTTCATTTTCCTTGATGAAAGTTGGTGTTGGTCAAAACGGTCTTAGGTAGCAAATGCACCAGATGATTGACTGAGAAGACGGATGAGAACAATATGTGAACATTGATGGTTTTC
>JBLXEV010000016.1:0-55442 GCA_048262715.1 Paracoccaceae bacterium
AAACCATCAATGTTCACATATTGTTCTCATCCGTCTTCTCAGTCAATCATCTGGTGCATTTGCTACCTAAGACCGAAAGCACTCGGTCCGGAACCGGCCGTTGAACGCTTCGATGAATGCATTGTCGGTCGGCTTGCCGGGGCGCGAGAAGTCGAGGGTCAAACCCCATAGCCCCACAGGCCTTTCGGATCGAGACCGCCCAATCGCTACTCATCCCGCGAACCATTTCGCGCTTGCGATCAGGCTTCAGAGCTTTCGGCGGATGACGTCTTGCAACATCTCCCGATCCAGCGTCAGGTCCGCGACGATCTTCTTCAACCTGGCGTTCTCATCCTCGAGCTGCTTCAGTCGTCGCATCTCGCCTTGCTTCAAAATGAACGCCTTCTGCGCTTCCGAAAATTTGCTCGCCTTCATGCGATTCCGCTCCTCTCCCAGCCGAGAAATCGTAGCGGAAAACTCCAGATTTAAACGGTCCAGAATTCGGGGATCAAATCAAAGCCATCAGCAGCTCATGGATCAAAACGACTACCTTTGCGTGATTGATGGTAAGCCAGTTTGTCCATCAGGGCGAGACACCCAAAGGCCTGAAAGAATAGCCATCTTTGCCGTCTTCAGAAGCTGGTCTTGCGCGAGTGTCGCATCAAGCGTGTAGCCCAGTTCGGTCTCGGCGAGCGGTTCAAGCGTGCGTATCTGATCATCCGCGAGGGAGAGCGGCATGAAGTGATGAGGTCGGCTTGCGACGCGCCGCCGGACTTGATCAGGTGCCAGATCGAGGTGTAGAAAAATGGTTGGGCCGTGGCCCGACAGTCTGTCTCGATAGGCTTTTTTCAACGCGGAGCAGCTTGCGACGACACCGCCCCCGTGCGCGATTTGGGTTGTCATCGTGGCGGCGATGGCATCGAGCCAAGGCCCGCGCATCGCATCGTTTAACGCCTGCCCCTGTGACATCGCAGCAATATTGGCGGGAGGATGTAGATCGTCCCCCTCCAGATAGGCATAATTGAGTGCCGCGGCCAAGGCGCGCGCGAGAGTGGATTTTCCGCATCCGCTGACGCCCATGACGACGATCCGCGCCGGAGATATCATGTCAGAAGCTCCATCGGCCACAGAACGATTTGTGGAAAGCCCGCGACAAAGACAAGTACAAGGATGTTGATCGCGTAGAATGGCATCGTCGCCACGGCCAGTTTCTCGGTTGGAACTTTGGAGACATAGGCGGTGGCAAAAAGGCAGGTGCCGACCGGGGGCGAGGCGAGCCCGACGGCGAGGCAAGCCACCATAAAAATAAGAAAGTGCATAGGGTCCACGCCAGCACTGATCGCGGCGGGCATGAGAACGGGGATGAGCATCAGTGCTGCGGCAACGATATCCATCAACATACCGACGATCAGAAAGACCAGCCCCATAAGCAGGAGGGTGATGAACGGCGAACCAGTGAAGCCGCTTAGCACGCCGGAGGCTTTCTGCGGGAGCAGGTCGACTGTGAAGACGAAAGTAGCGGCAGAAGCTACCATCAGGATCAGGAGCACGGTGCCCGCAAGCTGCCCCGCCAAAATCGCTAGTTCGACGAGATCCCGCCAGCCGATTTCGCGGTGCACAAGCCCCGCAATGAGGAGCGTGTAGATGACTGCAAGACCGGCCGCTTCTGTGGGGGTCACGATGCCTGAGAACATCCCTGTTAGGATGATGATCGGAGCGCCGACAGAGGGCATCGCACGGAAGAATGCGCGGGCGGAGGCGCGACGATCGAAGCCTTTGATGATGCCATACCCGCGCTTGCGCGAGATATAGTAGTTATATGCAGCGAGGGAGGCGGCCAAGAGGATACCCGGCCCGAGACCTCCGGCCAACGCCCCGCCCACCGACTGGCCAGAGGCAGACGCCGCCACAATGACGAGGATTGAGGGGGGAACCAGTGTCGCCAAAGTTGCGGTGATGAGCGTGAGAGCAGCGGAATAGGGCAGCGGGTATCCGCGTGAGGTCATCGAGCGAATAGTGATTGGCCCCAAGCTCGCGATATCGGCAACCGAAGATCCTGAGATCCCGCCGAAGACGAAGGACGACACGATATTGACATGTCCCAAGCCTCCGCGGAACCGCCCGACGACAGCTTCCGCCGCATCGAATATCCGTTCCGAAAGGCCCCCGCGTTCCATGATTTGTCCTGCAAGGATGAATAAAGGCACAGCGATCAGCAGGAAGGAATTGATCGATGTCGCAAGTGATTGCGTCAACATCGAGAGCGGGAGGCCGTTGAGATACAGCGTGGCTGCTGTCCCGAGGCCAAGTGCGACCGACAATGGCACACCGAGCAGGGCCAGAACGGCAAAAATACCTAGGAGGGTCAGGCTCATGGGCGATCTCCGATGATAGGCTCAGCGCGCAGAGAATGAGGGCGAGGTGTGAGGCCGTGGACTAGCGCTCCAAGCACGGCGAGGCCTGCACCCAGAATGATTGGCAGAGTCGCGAGCCACATGCCTAGCTGGAGAATGGCGGATGTTTCGCCAAAGCGGACTTGTTGCCACAGAAGATCCCAGCCATGACGGGTTACGATTGCGAATAAGACGGCAGCGGCGAAGGCAGGGATTATGTCAAGGAGTTTGCGGGCAATTTTCCCGTCGATCAAATCGGACAACAGCGTCACACGCGGGTGATGACCGTTGCGAAAACCAGCCGCCAGTCCGAGCCAGATCGTCCAGATAAAGAAAAAGCGCGAGAGCTCCTCGGTCCACGGAAGTGAGTTGCCGAGGCTGCGCGAGGCGACCTGCAAGCCGATCAGGCAGACCATGCCCAAGACCGCTAGAAGGATGACGCCATCAACGAGACGCCACAGAAGTTTATCAAATGTTTGCATCGCTGCCTCCAACCCAGACGAATGGCTCTCGATAGAGTATCGCTGTCTCCGAGAGAATGAGAGAGCGGGTGCGCTATGCCACCGGTTTCGACAGCACAGCGCTCTCTCTAATGCAGTTCGTTATTTGCTGGAGGTGAACGCGATGCTCATGTCCATGAACTCGGCGCCAACCGTATCTGCGAATTGCGGATAGATACCCCGCGCGATGGTCTGGACCTTTTCCAATTCGCCGTCGGCGAAGCGGTTTACCTGCATACCGGCGTCTTCGAGCTTTGCGATGAACTCGGATTCTTGTTCGATCTCATTGGCGTCATGCTCGGCGATCATTTCATCCGCAGCGGATTGCACGGCGTCATGATACTCGGCGGGAATTTTTTCCCAAGCCGCAGAGGACAGCGCGAGAATAAAGCTATCCGCAAGGTGCTGGGTCATGTTGAGTTGACCTTGCACTTCATAGAGACGGTTGTTCCAAGGCACTTCGACGGGATTCTCTTGTCCATCAATTGCTTTGAGTTGCAGGGCTGAGTAGACCTCGGAAAAGGCCATCGGTGTTGGGTTCGCGCCCAGCGATTTAAACAACGACACGAAAAGGGGATTGTTCGGGGTGCGCAGCGTAATCCCCTTAAAATCTTCCGCCTTTGTGATCGGTGTGTCGCGGGTGGTGACATTGCGGAAGGTCCGTAAGAAGAACCCGAGGCCCTTGATATCGAGACGGTCGAGGGAAGTCAGAAGCTCTTCCCCTGGGGCGCCCGAGAGATAGGCCTGAAGCTGGTCGTAATCAGCGAACAGATAGGGGAGGGAGATGGCGTTCATTTTCGGCTCGAAACTTGCGTAAACCGAGCTGGCAAGGATGAGCCCATCGAGTGCGCCGGATCCAAGCTGGTTGATGGCGGCGTTTTGGTCTTTGCCGAACAAGATCCCGTCGGGGAACACTTGCAGCGTCACTTCACCATCGGTTTTTTGTGCGACGAGTTCGGCAAAGCGTGTTGCGGCTTGGCCAACCGAACTGGTTGCAGGATCTGGAACGGCGAGGCGCAATTGGGTCTTTGCATAGGCTGCAGGGGCGGCAATCAGTGTGGCAATCGCGGCAAAGGCTGCTGCGCCTTGGATGAGGCGGCGGCGGGCGATGGATCTAGTCATTCGGGTCTCCTCCCAGTTTGACAGTTTGACTTTTCAGGGTGTTGGGTCGGGCTATGTCACCTCTTGAGCGGGTGCTATGGTATTGAGGCGTTCGAGTTCAAGGATCAGTGCAGAATGATCCAGATCAGCGCCGCCATGAGATACGAGCTGCGAAAAAAGCGTATCAGCTGTTGCGAGCACGGGCAGTTGCACACCCAGATTGCGAGCGACATCGAGCGCGGCGCGTGTGTCCTTGAGCTGGTATTTCGCGGGCCCACCGGGCGTGAAATCGCGGGCGATCATCCGAGCGCCGTGTTGTTCTAGGATCCGTGAGCCCGCAAATCCCAAGAGCAGCGCCTCACGGACCTTTGCGGGATCGGCGCCGCCCGTTTCGGCC
Organism: Paracoccaceae bacterium; assembly: GCA_048262715.1. Taxonomy (GTDB): domain Bacteria; phylum Pseudomonadota; class Alphaproteobacteria; order Rhodobacterales; family Rhodobacteraceae; genus Albirhodobacter. Next base: position 4,371 of record JBLXEV010000016.1, read on the forward strand.
AAAAACAAACCTTCGGACACGGCGGCGATCGTCGAGGCGACGAGCATCTGGTTGATCAGTTTGCACAATGCGCCTGCGCCCGCTGGTCCGATATGGGTGACGTGACCCATCGCAGAAAGAATGGGCAGGGCTGCTTCAATATCCCCAGCTCCACCGCCTGCCATGATCGACAGGTTCGCCTCATGAGCGCCTTTCGTGCCACCGGACACTGGTGCATCGACCCATCGCTGCCCGTTTGAGCGGGCGCGGCGGGCCATTTCGAGCGCTTCTTGGTGGCCAATGGACGACATTACGATGAGCTGTGCCCCCGCTTGCATCGCGGCAATCGCGCCCTGATCCGTCTCCGTGCCAAACAGGATCTCGGTGCAGACCGGCCCATTCGAGAGCATCACGATCACCACCTCTGCCCCTTGGACGGCCAGGGTTGGGGTGTCAAACACCTGCGCATCGTGCCCTACAGCTTCCGCCTTTGCGCGATCACGGTTCCACAGGCGCAGTTGGTGACCCGCGCGGGCCAAATTGGCGGCCATTGGCGCGCCCATAAGGCCCGTTCCCAAAAAGGCGATCTTGCGGGAGGTGGAGGATGTTGAGACTGTCGGTATCACAGCGTTGCTCGTTCAAAAACGCTCACGGCGCCTTCGTCGCACAGCGCAAGCGCTTCGCGGAACGCGGCGAGATGCGGGGTTTCGAGATGCGCTTCGAAAGCGGCTTTGTCAGTGTAGACTTCGTAAAACATCACGCGGATCGGGCTTTGCGTGTCATCCACGATAACGTCGAATTGCAAACACCCTTCCTCCAGAGCGACCGAGGCCGTCGCATCGGCCCGTGCCGCCGCCAAGAAGGCGGCACGGTGTTCCGGTATCACATGGAATTCGGGAAGAACCACGTAGCTCATACGACTTCGGCCTTCTGTTTTGCGGCAGAGGTCGCGGCCGGTTGTGCGGCGGCTGGCGCCATCGTGCGAACTTGCTCGCGGCGCAGCGCTACCACATCAAGATCGTCGACGAATTCCACGTCTGACATTTTCACGATCTGATCGCGTTTGATGCTGTTCTTGAGCTTAACGTGATGGGCAAGGCCCATCGGCAGCGCATCCACGGCACAAGATTGTGCGGCAGGGATCGCCTTTGCCCAAGTCGCAAAGCCGCCCTCGCCGTCGAGGTATGACCCGGCCGCGAGATCGGACTTCGCGGTTGCAACGGCATCTCCGTTGAAGATTTTTGAGGTGCCAGTGGGTTCGCCGCGCAGCACAGCGGAGAGGACCGAGACCGAGGTCTCCAGACCGATCAGGTGGAACGGCCGCCACATCGAACCATACCAACCGGACTTATCAGTGAGCAGCCCGTATTGTTCGAAACAGCTACGGGTGTATTCATCCGGTGCTTTGAAGGTCACAAACATGCCATAGCGGATGTTGTTTGGCACTTCGCGGCCATCCGGTTCCTGGCTGGCCGCGATGTCTACGAGATTCGATTTCGGCAGCCGTCCGCCATCGCTTTTCGGTTTGAAGACCTGTGCAAGATCTTGCAGGCCGGAAGGATAGAACGCGAGGCCGTCATCGGGGCAGTCAAGTCCCGTCGCATTGGCCACTGCCGCCATTTCGATTGCGGCTTTGGTGCCATCCGTGAAGGAATTGTACATCTTCGGATTGAAGTCGCCTTTGGCGACAAACTCCTCGGTCCAACCGAAGTAACCCCAGACGGTATCAGGGGTGGAGTAACGGTATTCGGGCTGGAAATTCATCCCCTTGCCCGCCGAGATCAGCTCGAACCCGCAAGAGCGGACCCAGTCGACAAGCTCGCACATGAACGCGGGTTGATCGCCGTAAGCCATTGAGTAGATCAGGCCTTTGTCGCGTGCCAACTTACCCAGAAGCGGCCCGCACATCACATCGGCTTCGACATTGACCATGACAATGTGCTTCATCCCGTCAATTGCCATCAGCGCGTGCCGGACACCTGCGATGGGATGGCCAGTCGCCTCGATGATACATTCGATTCCATCGAAATCGCACAGGGCCTTGGCATCATCCGTGACAAATGTCCGGCCGGTATCCATCGCATTGCCCATGGAACTGGCGGAATATTCGTCTTTGTCCCATCCGGTGCGCGCCAGCGAACTGCGCACTTTTCCGACGTCAAGATCGGCGACGGCGACGATATGGTAGCCGTCGATCTTGCGGGCCTGAGCAAGCACCATGGAGCCGAATTTGCCTGCCCCAATCAGGCCAACGCGGATTGGGCGGCCATTTGCGTTGCGCTCTGCGAGCATGGAATGAAGGTTCATCGTCCGTTGTCTCCGTGGAAGGGCAGGGCGCTTGATGCGCTGCCGACTGATAGCGTTGAGGGGAGGCCTTTCGCCGCGCTGCCGCCTGCGACGGTATGGTCAGCTTACGGGCTTTTCCCTGAATTCCTCTTTTGTGAACAGCGTATCGCCGTTCCCTGCACAGAGGATTGCCGATCAGAAGTCGAAGAACAATTTAACTTTTCTGTCGTAACTTGTAGTTTTTCTACATTATTACTTTGAGGGGTTCTGCGCGGAGCTCTCCTGTTGCCAGACTGCGGCCTCTGCCTGAATCCATTCGATGAAACGCCGTACCCGTCTGCGCCGCATATGGGTATGCGGGCAGACCAGCCATTGCGTCGAAATCTGCATTTTGGGTGCATTGCGCACGGGGACCACAAGCCTCCCGTCTTTCAGTTCTTGCCACATCATAAGGTTGCTCTCCAGTGCGACACCCATGCCCAGCACAGCGGCATCTACGGCCATGTGGGAGCGATCGAAAAGCAAGTGGTTCTTGACCTCTCCATCGTCCAACCCGAGTTGAGAAAACCAATGGCCCCATTGGATTTGGGCCTTAACAGACCGGATCATACGGAAGGAAAAGAGTTGCTCAGGATCGCGCGAGAACGGTGCCGCGAGGGCGGGCGAACAGACTGGCATGAACCGCTCCACCGCAAGGGGCTCGACATGCAGACCGGGCCATCTTCCTGTGCCATGACGTATGTCCAGATCGACGTGATCTCGGTTGAAATCGGTGGATTCATTGGTGCCATCTATCCGCACGTCGATATCGGGATTGGCATCGAGAAATCGAGGCAGACGAGGCAGGATCCATTTGGTGGAGACCGTTGGTGTTGTGCGGATGGTCAGGCGGGTGGATGCCTTGCTCCCCTGCATCAATTGTGTGGCAGAGACGATCATTTCGACCTGATCGGCAATTAACTCGAAGAAGCGCTCACCTTCCTCTGTCAAACGGATCCTGCGACCGACACGGACGATGAGGGCCGTGCCCAGCTGCTCTTCCAGCGTCCGGATCTGTTGGCTCACGGCAGAAGGCGTGACACCGAGATGTTCGGCGGCGGCGGTCACTGAATTCAACGTGGCAACTTGGTGGAAGACAGAAATGGCGCGAAATGGGGTCATTGGGTGGAACCTTCGTATGACTCAGAACCGGCCTATAATAAACGTGTTCTAAACAATTCGTAGGATTTTGTAGATTTCCAGCCATGCCGTTCGTATTTTTTCGTTGACGGCAAGCTTAGTAGGTTGTCCGGATTCTGGGTGCTGACTCAGATCAGGCTGGATAGACAAATGGCATGGCACGCGCCGCTTGAAGGCTGCCATGGAGCCGCCACTGGTCCGAGGCCCATTGCGAAGGGCATCAAAGGCCACTGGCACGCACGCAAGCATGTTGGCCCCAAACGCCACGTCTGGCGGACGACACACCTGCGCTGCCCGGCAGGCGATTGCAAGCAATCACCGAGGGGGGGATTGACGAGGAAACGCTGGGGATCCGGGCTGTTGAGATTACCGGGAGCCACATTGGCGATGCACCGATCCTACCCGACCTTCTCGACCAAATCCCAGAGGGTCAGGAGATCGGCAGCGTCACGGGAGAGTTGCCAGCGGATGCGCCATCGGTGCGAGTACCGCTGGCGACGCCTATCGCCGAGAGCTGTAGCTGGCCTTCGGCTTGGACGCGAAACGGCTGCCAACGTCGCGCATCGGCCGCTCGTAAACTTCGGAACATGCTGCATGCGGGCTGAGCGATTGCCCTTTTCAGGATCAGGGTTTCTTTCTATATCGCGCTAAATTTTAGAAAGATTCATTTACATGGCGGATATGCGGATACTCTCGCAACTGCTGCGAGAGCTAGGGATGACGCAGGCGGCCTTTGCCGCGGCATCGGGGATCCGTGTTCCGACACTCCGATCGTTAGAACGCGGAGTCGGAACGATCCGGAGCTTAGCGGCGGTTCTGCCAGTCTTGGGCCTGCGTTGGGCGTGGGCTGAGTGCGCGGAGGCGCCGCGTCAGGGACTCGCGCGTTTGCGGCGCGTGCTGGGGCTCCCCTGACTCGCAGGCGCAAGTGGGGGCCTGGGCAAATGCCGCGCTCAAAGATTTTGTGTCCCGGATGCCGGAAGGCGTCCGGTTTGCTGCGGTGGTGCATCTGGACGAGGCGCATGTCCATTTCCACATTCTTGCGGTGAATATGGCGGATCCGAAAATGAGCGCAAACAAGCTCCATGCCGGGAAGATCGCCGCGGAGCAATGGCGGCAGGAAAACGGCTCCTCCACCACGCTTGAGGCTTTGCCGCGCCCATTGTTAGCAAGCCGCCCGAACAAGCCGAGAAAGCCGAGGCCGAGCAAGAACCGGACCACGCAGGCCAAGCGGGACGCGGTGCATGCTGTCGCCGTGTCAGCCTGGGAAGCGGATTGCGCGGAGGTCGAGATCGCCAATGCTACCGCTGTGGCAGAGTGGGAGGTTGAAAACGCGGTGCACCTGCAGGCAGGGCGCAAAGCGCGCAAGGCCAAAGTTGAGGATGTCGATGCGTATCAATCCGCAATGGTGGCGTTTCAGGATCGGTATTTTGAAGCTGTCGGTAAGCCATGCGGCCTGTCGCGCAATGGTCCGGGCACGGAGCGTTTGTCGACCAAGCAATACGCCGCGCGCAAAACCCGCGCGCGGGAGATGGCGGATCAGGCTGCTGCGCAGCGGGCCATGGCCGAACGGAACGCAGAGGAAGCGAAGCGGCTTAAAGATATTGCGGACCGTCTCAATGCGGATCGGCAGGCACTGGAGGCCGCACAGAAAGCTCACGAAAAGCGGGTGATGGCACAGGAGGATGAGCTCAGGACGCGGGAGCAAAAAGTGGAGGCCATGGAGCAGGAGATGGCCCATGGCATCGAGGCGATTGGCGATCTGGTGGTCCAAGCCGAGACCGGAGATTTCTCGATCGAGAACGGCAAGTCGCGCCTTGCGCGGATGCCACAGTTCATCGAACGGCTGTTAGGAACGGCGGAGGAAAAACGCTCGCCAGTGCAGTCGCTCTTCGCGAAGGTTGTGGGGCTTATTCACCGGGTGGTTTCAGCGCGAGGGGCTGAGGATCCGTCGGAACGGGCGGAGGGTGGTATCCGTGGTTCAAAACCGGATTGGTGAGATGATCGCGTTGGCGCCTCAACTCGGTGTCTGTACGCTTGCCGTTCGGCCGCCGCTTCCGGACTTTGAATGTGATTGTCGACATCAGCCGAGGAAGTCTTGCGGCTGTCGTAGACACGTCTCTGTCTGGTATTCGTGTCGCCCGCGAACAGGACCGGATTGCAGCGGGGAGCAGCTAGATTTGTTTGCATTGGGTCGGTCTGTCCACGCGCGAGCGACATACCATACTTCAGATTAATCTTATGCCAATTGGCGAAACATTGACCTTGCGCAACGTTCCCGAAGCCCTTCGCCGCTAGGGTCTCCTCAAACAGCAATTGAGTGAAAAAGGAGATCGCTATGTTGACACGGAGAGCTGCACTGATGGGAGCTGCGGGGATTGTCACGCTGCCCACTTTACTCAAGGCCGCGAAGGCCGAAGAAATCATGGATACCGCGATGGCGCCATCTTTTGACGTGTCTGCGCTCACGCGAATTGAGCACAAGCTTGTTCGCCCACCCATGGTGCATGCGCATGAGCAGGTGGTCACGGGTGAGGCGCGCGTTGTTCAGTTCGAAATGCAGATCGTCGAGAAAGAGGTCGAGGTCGATGATGGGGCCTATCTGCAGGCGATGACCTTCAACGGCTCAATTCCGGGCCCGATGATGGTGGTGCATGAGGGGGATTATGTTGAGTTGACGCTCTACAACTCGCCCGAGAATATGATGCAGCATAACATCGACTTTCATGCCGCTACGGGCGCGCTCGGCGGCGGTTCGCTTACGTTGGTCAATCCTGGTGAGAAGACCACGTTGCGCTTCAAGGCGACCCGCCCTGGGACCTTTGTCTATCACTGTGCCCCCGGTGGCCCGATGATCCCGTGGCATGTCGTGAGTGGCATGTCAGGCTGCATCATGGTTTTGCCGCGCGATGGCTTGAAAGATCCAGAAGGCAATCGTGTGACCTATGATCGGATTTTTTATATTGGCGAAAACGACTTCTACATCCCGAAAGATGAGAACGGGGACTACAAGCGGTTTGAAGACGTCTCGGAAAGCTATCCCGACACGCTCGAAGTCATGAACGGGCTGATCCCTAGCCATGTCGTCTTTAACGGGAAAGTCGGATCTCTCACGGGCGACAATGCGTTGCACGCGGCGCAGGGCGAAAAAGTGTTGTTCGTGCATAGCCAAGCCAATCGCGACACACGTCCGCATCTTATTGGTGGCCATGGCGATCTGGTTTGGGAGCGCGGAAAGTTCAACAACCCGCCGCAGCGCGACCAAGAAACATGGTTCATTGCAGGCGGTTCGGCTGGGGCCGCGCTTTATGAATTCCTGCAGCCGGGTGTCTATGCCTATGTCAACCACAACTTGATTGAGGCGGTGAACCTTGGCGCGACGGCCCATGTCGTTGTGGAAGGCGATTGGAACAACGACCTGATGGAGCAGGTTCAGGCTCCGACCGAATATAACGCGGCCTATGAGGGCAAGACCGCATTGCCGTGACCTGACCACGCGGTAGGCGTGAAACGAGGCGGCTGGGCTATCCGGTCGCCTCATTTTCAATAAAGGGCTCTGCGATGAATCGTGTAGTGATCATCTCATTGATGGCGGCATGTCTTGGCGCGGCGGGTTTGGCGGCCCTTCATGGGGACCGGCCTCCGCCGTTCGCACCCCCTGCGCTGGTGACGATCCAGTCGGGTGAGGTCGTTTGGCGACCGCTTGGGAATTTCTCTTACAACGGCAAGGCGCGCACCCCGCCCTCCGTTGCAACCGAAGTGGCCAGCTTCCAGATCATGAAATTTCAAGTATCGAGGACGCAATACGCTGCCTGCGTTCAGGACGGAGCCTGTGCTGCTGTCTCAGCGCAAGTCGGGCCATTGCCCCAGACGCGGGTGAACTGGCAGGACGCGACGGATTTCGCGGGGTGGTATACGAAAACATCCGGATCGCATTGGCGTTTGCCAACAGAGATTGAATGGCAACGTGCCGCCGCCGAACGCTATGGCGATAGCGCGCCCGATCTCGATACATTGGATCCGGGCGAACGGATGCTGGAGAACTACCGCAATGGTCTGCTTTTGCGTGGCGGCGCGAGCCCAGCCCTGCGTCCGCTCGGTGGGTTCGGTGAAAACACGCTGGGGATTGCTGATATGTCGGGAAATGTCTGGGAATGGACTGATGGCTGCGTCACGAACGGAACGCTGCAAAGTGATGGCAGTATCGCCTCGGCCGAGCTCTATTGCGGGGTGCGGATCGCGGGCGGGCGACATCGGGCAGCGGTGATTGATTTTGTGCGCGATGCAAGCGTTGGGGGCTGTGCTGCGGGCCTGCCGCCGGATCATCTCGGGTTTCGGCTGGTGCGCGGGCAGGCACGCTGAGTTTGGGTCTCGCGGTGCCCAAACTCAAGAGGCTTGACTGTAACGCGCACCGACAGGCGTACGCGCATCGAATGCGCTGGCAATTATCCGAGTGAGGGGGCGGCCCTCCGCCAATATCTCTAGCGAGTCATGACTTGTATGGACAAGATCACCAAAGCGCTCGCAGATGCGGGTGATCGCGGGGTTGATCTCGGTGAATTGCGCTCCGAACCTCTCGCGCAACTCCCCAATATTCAAACGGAAATCACACATGATCATCTCGATGGCACGGGCTCGCAGTCGGTCGTCTTTGGTCATTATGTGGCCGCGTAGCCCGGCCAGTTCCCCCGCGTCGATCCGTTGCGTATAGGCGGGCGTCGCGGCTGCATTCTGGATGTAGCCATTGGGCAGGCGGGAGATTGATGATGCCCCGAGCCCGATCAAGCTCGCGCAGCTATCGTCAGTGTAGCCTTGGAAATTGCGACGCAGACGTCCGTTCTGCGCCGCGATGGCGAGCGCATCGTCGGGGCGCGCAAAGTGATCAATGCCGATCGCTTGAAATCCTGTCGCCGTAAAGCTGGCGGCGGCAAGTTCGGCGAGTTCATAGCGCGCGACCTCACGTGGCAATGCCGCCTCATCAATGAGGCGTTGGCGCTTCGACATCCACGGAACATGCGCGTAGCCGAAGAGCGCGATCCGGTCGGGCGCAAGATCAAACACCTTGGAAACGGTTTCGTTCATCCGTGCGGCGTCCTGATGCGGTAGGCCGTAGACAAGATCAGCATTGAGCGAGCGGATGCCCTCCGCGCGAAGATCATCGACGCAGGCGCGGGTGACGTCGAACGACTGGATCCTCCCGATGGCTTGCTGCACGAGGGGATCAAAATCCTGAATGCCGATGCTGGCGCGGCTCATGCCTTGCGCCGCGAGCGCCGCAATTTTTGCGCGATCGACCATCGTTGGGTCGATCTCGACCGAAAATTCCCAATGCGCCGTTGGCGGCAGAACAGCTTTCACTGCATTCGCGAGGCGATGGATCAGCACGGGCGGTAGGATCGTCGGAGTGCCTCCGCCCCAATGCATGCGCCCCATCTGAAGGCCTCTTGGCAGTCTCTCCCGCAGCAGTGCGAGTTCTCGTTCCAATGTGCCAATATAGCTTTCCACGGGCGAGAGGTTTCGGGTTCCCTGTGTTTGACAGGCGCAAAACCAGCACAATCGTTCGCAAAACGGGATATGGAGATAGACCGAAACAGGCTCCGCCGGATTGAGGGCGGCGAGTGCATCGCCCTGTTGCTGAGCGCCAATATCTTGCGAGAATACGGGGGCGGTGGGGTATGAGGTGTAGCGGGGCACTCGGCTGTCAAAAAGCCCGAGGGTTCTGAGGCGATCAATCTGTTTCATTCTCGCGTTTTGCCGCATTTGCGATGGCGCTACGTTGCGCGGGATCAACCTTTAGGCGGGAAGCGGGGAGATACCGATGATGGGGCTATGCAGTGCAAGTAGCAGCGCCCACAGGAGCAGGGCCCAGAGCGCCCGATAGCCAATCTTGCGTCCATTTGCACGGCGCCAGCTCGGATCGGCGAGAGGCGCGAGCGACAGGACTGATCTCGCCTCGAAATAGGTGCGGCCTGTCTCGGGCGGCAGCTTCCTGCGCGCCATCGCGTCAAAGGCTGGGATCGCGGCCAGCGGTATCAGCGCAAAGATCCCGAACAAAAGCACATGTGCGAGATCCCCGTTTGGAGCCATATGCGCGCCCGCCCACAGGAGGAGCGAGAGAAACAACGGGTGCCGCGAAATCGCCGCAAAGCCCGGAACGGTGGGATCGAAAGCTCGGCTATGCCAGCCGCCTAGCGTGTAGGGTTGTGCGATCCCGAGACCACAAACCGCCAGCATGAGCGCAAGCGGCATCGCAATATTTGGTACCCAACGCATCCAAGGCAACTGCGGCCACAGCTCAATAAAGGGCGCGCGCGCGGCGGCGATGATGACCCAGACCAGCAGCATCAATGAGACGAGTCCGTAGAGGCTAAAATAGAGCTGCGGCCCGAGGATTTTGGTGAGGCGGGTGCGCAAACCGAACAGGCGCGGGACGAAGTGGCTGCTAAGGAATAGGGCCATCGCCAATGTGTAGGTGCTCCAACCTGTCACGACCCCTCCGTTTGCTGCATCAGCCGTGCAATATGGCTAACGAAAGCATAAGTCGCGGGGAGGCCGATGACGAGCCCTCCTGCGGCGGCTTCCCATGGGGTCAGCACTCGCCAGCCGAGCCAAGAGCCGATCAGCGAAGCGAAATAGAGGTTCACGCCCATCGCCCCCGCGCCGAAGGGATAGAGCGTAGCAAGAAGTTTGCGCGAGGGCCTCATCTGCGGTTGACCAGCATCTGCACCGCCGCGAGCGAGGCAATGAGGGCTAGTGAGGCGATGAAAAACCAAAGTTCCGCTTCATGGGTTTGGGGCTGCGGGATCGGGCGCTCTAGCGCTTTGGCGAGGCCTTGCAGCGGGAAGCCGAGGGCGAATGGCAGGGAAAGGGCAAAAAAGCGTTTCATATCATGTCTCCATCGTCAGGGTTTGATAGATTTCGGGCAGCGCCTTGGGCAAGCGCTCGGGATGCGGCATCAGCGTGAAACCGCTGCGCGAGAAGATCCGGGCGAACCAATCCTGCCCATCCGCATCAATGATCACCCCATGCACGGCTTGCCCCAGAGCGCGGGCCTCGCGCACTGCCATTCGGCTGTCCTCGATGCCATGCTGGCCTTCGTAGTGGTCGAGGTCATTGGGCTTGCCATCGGTCAGCACCAAGAGCAGGCGGCGCGCGCTGGGCTCCTTGGCGAGATGTGCCGAGACATGGCGGATCGCGGCGCCCAGCCGGGTGTAATGCCCCGGCACCAACCCGCCGATCCGCGCAGTGACATCGGCCCCCATCGGCTCCTCAAAGCTCTTGGCGCGGTGCAAATACACCCGGTCGCGGCGCAGCGAAGAAAACCCCCAAATCCCGAGCCGATCCCCCGCCGTGTCAATGCCGATGGCGAGGGCGGCAAGCGCCTCGCGGGCGATTTCGATCACCGAGGTATCGCCTAGGGCGGCTTCGGTGGAGCGCGAGCAATCCATCAGGATCGCCACCGATAGATCGCGCGCCATCGGGCGGTTTGCCTGCCAGATCCGGTCGCTGCCCTCATTTCCCATCGCGATCGCGCTGCGCGAGGCGACCAGCGCGTCGAGATCGAGATCCTCGCCGTCGATCTGCCGCGACAGGATCACCCGGCGCGGATGCAGCGGCGCGAATTGCCGTTTGACCCGCGCGATCAGCCGAGGATTGGGGGCATAGCCCGGTTTCAAAGGGGCTTCGCGCTCCAGAACGCGGGTGTGGTCGGGCATATATTCGCCGGTGCGGCGGTTCCATTCGGGATAGGTGAAGGGGGCAGCGAGCCGTTCGTGCTCGGCGTCTTGCGGCGAGAGATCGAGCGAGAGCCGCATCCGCGTCGCGGCGCGTTTGCCGTTTCGCGAGAGGGTCAGGTGGTCCTGATCCTCCGCCGCCTTGGCTGCGTTATCAGGATCGTCGTCATCGACCATCCGGTTGATATTCAGGCTTTCGGCCCACGACATGATCGCCTCGAAACGGTGAACGATGAAACTGTCGCTCCGGTTCGCCTGATCGCGCGCTTCGCGGCGGCCCTCTTTGCGGGTGGTGATGCCGAAACTCGGGGCCTGCGGAGACGCCTCGTCGCCTTCTGCCCCTGCGCCCGTGGTGGCGGGCAGCTGCCGCAGCCAGATCGGCACCGGCGCATAGGTCTGATAGCCGCGCGGGGCGGGGCAGGTCGCGAAGGGCGCGCTGGCGTTTTGGCCTTTGAGTTGCGCGAGGATCTGCCGCTCGATCGCCGCCTCGCAGGCGGGCAGGCCGGTGCGGTTGCGCTGGGCCAGAACCGCTTGGCTCAGCGCGGCATAGGCGCGGCGTAGGCCGGGGCAGGCGGCATAGGCTCTATCCGAGGCGGCTGCCATCTGCGCGATCTGAGCGCGATCGGCCTGCAGTGGATCGGTGGGTAGATCCGGGATCTGCGTCACGGCGGCGAGCGCTGCGAGCCAAAGATAGGCGCTACGGTTTAAGTAACGGGTTGGGAAACAGTCGATTTCCGGCGGCAACCGCAGGCGGTGGCCGTCGAAATCCGTGCAGGAGATCATCTCGCGCGGTGTGCCGATCCGGCGCAACCGCCCGAAGCGATGGCGGGATGCGACCAGCGGGGCGGCGACAATCTCGACGCCCGAGCCGCCCCCAAGCGCGCGAAACAGCGTGGCGATGCTCGGGCGCATGGCGGCGAAGGCGACGGCGTGTTCGGCGCTCTGCGCGCGGCCCTCGGCCTGCCCCTCGCGGGAGACAAGCGCGTGCCAGAGATTGCCAACCGTCTCCTCCGGCTCCATCAGATCGGTGAGGTGGATCATTGCCTCACCCGTAAACGCTGGCGGCGAGATCGCGCAGCGCTTGCTGCACCTCCGCTTCATCAGATAGTGGGGCAATGATCGCGGCTTCAAGCGCGCGCGGGACACTCATGCCGCCTGCAATCATCGTGGCGGCATAGATCAGTAGCCGGGTGGAGACGCCTTCCTCCAGATCCATCCCCGAGAGCGCGCGGATATGGCCCGCGAGCCGCACCAGCGCGCCTGCGCGTGCGGCGTCCAGCCCGCTCTCGGCCACCACCACGGCGGTCTCGGTTTCGGGGGCGGGGAAATCGAACCTAATCGAGATAAAGCGTTGGCGCGTCGAGGGCTTCAACTTTTTCAGGATGTTTTGATAGCCGGGATTGTAGCTCGCCACGAGCATGAAGCTCTTAGGGGCTGTCAGCTCCTCTCCGGTGCGATCGATAAGCAACTTGCGGCGGTCATCGGTTAGCGGGTGCACGACCACGGTGACATCCTTGCGCGCCTCGATCACCTCGTCGAGATAGCAGATCCCGCCAGCGCGGACCGCGCGTGTCAGCGGACCATCGACCCAGACCGTCTCGCCGCCCTGCAACAGGTAGCGCCCGATCAGATCGGCGGCGGAGAGGTCATCATGGCAGGCGACGGTATAGAGTGGCAGCCCTAGCCGCGCGGCCATATGTTCGACGAAGCGGGTCTTGCCGCAGCCGGTCGGTCCCTTCAAAAGAAGGGGCAGGCCGTTGGCATGGGCGGTGGTGAATACATCGCATTCATCCGCGACGGGGGCGTAGAACGGAAGCTCAGGCGTGATAGCGATATTCATCGGTCATTCTCCCGTTGCGGGCGCGGCACTCGTATTGAGCACGCCCAGTTTGATGACTTCGCGGCGCACCACCAGCATCGAATAGATGAAGAGCAAAGCCCCCAGCACAACCGCGATACCTGAGCCAAAGCGCATCATGTAAAACAGGCCGAGCTGGTCCTGCACATCCATGTAATAATCGCCGACGATACGCTGCATATGGGTCTGGATCGTTCCTGCGAAGGTCAGGGTGAAGGTCATGAACGCCATCCCGCCCGTCATCAGCCAGAACGAGACCATATTGAGGACCTGATTATAGGGCGCGCGAGCGCGCAACTGCGGAATAGCATAGGTGAACATCGCGAGATTGAGCGCAACATAGGCGCCGTAAAACGACAGATGGCCATGGGCAGCGGTGATCTGGGTGCCATGGGTGTAGTAATTCACCCCGTGCAGCGTGTGCAAAAAGCCCCAGACGCCCGCGCCGAAGAAGGCCACCGTGGAGGAGCCGAGCGACCACAGGAGGGCGGCCTTGTTAGGATGGTTGCGACGGCCTTTCCAGACCATGATGAAGGCGAAAGACATCATTGCGAAGAACGGAACTACTTCGAAGATCGAGAAGATCGAGCCAAGCCATTGCCAATATCCCGGGGTGCCGATCCAGTAGAAATGGTGACCAGTGCCCAGAATTCCCGAGAACAGCGCGGTGGCGACGATGACATAGAGCCATTTCTCGATCACCTCGCGGTCCACGCCCGTCAACTTGAGCATCAGGAAGCCGAGGATCGCGGCCATGACCAATTCCCATGTCGCCTCGACCCACAGATGGACAACCATCCACCAATACATCTTGTCGAGCGAGAGATTGTCGGGATTGACGAAGGCGAAGACCCAGAGCAGGCAGAGCAGCCAAAGCCCCATCAGCAGGATATTTGTGATCGCCGTTTTGCGCCCCGCCAGCACGGTGAGCGAGACGTTCACAAGGAAAATCACCGCCGCGACAAGGATGCCGAATTTCACCCAGAGCGGTTGCTCGAGGAATTCGCGGCCGCCGTGAATGCCCACGAGATAACTGCCGACCGCACCGAGCGTGCCGACCACGAGGATGATTAACTGCAGATAGGCGAGTTTGACCGAGAAAATCTCGCGCTCGCTTTCCTCGGGGATCAGGTAGTAAGCCGCGCCGAAGAAGCCGAGCAGAAGCCAGACGATCAGCGCGTTGGTATGGATCATCCGAATGATGTTGAACGGCAAGACCTCAGATAGCGTGTTGGGCGAGACATAGATCCAGCCCGCGAGCAGGCCGCCGAGCACCTGAATTCCAAACAGCGCCATAGCCGCGAGAAAATAGGCGTAGGCCACCTTTTGTGATTGATACTTCATCGTGTTATCCTCCTTAACCTGCGTCGTTGGGCGGCCAGTTCTGGGTGTCGGTGTGATCGGCCCAGCGAAGGAATTCGGCCAAGGCTTTCATCTCTTCTTCGGTGATCTCGAAATGCGGCATTTGGCGACGCCCCTCGATTCCCGAGGGTTGCGCTTGCATCCATCCGTCGAGTGTCTCAAAGGCGCCTTCCGGGTCGTCCGCGACGCCCCACCTCGTCATCACGTTGCCCAATTCAGGTGCGAAATAGGCCCCCTCACCATGCAACGTATGGCAGTTAATGCAGGAGTGTCGTTCCCAGACGTGTTTCCCAAGCCGCACCCCTTCGGTGACCGGCATTCCGGCTGTTGAGACATTGACGATATAGCGGTGGCTCTGCACCGTGAGCGCCACGAATACGAGAACGAAGAAGATAGACCCCCCGTAAAACACATTCCTGGCGCGCGCTTTTGTAAGTAACTCTGACATTCCGCGATCCCAGCATTTGGTTTGGATAGGTCCGTCCTATCGGCTGGCCGTCTCGCGAAGGTTGCGCAAACGCAAAGAAGACTCCGAAAGTCAGAATTAAGTTGGGGGTTCCGACAGGAGGATCCGATGCAACATATCAGCTTCAACGATCCGCAGACGACTCTCGCAGCACTATTCTGCGAATGGCCCGATATGGTGCAGGTTTTTCTGGACCGTGGAATGCTCTGTCCGGGTTGCCCAATCGCGCCGTTTCACACGATCAGCGATGCTTGCGCGGAATATGGGCTTGAAGAGGCGAAGTTTTGGGCCGAGCTGATCGCGGCTTGCCGAGAAGGCCCGAAGGACTAGCCCTGAAGGCCGCCGAGCAAAACCAGCTGGTGGGAGTCGGTGACGACGATATGCTTGCGGGTCGAGCGCACGATGCCGGATTTTTCCCATGCCGAGAGCAAGCGGCTAACTGTGTGAAGGGTAGTGCCGGTCATGTCAGAGATATTCTGGCGGGTCACTGGGAAGCCAATTTCTATCCCACCCTCAACTTTGCGCCCGCTCTGAGCCACTAGCCTGAGCAGAGCGCAGGCTATTCGCCTCTCGACCGCCTGGGTGGCCATTTCCGTTAGGGTTTCCTGAATCTGCCCAAGACGTTGTCCGAGCGTCTTATAGCTTTCGCTGGCGAAGCCGGGATAGTTTGCGATGAACTGGGACCACAGTGTGACAGGCCAAGACAGAGCGATCGACTCTGCGGCGGCAATCGCGCTGGCGGGGTATGTGACACGTTGCAAGGCGGGGGCAATGCCGAATAACTGCCCCGGCGAGATATGCAGCACAATGATATGATCACCGTCCGCTGTGCCGCGAACTACCCGAAGATACCCGTCGAGCAACAGATAAAACCGGTCCGCATCGTGTCCCTCATGAAACAGCTCCGCGCCCTCGTCAAACCTCCGCGAGGTGGCCTGATCGAGGATGTCCCTGATCTGTACCCGGTTGAGCAAGGAGAAGGGTGGCAAGCCTGAGAGCAGGCTTTCATCAAGCTTTTGCACGTTTCGGGTCCGGAGTTTGTTTCAGCACAATGTTTGCACCCAGAGCTTAGTGCATATCGCTGTGAGACGAAACAACCACGATACGCTGAAAGGATACTCAGATGCTCAAGACCTTGATGATGACCGCTGCCCTCACTCTGGCCGCTATGGCTGCCAATGCCGAGACGATTGAGGTGAAAATGCTCAATAAAGGCGAGGCAGGGGCGATGGTGTTCGAACCCGCTTTCTTGAAGGCCGCACCCGGCGATGTGATCCATTTCGTGTCAACCGATAAGGGGCACAATGTGGAAAGCATCGAAGGTATGCTGCCGGACGGTGTCGATGCTTTCAAAACCAAGCCAAACGATGATTTTGAGCTGAATGTAGAAGCGGAAGGCATCTATGGCATCAAATGCACACCACATTATGGCATGGGCATGGTTGCTCTTGTTCAGGTGGGCGAAGCGGTGAATGTCGATGCCGCCAGCGCCGTGAAACAGAAGGGGAAAGCGAAAACCCGTATGTCTGAGCTGTTTGCGCAGGTTGAGTGAGACAGCCCTAAGCCTACGGATGCTTCGGCTGCGGAACTGTGCCGGGGCGGCACAAAAAAGGTGCCGCCCTATGCATTATTGACAGGATATTTGATATGCGACCACTCACAGAGTTTCACGGCCCTGCGCTGTTTTCTTATGGCTTCCGGCCGTTCTTTCTCGCGGCGACGCTCTTCGGCCTTTGTGTAGTGCCGATTTGGTGGTTGATCTGGCGAGGACAAGTTCCATTGGCTGGCCCCTTCATTCCTGCTGACTGGCACATCCATGAGATGATTTTCGGCTACGGATCGGCGGTAGTGGCAGGATTTCTGTTCACGGCAGTTCCCAATTGGACGGGAGGGCTTCCCACCCGAGGTTATCCCCTCGCCGCGCTCCTTTCCGTTTGGATCGCTGGGCGTCTTGCAGTGGCGGGGTTGATTGGCTTTGGCTCTTTCGGCGTGATGCTCGTAGATCAGGCGTTCTTGTTGGTCGTCGCCACGATGATCGCGCGTGAAATTATCGCCGGAAAAAACTGGCGCAATCTTAAGGTTTTGGTGCCTGTGATCCTGTTCTGGATCGCCAATCTGGTATTTCATATAGAGGTTATGCTGGGCGGTTTTGCGGATGTCGGGCGCCGTCTTGGGATCGCGCTGCTGATCTTTCTGATCATGTTGATTGGCGGACGGATCATACCGAGTTTTACGCGCAACTGGTTGGCGCGGCGCCCCGGAGTGCGCCTACCGATCGCTTTCAATCGTTTTGATCGGATGGCGCTCGTCGTCAGCGCGATGGCGTTGCTCACATGGATCGCACTGCCGTTTGACCTTCTTTGCGCGGCGCTGGCGGGTTTGGCCGCTGTTTTGCAACTCGTCCGCCTGTGGCGTTGGAGAGGCGTGGCGACCGTTACCTCGCCGCTCCTGATTATGCTGCATCTTGCCTATCTCTTGGTGCCGCTTGGGTTTCTGGCGGTGGCCGCAGGGGCCTTGGGCGTGGCTTCGCCAGCGCTAGCGGCGCATATCTTCGGGATCGGTGCGATAGGCGGGATGACAGTCGCTGTGATGATGCGCGCAACTATGGGCCATACTGGTCGGGAGTTAGTTGCGGGCCCCGTGCTAACCCTCGCTTTCGGACTTCTGATCCTCGCGGCGCTCTTGCGGGTCGGTGAGGAGTGGATCGACGGCGTAGAGTTTGACGGCATCGCAATGGCTGCGGTTGCTTGGACGGCTGCGTTTGCTTTGCTGGCATGGCGCCTTGCGCCTTGGCTGGTCTCGGTGAGAATCTCGCGTAAAGTGGCTACGACGTTGACGCGTTAGAAGGGGGCAGAGCGGCGTTGATGACCTAGCTTGCGATAGCTGTATTGCAGCTCTGACGGCGTGCGTGGTGGTGGCGCTCCCATGACGAACTTGTCCCATAATGCTTCCTTCCATTCCTAAGAAAGGATCGCACCATCAAACCGTATGCTCAATCACCTAGGCTCCAGAGTGTTGCCTTGAAAGGGCACGACGGAGGACCTGAGGGGGCATTTTTGATGGTCAATGTTTCTTTCTATGTGAAGATAAGTTTTGGAAAGATTCATTTACTTGTCAAATGCTACGGCGAGAAAAACGGATGACGCAAGCGGATGAGCGCGGCGCGTGCCGTTTGTGATGGCCAGCACGCATGGCGTGCCAGCCTTTTGCTTCAGTTTTTGGGCAATTTGTCTGCCCAATCTGCTATAGCGTCTGCCGTTTCCACTGGCTTTGCGGCGGGCAAAGCATGGCTTGCGTTTTCAATCACCGCAACCGTCACACGGTCGGCGCCAAGTTCCTCCCGCACTTCTTCGCGCGACTCTGCCGGGCGGAAGGGGTCGGAGCCAGCCTGCAAATCGAGGATCGGAGCGGTGCCGCCCGCCCAATAGCTGTCGCGTTCGGTGAGTTTACGTGCTGCGCGCTGGCTTTTAGTCACGTCTTGATACCAGCCTTCCAACCAAGGTGTCGCGGTTTGTTCATCGGTGAAGAAGGCGAGCATCAGCCCCTCCATCCGCTGGGCCTCCGTTGAGGAAGGATCGTTGATCATCGTGATCGCATCTGACAATTCTGGTGGCCACGATTTTGCACCGCCCGCGATCAGGGCGAGGCCCTGCACCATGTCCGGGTGATCCGTTGCGATGGTCTTGGCGATCCATTGGCCATAGGCATGACCCGCAACGATTGCCGAGCCGCCCTCTTGGGCGATGACCGCTGCAAAGTCGTCCCCGAAATCGTGGAAGTTCACGCCTTCCATTGCGCCAGTGCTTGCGCCGATGCCGCGCGGCTCTGGCAGCGCTACTTTGTAGCCACGCTCGGCCAACCGATCTGCTAAAGGCGCGAACTCGGCGGCGCTTCGCCCCGTCGACGCAATCATCAGGACAAGGGGGCCATCGCCCCGAACGGAATAGCCGACCTGCGCATTGCCGTTCATCGCTGTCTTTTCTTCGGCGGGGGCCGCCGCGAGCGGGGCCGCAAAGGCTAGGGACAGGCCAATTGCCTTCAACATTGTTTTCATCGTGTTTCTCCTCCACAGATTGACCCACGAACATTGGGGCGCGGGCATGATGCGGCGCGTTGGCCGCAGTTCATTATTAAGTCATAAACATGATTCTTCAACTTTTATGCTGGTGTGCGGCCCTCATTTCGAGCGCGCGTGATGCTGAACTGCCGCGCCGTCATGAATAAGCTCTTCAATTTGCGATGGATCGAAACCGGCTTCGGCCAGCACATCCCGCGTATGTTCGCCAACGTATGGGGCGGGCCTGTCAACCTGCGGGTTTCCCGCGGACATGAGGAAAGGGGCGACTGGGATGCAGTAGGTGCCCTCTCTGCCCAATGGGTTTGGCAGGGCCTTTAGCAGGCCGCGGTAGCCCAGCTGTGGATCCGCTAAAGCATCATCCATTGACCGCACTTTTCCCGCAGGAACGCCTTTCTCGCGTAGAAAACACTCCCACGCGGTGGCGGTGCGTGTCATCATCATTTCTCGTAGGACTGCCGCCTCGGCGGCATGATCTGCGATCCGGTCTGCATGGGAGGCTTTAATCATGTCTGGTCGGTCCAGCGCATTCCACAGTCGCCTCTGCTGGCGCATATTTGCGGCCCCAAGCATGAGGAGCCCGTCTTTGGTCTGGTAAGCACCAACGCCCGCGACGTTGAAGGCGTTGCCTTCGGGATGCGGCGTTTTTCCACCAGCGGTCAAAGCTGTGACATGGGTGCTCATCAACATAAGCGTCGCGTCGAACATCGCGAGATCAATATGCTGACCGCGATGGGTGCGTTCACGCAGAAACAGGGCTGATGAAATCGCGAAGGCCGTCATGTAGCCTGTCGCATAGTCAACGACTGGAGCCCCCGTGCGAAGGGGGCCGGTGTCAGCTGTTCCGGTCAATGCCATCAATCCCGCCACCGCTTGAAAGACGAAGTCGTAGCCAGTCTCGGAGGCCCGTGGCCCTTTCTGACCGAAGGCAGAGACGGAACAATAAATGAGACGCGGATTGAATTTTGAGATCTCTTCGTAGCCAAGCCCCAAGGCCGCTAAGGCTCCTGGGCGGTAATTTTCAACGAAAACATCGGCCTCCTGAAGCAATGCCTTTAGGGCAAGCTGGCCGCCCTCCGTTTTCAGATCCAGTGCGATTGACCGCTTGTTGGCGCCTTGCGCAAGATACGCCGTACCCATTTCGGCAGCGTTTAACCCCTGATCCGGCCCTTGCAGGCGCACTTGGTCAGGATCCCCAGGCCGGTCGATTTTAATGACGTCTGCCCCCAGAGCAGCCATTTGATACGCTGCGAAGGGCCCCGCTAGCACGTGGGTGGCATCAATAACGCGTAACGTCTCGAAAGGTCGCATGGGGTTTCCTTTTTCAAAGAGTTTAGGGCCGAGATGGGTTACCTGTGTGGTTAAAATTGCCAGACAATTTGCACGATATTCCGTAAGAGCTATACATATAGCTTTTTAGGCATTATGCAAATAGCGAGTGGCGTGCCGGATCCTGCGCCGCACCACGACGCTGGAGGAAAACACCCGTGAACACGCAAGAAAAACTTGGGCGCGTTGCTTTTGAGATGAAAGGGCGCATTGCGATTCTGACAATCGACAATCCACCTGTGAATGCCGGATCACACGCCGTGCGAGTTGGCTTGATCGACGGGATCGAGAAAGCCGTGGGGGCCGAAGCAAGCGCAGCAGTCATCGTCGGAGCGGGCCGTTGTTTCGTGGCGGGGTCGGATCTGCGCGAGTTTGGAAAACCTCTTGGGCAGCCCGAACTACCTGACGTGATCGCAGCCATCGAGGCCGCTCCATTTCCGGTGATTGCGGCCTTGCACGGTGTGGCCCTTGGCGGCGGTTTGGAACTGGCGTTGGGATGTGATTACCGCATCGCAACTGCAGAGACTTTGGTCGGATTGCCGGAAGTGTCGTTGGGCTTTGTGCCTGGTGCGGGCGGCACACAGAGATTGCCTCGTCTTACCGGGCAGGCGCGTGCCATCGCGCTCATTTGTGACGCTGCACGCATCCCTGCCAAAACCGCAATGGCCGATGGGATCGTTGATGCGGTGGTCGATGGGGATCTCGTCGACGCAGCTGTGAATTTTGTCGGGGCTGGTAATCGCCCAAAACGTCTTACGTTGAATTTGACCCCGCCGTATGAGGATGCTGACGCCGTAAATGCGGCAGCAGCCCGCGCGTTGCGCCGAGGAAAAGGGCGCCCCAATGTCGCCGAGGCGATCCGGTTAATTCGCGCGGCGGGATCAACCGATTCAGCGGCGACCTTGCGTGATGAGCGGAGTGTGTTTCAAGATATGCGAGTCGGAGAGGACGCGTTTGCACTGCGATACCTATTTTTTGCTGAACGTCGCGCCGCCACGGTGGCAAGCATGAAGGCTAATGCAGCGCCCGTGATAGCCTCGGTCGGCGTGGTTGGTGGTGGCACGATGGGGCAGGGAATCGCTAAGGCCGTGCTGGCTGCCGGATTACCTGTGACGTTGGTTGAACGTGATGCAGCGGCGCTGGATACTGCGCAGGCGGCGATCAGGGCCAGTCTCGATGCTGCGGTCGCCAAGGGGCGTCTGACATGCGATGTCGCGGCGTCCCGCAAGGCGGCGTTGTCGGGGGGTGTCGGCCTTGGCGCTCTGGAGGCGTGTGAACTGGTCATTGAGGCTGTTTTTGAGGATATGGACGTTAAGCGAGCCGTTCTCGTGGATCTGGAAGCGGTGCTCCGGCCGGGGGCAATCATCGCAACAAATACGTCCTATCTCGACATTGATGTGATGACCGATGGACTGCAAAACCCTAGCCGCATCGTAGGGTTGCATTTCTTCAGCCCAGCTGACGTCATGCCGTTGCTGGAGGTCGTCCGTAGTGGGCAAACTTCCGATCCGGTTTTGGCGGCGGCGATGGCTTTCGCACGGAAGTTGCGAAAACAACCCGTGGTCTCGCAGGTGGCGGAGGGCTTCATTGGCAATCGGATCTATGCGGCCTATCGCCGTCGGGCAGAACTGTTCTTGTTGGACGGAGCAACGCCACAGCAAGTCGACGCCGCCATCACCGATTTCGGTTTTGCGATGGGTCCGTTCGCGGTGGCCGATATGTCTGGGCTAGATATCGCATGGGCGATGCGCAAGCGGCAATCAGCAACCCGCGACCCGAAGGCGCGGTATGTTACAATTCCCGACACGCTCTGCGAGGCGGGCCGTTTCGGGCGTAAAACGGGCAGGGGGTGGTATGCCTACGACAATGGCAAACCTGCGTCGGACCCAGCCGTCGAGGCAGTTATAGCCGAGGCCCGCGATGTGGCTGGGATCACGCCAATCGCATTTGATGCTGCGACGATCCAGCGTCAGCTGTTGGCGGCGATTGTGAACGAAGCCGCCTGCCTGTTGGCGGAGGGTGTTGCGCAGTGTCCGTCCGATGTTGATGTGGTGTTGACCAGTGGATACGGATTCCCGAGGTGGCGGGGAGGGCCGCTTTACTGGGCGGCGCAACAAGATCGTGCAATGATCCGTGCGGATTTGACAGACCTCGCCGATGCCGTGGGACATGGCTTTCAAGCCGGTCCGGTTGACGACACGTTGGACCAGATCAAAACCGGGCAGGAGACCTGAGCCATGCAGGACGTTTTCATCTGTGATTATATCCGCACGCCGATTGGTCGATATGGCGGCGCTTTGTCATCTGTTCGGGCCGATGATCTGGCGGCGTTGCCGCTTAAGGCATTGATGTCGCGGCATCCGGATTTGGATTGGGCGGCGACCGTAGATGTGATTTATGGCTGCGCCAATCAAGCGGGGGAGGACAACCGTAGCGTGGCGCGGATGGCGCTCTTGCTGGCAGGCATGTCGGAGACGGTCTCGGGAACAACGATCAACCGTTTGTGCGGATCCGGTATGGATGCGGTTCTAGCGGCGTGGCGTAGGTTGGCGGTCGGCGAAGGGGATCTCGCAATCGCGGGCGGTGTAGAAAGCATGAGCCGTTCGCCTTTCGTAATTCCGAAAGCTACAGCGGCTTTCTCACGTGCCGCCAGTGTTGAGGATACCACCATCGGTTGGCGTTTCGTGAATCCGAAGATGGAGAAGATGTTCGGCGTAGATTCTATGCCCGAGACGGCTGAGAACGTGGCGGAGCAGTTCGCGATCTCCCGCGAGGACCAGGATGCCTTTGCCCTGCGCAGTCAGGAACGTGCTGCGGCGGCCATCGCAGAAGGGTGGTTCAAGGACGAAATCCTTGCTGTGGAAATTCCACAGCGCAAGGGCAAACCGATTATCGTTGAGATCGACGAACACCCTCGCGCGACAACTCTGGCACAGCTGGCCAGTTTACCGACGCCATTCCGTCCTGACGGAACGGTCACTGCGGGCAATGCGTCGGGTGTGAACGATGGGGCCGCGGCCCTAATCTTGGCGACGACGGTAGGAATAAAAGCGCACGGGTTGACACCGTTGGCCCGTATTCGGGGGGGCGCAACTGCGGGCGTGCTTCCGCGCCTTATGGGGATCGGCCCTGTGCCCGCGACAAAAAAGCTCTGTGCTCAGCAAGGCCTTTCAATCCGTGATTTCGATGTGATTGAATTGAACGAGGCTTTCGCGTCACAAGCGCTAGCCTGCATGCGTGAGCTGGGTCTGGACGACAACGCGCCGCATGTAAACGCCAATGGCGGCGGTATCGCGCTGGGGCACCCTCTGGGTATGTCTGGCGTGCGGATTACGGGTACGGCGGCCCGATCATTGGCCCGCGGGGGTGGCAAGCAGGCGCTTGCGACGATGTGCATTGGAGTAGGGCAGGGGATTGCCATCGCTCTGGAGGCTGTTTGATGAAAATGAAGCTACACTGGTCGCCGCGCTCGCCCTTCGTTCGCAAGGTGATGATTGTTCTGCATGAAACCAATTTATTGGATGATGTGGAGCTGGTCCGCTCGCTCGTTGCCGTGCACTTGCCTCCGAATCCTGATGTTATGGTCGACAACCCGCTTGGTAAAATCCCGACGCTGATCACCTCCGATGGGACGACGTTGTTCGATAGTCGCGTCATCTGTGAATATCTTGATATGCGGTCCGGTGGTATGCTGATCCCCGCCGACCCAAATGCCCGCCTTGCGCAGATGCGGTGGCAGGCAATGGCGGATGGGCTGATCGATGTCCTTTTGCTTTGGCGCACCGAACTGACCCGAGAGACAGGGCCGTGGCCCGCCGTCACGTCAGGATGGCAGATCAAGGTGCGGACGGTTCTGGAGCGGCTTGAAAGCGAAGCTGGCAAACTGGGGGAGCCGCGGTTTGGTCTGGGCCAGATCGCGATCATATGCGCGCTGGGCCAGTTGGATTTCCGCTGGAACGATGCCGCCTGGCGCGATTATTTTCCACGTCTTGCAGCCCTGAATGCGATATGGAACGAGCGCGGGTCTATTCTGGCGACGCGGGTTGTCGATGACCAGCGCGACGGGGACAGTGTGACACGCAATCAACTGACATTCCTGCCGTGAATCTTATGCCTGCTTAATTCTTTATGGTCTAAATATAGTTTTTCCCTTTATATCCCCCTGTTCCTACTGCAAAATGACGCCTCATAGTATGCGGGGATATTGAGATGCCGGACGTCAGGATTGAAAACGCAACGGCAAAAGCGCTCCAGAAGAGCAATGTCTCGCGGTATATTCAGTTGGCCAGTCTGTTCCGCCAGCGGATCGAGACCGGCGAATGGGAGATCGGCTCACAGATTCCCACCGTCAAGGAACTCGCCGAGCAATGTGGCGTAGCGACCATGACAATTCGGCAGGCGCTGAATATCCTCGAAGAAGAAGGCTTGATTGAGCGGCTGCGCGCCAAAGGGACATTCGTGATCGAACGGCCTAAGCGCGATCTGTGGTGTGAGGTCAAAACCGACTGGTCGGGCCTCTTGATCGCGCGAGACAATGCGACGATCGAGATTCAGGGCGATGAGCGGGGCGTGCCGCTTCCGCGCCGCGAAAGCGGCATTGGGGCGCCTGCCCCCGCCTATCGCCATTTGCGGCGCAGGCATAGCCGCGACGGCGTCGCATTTTTGCTGGGGGATATCTATGTTGATGAGCGCCTGCTATCGGCAATCCCTGAGGATGCCTATGCCCGTATGACTGCAATGCGATTGGTGACGGACGTGCCTGGCCAATCGATTGAGGATGCGGTGCAGATCGTGACGATCGGCTCCGCAGATTTGAATACGGCGACCGATCTGAACATTTCAATCGGAGATCCGGTGGCACGTGTGCAGCGTATCGCCGTCAATCAGGATGGCGATATCATTCTGCTCGCGAATGGGATCTATCGCGGCGATATGATGAAGATCGAGGTGAAGCTGCGCTGACGCCACCGCAAGATGGCATCAGCAGAGCGCGTGCATCAGAGCATTGCAGCCATAAGCGCCGTATCAGTCTTTAAAGATCGGCGCACGCTTTTCACCGAAGGCCGCCATTGCTTCTGCCGTATCATCGGATGTTGAAAGCGCTTTGGTCTGACTTTGCTCGAACCGGTAAGCGTCATAGATCGACATGCCTTCTGTCACTTGGAACGATTTCTTGGCGGCCCGCACTGCTGAAGGGCTGGCCTTCGCAATATCCGCGGCAATTGCCTGAGCGGTCGGCAGCAGGTCCTCGGGCGGGGTGCAAGCCGAGGCCACGTTCATGCGCAGAAGGTCGGGCCCGTAGATTCGACGGGCGGTTATGATCAGCAAACGGGCATCGGATTCGCCGAAATGACGCCGAACGTGTGCGACGCCGCCCGCAAGGCCCACGTTGACCTCTGTCATCTGCAAGAACCCCTTTTCAGAGGTCACAATGATGTCGCAGCACAGCGCTGTAACACAGCCCGCACCGATGGCCGCGCCGTTGATGGCGGCCACGATAGGTTTTGGGCATTCCAATAGGCAGTCGAAACTCGCGCGGACACGGCGATTGTGGGCGGTGTAAACTCCGGGATCTTGTGTCGGGCGTTCCGAGAGATCGGCGCCGGCAGAAAAGGCCCTACCTGCGCCTGTTAGAACGATCGCACGCACGTCGGCGCGATCACCAAGGATGTCAATGACGTCGGCAAGCTCTTCACGAAGACGATTGTTCTGGGCGTTGACGGGTGCACGGGTGAAAGTGACCGTTGCAACGTAGTCTGTCACCTCAAGGGTTAGCGACTCATATGTGTTCATGTCCGTATCCTATCTTTTGTCGTCGTCATCCATGACGGGCCTCGTCATTGTGAAAGAGCGGGGCGGAACGGTGTATTCCATGTAGCCCATGCGCCCCAAAGGTTGGAGCAGCTCGACATCGACCAATCCGTCGCGGAGCACGCCCTCAGCAATGTGGATGCCGACGACCTCGCCAATCGCGATACGGTTGCGGCAGCCCGTGCCGTCTGATGGCGCCAGCGTTATGATCTGCGACAGTTTGCATTCGATCGCGATAGGCGCTTCGCCAACTCGTGGCACGGGGATGTTTTCGCAAGGCGTCGCCGTGAGGCCCGTTTTTTCAAATTCGTCCGTTCCGCGTGGCCACGCGGCTGACGACAGGTTCATGGCCTCCCGCAGGGGATATGTTGCAATGTTCACGCAAAAGAAGCCGGTCTCTTCTGCATTGGTCACACTATCCTTTGGGCTGTCAGACGAGAACATGACGAACGGTGGATTGCCCGCGAGGGCGTTGAAACAAGAATAGGGCGCTAGGTTCGGCACTCCATCTCGCGAGATGGTCGAAATCCACCCGATAGGACGCGGGACGATCAGGGCCAGCCACGGATTGTGTGGCAGGCCGTGGGGTTGCGTTCTCGGATCGTAAAACATGTGCCTTTACGTCCCTGCCACTGGGGGCACGCCTGCTGGGGCCATCTGGCTCAGAAGCCCCTTCTCCCGGGGAAGCGATGCGTCCAAATCGTCGGGCAGGGGAATGCGGTGGACGTTCAACGTCATGGCAACCATGGAGTAATAGCCGATTACGGCCGTCAGTTCGACGGCCCCCAGCTCTCCCCATCTGGTGACAATGGCGCTGTAGTCGGCATAGGCAACATCGCCCGTCTCGAGGATCTGGCGCGCAAATTCATAGATCTCACGCGCGGCATCGTCTTCGCCAAAATCGGGCAGATCGCAGGTGCGGATTGCTTCGGTGATCCGAGAATCCAGCCCCGCCCGCGCCGCGTCGCGCGCATGAATCGCCCATTCCAGCTCACTGTTCCAGCGCCTCGCGGTGACCAGAATTGCGAGCTCGTTGAGCGCCGTTGGGATAGAGGTTTCAAACCGGAGAACCTGCCCAAGCTTCTGCCAGCGGTCCGCCAAAGCGGGGTTGTGCAAGGCCGCTCGCAAAGGCCCTACCAATGTACCGCGTGGTCCCGAGACGATTGCATCGTAGACGTTTCGCTGCGCTGGCGTCATGTCCTCGGGGCGCGGAAAGCTGATCCGGCCTGCCTCATGATTGTCTGTCACGCGCTTGTTCATACCTTTGCAGTCTCCAGTCCGAGTGCGGTCAGCACGTCTTGCGTATGCTGGCCCAAAAGAGGTGGGGCGGTATTGAACTGAAGCGGCGTCTCTCGGAAGTTCAGGGGGCTCACAACCTGCTTGATATGCCCGCCCAGCGGATGGGGAATGTTGCGCAGCATCTTGCGATGTTTGACTTGCGGGTTCTCGAAAACGCGGTCGATTGTGTTGATCGGGCCGGATGGCACGCCCGCTTCGGCAAAGGCGGTGACCCAGTTATCTACCGTGCCATCAGATAGGGAGGCGATCAGGATGTCTTCGAGGGCGGGTAGGTTTTCGACCCGCGCGGCGTTGGTGGCGTAATCCGGATCGTCCGCGAGCTCGGGCCGATGGATGACCTGCGCGAACTTGCGGAATTGGCCATCGTTCCCCACGGCCAAGACGATATGACCATCCGCCACCGGATAGACGTTTTGGGGTTGGATATTGGGATGGCGATTGCCGCGCCGAACGGGTGTCTGCTCCGACACCAGATAGTTCATTGCTTGGTTCGCCAGCATAGCGACCGACACGTCAAGCATAGCCAGATCGATGTGGTCACCTGTGCCGTTCCGGTCTCGATTGGCGAGTGCGGCCAGAAC
This sequence comes from Paracoccaceae bacterium, assembly GCA_048262715.1. GTDB lineage: Bacteria > Pseudomonadota > Alphaproteobacteria > Rhodobacterales > Rhodobacteraceae > Albirhodobacter. Next base: position 32,326 of record JBLXEV010000016.1, read on the forward strand.
ACCGATGGTCGCATACATGCCCGTCATGATATCCACTATTGGCACGCCAACCTTTTGCGGCCCACCGCCTGGTGTGCCATCGGGTCCGCCGGTCACGCTCATTAGGCCGCCCATGCCTTGAATCATGAAGTCATAGGCCGCATCGCCTGCCATCGGTCCGGTCAGGCCAAAGCCGGTAATCGAACAGTATATTAGCCGGGGATTGACCTTCTTCAGATCGGTATAGCCCAGACCCATCCTGTCCAACGTGCCGGTTTTGAAGTTTTCGAGAACGATATCGCTCTGGGCGGCCAACGCTCTGACGGCGGCGCGCCCCTCCTCAGATTTCAGATCCAGTTCTACCGACCGCTTGCCGCGGTTGACCGAAAGATAATAGCCAGCTTCCTGCGTGGGATTTCCGTCCTCGTCTTTCAGGAACGGAGGCCCCCAGCGGCGGGTGTCATCACCTTCGCCAGCGCGTTCGATTTTGATGACATCCGCCCCAAGGTCCGCGAGGATTTGGCCACTCCACGGTCCGGCCATAATGCGGCTGAGATCTAAGACGCGGATGTGGGATAACGGGCCTGACATTAAATGGTCTCCTTGTCGGACGGGAAGACGTGATCGTTGAGGAAAGCGACGAGCACGGTGTTGAAAGCATCGGGGCACTGCAGATTTGGCAGATGGCCCGCCTTGGGGATCACGGCGAAATGCGCGTCGGGGAAATTGCCGAACTGGCGCTGCATTGCGTCCGGCATGGCTCCATCTTCTTCGCCTGCGATAGCGAGAACTGGGCAGAGCAGGGACGTATCTGAGTGGTCATATGACGCCAATGCATGGGTGGCGGCCGCGAAGCCCTCAACCGAGGTTGCGCCAATCATCTGGCGCAGGCGGATCGCGGAGGGAGCGTCATCTGGTATCCCAGGAAGCCAACGCGCTGCGGTCTGTTGTGCGATAACTCCCATACCCTGCGCCTGCGCAGTATCGCGACGTTCGGCCCAAAATGCCTCGCGCCCCGGCGCGCTTTTGGCAACGCCGTCCACGGCGATAAATGCGGTGATGCGTTGTGGTGCGAGATCGATGGCGGCCAGTGCAGTGGGGCATCCCATGGACAACCCGATAAGTGCGGCGCGATCAACTCCTGCGGCATCCATGACCGCAACAAGATCGGCGCCATAGTTTGTAAAGGTCATCGCTCCCTTAGGTGTATCAGACCTGCCATGACCACGTTGGTTGTAACGTAATACACGGTAGCGTTCCGTCAACGCGGGCATTTGATCGTCCCAAACCGACAGGTCGGTCATGACAGAGTTTGAGAACACTACCCAAGGGGCCCCGACTGGGCCGTCAATTTGGAAGTGCAGCTTTGTGCTGTCACTCAGAGAAATGGTGTGAAGGTCGTTCATCTTGTAGCTTCCCCGCCGATGGAGGAGCGCCGACGGGCAACAAGACCCACGCCCATGACAATCGCCAGCGCAAGCAGCCCTGCCAGATCAGACAGTCGCTCCGGCACCAATAAGCAGAGGCCACCTATCAATAGTACGATGGTTTCCCAGCGCTTTGCTGTGCGGCCCAAAATGTAGATCCAGCGCTCGGAGGCCATCGCAAGCATCAGGATTGACAGGATCGCCGTCGTCACAGCCACGACGATTTGCAGCAAGTCGCCCTCCAGAATGAGGCTAGGGTTCAGCACGAAGATGAAGGGGAGTACGAAGAGGATCGCCCCGAGCCGCATGGCTGTCACGCCCGTCTGCATTGCGGAGGCCTTCGCGATTGATGCTGCGGCCACGGCGGCCATTGCGACGGGCGGCGTGATATAGGACAGCATGGCCCAGTAGAGGATGAACAGATGGGATGCCATTTGGCTGAAGCCTGCATCCACCAATGCGGGGGCCAGAACCACGGCAAGAAAGATGTAGCAGGCCGAGACCGTCATCCCCATCCCAAGGATGAAGCTGGTAAGCGCGCCGAACACCAAAAGCAGATACGGATTGCCTCCAGCATATTGCACGAGCTCGCGGCTGAAGGCGTTGCCGACACCCGTGACCGCCAAGGCACCCACGACCATCCCGACACCCGCAAGCACACCGACGAGCATACCAATCGTGGCGCCGGCCTCGATGATCACCTTGATAACCGGAGCAATGACACTTGATTTCCGCTCTCGGATCATTGCCGCGACCAACAAGAGCACGGTGATGTAGAAGGGCGCTTTTGCTTCAGCATTGGTGGCGAGAAGCAAGAAGACCAAGGCCGCGAGACTCAATAGATAAATCCAGCCGGACCGCAAAACCACCATGACCTTCGGCAATTGGTCGCGCGGCATCCCTGTCAACCCGTTGCGCGCGGCATAGCAGTCGGTCTGAATGAGCAAGACAAGGTAAAACAGGAGCGCGGGGACGGTCGCGGCGACCATGATGTCTGCATAGGGGACATTCATGAAGGAGGCCATAACGAAGGCCACGGACCCCATCACGGGCGGCATCAGCGCGCCACCGGTTGAGGCGCAGGATTCCACCGCAGCCGCGTAGGCAGGGGGGTAGCCGCACTTTTTCATGGTCGGGATTGTCATGGAGCCGGTGGAAATCACGTTGGATATGACGCTTCCTGACAGCGAGCCAAAGAACCCTGACGACAAGATTGCCACCTTGGCGGGGCCGCCACGTGCGTGGCCCATTAAAGCGCTGGCGAAATCCATGAAGAACACGCCGCCGCCCGATACGGTCAACGCCACACCAAAGACGATGAACCCGATGAGCAGGTCTGCGATGACGCGGATCGGGATGCCGATAATGCTCTCGACGCCCAGCGAATGGCTCAGCATGGTTTCGCTGAACGTCATCTGCACTCCCCAGAGAAATCCGGGCATGGAGCCAGCAAACATTGGGAACGCCCCAAACACGGTGCAAATGATGAACAAAGGTAGACCGGCGCAGCGCCGTACCGCCTCAAGCGAAAGCAGAACCAGTAGGGTCGCGAGTGCAATGACGGGTGTCGGCGCCTCGAATTCCCAGCCGCTGTAAAGAATTTCGTTCGTGTGGTTTGCAAAATAGAGGCAGGTGCCGAACGCAGCGGCCGCTAAAATCCAGTCATACCAACGCACCCCAGCACCATCGGATGCCCGCGCCGGGGTGCACAGGAATGCTACCGGTAGGAACAGGCCCAAGACGATGTAGTAATAACCGGTGCTGATCGGGCGGAAGCCCAGAATTTGCAGATTGAAAATTTGGTTAGTGATGATTGCCAGTCCAGCCATAGACAGACCGAAGACAACAAACCACGCGAGGCCCGATATGCGCTGGCCCTTTTCACGCCAGAAACGGGCGGCGGCGGGCGCTGTCGGATTGATTGGGGAGGACATGCAGGCTGACCTTTCTACAAAGGACGTTAGCGAAGGGTTGATTAATCGTGCCCAAGCCCCCGCGCGCGATGGCGCGAGGTGCAGGATTGGCGGCGGCGGAGCAATACGGTAAAGTGTTATTCAACCGCCTTGGCTAGGTAGGTTTCCCAGAACGCAGGCCAATCGGCGTCGGACACATTTTTCGCATCAGGGCTCGCAAGTGCATCGGCCCACATCTTTTTGGATGCTTCGACCTCGGCCAGACGCTTTTCGTTCCAAGCGCTGTCCGTATCAGTCCAGATCCCGCGCTCGGTCAGATATTTGATGGCACCGGGATGGAAAGGCGCACCGGCTGGCGTTTTACCCGCTTCTTCCAGTTTCCAAAGCGGCATAACCGTACTGGCGGACTCGTAAGATGCAAATGTTTCGTCAAGAGCTTTCAGCAAATTGTAGACTTCATCGTCATCGGTGCTCGCGAGTGTGGTGAGCTGAGGGTAGCGGTATCCCAGTAGGGCAGCCGGATCCTCCGCAGAGATTCCTGCGCCTTCTGTGATCTCAATGGGGGAGAAGAGCGAGGCTTGTTCTGTCACCCGCGCCCAGCCAGCAGTATCGCTTGCGGGCATGTCGAGCCAACGGAACCCACGCCCACCTTCTGCTTCGCGCAGGGCCGCACTGGTGGTAACAACGGGCACAACATCCACATCGCCTGCGATAAATGCCGTCAGCATGGCGCCATATCCGGGAAACGTCACGACATTGACATCGGCAGGGGTCAGCCCCGCGAAGGCCAGCGCCGCCTCGGTGTTCATAGTGGTTGAAGGGCTGGCCTCCACAAACCCGACTGAGGCTCCCTTGAGGTCGGCCGGTGTTTCGATGTCGGTGTCACCGCCCGCGACCAATCCAACGGCAGCGGTGCGCCCCATTAGAACGCGCAAGTCCTGCGGGCCCCATTCTTTGGCGGCGAATTCATATGTGCCGTTCGACGCAAACAGAATTTCGTTCCCCATAAAGCCAAAGGTGGCTCGTCCGCGAACCAAGGGGAGCAGCCGTCCGATGGCCGTGCCAGATGGCGTTAATCGCACGGTGGTGCCGTAGGCCTTGTCGATTGCGTCGGCCATTGCAGAGGCTTCGACATAGCCGCCCGATCCAAGATCATAAGAGGTCCACACCATCGTGCGTGGCAACGCCACGTCTTGCGCGCTCACCGCGTGGCTCACCAATAGCGCTGCAGCGATCACCGACCCCTGTATGAGTTTTTTACAAAGCATATGTTCCCCTCCCTATCCCGCGTGTCGCGGTTGACGATACGGCGTCCTCCTGCCGATTGACCTAATACTAACTGATACTCACTTAAGAATCAATGATATACTTTATGTGATTTAAGGGCGTGCGACGTGATCGTCCGCTCAATGATAAATCGGCCGCAAGCCTGGTGCCTGCGGCCGAAATCTAGCGCCTGTCCGTAAGGCGGGGTCAGTTCTAATGGGCGTTGAAGAAATCGAGGACAACCTGATTGAATGCATCGGGTTGTTCCGCAAAAACCGGATGCCCTGCATTGGGGAAGATATGCACGGTCGCGTTGGCAATTCGTTCTGCCGTGCGCATCAAAAGCTCCGGAGGTTGATAGATGTCCGCACCACCTGTCGACAGAAGGAGCGGAACTTTGTTTTCGGCCAGCTTGTCCCAGGTAATTTCCGTCGTCGTTGGCTGTCGGGGCTTGTCGGTGGGGTTTAGCAGATAAACGTCCTTCCAAACCTTGCGACCTTCAGGGTAAACTACTCGGAAGCTGGCACTCAGTTCTTTGTAGTCAACGTCGAGTGCGTTGAACCATTCGCCGCGCGCACTTTTCAAAGCAGCCTCATACTCGGGCTCCGCAATGCTCAGGATACTGGACATAATCGCGGCGGACAGGGTGCGCTCCGGATAGGTCATCGCGAAATCAAGCGCAGTGGACCCGCCAGCGGCGGCCCCCAGAACGTTGACGCGGTCTACTTTGAGCGCATCAAGCAGTTCAGCGAGGTCCTTGGCCTGCGACCCTGTTGCGTCCTTCGGGCCGTAATCGGATTGATAGAATCCACGACGGGAATAGGCTATCACCCGATAACCGGCCTGCGCAAAAGCTGGTTGTTGATACATCCAGCTTTCCAGATTGCCCGTGGCGGGATGCGATAGCACGATGACTTCGCCCGTGCCGCCTGTGTCCCAATAAGCAAGCTGTGTGCCGTCCGTCAGCTTGATCTTGCCTTGGGTTACGGGCACAGGCGTCGGGACGGGAATAATCGTTTCGACCAATGGCCGTGGCGATCCTTGCATTTTCTGTTCCGTCTGCGCCAAGCCCGCGGTTGCTCCCAAAGCTAAAATTCCAGCTAACCCCAGAATGGGACTCCAGCTTTTGATGTCGTATTTCATTTTTGTGCTCCTCCACTGAAAGCGTTTACGCGCGGCATCCTAGCGTGGCCAAGGAGGCCGAGCGGATTAGGTGGTCAGGCCAGCCGCAAGCGGCGGCGCTGATCCGGTTATTGACAGGTAAAGTTCGCAGCATCATCGATGCTGCCGGCTCCCGAATAGGTCGCGACCATCGGGTAAGGACATAGCGGACGCGTCCGTCCCGGCATGGCTTTGCCTTCCGTGATGATCTGTTCTGGGGCGTTGCCATTTTCCGTCCAGTCTACGATGGCGGATAACACGTCGAAGGAATCTAGCCCGTTCCCGCCTCTGCAATGGCCAACACCAGGGGCCAAGAAGAGACGTGCAAAATCGGATGTCGCATCACCGTAGCGATCCGTCACGGCATCCATATAACGCATGGGGTCGCGTGCGGATGTTGCGGGGTCTGCCATGCCGTGATACATCAGTATCTTGCCGCCTCCTGCGCGAAACGCATCCAAATCAGTCGACACCGCGTCCGCGAAATCAGCAGAGGCCTCCATGCGTTCGGGGTCGGTTTCGAGATCAAAATCCAGCAGGTCGAAATCCGGCTGCGGAGGGGTTAAAAAGACGTGCTTGATGCCATTATTGCTTAACCCGGCTTTGATAGCGTCAGGGACCGCCGTTTCAGAACGACCGAGCCGCCAGCTGCGCCAATTCTCGGACGCGATTCCTGGATCCCAAGGCCACGGCACGTAATACGGCTCTCCCGCAGCATTTCGCGAGCCTGCGTGTATGGCTTCCAGCACGTCTGCTTGGCCTTTTGTCAAGCAGGCATCCGATTTCTCGCCTTCACAGATCAGCGTCTGCGGTTTGAAATCACAGGTCGGTTTGGGCTGAACCATACCGTCCTCGAGGCCATCCGATCCGTCGCAGGCGGCAAGAATCCCATCCGCGATTGTGCGCAGCTCGGCATCGTTGAATGCCCGGCTGATCACGGGAGCGCCGTCAGTTGTTTTCGGTGCGATGGAGGTCAGCTGTTGGAAACCATAGGCCGTATCTATGTGTGATCGAGACATCCGGAACACGGGCGCACCTGCGACGAGACCATCGAACATATCTGGGTATCGTTGGCTTGCCATCATGGCTTGCCGGCCACCGTTAGAGCAGCCGATGAGGTAAGAAAATGACGGCGAGTTGCCGTAGAATTTTGTGATCAATGCCTTTGCCACGACAGTGACGTCGTGCACGGCCTGATATCCCCAGTCTGTTCTCGCCTTTTGATCGAGCCCGAATGAGGCATCCTTGTCTTCGTGCCCTGCGTCGGTTGAAACAACCGCGTATCCGGCGGCCAGTGCGGGTAATTGGCCGGGGGGTTGGCCCGATCCAACTGCAGGGCGGACTTGGCCGTCTAGCCCGCCGCCACCTTGAAAGTAGAACCGCCCATTCCAATCCTGCGGAAGGCGCAGATCAAACTTAGCACCGAACGGCACATCCCCCACACCGAGACGTTTGCCTACGATCCCTGTCACGCGGCAATAGCGGGGAAGTTCGGTTTTCGCATCGCTGTCGGGGCCCGCATCTATCCACTCCGCGGAGACAATGTCCGTGTCCGCCGCCACGGCATTTCGCATCTCGTCGCAATCCAGTGCCTGCGCTTGTGCCGACCCCAGCAGAATAAACATGCCTGTTAGGCATGCGCTCGTCTTAAATTTTTGCATCAGATCTTCCTCCCTACTCACATCCATAGCACTAAATGAGTCAAAAGAATATATATATGATTCATTTATCGTGTCGATACTGGTGTGAGAGGGCAGTCAGCTGTTAGAAAATGGGGCAGACCATAGAAAACAATGTTGGCGTAGGCGCTAACTGGGGCAGGGATACTAAGCAGTGCTTCTAAATCTAACCGAAGGAGCTCACAAACTGCGTGATCGGCTGTTGGCTGATTCTGCGGGTGTGTTTGGCGGAGGTTAGAAGGCATTTTATGTCTGCGACCGGTGTGGAGCGGCTGAACACTTATCGCATCTTTCTACACCTGTGCGGCAAGTTTAGGTAGGTTTCGGCGGTTGCATGCTCCCGCAACCAAATATACCGACAAAAAGCCCTCGCAGTGCGGGGGCTTTGTCGTATCTGCCTCCCCCAAAGCCAAAATACCCGCCAATTCCCTCGCAAGTTCAATGCGATGACCGTTCGGCGCCGCCGCATCCGGCATCAGTCTTACTTCGGAAATCAACCCGCGCAGCACCTCTGTGGCCTCCCTCTTGAGGCCTCGCTCGTTCAACGCTTCCGAGAGTTTACGGACTTTGCTCCGGTAGAGATCTGATAAGCTCGGGTGTAGCCGAAGGGCAGGGGACTCGGGGGTTTGCTCGAGAAGGCTGCTCAGCGTCGCCTTCTCGGATTCGAGTGTCGCCAGCCTATCCTTCATGCTCGGTTGATAAAGCCCATCCTCGATGGCCGCCATGATGCCACTGATCTTCTTCTCCACCTGAGTCAGATCGCGCTGAGCCTGTTTGTGCGCGGCCAAGGCCTCCGCCGCCGTCGCGTTGAACGCCAGACGGTATTCCTCAACGAAGGTGGTGATCAGATCGGGATGAAGAAGGCGGTCGCGCAGGCCTGTCAGGACACGGTCCTCGACGATCTCCCGTTCAATCGTCGCGCGGTTGGTGCAGATCGCCGCGCCCCTGTTGCGCGCGCCCGCGCAGCCATAGCGGGTTTTATTGATCAGCGTATAGCTGGCGCCGCAACAACCACATTTGAGCAAGCCGGAAAACAGATAGCCGGGGCGCTTCGCCCGCTCAAGCCGCAAGCGGCCATCTTGAACACCGGCCGGGTTCATCTCGGCCCGGACCGCGCCTTGCCGATCCTTGACCTGGTGCCACAGGTCATCCTCGATGATGCGTAGGTCTTCGACATCCTCGATCACCCAGTCTTGTGGCGGGTTCGGCCGTGCCTGACGCTTGCCTGTGGTTGGGTCCTTCACGAACCTTTGCCGGTTCCAGATCAGGCGGCCGATATAGAGCTCATTATTGAGAATGCCTGTGCCCCGTTTCCAGTTGCCGGAAATCGTCGAAGGGCCCCATGTGCCGTCCCCTTTGCCCGCATCGGGGGCGCTGATGCCTTCGGCATTGAGCTGAGCAGCCAGTGCGCGCGCCGAAAGCCCCGAGGCATAGCCTGCGAAGATCCGTTGGATGATGGCTGCTTCTTCGGCGATGATCTCCCGCTCGCCGGTGGTCACGGTCCCATCGGCGCGCATGGTCTTCACCGCGCGGTAGCCATAGCTGATCCCGCCTGCCGATTTGCCGTCCCGCACCCGGCCTTCCAGTCCGCGATGCGTCTTTTGCGCGAGGTTCTTCAGAAACAGCGCCGACATCGTGCCGCCAAGGCCGATGTGCATCTCATTGATCTCGCCTTCGGCCTTGGTGCAGATCTTCACATCGTGAAAGCCCATCCGCTTGTGCAGCGCGGCGATATGCTCCTGATCGCGCGACAACCGGTCGAGCGCTTCGGCCACAATAATATCGAACGCGCCGTTCATTGCGGCTTGCTGCATCGCCTGAAATCCCGGGCGCAGATGCGTGGCGCTGCTCATCGCCTCATCTGCAAAGGTCCCCACGACCTCCCAGCCGTTATCCGCACAAACCCTGCTGCACAGGCGGGCCTGATCCTGGATCGAGGCCGCGGATTGCAGATCGGTGGAATAGCGGGCGTAGATCGCGGCCCTCGGTATTGATCCCTGTCGCAAGGTGGTCATGACGGTCTCATATTGTGTTGGGGCGTTGGGCGGCAATCTCCTTCCGTGCGGCCTCGCGCGCCAGAAGGCGAACGAGTTCGACGAGGGCAGGATGCGGCGGCGCGTCGTTTTGCGCAACAGTTTTGGCAAGCGCGGTGTCCGGGGGTGCTGCGCAAGCGGGGGCCGCTGCCGGTTTGGCCGCGTCCTTCCGTTTGGCAATATCCCTCATATCCCGTGCCATCGGCCGAGTGCTCCCCTGCGCTCAAAAGCCATGCTCTTGAGCGGTCTAAGTTGATGATTTGTGCGGGAAGTGTCCCGTTGCTTGTGGTCATCAGTATACCTCGGGGGCGTGTAGGGTTGGCGCGCGAAATGCTGGCTTTGCCGGCGAAACGGACGGATTTTGTGGATAAACTAACCCGCGCGGGGCCATTTTGGCGGTCGGAGCGGCGTGCTGTCGGACGGCGGCGTTGGATAAAATATTACCCGGAGGGAGTTATCTGTAATTTGGCGGACTCCATCGGCGAAGGAAAATTGCGTCGAGCGGTAGGGGCGATCATGGGTGGGCTTAGGCCCCACCCAAAGGGCGGAGGGCTTTGCGGGTGATAGCCCGCGCCGAGATGCGGGGCTCCATGCATGGTGGTCTCGGGCCATAGGTCTGAGCTGACATCAAACGCCATTGTGAAATGGCAGGAGGATTGCAAGGTCGAGTGGCACTACATTGCGTCCCATTGCCCTTTCGCGGTGTGCAAGCAAACTGCTTTCAGTGTCACCGTTCCTTTCCATATCGCGTCAAGTTTTAGAAAGATTCATGTACATGGCGTATACGCGAGAGGCTGGGCCGTCGCTGACAGACGGCCCAGCCTTAAATTGCGCCGGATGTGTCAGACGGGGGCGCCGAGAAGCTGTTCAATTTCATCCATAACAGGCGTGATCATTGTGTTTTGTGCGTGCAACTCCATGCCCAGAAAGGCGGAGACAAGAGCAATACCTGCCTCGTGCAAAGGCATAGCAATGCCGTGGCTGCGGCCCAACACGCAAAGGGGCACTAGTCCGAAAGGCACGTCTTCGGTAATGTAGCGTGTCGTCAAGGTTATCGGCCCTTTGGTGCCGGGCGCACGGGCGTGCACTTGTTGGGCCATCTCCGAGACGCTGCCTGCGCGGATATTGGGGAAGGTCGTCAGGTAGTGTTCGAACACATTTCGGACTTTGAAGCCGAACGCCTCTGCCAGCGCGCAGCGTTCCACATCCAGCCGCTCAATCAGGCGTCCGACGGCGGGTGTGATGCAATGGTAGTTCTCCCAATCCTCTGCGCGCTCGATCCGCGTCAGGTTCGCAAGTGAATTTGCAAGATGAATGGGGGGGTTGAGATTGCTGAGGCCAATCATGATCGGATGGGCCAAAAGCCGAAACCGCGCGCCAAAAAGCGTGCTGCACAGCGCAAGCGCATCGCTCGGATCGACAAAGCCAGTGGCTCCGATATCGACCAGATCGCGTATCGTGCCGACACGGATCGCACCATCTCTCCGCTGCGCCGTGGCGACCGTCGTCGACCATGACACGCTCCGGGCTTGCCGCCCTGCGGCACGCATCGCGCGGGCAAGATACAGCGATGCAAACGAGAGTTCCGCACTGAAGATTACAACTTGCTCAGCGCGCAGAGCGGGCACCATGGTATCAATTGCTGTTTGCACACCCGCAGCACAGCGTGCGAGCAGAATCACATCCCCGAATGCCACAGCCGCGTCCAGTGACGGCGCATGGGGAATGTGGTGCATTTGCTCCAGAGCGCCGGTGAAGCGATGCTCCCCCTCTGTTGGGTGGGTTTGCGACCATAGCTTGACCTCATGGCCTGCCTGCAACAGCAGGGCACAATAGGCCAGCCCGACGGGGCCGCCCCCGATCACGGATACTTTCATTAGGGTCCTCCGGCTTTACGCCATGTCGTTAGAATGTTGGGAAGGCTTCGGGGAAGAAGGTCTTGGGAAGATACAAAAATACCCCCGGAAGGAAGATTACGAGCAAGATGATTCCGATGGTGATTGCAACAATCGGGAGCACCGCGAGGAAGGCCCGTGGCATATCCACTTCACCTATTTGCGCCGCGATGAGCAGGCAAATCCCGTAGGGTGGGGTCGTCAAGCCAATCGCAAGCGACAGACATACCACAAGCGCGAGATGGATATCTGGGATCTGCGCGATCACGCCAAGTTCTTTGATGATCGGCAGGAAGATGATCACTGCCGTCATCGGGCTGAGGACGGTGCCCACAATCAAGCAGAAGATCATCAGCATGATCAGCACGCCCCAATCTTGATGCGAGACAGATGCGATGAACTGTGCGACCTCGCGGGCGACGCCCAGGTAGGAAATGAGCCAGCCCATAATCCCTGCAGCCGCAACCGCGAACATGGGCAGTGAATAGGCAACGACTGTCTCGCACATGATGTTGAACAAAGCGCGCGGTTGGATCGTGCGGTAGATGATCACCGCGAGGACCAGCCCGACCAGCGCCGCGATGGCGGAGGCTTCTGTCGCGGTAAAGAGGCCACTGGTGATCCCGCCAAGGATGATAAGCGGGATGAGGAGGGCGGGAGCGGCTTTACGCGCGGAATCGCCCCGTTCCTTCCATGGCATTTTGACCGTGTTGGCAACGCCGTGGCGCGAGGCAACGTAATAGGTATATCCCATCTGGCCCAACCCGATCAGCAATCCAGGTAGGATGCCTGCCATGAATAGGCCCGCAATCGAGACATTCCCGAAGGCGCCGTAGATCACGAACAGGATTGAGGGCGGAATGATAACACCCAGGGTGGACGAGGTCGCGGTGAGGGCCACCGCAAAGGGGGCGGGATAGCCGGCCTTTTTCATCGCTGGGATCATGATCGCGCCCACGCTGGCGGTATCGGCGGCGGCCGATCCAGACATACTGGCGAACATCATACTCACCAGCACGTTGATATGCCCGAGACCGCCCTTGATATGGCCAACCATTGATTGGGCGAAGGTCATCAACCTGTCGGTGATGCCGCTGTCATTCATCAGCCGCCCGAGCAGCAAGAAGAAAGGCACCGCAAGCAGCGCGAATGAGTTGATATTGGAGAGCATCTGGTTGACTACAGAGACCGTGGGAAGGCCGAGTTGTAGCACAGTCGCCAAGGATGCCAGCCCGATCGCGAAAGCGATGGGAACGCGGAGCAAGATAAGGAACAGGAAGCCTGCGAGCAGGGTGATAATCGGGGGCATATCAGTGACCTCGTGAAGCGGAAGACGCGAGCCTGCGATAGGTTTCGGCGATCAGTTCAAGCGAGAAGATCGCCATTCCTGCACCCGATACCGCGACCGCGATATTTTGATAGAACATCGGATAGCCAAGCGAGAAGGAGAAGCGCCGCCAACTCATCTGCGCATAGGTGAGCCCATCGATCGCCAGCAAGCCGATCAATGGCAGGCACAAGGCGAGTGCCAGCAATGTCAGTGCCAGATTGGCGCGTACAAAGTGAATGGGAAGGATCTCGACAACGTAATGTGCGCCCCGCCGGAACCCCACGGCTGTGCCAAGGAATACGCTCCAGATGAAGCAGAACATGGCGATTTCGTCTGTCCAGACAAAGCTGCCGCTGAGCAGGTTTCGGGCGAGGATCTGGAACATCACACACCCGACGAAGACGAGAAAGAACGCGCCTCCGGCGATGTAGTAGAGCCGCTCTAGAGCGGTGTTGAAACTGCGAAGCATGATAGAACTCTTTTGCTTGGAAAGGGGCGGCCTTCTGACTTGAGGCCACCCGCAGCCATGGATCAATTCAACGCGCGAATGGCTTCAAGAACTTTGGTCGCGCCAATGCCTTCGGCGACTTCATCTTGCAGCGGGCGCACGATGTCGATGAAGGGTGCCTTATCAACCTGCGTGACGGTGACCTTGCCGGAGTCTTTAAGGGGCTGCAGGAGCGACTGATCGTATTCGATGCCCTTGTCGATCCCGACGGTGCTGGCTTTGGCTGAGGCGGCGCGGAAGATTGCTTGATCCTCAGGCGACAGACGATCCCATGCAAATCGGCTCATCGTGATATGGCTCACCATATACTGATGCTCGGTGAGCGAGTGATAAGGCGCAACCTCGTAGAGCTTATTGCCAACATAGGCCGAAACCGTGCTTTCAAATGCGTTTGCGACACCTGTTTGCAGCGCGGTGTAAAGCTCAGTGAAGGGAAGTGATACCGGTTGCGCGCCGCTGGTTTCCCACATCACGGCATCTAGGCGCGATCCTGGAACGCGCATTTTCATCCCTTTCAGATCCTCCAGTGCGGCAACTTCACGTAGGTTGTTCGACAGGCTGCGGACCCCGCCCCCGGTGAGCGCCAGAAGTTTCAAACCGTTGCCGGAGTCATCATAAACGCGATCAAAATAGGTCACGACATCTCCCTCAGGCGCCATCGCTTTGCGAAATACGTCGAGTGATGGGAAGAGATAGCTGATGCTGAAAAGCTGAAATTCGGGGAAGAAGGGTGTTGCCTCCTGAGTCCCGCCGATCAGCAGATCAATCGTGCCAAGGCGCATCTCGTCGAGCGCGGTCGCATCGCGCCCCAAAGTCCCGCCGCCGAAGATTTCGATCTGAATCCGCCCATCGGTTGCGGTTTCTACCTCTGATTTAAGGGTCTCAGCGGCATCTAGCCACGGATGAGGCGCGTTGCCCTGTGTTGAAAGGCGCAGCGTTTGAGCGTTGGCGGAGAGGGCAGTCAGGCTGAGCAGCCCTGTGGCAAGCGCAATAGTAAGGTATTTCATTGGATGCAAACTCCCTGCGGTGGTGTGTTGTTTTTTTGGGCTTGCAACTGCGTCACGAAGCCATGTCCACAGGGTGTAAAAAAATCAAAATAATGTCCAATCTCAAATTAGCATGTTATTATCAGTTAATGTTATAATGGAGATCCGAGATGGCCCCACGCGCCACCTTTCGACAGATTGAAGCTTTCCGCGTTTTGATGGGCAGCGGCACGATGACCGAGGCTGCAGAGCGCATGTCGATCTCGCAGCCTGCTGTTAGCCGTCTCATCGCGGATCTTGAGCTGGCCCTTGAGATGCGTCTCTTTGAGCGTTCAGGGCCGAGACTTCATGCGACGCCAGCCGCCTCGCGTCTTATCGGAGAGGTGAACCGCGTTTTCGTCGGGTTGGACTTTGTCGAAGAGGCCGCGCGACGAATTCGCCGCTTTCCGATGGATCCGTTCCGGATCGCGGCGCCGCCGTTCCTATCACATAGCTTCATCGCCAGTCTCGTAGCCCAGGTGGTTCAAGATTTTCCTGACCTCACCATCAGTTTGCACACCGACGATTCCCACGCCATTGCAGAGCAGGTAGCACGCGGCGAACATGATCTTGGCTTTTGCACCTTGGGGCCGGTGACTCAAGATCTCAATGTGCTGCACCGTGCGACGATTGGGACCGTGGCGTTGATTCCAGTTGATCATCCGCTGGCCGCGAAAGCGACGATCAATGAGTTCGATCTCGACGGGGAAAAGATCTACGTTTTGGGCAGAAGTGGCGCGATCCGGCCTCAGATCAACGAGATTTTTGAACAGGCGAAGGTTCAGTTGAGGATCGCCGGCGAGGTTCTTCACGCCTCGTCCTGCGCGGCCTTCGTTGCAGAAGGGCTCGGCATCGCGCTTCTCAATTCGATTGCTGCGCGCATGGTGCCAGATGGGCGCACTGTCGCGCGGCCTTTCACCCCGACCGTGTCGCAAGAATTTGCCGTGGTGTCCCCCTCGCGGATGAAAGCCATTGATGTCACGGAGGCATTTCTAAAATACATCCCCGCAGTGCTCAGCGAGCAAACCAGCACAGAGAGGGTGCCCTAGCGGCAGTGAGTTGGTACCTCTGCCAGCCTAGCGCCAGCGCGCGATGAGGCAGCGGGCTGGCTTGCTGACCATGTCGCGCCATCAGACCAAAAATGAGCGCAGATCGGCGTCAAAGATGTGGGTTGCAAGCGTCGCTGTGGCGTTGCGGATTTCTTGGGCGACCTCCTGCACAATTTCGGTGCGATCTGCCCATGAGGGAAATAACAACCCGTAGCGCAAAGTGCCTAGGGGTGTGAAAGGGCGGATGACGAGATCTTCGACGCCGCTTGACAGGGCAACGAAAGGATCGGCGAGACAACACCCCAACCCTAGCCCTGCCATTTGGCATGCGATAACGCCATTTCGCGCCTCGATCCGCACATTGAGTCGTTTTCCGGATTGGATGCAAAGTGCCTCGAGGTGTTGCCCCAACAACGAACGCGCATGCGTCGCAATGATCGGATAGTCTACAAAGTCGTCGAAGCTGACTGTTTTTTGGGCGGCAAGCGGGTGGTCAGGATGCATCACCACAACCATCGGTAGCTCTAGAAACGGTTCGACGTCGAATGCACCGTCTTTGATTGGGAGCGGCGCAATCCCCAGATCGAATGTCTCTTGTGTGACCCAGACGTCGATATCAAGCCTCACGCGCGAGTCGATTTGCGCTGTCATATCAGGGTGGCGTTTCATCACCCGCGCGAGGGTTTTATTGATTACCGCATGGGAAATAAACGGCGCGGTAAGAATTCGGATATGTTTTACCTTCCCCCGCCGGATCTGATCCGCACGCCGCTTAAGATCATCATGTGCGAGCATAAGCCTTTCAACATCTTGATAAAACTTTTTCCCTTCTTTGGTGATACGCAGCCTGCGCCCGTGCCGCGATAGCACGGGAAAGCCCACGTCGTCCTCCAGCGCGGCAAGTTGACGGCTGATCTGCGGAGCGGTGCGGAACAGGCGGTTCGCCGCGCCTTCGACCGAGCCTGTCTCAAGGAAGGCGCGCAACGCCTCGAGCGATTTTTGGTTGAGCGACATGGGAGCCTTTCCGCAAAGCTGAACTGCAGTTAGTTGCAATTTTTGCAATTAAACTGGTGAATTATTCAATATACGCAAGTTAAATTCTGCGCTTGTCTGGCTGTAACGCAAATATGACGGACAAATTTGATGCCCTCTTCGACCGCTTCTTTCCCCGCTTTCCAGCACGACTTGCAGGGCCGTATTTCGGCCTACGAGGCTTCACGGCCCGCGGCCTATACGCTGCCGAACCGCCCAGACTCCTGCTATATCACGATGCGAGATGGCTGCCGGATTGCGGTGGATGTCTACCTGCCACAGGGACAGGATACCCCCCAGACCTTCCCGACGCTTCTCTTGTTCACCCCGTATTTTCGTCGGTTCAAGCTCAGGGCGGAATCTTCGTCCGCACCGAACCCGAATACCGGAAAATTCAGCGATTATTTTGTGCCGCGCGGCTATGCGGTGGTGGTGATTGATGTGCGCGGAACGGGGGCGAGCTTTGGCACGCGTGATGGTTTCCGTTCGCCGCAAGAGCGGCTGGATAGCGCGGAGATTGCAGATTGGGTGATTGGTCAGGGATGGTCCAACGGGGTGCTTGGCGCAACGGGGATTTCCTACCTTGGGGCGGCCTCTGACTTCTTAGCATCAACGGGTCACCCCGCAGTCAAGGCCATCGCGCCACTGTTTTCAGTCTGGGATACCTATTCCGACAACTACTTTCCTGGTGGGATGCAATGCACCTCGCTGACGCGGATTTATGATGCGCTGATGAAGGGCTTGGATCTGGATCAGCGGGCCTACTTGAAGGACTACAAATATTACGCGGATCCTGATTTTGAGGGACCTCAGCCCGTTGATGAGGATACAGACGGCACCCTGGTGCAGGCCGCCGTGGCAGAGCATCAGGCCAATTTTCGGCAAACCGACTTCATGGCAGATCTGGCCTATCGTGAAGAGGGTTTGCCCTATGACCCCAGCTATTCGAGTGCGTCAATCAGCCCCTACGCCTATTCAGATGGGGTCCGTGAGAACGTCGCCATCTTGTCGGTTTCGGGTTGGATGGACGGGGCAGGCTATGCCAATGGGGCAATCTCGCGCTTCCTCACATTGACCAAAAATCCGCGTCATCTGGTTCTGGGGCCGTGGGATCACGGTGCGCGGATTGATGTATCGCCTTGGCGCGCGGAGGAGACTCCGTCTTTCTCTGTCATGGGCTGCGTGTTGCGGTTCTTCGACACCTATCTTTGCGGCGTTGACACGGGCCTGCGCGAGGAGAAGAGCGTGGCCTATTTCAAGCTGCATGAAGAGGCATGGGGTGAGGCCGAGAGCTGGCCGCCGCGCCCCGATCAGGTGACCCTCTACCCAGATGCGCAAGAGGGTTTAGGGGGCGCGTGTAGCCCTGGGGCGCAATCATGCTATCAGGCGGTTCCCGACATTGGAACGGGGTTCGAAACCCGTTACGAACGGATCGCGGGGATGGATTCACGCAACTACTATGCCGATTGGCAAGGGCGTAGCGCGCGGATGGCATCTTGGGATACCGCACCTTTGGCAAGCGACCTCACGATCACAGGCCATGCGATCTTGGAGTTGAGCGCCAGCTTTGATGCGCCCGACGCCGGACTCTTTGTCTATCTGACCGAGGTCGAAGAAGACGGGACCGAGCGCTACATCACGGAGGGTGTGTTGCGCGCATTGTTCCGGGCCGAAACGGCTGCACCTGAAGAGATTCAGATCAATTGGCCGTTCCGCAGCTATCATCGCGAAAGTGCATCGCCGTTGCCAGCCAATGAGACGCAACAGATGCGCATTCCGTTTTTGCCGGTCGCATGGACTCTCACCAAGGGCAGCCGTCTACGGCTCTCGCTCGCAGGGGCGGATCAGGATCATTTCAAGAAAGTGCCGCATGGTAAGTTGCCGATGATCACCTTCGATTTGGGTGCGACCCGCCTTATCCTTCCACTCGAACATGAGGCGTTGGCGCTATGACGACCATATTGCAGTGTTTTGAGGATCTGCTCATACAGTTGCGAGCAGAGGCAGATATCGCGAGTGCGACTGCGTTGCGCTACGATAGCGATGGGGCGCAGAGGATATATTCCTCTCATCCCGAAGCTTTCGCACAAACGGGCTTTAAGCAGTATCACGAGGCCCCGATGATCGCTCAAGTCCGTAGCGCTCAGGCGCCGATCCTCACGGATGGGGTTGAGGCACTCAAACAGGGCTTTGCGGATTGGCAGACCATTCTCGCTCAAGGCTGCGATGCAATCGTGAATATCCCCGTGCGCGACCCCTCGGGCACGGCGCTGGGACAAATCAACCTGTTGGGGCGCTCTGGGGCTTTCGACCGTGAAAACCTCGCGCGCCTACAGCGCATCGCGGACCGCGCGGCCGCGTGTTTCAGCGATGCACCCCAACAAGAGGCCAGCCTATGACAATGACACGCCTGATCTACCGAAGCGGTATCTGGATAGCTTATGTGGTCATGCTATTGCCCGTTGTGCTACTGGTTGTGACGTCTTTCTTCAAAGATGCGATTATCGCGTTTCCGCCCAGCGGGTTATCATTGGAATGGTATGGGAATGCGCTCGGCCGCGATGAGTTCCTCAGCGGGTTCATCGTGAGTTTCAAGGTCGCCGCCTTCGCATCGCTGATCGGGGTGCCATTGGGCACTGCCGCCGCAATGGCACTCGCGCGGAGCAAGATCCGCGCGAAGCAAGCTATCACAACGTTCCTGCTCGGGCCGATCATCGTCCCTGGCATCGTCGCAGGCACCGCGCTTTACCTTACATTCCTGCTCGCGCAGAACCGTTTTGATATGGATATCGTCGGCACGCTTCCAGGTTTGGTCGCAGCGCATATCCTGCTGACGATCCCGTGGACAGTGCGCGTGGTGACGGCAGGGCTAGCCGGTCAAGATCTCAGCGTTGAAGAAGCTGCGGCGAACTTGGGGGCGCGCCCTTGGACGGTATTTTGGCGGGTGACATTGCCGATGATGCGCCCCGCAATTGTCGCGGCCTCAGTGTTTTCCTTTATTCAGAGCTTCGAGAATCTTGAACTCACACTTTTGCTGGTTGGCCCGGGGATGAGCACGCTGCCGATTGCGATGTTGAACTATCTCGAATTCCAGATTGACCCAACGCTTGCCGCTGTGGCGACCATCCAGATCGTAGTGATCGCCGCGCTGATGTTGATCACTGACCGCTATGTGAAGCTCTCGCGTATTGCTTGATCCTTCTACGCAGACACCGGAGACCTAAGATGACCTCTCTCGAACTCGTAAACATCCGCAAGGATTATGGTAGCGCGACCGCTGTTGCCGATATGAATATGGACATCCGCACAGGTGAGCTTGTCTCTTTGCTAGGGCCATCGGGCTGCGGCAAGACGACCACACTGCGGATGGTGGCGGGTTTCGTTAAACCGACCTCGGGGACGATCCTGATTAATGGCCGCGACGTGACAGAGCTTGCGCCTTATGAGCGCAACACCGCGCTGGTGTTCCAATCCTATGCGCTGTTTCCTCATATGACCGTCGCACAAAATGTTGGCTTCGGGCTTGAGATGCGCAAGGTCGGGAAATCCGACCGAGAAGCGCAAAGCATCGAGGCTCTGAAACGGGTTCGGCTCGACCATCTCGCAGATCGCTATCCGCGCCAATTGTCGGGCGGGCAGCAACAACGTGTCGCGCTGGCGCGTGGTTTGGTGCTCAATCCCGATGTTTTCTTGCTTGATGAGCCGCTGTCCAACCTTGATGCAAAATTGCGTGGCGAAGTCCGGAGCGAGATCCGATCGCTCCAGAAATCGCTCGAATTGACGACGTTGATGGTGACGCATGATCAGGAGGAAGCACTCACCATGTCGGATCGTTTGGTGCTGATGGAGGCGGGCGGTGTGCGACAGGCAGGCACGGCGCAAGATCTCTATGAACGCCCCGCCAGCGCCTTCGTGGCCGATTTCGTTGGACGCTCCAATGTCATCGCAGGGGGGATTGAGGGCGGAGAATTTTATACCGCCGATGGCGTGGCCCTGCCGCCTGCTGCGGGCGCTGGAGCGGTAACGGCAGCGAGGTTCTATACCGTACGCCCTGAGAAAATTTCTCTGTCGCCCGCAAATTCGCAGGCAGACGCGGCGCCCGCAGGGCTAGACGCGACGTTGCGCGAGGTTCTCTACCTTGGCGCGATGACGGAATACACCGTGGCCATGGGCCAAACCAAGATCACGGTGATCTCCCCAACACCCGGGCCGGACGACGCACGCGCCGCCCTGCGCAACGGGGATCCCGTGAGGCTGCACTGGGACAGCGCATCCGCACGACTGCTCAACGCATAAGTCCCTTCAAAAAAACCAACAGGAGAACAGAAATGACGACTCTTTCCCGCCGTTCCTTCCTTGCCGCCGCCTCAGCGGCTTCCGCCTCTAGCCTCTTGGCCGCGCCTGCCTTTGCACAATCCAAGGAGATTGTAGTGGGCACATGGGGCGGTACATTCGGCGATCTGCTAAAGGTCAATGTGGATGATGCGATCATGCAGCCTGCGGGCTATACGATCTTGCAAGAGGTATCTGGCCCCGTACCACGGCGCACCAAAATCGTTTCCGAACGGATGCAGCGCCGTGGCAGCATGGATGCAGCCTTGCTGGCCGATTTCGATATGTACGCGGCGGGAAAAGTTGGCGCCTTGGAAGATCTTAGCGCGGCGAACGTGCCTTCCTATGACAATATCTTGCCGTTCTTGCGCAAGAAACACTCGGTTCCGCTGATCTACTCGGCGCATGTGATCGTCTACCGCAAGGATTTGATTCCCACGCCGCCCACCTCCATCGCGGAGATGTGGAACCCGAAATATAAGGGCAAGATTGGCCTGAGCGATTTCCTCTACACCTCGAATATGGCCTTCGCTTCGACCTACGCGGGCGGCGGGTTGAATGATCTGGCTGCCGCAGAAAAAGGTGTCGCGGAATGGCGCGGGTTGGATGCCAAGCTGCTGCCCTCCACCGAGGCCGTTGGACAGGCACTGGCGTCAGGCGACATCTGGCTGACGATCATTTCTGCGGCACGTGGCTTTAGCTGGGCGCAAGATGGCATTGATTTGGGCTGGGTTGTCCCCGAGGAAGGCGCATTCCCTGCGGTTTATGAAGCCGCAGTCCCGAAGAATGCGCGCAATCCCGAGGGCGGCTTGGCCTATGCCGAAGCGTTGCTGAAACCCAAGGCACAGGCCGCTTTCGCACAGAAGATGGGCTATCTGCCGACGGTAAAGAACGGCGAAATTCCAGCCGAGCTAGAAGCCAAAATCGGCTTCACCGAGGCCGAGCAGAACCGCCTCTGGCAGCCTGATCTCGATTTCATCATGGAAAACCAAGCGTCGATGCTCGACACTTGGAACCGCACGCTCAAAGGCTGATCTCATGGCGAAACTTGTTCTTCCGGCGGGGATGCTCGTCCTGCTTTTGCTTGGCGTGCCGATGTTGCTGATGCTGCGCTATTCCTTCAACGAATATGATCCGCTGTATCTGATGAAAGAGGCGATGACGTTGAGCAATTACGCGAAAGCGGTTGTGGACCCCTATTACCAAAAGATCCTCGTGACGACGATTGCAGTGGCGTTTAGCTGCACGGTGATCACCACGGTTCTTGCCTATGGGCCGGCCTATTGGCTGGCGCGGATGGAGGGTGGCTGGAAGAGCAAGTTGACCATTCTAACCATGTTCCCCCTGCTTGTCGGGGGGGTGGTGCGCTCGGCTGGCTATCTGGCTTTGCTGAGCACCGATGGTCTCGTGAATGCAAGTTTGCGCGGATTGGGGATCATCTCGGAGCCGCTGCAGCTTCTCTATACGCCCGGTGCTGTGGTGTTCGCGACGGTGGGGATCGTGCTGCCCTATATGATCTTGACGTTGGCCTCGGTCATCGAGAGCATCCCGCGACAAGTTGAAGATGCGGCTGCCAATTTGGGCGCTCGTCCGGCGGTGACGTTCTTTCGGGTGCTGATGCCACTCTCTTTGCCGGGTGTTTTGGCGGGCGCGACGCTGGTGTTTATCCTGTGCATGAATGCCTATGCGACGCCGCTTTTGCTCGGTGGGCCGCAGTTCCAAATGATGGCCCCTGCGGTCTACGAACAATTCGCGCGGGTCTCCAACTGGCCCTTCGGTGCGGCGCTGGCGTTTATTCTGTTGATCGTAACGGTGGTGTTGACGACGCTTGGAAGTTCGCTGATCGCCAGTAGATACAAGGCGCGCTGAGGTGATCGCGCTGGCGTCCGTATGGTGTGGAATAGCGCCTCGCCTCTAGAGCTCTAGCAACTGTGTTTTCGGGACTAGGTTTTGTCGCCATGGAAAACCCGATTTCAGGATCGCGTTTGCGATGGTGACAAGCCTGCAGGCGATGGCAATGATGACGGGGTTTGTGCGCCGTGCCACGCATTTTGAGGTGCTGCGCTGTTGATTACCGCTGAGAATTGACCCGGCGGGGGTGCGGACAAAAACTTGGACTGTTTTCACGGCATAAGGCCGAGGCTTTTACGGTATTCGATTGGGCTTCTGCCACCAAGGGACATCTTGATGCGTGTTTCGTTATACCAGCGGATGTAGGCGTCAATCTCGTCAATAAACTGGGCCGCGGTGAAGGCCCGCCAATCACGAGGATAGAAGAATTCAGTCTTCAGGCGTCCGAAGAAGCCTTCACATGCGGCGTTGTCTTGCGAGCTCGCCTTTCGTGACATCGAACGAACGAGTTTTGCTGCGTCGATACGTTCCAGCCAGCCCAGCCAGCGATAGTGACCTCCGCGATCGCTGTGGATTATGGGCCGCGCTTCGCTGTCAGCGATGGTCTCAACCGCTGCATCAAGCATGGTGTTTACGA
>JBLXEV010000017.1:0-50037 GCA_048262715.1 Paracoccaceae bacterium
GCCAGCGCCATTCCCGCCGCAAACTGCCCCATAAATGCGGCCCCCACAGCAATCGCATAGCTGGCAAGCCGCCCGAGCTGCTCACCGAGCACGCGGATCGTCTCACGCACCGGCCCGCCCTTTGCCATCACCGCCGCCAAACCACGCGCCAGCGCATCCAATGCAGGCGCCAGCGCCACCGTGATCTGCGAGACCAGCCCATCGCCGATCAGGCCAAGCGCCGAGATCGCATCATTCGCCTGCTCGATCTTCCCCGCATCCACCTCGCTGATCGCATAGCCGAGGCGGTCAATCTCCGCCGCCGCCTGCGCGATGGTCTTTGGATCAAGCCGCGTCATCAACAGCGAGCCCTCCTCGCCGAAGAGCTGCCCCGCAATCGCGGCGCGCTGCGCGGCAGGAATGAACGTCTCGATCGCGCCGTTGATGGCCGCAATCCGCTGATCAAGCGGCAGATCGATCAAGTCCTTGGCGTTGAGTTGAAGCTTTTTGAGCGCATCCGCGACAGGGCCCGTGCCGCTCGCCGCTTGGCTGAGCCGGCGCTGCAGATCCTTTGCAGATTGCTCAACCGATCCAAGGCTTACCCCCGCAAGCTCGCCTGCCCGTTCCATCACTTGGAGCGAGGCCGACGTGGTGCCAAGCGATTGCGCCATCTTTGCCTGCGCATCGATGTAATCCATCTGGTTCCGGATCGCCGCGCCCGAGAACGCGAGACCGATTGCCCCTGCGAGCGGGGCGATCAGCTTTTTAATCTGCGAGGAGAAGCTGCTGGCATCGCCCTTCGCAGCGTTCAAACCTTGCCGGAACGCGGACCCGTCTAACCCGAGGGTCGCGCGCAGCGCTGCAACGGTGGACATGCTTTATCCTCTCATATTCAGATAATCGGCCATGGTGATGACGCCCACGCCCGCTGAGGCGCGCGCAAGCTGGCCCGCCAGCGCCTCGGGCGGCAGCGGTTCAGGCGGTGCGAGTTGCTGGATCTCGCGGATGTATTGGTTGAGCCCGTCGTGATCGACATGCGTGCCGACCCACATCGCCTCGACCAGAGCGACCCGCTCGCGGCGGGATCGCTGGGCGGCCCCCTCAACGTGGATCAGATAGAGGCGTGGGGTCAGAGACCAAAACGCGGCAGGGTCAAACCCCGCCGCGATGTAATCTTCCAATAAGGAAGCGTAGCTCAGCGACCCCGAAGTGTCTTTGGCGTCCGTGCTTTCGCCTTGCTCGTCTTCGTGGTCGCCGTCAGCTTTTTTCCACGGCGTTTGCCCTCAGTGGGCATGGCAGCTGCGAAGGCCGAGGCAAGCGCCGATGCGACCTCAGACATCCCCTCACCAATCACACGACCCGCGTCGATCAAGGTCATGTCCGAGTGATGCGTCTGCAGCATCGCCCAAAGGAGCGCCCGCATGTCCGAGAGCGAGCCGTTCCCCTTCTCCAACTGGTCCAAGCGCGTCTGGGCGTTCTCGCCAACCTCGCCCTCGAACGCACAGAGCGCGTTAAAATCGAGGACCAGCGTCAGCGGCTTGCCCTCAAACGTCAGGCGCACTTCGCCCTTCAACGATCCCGCCATTATGCAATCACCTCCGCCTTCACGCGGATCTTCGCCACCGACATCATCTTGCCCTTGGCGTTGATCCCCGTCGCCCGGTAGTTTTTGACGTAAGCCGCCCATGTGCGGGCTTCCGCGCCAACCGCCTTGATCTCCAACAAGAAGTCCTCGCCAGAGACCCGCAAACTGGTCAGCAACACATCGGTATCGCTGCCGGGCGCGTATTGGATGTTGAGATCCCAATCGACAGCCTTCTTCATACCGGGGATGCTCTCTTCGGTATCGCCGGGGCTATTCAGATGCGTCACGTCGATATCGTCCGGCGTTTGGTCCGGCATATCGAACTCTTCTACCCCCACGATGGTTGTAAAGGTCGGCACTTCGCCCACGCCCGCGCGGACCGTCGAGCCATACCCGCGGGTCACGCCGCTACTTGCAGCCATGTCACTCTCCTATGTTTTGAATGTGGATCGGGCGCACCCGACAGCATGAGCCCGCGCCGCTAGGCTTCAGGCTCCAAGGGCCAGAACTCGGCCCTGAAGGTCATTTGCAACGTCCCGACGCGCTGCGCGCCGGAGCCGTCAATCGTCACCTCGGTATCGGTGAGCGTCACCATGCGCTCGGGATCTGCCAGCAAGGCCGTGAGCACAATCCGCTCCACCGCCTCGCTATCGAGATCAAGCACGTCCTCCAGATCATCCCCGCCGAGGCGCTTGAGCACCACGATCACCTGTGTGGACCGTGTTGAGGTGCCATGCCCCTCGAGATCCTTGGTCTCGCGCGGCGTGGCCACCCCGAACACCGGCAACTCCTCCGGATCGATCTTCTGCGCCCATGCAGATCGCGCGTTGAACGCGCCAAACTCAGAGCTGGCCAGCATCGCCGCCCGCACCAATGATCGGTAGATTGCACGGTAATGCATCAGCCCACCTCCTCGAGCTCGCAGATGATGAAGCGGTCTTCGGCAGGCGAGACGCTCGGGCGGCGATTGATGACAGCATATGTCTTGCCGTCGCCCGGATCGATCACATCGCCCTTCACCGGGCTAATCCCGAGATCCTTTGGCACCCGCCAGATCGGCATAAGCATCAGCACGTCATGCCCATCCGGCCCCGAGGACAGCGCATCCTCATTGCGGAACACAGAGTGGATGATCTGCGCCGCCCCGCCACCAACCGGCTGATAGCTGACCGGATCGCCAAACACATCGTTCAGAAATCCGGCCATGCCGTCAAAGACGCTCGGCATTACCGGATCGTGCCGTCGAGCAGTACCAGCCCGGTGTCAGACGGATCCGCTGCAACAGCCACCGCCGCGCCGATCAGCGTGTTATCGGTGTCTACGGAGGTCACCAGCTTGGCCGCGTCATCCCAATAGAGCGGCACGCCCACCGTCCAAGCCTGCGCCGCAACCTTCGCCAGCTCGAAGACGCCGCGCCGCACGAAGACAACCTCTTCGCCCGCCAATGCAGCACCTTGCGCCACGCCGAAGATCGAGCCTGTCAGCGCGCCCGCGCCCGAGGCGACAGCGTGGGGCGCAGGCAACGTGATGTGCTCGCCCGGCATGATATAGTTTTTCATCTTAATCCTCACATTTGCAGGGGGTAAACGACAAAGGGCGCCCTCAATGGCGCCCCTCGTCCGGTCTGTCAGATATCTGCTATCGCGGCTTATTGGCCGGGGTTCTTATAGGACCCGCGATATTCCACCGCCGCCGCGCCGAAGATATGGCGTGCATTCATCACCACCGCATCGGGGTTCATCCCCTCGATCGTTTGCACCGTGGGCGCGTTGTAGCCCTCAAGATAGGCATGCGCGATCGGCGGCAAATCACTCGACACCATATACCACGACGTGTCCGATCCGCCCGCAGCCTCCCCGATATTGGGCACCACCGCAGGGGTCAGCGAAGCCTTGAACGGGTTCACCGTGCCATCCGTGTTCGGCGTGGTCGCCGCCGTGAACTGCAGCGCCACCAGCTCCAGCGCCGGCGGCACGATCAGGCGATCCGGCTCCACCTGCATGAAGTCGTCCTTATCCTTCGCGCCAAAGGCCCGCTGTTCCCACATCGCTTTGCGCGCCTTGCCGACCGAGGCCACACTGATCGCCGCCGCTGCGCCAAGGTTGTTGTGATCCGCGTGGAAGATCGCCTTATTGTCAGATTTGAGCTTCGCGTTCTCGCGCATCAGCGTCCAGACCATCGAATTTTCCATGGTGCGCGCCGCAAGCGCAAACTCGGTCGGGATCCGGCGGAATGCGCCCATATCATCATTCACCACCGCCTCAAAAGTCAGGCGGATCGTGCGGCCACGGCGCTCAACCTTCAAACCCTCGGCCTGATCGGTCAGCGTCGATTCCTCATACTCGCCATTCTCCCGCACCTTCTTCAGCTGGAAGTCACCACCGAAGCGCGCCGCATGCAGCTCACGGAAGTCGTTCGCCGTCTGCGCCTGCCCCGTCACCAGCTGCCAGCTCGCCGCGCGGCGCTCATAGGCCGCAAGCAGGCTGCGGTTCATCACCTCGGTCGTGATATAGGCAAAGTCGGAGACCCCATAAGCCCCGCCCATCATCGTGGTCGAGGCCATACCGCGCCGGATCGCTTCGACATCATTGTAACCGCGACGGCTTCCCGCCAGATCCATCGCCAGATGCCGCAAGCGCATGCCGCGGAACTCTTGCGCCGGCCCCTCAGATTGCCCCATCAGCGCGCCGATCATCCCCTCCATCCGGGTATCGGTTTCATCTCGGCCAATCGTGGCGCGCGGCGAAGTGCTGCGACCCGCCGGTTCCGTGGCGGCCATCGTCGCCATCAGCCGTGTGCCGGCAGCCGCCGCCGTAGTGCCATCATCAATCAGCGCATCGAGATCCGCCTGCATCAAGCGCCCCGAGGTCAGGAACGGCGCAGCCATCTCGCGGATTTCCCGCACGCGCGTCCGCTCTGCAGCAAGGATATCGGCCGAGACCGGAGCGCTCGGCGCAGGCGGTGCCGCCATGGTAATGGCCTCGGGCGGCGCGACATCGGCGCGCGGCGTGGTCGGGGCAGCGGCCTGCGCCGCAGTTTGGGTCGGTGTCGTCATCGTAATATCCTCATGGTGAGTGCCGCGCGCAGCGGCGGGTTGGGAAGAAGGTGTGGTGGTGTTTCGCTCAAGGGGCGCAGCCGCAAGCCGCGCCCGCAGCCGGCTGCACGCCGACATGTAAATCGCCTGCGCCTCGCGCGCCGTGGGCGGCGGAGTTGACGGTGCAGCGGGCAGAGCGGCCTCGGAGCCCAGAATGGCATCGGCAAACCCTGCCGCAATCGCGGCCTCGGGCCCGTACCAGCTCCCACCATCCACACGCATAATTTGTCGCGCTTCCTCAGCGCTCATGCCCGACGCCGCCGCATAGACCGCGGCATAGGTGTTGGCGATCAGCCCAAGCTGATCCGCAGCACTACGCGCCTCTCGCTCATTGCCCCAGATCGCACCTGAGGGATCGTGGATCATCAGATGCGACCCCGCCGACATGACCCGCTCCGCCCCCGCCATGAAGATCAAGGACGCTGCAGAGGCCGCAATCCCCTCCACTACAATCCGGCACCCGCCCGGATGCGAGGCCAGCATCGAGCGGATTTGCTCGCCCGCATCCACATGACCGCCGCCCGAGTTCAACCGAACCGTGATCCGCCCCTCGCCCAAGCTCATCAGCGCTTGGCGCACCATGCTGGGCGCGAAGAACACATCCTCCTCCCACATGTAGCCAATCCAGCTATCGTCCAGAACCTCACCGCTCAGGATCAGCTCGCCGTTGACGATCAGATTACGCATCCTCTTCTCCTTTCTTTTGCTCTTTGTCGGCGTCCTCATCCTGATCAGGATCGCTCAAAGCCTCGCCTTCAGGAGGATCCGCAACCGGCGCACCCTTCCGCTTCGCCGGTGCCTCCAGCCCTGCCGCCGCATCCTGTTCAACGTCCTGCTTGCGCTCGGCCCGGATCCGGTCAGGATCACGCCCGAGCTCGCGCTGGACGCCCTGACGGCTCGCCAGCCCCGCCTCGATCTCATCCACCATCGCGGGGATCTCCTTCGTCGGATCAATCAAGATCCGGCGTGGTGGCGTCCAATCCATCCGGAACGGCAGACCCGCATGGCCCGCAAGCGCCAGCCCCTCGCGGAACCAGCGCTCCATCCCAACCCCGAACTGCATGATCATCAGGCCGCGCTGCCACATCCGCACAAGGCGATCCATGTCATTGCGGCCCATCCGGCCCCCCGAGAAGTTCACGCCGCGCAAGTCAGCGGTGAAGGCCTCGTAGGTAATCCCAAGCCCCGCCGCGATCGTGCGCAGCCCGCGCCCCATGAACTCGTCATAACCATCCACCGTCGGCGGCTGCACCACGAAGGGCTCAGCACCCTCCGGCAGTTCCACGATGGCCCCAGGTGCAAGCTCCTCTAGCCCCGCACCCGCTTTCGCAGGCCGCGCGGATCCGCTGGCATATTTGATCGCCAAGGCCAGCAAGGCTGACATCTTCTGCTTGAGGACCTGCGCCTCCTGGTAATCCGACAACTCGCCAAGCGTCATCATCACCGGCGCAAGCCACGGCACCCCGCGCAGCTGCCCTGGGCGATCAAAGCGGCGGATATGGATTACATCCGACCAATGCACCCGTGTGGACTGCAGCGCGCGGCGATTGCGCACCGCGCCGGGGTGTTCATTAAACAGGTGATAGGCCTCAATGGCGCCCGTGGGCCCATACTCGACCCCTTCCACCACCAAGTTCTCGCCCCAGCTTTGCACCGTCACATCAAGGCAATCGACCTCCAGCAGCTCGACCTGATAGCCAAGCGGCAAATGCCGATCGAGAACCGGACTGCGCAAGCGACGGCGAAGCAGCACCTCGCCATCGGTGAACACCGCCGCCATGCAGATTTGCTGCATCTCCAGCACATCATATTCGCCCATCGCATCGATCGCATTGGTCAACAGATGCCGTTCCAACAGATCCTGCGCGGTCGCTTTGGCATTCTCGCTATCGGAGCGGATATTGGGCTGCAGCCCTTCACCCACCACATTCGCCACGATCACATCGCGCGCCCGTGCGGCATAAGGACGATTGCGCACCATATCGCGCGAGAGCTGGCGCAGACGTTCGCGCGATCCATAGGCCGCAGCATCCGCCGAGGTGCCCGGCGCTTTCCAGCCGTATGCCCGACGCCCTTTGGTCGCGCCGTCATAGTTCATCAGCACCTGCGTCTGCGCCCGCGCCGCCGCGCGCGCCAACCCTGCTTGCGGCGCGAAGAACCCGATTGTCCGATCAAGGATATTCATCACAGACCCCGCCCGGCGCGCGGATAGGAGGTTCGAAACGCCCCTGCCCCGACGCCGCCCGCAAGCTCGCCCTCTACCATCCGGAGCGCCTCTTTCATCTCCGAGAGACTGCGATACGTCACCTTCTCGCCGTTCAGCTCGACGCTGGACACACCTTTTGCGATCGCTGACCGCAACCGGTCAGCGTCTTTTTGCGTAAACGCCATCGCCTCATCTCCTGCTGAGATAGTTAATCCGGCGCGGGGCGGCCTGTTCCGGCACCTCCCGCGCACTCTGAGCATCATTCGCCCGTGCCAATTGCACCGCATAAGGGTTGACCAACCCCGCCACGCACCACGCGGGCGGCTCATCCCAGTTTACGCGGTTCAGCCCCATATGCTCCGCCACCGCCAAACCCTGCACGGATTGGTCAAACCCCTCGTTGCGCAAAACACCAGGGCGTTTTTCCCACCCCTTCTCGCCGCGGATCTCGGCAATCAGCTCGCCAATATGCTCCGCTTCCATCCAAGACGGGGTGGCCTGCGCATTGTTCGCAGTCTCAAACCGTCCCAGCGCCGCCCAAACGGAATCCTTCAGCCGGTCCACAGCCATGTTCAGCAGCTTGATCCCGCGCGCCTTCTTGCCGTTCGACGCCCGTTCCGGCGCTTCATGCCAGACACGGTCCCTCTGATTGAACCCACCGCGCCCGATCGACAGAAAGAACCGCGCGCCCTGACCCGCCCGTGAGCGCTTGCGCCAGAACTTCTCCGCGTTATCCGCCCAGCCTTTGGGGCCGTTGAAGTCGATCACCACCGCCAGCGGGCGCAGGCCCCAATCCTGCCCGTCGACCGGATAGACCCGATCGGCAAGCTCGGTCAGCACCTCGGCATCCTCCGGGTATTTCCCCGGATCAACCGCGCGGTATTTCCCGTCATCGCCCCGCGCACGCGGTGCGGTCTCGGGCGGCTGATGGATTGCATAGCGATCAATCGGCACCCGTCGACCATCCACACCCCAAGCCATCACCAGCACCTCGAACCGATTGCCCTGCACATCGACCGACACGGTGATGAACCGCGCCCAATCCGGCGCGATCCCCTTGGTAAGCGTCAATGCCTGCGCTTTGAGCAGCTCGACCGTGAGAGCGTCCTCTTCCTCATCCTTGGGCCGCAGATACGGCACACCGATCTCGGTGTAATGCACGCCCGAGAAGTCGAGATCATCGCCCGTCAGCTCAAAGCTGCGCCGCGCGGTCTCGTACCGGTCCACCAGATCGCCCCAGTTTTGGAACGCCGCCGCCACCCCGTTGAACGCGTAGCTGGCAAAGGCCGTGGCGCGGATCTCCGGATCATCGATCCGGACCAGCTTGCGCCGGCCCTGATCATCTAGATGCTTGCCCTCGTGCAGCCAGCCGCCATGCCCCCGCATCGCACGGCGGTTCAACTCGGCCTTATCGCGGTGATGGACTACCCCCCCGCAATGCGGGCAGATCATCACCACCGTTTCCGCAGCCTCACCGGGCGGCAACTCGGGATCGTAATGCAGCCGCTCATAGGTCGGCTCGAACAGATCCTCGCATTCAGGGCATTGCCAATGCCAGCGCCCGCGCGTGCCATCATTATAAAGGTTCACGATCCCGCCCGTGGTCGCGGGCAAGAGATGCGGCTCCAACGGCCCCGCCAATCGCATATTCGCGTGATCCACCGGAAACGCAGGCGTGCTTTCGGCGAAGACGCAGCCACGGCTCATAAAGGTCCGGATCCGCTGCAACGCCATCCCGAAGGGCGAGGCTTCCGGCGCATCCTTAGGCCCCAAGCGCTGCGGCATGTGATCGTAATCGGTCAGCAAAACCATGCGCTGCGAGCGCGACGAGAGCTGGTTCGCGACCGGATAGCCGATCCCGAGCCGCATCCCCTTGAACCGTTTGCGGCTAAAGGTGCTGTCCTCACGCGCACGCCCCAACCGCTCAGCAAGCCGCGGGCTATTGGTGATTGCCGGATCGAGCTTTTCTTCCACCCAAGCATCCGCGTCGGTCTTGGTCATATGGATCAGCTGCACCGGCCCCGGAGCGCAGGTGATCGCATGCGCCGTGACCGAGAGCAGCATCTGGCTCTTGCCGCTTTGCGACGGGCCCACAAAGATCACCGCCTTGAACCGCCGTGATTGCGAGATGTCTTGCGGCTCCGAGGTATAGGGCGCGACGTTGCGGTCGTATTCGCTCCACTTCCCCGCAACCGAGACCCGCAGCGCACGCTCGGCAGCATCCGTCACCGTGATCCGGCTCGGCGGATCGATCAGCGGCAGCGCATCGGCGACGAGCTCTTCCGGCGTCACGAACGGCGGCAGCGGCGGGATTTTCGCGATCATACCCAATCCGCGATCGAGCATTTCCACCATCAGACATCCAACTCCGATTGCCGCCCTGTCAGGCTCACCACCGTGGCGCCGCGATTGAGCGCCGCCTCGATCAGCCGCCGCACTTCCAACCGCAGGCTGTCACAGCGCTCCTGCATCTGCGCCACCTGCACCGCCGACAGCCCAAACTGCATCTCCGCATAGTCCGGCAGCGTGTCCATCTCCGCCCCGAAGGCCACGAAGATGTCCTCCAAAAGCGCGCGCATCCGGTCGACCCGCACCAGATCACCGCGCTGTTCAGCCACGCGGTTGCGGTGATACTCAGCCTCCGACCACTTCCGCAGATCGTCCGCCGTCAGCTCGCCTTCCTGCTCCGCCTGATCCTCATCAAGGTTCCGGAACGCCAGCGCCGCTTGCGCCGCTATCTGATCCCCGCGCAGTTTGGCCGCGCGGTTGCGCCCGTCCCGATCCTCTCGCCACGCGTGGCAATGGCTCAAGCGGAACTCATAGGACACGCCGTTCTGACCTGAGGCCAGAACCGGCATTCCTTGCCCCACCCATTTGGTGATCGTGTTCTCCGAGACGCCAAAGGCCTTGGCGAGCTGGACGCGGTTGAGCGGCGTGCCATCATCCTCCACCCCCGCTGGCAGCGGATGCGCAGAGACATCGAGCACGCTCCCGTCGGAGAGCGTGAGGAGATTTGACATAGTGATCCTTTCAATGGCAACAACAGCAACGGCAACCACACCACCCCGTTGATATTGCTCCCATAACTGACACGGGGCGCGAATTACCCGTGTGCGAAAGACGCCCCGGAAGGACCCGAGGCCTAGCCCCCTGCCTTCAAGGCCGCTTTCGCCAATTCTCTCTCTAAAGAGGCATGCAAATTGATCGGCAGGCGCTCCTCGAACACCTCGCCCGCCCCGTCATAGAACCCGAGCCGCTTCTCATAGGCGGGCGCGTGATCGATGAAGGCCAGCACGATATCGAGGTTGCCGCTTGTGTCGCGGCGATAGACCCCAGGTGTCAGGCCGTGTTTCGGCACGAAGTATTTGGACCGTTTCTTGTTGCGCTTGCGCGAGGCCGTGGTCGCGTTGCTTCGCGTGTCGCGCTGTGCGCCGAGATCCGACAGCACCTGATTGCGCTCGCCCCGCGACCAATTCCCAAACGCATCGAGCTTGGCCCCATCAGCGGGGATCGCGGCATAGAGCGCCCCCTCATAGGCAACGCCAGAGGCGAGAAGCTTCTCAAGCCCGGTCTGCCCCCGCGCCCCGCCGCGTTCCTGCATCTTCAAATAATGGCGCTTACCAACCGATGGCCGTTCCTGCACCGCCGCCGTCAACGTGCGCGGGTTCGCCTTCCAGACCATAAACGCGTTCTTGGTGAACCGCGTAGGCCGATCGAAGACAACCTCCATCCGCTCTTGCATGTGCGTCAGCACATCCTTGGCCGTGTCATTGAGCGCATTTGCCGCCGCCCAAGGCATCCGTTTATCCGACAGCCCATCAAGCGCGCGGTCGAACTGGGTAGCATCAACATTCAGGTGGAACATCATCATCACCGCACGGTGGATATGAAAAAGCCCGCTAGGTCTATGCTGACCTGCGGGCGGAATTCGTCTGCTGGCAATCTGACAAGGGGGCTAGAATTTGTCAAACGTATTTTGGGAAGAATTACGACCACCGAAAGAAGTTCCGGTGGCCGTCTGTTCGTCTAGCCATGGGCCGTTTCAGTCTTGGAGTGCCAATTTCAGTGCCTCCGATTTTTAAAACTCGTGCGTACGCAGCCCAAAAGACTGCGTACGGCAAACGCCCTAAATATCAGAACTGCATCTCGTATCCCAAGCTGAAGCCAAAGCTTTCATAGCCGCTCGCTCCGATCCCGTCATAGAAGGTCGAGGCGTTGAGATGCTGATACGCGGAGAATACACGGTTGAGGCCATACTCAATCCGACCGCGCCCACCTTCATAATCAGGTGACACTGTGGCGGCGTATCCCTGACCACCGGTTCGCGACCAAATCCCCGAAACACCCCCAAAGAGCTCGAGCTCACCGGAACTGACCAGCACCTCATGCTTGAAGTCCATACCGATTTCGATCTGACCCAAATTGACACCTTGCCTCGGGATCAAATTGCCAAGGCTATCAACATAGCTGTGCTGGTCATCCGTGGCATAAGACGCATCAAGGAACGGATACAGCTTGGTAAAATCGCCATAGTCATACTCGCCGCTCACCTTAAACTGCGCGAGCAACCGGTCGGTGTCGAAATCATCTTCGTAAGTGCCGAAAGGTGAGACCTTGTTCCGCGACTCGCCGTAAAGCAGGCGGCCTTCGAAGTAGATCGGACGCTCGGCACTCTTTGCGACGAAATACGGGCCAACCATCCAGCCGTTTCCGTTGACGGAAGCATTGCCAGTGTCTTCTTCCATATGATCGAACTGCAACATCGCACCAAGAAGCAGGTTCGGAGTCACCTCTTGATGGCTCCCGATAGCCCCAAACATATATCGGCTCTTGCTGTCAGCGCCTGACGTCCAAGACCCGTGCGCGCGCAGCCAGACAGGGTAGTTAGGGTCAGTCGAATAGCTGAACTGCCCCTGCCCTCGGCTTACGGTCACGCTGGTGCCACCCTGAGCCTTGCCAGAAAGAAACTCCGACAAACCTGGTTGACTGCGGATCAGCTGGTTCGCGCGGTTTTGCATGAACGATGCGATCAACTCCTGTGTCTGATCTACCGTGGTATCAGCAATCTCGACCAGATTCGACGCCATATTCGCATTATTGCCGCTATCATAGGCAACGTTGGCAGGCACAACGACATTCACAGTGCCGCTCCCGGACGCAGACATCGTCGCCTGATAAACCGCACCGCTCCCCGTCAAACTCATGACGGTGGCATTCATCGCAGTAATATCAGCACCGTCAAAGCCTGTGACATCTTCTGAGAAGGTGATCGTAACCGAGAAGGTTGAACTTGCATTGACCGAGCTTGGCGCGCCTGTGATCAGAACAGTTGGGCGAGAACCGTCGAAGACCGCCGTGACCTCGTTCGATACCACGCTTGCATTGCCTGCCGCATCCGTGAAGCTGCCTGCAGCAACCGAGAGCTTCACCTCACCGTTCGAATTGGGCGTGAGCGTCGCCGTATAGCTGCTTCCCGAACCCGCTAGCGACGCTGTCGCATTGGTCAGTATCAGATCACCAACTTCAAAATCGGTGCTCGCTTCGGACAACGTGATCGATGCTGTAAAGGTTCCGTCCGTTGGCCCTGAAAGAGCGCCAATGACAATCGTAGGTACCGTACCGTCGAAGGTTGTCGTGACTTCGTTCGAGACAAGGTTTTCGTTGCCCGCAGCATCGGTGAAGCTTCCCGCAGCGACCGAGAGTTTCACCTCCCCATCCGCGTCAGGCGTCAGCGTTGCGGTGTAGCTGGTGCCGGATCCCGAAAGTGTTGCGGTCGCATTGATCAGCGTCAGATCGCTATCGACGAAATCTGTGCTCGTTTCGGACAGGGTGATCGAGGCGGTGTATTTCCCGCCCGTCGGGCCCGAAAGCGCGCCAATCGTGATCGTCGGTGCGGTGCCGTCGAAGATCGCGGTGACCTCGTTTGACACCACGTTCCCGATGCCCGCCGCATCGGTGAAGCTGTTCGCCGCGACCGATAGTTTGATCTCTCCATCCGCGTCAGGCGTCAGCGTTGCTGTGTAGCTTGTGCCTGATCCCGAAAGTGTCGCTGTCGCGTTGGTCAAGCTCAGATCTGTATCGACGAAATCTGTGCTTGCCTCGGACAGCGTGATCGACGCGGTATAGGCGCCGCCTGTCGGGCCCGAAAGCGCGCCAATCGTGATCGTCGGTGCGGTGCCGTCGAAGATCGCGGAAACTTCGTTCGAGACAACGTTTTCATTGCCCGCAGCATCGGTGAAGCTTCCCGCTGCGACCGAGAGTTTCACCTCCCCATCCGCATCCGGCGTCAGCGTTGCGGTGTAGCTGGCGCCGGATCCCGAAAGTGTTGCCGTGGCATTGGTCAGCGTCAGATCGCTATCGACGAAATCGGTGCTTGCCTCGGACAGCGTGATCGAAGCGGTATAGACGCCGCCCGTCGGACCCGAAAGCGCGCCGATCGTGATTGTCGGCGGAGTGCTATCAAAGGTTGCAGTGACTTCGTTCGACACCACGTTCCCGTTGCCCGCCGCATCGGTGAAGCTGTTCGCCGCGACCGAGAGTTTGATCTCTCCATCTGCATCGGGCGTCAGCGTGGCCGTGTAGCTGGTGCCCGAACCGCTCAGGGTGGCTGTCGCGTTGGTCAGCATCAGATCGCTATCAACGAAATCTGTGCTCGTTTCGGACAGGGTGATCGAGGCGGTGTATTTCCCGCCCGTCGGGCCCGAAAGCGCGCCGATGGTGATCGTAGGTGCCGTGCCGTCGAAGGTTGCGGTGACCTCGTTTGACACCACGTTCCCGTTGCCCGCCGCATCGGTGAAGCTGTTCGCCGCGACCGAGAGTTTGATCTCTCCATCTGCATCGGGCGTCAGCGTGGCCGTGTAGCTGGTGCCCGAACCGCTCAGGGTGGCTGTCGCGTTGGTCAGCATCAGATCGCTATCAACGAAATCTGTGCTCGTTTCGGACAGGGTGATCGAGGCGGTGTATTTCCCGCCCGTCGGGCCCGAAAGCGCGCCGATGGTGATCGTAGGTGCCGTGCCGTCGAAGGTTGCGGTGACCTCGTTTGACACCACGTTCCCGTTACCCGCCGCATCGGTGAAGCTATTCGCCGCGACCGAGAGTTTGATTTCCCCATCCGCATCAGGCGTCAGCGTGGCCGTATAGCTGGTGTCGGAACCGCTCAGGGTGGCCGTCGCGTTGGTCAGGCTCAGATCACTATCAACGAAATCTGTGCTGGCTTCTGACAGCGTGATAGAGGCAGTGTATTTCCCGCCTGTCGGGCCCGAAAGCGCGCCGATCGTGATTGTCGGCGGAGTGCTATCAAAGGTTGCACGAACGAGGTTTGAGACGAGATTTCCATTCCCGCTAGCGTCAGTCACGACCCCTGCCGGCAGTGTCACTGTCACTTCGCCATCTGCGGCAGGCGTAATGCTGATATTGTAGACCGTGCCGTTCCCTGTGAAACTAAGCAAGCCGACATTGGTCAAGCTCAGATCACTGTGCGAGTACCCTGTCACCTGCTCGCTAAAAGTAAGTGTAGTAGTGTAGCCGGTAGGGGTCCGGACCAACGGGCTGAAAGACGCTGTGGGTGGTGTCGTATCAAACACGGCGGTTACTTCATTCGAAGCCACGTTCCCGTTGCCAGCCGCATCTGAGAATTTAGCCGCAGAAACCGAGAGCTTGACCTCCCCATCACCATCTGGTGTCAACGTTGCTGTATAGCTATTGCCGGATCCCGAAAGCGTAGCCGTCGCGTTGGTTAGGCTCAGATCGCTATCGAAGAAATCAGTGCTTTCCTCCGAGAGTGAGATCAACGCGGTGTAGGTTCCACCCGTCGGTCCAGAAAGCGCACCAATCGTAATCGTAG
This sequence comes from Paracoccaceae bacterium, assembly GCA_048262715.1. Taxonomy (GTDB): domain Bacteria; phylum Pseudomonadota; class Alphaproteobacteria; order Rhodobacterales; family Rhodobacteraceae; genus Albirhodobacter. Next base: position 14,708 of record JBLXEV010000017.1, read on the forward strand.
GTGCTGTCGTGTCCACCACCGAGAAAGTCCGAGTCACCGTTGATGCGGCGAGATAACCGCCTTCACCGGGCTGATCCGCATTGATTGTACAAGACCCAACAGTCAGCAAACTAAGGCTACCGCCAGACGTTATCGTACAAACCCCTGTTGTCGATGACGAGAAAACCGGGCTCAAACCTGACGACGCGGTTGCAGTCAACGTTGGGCTAGTACCAAGCTCTTGTGCGCCAGGATTGATAAAGGTGATGATCTGGGGACCCTTTGGCGTAACGCTGTTTGAAGCCGACGACGCAGCACCAGTTCCGACAGTGTTCGTCGCGGTAGCATTAAACGTGTAAGAAACACCATTGGTCAGGCCAGTAACCGTGATCGGCGAAGACGCACCGCTACCAGTAAATCCACCCGGGTTAGAAGTTACTGTGTAACCTGTGATCGGACTACCGCCATTGCTCGATGGCGCAGTGAACGACACCGTCGCCTGCGTATCCCCAGCGGCCGCACTACCAACGCTTGCAATGGTGGGCGCACCTGGAACAGTCGCAGCAGTGACTTCATTCGATGCAACGTTCGGATTTCCTGCCGCATCAGTGAATTTTCCTGTCGCTACCGATAGCTTGATCTGGCCGATAGCTGTAGGCGTCAATGCCACTGCGTAGCTAGTGCTCGTGAACTGCGTGAAAGTTGCTGTCGTCGCGTTCGTCAGTGATAGATCGCTCTGGTCGAAATTGCTGCTAGGTTCGGACAGGGTGATAGATGCGGTATATTTCCCAGCCGTTGGGCCATTCAGCGCGCCGATGGTGATAGTAGGAGGTGTTGTGTCTGCTACCGCGATATTGCCGCAATCGGAGTCCAGCGCCGCCGCATTGAACGAGCCCGAGCCCAATGTTTTCCCATTCAACGTGTAGGTTGAGCCGATTGATTGGTCGAGCGTACCCGAACTAAGATCGTGAACGTAGAACGTGAAATTGCCCGCGGCGGTTGGCTGCTTTTCAACCGTGCCAAAAAATTGGTTGTATAGGTAATTGTTTGCTGGCGCATTAAATGGTGCTCTGCCTAGGATTACGCCGGCAGAGTCGGTCAAATAGAACGCGATCCAATCGACCGGATTTCCCCCTCCATCCACTTCATCGGCTGGGCCGGTCGGCCCCTCAACGTATGCGGTAAATCTTGTAGTCGAGCCGGGCGCGCCGCACGCTCCATCTGCGCTGAGTTCAAAATTAAAAACATCAACGCTTTGCGCCTGCCCCGCGCCAACGCTCACTAAGACTGAGAGTGTAGACAAAATGAAAGAGAGCAAGAAACGGAATTTACGAAATAGCATTTTCGGCACCACCAGAACTATTGAGAACATAGATTTTCAGGAAACCTATATTCTCGTTCTGGTTGCGGCCCGTCGATTCGTTGCGTACCGCGATAGCATCGATGCATTTTGCGGCAATTTAACAACATTCCGTGAACTGTGCGTGAGCTAGCAATGGCGAGGCGTGTATACCTACCTCGCTGTGATCTGCGTCAGGCCAAAACGACAGGCGGATCGACATCACCCTGCGTGCATACCGAGTCATTGCGGGTTGTCAGCCAAGGCGTCATCGGCGGCATGACACTGTTCAGCTTGTGTGTGACCAGCCCAGCCCCACGCAGCAAAGACGCGATCTCCAGCAGCGCGCCATACCACGCCAGATAGTCCCGTCGTTTGGCCGAGATATGGGCAGCCGAAGGCGAGTAGGTCACGGGGCAAAATTTGACCTCGAATTTAACCTCTCTCCCCCGCGAAACCTGTGTGATCGTTTCTGCCACAGCCGTTGCCGCATGGTCGCCATAGCGATTGCGCGTCCAGCCTCGGGGAATACAGCGGGGCCGTTCATCTTCACACCAATCCGGCACCTGCCCGCTGCGCGCAAGTTCGGCGATCCGCAGGGCCATTCCCCATCCGCAGTTCCATTTTGCCACCGTTGCCACGATGCCGGCCACGGTCTCCGCATCCTCATGTGCAGGCGAACGCCCGCCTCCGTCGACACGGCACCCCAACTGCGCTTGCTGCATCAACCGCCATTCCATCCCTCCGCCACCCTCAACCGGAGCGAGCTCATCGGGATGGCTCAGTTCGACATGCTCAACCCCGAAGGCCCACGACAGCAAATCCAGCACCGAGATTTCGCGCGGGGCCCCGCGATGCGCGGTCGATCTCGCAAATGTCCGGCCAGCCTTTGAGCGCGTGGTCAGCGTGTCGATTTCGTCGAATGTGGAATGTTTCATGCCCAGCCTCATGTTTGCTTTTGCCTTTGGCCCGTTTTTCAAGACGCCACCATCCATCACGCCGACAGCGCGGCAATCTGCCTGCACTTATCGATCATCGCCAACCGCGCACTGCGCCACCGCGCCTTCTCCGAGGGCAGCTCACCCTCCCGCGCCAAGATCCGGTCAAAATCTTCCATCTGCCGCAACGCATCCCGTGCCTGCTCTTTGATCTGAGTGACTGCGAACGATCCGGGCCAACTGCGCACCTCTCGGACCTTCGCCAGCAATTCTGGCGCCCAGCCTCCCGCCAGCGCATCCTGTCCAAGCTTCGCCGCAAACACGGCACGGATCAGCGGAGAGCCATCATCAACCGGCTGTTGGATCTGCCCCGCCCATTTCAAGATCACATTGGCGATTGGCATCCGGTCGCGCCCCTTGCCCGCAGGCGCGGCAGCGACCTGCTCTTCCAACGCCGCGAGATTGATCTCGGACATATAGGCGAGCCGCTGGCACAGATCTTCAACGCTCTCGTCAAACTGCGCCTTCGTCAGGCTGCTCGGTTTTGCCAAACCGCGCCGCGTCAATGGCTCGATCAGCAACCGCTTCACACGCTTCTCGCCCTCGGCTTGCTCTGCACTGTCCATGTCCAAACCCCTTTCTTAATTCCTCAGCAATTCCGACTTATCCACAAGCGGAGCGGTAAACCGGTCGAAACCCGCTATTTCAATTTCTTTTCTTTTTCTTTCCTTCTCCTTTTCAGAGCGGAAACTTCTGGAGCAAAAAAAAGGCGAGCCCGCCGAAACCTTCTCAAAACGCGCCTGATCGCGTCCGAAATCTTCCGAAAACCCTCCAGAAACTTTCCAGAACCTTCCAAAAACCTTCCGGCGGAAACTTTTGGCATTCCTACGCACCGTTTTCACCACGCGATGAATGCGCCTCGAGCGCCTCTTTGACGCGGCCTACCGTGCGGCTCGCATTGGGATAGGCTGCGACGAGCCAGCGATCGACCCAATCCACCACGGCAGCTTCTGCGCACATGCGCGAGCTTGCCCCTGCTGACTGCATCTGGGCAGGTAATGCCTTAAGCCGCTTGCGCTCGCGATCCGCCGCCCGAGCACCATTGTGCATCTCTCGCGACACCATCGCCTTCTCAACCAGCTCCAACACGACTGGATGCGCGAAACGCACATCATCGCCGCAGCTAACGTGATACCAATTCCACAACGGCCCAACGTCTTGCGCAGCGAGCTCGCGCCAAACCTCTAGCGTCACGCCCGCCAACTTTGCCAAGAGGCGTTCATCGGTTGGCAGCGTGCCAACAGGCGCTTGTTCTTGGGCCGCGCAAAAGAGATCAATCGCGATCCCCCGCACCGCAGGCGTTGCCAGCAGCCGAAAATCCGAATTGAGCCACCGTGAGAAATGCATCTCGAAATAGAAATGCGTCTGCAGGCGATCTTCCTTGGTGAACGGGTATTCCGGCACCCCCGACAGGTCGAGCAAGCGCGGCTTACGAGTATGTGCATTCATGCCGCATGCCTTCCCAAGTAATCGAACTCTTCTCGAGCACCATACGCATCACACCTCCTCCGGCATGTTTCGTGTCGCTCGATGATAGGCCCCAATTACATCCGCGCCGTGGCGGGCCATGATGCCGTCAACGAAGGCCATGCGGGGCAGCAGGAAATACTGCCCGCGCCAGACCACCAACCGCACGAGATCGGGCCTTGAGTTCAAAATATCATCGAGCCACTTGCCGCTTGGCTCCATCCCCTGCGAGATCAGAACCCGCTGCGCCGCCCCCAAGAAATCATCGAGGCGATGCGGGTTTGTCATGAAGAAAACCTCCTTCATCGCTGATCCCCCAATCGTTCGCGCAGTGCCGCTTCGACACGAGCCAAGGCCTCCGCCGCCTCAGTCACCTCGCGCAGCGTATCACTCGCGGGCTTACCATCAGGTGCTGTCAGCAAGCGGAACATTGCCCCCTGCGCCTCGCCAAATTCCTTGGCCGCCACTGCGCAAAGCGCCGCAAGCGCCTCGGATCCGCCCGCACCAAGTGGCACAAACCGCCCCTCTGCCAGCGCGGCATAGTGCTGCGCGACGGGAACCGCCGCCGCCGCATCCATTCGACACAAGCGATCCAGATAATTGACGCCAAGCCCTCCGGGGCGCTCCTCATTCACCAACGTTGCCTGCGACAGCGTTGCGGGTGAGACGCCAATCGCATCACTGACCGCGCGAAGCCCGCCCGCCGCCGCATAGGAGGCTTGAATAACCTCTTGAATTGATCCGGCCTTTGTCGCTCGCATCGTGAAAATCCCCGTGTCGTGTTTACTGGACGCGCGCCCGATCCGGCGCGAGAAGGAAGAAAGACCCTCGGGCGGGGACATCCCCCGAACCCGCCCGAGGGAGCCGCCGCACATTGAGGGAGGAGAGAATGCACAGCGACATCACCCGAGCGGCAACACGGGCCATGCCACGCGAAGAGGCCCCCGCTCGGGATAGGAAATTACCCATCGCCAGTTGCGCCTTCGCGCGGCGCGAGGTGGTAAACGTGGCGAACTTCGGATCCATCAAGGATGCGAATAAACTCAATGCGTTCGACACGGTCCAAGAAGTCGCTCAAAAATTGCGCATCTTCTCGCCGCCGCATCCGCACGAGCTCCGCGCTGACATCATCCAGCAGCGTCGACATGGTGCCGATCCGCGTGCGTAATGCCTCGGTCTCGGCGGCAATCATTGCTGGCTGCGCTGAGCGGCGCGATAGGAAGGACAGAAGGCCCATGTTAGGAGCCCTCTTTGGTGGCCTCGGCCATTTTCTCTCGGACCCTTTCAATGGTACTGGGCCGACACTCACCTCCAGCTCGGAGGCGATAGACAAAGCCCGGATCGTTAAGAACCTCGCGCCCAAAAGTGGATGCGGCGGTTCCTGTGTTTTTGAGGTAGGCCTCGATGTCGTTTTTGAACTGGCTCATCATCATAGGATGCACAATGTGGGTTATATCCTACATTGTAAAGAGGATTTATCCCATTTGCGGCCAAATCGAGAGTGTAGGATAATGCCTACATGGATACTGGACAGATGATCGCCCAAAGAATTGAAGCAATTATTGCGGAGCGCGGTACGAATCCGCGGGCTGTGGCGCTTTCTGCTGGTATGAGCGCGACGGGCGTTCGCGATATAATTTTGCGGAAAACAAAGAACCCGACCTTCGCCAGCCTTGCGAAGATTGCAGAAGTGTTAGGGGTTCCAGTCACCGATATTATTGAGGGCACAACTCCGCCCCCATCCATAGCCGTACCCGGTCGTGCAGGAGCAGGAGCGGTCGTTCACTTGGTCGACGACCATACTAAAGGAGATGGGCTATATCACGTGGAGTGCCCGCCGCAGCTTTCTCCCCATGGGGTTGTCGCCGTGGAAGTGACGGGTGACAGCATGGAACCCGTGTATTCCGAAGGTGATCTGCTATTTTTCAGCCGTGACGTCCTAGGCGTGCCGGACGACGCGATTGGCCGGAAATGCGTCTGCGAAGACGAAAGTGGCCAGTGCTGGATCAAGCAAGTTAAAGTCGGAACGAGTGCTGGTTTATTCAACTTGCTGTCACTTAACCCCACGGGTGTGAATATGCATAATATCAAGTTGAAGTGGGCCGCCCCAGTAAAGCTTCACCTGCCGCGCGAGCTAGTCAAGAAAATATAAAACAAGCCGTAGGTTGACTACCACGTTTTAAATCCGTTCGCTGTCGGAGCGCAAATCGCCCCGACACGATTGACGCCTTTAAATATATGCCTTGATGACAGCCTCGATGGCGGGAGCGTGCTGATAGATATCTTCGACCTTATCGATCTTGAACTTTTGTTCATTTTTCTCTGAATCGAAGATCGTTACCGATTTGTTAGCGGACGAATTGAAGCTCAAACGACATATTGGGCGGCGATTATTGTCGTCCATCAAGATCGCACAATAGCTCTTTGCATCGCGCATGACGATGCGGCTAACGTCTACAACTTTGGCGCCAATCGCGCGGATGATGCGATGAGCCTCTAGCTCATCCTCGGTAGTCACGATCCCATCGCCGCTACTCGATGGCTCATCTTCCGGCGTGTTGACGGCTTCCGGGCTGGCTTTGTTGCTGAAGGTAATCGACAGCTTGTCCTGTATGCGATCACGGATCAACTCATCCAAAGCCGCTTGAATTGCAGGCTTCAATTGCTCCGCAACACCTTTGGTTATCGAACCATCATATATCTGGCGGCCGACTAGGCGAACAAAGTCGTCATCGGGTGTTTCGAGCTGCGCCTTCAGGTAATTAGAAGCGGCGCGAGTGTATTTGAGCGTGGACGCCGCTTCAATAATGCGATCAATCGCGAACCGATCTTTGTGAAAACGGGATAGCTCTTCAACTTGGACAGCATCATACGACTGCAAATCAAACTTAAAGAATGGCTTCTTATCCATCTTGTTCGGGGCATCAGTATCTGAGAAAAACCACACCTCACGCCCGTTTGCCAAAACCGCAAGACGAGCTTCAGTGACAGAGAAGTACCGGAAAAGCTGGTTGAACTGAACGTCACTTAGCTTGGTGGCGATTGGCTTCGCCTCAACAAGCATCACAATTTCTCCATCGATCTTGACGGCGAAGTCAACTTTTTCGCCCTTCTTGGTGCCAACATCCGAAATAAACTCTGGGATGACCTCATTTAGATTAAAAACATCGAAGCCCCAAGCCTGCAGCAAAGGTAAAATGACTGATGTCTTTGTGGCCTCCTCGGTCACCGCTCGCTGCTGCGCCACTCTGGAGCGCTCGGAAAGACCATCCACAAGTTTAGAAAATTCAATCACAATTAGCTCCCCAAAATACTCTTCAAACACATTTGCAGTCCTGAAGCGTTAGTCAAGGAAGTTGTGATCAGGCGAAAACTGAAGGTGCCTCCACATTCGCCACCCAATCACATTTGACAAGGCAAGACAAAGCAGCGCCCGCTGAGATGACGGCAAGGCGGCGTCACAAGATAAAGCCGGATAATAGGATTTAACCTACAAATATGTATTGACGTAGGTTTTATCCTACGATACCTTCAGCCCATCAGCCGCGCCACAAGAGCCTGCACGGACACGATGGGAGACACTGAACATGAGCATCCACGCGCCAATTCAACACCCGACAAACAATCTGTGCCAAACCCTCACGGGTCGGGTCCATGCCGAGGCCCACGCCAAGGCCCTTACCGCAGCGCGCGACGCTATGACCAATCGCACGATCAGCACCGCGCAGCTCTGCAACGCCTTCGACATCCTGTCGCAAAGCGGCACCGACGCCGACACGGCCCGCGCAGATCTCATCCGCGCGCGCCTCCGCCGCATGCGCGGCATCGCCACCGCAACCAACGTGCAAGGCGGTGCCGCATGATCGCGCACCTCTACACCCCCGAGGCCAGCGCCGCGCTGAATGCCGCCCTCGGCGCGGCGATCCTCGCCCGCATTATGGCCGAGGCCAACGCGCAGGCCGCGAAGGCGGTGGCACGATGACCGCCGCGCGCATCCTCGCCCACCCCGCCATCGAGGCGCTGCAAGCGCGCCTCAAGATGGCCCGCCGACACACACCGGGCGGCAGGCTGACCGAAGAGGAAATCAACGCAATCGCTGCCAATGAGGCCAGGGCCCACGGCATGACGCCCGAGGATCTTCTCCACTGGGCCACCACCCACCCCGAATAAGAGGCCGCATGGTGCAGCCTCGGGCGGCGACGTTCGCGCGATCGCGCCGCCCAACCCTACCCCCGCAGGAGGACCAATGTTGGACACCGTGACCACCCCCGATGAAGAGCAGTATCAGAAGGCCTGCACGATCGTGACCGACCAGCAGAAATGCAGCACGTCCTTCATCCAGCGCAGTTTGTCGATCGGTTACAACAAGGCCGCGCGGATCGTGGAACGGATGGAGGTCGAGGGCCTGATTTCCGCTCCCGACCATGTCGGCAAGCGCGAGATCCACGGCAGCAAGAACGCCTTCGATCCGTCGCCCAAGGTTCCCCTGAAAGAAACGCCCGCCGACGCCGCCGTGCGCGATGCGGCCTACAGCGTGACAGCCGACGAGCTCCGCCAGTTCGTCGAACAGTTAGAGCATCTGGAAGCCGAGAAGAAAGATCTCGCTGAGCAACAGAAGGACGTGATGAGCGAGGCTAAGGCGCGGGGCTACGACACCAAGGTGCTCAAGAAGGTCATCGCCCTGCGCAAGCGCGACAAGGACGACATCGCCGAGGAAGAGGCGATCTTGGAGCTCTATAAAACAGCGCTGGGGATGGCGTAGCACCCAATGACAACCGCCCTCCTCCTCACAGGCCTGTGCATCGTCGCGGCCCTGTTCGTCGCCCTCATTATGATTGGATCTGATCAATGACTGGAGAAATCAGAGACGCCCGACGCGCAGCAATCGCAGGAATTGGTTCTGTATCACTCGCAATGGCTGCGCTCGCTCAGGCAGTCGGTGCCGCGTCTCAAGGGCTCGGCCCTCTCGGCATGGCTATTGCGGACGCCAAGCGCGATCCGGTCTTCCATGACGGATCAAGCTATGCCGTACGCAACGCCACGCGGGTTCGCGCCACAACCCTAACCGCCATCACCCCCGAGATTGAAACCCGCCAGATCCGCCGCGCGCGTGAACGCGAAGCGGCCAAGCGCTCGAGCAAGGAGATCATGCGATGACCGACCACAAATATTTCACCGTCGAAACCACTTCGCTCACCATTCGAAAGTCCGGGGCGACTGCCGTTTATTGCGGCGACAGCCCTCGCCGCAATGCAGATGGCTCAACCAATCACAGCCTGCGCGCACCGATGGCGATCATTCCGCCCGAACTGTTCGATGATGAGGACGAGATGGCCGCGACGATTGCCGAGGTTCTCAACGAGAACGCGCATCGGTTTTACAAATCAGCCACCCGCTCAACCGCCACAATGACCCCGCAACAGCTGCTCGAGGTCTATGACAAGTTCATGGACGCTGAGCCGATCACGGATGCGGAGAAGGAGATCTCCGACGCGGTCGCTGTAGCATCATGCTTTGGCGCATCGGCTTACGAGGCGGGGATGGATGCACATCAGGGCGCGCACGCAATGCTCCGCTCTGTGCTTCTCGCTCTCATTGACCCGCTGCACCCCGATTTGGACTACCTGCGCACAAATCCTGCTTTGGGGCCGGAAGAGCGGGCGAAGCGTGAAGAGGTCGCACATGGCTAAACAATGCAATCATCCCCACGGCGACACTGTCAGAGGAACTTGGATATGCAGCCATTGCTGGGCGAAACTTGAGGACCGCCCAAAACGCTACGGCCCAGATATGTCTATCAGCAGGGTTCCCGGTGGAGAGCGCCGTCAGGCGGTCATTTGGCGCGCTCCCGTGATCACGGCCAACGGCATGACGCTAAGCAGCTTCCTGCACGCGATTGCCCGCGAAATGCAGTCACGCAGCACGGGGCTATCTCTCCCCGATGCGCTCGATCTGGCCCTCGTGTGCGTTCGCGAGTTCAGCATGCCGTTCGGCGATCCTGAGATGGATTGGAGCGAGGCGGCAGCGAAGGACATCGCACACGAGGAAATGGGCGAATGGGAGCAGGACGACGATGAGGAGGGAATAGGCAATGGATAACCCCGACCGCCTCCCGCACCTCGCCCGCCTTGCCGAGGCCCACGACCCCGAACCCACGCAACCCAGCCGCATGCCCTCGGGCTGGTGGCTACTGCCCGCGCTGATCGTGGCTGCAGCGCTGTGGCTAGGGTTTTTCATGATGATTGGAGTGATGGAATGAACCTGATCGACCAAATCAAAGCTGATAGTGAAGCGGGGACGCGGGGGCCGTGGGCTCAGAGTCGATACGAGTTTGGTAGAATAGTAGGCCCCCGAAGCGCAGTGGCTGATTGCTATGGGCGTTTCAGCGGCATCTGGACTAACGTAGTGGAAGCCAACGCCCGCCGCATCGCCCGCGTTCCTGACATGGAGGCCGCGCTGATCGCTGCAGGCCTGCTTCTGCCCAATATGAACTGCAAGACGGTTGACAACGCCGAAGCTGCCCTCGCCGCCTTCCGTAAAGCATTGGAGGTGAAGTGATGGTTAGAATGCCCCAGAAAACTATGATCGCCGGAGGTCGGGATCGCCTCGAAGAACTGACCGCAGAACGTGACGCACTGCGCGATCAAATCGTTCGCCTGTCAAACGACATCCAAAGCGCCACCGCCGAGCGTGACGCCTTGATCGCCGCCGCCTACGAAGATGCCGCCCAACTTGTCTACGAGCTCACCAACATCGAATGCGACTGGCTAGGCGAAGATGGGGAAGTCATTGTCGCCGCACATAATTTGAATTGCGGCGAGCACGAGGCGGTCCGCGAACGCACACCTGCCCACGCGCGCGCGGCGTTGGAAAAGATCAGGGAATCGGAGCGCGCCGACGAGCGGGAGAAGATCCGCGAAGAAGCGAAGGGCGCATGGGTCTACGCCAATCGTCGCCGAGAAGCCGTCCAGTGGATAGCAGCAATAGTTCTTTTGGGCATTTCAGCGGCGATTTGGCTGGACCTTTTGGGGTTCGCGAAATGGTAGCCTACATGAACCAGAACCGCAGCAGCGCCGTGATGCAGCAGCGCTCGGAACCCCACAAGAGCCTGGACGACTTCCCCACTCCGCCGTGGGCCACACGCGCCGTATGCGAGTATCTGGCGCGGCTCAATCGCATCGATCAGGGCATGACGGTGCGCGAGCCAGCAGCGAATCGCGGTTATATGGCCCGCCCACTGGCCGAGTATTTCGGCACGGTGATCTGTCAGGATATTCACGACTATGGCGCCGGCTATTTGGTCGAGGACTACCTCTTTGGCCCCGATCAGGCCGAGGTGGATTGGACAATGACCAACCCGCCCTTCCGTCTTGCGCAGCAATTCATCGAGCGCGCCCTGCGCACCAGCTGCAAGGGTGTGGCAGTGATTGTTCGCACGGCCTTCCTTGAGAGCATCACGCGGCACAACGAACTCTTCAAGATCTCTCCGCCCGCCCGTTTCCTGCAGTTCTCCGATCGAGTGGTGATGCACAAGGGCAAGATCGTGAACCCGAATATCCCGATCGAGCAATACGACCGGAAGACCGGAGAGCCAATCATCAACCCAAAGGCAGGCCATCCAAAGCTGGCAAAGCCAACGAGCGCGACCGCCTATTGCTGGATCGTCTGGGAGAAAGACCACAACGGCCCCACGCAGCTCGACTGGATCCCGTCACGGCGCGAGCAGCTCGAGCGCGAGGGGGATTATGAGGAGGTGACAAATGGCAAAGCATGAACCCCTTTTTGCGGCAGAAAAGACGGCAGCCAACCTGCTAGACATGCGGCCGCACGAATTTCGTAGCCTCGTAAATGCCGGAGCACTCCCGCGTCCGATCATGATTGGCGACGTTGAGCGATGGCGCGTAGACCAGCTAAAGGCAATCGCCACGGGCGAAGCAATGGATACCCAGATCACATGGTAAAGGACGTCAACCTCCCCTACCTCTCAAAGAAATCTCGCGGCGGACGGGTTTACTGGTACTTTCGGCGCGGAGAGAAGTATGTGCCGCTCCCGGGCAACCCAGATAGCCGCGAATTCCAAGCCCGTTACTGGGAGATCCGCTCTGGCACATTGCGCCCTCAAATAAAAACAACCTTTGAGGCCTTGATCGTCAGCTATTATCGATCCCCTGCCTTCACCTCCAAAGCGGATGGGACACGGCGTGAGTACCGCAGGACGCTGGAGCTGATCCGCGAGAAAAATGGCTCTGCCGATTTCACCAAATTGCGCCGTCGCGATGTTATCGCAGCGCGCGATCGGTACGCAGACACATGGCGCAAGGGAAATGCCATGGTCGAAATGCTCTCGATCCTATCCCGCCACGCGATTGATCTTGAATGGATCACAGCGAACCCCGCCCACGGCGTTGAAAAGCTAAAGGGCGGTGAATACGAGCCTTGGCCAGAAGACAAGCTGCGCGCCTTTGAAAATTACTGTCGAAACAATGAACTAGAATGGGAGCTTACAGCATTCATGCTTGCCACCCAGACAGGTCAGCGGATTGGCGACGTGTTAAAAATGGAATGGTCGCAATTTGACGGAAGCTTCATCGAAGTCGAGCAAGAGAAGACGGGCGCGCGCCTTTGGGTCGCCTGCCCCACAGCGCTCAAGGAATATCTGGCAAGCTTGTCCCGAACAGGTCGCTTCATAATCGCCCAGAACCTAACGCGCGGGCTATCAAAGCGCGCCCTGCAGAATAGGGTCCAAGCGGTACGGGACGCAATCAATGCGCGAGCCTATGTGATACACGGATGGCGATACAACGCCGCAGTCGCTCTCGCCGATGCAGGGTGCAGTGATAGCGAGATCCAAGCGGTTACAGGGCATAAGACGCTTGCGATGGTTCAAAAGTATCGCTCTCACGCCAACCAAAAGCGGCTAAGCGCCACCGCGCAAGCGCGCAGGAACGGACCGAAAACATAAAGTGAAACTGGGAACATCACTGGGAACACCAAGATCGGCGGACAACCAACGGCGAGACTACATCTCTAAAAACCGTTTGTTTTCAAAGTGGTGCGGGTGAAGGGACTCGAACCCCCACGCCATAGGCGCCAGAACCTAAATCTGGTGCGTCTACCAATTCCGCCACACCCGCATCCTGCGCGCTTCTAGCAAGCTGCCAGAGTGGAGGCGAGAGGAAAATCCACACCTTTGTAAAAAAATATGTGTCGGCGGAAAAACGCTCGCCTGACCGAATCGGATGCGCTAACGTTTTCAATAATAAGAGCAGACTACAAAAAAATAAGGTGAACCCGATGGCGAAAACGTCCACGGGCCCGACTGACAGGCAAGACCTTCACGAGCCCTCACTCGCGAGCGCGCAATTGCGTGCGAGCCTCGTTGTCGCGCTGGAAAATGGCGCGCAAACGATCGACTCCCTCAATCTGGAAGCGACTGGCATCGCTATCGGATCGCAAATTTTGACGCTCGACGGATCGCTTCCGGTCGAATTTCTCAGTGTTGGCGACCGTGTGGTGACGCGGTCGGGCGCGCGGATCCTGCGCAAGATCTCGGCGCGGGAAATCACCGGCGAGATGATCCAAATTGCCCCAGGCGCTCTGGGGCATGATCGGCCCGAGCAAGCGCTTTTGCTGCATCCTCGCACCAGCTTGCATCTGCGCGATTGGCGGGCACAGGCGTTAACGGGGCACAGCCAAGCCTTGATCGCGGCAGAGCGTCTGGTTGATGGCGAGTTTATCACCCGCGAACAGGTGGGCCGAAAAACCGTCTTCACGCTGGAATTCGACTATGCGGAGGTGATCTATGCGGATGGGGTCGAGCTGGGCTGCGATGCGCTGCGGCTGCGCAATTAACCCCACCTGCGCATAACCCCACCTGCGCATAACCCCACCTGCGCACAACGGGGCCTATGGGCGCTTACCCTCGGCCTCTTGCGCGAAGATCTGGCGTAAAACGGCGGGGATCTGCTCGGGCAGATCCTCGGCGATCAGCCCGGGGCCGAAGTGACGGGCCGCCTCTACATGCAGCCACGCGCCCAATTCTGCCGCCTGCTGCGGCGCAAAGCCCCGCGCCATCAGCCCGACGATCAGCCCCGCCAACACATCCCCTGCCCCCGCCGTGGCCAGCCAAGGCGCGGCGCGCGGCCCGAGCGCAGAATGGAGCGCGAGGTCAGCCCCCGTGCCACCCGGTGAAGGCGAGGCAATCAACGTCTGCGCGCCCTTCAACAGCACCGTGCAGCCCGCGCGCTGCGCCGCCGCCATGACCGCATCACAGGTCGCCTGCGGGACGCTATCGGGATCGGTGCCCCCGACCGGATCGCCCTCCCCGCCCGCGTCGCCCAACTGCTGCGCCAGATCGGGAAACAGCCGCGCGAATTCGCCGCGATGCGGGGTGAGCACGCAGGCCCCGTGAAGCTGGCGGAACAGCAGATCGGGATCCTCCTCGAAGGCGGTGAGCGCATCCGCATCCAGCACCGTCGCGCGCGCGCCGGAAAGGGCTGCGGGCACCATATCGCGGGCGCGCGGCAGGCCCAGCCCCGGCCCGAGCAGCAGCGCATTATGGCGCGGATCTTGCAGCATCCCGCGCAGCGAGAAACTATCGGGCAGCACCGAGAGCATCACCCCCGTCAGCTGCGCCGCGTTTTCCGCCAGCGCCACCTGCGGGCACAGCACCGTCACCAGCCCCGCCCCGATCCGTAACGCCGCCCGCGCGCCCAACCGCGCAGCCCCGCCGCGCCCCGACGCACCCGCCAGCACCAGCGCATGTCCATGCGCGTATTTATGCGATCCCGTGCTCTTATTCAGATCGCTGCGGATCTGCGGCGTCAGCGTGACGAGACGGGGAAAACTCTGGGCCATCGGGCCTCCGGCGATAAAAGTGACACAGTCCGCAGCGCCGCATCGGGCGCGAGACCTTTGCAACAGCTATACAAGAGGCTTTAGCAATTGGTTAAGCCTGTTTCGGCGCGGCAGCCTTGAGGGACGCACCCACATACGCCGCAGCGATGCCTCCACCGCCGCAGCGCCGCGCAAAGAGGCACAGGCTGACATGGACTGCCTCATATCGGGCAATGGCTGAAAGTGACGCTAGGTTCCCCCCTGAATTTAGGGCCGATTTGGACCGTTCTAACGCCATAAGTTTTCAAAACGCACGTTTGGCGGGCCGAATGGTTAAAAATTAAGCAATGACTCTAATATTCCCAATCCAGCCCCTGCGCTTCTCGGCTCACCCGTTGAAGCCGCCGCATGAAAATGGTCTGAACTAATCCGAACTGAGTAACCGCGGGGGAGTCGCAGCCCATGAAGAAAATTGAAGCCATCATCAAGCCGTTCAAGCTCGACGAGGTTAAAGAAGCCCTGCAAGAAGCGGGCATTCAAGGGCTCTCGGTGATCGAGGTCAAAGGCTTTGGGCGTCAAAAAGGCCATACCGAACTTTATCGCGGCGCGGAATACGTCGTTGATTTCCTGCCCAAGGTGAAAATTGAAATGGTGCTGCCCGACGATCTCGTCGACACCGCAATCGAGGCCATCACCTCTGCGGCGCGCACCGAAAAAATCGGCGACGGCAAGATTTTCGTCTCGTCGGTGGAACAAGCCATCCGTATCCGCACAGGCGAAACTGGCGACGACGCGGTCTGATATCGGCCAGAGGCAGGCACAAACGCCCGCCCGAAGCTGGAAGAGATTGGCGAGGGCCTGCCCCGCGCCAGAAAATATGCTCCAAGGAAAGGTTATTGACTATGAGCGCGATTAAAGCAGCTCTCGAGCTGATCAAGAACGAGGAAGTCGAATATGTCGACGTCCGCTTCACCGACCCGAAAGGCAAGCTTCAGCACGTCACGCTGATCGTTGACCTGATCGACGAAGATTGGTTCGAAGAAGGCTTCATGTTCGACGGCTCGTCGATCGCGGGCTGGAAGTCGATTGATCAGTCGGACATGAAACTGATCCCGGATGCGACCTCGGTTTACATCGATCCGTTCTACGCTGAGAAAACCCTCTGCGTGCATTGCGACGTGGTCGAGCCCGACACCAATGAGGCCTATGACCGCTGCCCGCGCCAGATCGCGAAAAAGGCAGAGGCTTACCTCAAATCCTCCGGCATCGGCGACGCGGCTTACTTCGGCCCCGAGGCAGAGTTCTTCCTCTTCGACGACGTGCGCTATTCGGTCACGCCGGCAAAAGTGTCGTATCAAATCGACGCGGCTGCTGCTGCATGGAACACCGATTCCGAGTATGAAATGGGCAACACGGCCCACCGCGCAGCGCATAAGGGTGGCTACTTCCCGGTTAACCCGATCGACGAAGCGCAAGACATCCGCAGCGAGATGCTCTCGACGATGAAGCGCATGGGCATCAAAGTTGACAAGCATCACCACGAAGTGGCGACCTGTCAGCACGAGCTGGGCATGATCTTCGGCGGTCTCGTCGAGCAAGCCGACAACATCCAGAAATACAAATACGTGATCCACAACGTGGCCCACGCCTACGGCAAGACTGTCACCTTCATGCCGAAACCGATGAAGGGCGACAACGGCTCGGGCATGCACGTGAACATGTCGATCTGGAAAGACGGCAAGCCGCTGTTCGCAGGCGACAAATATGCTGACCTCAGCCAAGAAGCGCTCTACTTCATCGGCGGGATCATCAAGCACGCGAAAGCCCTGAACGCGCTGACGAACCCTTCGACCAACTCCTACAAGCGCCTGATCCCGGGCTTTGAGGCTCCGGTTCTGTGCGCCTATTCGGCACGCAACCGCTCGGGCGCCGTTCGGATCCCGTGGACCGAGTCGCCGAAAGCAAAACGTGTGGAAGCGCGCTTCCCCGATCCGGCAGCAAACCCGTATCTCGCTTTCGCAGCGCTGATGATGGCTGGCCTCGACGGCATCAAGAACAAGATCGATCCGGGCCCGGCGTCCGACAAAGATCTCTATGATCTGCCGCCGGAAGAACTGGCAGCGATCCCGACCGTTTGCGGCTCGCTCCGTGAAGCTCTGGAATCGCTCTCGGCGGATATGGACTTCCTGCTCGCTGGTGACGTGTTCACCAAAGACCAGCTCCAGTCCTATATCGATCTGAAATGGCAGGAAGTGTACCACTACGAGCACACCCCGCATCCGGTCGAATACGAGATGTACTACTCCTGCTAAGCGCAGAGTGGTTGAATTGGAAAGGGCGCCTCTCGGGGCGCCCTTTTTGCTGTGCTGATCGCAGGGCAGTCATGAGGGCCGTTATAGCCCGCCGCTAATCGGGGAGCCGCCCCATCCGGTCCGCCATCTCGGCCTTGCCCTGCGCGCGCATCGCCGCCTTGACCGCCGCGAAATCCCGCGCCTCGCGGTTCTGGCTGATTTTCGCCTTGGCGATCCCCCGCGTCACCTCGATCTTGAAGGCGACAATCGCCTCCAGCATCTGCGCGATATAGTCAGCTGGCGCATCCGACATCTTCCACCGCGCCGCGCCATTCACTCGCGCCTCATGGATCTTGGTGAGCTGCGCCACCACCACTCGCTTGCTCGGCGCATCATGCTGGAAGGTGATCCGGCCATAAAGATGCGCGACCTGATAATTCCATGTCGGAACATGGCGGTGATGCTCCGGCTTGGACGGGTAAAGATTGGGCGAGATATAACTGTCCTCGCCCTTGAATATCACCATCACCTCCGCGTCAGGCCCAATTTCCTCATGCAGGCTATTGGCGCGTGCGATATGGCCGATCAAGCCGCCACCCGGCGCGCGCAGCATCGGGATATGATTGGCGCAGAGCCCCTCCTCCGTTTGGGCAATGAGGCAGCCCAGCGGATGTGCTTCGATCAATGCCGCGATCTCGGCGGGATCGATCTCGGCAAAATGCGGCGGCAGATACATCGGCAGTCTCCGGCTAGGTCGAGGAATTGGCGCAGTCTCGCGCAGCCGCCGCCGGATCACCAGCCGGATTTACCTCCGCCCCGCGCCGTGCTATGCCCGCCACAGGGTCCGACCCCTGCCGCCTGCAGCGCAAGCTACGGTGAAGTTCGGGACTACTCCCCTTTTCAGGCATTTGCCGACGAGGGTGGCAATGCAGGCACCCGCTTATACCGTCGCAAATCTTGGAAAGGATCATGGCATGGGCCATGAAGCAAAAGATCATATCGAATTGAAACAACAGGCAAAGCGCCTGCGGGCCGCGCTTGAGGCGATGGGCCATGTGGTCTCGCATTCTGCCGCGTTGGAGCTGATCGCGCAAAGCCTCGGCTACCGCGATTGGAACACCGCCGCCGCGCGCCATCCTGCGCAGGAGGGTCACGCACCAGTGCCCCCCGCGCCAAACCGCCCGCTGTGGGAGATGGGCGGGCGTGTGCAAGGCGCGTATCTGGGCAATCGCTTTGAGGGCACCGTCGTCGGCGTTTCGCGCAAAGGCAACACCCATCACGAGATCAGTATTGACTGCGATACCCCCGTGAATGTCTCCAGATCCGCCCTGTTCGACGCCCCGCGCAAACGGATCCGCGCGACGATTGACGAGGATGGGCGATCCGTGGGGATGACATCGGACGGGGTGCCGCATCTGGTGCTGGGCGGGATGCAATGGCCTGTGGCGTGAGTTTGGCGCGGTTGCGGGTGTGCTGAGAATAGGCAGCGCGGTTTGACGGCTTTGCGCCCTGCCCTCGACGGGTGGGGCGTTTGGCTTTTTTGCTGAGATTGCCATGGAAGATGGCACCGGGCGGTGCCTCTAGGGATTCGGTTTCACGGATTTTGCCCGTGGAAGAACGCGCGCGCATGGGAGGACGGCGCGAAAATCGCGCTTTTTAGGCAGAAAACCGGCCTTTCCCACGCGGCCAAGCGGCCTGCTTCTTGCCCCAAGCCCCCCCGCAAGCTAGAAGCCGCTCAACCACCCACAACCGAAAGGCCGCGCCGATGATCCCGCGCTATTCTCGCCCCGATATGGTCGCTATCTGGTCGCCCGAGACCAAGTTCAAAATCTGGTACGAGATCGAGGCCCACGCCTGCGACGCGATGGCCGATCTGGGCGTGATCCCGCGCGAGAATGCGGACGCCGTTTGGAAAGCCAAAGACGTCGAATTCGATGTCGCGCGAATTGACGAGATCGAAGCTGTCACCAAGCATGACGTGATCGCCTTCCTCACCCATCTGGCCGAGCATGTAGGGTCCGAAGAGGCGCGGTTTGTGCATCAGGGCATGACATCTTCGGACGTGCTCGACACCTGCCTCAACGTGCAGCTGGTGCGTGCGTCCGACATCCTGATCAAAGATATGGTTGCCCTGCTCGCGGCGCTGAAAAAGCGCGCTTTGGAGCATAAGGACACCGTTCGCGTTGGCCGCTCGCACGGCATCCACGCCGAACCCACCACGATGGGCCTGACCTTCGCGCGCTTCTACGCCGAGATGGACCGCAACCTCGCGCGCCTCAAAGCCGTGCGCGAAGAGATCGCTACGGGCGCGATTTCCGGCGCGGTTGGCACGTTCGCCAATATTGATCCGCGCGTGGAAGAGCATGTCTGCGCGAAGCTCGGCCTCACGCCGGAGCCGATCTCGACCCAAGTCATCCCGCGCGACCGCCACGCGATGTTCTTTGCCGTGCTCGGCGTGATTGCCTCGTCGATTGAGAACGTCGCCATCGAGATCCGCCACATGCAGCGCACCGAAGTTCTGGAAGGCGCGGAATTCTTCTCGATGGGGCAAAAAGGCTCCTCCGCGATGCCGCATAAGAAGAACCCTGTCCTGACCGAGAATCTCACCGGCCTCGCCCGCCTCGTACGCATGGCGGTAATCCCCGCGATGGAAAACGTGGCGCTCTGGCATGAGCGCGATATCTCGCATTCCTCGGTGGAACGCTCAATCGCGCCGGATGCGACGATCACCCTTGATTTCGCGCTCAACCGTCTGACGGGCGTTGTCGATAAAATGCTGATCTTCCCGCAGAACATGCTGGATAACATGAACAAATTCCCAGGCCTCGTGATGAGCCAGCGCGTGCTTCTGGCGCTGACGCAAGCGGGCGTTTCGCGCGAGGACGCCTATTCGATGGTGCAACGCAATGCGCTGCGCGTCTGGGAAGAGCGCCGCGATTTCCGTGAGGAATTGCTAGCTGATAAAGACGTTGTCGCGGCGCTTGGCGTCGATGGCATCAACGAGAAATTCGACATGGATTACCATACCAAACATGTCGACACGATCTTCAAGCGCGTCTTCGGCGCCTGATCTGCGATTAAGATGATCCTAGCGCCCCGTGCAGCCCTGCTGCGCGGGGCGTTTTAACACGCGCCACTCCGCGCCTGAACGTCCGAGAGCCATGCCCCCCGTGCAGCCGAAAATTTCAAAGGCGTAACCGCTCCTTAACCGCTTGATGCGATGGTCCTCCCAACAGCCGCGCAGCGCCCCTGAAGGGGGCCGCGAAGAGGAGGAGACCGCCGTGAACGCCATCACATCAATGCCGGATCTGAGCCAGCTTTCGATGCCAAATGCGGGGCAAGTCGCCCGCCGCGCGGTGACCAATCGCCAGAAGGCCGCGATTGTGGTGCGGTTGTTGTCTTCTGAGGGGCTGAAGCTGCCGCTCTCGGATCTGACGGAAGATATGCAGACGGCGCTGACCTCGGAAATCGCCGAGATGCGGATGATTGATCGTGCCACCATGGCGGAGGTGGTGCGCGAATTTTGTGACCAGCTCGAGGCGGTCGGCCTCGCCTTCCCCGGGGGGTTAGACGGGGCGCTAACCTTGCTGGACGGGCAGCTCTCGCCCTCTGCCGCCACGCGCCTGCGCCGGATGGCCTCGGGCACCTCGCGCGCCGATCCATGGGAGCGGCTGGCGGGCCTCTCTGCCGATATTCTCGCGCCTGTGCTGGAGGAGGAAAGCGTTGAGGTCGGGGCGGTGATGCTCTCGAAGCTCTCAACCGCGAAGGCGGCGGAGCTTCTGGGCAAGCTGCCCGGCGATAAGGCGCGGCGGATCGCCTATGCGGTCTCGCTCACCGGCAATGTCGCGCCCGAGACGGTGCACCGGATCGGCCAAGCGCTCGCCGCGCAGCTCGATAGCCAACCACCGCGCGCCTTCGATGTCGGGCCGGTGGAGCGTGTCGGCGCGATCCTGAACTATTCCGCCGCCGCGACCCGCGAGTCCGTGCTCAAAGGGCTGGAAGAGGACGATGCCGTTTTCGCCGAGCAGGTGAAAAAGGCAATCTTCACCTTTGCCAATATTCCCGCGCGGATCGATCCGCGCGACATCCCGAAAATCCTGCGCGCGGTCGATCAAACGGTGCTCGTCACCGCCCTCGCCGGGGCGAACGGATCGCTGCAACCTGCCGCAGAATTTGTGCTCGCCAATATGTCGCAACGCATGGCGGGCAGCCTGCGCGACGAGATGGCCAATCTTGGCAAGGTCAAAGAGAAAGACGCCGAAGAGGCGATGGGCGCTGTCGTCGCCGCGATCCGCGAGATGGAATCGGCGGGCGAGATTTTCCTTGTCGCTGCCGATGAGGACTGACCTGAACCTACTCTGAAACTGGGCGGGCGCGGCCCGCCCAAAGGCGATGCGTCATGTTACCGCAAACGGTTAGCGAAAACATGCGTTGTTCCCGCTAACACTCTGATCTCACGGGTTTTCCCACGCTATCCACCGTGCTATCCGCCATGCTCAGCAGACCCCTTTGGGGATCATGCGGCATGGCCCGCCGCACTTCAGGAGAGCGCATATGACCGTCACCGTAGGCATCAATGGATTTGGCCGTATTGGCCGTTGCACCTTGGCACATATCGCCGAGGCCGCACGCAACGATGTGCAAGTTGTGAAGATCAACGCCACTGGCCCGATCGAAACCAACGCCCACCTGCTGAAATATGACAGCGTTCACGGCCGTTTTGGCGGCCCCGTCAGCGTATCGGGCAAGACCCTCGATCTGGGCCGCGGCCCGATTGAAGTGATGTCCACCCGCAATCTGGACGAGCTGGATTGGGAAGGCTGCGATGTCGTTCTCGAATGCACCGGCGCCTATAACGATGGCCATAAAGCAGGTGTCCACCTGACGCGTGGCGCGAAGCGCGTGCTGATCTCCGCCCCCGCGACCAATGTGGCGAAAACGATCGTTTACGGCGTGAACCACCGCGATCTGCGCGAAGAGCATCACATCGTCTCGAACGGCTCCTGCACCACCAACTGCTTGGCACCGCTGGCAAAAGTCCTCAACGATACGATCGGGATTGAATCGGGCATCATGACCACGATCCATTCCTACACCGGCGATCAGCCGACCTTGGATCGCCGCCACTCGGATCTCTACCGCGCCCGCGCCGCCGCTATGGCGATGATCCCGACCTCGACCGGCGCGGCAAAAGCGCTCGGCGAAGTGCTGCCGGAACTGGCGGGTAAGCTCGACGGCACCTCGCTGCGCGTGCCGACCCCGAATGTCTCCGCTGTCGATCTGACCTTTGTCGCGGGCAAATCCGTCACCCGTGACGAGGTCAACGAGATCGTCCGCGAAGCCGCAGCGGGCTATATGGGCATGGTGATGTCCTATGATCCGGAGCCGAAAGTCTCTATCGACTTCAACCACACGCCCTATTCGACTATCTTCGCCCCAGACCAGACGAAAGTCGTGGGCGGGCGCACTGTCCGCGTGCTGGCGTGGTATGATAACGAGTGGGGCTTCTCCTGCCGGATGGCCGATGTGGCTGGCGCAATGGGACGGCTCCTGCAGTAAGGAGCACTATGACAGATAAGATCGCGATCGGCCTCGCCGCTGTGATCCTCGGATGTGTTGCTTTGGACGCCCTGATCAATGATTGGGGCGCCTCTGCATTTCTGGCGAAAGAGATCATCGCCCTCGTGCATTACGTGGCCTTCTGGCGTTAATTCGCCAGCAGCCCGCCTTTTTCCAAAAATTTCATGTAAGGTTCAGGCGAAAGGCGCAGCTTTTGGTTGACCTTTCGGCTGGCATGCGCATGTTAGCGCTAAACGCGTTGGCCCCGCGTAAACACATCTTCAGTCTGAGGAGACGAACATGGCGATCAAGGTGGCAATCAACGGTTTCGGGCGGATCGGGCGCAATGTGCTGCGTGCAATCATCGAATCCGGTCGGACAGATATTGAAGTGGTCGCGATCAACGATCTCGGCCCCGTGGAAACCAACGCGCATCTCTTGCGCTTCGACTCGGTCCACGGCCGCTTCCCCGCAACGGTCACCACGACCGAAACCACCATCGACGTTGGCCGCGGCCCGATTCAGGTCACCGCGATCCGCAATCCCGCTGAACTGCCGTGGAATCATATCGACATCGTGTTGGAGTGCACCGGCATCTTCACCGATAAAGACAAAGCCAAGATCCACTTGGAAAACGGCGCGAGCCGCGTTCTGGTCTCGGCCCCCTCGGCAGGCGCAGACAAAACCATCGTCTTTGGCGTCAACCATGACACGCTGACGAAGGACGATCTGATCGTCTCGAACGCGTCTTGCACCACGAACTGCCTCTCCCCCGTCGCGCAAACCCTGCACAATGCCATCGGCATCACCAAGGGCTTTATGACGACGATCCATTCCTACACCGGCGATCAGCCGACGTTGGATACGATGCATAAGGATCTCTACCGCGCGCGGGCGGCTGCCCTCTCGATGATCCCGACCTCGACGGGCGCTGCCAAAGCCGTCGGCCTCGTGCTGCCGGAACTCAAAGGCAAGCTCGACGGCGTTGCGATCCGCGTGCCCACGCCGAATGTCTCGGTCGTCGATCTGGTGTTTGAAGCCGCCCGCGATACCACCGTGGAAGAGATCAACGATGCGATCCGCACGGCGGCAGATGGTAAGCTAAAAGGCATCCTTGGCTATACCGACCTGCCGAACGTGTCTTCCGACTTCAACCACGATCCCCATTCCTCGATCTTCCACTGCGACCAAACCAAGGTCATGGAAGGCCGGATGGTGCGGATTCTTTCGTGGTATGATAATGAATGGGGCTTCTCCAACCGTATGGCGGATACCGCTGTCGCGATGGGGAAACTGCTTTAAGATCCCACGGCAAACCATTGCTATATAAAGAAAAGAGCGCCCAACGTGGCGCTCTTTTTACATCCATCCCTGCGCTATAGCGCCTCAGCGCATTCCTGCGTATTTCGCGATCAGCTTGGTGTTCACATCCGCCGTAACAAATTTAGAGACATCCCCGCCGAGCCGCGCGATCTCCTTCACAAGCTTCGAAGCAATCGCCTGACGGCGCGCATCGGCCATCATGAACACCGTCTCGATGCTCGCATCCAAGGCGCGGTTCATCCCGACCATCTGGAACTCATATTCAAAATCCGCCACCGCGCGCAGCCCGCGCACAATCACTGTGGCCCCCACGTCGCGCGCGCAATCAATCAACAGATTCTCGAACGGATGCACGACGATCTCGCCGCCGCAGCGCTCTACGATGCGCGCGCATTCCGTCTCGACCATCGCCACCCGCTCCTCAAGCGAGAACAGCGGAGATTTGTCGCGGTTGATCGCAACGCCGATCACCAAGCGATCCACCAGCGCCATCGCGCGCTCGATGATATCGACATGGCCGAGTGTTATCGGGTCAAACGTGCCAGGATAAAGGCCAATGCGCATAGGGTCCTCCTCAACCAGCACTAGGTGAGCTGACGCAACAATATTGCGTCCGGAAATGCAAGGGCCGCTGGCGTCTTTGTTGCGCTAACATAACGCATCGACGCGAACGGCCCCCTCTCAGCTTCAGTTAGAGCAGACTAAGTAACAGGCCTTAATTGCCCATGATCATTCCGGTCAGCGCCTCTTTCTCCATCGCGAGTTCCCGCAGCCGCGCTTGCACCGCATCGCCGATGGAAATCAGACCGATCATCTCCTCGCCCTCCATCACCGGCATGTGGCGGAAGCGGCCGTTGCTCATTTTCCCCAAGACTTCCAAGGCGGTATCCCCGCGCCCGCAGGTGGTGAGGTTGCGCGTCATGATATCATCGACCGTGTCATCAAGGCTCGACGGGCCGCGCCGCCCCAACTCGCGCACGATATCGCGCTCCGAGACAATGCCCTCCACATGCTTGCCATCTTTGGAAACGATCACCGCGCCGATCTTGCGGGCCGAGAGGATCTCCGCAACCGAGGAAACCTTGGTTCCCGGCGCGACCGTCACCACGCCATCATCGGATTTCTCTTTCAGAATATGCTGCACCTGCATTGCGTCCTCCCGTTCAATGTCCTTCCAGCGTCTCACCGCCAGCGCAGATCTGTCAAGCGGCAGATGGGATCAGCACACGAATAGGTTGAAATCGCGCGAGATATTGCCCGCTCATTCGGCAAGCGCCTCCAGCCGTGCCACCTCGCGGCGGATCCCCTGCCCGAGCGCCTCCGCCAACCGTGTCAGGCGTTCGGAGCGGCGATCATCCGCATGGCGGATCAGCCAGAACGCACGCGTGAGCGAGACCTGCTCCGTCAGGATCCGTGTCACCCCGGGCGTGAACGGCAGCGCGAAATCATGCACGATTCCAAGGCCCGCGCCTGCGCGCAGCATCTGCATCTGCACCGAGACGGAATTGGACGCGAGCCCGACATGCTCGGCCCCCGTCTCGGCCATATAATCCAGCTCCTTATCGAAGATCATATCGGGGATATAACCGATCATCCGATGTGCCTTCAGATCGGATTTTGTTTTAATTTCAGCATGCTG
Source organism: Paracoccaceae bacterium (assembly GCA_048262715.1). Classification (GTDB taxonomy): domain Bacteria; phylum Pseudomonadota; class Alphaproteobacteria; order Rhodobacterales; family Rhodobacteraceae; genus Albirhodobacter. Next base: position 40,139 of record JBLXEV010000017.1, read on the forward strand.
CGCGAGGTAATCACGGTGCCCGGCCAGATGCAGACGGTAGTCGGAGAGCTTTTGCACCGTCAGCCTGCCCGCCGAGGGGCGCGAGACGGCGATCGCCATATCGGCCTCGCGTTTGGAGAGGTTGAACACCCGTGGTAGCGCGACAATCTGGATCTCCAGCCCCGGATGGGCGTCGGCCAGATCGGCACAGACCTGCGGCAAAAGGTAATTCGCGCAGCCATCCGGTGCACCGATCCGCAACTGCCCCGTTAACTCACCCGCATCACCCGAAAGCGCCTCGCGCGCGCCTGCCATCGCCTGTTCGGCCTGCTCTGCATGGGTAATCAACCGCGACCCCGCATCCGAGAGCGCATAGCCCTGCGGTGATTTCACGAAAAGCTTCGCCCCCATATCCTCCTCGAACCGGGCGATCCGGCGGCCCACGGTGGCGGCATCACATTTCAGCACCCGCCCCGCGCCCGAAAGGCTCTCACTGCGCGCGACAGCCAAAAACACCCGCAGATCGTCCCAATCAGCCATTTATTCTCCAGTTTAATCTTATTTTGCGTCCCGCATAGCCGCAGGCATACCCATGCAAAAATGCAAAACGATTTTGTAAACCTTCGGCTGTTTCCAGCAATTTTGCAATGATAACCTCTGGGCAACGTCACGCATTTTGGAGGATCAGATGGAAGAGATCGGTCACTGGATCAACGGTCAACGCGTCGCAGGCACTTCGGGCCGTTTCGCAGATGTCTACAACCCCGCCACCGGCGAAGTGCAGGCGAAAGTCGCCCTCGCCAGCGTCGATGAGATGTCCTACGCCGTCGCCGAGGCAGCGAAAGCGCAGGTCGCTTGGGGGGCCACCAACCCGCAGCGCCGCGCCCGCGTTATGATGCGCTTCGTGGATCTTCTGAACCGCGATATGGACAAGCTGGCCGAGGCCCTCTCGCGCGAGCACGGCAAAACCATCCCCGATGCGAAGGGCGATGTGCAACGCGGGCTTGAGGTGATCGAATTCTGCATCGGCGCGCCGCAGATGCTCAAAGGCGATTTTACCGATTCCGCTGGCCCCGGCATTGATATGTATTCCATGCGCCAGCCGCTCGGCGTTGTAGCGGGCATCACCCCGTTCAACTTCCCCGCAATGATCCCGCTGTGGAAAATGGGTCCGGCACTGGCTTCGGGCAACGCCTTCATCCTCAAGCCCTCCGAGCGCGATCCTTCGGTGCCTTTGATGCTCGCAGAGCTGATCAAGGAAGCCGGCCTTCCCGACGGCGTGATGCAGGTCATCAACGGCGACAAAGGCTCGGTGGATGCGATCCTCGACAACGAGACGATCCAAGCTGTTGGCTTCGTCGGCTCGACCCCGATCGCACAATATATCTACGAGCGTGCGGCTGCGAACGGCAAGCGCGTGCAGTGCTTCGGCGGCGCGAAAAACCACATGATCATCATGCCGGACGCCGATATGAACCTCGCAGCGGACGCGCTGATTGGCGCAGGCTACGGCGCGGCTGGCGAACGCTGCATGGCGATTTCGGTGGCGGTTCCGGTTGGTGACGAAACCGCTGACCGTCTCATCGAGGCGCTGGTCCCGCGGATCGAGAAGCTCAAAGTCGGCCCATATACCGCTGGCAATGATGTCGATTACGGCCCTGTTGTGACCAAAGCTGCGAAAGAAAACATCCTGCGCTTGATCACCTCGGGCGTTGACCAAGGCGCAACCCTTGTCACCGATGGCCGCAACTTCTCGCTGCAAGGCTATGAGGATGGGTTCTTCGTCGGCCCGACGCTGTTTGACAACGTCACCACCGATATGGACATTTACCGCCAAGAGATCTTCGGGCCGGTGCTCTCCACCGTGCGGGCGAAAAGCTACGAAGAAGCGGTTGGCTACGCCATGGACCACGAATATGGCAACGGCACCGCGATCTTCACCCGTGATGGCGATACCGCGCGCGATTTCGCCAGCCGGATCAACGTCGGCATGGTCGGTATCAACGTGCCGATCCCGGTTCCGCTGGCCTACCACACCTTCGGCGGCTGGAAAAAATCCGGCTTCGGCGATCTCAACCAACACGGCGCTGACGGGTTCCGCTTCTACACCCGCACCAAAACCGTGACCTCGCGCTGGCCCTCGGGCATCAAAGAAGGGGCGAGCTTGAACTTCAAGCAAATGGATTGATCCGGTCCCTGAGCACGCCACGCATGACGTGACCTATGCCCCGCCGGAGGATGCCTCCGGCGGGGATATTTTTACTCAGTGGATGCTGCAATCGCCTTATTTCATTAGAAAAATGGTGCTTGCAAAACTTCTGAAACAATCTGAATTTAACATTCGTTCAATTCAGATTTCCAGACGGCTGGGATCACTTGGGGAGGACAAGATGGATTTTGCGCTGAGCGAAGAGCAGCAGGCGATTTTTGATATGGCTTACGCCTTTGGCCAAGACGAGATCGCACCGCATGCGAGAGAGTGGGAGGCGGCGGGGACAATCCCGAAAGAGATCTGGCGCAAGCTGGCCGAACTGGGGCTTGGCGGGATCTATGTCCGCGAGGAGTTTGGCGGCTCTGGCCTCTCGCGCTTGGATGCGACGCTGATCTTCGAGGCGCTGGCGATGGCCTGTCCGGCGGTTGGCTCCTTCCTGTCGATCCACAATATGGTCGCGGCGATGATCGACAAATTCGGATCGGCTGCGATGCAGGAAAAATGGCTGCCCGCGCTGTGCAGCATGGAAAAGATCGCCTCCTATTGCCTGACAGAGCCGGGATCAGGCTCGGATGCGGCCGCCTTGCGCACCCGCGCGGAGGCCACCGAGACGGGCTATAAGCTGAATGGAACCAAGGCGTTCATCTCGGGGGGCGGCTATTCGGGCCTCTATCTGACGATGGTGCGCACCGGCGGTGAAGGCCCCAAGGGAATTTCCGCCGTGCTCGTGGAGGCGGAGACCAAGGGCCTCTCCTTCGGCGCGCTGGAAGATAAGATGGGCTGGCGCGCGCAGCCCACGGCGCAGGTGCAATTCGATGATTGCGAGATCCCTGCCGAGAACCTGATTGGTGAGGCGGGCCGTGGCTTTGCCTATGCGATGGCGGGCTTGGACGGCGGACGCCTCAATATCGCGGCGGGCGCACTTGGTGGCGCGCAGCGGGCGATGGATCTGACGATGGGCTATATGTCCGAGCGCAAGGCCTTCGGCCAATCTCTCGATCAGTTCCAAGCCCTGCAATTCCGTCTGGCAGAGCAAGAGGTGCGGCTGCAATCGGCACGGATCTTCCTGCGGCAAGCGGCGTGGAAGCTCGACACTGCCGCGCCGGATGCCACGAAATTCTGTGCGATGGCAAAGCTCTATGTGACGGACGAAGCCTTCAAAGTCACCAATGAGTGCCTGCAACTGCACGGCGGCTATGGCTATCTTGCCGATTACGGGATCGAGAAAATCCTGCGCGATTTGCGGGTCCATCAGATCTTGGAAGGCACCAATGAAATCATGCGCTTGATCATCTCCCGCGCGCTAATCGCGGAGCGCGACAGATGAGCGGTATCCTCACCCGAAAAGAGGGCCGCGCGGGCCGGATCACCTTCAACCGCCCCGCCGCGCTCAATGCGCTGAGCCATGAGATGTCGCTGGCGATCGAGGCCGCGCTGGATGCGTGGCGCGGGGATGCGGAGGTTGATCTGGTGATCATCGACGCGGTGGGCGAACGGGCCTTTTGCGCGGGCGGCGATATTGCCGCCGTCTATCATGCAGGCAAAGCCGGACAGATGGATGCGGGCCGCGATTTCTGGGCCGATGAATACCGGATGAATGCGAAAATCGCCGAATATCCCAAACCCGTTGTCGCCTTCATGCAGGGCTTCGTGATGGGCGGCGGTGTCGGCGTGGGCGGCCATGCCAGCCTGCGGATCGTCGGCGAGAGCACTCAAGTCGCGATGCCGGAAAGCGGTATCGGGCTGATCCCTGATGTCGGTGGCACGCTGCTCTTGGCCCGCGCAAAGGGCCGGATCGGAGAATACCTCGGCATCACCGGAGCGCGAATGTCTGCGGGCGATGCGATCTTCGCAGGCTTCGCGGATGCGTATTTGCCCGAGGCAGAGTGGGAGACCACAAAAGCCGCGATGATCAACACGGGCCGCGCTGACCTGCCAGCCATCCCCGCACCCGCCAGCGATTTGGAAGCGGCGCAGGGCGAGATTGACACCTGTTTCCAAGGCGATATCCATCAGATCCGTGCCGCGGTGGCCGCATCAACAAGCGCGCTGATGGCCTCTGCTCTCAAGGCGATTGATCGCAACTCGCCGCTCTCGATGGCGGCGACCCTGCGCCTGATCGCGATGACGCGGGCGCAAAATACGATCCGCGCGGCGCTGGAAAACGAGTTCCGCTTTACCGCCCGCTCGGTGGAGCACAGCGATTTTCTGGAAGGCGTGCGCGCCCAGATTATCGATAAGGATCGCGCGCCGAAATGGCGGCATACGCTCATCACTCTGCCCGTGGAGGAGCTGGAGGCCATTCTCGCCCCCCTGCCCGCGGATATCACACTCAATTTCGCCTAACGAACGGAGACAGCAATGAAAATCGGTTTTATCGGTCTGGGAAACATGGGCGCGCCGATGGCGGCCAACCTCGCGGCGGCCGGGCATGAGGTGACGGGCTTCGACCTCTCCGCCCCCTGTCCCGCAGGCGTGACCAAGGCCGAGACCGCCGCCGCCGCCGCGACAGGCGCCGAGGTGGTGATCACCATGCTGCCCAATGGCGCGATCCTGCGGTCCGTGGCGGCGGAATTGGTGCCCGCGATGACAGCGGGGGCTGTGCTCTGCGATTGCTCGACGGTGGATGTCGAGAGCGCCCGCGCTGCGGCGGAGCTGGCAGCGGCCAATGGGCTCGGCGCGCTCGATGCGCCGGTCTCAGGCGGGATTGGCGGCGCTGCGGGCGGCACCTTGACCTTCATGGTCGGCGGCGCGGAGGAGGCTTTCGCGAAGGTCGAGCCTTTGTTTGCAATCATGGGCCAGAAAGCCGTGCATTGCGGCGCTTCGGGTGCGGGACAAGCGGCGAAGATCTGCAACAATATGATCCTCGGCGTCACCATGATTGCCACCTGTGAAGCCTTTGCGCTGGCCGATAAACTGGGCCTGGATCGCGCCAAGATGTTCGATGTGGTCTCGACCTCTTCGGGCGCGAGCTGGTCGATCAATGCCTATTGCCCCGCCCCCGGCGTTGGCCCGCAATCCCCCGCAGACAACGGCTATAAACCCGGCTTCGCAGCGGAATTGATGCTCAAGGATCTGCGGCTCTCGCAACAGGCGGCTGAAGGCGCGGATGCCGACACGCCGATGGGCGAATTGGCGGCACAGCTCTATAGCAGTTTCGTGGAAGAGGAAGACGGCAAAGGCCGCGACTTCTCCGCCATGCTGCCGCGCCTCGCCGCTCGCGGACGCGGCTAAGCCGCGCAACAACGCTAAAATCGGCGGTTTCGCGTCATTTGCGCGGAACTGCGCCGATCCAAAATTAGGGGGGAACAAATCCCCCCTGACTGTGCGTTATACCTCCGTCAGATGCCTCCCCGCTGAGGTTTCAAGGAGATTGACATGAAACAGATGCCGCAAGTCCTTCTGGCCATTGGCCTCGCTATGGGCCTGACGACCACCATGAGCGCCGCGCCCGCTTACGCTGATTGGAAAGGCTGCCCTCCAGGGCTCGCCAAAAAGCACAATGGCTGCACCCCACCCGGCCATGCCAAGAAATACAAGAAGCACCATAAGGATGACCGCTATTACAAGCGTCAATCCCGCGATGACGATCACCACTATCACCGCTACCGTGTTGGCGACCGGATCGAGCGCGAATATATCGTAATCCGCGAACCCGCGCGCTACGGGCTGGACCCGCGCAACACCTATTACCGCGTGGAGGATGATATCTTCCAAGTGGATGGGCAAACGCGCAAGGTGATCAACTTCATCGGCGCAGCGGCGGCCTTGCTGAACTAAGGGCGGCGCTAATCGAAAGGCGGCGGGGCCCTCGGCCTCTCCCCCTATGGATCGAAAACCCCGCCGGAGGATGCCTCCGGCGGGGATATTTTTAGCAACCGAAAGGCCCGAAGAAGCGCGCCCCTTCAGGCCGATTATACTGCTTATTCTGCCGCGGATTTCAGGCCGAGCATCGGGGCGAGGTAATGCCCTGTGTGGCTGTTCGGGATGCCTGCAACAGCCTCCGGCGTGCCGGTCGCGACAACCATCCCGCCGCCGTCCCCGCCCTCGGGGCCGATGTCGATGATCCAGTCAGCGGTTTTGATCACGTCGAGATTATGCTCGATCACCACCACCGTATTGCCCTGATCGACCAGCGAATGCAGCACTTCGAGCAGCTTTTTCACATCCTCGAAATGCAGCCCTGTCGTCGGCTCGTCGAGGATATAGAGCGTGCGCCCCGTCGCGCGGCGCGCAAGTTCCTTCGAGAGCTTCACCCGTTGCGCCTCGCCGCCCGAGAGCGTCGTCGCCTGTTGGCCGACCTTGATATAGCCAAGACCCACCTCCATCAGCGCGTCCATCTTCTCGCGGATCGACGGCACGGCGGTGAAGAAGCCCTGCGCCTCCTCGACCGTCATATCGAGCACATCTGCGATGCTCTTGCCCTTGAACCGGACCTCGAGCGTCTCGCGGTTATAGCGCTGGCCCTTGCAGGTCTCGCAGGTGACATAGACATCGGGCAGGAAGTGCATCTCAATCTTGATCACCCCGTCACCCTGACAGGCCTCGCAGCGCCCGCCTTTCACGTTGAACGAGAACCGACCGGGCTTATAGCCGCGGGTTTTCGACTCCGGCAGGCCCGCGAACCAATCGCGGATCGGGGTGAAGGCGCCGGTATAGGTGGCGGGGTTAGAACGCGGCGTGCGGCCAATCGCGCGCTGGTCGATATCAATCACCTTGTCGAGATGCTCCAGCCCTTTGAGGCTCTCGCAGGGCGCGGGGGTTTGCCGCGCGCCGTTGAGACGCATCGAGGCGGTCTTGAACAAGGTCTCGATGGTCAGCGTCGATTTACCGCCCCCCGAAACCCCTGTCACACAGACGAATTTCCCCAAAGGAAATTCCACCGTGACATCCTTGAGGTTATTGCCGGAAGCCTTTGTAACCTTGACCTTTTTACCATTCCCCTTGCGGCGTTTCTCGGGAACCGTGATCGCGCGCACGCCACTGAGATATTGCCCCGTGAGCGAGGCCGGATCTGCCGCGACCTGCTCCGGCGTGCCGTGGCTGACCACTTGCCCGCCATGCACGCCTGCCCCCGGGCCAATGTCGAACACGTAATCCGCATGGCGGATAGCATCCTCGTCATGCTCCACCACCAGCACGGTGTTGCCCGCATCGCGCAGGTTTTTCAGCGTGGTCAGCAGGCGATCATTGTCGCGTTGATGCAGGCCGATCGAGGGCTCATCGAGCACGTAAAGCACGCCTGTGAGCCCCGAGCCGATCTGGCTCGCGAGCCGGATCCGTTGGCTCTCGCCGCCCGAAAGCGTGCCCGCCGCACGGCTCAGCGTGAGGTAATTCAGGCCTACATTCACGAGGAATCCGAGCCGCTCGCGGATCTCTTTCAAGATCGCCCGCGCGATTTCTTCCTTCTGTACCGAGAGCTTACCCGACGCCTCCTCGATCCAGTCAAACGCCTCCTTGATCGACATCTCGACCACTTCGCCCACGTGCTTACCGCCGATTTTCACCGCCAAGGCTTCGGGCTTCAGACGATAGCCGGAGCACGCCCCGCAAGGGCGATTGTTCTGGAACCGCTCGAAATCCTCGCGCACCCAAGCGCTGTCGGTCTCGCGGTAGCGCCGCTCCATATTCGGGATCACGCCCTCAAAGCTGCGGGTGACCTCATAGACACGGCCCGCTTCGTCAAACCGGAACGGGATCTCTTCGCCCTCAGAGCCGTAGAGGAACAGATTTTGGATCTTCTCGGGCAGGTCTTTCCACTGCGTCTTTATGTCAAAATCGTAATGTTTCGCAAGCGCCGCAATGGTTTGCGTGAAATACGGGCTTTTGGATTTCGCCCAAGGTGCCAGCGCCCCCTGCATCAAGGTCAGCGATTGATCGGGCACCACGAGACGCGCATCGAAGAACAGCTCCACCCCCAACCCGTCGCAGACGGGGCAGGCCCCAAAGGGCGCGTTGAACGAGAACAGCCGCGGCTCGATCTCGGGGATCGTGAAGCCCGAGACGGGGCAGGCAAAATTCTCGGAGAACATCAGGCGTTCGGGCTCGACACCCGCCTCTGTCTCATCGGAGGTGAGCGCCTGTTCGTAATTCGCGATCCCATCCGCGAGATCCAGCGCCGTGCGCAAACTATCCGCGAGCCGTGTCTCCAGCCCCTCGCGCACCACGATCCGGTCCACGACCACATCGATATTATGGCGGAATTTCTTATCCAGAACCGGCGGCTCATCGAGCTCGTAAAACGCGCCATTGACCTTCACGCGCTGGAAGCCCTGCTTGCGCAAGTCAATGAATTCTTTTTTATATTCGCCTTTTCGGTCGCGAATGATGGGCGCCAGAAGATAACCGCGCGACCCTTCCGGCAGCGCCATGATCCGGTCGACCATATCCTGCACCTGCTGCGCCTCAATCGGCAGGCCCGTGGCGGGGGAGAACGGCGTCCCGGCCCGCGCGAACAGCAAGCGCATATAGTCGTAAATCTCCGTCACGGTCCCCACCGTGGAGCGCGGGTTCTTCGAGGTCGTCTTTTGCTCGATGGAAATCGCAGGGCTTAGGCCAGAGATGTGATCCACATCCGGCTTGCCCATTTGATCCAGAAATTGCCGCGCATAGGCCGAAAGGCTCTCGACATAGCGCCGCTGCCCCTCCGCATAGATCGTGTCAAACGCCAGCGAGGATTTGCCCGAGCCCGACAGCCCCGTGATCACCACGAACTGGTCGCGCGGAATGTCTACATTCACATTCTTGAGGTTATGCTCACGCGCGCCGCGCACTTCGATAAACTTTTGCTCTGCCATGGGGCCCCCGAATGCAACAGCCGGATGTGAACAGCCGATCCTGAACAGGCTCTAGATAGGGTATCATCGGAGGTTCTCCAATCGAAATATGCGAACATTCCGCGAACGCATAGCGGATTTCCGCTTTTTGCCTGAAACGCGATCTTTCGATCAGGATCGTCCCACCCCGCGCTTGAAACATTCCACTGCGTGAATATATTCACCATGAACCCAATTCGAAAGGTCGCACATGTCTGCTCCAAATTCCGTCCGCCCGATGGCCGCTTCCGAAGCCGTCGCCAAAGCCGCGACTGGCGGTATTGCCCTTCTCGACGTGCGCGAAACCGCCGAGCTGCAAGCCTCGGGCAAGGCCCACGGGGCGCATCACGTCCCCCTCGGGCTCGTCAGCGCCAAACTGCATCACACAGCCCCCGATCTGCCCGAGGGCCTCACCAAGGATACCCCGATCGCGATTTACTGCGCCAAAGGTGGCCGCGCCCAGCAAGCCGCCGCCCAGTTGGCCGATATGGGCTACACCCAAGTCTTCAACATCGGCGGGTTTGAAGATTGGTGCGCAGCAGGTGGTAAGATCGAGGATTGATCTCGGGTTGGGAAATGCGGGGCTGCCGCCCCGACCCCGCTTGGAGGCTGCGCCTCCAAACCTCCGCTGATTTTTGAGATTGGTTTGAATAAGAAAGCCCGAGCGCAACATCGCGCTCGGGCTTTTCTATAATTCAAAAAGCTGGGGTGGTCCGGAGGGGCCTGCCCCTCCGGTCGGGGGTCGGGGGCGGAAGCCCACGCGTGCCCCCCTCACATATGCAGCGCGCGACCGTAAGCGTCGAGAACCGCTTCATGCATCATTTCCGAGAGGGTCGGATGCGGGAAGACGGTGTTCATCAGGTCTTCCTCGGTGGTCTCCAGCGTGCGGCCAA
>JBLXEV010000018.1:0-46022 GCA_048262715.1 Paracoccaceae bacterium
GCCGTGCCCGTGGGCGAGCGATCCAGCTTCCCCGGTTGGATCGCGACGACAGATTGCGCGCGCAGATCCCTGCCCTCACGGGTGATCTTGCCCGCAAACAGGCAGAAGGAATGATGCGCCCAATCGGGCTTTTCGGGATGCTCGAACCGGAATTGCGCATTGGCCGCGTTGGTGATGCGAATGCCCAGCTCCGCGATTTGCCGCGCGTTCTCCTCCACCAGCGCCACGCCGAGCGCGTCGGGGTCGACGACCACAAAGCTATCGCCGCCAAAGGCGGTATCGACCGTGATCGTGCCCAAGCCCGCGACCTCCAGCGGCACCGAGAGACGGCTCGCGAAGGAGGGCAGGTTCTCGACATAGATCCGTTCGGCCTTGCCATTGGCGCATTCCGCGCGCACCCGCACCAAGCCTCCCGGCGCTTCGAGGACCATCTCGGTGATCGGCTCTTGCATCGGGATAATCCCGCTATCGAGCAAGACGGTCGCAACGCAGATCGAGTTCGAGCCTGACATCGGCGGGGTATCTTCCGGCTCCATGATGATCCATGCCGCCTGCGCCTCGGGATGTTTGGGCGGCACCAGAAGGTTCACATGCCGGAACACACCGCCGCGCGGCTCGTTGAGCACAAAATTCCGCAGGCGCTGATCCTGCGCGATCCATCCGCGCTGCTCCCACAGCGTCTCGCCGGGGGGTGGTGCGACACCGCCCACGATCACATCGCCGACCTCGCCCTCCGCATGGCACGAGACCACATGGATGATTTTTGTGCTGCGCATCGCTCTAACCTCCGGTTTTCAAGTTCACGCGAGCCTAGTCTTGCGCGCGTCTGGATGGCCAATCGCGGGATGATCTCAGATCTGCGGCGTGCTGCGGGTCCATGCCGGGCTGACGCAGGGATGATCGAGCAAGCTTTTGAGATCGGCATCAAGATGCATGACCGTGATCGACACCCCCGCCATATCGAGCGAGGTATAATAATGGCCAATCAGCGTGAGATAGACCCGCAGCCCGCGCGCCTTCAGCCGTTGGCGCAGCCGCCGATTGAGGATGTAGAGCTCCATCTGCGGCGTGGCGCCGAGGGAATTGACCATCAGCGCGACCTCGTCGCCCTCCGCGGGGCGCATCTCGTCCAGGATGCGGTCGACGATCAGATCGGCGGTCTCATCGGCGCTTGCCAGCTTTTGCCGCGCAATCCCCGGCTCGCCGTGAACGCCGACACCGATTTCCATATCCTGCGGCCCGAGCCGGAAACTGGGGCGGCGGGTGTCCAGCGATGCGCCCGGTTCCAGCGCGACCCCCATCGTGTAGCACCGCTCATTCGCGCGCTGCGCCAGCGCGGCGCAGGTATCCAGCGGGAGCATCCGGTCGCAGGCCGCCCCCGCGATCTTGAACACGAACACATTGCCCGCCACGCCACGCCGCGCCGCGCGCGCGTCAATCGGCGCGGAGGCGATATCATCGGTGGTGACAATCGTGCGGACCGGAACGCCCTTGGCCTTCGCCATCTCGGCGGCCATCTCGAAATTCATCAGATCGCCGGAGAAGTTGCCGAAGATATGCAGCACCCCTGCCCCGCCATCGGCGGCCAAGGTCGCCGCAAGGATCGGATCTGGGGGCGGCGCGGCAAAGACATTCCCGATGGCGACCGCATCTGCCAGACCCCGCCCGACATAGCCGAAGAACCCCGGCTCATGGCCAGCGCCGCCGCCGATCACCAGCCCGACCTTGCCCGCGCGCGGGCCATCGACCGCCTGCAGCGCCCTTGGCGCCCCTGCAATCGGGGCCAGCATCCCCTCATGCGCAAGCAGCGCCCCCGCCACGGTTTCATCCACGGCATCTTGCGGGCGGTTGATGAACTTCTTGACGCGCAGCCGCTCCGCGAGGGCTGCAGGCGCGGCCTCTGCCCGCCGCATCGGCGTATCATCATAGCCTTCCGAGGTCAGGATCGCGCGCGCGGTATCGGAATCGGTGACCATGACATTGACATAGCCGCCGCGCAGCGCCGCGAGGATGGCTTGCACCTTATCCATGCCGCCCGCCACGCCGATCCGGCTGCGTACCTGCAAAATCGCAGCGAGATCCATGCCGATGGTGCGCCCTTCCAGCGGGCCATCGACGGGTTTGCCCTGTGCCGAAATCAACCGCCCCGCAATACTGCCCACGGCGGCGTGGTAATGTTCGTGCATCGCCACGCCATCGAAGAACCCGCTGGTATGGATCGTGCTTTCCGGCCGCAACGACGAAATCCCGAGCACGATCCGGTTGGCCTGTGCCAGCACCTCCATCTGTTCGGCCAGAACCCCCTCGCGCAGCAAGAGATCGCGAACCTCGGGCGAGGAGACAACCGCAGGCGCCGAGAGCGGGATGCTGCGCGCGCCCAGGGATTCCGCGAGCCGCGTGGCGCAGGCTTCAGGCGTCCATGCAATCTTTGCGGTGGTGCCGCCGGTGGCTTGAATGACGCGCAGATCGCGCAGCCCGCGCCGCTCGATCTGGCGGGCGGTGGCCAGCATCGTGCGGCCCCATGTCACCGCGATCGTATCACCTGACTGCGTGATCCGTGAGAGCACCTGCGCCGCAGCCGCGCCAAGCCGATCGATCAACGACCCGTCGCTGCCATTCGACGGGATCACGAGGCAATCCTCCAGCCCGAAATGATCCTTCAGCGCGCGGGCGATGCTCAGCGCGCGGAATCGCTCCGGATCTATCTCGATCGAGACAATCCCGCGCGTTCTTGCATCGGCGAGATATGCGTTCACCGAGGGCCGCGAGACGCCCATCTGCACCGCGATCTCGCCCTGCGTTAGGCCTTCCTCATAATAGAGCCAAGCCGCCCAGAGCAAAGGATCATCGCCAAATCGCAGCGGTGGACGGAGCGCCGTAGAGGTTGCAGCGCCGCGCGACGGGGTGCGCTCAGCCATGATCGCCCCCAGCGGCGCGCTCGGCCCAAGTCGCCAAGACATCCAGCAAGGCCGCTGCAGACACCGCACCAGGATCGAGATGGCCGATACTGCGCGGCCCCAGACGCGCGGCGCGGCCCTTGGCCGCCATCATCGCGCGGGTCGCGGCGGCCCCCTCTGCGGCGCATTGCGCGGCGGTGCGCAACACCTGAACCGTCGCCTCGCCCGCCTCAAGCCCCTCGCGCACGGCATGCGCGGCGGGGTTCCACGCGTCGATCATTGTCTTGTCACCGGGCTTGCCATGGCCGCGCGCCTCGATCCCCTCGCACATCGCAACGACGATCTCGGGCAGGCGCGCGAAGGGGATGTCGCGCTGCGCGCCAAAGGTTGCGGCGGCGCGCAACAGGGCACTGGCGTAAAGCGGGCCCGTCGTCGCCCCGACAGCATTCAAAAGCGATTGCGCGGCGAGGGTCAGCCCCTCCGCCAAGGTCTGATCCTGCGCGCCCGATTCGAAGCCCGAGTCAAACAGCGCCTTGGCCGCCGCATCGAACCCGCCCGCCATCGCCACACCGTGATCGGCATCCCCGATTTCGCCATCCAGCTCCGCGAGCATGGCGCGCTCCGCGGCCATACGCTCCGCGAAGTTGCGAAACAGATCGGCAAGGTCATGGTGGGTAAATCTTTGCATGGTCAGGATTTATGACACGGCCCCCCCGCTGAACGCAAGCGCCCAACAAGGCCTGTCACCCCCTGCCGCCCCGCACCCATGCAACCGCGCTGACATTCCAACTTGACAAGAAATACGGGATATGGAAACGTTTCCATATCGCCGCTTTTGGGAGGAAACGGCTTGGAGGAGCGCATCAAGAAGGATCCGACAATCAAAGATGTCGCGCGCCTCGCGGGCTGCGGCATCGCGACGGTCAGCCGTGTCTTGAACGAGAGCGGATCGGTCAGCCCCGAGAGCCGCAGCAAGGTGCTCGCGGCGGCGCGCGAACTCGGCTTCGCGTTCAGCGATCTGGGCCGCTCCTTGCGCAGCAATGTCACGCAGACGATTGGCTGTGTCGTCCCCTCGATCAACAACCCCGTTTACGCCGAAGCCGTGCAGGGGCTCCAGGATCTCGCGACGCGGCGGGGCTATCAGATCCTGCTCTCTTGCACGGGCTATGATCTGCACCAAGAACTGGCCGCCGTGCAAACGCTGATCGGCAAGCGGGTGGATGCCTTGGTGCTGACGATGAGCGATGCGGCGCATTCAAAAGCGATCAAGGTGATCCGCGCGCGCAACCTGCCCTATTGCCTGCTGTTCAACCATGACCCCAAGGCCCCGAGCCGCGCGGCGGTGGATAACGGATTGGCGGCCTATGAGGCGGGGCGTTCCATTGCCGCTGCGGGCCATCGTGCGATCGGGTTCATCACCCTGCGGCTCAGCCAATCGGATCGCGCCTCGCAGCGCTTGGACGGGCTGACCGCCGCCTGTCGCGATTTCAGCCTCGCGCCGCCGGTGTTGCTCGAAATCGAGGAGCAGACCCGCGATCTGGACAGCAAGCTTGCCGCGTTCCTGTCGCAAAACCCGTTCATCACCGCGCTATTTGCCTCGAACGATCTCTTGGCGCTGGCGCTTATGGCCTCGCTGCGGCGGCTGGGTTTGCGCGTGCCGGAAGAGATCTCGGTGGTCGGGTTCGATGGCATCGGATTCGGCCAGATGATGGAGCCGACATTGGCAACAATCGAGACCGATCCCTACGCGATGGGGCAAGCGGCGGGTGTCATGACGTTGTCATTGATTTCCAATAGGGCCACAGGCGCTTCTGCGCCGCTGGCCGCAGAGTTTAAATTCCGTTCCGGTGGAAGTCTTGGGGTGCCGGCCGACGGTCACGTGCTGGCGAAGAAGTTGCAGCTTCTCCGCCAGCGTTCACTCCCCCGTTTGAAACAGATCACGTCCCTAGAGGAGAGATGAGAATGAAACATATATCCGCTTTGGCCCTTGTGGCAACTGTTGGCATGGCAGCGCCCGCGCTCGCGGAGGAGGCCGTTTGCTATAACTGCCCGCCGCAATGGGCCGACTGGGAATCGATGCTCAAGGCAATCGACGAAAAGCTCGATATCCAGATGCCGCATGACAATAAAAACTCGGGCCAAACGCTGAGCCAGCTTCTGGCAGAGCGCGAAAATCCGGTGGCGGATGTCGCCTATTACGGGGTAACGGGCGGGATCAAAGCCGCTGCGGAAGGGGTGGTCGAGCCCTATAAGCCCGCAGGGTTTGACGAGGTGCCCGAGGGGCTGAAAGATCCCGAGGGCGGCTGGGTTGCCGTGCATTACGGCACAATCGGCCTCTTTGTGAATGTCGATGCTCTGGGCGGCGCGCCTGTGCCGCAGTGTTTCGCGGATCTGACCAAGCCGGAATATAACGGGATGGTCGGCTATCTTGATCCGTCCTCCGCCTTCGTGGGCTACGCGGGCGCTGTCGCCGCGAACCATGCCTTCGGCGGTGATCTGGCCAATTTCGATCCGGCGATCACCTATTTCAAGGATCTCGCCCAGAACAACCCGATGGTGCCCAAGCAGACCTCCTACGCGCGGGTCGTCTCCGGCGAGATCCCGATCCTGTTCGATTACGATTTCAACGCTTACCGCGCGAAATACGAGGAGGATGGCAATTTCGAATTCGTGCTGCCCTGCGAGGGAACGATCAAGGTTCCCTATGTCATGAGCCTCGTGAAAAACGCGCCGCATGCCGAACAGGGCAAGAAAGTGCTCGATTTCATCCTCTCGGATGAGGGTCAGGCGATCTGGACGAATGCCTATCTGCAACCGTCGCGCCCGATTGCGCTGCCCGCCGAGGTCGCGGAGAAATTCCTCCCCGCGAGCGATTACGAGCGCGCCATCGCCGTGGATTATGCGGAGATGGAAAAAGCGCAGTCGGTCTTCGGCGAGCGCTATCTGAACGAAGTCAAGTAACGCCGCAGACCCCACTGCGGCCACTCAGGGACCGGCGCTGTCCGGTCCCACCTTTCCCCACAGAGAGGACTCCATCATGCGTTCCAACGCATTCGTCCAGTTATGCTTTTTGCCATTGATCATCTTCACGATGGCGTTTCTGGCCCTGCCTTTGGCGCGCCTTGTTCTCAGCTCCGGCGCGGGCGATGCGGGCTGGGGCATCTATTGGCAGATTGTCACCACGCCGCGCTATGTGAGTGCGCTGTTCCAGACGGTCTTCGTATCGCTGAGCGTGACGATTGCCGCGCTGATCAGTTCCACCACCGTCGGGCTGTTTCTGGCGCGCAACGCGTTTCGCGGGCGGGGTCTGATCCTCTCGGTCCTGACGCTGCCGCTTGCATTCCCCGGCGTCGTGATCGGCTTTCTGATCATCTTGCTCGGCGGTCGGCAGGGGCTGTTCAACCAGATCACCTCCGGGCAGGTCGTCTTTGCCTACACGCTGTTCGGTCTGTTCCTCGGCTATCTCTATTTCTCGATCCCGCGTGTCTTGCTGACGGTGATGGCGGCGACGGAAAAGCTTGATCCCGCGCTGGAAGAGGCGGCGCGCTCGTTGGGGGCCGGGCCGTTTCAGGTCATCAAGGATGTGATCATGCCCGGCCTCGCGCCCTCCTTGGTCGCGGCGGGTGCGATTGCCTTTGCCACCGCGATGGGGGCTTTCGGCACCGCCTTCACCTTGGCCACCAATATCGACGTGCTGCCGATGGTTATCTACACCGAGTTCACCCTCTCCGCGAATATCGCGATGGCCGCAGCGCTCTCCGTGGTGCTCGGGCTGGTGACTTGGCTTCTTCTGGTCATTGCCCGCAGCTTCTCGGGCACCACCGCCGCGGCGGGAGGGTAAACGATGAAACTCACAATCCCAAAAATTCTGCAAATCGCGGTGACGCTAATCACCTGCGCGTTCCTGCTCGTCCCCACCCTGCAATCGGTTCTGGCGGGGGTCACGGTCAATTATTTCCGGGGCATTTCCTCGGGGTTCACCCTGAAATGGATCGCCCGCGTCTGGGAGCTCTATGCCGATAGTATCTTCCTGTCGATCTGGCTGGCCTTTGCCTGCGTGATCTGCACGCTCCTCATCGGGGTGCCTGCGGCCTACGGGCTGGCGCGGCGGCCGGGATGGATCTCGCGCGTATTGGAAGAGTTCATCTCCCTGCCGCTCGCGATCCCCGGCCTTGCGCTCGCCCTTGCGCTTTTGCAGCTTTACGGCTCGATGAAGGGTTTCCGGACCTCTTGGACCTTCATCCTCGTGGGCCATGTGCTCTACACGCTGCCATTCATGGTCCGCTCGGTTCTCGCGGTGCTTTCGGTGATCGATCTGAAAACGCTGGAGGAAGGGGCCGCCTCTTTGGGCGCAAGCCCGTGGCGGCGGTTCTGGGATATCGTCGTGCCCAATGCGATGCCCGGCATTCTGGCGGGGGCGCTGACGGTGGTGACCCTCTCCATCGGGGAATTCAACCTGACATGGATGCTGCACACGCCCTATCTCAAAACCCTGCCCGTCGGGCTCGCGGATAGTTACGCCTCGATGCGTCTCGAGGTGGCCTCCGCCTATACGCTCGTCTTCTTCATTATCATCGTTCCGCTTTTGATGGCCATGCAATGGGCCTCCAATCGCGCGCAGAGGATCACCCAATGACGCTCACACTGAAATCCGTATCGAAAACCTATCCTGACGGAACCGTGGCCCTGAAACCCACCGCGCTACAGGTCGAACCGGGCGAGATCGTCTCGCTGCTCGGGCCATCGGGCTGCGGCAAGACGACATTGCTCCGCATCGTCGCGGGGCTCGAGACACCGGATGCGGGCAGCGAGGTCTGGTTCGGCGAGGATAACGTCACCCAGATGCCCGTCGAGCATCGCAAGGTCGGCATGGTGTTCCAATCCTATGCGCTGTTCCCGAATATGTCGGTGAAGGCGAATATCGCCTATGGCCTCAAGATGCAGAAGCTGGGCCGCGCGGAGACCGAAGAGCGCGTTGCCGAAGTGATCCGCCTGTGCCAGCTCGAACCCTATGTGGATCGCCGCATCACCGCGCTGTCGGGCGGCCAGCGCCAACGCGTGGCGCTGGCCCGTGCCTTCGCGCCGCGCCCGCGCCTGTTGCTGCTCGATGAGCCGCTTTCGGCGCTGGATGCAGCCCTGCGGGTTGCGCTGCGCGACGAGTTGGCGGGCCTGTTGCGGCGCTTCGGCATCACCGCGCTGTTCGTCACCCATGATCAGGATGAGGCAATGGCCATCGCCGATAAGGTGGCGGTGATGTCGCACGGGCATATCGTGCAAACCGGCACGCCCGAGGATCTCTACCGCAATCCCGCCACGCGCTTTGTGGCAGGGTTTGTCGGCCATGCGATGCAACTTCCCGGGCAGGTCGTGGGCGACGTTCTCAAGACAGCCGCAGGCGATCTCGCCCTGCCGCGCGAGGGCAACGGATGCGACGTTTTCGTGCGCGCCGAGGATATTTACCTCTCGCCCACAGGCCCGCTGCGCGCGCGTGTCGACTCCTCGACCTTCCTTGGCACGCATTACCGCCTCGGATTGGCAGGGATCGGGCCGCAGACCCTCTTTGCAAACCACGCAGGCCTGAGCGCGCCGACGGTGGGCACAGATGTCGGCGTTGCAATTGATCCTGCGGCTCTCATGCTCCTCCCCCGTGAAAGTATTTCCCAATGACACGTATTCTCCAACTCTCCGATCCGCATATCGTCCCTGAGGGCCAATTGGCCTATGGCGTCGTCGATACGGCCGCCGCGCTGCGCGATGCGGTGGCCACGTTCAACCGCGATCTGCCGCTCTTCGGCCCTGTGGATCTGGCCATCGTCACGGGCGATCTCACCGATTTCGGCACGCCGGAGGAATATCGGCGCTTTCGCGAGATCATG
The DNA here is from genome assembly GCA_048262715.1 of Paracoccaceae bacterium. GTDB lineage: Bacteria > Pseudomonadota > Alphaproteobacteria > Rhodobacterales > Rhodobacteraceae > Albirhodobacter. Next base: position 8,774 of record JBLXEV010000018.1, read on the forward strand.
AGCGCGCTTGCCGTGCCCTACCGTGTGGTGCCCGGCAATCATGATCGGCGCGAGGCTTTGCGGGAGGCCTTCGCGGGCGAAAGCTGGATGCCCGCCTCCGGCCCGATCCACTGGTCCGCCGATCTGCCCGATTTCGGCCTCATCGCCCTCGATACGCTGGTTGAGGGCGCCCATCACGGCGCGCTGGACCCGAGCGCGCTGGTATTTGCGCAAGAGACGCTGGAGGGGTTCGCGGGCAAGCCCGTGGTGGTGGGGATGCATCACCCGCCCTTCGCAACCGGCATCCTCCCGATGGATGTGAACAATCTGCGCGACAGCGCCGCGTTGCGCGCCCTTCTGGAGGGGTATTCCGGCGAGACACGGCTGATCTGCGGCCATGTCCATAGATCGACCACCGCGCTCTTCGGATCCTCCATCGCGATGATCGCGCCGGGGGTCTCGCATTCGGTGACACTTGATCAACGTATCGAGAACCCGCATACGCTCAGCCTTGAGCCGGGCGGATTCATGCTGCATGAATGGCGCGATGGGTTGGTCTCTCACACGGTTGCCACACGCTTCCCTGCGGACCGCTACGGTTTTGTCGCGCCGGAGACTCCCGCCTCTGATGGCAGCCTCTGATCGTCAGGCGGGCAGCCCGAACTGACCCGCTCACAGACCGCTGCGCGGTACTCAACAATGAAGGACCGCCATGTCTGACTCCTCCCCGCTTCTGTTTCTGCTCCATGTGTCCGGCGCGGCGGCCTTGCTGCTCTGGGCGGTTCGGCTTGTGCGAACGGGGGTTGAGCGGGGATGGTCCATCGCCTTGCGCAAACTGTTGCGGCGCGGGGCGCAGAACAGGCTGTTCTCGGCGGGGCTTGGCCTCACGGCGGCGGTGCTTTTGCAAAGCTCGACCGCCGTCGCCATCCTGACGGGCAATTTCGTCTCCACCGGCACCTTGCCTGCAGTGGCGGGGCTGGCGACGATGCTGGGCGCGGATGTCGGCTCGGCCATCGTTGCGCAGATCCTGATGACCCGCGCGGATTGGCTGATCCCGATCCTGCTCGTCGCGGGGGTGGGGTTCTTCCTGCGCGGGCGGCAACGCAATACCCGCATGATGGGCCGGATTCTCATCGGCCTTGCGCTGATTTTCGTCTCTCTGGGGATGCTGCGCGACGCCACGGAACCGCTGCGCGAAAGCCCCGGCCTCATCTCCGCGATGGGGTATCTCGGCGGCGATCCGATGACGGCCTTTGTTATCGGCGCGCTGCTCGCGTGGATGATGTATTCCTCCGTTGCGGCAGTTCTGATGTTCGTGACCCTCGCGGCGCAGGGCGTGCTTCCGGCAACGGCTGCGGTGGCGATGGTGCTGGGCGCCAATCTCGGCGGGGCGGCGATTGCCTTCATGCTGACGCTCGGCTCCGATCTCGCGGCGCGGCGGGTGATCCTTTCCAATCTGGTGTTGCGCGGCAGCGGGGCGCTGATCGCCCTGCTGTGCCTCGTCACCTTCGCACCGCCGCTGACACTGCTGGGCGAGACGGCCGCGCAACAGGCGATCAACCTGCATCTGGTGTTCAATCTCGGGCTGGCGCTGCTCGCCCTGCCCTTCGCTGGCCCGATCCTGCGGCTGGTGGGCGGCTGGGTCCGCGCGCCTGCCGATACGGCCAGCCTGTCGCGCATGTCGGCGCTCGATACCGCCGCCCTGCGCAAGCCCGAGCGCGCGCTCGCCTGTGCGGCCCGCGAAGTGCTGACGATGGGCGAGATCATCGAGGCGATGCTGCGCTCTGTCATCACCCTCTTCCACAAATGGGAGGACGACACCGCCGCCGCGATCACCGCCAAAGAGGCCGAGGTGCGCCGGATGCATCTCGCGATCAAGCTCTATCTGGCGGAGATCCAGCGCATCTCGCCTGATGCCGACACCAATCAGCGGGTGATGGAGCTGGCCGAAATGGCGGTGAATATGGATGGTGCGGGAAATGCGATCAGCGAGTCGATGCTCGCGCTGGCGGAGCGGCTCCATCAGGAGGGGACGCATTTCTCCACATCGGGCTGGCAAGAGATCGCGGATTTCCATGATCGGGTGCTGTCGAATGTGCAGGCGGCGCTGAATGTCTTGATGACCGTCAATCCGGATGCCGCCCGCGCCTTGGTGGAGGAGAAAGACCATGTGCGCGACATCGAGCAACAGCTCCAGCGCTCGCATCTCGCGCGGCTGCGTGAGGGGCTTCCCGAGAGCATCGAGACATCGAGCGTGCATCAAGAAACCCTCCGCGCGCTCAAACAGATAAACTCCGCTTTTACGACAATCGCCTATCCCATTCTCGCGGAGACGGGCGACCTGCTGCGCAGCCGATTGAACAAAGGCGGCGCGGCGTGATCTGGGCGCCTGCGTAAAAATCACCTATTTACAATTAGTTAATTAAATACCTGCGCGCATCACGCCCCGCGCGCAGGTCTGAAAGAAATCATTTGGCGGTTCCAAAATCCTGTTGTATGTAACATATATGAACGGGGAGGCGGAGATGGAAAAGACATTGGCACGGGCGGATACCCTTGCGGATTTGCGCAGGCTCTTGGGGGCGAAAGGCTGCTTGGAGGGTGCCGATCTGCCCGAGCGCAACCGCACCGATTGGAGCTTCCTGCCCGCAACCGACCCGATTGCCGTCTTGCGCCCGACGAGCACGGACGAAGTTGCGCATATCCTGCGCCACTGCCACGCCAACGCGATCCCCGTGACCCCGCAAGGCGGGATGACAGGCCTGTGCGGCGGCGCGCGGCCGCTCGATGGCGGCGTCGCGCTCTCGCTGGAGCGGATGAGCGGGATCGAGTCGATTGACCAAGACGGGATGACGATGACGGTTCTGGCGGGAACCCCGCTCGAGGTGATCCAGAAGGCGGCGGCGGAGGTCGGTCTGTTCTTCCCGCTCGATCTGGGCGCGCGCGGCTCTTGCGCGATTGGCGGGAACCTCTCGACCAATGCGGGCGGCAACCGCGTGATCCGCTACGGCATGGCCCGCGATCTGGTTCTGGGAATCGAGGCGGTGCTGCCCGATGGCACCGTGCTCTCGATGCTCAACCGGATGATCAAGAACAACGCGGGCTACGATCTCAAACAACTGTTCCTTGGCTCTGAAGGAACGTTGGGCGTGATCACGCGCGTGGTCTTGCGGCTCTATCCGGCCCCCGCCTGCACCCATGCCGCGCTTTGCACTGTCTCGGACTACGGGCAGGTTCTGGCGGTGCTTTCCGCCGTGCGCAAAACGCTTGGGCCGCTGCTGTCGGCGTTCGAGGTGATGTGGGCGGATTACTGGTATCAGGCAACGCAGCGCGTGCAGGGCGTGCGCGCCCCTGTCGAGATCGCGGACGGCAGCCATGTGATCCTGATCGAGATGCAGGGGCTGGAGGATGCAATCGACGGGCCGCGGTTCGAGCGGATGCTGGAAGATCTGATCGAGCGCGGCTTGGTGCAAGATGGCGCTGTCGCGCAGAGCCTTGCCGATGTCGCGGCCTTCTGGGCCACGCGCGACGCGGCGGCGGAATTCGCCAATCCGGCGGTGATCGGCCCGCATATCAGCTTCGATGTCGGCTTGCCCGTCGCGCGGATGGATGAGTTTGCCACCCGCGCCAGCGCCGCCCTTACCGAGGAACTCGGCTGCAATTCCGTTTACTACGGCCATGTTGGCGACGGGAATCTGCACGTTGTCGCATGGCTGGCAGCGGATGCGCCCCAGCCCTTGACCCACCAACCGCTGAGCGAGGCGAGCCGCATCGTCTACGGGATTATTGGCGAGATGGCGGGGACGATTTCGGCAGAACACGGGATCGGCACGCTGAAAAAGCCCTATCTGCCGCTCAGCCGCAGCCCCAGCGAGATTGATCTGATGCGCAGTGTGAAGGCGGCGCTGGATCCCGCAAACATCCTGAACCCGACAAAGGTGTTTGACTGAATGACAAGACTGCCTGTTCGCCGGAAGAGGAGTCCGGCGGCAGGTTCACCCAACAAGGAGGAGACGATAATGACCCTGACCAAAAGACAGCTCATCGGCGTGCTGGCCGCCCTTATGACAACCGCCGCGATCCCTGCGGCAGCACAGGATTGGCCCGATGGGCCGGTGACGATGATCGTGCCATGGGGCGCGGGCGGCGGCACTGATGCAACCGCGCGGATGATCGGCTCGCTGCTCGAGAAGAAACTGGGCGTTCCGGTTCCGGTGGAAAACCGCACCGGCGGATCGGGCGTGATTGGCCATAGCGCGATCGCGCAGGCCGCGCCGGACGGGCAGACGATTGGCGTCGCGACGCTGGAAATCGGCACGATGCACCATCTCGGCCTCACCGATCTCGATGGCACCGCCTATACCCCGCTCGGGCTTTACAACTCCGATCCGGCGGCGATCTTCGTGAATGCGAAAAGCGATTACGCGGATATCAGCGCGCTTCTGGCAGCGCTGAAAGGCGCGGAAGATCGCGCGCTGAAAGGCTCCGGCTCGGCGCAGGGCGGTGTGAACCATCTGGCGCTGGCAGGGATGCTGATGGCAGCGGGCATGCCTGCGGAGCGCGTGGCATGGGTGCCGTCCGAGGGCGCAGCCCCCGGCTTGCAAGATCTGGCGGCGGGCGGTGTCGATATGGCGACGGCCTCGCTGCCCGAGGCCGCAGCCCTGATGGAAGCCGGGCTTATCCGCCCGCTCGCCGTCTTCGCGCCCGAGCGTCTGGAGGTGGCCGCCGATGTGCCGACCTTCAATGAGGCCACGGGCCATGATTTCTCGCTGGGCTCGTGGCGCGGCCTTGTCGCCCCCGCAGGCCTATCGCCGGTGGTGACCGAGAAGCTCACCACCGCGCTGGGGGAAGTTGTCCAAGATCCGGCCTATACCGAGTTCATGGCGCAGCGCGGCTATGCGATGCAATGGACAACGGGCGCCGATTTCGAGGCCTTCATGGCGGCCTCCGATGCGCGCTTGGGCGAAACGCTCAAAGCGGTCGGCCTCGCCAAGCAATAACCGCGCCGACACGGCCATCACATGAGGTCAGGCCCGCGCGCAGGGAGTTCCGCGCGGGCCTGACCGGACTTCTCGGGGAGGGATCGGAATGAAATTCCATGATACGGCCATCGGGCTTGCGCTGATCGCGTTCGGCCTGTGGATTGTCTGGACCGCGCGCGGCTTTCCGCAATTGACCGGACAGCCCATCGGCGCAGGGACCTTCCCGATTGTTCTGGGCAGCCTCTGTGCGATGGGCGGCCTCCTTCTCGCGCTGCAGGGGCTGCGCACCCGCGCGCCTTTGGCCGAGGCGCATCCGGCATGGGCGCTGCGGGATCAGCAACTCACAGCTCTCGTGATGATCGGCGGAGCCTTGCTGCTGGCCCTCACCTTCGAGCGCGTCGGCTTTCCAATCGGCGGGAGCCTCCTGCTGATCGCGCTCTTCCTTGCCTCTGGCCACCGCCATTGGGGTTGGATGCTGCTCTCGGTTGTCTTCGTGGTGAGTGTCCACATCCTGCTGACGCGGTTTTTGCTGGTGCCTTTGCCCTCGGGTATCTTGAAAGGGGTTCTGTGATGCTGACCCATCTGGGAGAAGCCCTGCCGCTGGTGCTGAACTGGAATATGGCGCTGGTGATGCTGTCCTGCGCGGCGTTCGGCCTGTTTGTCGGCGCGGTTCCGGGCCTCTCGGCGACAATGGCAACGGCGATGCTGGTGCCGATCACCTTCTTCATGGATCCCGTCCCCGCGATTGCGGCGATTGTGACCACCGCCGCGATGGCGATTTTTGCCTCCGATATTCCCGCCGCCCTCGTGCGGATTCCGGGAACGGCGGCCTCTGCTGCCTATATTGATGATCTGAACGCGCTGACCCGCGCGGGCCGCGTCGGGCGGGCGCTCGGGATTTCGGTAACCGCATCGGCCATCGGCGGGGTCTTCGGCTCTCTGGTGTTGATGGTCGCCGCGCCGCAATTGGCGATTGTCTCGCTGAATTTCACCTCCTTCGAGTATTTCTGGCTGGCGATCCTCGGCCTCTCCGCCGCCGTGATGCTGGGCACAGGCTCGATCCTGAAATCGCTGATCGCGCTTTTGTTCGGGCTGATGATCGCCAGCATCGGGATGGAAACCACCTCCGGCTACCCGCGCTTTACCTTCGGCGTGCAATCGCTGCTCTCCGGTGTGGCCTTCGTGCCCGCGCTGATCGGGATGTTCGCGATCCCCGAGCTGATCCGCACCGTCGTCAACCGCGAGGCCCTGCCGCCCGTCGCGCCGATCGGCAACCCGTTCCGGATGTTCGAGGGCGTGGGCAAACTGCTGTGGCGCTCGAAAACCAAGCTGTTGCGCGGCTCCACCATCGGCACGGTGATCGGCATCCTGCCCGGTGCAGGCTCGGATATCGGCTCGTGGATTTCCTACGCTGTCTCCAAGCGGTTCTCACGCAAGCCCGAAACCTATGGCAAGGGCAACGAAACCGCGCTTGTCGAAGCCTGCGCGGCCAATAACTCTGCCCTGTCAGGGGCTTACGTCCCCGCCATGGTCTTCGGCATTCCAGGCGACAGCATCACCGCGATTGTCATCGGCGTGCTCTATGTCAAAGGCCTCAATCCCGGACCGATGGTGTTTCTGACCTCCGGCGATCAGATCATGGCGATTTTCCTGACCTTCCTGCTCGCGAACCTGCTGATCGTGCCGCTCGGGCTGATCGCGGTGGCACTGGCCTCGCAGGTGCTGCGCGTGCCGAAACTCGCCCTCGCGCCGCTGATCCTCGGCTTTTGTATCGTCGGCTCCTATTCCATCGATTCCTCGGCTTCGGGCATCGTCATCATGCTGGTTCTGGGCGTCTTCGCCTATCTGATGGAGGAGAACGGCTTCCCCGTCGCCCCCGCGATTTTGGGCATCGTCATGGGCCTTCTGGTGGAGCGGAACTTCGTGACATCGCTGATCAAATCGGATGGCGGGCTGCTCGGCTTTGTGGAGCGCCCCATCGCGGCGGGCCTTGCGCTGCTGGTGCTGGTGGTCTGGGCGACACCTGCGGTATTGTGGCTGCGCACCAGATTGAAAGCGACCCCATGACCCTCGCCCGCATCCGCCCTGCCCGCTCGCTGGCCGAAATTTCTGCCGACCAACTGCGCGAGGCAATCCTGTCGGGGCATTTCCGGATGGGCGAGAATATCTCGGAAGATCGCCTCGTGGATCTGCTCGGGGTCTCGCGCACGCCGATCCGCGATGCGATGGCGATCTTGGCGCGCGAAGGTCTGGTTGTGGTGCGCCCCAAGCGGGGCAGTTTCGTGTTCGAGACCTCGCACGAGGATATCGCCGCGATCTGCCTCTACCGCGAAATCCTTGAAATGCAGGCCGTGCGGGTCGCTCTCACGGCGGCGCGCGCGCCTTACCTCGCCGAGATGCGCGAGATCGTCGCCCAGATGGAAAGCGCGCTCAACGCCGATGATACTGTCGGCTACGGGCAGCTCGATACGCGGTTCCACGGCGCGGCCTTTGCGCATTGCAACAACTCCTATCTGCGCGACGCCAATAGCCTCGTCGCAGGGCGGATCGCCGCTTTGCGGGCCAATATCACCGCGCCCTACGCCGAACGCCGCTCGGAATCGCTGACCGAACATCGCCAGATGCTGCAGTTCTTGGAAACAGAAGATCTGCCCGCCTTTGATGCCGCGCTCGCGATCCATATCCGCCGCACGCAAGAGGTTTACGGCCATGCGCTCGAGGAAGGCCATCTGGGCAGGCCGGCCCCTGAAAAAGGAAACCAGACATGACACAATCAGGACTTTTGAACGGGGCAGAGCGCCTGCGCGCGCGGCTTGATAAGGGCGGGATCCTCGCAGCCCCGGGTGCCGCAGATGCGATGACCGCGCGGCTCGTGCAGGAGGCGGGATTCGAGGCGGTTTATATGACGGGCCTCGGCGCAACCGCCGCGCGCCTTGGCACACCGGATCTGGGGTTGATGACGCAATCGGAAATGGCCGAGCAAGCGCGAAGCTTCGTGCGCGCCTGCGCATTGCCTGTGATTGCCGACGCCGATACAGGCTATGGCGGCCCGCTCAATATCCGCCGCACGGTGCAAGATTACGCGCTGGCAGGCGTTGCTGCGCTGCATCTGGAAGATCAGGAAAGCCCCAAACGCTGCGGCCAGCTACAAGGCACCCGCCTCGTGAGCCGCGCGCAAGCCGTGCAGCGCCTTGAGGCTTTGGTCGCGGCGCGCGAGGAGATCGGATCGCGGATGGTGCTGATCGGGCGCACAGATGCGTTGCAGCCCGAAGGGCTGGCCAGCGCCCTTGAGCGGGCGAAGGCCTACCGCGAGACTGGAGTCGATCTTGTGTTCATTGACGGCGTCAAAACCGTCGCGGAGGTGGAAGGGATCGCGCGCGGCCTTGAGGGGCCGAAGGTCGTCAGCCTTGTGGACGGAACCGAAGCCGCGAGCTTGGGCCGCGACACCTTGCAGGAGATGGGGTTCACCGTGGTGCTCTATGCGGTTACGGCGCTGTTTGCCGCCATCGCCGGAAGCCGCGCCGCGCTGGCCGATCTGCACAGCGCAGGGCGCCCGAAAACGCCCCCCGTTGCCAGCTACGCGGATTACGCGAAGGTCGTTGATCTGGAGGCCTATCAGACGTTCTCGCACCGCTTTGAACGCCACGAAGGGTAATCCGCAAGGTCAGAGGCCCCTCCCCATCAACCTATTGATAGTTTGTGGAAATTCTTAAATTTCTCTGACGGCGCGCCCTCTATCGGGCGCGCCGCATCCGTTTCTCTCGGATCAATCCCGCTCTGCCAAGAGCCGCTCCAGCTCGGCCAGCGCGAGATCGACAAGCGCGCTATCCACGGGTTTGCCCTTCAACCGGATCGACCAGCCCCCCGCCTCTTTCGTGCTGCGCAAAACGATCCCGTTGGGCAGCGCGACCTCCCTGCCCTCGCCCCGCGCCTCGGCGGTTTTCGGACGCCCGCCGCGCCGCACATCCACCTCTGCGGGCGACAGACGCGCCAGCGCGGCTTCGATCATCTGCGCCTCATCCTCGGGCGTCTCGGGCGTTTGCTCGGCCAGTGCCGCGCGCAACACCGCCTCATGGCCTTCGCGCAGCGCAACGGCGAGCTTCAACCCGTCGCGTTCTTTAATCAATTCGGGGAAAGTCAGCATATCCCCAAGCTCTTCAAAGATCAGGGAAAACGACCGGATCTTGGAGCGCTTCGCCTTTGATGCCATCGGGAACAGCCCGTTGACGGCGGCTTCCGTCGTGGTAAACGCGCCTTGCTGGCTGGCGATCACCGCGATCCGCCCCCGCTCGTAATGGCTAAGGGCTGCGCGGATCTCGTTCTCCTCGATCATCGCGGCAAAGGTGCCGCCCATCGCCTCTGGCTCACGGACCAAGGCTTTGATCGTGTCATAGGGGTCACTCGCCCCGCCCTGCCCGCGCAAGGCTTGGGTCGCGCGGTAGCGCCGATAGCCCGAGAGCAGCCCGTATTTGAACCCTTTGGGGTGCCCCTGCAGCGCGAACACCTCGATCGGAAGCCGCAGGCCATTGGCCGCAATCGACATTTGCAGCTCGTCCATCTCAGCGGGGTTGAGCGCAACGCGGTCCCGCACCAGAGCATCGGCGTCGATCTCGTCGAGCGGGATCTCTTGGATCACCAAGCCCTTGCCCTCAAAGCCGCGCAGCCGCTCCGCATCGGCGCGATCCTTTGCGGCCTCGGCGCGCACCTGTGACGGGCGCGGATCATACCCGCTGGCCGCCTCGGCGGCGACCTGCGCAATCGGTGCGAGATTGGGCGGGCGTGAGGAGGTTTCGCTGCGAAACTCCTCCTCAAAACGCGTCAGGTCATCCGCCGAGGGCGCTTCCAGTTTCCGTCGTTTCGCCATGGGTTAGTCCTCCCCCTGCTCGGCTTTTTGCATTTGCAGATCGCGCCACCACGTGCCCAGAACAACCTGCTTCACCTCGGCCCATGTCCGGTCAAAAGTCTCACGCCCGCGCACATAGGTATCGCGGTTGAAATCGCGGTAATCGGTCTCGTAGATCCCCGAGACCTGCTCCCCCGCCTGCCCGACCATCGCCGTGACCTCTTGGCGGTAGGTCGTCATGAAATCGCCGAAATAGGCCTGCACGACATTGGCCAGATCGGTTTGCTGCGAGGCATCGAACCGCGTGATCAAGGCCCGCACCGCATCCCATTCAAACCGCATCTCCGGCAGGCCATCCGCACGCCGGATCCGGTTTTCGCCTTCCTCGATCGAGGAGAAGGTCGAATAGATCATATCGAAGAAGCGGCCCGTGGAATCGAACTCAAGGAAGCTCGCGCCGAGCGGAACCAGAAGGATATCGGCGGCGGCCAAGGCGTTGATCGTCAGATACCCGAGCGCAGGGGGCGTATCGAGGAAGATCATATCGTAATCATCCAGCAAGCCGCCCTCACTTAGCGCATTCGAGAGGGAATCCCACAGCGCCCAGGACTTTAGCTGCATCCGCCAGACCGGCACTTGAAACTCCGCCCAATAAAGATTGAGCTGCGCGCCGATCAGATCGATATTGGGCCAATGGGTTTTCTGCACGAGGTTTCGCGGCGAAACCCCCAGCGCCTCGGTGAGCGTCTCATCGAAGGGGAAGAGCGGCAGACCGGCGGCTTCGCGCACCTTATTCTCGGCTTGCAGGTTCAGCGCGTAATCCCGCGCCATCAGCGGGAAGACGGTTTCCCATTCATCCGCCACAGTGCCGCCGAGGATCGAGGTCATCGACCCCTGACTGTCGAGATCAATCACCAGCACCTTATAGCCATCCAATGCGGCCGACATCGCCAGATGTGCTGCGGTCGATGTCTTGCCGACGCCGCCTTTGAAATTGGCGACCGCAATCACCTTGGCGGGCAAACCCTCGGGCCGCCACGCGCGGTATTCCCGATCCTTCGCACCCTCTTCCGCGAAATGATCTCGGAGCCGCAAGATGTCCTCCAAGGTGAACCATTTCGACCCGCCTTCGCCCTCGCCCTGCGGCAAATCCTCATGGGCTTTGAGAACCCTACGCAGATGCGCGGGGTTGACGGGGATCAGATACTTGCAGACTTCCCATGTGGAAAACTTGCGCAACCGCTTTTTACCATCGGGCGCATAGCCGCGCTTGGCCAGATCATCGCGCCCGCGTGCAACAAAGGCAGCGGCCTTGGCAAAACGGGCTGTGTTGATCGGTTCAGAGAGCGCTTTCGCGGCTTGCTCGGGATCTATATTGAAATAGGGCGGAAGCTCGACTTTGCTCGGAGCACTGGGTTTGCCTGTCATGATACCTCTGCATGTACGCCATTTCGCGTGATGTTAGGGGATTTATCGCACATCACAGGGCAGTTGTGAATCTCCTTCTCTCTTTGAAGATAGATCGAGAAAGACAACAGCGGTTTGTTTAGATTTATTTAGGTAATTTTAAGATCTTTGTGCGAAGCATTTCTTATATATTTCAGTGAATTACCGTCATTAAGGTATCCGTTCACAGGGCGTTGGGCACCTCTTTACGGTGCTGAAGGTACCCAGATTCAGGAAATCAGGTGTCGATTCGCAGGAGGGCAGGGGGGCGAGTCGCTGTTAGACACTCTTTCCTGCGTCTTAGGGTCTATTTGCTTCGAATCGGCTGGATGCGATTCGAAGGTCGGATCGGGTGCATCCCGTAAACGGGTTCCTCAACTGGCCGTGCGGGGCGATAGGTACCTATTTACGGTGGCGTGGTTTGATGGGTTTAAAGGTGCCAAAACATTTATTGAATACGGATACCTGATAGCGGATACTTGGGTCAACCACGGTCAGGGCGACTCGCGCTGAACCGCTGGACCATATGAGGCGGCTACAGTGATAGCCCAGATCGACAGGATAGGGCGCAATGGACGATATCCCGAGAGAGCAGCTCACCGGATCTCTCCGGCGGGGGGCAGTGAAAAAGAACGTGGCCGCGATCCATGTCTCTGGCAAGCTCACGCTATTGCAGCGCAAGCTCTCGAATGTGCTTTTGCTCAACGCTTATGACACGCTAACCAGCCAGCCCGTGCATCAGATTGATGCGCGGACGCTGTCGATGATGATCGGCTATAATTCGAACGATATGGACACGCTCAAACAGTCTCTACGCGGTCTCGCAGAGACTGTTGCGGAGTGGGATATGCTCGGCGCGGACGGGCGGCAGGAATGGGGGGTTTCCTCGCTTCTCAGCTATGCCAAGCTGAAAGGCGGGATCTGTGAGTATGCTTATTCCCCCGCCTTGGCGGAGAAGCTGAACGATCCGAAAGTGTTCGCGCTGATCAACCTGAACATCCAGCGGCGCTTCACCAGCGGCCATGCGCTGGCGCTCTACGAGAATTGCTACCGCTTCGTGCGCACCGGATCGACGGGCTGGTGGTCGCTCGATCTGTTCCGGCGGTTGATGGGGGTGGCCGATAGCCCCTATTACGAGGTGTTCAAGCATCTCAACGCCAAGATCATCAAGCCCGCCGTGGCGGAGGTGAACAAGACCTCCAATATCGTGGTGACGCCGGAGACGCGGAAAATGGGCCGCACGGTGACCGATATCCGCTTCAAGATCGCCGAGAACCCGCAGCTCTCGATTCTGGATCTGGATGATGGCGAAGGGCTGCGGAGCTCGCCCGTCTATGCGCGGCTGATCGCGCTCGGGGTCAGTGATCGTTTGGCGCGGCAATGGGTCAACGAACACGGCGAGGATTATGTGCGTGGTAAGCTGGATTACGTCGCGGGGCAGGGCGGGGTGAAAAACGCTGTCGGCTATCTCACCGCGGCGTTGAAAGAAGGTTACAGCACGGAGACGGTTTCGCCGCGAAACCCTGCCCCTCCCCTTGAGCCCGTGAGCGAGCGCGGCAAGCGACTGGCGCGGGTGCGCGATCTGGCCGCCAGCCGGACACCGACGCAGCGCGATGCGGATAAGCGCTTGTTCGGATCACGTCTGGAAGGCGCCGCGCGCGATGATTTTGAGCGGCACGGCTGGATGTCGGCGCTCAACGCACGGGCGATTGAAGCGTTTTGGGAGGAATTGGTGCCCGGTGCCTTTGACCCCCCGAGCTCAGAGTGAGCGCCTTTGGCGTCACCCCAGAACCGTCCAATGCCCGCGCGGGGCAAACTCGACGGAGGTTGCTTTGATTTCTTCCAAAACCATGCGGACGATCCTGTCGAGCGCTTTGCGGCGGTGCACAACGAGGCAGGCAACGCGCCGATAATTTGGTGCGAAAGGGATCGCGGCAACGATCCCTTCGGCCAGCTCCGCAGAGAAAGCGCTGCGCGCAAAGATCCCGTATCCGGTCCCTGCCGAAACAAGTTGGACAAGCTGATTGCCCGCGTCGATTTCATAGAGAATGTTGAGCTCCTTGCCGAGTGCCTCCATCTGCGTGTCTATATCGTGGCGTAAACGGTGGCGCGACGAGGTCACAATCAGCGGAATCTCCGCGAGCAGATGGATCGGAAACGGGGTTGGCAAGGTCTCGATATCAGCCCTGCGCCCGATTAGCATAACCTCTTCCTCGAAGATCGGCGTCGCGGTGACGGTTTCGGTATCAGCGGCGCTGAACGTTAACCCGATATCCAGATCGCCGGAGGCGACCCAGCCCTGAAGATACCCCGACATCGCTTCGACCATGCGGATCGAAACATGGGGAAACGCCTGTGTCAGGCGGCGCAATAGCGGTTGGATCAATACCGCGCCCGCTGATGGGGGGAGGCCAATCGAGACTTCGCCGCGCGGCACCTCCGTATAGGCATCCAGCCGTGCTTGCACGCCGCCCAAGATGCCGAACACCTCATAGACATCTGGGAGAAACTGACGCCCCGCTGGCGTGAGCGCGACCCCACGCGGCAGGCGATCAAACAGCCGATGCCCGAGATCCGCTTCCAAGCGTTTGATCGAGGCAGACAGCGCGGGCTGGGCCACGCCGAGGCGCTCTGCCGCGGCGGTGATGCTGCCTTCTTCGGCAACCGCCAAAAAGGCATTGAGACGGACAAGATCAAACTGATGCGCGAGCTGTGCCATCAGGTATAATAAATTCATTATACTGGAAGACGCAATCCATATGAGAATGTTCTGTCAGACGGCGTTAGGGTGCCTATCGAGATATCCATGGGAGGAAATCATGACCTTTAAATCTATCGTGGCGGCACTGACTGCCACACTAGCGATTCAGGCCGGATCGGGGGCAATGGCCGCAGATTACAGCCTTTCGGTGTCGCTCGACACGAGCCCGCAGCATGTGCGCAACGTCTGGCTGCGGGATTTCAAAGCGCAGCTTGAGGAGCGCTCGGACGGGCGTCTGACGCTCGAAATTTTCGAGGCGGCGGCGAAGTATAAGGATTCCGAGGCTGCGGCGGCCGTGGCGCAGGGCGCGGTGGATATCGCAATCCCGCAATATCAGTTGATCTCCCGCTTCGTTCCCGAATGCGATTTCGAGCAGCTTCCGATGTTCTACGGCCTCGGGCGCGACGAGATTTATGCGCTGGTTGACGGGCCTGTTGGGGCCGATCTGCATGGCCGGATCGAGTCAAAGCTCGGGGTGAAAGTATTGGGGCGTCCGATTGATCTGGGCTTCGGCACGGTGTTCTCGACGCAGACCGCGCTCAACGCGCCGCAAGATCTGGCAGGGATGAAAGTTCGGGTGCCAGGTGGCCCGGCAACGATCCAGCGCTACGAGACAATGGGCAGCGCGCCTGTGCAGATCTCATGGCCCGATGTGCCGCAAGCGCTGCAAACCGGCACGATCAGCGCGCTTTGGGCGACACAGGAATCTGTCGCCAGTGCGAAGCTCTGGGATGCGGGCGTGCGCTACGCGATGGAGGATCGCCAAGCGATTGTGCAATACGTCCCGCTGATTTCGCAAAGCAGCTTCGATAAGCTGCCGGAGGATTTGCAGACGGTTCTGCTTTCCACTTGGGATGAGATGGTCGACGGGCAGCGCGATTTTGCCGATCAACGCCAGAACGAAGCGCGCGAGATGAACGCCAGCCACGGCATCGTCACCTCTGACCCGTCCGCCGAAGATCTGGCCGCGATGCGCGAAAAACTGATGGCATCGCAGCCTGCGTTGCTCAAGCAGCTCGGGATTGATCAGGCCTTCGTCGATTTGATGCAAGACCAGATCAAGCCATAACGCCGGCGCTCCCCCTAGCGCCGTTGCAGGCGCGGTATTCTTCAAAGGCAAACTCCAATGACGTCTCTCTCTAAACTCTTCCTTGGGGTGGAGACCGGCTTGACCGGTATCCTTGCCCTCGGGGCTGGCCTGCTGACGGTCAGCGAAGCGGTTATTCGCTATCTCTCCCCCGCAAGCCTCCCCGATTGGAGCGCAGAGGTCACCGTTTATCTGATTGGTTGGGCTGTCATGCTCAGCGCCTCGCGCCTGATCCGTGATCGGATGCATGTGAGCGTCGATATGGCGATTGAGCATCTCTCACCGCGCGCGGTGAGAGGGGCGGAAATCTTCACCTGCGCCTTTGGCATTCTTGTGAGTGCGGGCATCGTCTACGCGGGGCTGAAGATGGTCGATTTCGCGCTCATGTTTGGCGAGCGCAGCGATAGTTCGATCCGCTTCCCGATGTGGGGCTATTACGCCGCGATTCCGGTCGGGTTCGGCCTATGTTCGGCGCAATATGCGATCCAGCTTGTTTCTCTTTTGCGGCCGCGGGGCACATCATGCTGATTTCGATTGTTTTGGTGCTGTTCTTCGCGCTGCTGCTGGTCGGCGTGCCGATTTACCTCGTGCTGTCGGGGCTTGCTCTGTTGGTTTGGCTGGTTGAGGGGCAGCCGCTGGTGGCCTTAGGCCAGCAATATGCGAACCATCTGAATTCCTACACACTGGTGGCGATTCCGCTCTTTGTGATCGCGGCCACCTTCATGCAACGCGGCGGTGTTGCGCGGGCGCTGATCGAGATGGCGGCAGCATGGGTCGGGCGGACGCGCGGCGCTCTGGGGATTGTCTGCGTCTTGGCCACGGCGGTGTTTGCGGCGATCTCGGGCTCCTCTGTCGCAACGGCCCTCGCGATTGGCGCGGTGTTGATCCCCGCGATGAAAGAGCGTGGCTATCCGATCAGCTTCGCCAGCGGGACAGTCGGGGCAGGGGGCACCTTGGGGATTTTGATCCCGCCAAGCCTCGCGATGTTGATCTACGGGATTATCGTCGATGAATCGGTTCCGCGCCTGTTTCTCGCAGGGGTGATCCCGGGTTTGCTGCAGGTTGTGATCTTCCTTGCCTATATCCGCTGGTTTGCGGTGCGCGAGGATCTTCCCGTCGAACCCGCGATGGATCGCAGCCAGTTCCTGCGGGCCAATCTCAACGCGCTGCCCGCGCTTTTGGTGCCGCTGATTATCCTCGGCGGGATCTATTCCGGCCTCGTGACGATCTCGGAGGCGGCGGGGCTGTCGGCTGTCGTGGCGCTGCTCGTCAGCTTGCTCTTTTACCGTGAGATCACATGGCGCGACATCCTGCCGATCCTTGCGGATGGCGTGCGGCAAACGGGGGTGATCATCTTCATCGTGCTCTCCGCGCTGACCTTTGCGCATTGGCTGACGGGTGCGGGTGTCACGGGGGCTTTGGTGAGTGTCATCGAGCGGTTTGAGCTCAGCGCATGGCAATTCCTGATCCTTGCCAATGTGATCATGTTCATCCTCGGGATGTTCCTCGAAGTGATCTCGGTGATCCTGATCTTCGTGCCGCTGGTCGTCCCTGTGCTGATCCAGCTCGGGATCAATCCGATCCACTTCGGGGTGGTGCTGGTGATCAACATGGAAATCGCGCTGCTGACACCGCCTGTCGGCCTCAATCTCTTCGTCCTCAAATCGGTGGCAGAGACCAGCATCGGCAACGTGATCAAAGGGGTGATCCCCTATATCGGCCTGATGCTTGCGCTGCTCGTGCTCATCACTTTCGTTCCGGTGATCTCGACTTGGTTGCCTGATCTGGTCTTTGGAAAGAACTAACATGCCTATCGCACAGATCTTTATTTCGCCCACGGCACTGCCCGGTTTCGAACGCGCCTCCGCGCGCGTGACACAGGAGGTCACGCAGGCGCTGCTCACGCATCTCGCGCCTGCGCCCGAGACGATTCAGGTGATGCTGGCCGCCATGCTGGCCCCACCGCAGGGCTGCGATGTGCTGTGCATCGTCCAGCATCGCGCCTCTGAGGCGCGCAGCAAACCCGTCCGCGATGCCGCCGCCGTCGCGCTGCATGATCTGCTGCAGGCAGTGTCCGGCTGTTCGGTCAGAGTGCGGTTGATCGCGCTGGCGGGCGATGACATCGCGGCGAAAGACACCCCGCATACGGAGCGCCCCGCACAATGAGCATGATGCAAACCGATAAAACGCGGCCGATTTCCCTGCGCGAGATCCGCAGTTTCCACACCAGCGGGCGACGCGTCGAGCTTGCGGATCAGCCGCGCCAGCAGGTGCGGGTCTCGCCCAATGCCGCGCCGCGCGAGGTGGATCTCAACGGGCATTACATCTGCGGCCAACTCTACGCGCAGCATTTCCAGCTCGCGGCGCCGCTTATGGATCTGCCGGTGCTGTTCTGGCATGGCGGGGCGATGTCGGGTGTCACGTGGGAAACCACGCCCGATGGCCGTGAGGGCTGGGCCAATCATTTTCTGCGAGCGGGATATGATGTCGTGGTGTCGGATGCGGTGGAGCGGGGGCGGTCCTCTTGGGCGCCTTTCCCGCAGATCTATCCGGATGTGCCGCTGTTTCGCACGCAGGAGGACGCGTGGTCCTTGTTCCGCATGGGGCCGAAGGGGGGCTTCAGCGCCGATCCGACCCTGCGCAAGGCCTATGTTCCCCAGCGCTTCCCGCTGGAGCGGTTCGATCAGCTCTGTGCGCAATTCGTGCCGCGCTGGACAACCAATACCGAGATCACCGAGGCCGCTTACCGCGAGTTGATCGAGGGGTTCGATAAGGCGATCATCATCGCCCACAGCCAAGGCTGCTGGTTCGCGCAACGGATCGCGGCGCGCTATCCGGATCGGGTCGCTGCCGTGGTTCTGGTGGAGCCTGCGGGCGCACCGGAGGTCAGCGCGGCAGAGTTCGCGGCGGCAGCCACCGTGCCGCATCTGTTCCTGTGGGGGGATCACTGCTCGGGCCTGCCCGCATGGGAGGCTTACCGATCTGACGCCGATGCGCGCGCGGCGGGCTTGGCGCGGGCAGGGGGGATTGCCGATGTCGTGGATCTGCCCGCCCGTGGTATCTATGGCAACTCGCATATGCCGATGATGGACGATAACAGCGCCGCGCTTGCCGATTTGGTGCTGGATTGGCTGGCGCGGGTGAGACCGTAGAGGGTCGGGCCGGAGGGGGGGCGCTAATCCTCTCGCCGCGCCAGCCCGTGCACCCCGCAGAGTTCGGCAAGGACGGAATGCAGCCGCGCGATGATTTCGCCGCGGGGGGACACGGTGCGCTCGACGATACCGATTTGACGGTTGATCTGGGGTTGGCCGAAGGGCAGGCGGACCAACTCCAGATCTTCCGGCTCTTGCAAGGCCACATGCGGCACGACCGACACGCCAAGCCCTTGACGAACGCAGGTGACGATGGCGCCGATCGTGTCGATCTCCGCGACGTCCTGCGTGACGCAGCCAAGCCGCGAGATTTCCGTATCGATGAGGTTCGCCAGCGGCACAGCGCTGCGAAACCGGACATAGGGGCTGGTGTTGAGGATGTGCAGCGAATCGTCCGACTGGGTGCCTTTCGGGGCAATCAGCCAGAGCGGTTCGCGCAGGAAGGGGCTCCAGCGCAGGGCATTGGGAAACCCGACATGCTCCGCGACGATGGCGGCATCCAGCCTTCCCGCCGCCACATCCGCAATCAGCGTCGAAGATAACGACACCCGCAGGTTTGTTTTCAGCATCGGATAGCGGCTGCGCATCTGCACGATCGCCTGTGGCAGAAGGTTCAGCGCGCTGGATCGAACCGACCCCAGCATCAGGGTGCCCGCGATCTGATCGCCGCGCAGGCTGGATTTCGTATCCTCCTCCAGCCGCAATATTTCCCGAGCAACTTCAATAACCTGCATGCCGTGCGGGGTGGGTTTCGGGGGCCGCGAGGAGCGATCAAAAAGCGTCACGCGCAGCTCTTGCTCCAAGGCATTGATCTGCTGGCTGACAGCAGAGGGCGTCAATCCGACGATCTCCGCGGCTTGGGCGAATGTGCCATGTGTCGCAATGGCGAGAAGCGTTTTGAGCTGGCGCGTATCCATAACAAATCCAGTAATTCTTAATCTATAAAGCAGTATTTCGCGTTTTTGTAAAGATCTTCTGTCTGCTATCACGATCCAAGCAGGAGGATTGCCGCAGTCTTTTGGGAGAGGGAGTGCGGCCTATCAAAACCGAAACCCAAATTTGCGCCCCCTAAATGGACGGCGCAGCGGAGATTTTTGCGATGAGCAAGACCATCCTCGTGACCGGCCCCGATCTGGACCCGAGCGCAACCCGCGTGTTGACCGAGCACGGCTATGAGGCCGTCCACACGCCGCCCTATGCCGATAGTGCCGTGATTTCCGACTATATGGAGCGCACCGGCGCAGTGGGGATCGTCTCGCGGATGGGCCGTATCGACGGCAGTGTCATGGACCGCGCGCCGCAGCTTCGGGTGATTTCCAAACACGGCGTTGGCGTTGATAATATTGATCTGAAGGCTGCGGCGGATCGCGGCATTCCGGTGCTCGTCGCCACGGGGGCGAATGCGGTTTCGGTGGCGGAACATGCGATTGCGCTGATGCTGGCGACGGTGAAACGGCTTTTGCCGCTCGATGCGGGGCTGCGGGCCGGGCGCTGGGAAAAGGCAGGGTTCGCGGGCCGCGAGATCGCGGGGGAGACGCTTGGCCTGATGGGGATGGGCGCGATTGCGCAGGCGACGGTGCGGATGGCGCGCGGGCTCGGCCTGACCGTCATCGGCTATGATCCTTTCGCGGACGATGCGCTCTTCGAGGCGCATGCGGTGACACGCTGCGCCAGCTTTGACGCGCTGCTCGAGCGCTCGGAGGTGCTGAGCCTGCATTGCCCGCTGACCGAGCAGACCCGCGGCATTCTCAACGCGAAGGCCATCGCGCGGATGCCAGCGGGGGCCTATGTGGTGAACACGGCGCGGGGCGGGCTGATTGACGAGGCCGCGTTACTGGCCGCGATCCGTTCTGGGCATTTGGCAGGGGCGGGGCTTGATACATTTGCCGTCGAGCCGCCCGCCGCAGATCATCCGTTCTTTGCCGAACCGCAGATCGTGATGAGCCCGCATATCGGCGGCGTGACCCGCCAAGCCAACGCGCGCGTGGGTGTTGAGGCGGTCAAAGGGATTTTGGCGGTGCTCGAGGGCGAAACGCTCCCCGTTGAGCGCATCGCGAACCGGAAGCTTCTGGAGGCCGCAAACCCGGCCTTGGCAAAGTAAAGGACTGATCATGACAATCGGATTTCGTATTCTCAACCGCACCGAGGTCGCGCCCAAGGCCCTCGTCGAGGCTTTCGCGAAACTGCCCGTGGCCAATGTCTCCGATAGCATGTCGCGGATGACCGCAGCAGGCGCGCGGATCCGGCCGATGCACGGCTCGGGCGGTATGGCGGGCGTGGCGCTGACGGTCAAAGCACGGCCGGGCGATAACTTGATGCTGCATAAGGCCCTTGATATGGCCCAACCCGGTGATGTGATCGTCGTCGATGCGGGGGGCGACACCACCAATGCGCTCTTCGGCGAGATGATGCTGGCCTATGCGATCAAACGCGGCGTGGCGGGGCTGGTGTTTAACGGCGCTATTCGGGATGCGGATGCGATCCGGGACATCAATCATCCGGTTTTCGCAGCCGGAGTGACCCATCGCGGCCCGTATAAGGATGGCCCCGGCGAGATCAACGTGCCTGTCAGCATTGATGGCATGGTTGTTCATCCCGGGGATATCGTGATCGGTGATGGCGACGGCGTATTGTGCATCGGCATTGCGGAGGCTGAGGAGGTCTTGGGCAAAGCACAGGCGAAACTCGACGCGGAAACGCGTCAGCTTCAGGCGATTGCCGAAGGAACCAATGACCGGAGTTGGGTTGATGCCGCGCTCAAGAAGCTCGGCTGCGCCTTTCCCTGAACCTGACGACATGCATGTATTAGGAGGATAACCATGCTGAAACTGATCCAGAAGACCGCGCTCATGGGCGCTGTGATCCTGACCGCGGGCGCTGCCTTTGCGGACTATCCCGAAAAACCCATCGAAGTCATCGTTGGCTTCGATGCGGGCGGCGGCACCGATGTGATGGCGCGCACCGCGGCACCGTTCATCGAGAAATACTTGGGCGAGGGCGCGAGCCTCGTGATCAAGAACATTCCGGGTGCCAGCGGCCAGATCGGGATCACCACCACCGCAGGCGCTGCCCCTGATGGCTACACGATCGGCACTTTCAACTTGCCGGGTATGATGGCGCGCACCATCGACCGCACCTCCGCCTATGATGTCGATAGCTTCACCTATCTCGCCAATGTGGTGAATGATCCCAACGTGATCGTCACCACCAAGGGCGGCAAAATTGATACGATGGACAAGCTAATTGCCGAAGCCATCGCCCATCCGGGTGAGGTGACGGTCGGCATGTCGAGCCTTGGCGGTGATGATCACTTCATGCTGATCAAGCTCCAGCAATTGACAGGCGCGGAATTCACCATCGTTCCGTTCTCGGGGTCGGCTCCGGCGCGCACCGCCCTGATGGGTGGCCATGTGACGATGGGGATCCTCAATGTCTCCGAGGTCGCGGAATTTCAGGAAGAGCTGAACGTCCTTGGTGTGGCGCAGGCCGAGCGGTCGCAATTCGCACCTGACCTGCCGACCTTCAAAGAGCAGGGCGTCGATCTGGTGAGCGGGTCGATGCGCGGCTTTGTGGCCCCGGCAGGTCTGCCCGCCGAAGCCGAGGCCAAGCTTCTCGATGCGTTTGGCAAGCTGGCGGACGATAAGGAGTTCCTCGCGGCGATGGCGGCAACCGCCAACCCCGTTGAAGTGGTGACGGGCGCTGATTTCAAAGCGCTCACCATTAGCCTTTATGACTTCGCCAAAGGCGTCTGGGAAACCACGCCCTGGAACTGATCCAATTGGGCGCGCAGAGACATCTGCGCGCCCTTCCTTCCCTCATCCGGAGCCGGAGCCATGCCCCATTCCAAGACCAATCGACTGCTTCGGCCTGAAACGCTGACCGCAGTCGGGATCATTGCGATCTCTGTCGCGTTTCTTTTCCCGACCTTTGACATGCGCGCCATGTCCGCTTTGCTGCCTGCCAGTATGCTCGTGGGTTTGATCGTGCTGGCCGTCCTTTTGCTGGTGTCCGATCAGCGCAAGGCCGGCGCGGGCGAGGCGGCCCCGTCGATGACGAAGGCCCCCAAACGCGTGGCAGGGGCTTTCTTGCTGGTGGTGGCCTATGCGCTCGCCACCGATTTCATCGGGTTCTACATCAGCACCGCCATTTCCGTTCCGCTCGTGGCTTGGGTGTTCGGCTTTCGCAATCCGCTGGGCCTCGCCCTTGCCACAGTGATCGTGGTCGGCACGATCTGGCTGATCTTCGATTTCGGGATGTCTCAGGAATTCCCGTCCGGTCGTCTTTGGGGAAAGTAAGGTCATCATGTATTCCGATCTTCTGAACGCGTTGCCTGCGGTTCTCGGCTTTTCGAATTTCGCGGCGGTGATCATCGGCGTGATCGCCGGGATTGTTGTCGGCGCGATGCCCGGGCTGAGCGCGACAATGGCGATCTCGGTTCTCGTCCCCTTCACCTTCGGGCTGGAGCCGCTTGTCGCGCTTGGCTTGATGGCGGGTATCTACAATGGCGCGATGTATGGCGGGGCAATTCCTGCGGTGCTGTTGCGGATTCCCGGCACCCCCGCCGCCGTTGCCACCACGTTTGACGGCTATCCGATGGCGCAAAAGGGGGAAGGGGGTTTTGCGTTGCAAGTCGCGGTGGTCTCCTCCTCCATCGGCGGGATCGCCAGCGCCTTCGCCTTGATGCTGCTCGCGCCGCCGCTCTCGAAAGTGACCTTGCTTTTCGGCCCGTCAGAAGTGTTCTGGGTGGCGATTTTCGGCCTCGCCTCGATCATCTTCTTGCTGGGCGGCAGCCCCGTCAAAGGCCTGATCAGTGCCTGTTTCGGGGTGTTCGTCTCAGTCATCGGCGCCGATCCGATCTTCGGGACGGATCGCTACACCTTCGGGAAGCTGGAGATGCTCGACGGGATCAATATCGTGATCCTGCTGGTTGGCCTCTACGCGCTGCCGCCGGTCATCGACCTGCTGGAAGTGCCGCTGAAAACCGAAACCGATGCGCGCAAGCTCGGCACCGAGCCGATCTGGAGCACGCTGCCGCGGATGTATCGTTTTTGGGAGACGTGGCTGCGCGGTTCGCTGATCGGGATCTGGATCGGCATCCTTCCGGGGGCGGGCGGCTCGATGGCGGCGTTTATGTCTTATAACGAAGCACGGCGCGCCTCGAAAACCCCCGAGACTTGGGGCCATGGCGAGCCGGAAGGCGTCGCGGCGGCAGAGGTTGCCAATAACGCCGACACGGCTTCCGCTTTGATCCCCGCCTTGACGCTGGGCATTCCGGGCACGGCTGTCGCGGCGGTTATGCTGGGCGGCTTGCTGATCCACGGATTGCAACCCGGCCCGATGCTGTTCCGCGAGAATCCGGAGGTTGTCTTCGGCTTTATGTGGCAATTCCTGTTCGGGGCGATCTTGCTGGTCTTCCTCGGGGGGTCGCTCGCAACCAACAGCTTCGCCCGCCTCTTGAACCTTCCCCGCCCGCTCTTGGGGTCGGTGATCATCGTGCTGATGCTGATCGGCGTCTATTCGATCCACGGGCGCATGTTCGATGTCTATCTGATGCTCGGGTTCGGGGCGATTGGCTATGTCATGGACAAGCTGAAATTCCCGCTGCCGCCAGTGGTGCTCGGGTTGATCCTCGGGGCCTTCGCGGAAGAGAACCTGCGGCTTGCGCTGCGGATCGGGCGCGGCGATTGGATGATCTTGTTCAAAAACACCACGAGCCTCGTGATCGTCGCCTTGACCGTCGCCGTGATCGTGGTGCCGATGATCAAGCAGCGCTACCTCGCCCGAAAGGCAAAGGCCGAATAAGGCGCGGCGTGATCTGAGCGCGTAAACCCTGCCGACGTTCGGGCCCGCTTTGCAGCGGGCCCGTGCGCATTTGGCGCGCGTTCAGGAGCGGAAGGCTTGCACCGTGTCCCAGGCCAATATTTGCAAGCGCCGCGCCGTCTCGGGCGACATATCGCTTGCGATCGGGATATCGCCGCCCAGCGGGGATTGGTTGTAGAGCGTCGCGAAAAAAGACGCAGGCCGCGAGATAGGTGCCCTCGAGTGACGGGTGCTTGCCGTCGGGATGGTAGAGATCAATCTCGGGGAAGCGTTGCGCGCCCGCCGCGAAGGCAAGCCCGACAGGCGCAACATAGCCGCCGGTTTTCGCCGCAATCTCCACATAGGCCTTCGCCAAGGGGTCGGTCAGCTCGGGCTGGTCTTTGGGCGCCCATGTCATGAAATAGACCACGGCGGACCCTGCCTCTTGCGCGATCTGCGCCATCTCCACCGCCGATTTGGTGAAATACGCGCGGTCCTCGGCATCCTCGGCGATGGGTTCCATCGAATTGCCTTGGAAGATCACCGTATCCCACTGTTTGAGACTGTTTTGGAACACGAGACTTGGCGCGTGCCAGCCGAGCAACCCGCTGGAGATCGTCACACCGCGATAGCTGTAGCCCTTGGCCTTCTCGGGCAGCAGCGAGCGGGTGAGGTCGCGCAGGCGGGTGTTCAGGTTGTTGTTATAATGCGTGTAGGAATTGCCATAGAGCGCCACCGTCTTGGCGGGGCCTTCAACAGGCGCGTTTGGGGCCAGTGCAAGTGGCGCGCGGGCTGTTTTATCTGGTGATTGGGCGTCTTGGGCATAAGCTGCAATCGGCCCGCCGAGGCTTGCGCAGGCAATAAGCGCTGCGAGAAATGCGGTTTTCATGATCTATCCTCCCCGTATCTATCATGATGACCCCCCGCCAGTTGCACGGGCGAGGGGGTGTTTTGCTGGAAAAAGACTGGTTATTCGAGGATCACCCCCGTCACGATCACGACGATAATCCCGCCGATAACCGGCAAGGCCGTGCGTTTCACGATCTCGAAAGGCGTGCATTTGCCCGCGTCGCTCACGGCGATGATCACGCCTGCCACGGGGGAAATTGACCGCGCGAGGCCCGCGGTGAGCTGCATCGGCAGCAGCATCGCGACAGGGGCCACGCCGAAGCTGCCCGCGATCCCCGGTGCCAATTGTCCGAAGGAAAAGAAGGCCGCATTGCCCGACCCCGTGATCACCGCAATCACCATGACCATGAGGCACATGATGATCGTCATCGCCATGATCCCGAAGCCTGCGTTTTGCGCGGTCGAGATCAGGAAATCGACCATGCCGATGGTTTGCAGCCCCGCTGCGAAAACCTCCGCGCAGATGATGAGCGAGACGATCTTGGCAAACATCTGCCCCATCCCATCGAAGAAGACCATGAAGCCTTTGGTGACAACCCGCGTATCGCGCCGCACGAACACTTCACACAGCAAGCCGATCAGCGCGCCGATGATCATCGCGGTCACCACATGCACAGAGATGCTGCTGACGACGAGATTGCTGAACACCAATGTGAGCGCCAAGGGGATCATCGGCATCAGCGCGTAGAAGGCAGGGGCCGCACGGCGCGGGGTGCCAGAAACGATTGCGGTGTCGGGTTCTGCCTCCACCTCAGGCTGCGCGACATGATTGGCGCGGGCATCAAAGTAGCGGGCGCTAATATAGGTCAAGACAGCGATGGCGAGGATTGCAGGCACCGATGCGGGCAATTGATAGCTGGCGAAATAGGTCGCCACATCTAGATCTGCCGTCCGCGCCGCGAGGTTTGAGGCCCCCGAGGCCGGCCCAAGATCCAACACCGCCGTGGTGCCGATCATCGCGGCGGCGGCGGCAGGGCTCACCCCGAGACGCACGAGCGTGGGGAAGAAGGTCACCAGAAGCAACATCGCGAGGCCTGCGGCACTGGGGATGAAAATATTCAGCAACTGCCCCGCGATATAGCCAAGCGCGAGCACGATATAAGGCGATTTGAGCAGTTTGAGCGGACGGATGCAGAGGGTCACCATCGCCTCGGTCGCGCCGACGTGATCCATATATTTCGCGAAACCGCCTGCGGCCATGATGATCATGCCCAGCCCCGCCGCGCGGAACGAGAGTGAGCCGCGCACGTAGTCGAAGATGTCAAAGACAACCCACCCCGTCGATTTGGCGTCCTTGAACAGGATCGAGGTCTCCGGCGCGATCAGCGGGGATAGCCCGAGCAGCAGAAGCCCCGCGAGCAGCAAGACGGTATGCGCCTGATACTTCTTGATGATGAGCCAAGCCGCACCGATGGTGATGCCTGTGCCGATGAGAAAGCCCAGCATGAATATCCTCCCTGATAATGTGCTGTTATGTGTTTTGCGCGCGCGCCGTGGCGGCGACGTGATCTGCGAAGGTTGTGATGGCCTCGTTGAAGGCTTCGGGCCGCTCCAGATACGGGGCATGTCCGGTATCGGAGAGGGTGATCTGGGTGGCAAAGCGGGTCAGGCCGCGCAACTCCTCCGTTAGATCGGGCCGCACGACGGGATCGCGCTCGCCAAAGATCACCATCATTGGGCATTTGATCTGTGCGTAACGCGGGCGCAGATCGACGAATTGCAGCATCCGCGTTGCGGCGAACAGCCCGTCCGCATCCGTCTGGGCTGCGATGCGCGCGGCGAGATCCACGGTGCGGCGATCCGCAGGTTGGGCCAGCATCGCTTCCGCGCGGCTTTGGCCATAGGCCTGTTGCCCGTCGCGTTTCAGGCTCTCGATCCGCTCGATCAGCTTTTGCGTCGGCGGCGTGCCTGCGGGCGCGTTATAGCCCGCATGGCTGCACGATTGTACCAACCCCGACAGCGGCGCATCCGGCCGTGAGGCGAGATAGGCTGCAAGCGTTCCGCCCATGGAATTGCCGATCACCATGGGCCGCGCCTGCCCGAGATCAAGGGCTTCGATGAACCCCTGAAGACGATCCGCAAAGGCCTCGATCTGCGGCGCGGCGGCGGAGGATCCCATGTAGCCGGGGGCATCCCACGCGATGACCTTGAAACGATCCGTCAGCGCGCGGAACTGCCACGCCCAGCTATCGGCGCTGCCCAGAAGCCCATGCAGGAACAAAAGCGCAGGGCCCTCGCCCGCAGCGCGGAAGGAGACGACGTCTTCCCCCACCGCGATGCGTTGGCGTTCGGGCAGTTCGGACAGAAGCCTCTGCGGCGGGGCAGGCTGTGCGGAAGGGCGGGCTGATGTCACCGTCTGAAGTCTCGCTTGTCTGTGGTGTGGTAAGACAAGGAGTTTAGAGCGGCGCAGATCATCCGCAAAATGCATATAGTCTATCAATTCATCGAATATTCTGATGAAGTTTGCGCCGCCTCACGGCCCCTCCGCGAGAGAGGGGCGCTCAGGTTTTGCGGGGAGAGGCGCGGCGGGGCGCAGGCGTCTCGCCCGCAACAATCGGCACGATCGACCCCGCCTTTGCGCAATCCGCAATCCGCTCCCGCAGGAGGTCGATCAGCGCGGTGACATGCGGGGAGGGCGCATCTTCGCGGTGCCGGATCACGCCGAAGGTCACCCATTGCGCGGGCAACAAGGGGCGGCTGGTGACAAGGCGCTCATCCATCGCAAGCGTGCTCAACCTGTCGATAATCGCCACGCCCGCTTTATTCGCGACGAGATGTTCGGTCATCACCGAGGTGCCCGCCAGTAGCTCTTTCTCGATCTGCACGCCCTGCGCCTCGAACATCGCATCGGTCTGTCGCCGCAGCAACTGACCGGGGAAATTCTGCACGATGGTTTCATGGCGCAGATCTTTCAGATCGACATGCTCGCGCTGCGCAAGCGGGTGATCTGCAGGCATCAGAACCTCAAGCGCCGTGCGCACCAGTGGCGTGGTGACGGCGGAGCGGATGCTGATTGGCACATTGCCGAAGCTCAAATCATATTCGCGCCCCGTGATCCAACTTTCCAACTCGCGATGCGAGCGCACATCGAGCGAGACTTTCACATCCGGATAGAGGCGGGTGAAGCGCGCAACACAGGGCGCAACCAGCGAAAGCGCCGTGCGCGGCATCGACACCACCCGCAGCAGGCTGGTGGTTTTGGTGCGGATCTCTGCGGCAATCGCGGGGATCTCGCTCAACCCCGCCAGAATGCGGCCCGCTTCGCGCAGGAAGGCCGTGCCTTGATCGGTCAGATGCAGCCGCTTCTTTTCACGCTTGAACAGCGTGAGTTGTAATTCGGCCTCCAAGACCGCGATCAATCGGCTGACGGCGGGTTGGCTGAGGTTCATCACCCGCGCGGCCGCTGTGACAGAGCCTTCCGAGACAACGGCGTTGAACGCTTGCAGGGCGCGGATATTCATGAGGCCCCCAAATATCAGCAAATTTGATCAACTGATGCCTACAATGCATAACGCTGATATGTCAAACCTGATAGGTCTGAGGCAATTGCGCCCTGATCGGCGCGTTTCATCGGGCAGGGCGCTTTGCGCGGCCCGCACATATCCAGACTGGCATAGGAGGCATTGCGGCACGCGCGATGGGGGACATATGACGCAATCCGACATGACATTCGATCTGAACCGCTATCTCGAAGAGCTGGAATTCCTCGTGAATATCGACAGCGGCAGCCATGATGGCGAAGGCGTCGCCCGTGTGGCGGCCTTTTTCACGCAGGGGTTTGAAAAACTCGGGTGGAGGGTCACCCCGCGCGAGATGGGCGAGGGCTTGGCGCCGTCGCTTGAAATCGTGAGCCCTGACGGCGCGGCGCCGTTCGATATTCTGCTGATGGGGCATATGGATACCGTCTTCCCGAAGGGGACTGCAGCGGCCCGCCCGTTCCATATCAAGGAGGGTCGCGCTTACGGTCCAGGCGTGATGGATATGAAATCGGGCGATCTGTTCGCGCTGCATCTGGCGCGGGCCTATCACGCGGCGGGCCTGCAGCCGCCGTCGATCTGTTTCCTGCTCAATAGCCATGAGGAGATCGGCTCGCGGCAGGCGCGCCCGTGGATCGAAGCGCTTGCCGAGAACAGCCGCTGCGCGCTGGTGCTGGAGCCTGCGCGCGCGAACGGGGATCTCGTCAATGCCCGAAAAGGCTCCGCCCGCTACACGCTGCGCTTCACCGGCAAGGCCGCGCATTCGGGTGTCGATCCGCAGAACGGGGCAAGCGCGATCAACGAGTTGGCCCATTGGACGCTCGCCCTGCACGGGTTGACCGATTTCGCGGCGGGGCTGAATTTGAACATCGGCGTGGTGCAAGGCGGGGCTTCGGTGAATGCGATTGCCGAAGCCGCGCATGCCGAGCTCGATGTGCGGTTCGACACCGTAGAGCAAGCCCAGCGTGTGCAGGCGAAGCTCGATGAGATGCGCGCCGCGCCCTTCACCCAAGGCGTCTCGATCCGCGTTGAAGGGGGCGAAACCCGACCGCCGATGGGGGTCTCGCCGGAGGCTTCGGCAATCGCCGCGACGATAGATCAGGCCGCGCAAGCGCTCGGCGTGAAGATCGGTTGGCAGAAAACCGGTGGCGGGTCGGACGGGAATTTCTCGGCGGCGCGCGGGGTACCCACGATTGACGGGATGGGGCCGATTGGCGGGCGCGCACATAGCAGCGAGGAATATCTGGAGGTCGCAAGCCTTTCCGAGCGCTTCGCCCTGCTGGCGGAAACGATCCGCCGCCTGACCTGAACCCGCCTCACCTGATGCCGCTTGTCGTGATCCGGCGCATCTGAGCCCTGAAATGACCATGAACGCTCAACAGGGATTACCCCCTGCTGCGCGTTTCTTATTCGGGCCGCGACTCAGTCCGCGCGGACCTGTGTGGCCCGTTGCGGCGCGTAGTCGGTGGAGGGTCTCTTGTTAATGCGTTGTTATAAATCGAAAATATAGAAAACTGAACTTTTCAACATCATCGTTGACATTAGTCGGTAAATGCAGAAGATTTCACATGTCAGCAATTGATTGACTAATGTAATTTGCTGGCGGCCTGATGGAGAGGGCCGAAAGGGGGAGAGATGGCAGAGCTGCTGCTCGAAGCGACGGGCATTCGCAAAGCGTTTAGCGGCGTGCCGGCGCTGAAAGACGGACAATTCCGCCTCGAAGCGGGATCCGTGCATGCGCTGTGCGGCGGCAATGGGGCGGGGAAGTCGACCTTTCTCAAGATCCTGATGGGGATCCATCGCCGCGATGCGGGGGTGCTGGCGCGCAACGGGCGCGAGGTTGTCTTCAGCAATCCTTCCGAAGCGCTCGCCAATGGGATTTCGATTATTGAGCAGGAGCTGAGCCCCGTCCCCGCGATGTCTGTGGCCGAGAATATCTATCTGGGCCGCGAGCCGACGGGGTTTCTCGGGCGGATTGATTTCAAGACGATGAATGCCCGCGCGCAAGCCTTGCTCGACGGGTTCCGCTTCGGCATCCGCGCCGAGACGTTGATGATGGATCTGACCGTCGCGCAGACGCAGCTCGTCGAGATCGCCAAAGCGCTGAGCTATGATGCGGAAGTGATCATCATGGATGAGCCGACATCCGCTTTGGGCGAGGCCGAGGCGGATCAGTTGTTCGAGGCGGTCGCGATGCTCAAGGCGCGCGGCAAGGGCGTGATCTATGTCAGCCATCGCCTGTCTGAGATTTTCACCATTTGCGATAGCTACACCGTGTTTCGTGATGGCGCGTTCGTTGAGGCGGGCGCGCTGGCGGATATCGACAAGGATCGGTTGATCAACCTGATCGTCGGGCGGCCCCTCTCCGAGGAGTTCGTGAAAGACAATGTGCCGAGCGGCGAGACCGTGTTGGAAGTTCAGGGCCTTACCGCCGATCACGGCGTTCGCGATGTGAATTTCGCTGTGCGACGTGGTGAAATTCTGGCGCTCTACGGGCTCATGGGGTCCGGCAGATCCGAGATTTTTGATCGGCTGTTTGGCCTCTCGGGCGAGACAGCGGGGCAGATTTCCATAGAGGGCGTGCCGATGCGCATCGCGAGCCCGAAACAGGCGATTGCCGCAGGGCTCGCCTATGTGACCGAAGATCGCAAAGGCTCCGGCCTCGTTTTGACGGGCGATGTGCGCGAGAACCTCTGCCTCGCGACTTTGGCGAATATGTCTAAGGGCCCCGTGATGAACCCGCGCGCCGAAGAGGCGGCAGCGCAGCGGATGATCGGGACATTGGGCATTAAAACCGCAACGGATCGTCTGAGCGTGGCGAGCCTGTCGGGCGGCAACCAGCAAAAGGTCGTGCTGGGGAAGTGGTTCCTGACGGAGCCGCGCATCCTACTGCTGGATGAGCCGACGCGCGGGGTCGATGTGGGCGCAAAGCGCGAGATCTACCGCGTGATGTCCGAATTCACCCGCAGTGGCGGCACGATAATCATGATTTCTTCCGAAACCGACGAGGTGTTGGGCATGGCGGATCGCGCGCTGGTGATGCGCGACGGGCGCGTGGCGGGAGAGTTGGAACGGGCCGAATTGTCGGCCGAGAGATTGCTGCATCTGGCGGCCTGAGACGGCGGCCCTGCGCAGGTGTTTCGGCACCGCGCAAAGAGGCACGAAATGGAGGATGAACGTGGAACAGCAGACCAAGGGCGCAGAGCCGCAAACGGTGCCCGCCGGAGCGGGGACGGAGCAACGCCAGACCCTCAAGATCGGCCCGATGGCGCAGCGCTACGGCATCTTGATTGCGCTTGTCGGTCTTTGCCTCGTGCTGAGCATCGTCTCCGAGAATTTCCTGAGTTCGCGGAATGTCATCAACGTTCTGCGCCAGACCTCGATCAACGGCATTCTCGCCATCGGGATGACCTTTGTGATCCTGACACGGGGGATTGATCTCTCGGTCGGTTCGGTGGTGGCGCTGGCGGGGGTCGTCTCGGCCAGTTTCGCGACGACCTCGGCGGCGGGGTTCATCCCCGGTGCGCCCTATATCGCCATCGTCCCCTTGGGTGTGGGCGTGGTGACGGGCATTGCCATGGGCGCGATTTCCGGTCTGGCGGTGGCGCGCTATGCCGTTCCGGCCTTTGTCGCGACGCTGGGCATGTTGTCGGTGGCGCGGGGCCTGACGCTGATCTATTCGGGCGGGCGCCCGATCCCCGCATTGTCGGACGGGTTCCGCTGGATCGGGACAGGCGATATCGCGGGCATTCCGGTGCCGATCGTGCTGTTCGCGCTGATCTTCGCCGCCTCGCATTTCGTGCTGACCCGCACCCGATTTGGCCGCCATGTCTATGCGGTGGGCGGCAATCCCCATGCGGCGAAAGTCTCTGGCCTGTCGGTGAACAAGATCCGCTTTGCCGTCTATGCGATCTCCGGCGCGCTTGCGGGGATCGCGGGGATGGTGCTGGCCGCCCGCACCGGCTCGGCCCTGCCGCAGGCGGGGATGGCCTATGAACTCGATGCCATCGCCGCCGTCGTGATCGGTGGCACCAGCCTCGCAGGCGGGATTGGCCGTGTCAGTGGCACGGTGATCGGCGCCTTGCTGATCGGTGTGATGAACAACGGTTTGGATCTGCTCGGGGTCGAATCCTACTACCAGCAGGTCATCAAAGGCGCGCTGATCGTTGCGGCTGTGATGCTGGATCGCTCGCGCAAATCCGAGGGCTGACCGTCTCGTAACAAGCATTTGTCATTTAGGGAGGAAACCACATGACACTCAAGAAGATCACCACCACCGTTAGCGCCTTGGCCATCGGCCTATCGCTCGCCTCGGCCGCGGCCGCGCAGGATAAGCTCAAGATCGGGGCGGCTGTTTATGGCCTCAATGCCGAGTTCATGCAGCTCTGGGCCAATGCCGCCGAAAACCACCCCGCCGTGAAATCGGGCCTTGTCGATCTGACGGTGTTTGACGGGCGCTATGATGCGCTGGTTCAGCAGGATCAGTTTGAAACGATGATCACGCAGGGGTTCGATGCGATTGTGTTCGTGCCGATTGACATCGAGGCAGGGGCATCGGCGGTTGAGCTTGCCCATGAGGCGGGGATTCCGGTTGTCGGCTCCAACACGATGGTCAACAGCGACTTGCTGAAAGCCTATGTCGGGTCGGATGATGTGCAGGCCGGTTATATGGAAGGCAAATCCGTTCTTGATGCGATGTCATGCGAAGGCGCGGTTGTGATCATCGAAGGCCCGATTGGCCAATCCGCCCAGATCCAGCGCGGCGAAGGCAATGAGAAAGCGCTGGCGGAATGTCCGGATGTCAAAGTGCTGGAGCAGCAGACCGCCAACTGGTCGCGGGCCGAGGCGCAAAGCCTGATGGAGAACTGGCTGACATCGCATGGCGGCGAGATCAAAGGCGTGATCGCGCAGAATGACGAGATGGCGCTTGGCGCGATCGAGGCGATCAAGGCGGCGGGTCTGAACGTGGATGATTTCGCGATTGCGGGCGTCGATGGGGTGACGGATGCGCTGCAAGCGGTGAAAGCGGGCAGCATGGCCTCTATCCTGCAAGACGGCGCGGCGCAGGCGCAAGGCGCAATCGACGTGGCGATCAAAGCGGTGAAACCCGATTACGAGCCGATGTCGGAGATCTGGAAGCAATATCCGGACATGGCGTGGGACGACGGCGCGAACGCGCAATACAACGTGCCGTGGACACCCGTCACCGCCGAAAACGTTGACGCACTTTTGGCGCAGCGCCAATAACCCGCAGCGCCAATACCCCTCGGGCCAGTAACCCGCAGGTTTGACATCTCTCCGGCGGTCCGCATCGCCGGAGAGGCCTTTCCCCGCGCGCACCTGATGGCTGCGCCAATCGGGGCGAAACACCTCGACGACCTCCCCAGAAAGGACCGATCATGGCTGGAGCTTACGATTTCTCTCTCGCGGGTAAGACCGCCATTGTCACTGGCGCGGCCTCGGGCATCGGGGCTGCAATTGCGCAGGCCTATGCCGAAAAAGGCGTGCGCGTCGCCTTGCTGGATATGAACCTCGAGGCCGCGACGGCCAAAGCCGAAAGCCTCGGGGCAGGGGCCTGCGCCTTTGCGTGCGATGTCACCGATGCGGTGAGCATTGCGGCGGCGGTTAAGGATGCCACGCGCGCGCTCGGCGGGGTGGATATTCTGGTGAATTCGGCGGGGATCGTCGATCTCGCCCCCGCGGAGACCCTCTCGCACGGGGCGTGGACGCGCACGATTGATGTCAATCTGACGGGCAGCTTCCTGATGGCGCAGGCCGTTGGGCGCGAGATGATTGCGGCGGGCAAAGGCGGGCGGATCATCAACCTCGCCTCGCAGGCCGGATCTGTGGCGATCGAGGGCCATGTCGCCTATTGCGCCGCGAAATTCGGGATTATCGGCGTGACGAAAACCCTCGCGCTGGAATGGGGCGGCCATGGGATCACCGTCAATTCGATCTCGCCCACGGTTGTGCTGACGGATCTGGGCCGCAAGGCGTGGGATGGCCCGAAAGGCGAGGCGATGAAGGCGCAAATCCCCACGGGTCGCTTTGCCGAGCCCGAGGAAATCGCCGCTGCTGCTGTGTTCCTCGCCTCCGATTCCGCCGCGATGATCAATGGCGCGGATCTGCTGGTGGACGGCGGATACACGGTGAAATGAGGGGCGGAAAAATGGATGGGAACGTGAAAAAAATGCTGATGCAACGCTTCGTCAATGACCCCGATGACCTTGTGGATGAGACCGTCGCGGGCTTTGTGAAAGCGCATCGCGATCTGGTGCGCAAGGATCCGATGAACCCGCGTGTGGTGGTCTCGCGCTTCGCGCCGCAAGAGGGCAAAGTCGGGATCGTCACCGGCGGCGGCTCTGGTCATGAGCCCGCGTTCATCGGCTATACGGGCCGCAATATGGTGGATGCGATTGCGGTGGGCGAATTGTTCTCCTCGCCCACGGCCAAGAGTTTCGCCGATGCGATCCGCGCGGCGGATGGCGGGGCAGGTGTTGCGGTGCTCTATGGCAATTACGCGGGCGACAATATGAACGTGCGGATGGCCTCGGAGATGGTCACGCCGGAGGGGATCGAGGTCGCGACGGTCGTGGCCAATGATGATGTCTGTTCGGCGCCCCTCGCCGAGCGCGCGAAGCGGCGCGGTGTCGCGGGCGAGATCTTCATGTGGAAGATCGGCGGGGCGAAAGCCGCCGTGGGCGGCTTGCTTGCGGAAGTGCAAGCCGTTGCGCAAAAGGCGGTGGATGCCTGCCGCTCGGTGGGCGTCGGGCTTGGCCCTTGCACCTTGCCCGCCGTGGGGCACCCGAATTTCGAGATCGAACCGGGGATGATGGAAGTCGGCATCGGCCATCACGGCGAACCGGGCGCGCGGGTCGAACAGCTCAAGACAGCGGATCAGGTGGCGGATGATATGTTGCAGATCGTGCTCGACGATCATGGTTTGCGCGAGGGCACGGAGGTGGCGGTTTTGGTCTCGGGGCTGGGGGCCACGCCCGTCAACGAGCTCTATGTTCTCTATGATCGGATCGAGGTCGGGCTGGAGGCGAAGGGCCTCAAGGTTCACCGCGCCTTTGTGGGCAATTACTTCACCTCGCTGGAAATGATTGGCGCGACGCTGACGGTGATGGCGCTGGATGACGAGTTGAAAACCTTGCTCGATGTTGAGTGCGCATCGCCCGCGATGAGCGTTTCGGGGGCGGCCACCCCGCCCGTTGGCGCTCTCAAAAGCCCGCGCAAGCGCGCGACTGCCGCCGCTGCCGCAGGGGCGGAGCACTTGCGCGCCCCCGAGGCCAGCACCTCCCCCGTCGTCGCCCTTGCTCAAGCCTCGGCCATCGTCGAGGAACTGGCCGCTGTTGTGGTCGCGAATAAGGCCCATCTGTCGGAAATCGACGGGCTGATCGGAGACGGCGATCACGGGATCAATATGGCCAAAGGGTTTGGCCGCGCGGCAGAACGGATCTCGGGTGAGGCGATGTCGCTCGATGCGGCCTTCACCGTTCTATCGGATGTTCTGATGTCGGAAATCGGCGGCTCGATGGGCCCGCTCTACGGGTTCATGTTCCAGAATATGGCGCTTGCGGTCGAAGGGCGCGCGGCGCTCGATGCGGAAGGGTTTTCCGTGATGCTGAACGCGGGGCTCGCAGGGGTCAGCGCGACCGGAGCGGCAAAGGTTGGCGACAAGACCTTGATCGATTGCTTCGTTCCGGCGGTTGCGGCGTTTGACGCGGCCAAAGCGCAGGGGTTTGCGCCTGCGCTGGTGGCGATGGCGGAGGCCGCAGAGCGCGGGCGCGATAGCACGGTCGATCTCGTGGCCAAGCTCGGGCGCGCCGCGCGTCTGGGCGAGCGGTCGCGCGGGGTGCCGGATGCGGGCGCAACCTCGTGCTGCCTGATCCTGACGGAGCTGGGCAAAAGCTTCGCAAGCCGCCTGACCGAAAAACCCTGATCTCGGGTCGATCTGGCGACCATGGGCCGAGCTGCCGCGATTGCGGCGGCTCGGCCTTTAGCGTTCGCCCTGCCGATCAGGTAATCCCCGCGCGCAGCAAGACGGTCACCGCGCTGTCGAAATGCTCGTTCATCGCGGTTTCCGCGCGCACGGAATCCTGCGCCATGATCGCGTTGGCAATCGCCTCGTGGCAGCGGATATTCCCGAGACGGTTCTCATCCGTGCCCCGCGACCGCCAGCCGATTGCCCATGTCTGGCGGGTGATTACACGGAAGCTGTCGATCAGGATCGAGTAGAGCAGATTGCCAGACGCCCGCGCGATGATCTCGTGGAAGGTGATGTCCAATTCCATGATCTCGCTCTGGTCATTGGCCAGCGCGTCATACATCTGCTGAACAATGGCAAGGAGGGCCGCCGCATCGGCATCGCTGCGGCGGATCGCGGCGAGGGACACGGTGCGCAGTTCGAGCGTGCGGCGCACATCGAGGATCTGCTGGATCGAGAGCTTGCCCGAATAGCTCGTGTGATCGAGGATGATGCTCAGCGACGAGGCATCGGGCATCGCGACCCGTGCCTTGCGACCATTGCCGATATCCACGACACGCAGGGTCGATAGACCCCGCAGCGCCTCGCGCGCCACAGGCCGCGAGACGCCCAATTGCTCGGCCAGCGCGATCTCGGAGGGCAGGATATCACCCGGCATCAGCTCGTTCGCGCGGATATAGGCGCGCATATCCGGATGTGTCGCAAACTTTTCAGTATCGCGGCTGTCGGTGATATGTGAACGTTGTCAGAAAGTTGGCGAGGGATTTGCGGCGTGATCGATTTCAAGGGCGTGCACTATCCGAAGTCGGTGATCTTACGCGCGGT
>JBLXEV010000019.1:0-38145 GCA_048262715.1 Paracoccaceae bacterium
CCCAGCCCGCCGGGGCGCTCCTCATTCACAAGCGTTGCCTGCGAGAGCGTGGCGGGCGAGATCCCAATCGCGTCACTGACAACGCGCAACCCGCCCGCCGCCGCATAGGCCGCTTGGATAACCTCTTGAATTGATCCGGCCTTTGTCGCTCGCATCGTAAAAATCCCCGTGTCGTGTTTACTGGACGCGCGCCGGCTCCGGCGCGAGAAGGAATGAGAAAGCTCGGGCGGGGACATCCCCAGACCCCGCCCGAGGCAGCCGCCGCGCATCAAAGGAGGTGAGAGCGCGAGACGACGTCACCCGAGCAACCGCGCGCACCACAGCGCGGGCGGCGGCACGCAGTCGGATTAGAAAATTGGTTTCATCCGCGTGCAATTCGCCCGAATTGGGCAAGGCAGCGCGCGTGGGGATTGAGGTGGAGGATTGACGACGGCCCCACATCTCAGCCCCTTTGAGCAGTTTCGTTAGAAACCCAATCAGAAGCTTTTACAGCGCCTCCCGTTGCGCGCTCGATAGCAACAGCGAGGGCAAGGCTCGGCAAAGTGCTGCCAGACATCAGTTTTGAGATTGTTGGCTGCGACGCGTGAACGGAGTTCGCAAAATCCGCCTGCCGGATATTCTGAGTTGTGAGGTAGGTTGCGAGCTTTTTCATATAGGCAGCATATGCACCACATGAATATTCACGTCAAGAATAGATATACACCGAGCGATTTTGAGCCCGTGGACTATTTGTGGCAGAGTAAAGGAATGAACATATCGAGCCTCAGACGCCAGCGCGGCTGGTCACAAATCGACCTTGCAGAGATCACGGGGCTCTCGCAGCCTAAAATTTCGCGCGCCGAGAACGGTGACGAGAGCTCGACAATGGCTACGTTTAAGACCATCGCTGCAGCTCTTGGCGTAGAGCTGCACGAGCTGTTCATAAATCCGAGGACACTGGCCGAGGAAGAGATCCTGAAGACATTTCGGGCTCTTCCAGAAGCGAGACAGAGAGGCTGGCTGGATATGGCTCACCTTGCTGCCGCATCTCTTCCCGAACCAACTGAAGGAACTCGGTGAATTGTCGGTCGCTTAGACCAGATAGAACCTCGGAAAAAACAACGTCCATAAAATACCCTACTCGCGCAGAGGAACATTAAGGGAACAATGGTAGGCAGCGCAAGGCTAAGAATTGCTGCCAAGCTAACGCCGCGCAGTCACTCTTTTCCGGATGAGAGGCCAACTCAAGCCTCATATGTACTGCTTGAAAACTTAACGTCAGAGCCGCAGCAGACCGCCTGCCATCTTGACAAAGTCGCTCAATGGTACATATACACAGTACGAGTTCGCTGCCTATCGGCTTCGAACCTATAGAGGTTTTGGTCGCTGAACCAGCGTAGCAAATCAGCGACCACACTAAACTCCAAAAGCAGTCTTACAGTCATGCAACGTCCACACAGGCGATTGCTTAATTTTTGCTATACTGTTGTCTGCATTGTAGCAGGTAACAAATTTCCCCTTGAGCGCACCATTGACCTTCACGCTCACACGTATGACCACGACAAAGTCGCCATACGCAACGGAAACAGCGCTCTTGATATCGTGAATTTTTTTTGCCGAGATCCAGCCATGGTACCAATCTGCTGCAGGCTCCCGCAAGGTAGCCGAGATCCAGTCCATACGCTGCGCTCTGGGTAAGGAGAATTGATCTTTTACACCGTTCCTTTTCGTCGACTCGAAGAACGCATGATCAAATTTTTCCTTTTCAAAGTAGACCCTGATGCCATGGTGGGTTGCAATCTGACCTCGAACATAACTCGCTTCGTAGTGCGCCCGATAATCTTGTTCATCAGCAAGGTTCAAAAGAGGGAGCATCTTCCTCACCAGCCCCCGCCTAGATTGATCTTGAAGATATTAAACTTGCGAAAAGCTCGGGGCGTCGGGCGAAGCGGACGACCCAGCTTGCCCTCCAAGGCAAGTACGAGCTTTTCCTTCGCACTACCTTCTCGCAAAGTGTCGTTCATGCGGCTGCTCGCAGCCCCGAGCAAAAGGTCTGCCATCTGGATCAGCACGACCTGCTTCGAAGGGAGCGCTTGAATACTATCAATGCAGGCCGAAAGATTCGCATTCCTTAGCACCCTGCCGAGTTCGTGCAATCTATCTTTTTCTCGATTGGACTTGGTATCACAAAATATGCTGTAGGTATTAAAATCCAAAATCCAGTGATGCAAAACTTGATAATAGAACTTGTAGAATCCCAGCTCATGATCGCCGGCATGAAGCTTCAGATTAACCTGCTCCCGATCGACGGCTATGCAGCGGAACCGCAAATCTTCCTCACAGGCCCAGAAAAGCTCGACTAACTCAATGTAAAATTCCAGCCTTGAGGGAGACACCTTGCTCCATTTGATTTCACCCCAAGCGTTGTGCTGCTCACGCAACTCCTTGATCTTGGACTTCAAGTAGTCGCGACGCTCCGCAGGGAGCCAAAGACTTCCTATCATGAGATATCGGGCTTTCGGGCTTTCGGACGTAAAAAGATCTGGAAAGGCCTCATCGCAATAGACTTCAAATTTCATAATCCGCCCCCACCAGCAGCCTAGTTTACACAATTGCCATTTCGTTTGAGGTGGTTTTGCACGACTTATGATTTCAGGACAATGATCAACGGCGCATCCGACCGACTGCCCCAACAGTTGTTGGCAAGGTTTGCACAACTTGCGCACCTAGGCTCGATGCGAGGGAGGCCTTTTGGGCTGCCCCACCGTACCTCAAAATGTGAATTTCACGCACCTCGAGGGAATAGGCACTTCTCCCCGCGTAGCCGAGCATAATCAATTCGCCTTCGGGAAAGCTCATCCAGGGCTCGCCTCGCGACAGCATAAAATTTTGCACGACCTCCTATGCACACAGAGTAGATAGCATAAAGCAGCCACAAAGCGCTCTCATGTAGGAAGAACAGGCGCAATTCATACAGTGCATATTATTCTTGACATGAATATTCACACTGTGCATAAAATCGCCGCATCGGAGCGACATCAACGCATCCGCCTCGGGCGCAGCGACATCTGCCTGCCCGGGTTCCTGCCCCAGCGGCGCTGCAAATCCCGCTGGGGCCTTTTCATCGGAGGCCAAAATGCAAACCAACCTGCACCCGACCAACA
This sequence comes from Paracoccaceae bacterium, assembly GCA_048262715.1. Lineage (GTDB taxonomy): Bacteria > Pseudomonadota > Alphaproteobacteria > Rhodobacterales > Rhodobacteraceae > Albirhodobacter. The sequence goes on from JBLXEV010000019.1 coordinate 3,144, forward strand.
ATCTTTGCCGCATCTTTGGAGCGCGATCCCGCGCCCAACAGCGCACGAAAGCTCTCATCGCGGCCCGCGGAGCGATGTTTGATCGCGACGCAACTCCTGCCAAGCTCCTCGCGGATTGCAAAACCCTCATGCGGGACGGTGATCAAACAGATTATGCCCGCGCCGAAATGATCCGCGCTCGCATCCGCCGCAAGATCCGTACAACAATCACCACCGCCGGAACGCATGGCGGTGCCGCATGAAAAACCGACCTCAATTCGACCCCGCCGCAACTGGCAATGCAATGCTCAAGACGCTCCAAAGCCGCAAACCCGAGCAGGTGAAGCCGATTGTAGTGGCTATGCTTTTCGCGCTGGCCCGTTATGGGACAATCGACAACCAAGACGCCGCAGCGATTGGCGCGATGAACACTTTTGCGCAGGCGCTCGCAGATCCGTTTCATGAGAGCTTAGACGATCTGCGCGCAGATCCAGCCGAGGGGCCGCACGCCCGCGCGGAGCGGGCAGCATGATCGCGCATCGCTACAGCCCCGAGGCCAGCGCCGCGATGAATGAAGCTCTCGGAGCAGCGATCCTTGCGCGCATCCTCGCAGAGGCCAACGCGCAAGCCGCGAAGGTGGTGACCCAATGAGCACCGCCCGTACTCGCACACGCCCCGCAATCAAGGCGCTCACGGCCCGCCTCGCGGCCGAAGAGAAGAACGCAATGTTTGGGCGGCTCACTTCGGCAGACATTCGCGACATCACGGCCTCAGTGGCCGAGCGCCACGACATGAAGCCCGAAGACCTCCAACGCCGCTACACCGCCACCCGCGTTAGATAGCTGCCGCCCGATCGGTGAGGCCCGCAACTGCGGCCTTTCCTCGAGACCAACTTCACGGAAAAGCAAATGATCGACACCCTCCTCATTCTCGGGGGCAGCATTGTCGCGGCCCTCGCAATCGCCCTCATCATGAGAGTGACCGAACTGTGAGCCTTACCTCACCCTTTCACCGCACTGTCGGAGCATCGAGCCATGATTGATCGCCTCCCCCAATGGGCATGGGAGCCAACAAGTAAACTGCGCAAATCTGCCCTTATTGATCTGGCGGCTCAAAGCGGTGAGGAGCGGCTGGCGTGGGATCGGCTCACCGTTCCCCAGCTCATCGCGGAGATAACACGCCGCCAAACCGCCGCTCGAGAGGCTCATTGGGCAGAAACCGCAGCAAAAAGAGCGGAAGAAGCCGCCACCGCCCGCAGCATCGGCTTAGCGCCAACGGGCGGCACTTACCGCGCCCTAAAGTCTGCCCGAGTGATGATCACCGCTGATGAGGCGAACGCCGCTTTGCATGCAATGCCGCCGATGCCATTAGCTGGAGAGGATGGGACAAATGGGGAAACATAGCTCCAGCTTTACGCCTCGGCTTCTCGCCGCCCCGTCCGCTGCGCATTATCTTGGGGTTAGTGAAACAACACTACGCGCCTTAGGGTTGCCGCGCAGGGTCTTGGGAGGCAAGCGCCTCTATGATGTCATAGATCTTGATCAATACGCCTCGAGCTTGCCAATTGAAGGCATCGAGGACGAAACTGAGGAAAACACATGCGCGGGAAAATTCGGCCGCATGGCTTAGCTGCCAATACCGTTGCGCTACAGCATATCCAACGCATCAGAGGGAAGACTGGCGCGATAGAGCACCGCTACCTCCGCATTCCGGGTTTACCGCGCATCAAGCTGCCAGATCTTCCAGAGGATCACCCAGAATTTCTAATGGCCTATGCCCGCGCGATGACCGAAGCCCCCGGCGTCATTCGTGCGAAGTCGGGAACAATTGCAGCGATGATCGAGGCATACCTGCGGTCGCGCGAGTTTTCAGCGCTCTCACCGGATTATCGCCGCGTCATCAAACGCCACGCCGAACTAATCCGCGAGCAGGCGGAAGACGCCCGCGCTGCGCACCTCCGAGCAGAGCACATAACCGCTGATATCCGCCCGCTTGATCCAAATGTTGCGGCCGCCCGCCTGAAAGCGTGGCGCAACATCTGCAAGTTTGGCGTCGCATCCAATTTGATAAGCAGCGATCCAAGCGCGGGCATCAAGAAGCCGCGCGCACCAAAGACCAACGGCCACCCGGCATGGTCTCGCAACGAGATTGAAGACTTCCGCGCCCATCATGCGATTGGCACCACCACGCGCGCAGCGTTCGAGCTCTTGTTCTGGACCGGCGCGCGCATATCCGATGCGGTTGCGATCGGCCCCGGCATGATTGATCGCGGCGGGGTGTTATGTTTCACCCAACAAAAAACGGGCGATCCGGCCTTTGTGCCGTGGCGATGCCCGTTGCCCGCGCGAATCGACCATATGACCGACGATCGAGCGATCATGCTTGAGGCGCTAAAAGCAACCGCTGGCCACATGACATTCCTCGCCACGGCGCAGGGACGCACCCGATCACATAAGGCGCTCGGGACCATGATCTCCGAAGCAGCCCGCAAAGCAGGGATCGAAAAAAGCGCCCATGGATTGAGAAAAGCCCGCGCAATCGCTCTGGCCGAAGCAGGCTCAACACCCCACCAAATCGGCGCGTGGACAGGTCACACGAGTCTTTCTGAGGTCGAACACTACACCGCCGAGCATGATCGTCGCCGCGCAGTTATGGGGTGAACAAAGCCAAAACGTTGTAAACGTGTTTAAATTTTCTGTAAATCTGAGATTTATATAAGAAATTACATATAGTTACAGATGTATTGGCGATCCCGGGAGGACTCGAACCCCCGACCAGCCGCTTAGAAGGCGGCTGCTCTATCCAGCTGAGCTACGGGACCACTCGACGCCTGTTTTGCGCGAAAGGGCGCGTCAGTGCAAGAGGGGGCTTACAAGAGGGGCGCGGGGAAAAGTCTTAGAGCGCGCGGGTCATGAAAACGGAGTTCGGATCGAGTTGATAGCTGCCAAAAGGCGGGCATTCCTCAAACCCTTCCGCAAGATAAAGACCCCGCGCCGCGATGAAGCTGGGCTGCACGCCAGTTTCCAAAGACAACCGCGTCAGCCCCTCGGATTTCGCCAGCGACATCATCTCGCGCAGAAAAATTCGCGCCAGCCCCCTGCCCCGCGCCTCACGCAGCACATGCATCGACTTGATCTCACCATGCTGCGGCGTCAGCACTTTCCACGCCCCCATCGCCAGCGGATTGCCCGCCTCGCGCATGACAAGAAACGCGATATCAGGTCGCTTCAACCCGTCTGCGGGGATCATATGAACGGATTCCGGCGGCGTGTCGGAATGCATCGCCTCGGTATGGCGTTGGTGCAAAAGCGCCAGATCTGGCTGGGTCGGGTCTTCGCGTTTCAGAGTGATCATTCCACAGAGTCCAAATATCCCCGCCGGAGGCACGCGCGGGTAGGGTTCGCCTCCGGCGGGGATATTTTAGCTCTGAGGAAGCAAGGTCAAGGCCTAGTCGGCCAGCACGAGCAGATCCTCGGCATTGATCCGCAGATCGACCTCTGCGCCGATATGGGGCGGCGCGCTATTGGGGCTGTTGAACGTATCAAAGGCGAGGCTTTCGCCGCCTGCCAGCGCGGTGATCCGGATCACCGAGCCGAGGAAATCAACTCCGGTGATCAGCGCGGGCATCACGATATCGCCCGTGGTCAGCGAAATCGCCTCGGGCCGCGCCGCCAAGGTGACGGGCCCTGCGGGCAGCGGACGGCCCAGAGTGATATCCTGCCCTGCCAATCGGATGCCGCCGCTTTGGGTATCCACCACTTTTCCGGTGAGCGTGTTGAGCGTGCCGACGAAGGTCGCGACAAAGCGGGTTGTGGGTTTGTTGTAGATCTCGAACGGGGTGCCGACCTGATCCGCCACACCCTGATGCATGACCACGATCCGGTCCGACATCGAAAGCGCCTCTTCCTGATCGTGGGTCACGAAGATCGTGGTGATCCCGAGGCGCTTCTGGATCTCGCGGATCTCGTTGCGCAGGGAGACGCGGATCTTGGCATCAAGTGCGGAGAGCGGCTCGTCGAGCAAGAGCACCTGCGGGCGCGGGGCAAGCGCACGCGCCAAGGCGACGCGCTGTTGTTGACCGCCCGAGAGCTGATAGGGATAGCGCCCGCCCAGATCCGGAAGGCCGATCAGATCGAGCATCTCCTGCACGCGGGCCATCCGCTCGCCCTTGGGCGTGCCTTTGACCTTGAGGCCGAAGGCGACGTTCTCCGCCACGGTGAGGTTGGGGAACAGCGCATAGGATTGGAACACCATGCCGATATTGCGCTGGTTCGGCTTGAGGCCTGTTACATCCGCGCCGTTGATCTCGATCTGGCCGGCGGTCGGGGCTTCAAACCCCGCCACCATCCGCAACACGGTGGTTTTGCCACAGCCCGAGGGGCCGAGGAGCGAGACGAACTCGCCCTGTTCGACAGTGAGCGAGAAATCCTTCACCACGCGGTTCGCGCCGAAGGTTTTCTCGAGGTTTTGAAGGGTGAGAAAGGTCATTTGGCCGCCGGTCTGTTATGTTTCGTGAAGCGGGTGACGAGCTGGATAAGCCCCATACACCCCCAAGTAATTGCGAAGGAAATCACCGCGAGGGCGGCGGGTTCATATGCTTTGTTCGCGCCGATCAACTGCAGATACGGGCCGAAGGCCGGACGGTTGAGTAGCGCCGCCAGAACGAATTCGCCGATCACAATCGCAAAGGTGACAAAGGCGCCCGAGAGCACGGCGATCAGCACATTGGGCATGATCACCCGCGCCAGAATCGTCACCCATCCCGCGCCGAGCGATTGCGCCGCCTCGGTCAGGGTCGCGACATCAATCGTGCGCAGCCCCGTATCCACCGCGCGGTACATATAGGGCAATGAGAGCGTGGTGTAGCCGAACATCAGCAGCAGGTTGGTGCCCATGGTCGAGCCCGTCATCGGCAGCAAGGACGAGGTGTTGTAGATGCGAATATAGCCAAACACGATCACAATCGGCGGGATCACCAGCGGCATCAGGGTGATGAACTCGATGAAGGGCCGCAGTTTCGGCAAGCGCAACCGCACCCAATAGGCCGTCGGCACCACCAAGAGCATCCCGAAGGCGATGGTAAACAGCGCCATGATCACCGAGAAGCCGAAGGTTTGCTGGAATTGCGGATCGGAGAGAACCGCGCGGTAAGCGTCTAAGCTATAGACCCCGCGCCGCATTTTGAGCGAGAATTCCAGCGTTCCCAGAAGCGGAAGCAAGAAGTAGAGCGCGCCGAAGGAGAAAGCGAGCCAAGACCAGAATCGGTTCATTGCATCCACCTCTCTGCCCGCATCCTCAGCCAGATATAAATCGCATTGGCAAAGCCGGTGATCACGATCATTCCGAAGGCCAGCGCATAGCCCAGATGCGGATCGCCCAGCACATCGCCGCGGATCTGCGCGAACAGCACGATCGGCACGATCGAAAGCGAGGATCCGGTGAGCGCATAGGCCGTAGCCACCGCGCCAAACGCATTGGCGAACAACAGCGCGAAGGTGCCCAGCAAGGACGGCATCAGGATAGGCAACGCCACCATGCGCCAGTATTGCGGGCCGGTAGCACCCAGCACCGAGGCCGCCTCACGCCATTCGCGCTTGAGCCCGTCGAGCGCGGGGGTGATGATCAGCACCATCAGCGGGATCTGGAAGAACAGATAGGTCAGCGTCAGCCCCCAGAACGAGAGCAGGTTGAACCCCATCGCGTAGATATTGATCCCGAACCACGATTTGAGGAGCACGGTCACCAGACCGAGCCGCCCGAGCGTGGCGAGGAAGGCAAAGGCCAGCGGAACGCCTGCAAAATTCGAGGCGACACCGGAGAAGGTCATCAGCGGGCCACGCAGCCATGCAGGCAAGCCGCCCAGCGTGACCGAGGCCGCAATCCCGAAGCCGATCAGGCAGCCAAACAGCGCCGAGGCCAGCGAGACTTTAATCGAAATCCAGTAGGACGCCATGATCGACGGGGTAAACAGCCCCTTCAGATTGGCCAGCGTTGCCGCGCCCTCAGGCGTGCGGAACGCCCCCAGAACGATGTTCATCGTGGGGAGAATAAGAAACAGCAGCGTGAAGATCAGGAAGGGCAGAACCCCGACCCAATTCCCCAAGCTCAGACGACGGGATGTGGTTTGTGCCATATGTTCAAATGGCCCGCCCCGTTTGAAACGGGACGGGCCTGATCACTTATTGCACGTTCGCGCCGACAACGGCATCCCAGCCGCCCGTCACCGCTTCTTTGTTCGCCGCTTGCTCGTCGAGCGAGGGGAACACGGCCTTCTCATAGGCGGCGGCCGGCGGCAGCGCGTCGATCAGCTCTTGCGGCACTTTGCCTGCCGCCACCATCGCGTTGAAGCGCGCAGGGTGGCAGTAGCCTTTCAGCCAGCCGTTTTGACCTTCATCCGAATAGAGGTATTCCATCCAGAGTTTGGCGGCATTCGGATGCGGCGCATAGGCCGAAATCCCCTGCACATAGACCCCTGCGAGCACGCCATTGGTGGGAACGACCACCTCGACCGGCGGGTTGCCGTTCAGGCTGTCTTTGCCTGCGAGCGCGTTATAATCCCAGTTGATGACAATCGGGGTCGAGCCCTGCGCCAGAGTGCCCGGCTTGCCGATGACTGGCACGAAATTGCCCGCCTTGTTCATTTCGGCGAAATACTCCAAGCCTTTGTCGCCGGCTTCTTTACCTGGTGCGCCACCTGCGGCAATCCCTGCGGCCAGCACTGCGAGGATCGCTTGGTTCGAGGCGCGCGGATCACCCGCCAGCGCGACCATGCCATTATATTCCGGCTTCAAGAGATCCGCCCAATCGGCAGGCGTATTCTCGACCATATCCTTGTTCACCATGAACGACAGCACGCCGTAATAATCGCCGTACCAATAGCCTTCCGCATCTTTCACCGCGTCCGGAATCTCGTCCCAGGTGGAGACTTTATACGGCTGGAGCAGCCCCTCTTCCTTGGCCGCAGGGCCGAAGGAGAGGCCGACGTCGATCACATCCGGCGCTTGCGGGCCGGTGTTGTCTTTGTTGGCGCGGATTGCTTCCAACTCATCGGCCGAGCCCGCATCGGGGTTCAGCTCGTTGACGGTGATCTCGGGATATTTCGCCTTAAAGCCCGCGATCACATCGCCATAGCCGCACCACGAATGCGGCAGCGCCACCGTCGTCAGCATCCCCTCGGCCTTCGCCGCCGCTTCCAGCGCGGCCATATCATCGGCCCGCACAATCGCCGTCGACGCCAACAGCGCAACCATTGCGCCCGAAAGCGCCTTACCTTTGAAGTTCATGGGTCTCTCCCCGTTAAGATCCAGTGTTCCGGTCTCATCCGCGCCGCGAAGCACGGCATGCGACAGACCTAGGCGCGGGATGTGACAGTCTTGCGACGGTTCTAAATGCCAACGTCACGTTAAGCGCCCCTGACGCGTAGGTTTGCCGCGTTTGAAAATTTTCGCAAGAAAACTGTTACGTAAACGTCGCATTTCTTTTTCGCCTTCCGCGCACCCGCTTAAAAAAGCGCGGTTTGTGCGCTCCGGATTGCCCGCTATGCTGCGGCATCTATAGGGTTTCGTTGCGACACTTCGCGCGATATCGCTTTCAGGCAAAACGCGTCAGAGTGCGCGAAATCCGTGGTGGAGGGGCATATATGACCAAAGAGCGCAAACAAAGGGTAGGCTTGGGGCGGCGGCGCATCGCGGCGGTGGCGGTGTTCGCGGTTTGGGCGGGCGCGGGTCAAGTCTGCGCCGAGACGGCAATCATCGCGGTTGCCACCAATTTCAAACCCGTGGCAGAAACCTTGCGCCCTGTCTTTGAGGCGCAAAGCACGCATCAAATCACCATCGCCGCAGGCTCCACAGGCAAGCTCGCCGCCCAGATCGCATCGGGTGCGCCGTTCGATCTGTTCCTCGCCGCAGACGATACCACGCCCGCAAGGCTGATCACCGAGGGAAACGCCATCGCGGGGAGCGCGCGCAGCTATGCGACAGGCGCGCTGGTGCTTTGGGCGCGCGGCAAGCCAATCGACGATCCGGTGGCGGCCCTCAGCAACGCCCGCCATATCGCCATCGCCAACCCCGCCCTCGCCCCTTATGGCCGCGCCGCGCAAGAGGCGCTGGTCTCGCTAGGGCTGGCCGAGACGGTCAAACCGAAGATCGTCACTGGCGAGAATATCGGCCAAGCCTATGCGCTTGTCGCCTCGGGCGCGGCGGAGATCGGCTTTGTTGCGGCCTCCGCCCTGATCCCCCCCGCGCAAGATAGCCAAGCTGCTGCCCCCGCAATTGCGGGCTGGCGCGTCCCCGACACGCTTCATGAGCCGATCCGCCAAGATCTCGTGCTGCTCAAACATGGGGCGCAAAATCAAGCCGCGCAGGACTTCGCCGCTTGGCTGGGCACAGATGCGGCCCGCGAGATTATCGCGGCGGCGGGCTATGCGCTTCCGCCCGTTGAGACCGAAACCCAACCCGCGCCGCAAGCCGCCCCCGCACATCAATGAGCGCGCCGCTGTTTTCGGCAGAGGCGCTGATCGCTGCTCTCGCCCCCCTCGTCTTATCGATCAAACTCGGCCTGACCGTCACCGCGCTTTTGCTGCTCCTCGCGACTCCGCTGGCGTGGTGGCTTTCGCAGACGCGCTCGAAACTGCGCCCCGTGATCGAGACCCTGACCGCGCTGCCACTTGTGCTGCCGCCGACGGTGCTGGGGTTTTACCTGCTGATCCTCTTCGCCCCAGATGCCCCCTTGGGCAGCGCCTTCGCGGCGCTCACCGGTTCGACGCTCACCTTCTCCTTCGCGGGGTTGGTGCTTGCGTCTTGCCTCTACTCCCTGCCCTTCGCGGTGCAACCCGCACAGGCGGCGTTCGAGGCTTTGGGGCAAGCGCCTTTTGAAGCAGCCGCAAGCCTCGGCGCACGCCCCTTCGCGCGGTTCACCACCATCGCCCTGCCCTTGGCGGCCCGCGGGATCCTGACGGGTGGCGTGCTGACCTTCGCGCATACGCTGGGGGAATTTGGCGTCGTCCTGATGGTGGGCGGCAATATCGAGGGGCGCACCAAGGTGATTTCCATCGCGATTTACGAGCATGTCGAGACGATCCAACTGGCGCAGGCGCATCTGCTCTCGGCGCTGATGCTGGCGCTGTCTTTCGCGACCTTGATGGCCGTCTATCTGCTGCGCCGTTCGCCGCAGCGCGCGGCGCGCGAAACGCTTGAAGGGCGCGAAAGGTATGACGGCTTGAGGGGCGATCAAAATGCTTGAGATCGACATCACCTTCGGCAAATCGACCGCCCCAGCGCTTGCCGTGAATGCCGCGCTCGCCGCTCAAGGCGTGACGGCCATTTTCGGCCCCTCTGGCGCTGGGAAATCCACCCTACTGCGGGTGATTGCAGGGCTGGAGCGCAGTGCGCAAGGCCAGCTACGCTGGGGCGGAGCGCTCTGGCAGGGCGCGGGCCATTTCATCCCACCTGAAGCCCGGCGCATCGGCTATGTGTTCCAAGATCCACGGCTGTTCGATCATCTCAGCGTGCTCGGCAACCTGCGCTTCGCACAGCACCACGCAAAGGGCCGCATGCCCGCGAAGGGCCTGCCGCAAACCCCGATGGAGGCGCTCGAGATGATGGGCGTCGCGGCTCTCGCCCAGCGCCGCCCCCATGCGCTCTCCGGCGGCGAGGCCGCACGGGTCGCGCTGGCCCGCGCGCTTATGTCCGCGCCGCAAATCTTGCTGATGGACGAGCCGCTCGCCGCGCTCGACCAGCCCCGCCGCGAGGCGATCCTGCCGCTGATCGAGGAGATCGCCGCCAGCCTGCCCGTGTTCTATGTCAGCCATGCGTTGGGCGAGGTGACGCGGCTCGCGCGCGATATTCTGGTGCTCGATCAGGGCCGTGTGAAGGCGCATGGGCCCTTGGGCGCAGTGCTCACCGATCCCGCCGCAGCCCCCTTCCTCGGGCCGCGCGGGGCGGGGGCGGTGCTGGATGCCCGCATTCACGCCCATTATCCCGACGGCATATCAGAGTTGGAAACCCCTGCGGGCCTTCTGTGCGTCCCGACCCTAACTGGCGCTGTCGGGCGCGCGCTACGGCTACGGATACCGGCGGCGGATGTGATCGTGGCGCGCACACGGCCGGAGGGGATCTCTGCCCTCAACATCCTCTCTGCGGCTGTGCAAAGCCTTGATCCGGCCTCGGGTGCGATTTTGGTGCGGCTGCGCTGCGGCGACGCAATCCTCAGCGCAAGGCTTACGCAGCGCTCGGCCACCGCACTCGATCTACGGGCGGGGGAACAGGTCTACGCGATTGTGAAATCGGTGGCGATCAGCGCGGGTTAATCGCCCTGTTTGGGCTGCAAAAGCAACACATAGGCTGCGTAACCCCCCGCAGCCAAGAAGGCAGCGCCCCATCCGGTATTGCCCAGATATAACTCCATCCCGCCCCATGCGAGCGGGAAGAGAACGGCAAACCAGCGGCGCCATGGTTTCGCGAAAAACGGGTGGTTGGGGTCAATCATCATGGGCAGAGCCTAGGGCGCGGGCCGCGCCCCCGCAAGCCCTTCTCATGGCGATCAGTTCCGCCCCGTGACGCGCCCCCTGCCCGCCCCCAGCGCCGTGCAACCCGTGCGTGATTTTTGCGCAAAGCTGTGCCAAGCTGGCGGCAGGGATAGGAGAGACTCATGACTGATATTTCCAAGGACTTCCACGGCCAGACGGTGATTTGCACCTTCGAGATGACCCCCGCCACCGCGCAAGAGCTGATGGAGGCGCTGCAAGATGCCTATGAAAACTGCATCCGCCACCAAACAGGATTTTTAGGCGCGGGCCTGCATATGAACGACGCCCAGACGCGGATCGCGAATTACTCGAAATGGGAGCGCCGCGAGGATTATCAGGCCATGCTGCGCACCGCCGAAATGATCCAACGCAACCGCCACATCGCGACGCTCTGCCGCGGGTTCGAGCCGGTCATGTATGAGGTGACGGGGGTGTTTTGAGGGAAACTCGAAAACCCGCGATCAACTCGACATTTTCGTCCAAACCTCAAGAAGCACCACGCCAAGCTGAACAATTGTAGCGACTGTGATTGTAACAGTTAACCAAAGAAGCCACTTCGTCAGCTTCTCAACCGACCGCGTCACACGGTCGTTTGACCGAGAGCGTAACTCTTCCAGATAAAACGCTGTCCCAACCACCGTGCTTTGAGAAATCTCATCGAATTTTGCTTTCAAAGCGTCATCGGACATTTTCTTTAATTGTTCAAAAGTTTCCACCCAATATCCTTTCTTGCACCTAGCCGCCCTTCTTGCTCCGCTTGTTGCCGCCGCGCTGGCCTGCCCTTCCGGCGGTTGAGCGGCCACGGGTGTTGACGGCGGCCTCGGCGGCGGCTTCCACGGCGGATTGGCGAGCAAGCGGATCGTCCGAGACCGCAAGCTCGACCGCTTCCAGCCGCTTGACCTCGTCGCGCAGCCGCGCGGCCTCCTCGAACTCCAAATTCTCCGCCGCCTTGCGCATTTGCAGGCGCATCGCATCCAAATGGGCGGCCAGATTCGCGCCCATCATCGGCTCGACCTTCGCGGTGACGCGGTTCATATCCACATCGCCTTTGTAGAGGCCCGCCAGCACATCCTCGACGTTTTTGCGCACGGTCATGGGCGTGATCCCGTGCTCGATATTATAGGCCTCCTGCTTGGCGCGGCGGCGGTTGGTCTCGCCCATCGCGCGCTCCATCGAGCCGGTGATCCGGTCGGCATACATGATGACGCGGCCGTCCGCGTTGCGCGCGGCGCGGCCGATGGTTTGCACGAGCGAGGTCTCCGAGCGCAGGAAGCCCTCTTTATCGGCGTCCAAAATCGCGACAAGGCCGCATTCGGGGATATCCAACCCTTCGCGCAGAAGGTTGATCCCGACTAGAACATCGAAGGTGCCAAGCCGCAAATCCCGAAGGATTTCAATGCGTTCGATCGTGTCAATATCGGAGTGCATATAGCGGATGCGGATGCCCTGTTCGTGGAAATATTCCGTCAGATCCTCGGCCATCCGTTTGGTCAGCGTGGTCACCAAAACCCGCAGCCCTTTCGCGGCAACGATGCGGATTTCGTCCAGCAAATCATCGACTTGCATCTCTACGGGGCGGATCTCGATCACCGGATCCAACAGGCCCGTGGGCCGGATAACCTGCTCCGTGAACACGCCCCCCGCCTGCGCCAACTCCCACGGCGCGGGGGTGGCGGAGACAAACACCGTCTGCGGGCGCATCGCATCCCATTCCTCGAATTTCAGCGGGCGGTTATCCATGCAGCTCGGCAGACGGAACCCATGCTCCGCCAGTGTGAATTTGCGCCGATAGTCGCCCTTATACATGCCACCGATCTGCGGCACGGAGACGTGGGATTCATCCGCGAAAACAATGGCATTATCGGGGATGAACTCGAAGAGCGTCGGCGGCGGCTCGCCCGGCGCGCGGCCTGTCAGATAGCGGGAATAGTTCTCGATCCCGTTGCAAACACCCGTCGCCTCCAGCATCTCCAGATCGAAATTGGTGCGCTGCTCAATCCGCTGCGCCTCCAAGAGTTTCCCCTCGTCGTTGAAGCGTTTGAGCGTGTGGTGCAGCTCGGTGCGGATGCCTTTGATGGCCTGCTGCATCGTCGGGCGCGGGGTCACGTAGTGGGAATTCGCATAGATGCGGATTTTGTCGAAACTGTCGGTTTTCTGCCCCGTCAGCGGGTCGAACTCGGTGATCGCCTCCAGCTCCTCGCCAAAGAACGAGAACCGCCACGCGCGATCATCAAGGTGGGCGGGCCAGACCTCGACACTATCGCCGCGCACGCGGAAAGAGCCGCGAATCAAATTCGTATCGAGGCGCTTAAACTGTTGCGCGACGAGTTCTTTTAGGAAATCGCGCTGGTCGATCAGCATGCCGACATGCATATCCTGCGTCATCGCGGAATAGGTCTCGACCGAGCCGATACCGTAGATGCACGAGACCGAGGCAACGATAATCACATCGTCGCGCTCCAACAGCGCACGGGTGGCCGAGTGGCGCATCCGGTCGATCTGCTCGTTGATCTGGGATTCCTTCTCGATATAGGTATCCGAGCGCGCGACATAGGCTTCGGGCTGGTAGTAATCGTAGTAGGAGACGAAATATTCGACCGCGTTATCGGGGAAGAAGCCTTTGAATTCGCCGTAAAGTTGGGCGGCGAGGGTCTTGTTGGGCGCGAGGATGATCGCGGGGCGCTGGGTCTCCTCGATGATCTTGGCCATCGTGAAGGTCTTGCCGGTCCCCGTCGCGCCCAAGAGCACCTGATCATGCTCGCCCGACAGAACCCCCGAGGAGAGCTCCTTGATCGCGGTCGGCTGATCGCCTGCGGGCTCAAATTCCGTCGCTAGGACGAATCGTTTCCCCCCCTCGAGCTTCGGACGGGTCAGCACTTCGGGGCGGTGCATCGGCAGATTGGTGTTATTATGGGGCATGGGTTCCGCGCTTTTTGACCCCCTTAAGATGATCCGTTTTTGTTCGCATGCAAGGGGTTAGCGGACAGGTTAATGAGAGCTTAACGGATAAATCAAATTTTACCTTTACAATCAGTAAGTTGGTGAACAAATCGTATTGCCTTACCCCTCGAATGTTCCTATAAAGTTCATGCAAGTAGCAATAGATCGCTGACCGAAGCACCACCCCCACCCCCTCGCTCCCCCAGCCTCGGTCGGCGATCGCTCTTACAATCTGCCCCGCGTTCTGTGCTGCCCCTTCTGGCCGCGCATGCTGGCGGTCCTGTGAGCGGCGCATCAACACTTGCACTCACATAGTTTTCTCACGATAACTGCTGTGATCGCGCAGCCCGCGCGACGCTGGTAATTTCGAGCTAAGGTGACCTCATGCGCGCACGCATCTACCAACCCGCCCGTAACGCGATGCAATCGGGCACCGCCAAAACCCACGTGTGGATGCTTGATTTCGCGCCTGAAGAGGCCCGTGAGATCGACCCGCTGATGGGATGGACAGGTTCGGGCGACACCCAAAGCCAAGTGCGCCTGAAGTTCGACAGCCGCGAGGCCGCCGAGGCCTATGCCAAGGAAAAAGGCATCGCCTATGAAGTCACCGAGCCGCATAAGCGCAAGCCCAACGTCCGCGTTCGTGGCTATGGCGAAAACTTCGCGACCGATCGCCGCGGCGTCTGGACGCACTGAGGCTGTAGATCCAGGCAAAGTTGTCTCGGAATCGTACCAAAGATCGCGCGAAACTCTGCTGAATCATACATATAGGGCGCCCAATGGGCGCCTTTTCTGTTGTTGAATTTCCGACCGTGGGATTGTCGCGGCGATTGCCTTCAATGCTCACACAAATCACGCGCGGCAATGTCGCCAGGCCGCAAGCCCTATCGCAAATTTCAATGGGCTCTCCGCGACAAGGATGCGCTGCCGGAACAGATGACAGCATCAATCACCATTCGAAACCACGTGGACGCGCGCCAAGTCACCTAAAACTCAATCAGGGTTGCGTGGCGCTACCGAGAGACAGGCAAATCTCCGCTTCTCCTAACGCATCTCCCTTGGCTTGTGTCTTAGGGATACCACCGTCGAAGCCGCGTCGAGCCGAACCCATCCCGTGGTTCGGTGCGGCTACATGTTAGGATTAGTGCGACATGCCAATGAAGCTGCGCAGTTCTGCGGTTTTCGGCTGCGCGAAAACATCTTCCGGCGCGCCCATTTCGTGAATACGGCCCTGATGCATGAAGACGAGGCGCGAACACACATCGCGGGCGAAGGCCATTTCATGCGTCACCATGATCAGGGTCATGCCCTCGGCGGCAAGCTCGCGCACCACCTCTAGCACTTCGCCCACAAGCTCCGGATCAAGCGCCGAGGTGACCTCATCGCAGAGCAAGGCAATCGGCTCCATCGCCAGCGCGCGGGCAATGGCGACACGCTGTTGCTGACCTCCGGAAAGCTGATCGGGGTAGCTGTCAAACTTATCGCCAAGCCCCACGCGGTTTAGCATCTTACGTGCCATCGCCTCGGCCTCGGATGTCGATCTTTTTTTGACAACCTTCTGGGCAAGCATCACGTTTTCCCCCGCCGTCTTATGCGGGAACAAGTTGAATTGTTGGAAAATCATGCCGACCTTCTGACGCAGGTTGCGAAGGTGCAACTCGTCGTTGACGAGCTGCTGCCCCGCGACGGAGACCGCCCCCTCGTTGATCTGCTCCAACCCGTTGATGCAGCGTAGAAGGGTTGATTTCCCTGATCCGGATTTGCCGATCAGCGCGATCACCTCCCCTTTTTCAATGCGAAGGTCGATGCCTTTGAGCACTTCGGTCTCGCCGTAGCTTTTGTGCAAGGCGTTGATATCAATGAGCGGCATTGAGTTTCCTTTCGAGTTTCCGCGCGCTCAAGGACAGCGGGAAGCACAGGGCGAAATAGATGAGGGCAACAAGCCCGTATACGGTGAAGGGCTGGAACGTCGCATTGGTGAGCACGGTTCCCGCCTTGGTCACCTCGATGAAGCCGATGATCGAGGTCAGCGCGGTGCCTTTGACCACCTGAACGGAGAAGCCCACCGTCGGCGGCACTGAGAGTTTCAGCGCTTGCGGCAAGATGATGTGCTGCATCTGCTCGATATAGGTCAGGCCAAGAGAGGCCGAGGCCTCCCACTGGCCTTTCGGGATCGCCGTCACGCAGCCGCGCCAGATTTCTACGAGGAATGCCGCGGCCCAAAGGACCAGCGCCACACTGGCGGCGAGGAAGGGAGAGACGTCAATGCCAAGAAGCCCGAGCCCGAAGAACGCCAAAAACAACTGCATGAGCAAGGGCGTGCCTTGGAAAATCTCTGTGTAGCATCTCACCCCCACGTGAAGCCATGCACGTTTTCCGATCCGCGCGAACAGCAAAATCAACCCAAGGATACTTCCCCCGATGAAGGAGACGAGCGACAAAACCACCGTCCAACCCGTGGCAAGGATCAGGTTGGTCAGGATATCCCAAAATCCGATCTGGCTCATCTTGCGGCCCTCCGTTTGGTGGCAAAGATCGCGTGGCCGATCTGCAAGAGCAGGGCGCGCAGTAGGATTGCCAACCCGAGATAGATCGCCGTGGAGAGGAAATAGGCCTCAAAGGCACGGAAGGTGCGAGACTGCGCGAAGTTGGCCGCGAATGTGAGATCCTCAACCGCGATCTGGCTGACCACAGCGGAGCCGAGCATGACGATCACAACTTGTGACACCAAGGCGGGCCAGATTTTTTGCAATGCCGGCACCAGAACGATGTGGCGGAAGGTCTGGATTGGCGACAGCGCCAGAGAGGCCCCCGCTTCGAATTGCCCTTTGGGCGTGGCCTCGATCCCCGCGCGAATGATCTCAGCGCTATAGGCCCCGAGGTTGATCACCATCGCGAGCATCGCCGCTTGCACCTCTGTCAGCCGCAGCCCAAGCGCGGGCAGACCAAAGAAGATGAAGAAAAGCTGGATCAGGAACGGCGTATTGCGGATCAACTCGACATAGACCGCAACGAAAGCCCCGAGCCATTTCGGGCCAAGCGAGCGGGCCCAGGCGCAATACGTCCCGACGCCAATCCCGACAACGCCGCCCACGGCGATGAGCTTCACCGTCATCCAAATGCCTGCCAGAAACACAGGCCAATAAGAGCTGATCCACTCGAAGTTGAAGTGGTAATTCATGCTGGTTTTCCGATATGTGCAGGGAATTGCCCCGCAATCGCGGGGCAATCAGGCCGGATCATAGGTCGGCAGGCAGATCGAGGCCCAGCCATTGCTGGCTGATTGCATTCAAAGAGCCATCGGCCTTTGCCTCGGTGATGATCGCATTCAGCTGCGCCATCAGTGCCGGCTCGCCCTCATTGAACCCGATGTAGCATGGCGAGTTTTTCACGAGGAATTTCAGCTCGGGGCGTTTGGGCGGGTTGCGCTCGATAATCGCCGCTGCGACGACATTCCCCGTGGCGATTGCCTCGACCTGACCGGAGAGGAAGGCCGAGATCGTGCCGTTATTATCCTCATAGCGCTTGAGTGTCGCATCCTTCGGCGCGATCTCACTGAGTTCGAGATCCTCGATTGAGCCGCGCGTCACCCCGACGACCTTGCCGGAGAGATCGCCAGCGGCCGAAATCGCCACATCCTCAGGGGCGAAGACACCATTGTAGAAAGGCGCATAGGCATCGGAGAAGTCGATGACTGCATCGCGCTCGGCGTTTTTCCCCATTGAGGAGATGACGATATCCACCTTGCCTGTTTGCAGATAAGGGATGCGGTTCGCGGAGGTCACAGGAACCAATTCCACCTCCACCCCGAGCTTACCGGCAATCAGTTCAGCCATGGAGATATCGTAGCCTTGCGGCTTCATATCCGCGCCAACGGAGCCGAAGGGCGGAAAGTCCTGCGGGACCGCCACGCGAATTTTGCCCGCAGCGGTGATATCGGCCAGCGCATCCGCGAAGCCCGCCGAAGCGCACAGTGCCAGCCCCACAGCCAGCGCGCTCGTTTTCAAGAAATTACGTTTCGTGATCATCTGTTGTTCCCTCATGAAGCCTATGCGAAGCGCGAGATGTCGTCCGTCCGTTCGGCGCCTCATCGAGACGGAGGGTATTCTTGAGAAGGTCGATTGCATTGGGCGACGTGTCGATCATGATCCCGGCCTCGACATCTTCGAGATGCTCAAAGGAGAGTTGCGCGGCGGCCTTCATATCGCCGCGCGTGATCGCATCAAAAATCCGCAGGTGATCCTCGTGTGAGGCCAGCGCGTTGTGATCGGATTGATACCGCAGCGAAATCAGATTGGTACGCGCGGCGAGCGTGCGCATCGTTTCAACCAGCGTGGCATTGCCGGATTGCTCGACGATGCGGACGTGAAAATCGCCCATGAGATAGGTAAGGCGTGGCTTGTCCCCCTCATCAATCGCAGCGCGCTCTTCATCGATATGCCGCTGTAGGGTGGCTATCTGAAGCGCTGTGAAGGGGGCCGCAGTCATCAAGAACCCGAATTCGACGATCCGCCGCGTGGCATAGACCTCTGCCGCTTCCATCGCCGAGGGCTCGACAACGAACCACCCTTTGCGTGGTTTCACCAAAACAATGTTGCGCGCTTCCAGCCGCGCCAGCGCTTCGCGCACCAATGTGCGTGAAACGCCGAAGGCCTCCGCAAGCTGGTTTTCCGACAGTCGATTGCCGGGCCTGATCCGCCCCTCAACAACAGCCGAAAGCAAAACTGCCTCAATTCCCTTCGGCATATCGTGTTCCTCAGATTTGCATTGCAGACTTGTATGCAAGAAGGAGCGAGGCGCTTGCGGCTGGCAAGTTCGGGCCGCAAAAGCGAGGGCCCGAGATACCGAGATTCTGACATCGGTTAAATTTACGACGGTATTCGGAGCAAAAGACCGAAAATTAACCCGCCCGAGGGGCGCAACTCTGGCGAAACGCTCGAATCGCGGCGCAATAATGCAGGAGAGCCGAGCAACGCGACCGCAGGCCCGCAGCCGAAAGCCTGAAGGGTTTGCCACGCACATGCGCATTTCGCGCGCGGGTATCTGCTGCATTTGAAAACGGCGTTTTGAAAGCGTAAACCAAGGCGGTCATGCAAGATGCCGCTGCTTCGGGCGATCAACAGCCGCACACTCCGCCGTCTGCGGCCTCCTACCGCCCAGCGCGCAGATCGTAACTAAGATCGGGTGGGGGCCCAAAGAAACAAAGTGAAATCGCTTTCTCCGGCGCAGAAAAACTGTCATCCATTTCGCATGAAACTGCGCATTGCAAACCAATCGGATGCGTCAAGCATCGCAGCGATCTCGATTGAGGTCTGGGTGGGCACCTATCTCAAGAAAGGCGTCAGTGCTTTCTTTGCGGACTATGCTCTGGAAGAGTTCACCGTTCAGAAGATCAGAAACCTCATAGATGACCCCGCGCAGTTCATTTTGGTTTCCCTGAATGAAGAAGGTATTGACGGTTTCATTCGAGTGTCAGCCAGAAGCTCAGCCCCCGTGAATGATTGCTCCGATATGGAGATTTCTACATTTTATGTGCAACCGCGGCACCACGGGAAAGGTATCGGAAAACGCCTCCTGTCCGCTGCGCTAGAACACTGCCGTAAGACGCGTGCCAGTTCCGTCTGGTTAACGACGAACGCTGGAAATGATCCCGCGATTGCTTTTTATCTGGCACAGGGTTTCGAACACGTTGGTGAGACGAACTTTTGCATTGATGATAAGGGTTATCTGAATAACGTTTATCGGCTCGCGATTCACTAGAAGACACGCGAATACCAAGGCCTGCTTCGTCCCGCATAGAAAACCTTAACCTCGCGCAGACGTGCCGTTTTTTTAGGCTGGCACGGCGAGAGGTCGGGGGCGCTCATTGACGATGATCATAGGTCTGTCTAACGTCGGGATGCAGCGCCCAGCGACGGCGTTCCCTCTCAATAGTCGAGGCTCATTCCGATGTACATCAGTTGCGATTGTGGGGCCTTCGAGGCAGAGCTTACGCATTTCCCGGCTCATACCCCGGGCCGTTTGATCTGTTACTGCTCCGATTGCCAACTGTATCTGAAAAAGCTTGGACGCGAGGAGTTGCTCGACGAATTCGGCGGCACCGAAATCATCCCAGTCTACCCGAGCGAAATCCGCATCACGAAGGGCAAAGAGCACCTCGTCTGCAACCAGCTCAGCACGGAGGGGCTGTTTCGCTGGTCGACAAGTTGCTGCAACTCGCCCGTGGGGAACATACGCCCCAAGTTCCCGTGGTTCGGTATTCCACATAACGCCTTTCGTGCTGGGCACGATCCTGAGTGTCTGGAGCGTCTAGGGCCTGTGCGCAGTCGGATATATGGCCGCGACGCCACCGGAGAACCACCATTCGAGATCTCCGAGAAACTTGGATTGAAGGATGCGCTGACGGTGATACCGTTCGTGATCCGGGGCTTCGTTGGTGGCAAGCACAAGCGCTCGCCTTTTTTAACAGAGGGATTGGCGCCGATCGTCCAGCCTCGGTTGCTTTGAGCAAGATCCACCCGGTCCCACTACCGGACCTTGGCTCCCGTCCCGCACAAGGTCCGTTTTAGGTCGGCTGCACAATGTGCAACGACTTCCCTCCCCCCGATCCTATAAGACGACAGGCTCGTTGACATCACGCGTCACACTCGCGCGCTTGAACTGCCGCGCGAGCGCGCGTGTTGCGTTTTCTGCGGCAATCACCGAAGCCTCGTGCCGCGCGTCTTTGAACTCTTGGTACTCGATTGCGACGGTCTGGATATCCGCCGCGGAGACGCCAAAATAATGGGCGCAGGCAGCGATTGCGGGATCCAGCGCATTCATATGCGCCCGCGCGCCACCGGGCTCAAAACCGAACTCGCCGCGCGAGGACAGCACGATCAGATGTTTGCCCTTCAAAATCGGCTCGATCGGGACATCGCCGCGCGCCAGGTCGAACGAAAAGGTTCGCCCGATCCGCGCGATATGATCAATCCAGCCTTTCAGGGCCGCAGGCATCCCGTAATTATACATTGGCGCGCCCAAAACGATGATGTCTGCGGCCTCGACCTCGTCGATCAATGTGTCGGACAGGGCCAGCCGCTCGGTCATCCAGCCTTCCCGCATCTCCATTGGGGTAAAAGCCGCGTGGATAAAGCGGTGATCAATCGCCGGAACGGGATCATGCCCCACATCGCGGGTAATCACCTTTGCGCTCGGGTTGGCCGCGCGGAATTCTGTGGTGAACAATCTTGTCAGCTTCCGCGTCAGCGAACGGTCTTCCAACTGCGCGCTGGCGTCGATGCGAAGTAGGGTCGTCATGGGCTCTCTCCTTTGGGGGGATGCGGTTTTGCAGGGCCGCGGTTTCGTTAGGGCTGCCGGTGGCGCGCCGCTCGTTGCAGGAGCTAGCAGCAGCCAAAATCTTTGGCCAAATCGAATATTTCATGCATAGGATGAATGAAATTCATCTTGCGAGGATGCCATGCGCAAACTACCCCCCCTGCATGCGCTGCGCGCCTTCGAGGCTGCCGCGCGGCATTTGCATTTCGCCCGTGCCGCAGATGAGCTTGGCCTGACACCGACAGCGATCAGCCACCAAGTGCGGCAGCTGGAGGCGATCCTCGGTGTGGAATTGTTCTGCCGCTTTCCGCGCCCCGTGCGGCTATCTGCGTCGGGGGAAAAGCTGTTTCCGGTTCTGCGCACAGCGCTGGATCAAATCGCCGGCGCGGTTGATCAACTGACCGAAGTGGAAACCGGATCGCCGCTGCGCCTCTCGGTCACCATGGCCTTTGCCAGCCGCTGGCTGATGTCGCGGCTGCCACGCCTGCGCGCAGAAACCGGCCTGGATATTTCGGTTGAAGCGGCCGATCTGCCCGCCGATCTGCATGCCTCCAATATTGACATCGCGATCCGCTACGCCCGGCAGCCCGACGGCAAGGCGCAATGGCATCGGCTGTTTGACGACGTGATCATTCCGGTTGCCGCACCGGAGTTGATCACTCCGGCGGCGCCGTTGACGCCGGATCGCATCTTGGCGCTGCCCTTGTTGCACTACCGTTGGAAATCCGCGTCAGAGAACGCGCCGAACTGGGATCGCTGGCGCGCGACAGCTTGCCCCCAAACGCCCCTGCCCACGGCTGCTCAGAGCTTTTCCGAGGAGATCCACGCGATTGATGCGGCGGTGTCCGGCCACGGGGTGGTTCTGGCCTCACGACATCTGGTGGCGGATCTACTGGCCTCGGGCCAGCTCACCCAACTGTCCGACATCACCCTCCCCGGCTTGAGCTATTGGGCGGTGTTCCTGCCCACCCACCCAGACACCGATCGCTTGGAGCGTCTATTGGGCTGGCTTCGGCGCCAAAACTGAAAACGGCTTGGCGGGGCGTCACGCGGCCACCGGCACCGCACCGCACGGCACGGCACGGCACGTAACGCGCAGCGTCGCACCGGTTCAGGCGCAACGTCCACGCAGTCACTTCATTGCGGTTGGGCCGCGAGGATGGCGTCAAAGCGATCTGCCGCGCGCTTGGGAAGACCGGCAGGCAGATCCACCGCGCCCTCATCCCCCACCACAACCAGCATCACCATGCCCATCGCGAAATGCGGGCTGCATTTGAGGCCATAAGTGCCGGGAGTGCTCAAGGTGACGGTGAACTCCTCGTTGATCTTGCTCTTGAACGGCGTGGCCCCCTCAGGGATCATCCCGTCAATGGTGGCCACGTTATGGCTGGGCTGCTCGGGAATGAACCGCAGCGTATCGCCGGGCGCGATGCGCAGGAAATCGGGCTCGTAAATCATCGGCCCCCGGTCCGAGCGATTATACATCCGCACCTCATGCACCTCGGCCAGCGTCGGGGCGGCGGCGAGAAGCGGGGCGGCAAAAACGGTAAGCGCCAGAAAAAGCGGTTTCATGATTTAATCCTCAAGACAATGAAATCGGAACAGCGTCGCGCCATCGGACGGATCACGCAGTGAGGTGGCGCGGACACGGAAAATATCGGCAAGGCGCTGCGGGGTGAGCACCTCGGCAGGCGGGCCACAGGCGACCAGCCGCCCCGCCTCCATCACCCCCAGCCGATCACAGCCCATCGCCTGATTGAGATCATGCAGCGCGACAATCACAGTGACGGGGAGCGTGGTAACCAGCCGCAACAGCGCGAGCTGGTGATGGATATCGAGGTGGTTTGTCGGCTCGTCGAGGAGCAAGAGCTGCGGGCGTTGGGCCAGCGCGCGGGCGATTTGCACCCGTTGGCGCTCGCCGCCCGAGAGCGTGGCCCAGCCCTGCCCAGTGCGGTCTTCCATCCCAACGGCGGTGAGCGCGGCGTGGACGATCTCGGCATCCTGTGTGCCAAAGGGAGCGAGCGCGGAGAGCCAAGGCGTGCGGCCCAGCTCGGCCACATCGCGCACGGTGAGCGCATCGGAGGTATCAGCCTGTTGCTCGACAAAGGCGATCCGCCGCGCGACCTCACGGCGCGGCATCCGTCCCAGCGGCGCGTCATCGAGATGCACCGCGCCCTGATGGCGTGGCAGGAGCCCCGCCATCAGCCGCAAGAGCGTCGATTTCCCCGAGCCATTCGGCCCGATCAGCCCGAAGGTCTCGCCCGCTTCAATCCGCAGGCTCACCCCCGCAACGATCTGCCGCGCGCCTGCGGACCAGCCGAGATCTGTCGCCACTAACCTCATAGCCGCCTCCGATTGTGGATCAGGATCAGCGCAAACCCGGGGGCGCCGACAAGCGCCGTCACCACCCCGATCGGCACCACCTGACCGGGGATCAACACCCGTGAGACGACATCGGCCGCGATCAGGAACACCGCACCACCCAGCGCAGAGGCGGGGATCAGCCTCGCGTGACGCGGGCCAACCACGAGGCGCATCGCATGGGGGATCACCAGCCCGACAAAGCCGATGGAGCCAACAAGGCTGACCATGGTGGCCGTCATCAACGTGGTCATCCCGATCAGCACAAACTGCACGGGGCGCACCGCCACCCCGAGGGAGGCGGCGGCATTCATCCCGAAGGAGAACGCATCCATCGCCCGCACGAACCACAGGCAGGCCAAGAGACCCGCCGCCGCCACCGGAACCGCCAGCGCCACATCCGGCCAGCGCACCCCCGAGAGATTGCCCAACAGCCAGAACATGATCCCGCGCGCCTGCTCCGCATTGGCGGATTTGGCGATGAAAAACGAGGTCATCGCGTTGAAGAGCTGCGAGCCTGCGATGCCCGCGAGGATCAGTTGCGCCGAGCCGCCGCCCGCCGCGCGCGCCAAAACGGCGACGATCAAGAAGGCGAGAAGCGCCCCGATAAAGGCCCCCGCCGAGATCCCGATCATCCCGCCGCCAACGCCCAGGATCGTGACCGCGACGGCCCCTGTCGAGGCCCCCGCAGAGACGCCCAGAAGATAGGGATCGGCCAGCGCATTGCGCACCAGCGCCTGAAGCACAACGCCCGAGAGCGCCAGCCCCGCCCCGCAAGCCGCCGCGACCAAAGTGCGCGGCAGCCGGTAGCTCCAGATGATGCCCGCATCGATCGGATCGACCACATGGCCCGCATCCCAAAGCGCATTGGCGATCACGTTCAAAACCATACTCAGCGGCAGCGGCGTCTCGCCATGGGCGACCCCCGCGAGGATCGCCACCAGCAAGGTCATGGCCCCCATCACGGACCAGAGCGCGAGCGGCCGCAACGCCACTGCCGCGCGCAGCCAAAGCCTGCGCGGGATCGCGCCGGAGGTCAGAACATCGCTCATTTCAGATCAAAGCTCGGGAGCGCTCCGGCCAGCGCCTCAAGCGCCGCGACATTCCGGATCGAAGGGTCCATCGAATGCGCATCGAGAATGACGATGCGGTCGTTTTTCACCGCGTCCATCTGGCTGGTCACCGGATCGGATTTCAGGAAGGCGATTTTCTTCTCGACGTCATCGGCCTCAAAGCGGCGGCGATCCATCTTTGCGACGACGATCACCGAAGGGTTCGCGCGGGCAATGCTTTCCCAACTCACCGTCGGCCATTCCTCATCGCTTTCAATGACGTTCTTCAGGCCGAGCTGCTCCATCATATAGCCGGGAGGGCCTTTGCGCCCCGCGACATAGGGATCAATGTCCATCTCCGCCGAGGAGAACCAGAACACTGCCGAAGCCTCCGGCAGATCCAGCGCCTTGGCTTTCTCTACCGCTGCGGCTTCGCGCGCCTTTAGGTCTGCGACCAGCGCCGCCCCCGCCTCGGAGACATCGAAAATCTGCGCGAGTTCGGTGACGCTGGCATAGATGCTCTCCATCTCGAACATCGCCAAGCGCGTGCCATCTGACCCGACGGTATTATCCTTGGCCCAGCAATCGGCGGGCAGGATATAGGTCGGGATCCCGAGATCGGCGAACTGGTCACGCGTGGCGACGATGCCCTGCGGGCCGATATGCCATTCATATTGCACCGCCACCAGATCGGGGCGTTGGGCGACAACCGCCTCGAAGCTGGGGTCGTTATCGGCCAGTCGCGGGATCTCCGCATTGAGCGCCGCATACTCCGGCAGCACATCGGTGAACCATACGGAGGTGCCTTTGACGCGCTCCCCGAGGCCGAGTTCATAGAGGATCTCGGTTGCGGCTTGGCCGACAGTCACAGCGCGGTCGGGGGCGGCATCGATGGTCAGATCCACGCCGCAGTTTTGCAGGCTGAGCGGGTAGCTGGTGTGCGCGTGAACGGGCAGCGCAAGGGCGACCCCGCCCAGAAGCGCCAAAATGAAGGATTTGGAAATCATGCTCTCTCTCC
This sequence comes from Paracoccaceae bacterium, assembly GCA_048262715.1. GTDB lineage: Bacteria > Pseudomonadota > Alphaproteobacteria > Rhodobacterales > Rhodobacteraceae > Albirhodobacter. Next base: position 28,336 of record JBLXEV010000019.1, read on the forward strand.
GTGCTGAAATATGCTTGAGCGGAGAAAGTGATGGTCGCGCCAGAGCAAACCTCTGGTGATGTTCCAAAGGCAAGCCCGCATCACGCGATCTGACTGAGACAGCGGCCGTCAGGCCGTGCTGGAAACACTTCATTCGACACCCCACCGGACACCCCGCCCGAGCTGCGTTACTTTTGGTGTCGGCAGGTCTCCTGACTGGCGGGTCACGGAGCGCTGCGGCCTTCCCGTGGCTAGCACCACAGTGGCATGTTCGCAGATCTCTCGCCGCCTACAGTTGCGGGGGCAGTTCCGGTTCGCCCGATTGCGCGGGCGGCGGATTCCCTTTCAATTCCCTACGGAAACCGACAGGAATTGGATATCCAGCCCATCGCCACGACACAAGCGCAAAGTTTGCGCCCATGATTATTACCTGCACTCATAATCATATCCAGTTTTATGAATTACCCTCACGCTTCGCTTTCCTCTATGCTCTCCCCTTCCTTCCCAAGTCGCGAGCGCCCGATGTCCTTCCTTCTTCTCCCGCCCTCCCCCGTTCTTGCGCAGCTAGAGGCGCTCACCCGTGAGCGTATCCTGGTGCTGGACGGGGCAATGGGGACCCAGATTCAGGGGCTTGGTCTCACCGAAGATGATTACGCAGGCGCGGGATCGCATAGCGGCTGCGCCTGCGCGCATCACACGGATCATCCGCAAAAGGGCAATAACGATCTGCTGATCCTGACCCAGCCAAAGGCCATTGAGGAAATCCATTTCCGCTATGCGATGGCAGGGGCGGATATTGTCGAGACCAACACGTTTTCCTCCACGACCATCGCGCAGGCCGATTACGGGCTGGAAGCCGCGGTGCATGATCTCAACGTCGAGGGCGCGCGGATCGTGCGCCGCGCGCTGGATCGCGCCACAGCAATTGACGGGAAGCCGCGCTTTGTGGCGGGAGCGATCGGGCCGACGAACCGCACCGCGTCGCTCTCGCCCGATGTCAGCGATCCAGGTTACCGCGCAGTGAGTTTCGACGATCTGCGGATTGCCTATGGCGAACAGGTGCGCGGGCTGATTGCGGGCGGGGCGGATCTGATCCTGATTGAGACGATTTTTGATACGCTAAACGCAAAAGCCGCGATTTTTGCGTGTTTTGAGGCCTTTGCAGAACATGGCCAGCGCCTGCCCCTGATGATTTCGGGCACGATCACCGATGCGTCAGGGCGCACGCTCTCGGGCCAGACGCCGACCGCATTTTGGCATTCGGTCGCCCATGCGCAGCCATTCTCGATCGGACTGAACTGCGCCTTAGGCGCCGCCGCAATGCGCCCGCATCTGGCGGAGCTGGCCAAGGTCGCGCCGACCTTCACCTGCGCCTATCCCAATGCGGGCCTTCCCAATGCCTTTGGCCAATATGATGAGGGCCCCGAAGAAACCGCCGCCCAAATCGCGGAATTTGCCGCGCAGGGCCTCGTCAATCTCGTGGGCGGCTGCTGTGGCACGACGCCGGAGCATATCGCGGCGATTGCGCAGGCCGTGGCCCCGTTCGCGCCGCGTGACTGGAAGATGGAGGCCGCAGCATGAGCCGTTATCTTCGCCTCTCCGGCCTCGAACCCTTCACCCTCACCCCCGACATTCCCTTCGTGAATGTAGGCGAGCGCACCAATGTCACCGGCTCGGCCAAATTCCGCAAGCTGATCACCAATCGCGACTATGCGGCCGCCCTCGACGTGGCGCGCGATCAGGTGGAAAACGGCGCACAGATCATCGATATCAACATGGATGAGGGGCTGATCGATAGCAAAGCGGCGATGGTCGAGTTCCTCAACCTGATCGCCTCAGAGCCCGATATCGCCCGCGTTCCGATCATGATCGACAGCTCGAAATGGGAGGTGATCGAGGCGGGTTTGAAATGCGTGCAGGGCAAATCCATCGTCAATTCGATCAGCCTGAAAGAAGGCGAAGATGCCTTCCGCCACCATGCGACTCTATGCCGTGCCTACGGGGCGGCCGTCGTGGTGATGGCGTTTGACGAGGAGGGTCAGGCCGATACCCAAGCGCGCAAGACCCAAATCTGCGCCCGCGCCTACCGGATTCTGGTGGAGGAGCTGGGCTTCCCACCCGAGGATATCATCTTTGATCCCAATGTCTTCGCCGTGGCGACGGGGATTGAGGAGCACAATAACTACGGCGTTGATTTCATTGAGGCGACCCGCTGGATCCGGCAAAATCTGCCCCATGCGCATGTCTCGGGCGGGGTGTCGAACCTGTCCTTCTCGTTCCGCGGCAATGAGCCGGTGCGCGAGGCGATGCATGCGGTGTTTCTCTATCACGCTATTCAGGCGGGAATGGATATGGGCATCGTCAATGCAGGGCAGCTCGCGGTGTATGACCAGATCGACCCGGACCTGCGCGAGCGCTGTGAGGATGTGGTGCTCAACCGTCGCCCCAAAGACGGCGGCGATGCGACCGAGCGAATGCTGGAGATCGCCGAGCGGTTCCGCGGCGGCGCGCGCGAAGAGCGGGTGCGTGATCTAAGCTGGCGTGAAGCGCCTGTTGCCAAGCGATTGGAGCACGCGCTGGTCAACGGGATCACCGAATTCATCGAGGCCGATACCGAGGAGGCGCGGCTGGAGGCCGAACGGCCGCTGCATGTCATCGAGGGGCCGCTGATGGCGGGGATGAATGTGGTCGGCGATCTGTTTGGCGCGGGCAAGATGTTCCTGCCGCAGGTGGTGAAATCCGCCCGCGTGATGAAACAGGCGGTGGCAGTGTTGCTGCCCTATATGGAAGAGGAAAAGCGGCTGTCCGGCGGGGTTGGCCGCCAAAGCGCGGGCAAGATCCTGATGGCGACGGTGAAGGGCGATGTGCATGACATCGGCAAGAACATCGTCGGGGTCGTGCTGGCCTGCAACAATTACGAGATCATCGATCTGGGCGTGATGGTGCCAGCGCAAAAGATCTTGCAGGTCGCGCGCGAGGAGAATGTCGATGTGATTGGCCTCTCCGGCCTGATCACGCCGAGCCTCGACGAGATGGCCCATATGGCCTCGGAGATGGAGCGTGAAGGCTTTAACATCCCGCTCCTGATCGGCGGCGCGACGACGTCGAAAACCCATACGGCGGTGAAGATCGCGCCGAAATATGCGCGCGGGCAAGCGGTCTATGTGCTCGACGCCAGCCGCGCGGTGGGCGTGGTCAGCCAGTTGCTCAGCCCCGATCAAAAAGCGGGCTATGTGGAGACGATCCGCAAGGAATATGTTGAGGTGACCGAGCGTCACGAGCGCAATGAGCGCGCGAAAGAGCGCCTGCCCTTGGCAAAGGCGCGCGCGAATGCGCTCACCCTCGATTGGGCCGATTACCGCGCGACTGCGCCGCAATTTACCGGCGCGAAAGTGATCGAGGATTGGGATCTGGCGGAGATCGCGCGCTATATCGACTGGACCCCGTTCTTCCAGACTTGGGAGTTGAAGGGGATTTATCCGAAGATTTTGGAGGATGAAAAGCAGGGCGAGGCAGCGCGGGCGCTGTTTGCCGATGCGCAGGCAATGCTGGCGCAAATCATTGCCGAGGGCTGGTTCAAGCCGCGCGCCGTCGTCGGGTTCTGGCCTGCGAATGCGGTGGGCGATGATATCCGCCTCTATGCCGATGACACCCGCAACACGCCGTTGGAAACGCTCCACACCCTGCGTCAGCAACATAGCAAGCGCCCAGGGCGGCCCAATCTCGCGCTGTCCGATTTCATCGCCCGCGAGGGGCAGGCCGATTGGATCGGCGGGTTCGTGGTGACGGCTGGCCCCGAGGAGGCCGCGATTGCGAAGGCCTTCGATGACGCCAACGACAATTACTCGGCGATCCTCGTGAAAGCGCTGGCGGATCGCTACGCCGAGGCGATGGCGGAGATGCTGCACGAGCGTGCGCGGCGCGACTATTGGGCCTATGCGCCCGAGGAGCGCTTCGCGCCCGAGGAATTGGCCGCCGAACCCTATCGCGGCATTCGCCCCGCGCCGGGCTATCCCGCGCAACCCGATCACACCGAGAAAGAGACGCTGTTTAGGCTCTTGGATGCGGAAGCCAACACTGGCGTTCAGCTAACGGAAAGCATGGCGATGTGGCCCGGCTCCTCGGTGTCAGGCCTCTATATCGCCCAGCCGGAGAGCTATTATTTCGGCGTCGCGAAGGTGGAGCGCGATCAGGTCGAGGACTATGCCCGTCGTAAAGGCATGTCGCTATCCGAGGCCGAGCGCTGGCTCGCACCGGTGCTCAACTACACGCCTCCGCCTGCGGGAACCTCAAACGGGAGCAGCATCGCGGCGGAGTGAGGCAGGCCACACCCTCTAACGACTGGCGGTGAGAAAGCTTTCACCGCCAGCCTTCACATCGCGGTTCTCGCAGACGGCGCATGTCCGAACTCCCCCTACGGGCGGAAGGCGGCCCCGCTTGGCCCCGTGCGCGTTTCAACGAACCGCAGGTGTGCGCATCAACGCTCAGCCTGAGGCAGGCTTTCCGCATTCAGGCAGCCTTGTCCGCTGCGAACGGACAAAAACAGTAATCGAGGGATTTTTGGATTTACCTAGGCCAAACAAAGGTAGGTGGCGGAGACGAAGGGATTCGAACCCTCGAGACCCTTCCGGGCCTACTCCCTTAGCAGGGGAGCGCCTTCGACCACTCGGCCACATCTCCGCTGACCCGTTTAGCGATGCGCGTTGGAGGGGGCAAGGGGAAAAACCGGAGATTTTGGCGAATGCGGTCTTGAGGCGGCGAAAGCGGTGAAGTTTGCGTAGGCAAGCACGGGTTCAGAGCACGCCAAACAGCAAAACGCCCGCCTCTCACGACAAGGGGCGGGCGTTTTTCGATGTGATGCGGCTGGCTTAGGCCAAACTCACGCGTTGAACAGGAAGTGCAGCACGTCGCCGTCTTTGACCTCATAAGTCTTGCCCTCTACGCGGAACTTGCCCGCTTCCTTGGCACCAGATTCGCCTTTGCCCGCCACATAATCGGCATAGGCAATCGTTTCCGCGCGGATGAACCCGCGCTCAAAATCACCGTGGATCACGCCCGCCGCCGCTGGGGCCAGCGTGCCTTCGGTGATCGTCCAAGCGCGTGCCTCTTTCGGGCCGACGGTGAAATAGGTTTGCAGGCCCAAAAGCTCGTATCCCGCGCGGATCAAGCGGTCGAGACCCGCCTCTTCCAAGCCCATCTCGCCCAAGAACATCTCCGCCTCCTCAGCATCGAGCTGGGAAATCTCTTCCTCGATCTTGGCAGAGATCACCACCACGCCCGCGCCTTGACGCGCGGCCATCTCGGCCACGGCGGCGGATTTGGAATTGCCCTTGGCGGCGTTTTCTTCTTCGACATTGCACACGAAAAGCACCGGCTTCGAGGTCAGAAGCTGCAGCATCTCCCACTGCTTGCGCTCGTCATCGGAAATCGTGACAGTGCGCGCGGGTTTGCCATCTTCCAGTGCAGCCAAAGCGCGCTTCAACAGCACTTCTTGCTCCGCCGCTTCCTTATCACCGCCACGGATCTTGCGGGTGAGGTTCGCCAGCCGCTTCTCGATCGATTCCATATCGGCGATCATCAGCTCGGTCTCGATGGTCTCGGCATCCGCGACAGGCTCAACGCGGCCCTCGACATGGGTGACGTCATCATCCTCGAAACAGCGCAGCACATGGGCAATCGCATCTGTCTCACGGATATTGGCGAGGAACTGGTTGCCCAAGCCCTCCCCTTTCGAGGCGCCCTTCACGAGGCCCGCGATATCCACGAAGGTCATCCGCGTCGGGATGATCGTCTTGGAGCCTGCAATCTGTGCCAGCACATCGAGCCGCGCATCCGGCACCGCGACTTCGCCGACATTCGGCTCAATCGTGCAGAAGGGGAAGTTGGCCGCCTGCGCCGCAGCGGTTTTGGTCAGCGCGTTAAACAGTGTCGATTTGCCGACATTCGGCAGACCGACGATCCCCATTTTGAACCCCATGGTCGTTCCCTTCATTTCGTCATGGCCCCATGAGGGGCGTGCCTGCCGCCCCTCAAAGGCGCGCGCTTTGCCGCCTCTTACGCGCGCGCGCCGTTTATGGCAAGCTAGGCGGGAGAATCCTGCACTGGAGACACCCATGGCACTCACCGTTCCTTACCTGCATTTCATGGGCAATTGCGCCGAGGCGCTGGCGTTCTACGCCGAGATCTTCGGCGCTGGCCCCGCCGATCTGATGCGCTACCGCGATGCGGCGGAATCAGGCTTTGACAGTGATCTGATCATGCATGGCCAGATCGGCACGCCGACAGCGCCAATCCTGATGGCGTCTGATTTCCCACCGCATATGCCGGGCGAGCCGCAGGCGGGCAGCGCGGTCATGCATTCGGCGGAAACGCTGGCGCAGGCGGAGGCGATTTTTACCGCGCTCAGCGCCGGCGGCACGGTGACGATGGCCTTCGCGCCGATGTTTTGGACGGCGGGTTTCGGGATGGTCAAAGATCGCTTTGGCACCCATTGGTACATCTCCGCCCCGATGACCCCACCCGCCTGACGCCCCGCCCGCGCAACAGCCCACTGCCCGTGCAATCACGGCGCAGTCACGAGAGCTGCAACACGTTCTGCCGATATCCGCGCGCGGGCCATTGATTTTCTTCCCCCCATGCCGCAAACCCATTTGCAAAAGAGGGGACGGACATGACTCGTATTGACGCCAAATTCGCAGAGCTGAAAGCCGCCAACAAAAAGGGCTTCGTCGCCTATATCATGGCAGGCGATCCCGATACCGCGACCTCGCTGGAGGTGATGAAGGGGCTGCCCGCAGCAGGCGTCGATGTGATCGAGCTGGGCGTGCCCTTCACCGATCCGATGGCCGATGGCGAGACGATCCAGCTCGCAGGCCAACGCGCTTTGGACGGCGGCCAGACGTTGAACAAGACGCTGGCGATGGCGGCAGAGTTCCGCAAGGGCGATGACACCACGCCAATCGTGCTGATGGGCTATTACAACCCGATCTATTCGCACGGGGTGGAGCGATTCCTGACCGATGCGAAAGCCGCTGGAATCGACGGGCTGATCGTTGTCGATCTGCCGCCCGAGGAAGACGAAGAGCTGTGCCTGCCCGCGCAGGCGGCCGGAATTAACTTCATCCGTTTGGCAACCCCGACAACAGACGACAAGCGCCTGCCCAAAGTGCTGCAAAACACCTCCGGCTTTGTGTATTATGTCTCGGTCACGGGCATCACAGGGGCTGCGGCGGCGCAGGCCGATGCGGTTGGCCCAGAGGTTGCGCGGATCAAGGCGAAAACCGATCTTCCGGTGATCGTCGGCTTTGGCATCAACACGCCCGAAGCCGCGAAAACCATTGCCAGCGTCGCTGATGGCTGCGTGGTCGGCTCGGCCATCGTCAAGCTGATCGGTGAGGGAAAATCGCCTGCGCAAGTCCTCGAGACGGTCGCGGCCTTGGCTGCGGGCGCTCATAGCGCCTGATCGCCCCCCCAAAAAACCAACAAAACAGCGCCCTGCGACGGATTGAACCACCGTCGCAGGGCGCAATTGCATTTGCCCTCGGTAATTGGTAATAAAAAATAACCAATCAGCGGAGAGGCCCTCGGATGCCCGTCATCACCTGTATCGACGATTTGAAAAAACTTCACAAACGGCGCACGCCGAAGATGTTCTATGACTACGCGGAGAGCGGCTCCTACACCGAGCAAACCTTCCGCGAGAACACCACCGATTTTGCACAGATCCGACTGCGCCAGAAGGTCGCCGTCGATATGACGGGCCGCTCCACCGCGAGCGAGATGGCGGGGCAGAAAGTCTCTATGCCCGTCGCCCTCGCGCCTGTCGGCCTATGCGGGATGCAGCGCGCGGATGGCGAGATCAAAGCGGCGCGGGCGGCGGCGAAATTCGGGGTGCCCTTCACGCTCTCGACGATGTCGATCTGCTCGATCGAGGATGTCGCGAAACACTCCCCCGATCCGTTCTGGTTCCAGCTCTACGTGATGAAAGATGAGGATTTCGTTGATGCCACGCTGGAGCGCGCGAAGAAGGCCAATTGCTCGGCGCTGGTGCTGACGCTGGATCTGCAAATCCTCGGGCAGCGGCATAAGGATCTCAAAAACGGCCTCTCCGCCCCGCCCAAGCTGACGATCCCGACGATGATCAACCTCGCAACCAAGGTGCAATGGGGGCTGGAAATGCTCGGCACCCCGCGCCGGTTCTTCGGCAATATCGTCGGCCATGCGAAGGGCGTTGGCGATACCTCCTCGCTCTCGTCCTGGACGGCAGAACAGTTCGATCCGCAGCTCGATTGGTCGAAAATCGCGCGGATCCGCGATCAATGGGGCGGCAAGCTGATCCTGAAGGGGATCTTGGACGCAGAAGACGCGCGGATCGCGGCGGATTTCGGGGCCGATGCGATCATCGTCTCGAACCACGGCGGGCGACAACTCGATGGCGCGCTGTCCTCGATCCGGATGCTGCCCGCGATCAAGGCGGCGGTGGGCGATAAAACCGAAGTTTGGCTCGATAGTGGCATCCGATCTGGCCAAGACGTGCTCAAGGCGCTGGCGCTCGGCGCAACCGGTACGATGATCGGGCGCGCCTATCTCTATGGTCTGGGCGCGATGGGCCAGGAGGGCGTCACCAAGGCGCTGGAGGTGATCCACAAAGAGTTGGATGTCTCGATGGCGCTGTGCGGAGAGCGCAAAGTCCAAGACCTCTCGCGCGAGAACCTTCTGGTGCCGAACGGCTTCTTCGACGCCTATTCCTGATCAAGCCGCTGCGGCGCCCCCACCCAGACGGCGCCGCAGCCCCAAACTCGCCGTCTTCGGCGCGAAGTTTAGCAACATCAGCCCTTTTTACTTGCGATTCCCCGCTTTCCCCCCTAATGGCGACCGTTCATGGACCTGCACCCTTGGAGGAGGTCCTTAATTTGACCAAATGGAGTTTACCAATGGCAAAAGAGATCGAAACGATCGAAGCCGTTGTGCGCACGGGGACAGGCAAGGGGGCCGCTCGCGCAGCACGTCGTGAGGGCTTCGTGCCCGGCATCGTCTATGGCGATGGCAAAGAGCCTGTCGCGCTCAACTTTGACTACAACAAGCTGCTGACGCGTCTGCGCAAAGGCCGCTTCATGTCGACCCTCTTCAACCTCAAAGTTGAAGGTCAGGAAGATGTGCGCGTGATCTGCCGTGGCGTCCAGAAAGACGTTGTGCGCGATCTCCCGACCCATATCGACTTCATGCGCACCCGTCGCGCATCGCGCATCGCGCTCTTCATCCACGTGACCTTCGAAAACCACGAAGCGGCACCGGGCTTGAAGCGCGGCGGCGTTCTGACGGTTGTGCGTCAGGAAGTCGAACTGGAAGTGCTCGCGGGCGAGATCCCGGATCACATCACGGTTGACCTGACCGGCAAAGACATCGGCGATGTGATCCACATCTCCGACGTGACCCTGCCCAACGGCGCACGTGCGACCATCGACCGCGACTTCGTCATCGCCAACATCGCAGCACCCTCGGGCCTGCGTTCGTCGGATAACGAAGACGCTGCTGAAGAGGCTGCAGAGGAATAATCCTCTCGCCTTTCCAGACCTATGCGCGGGGCCCTTCGGGGCCCCGTTTGCATTTGATACGGAATCTCCCGCATGTCGACCTCAATGCAGCTCGTTTTCTGACGCACGTCGAAAACGGCACCGCACAATATCGGCCCAAGCAACTTGCGTATATTACCTAACCGGACCTTGCGCGCGGCGTGCGGGAAGGGCTACTGAGCGGACCTTGCAGACATTGACTGCGTTTTTCTTTCAATCAGGATCGGACCATGAAATCGACAGACGAAATGAGCCTTGA
>JBLXEV010000020.1:0-35507 GCA_048262715.1 Paracoccaceae bacterium
CGACCCTCTCGGAAATGATGCATGAAGCGGTTCTCGACGCTTACGGTCGCGCGCTGCATATGTGAGGGGGGCACGCGGGGGCTTCCGCGCTCGGCAGCGAACATCGACAGATCATCGGCGGAAACACGTCGTCGATGTTCACCAGCCTTACCCCATCATCGCGCGAGGTCTTTGGCGTAACGAAAGAGCCGCGCTGCTGGTTCCACAAAACAGGCAACGTGCTAAACGCGATACCGAAGTCGGTTCAGGCCATGGCAAAGGGCCATCAGCACGAGATCTGGCAGGTTGAAATCCGTGTCGACGCTGAGGCCGCGTTTGACTTCTGCGTCGCGACATATTGTGTGAAATACGACAAGGCTGTCGCCAAATTGACCAAAGACCGCGACGTGTGATTGGCATTCAATGATGTTCCCGCTGAGCATTGGAAACACGTCAGAACCACTAGGCTCCATACCCATTAATCCGCTTGAGGCTGTCAGGCTTGCATGATTCACACTCCCAAAGTTTGGGGGTATCATGAGCAATCTTTACTGGCTGTCGGACGAACAAATGGCGCGGCTTCGGCCGTTCTTTCCAAAGAGCCATGGCAAGCCGCGCGTGGATGACAGGCGCGTTCTGAGTGTAATAATATTCATCAATCGCAATGGCTTGCGGTGGTCCGACGCGCCGAGGGAATACGGGCCGGCAAAGACCCTCTACAATCGATGGAAGCGGTGGGGTGACATGGGCGTCTTCGCCAGGATGATGGAAGGGCTGGCCTCCGAGGCGACAGTTCCAAAGACTGTGATGATCGACGCGACCTATCTCAAAGCACACCGAACGGCTTCAAGCCTTGGGTTGAAAAAGGGGGGCGCGGTCGCCTGATTGGCCGAACCAAGGGCGGCATGAACACCAAATTACATGCCGTCACAGATGAAAACGGCCGCCCGATCAGCTTCTTCATGAGCGCAGGCAAGACCAGCGATTACACTGGTGCAGCGGCATTGCTGAACAGCCTTCCACCTGCGCAATGGCTTCTGGCCGACAGAGGTTATGATGCCGACTGGTTCCGTGAAGGCTTGCAAAACAAGGGCATAAAGCCGTGCATCCCTGGCCGGAAGTCGCGAACAAAGCCCGTCAAATACGACAAGCGTCGATACAAACGCCGTAACAGGATCGAAATTATGTTTGGTCGCCTGAAGGATTGGCGCAGGGTCGCCACTCGCTACGACAGATGCCCGAAGGTCTTCCTCTCAGCCATCGCCCTCGCCGCAACCGTCTTGTTCTGGCTTTGAAGATCAATGGGTCTGGAGCCTAACTAGCCTTAAACTTGTGTGAAAAACTGCGTCTCTTCGTGTTCTTTGTACTCTAGCGTATGTGGCCGATACATCTAAGGGTCATAACCCTTAACCGGATTGAGGCGGCGGCCCGTGGATGAAGACCTGTTGCCCAGCAGGTGATGGGTTGCATTGCGATGCCGACGCGACTTAGCTTGAAACACTTCAACGGCCTACTGCTCTGCCTTAGCTCTGCACAATCATCTTCGCTACAAGCTCGGCAGCATTCTGCACTCCGAGTTTTCTCATGACGGAACTGCGATGGACTTCAACGGTACGCGGTGAAATGCCCATCGCCTGCCCTGTCTCCTTGCTGGTGTAGCCGTTCACAATATATCGTGCGACTTCGCGTTCGCGCGGTGTCAATGTGGCGGATGTTGTGGGGCTATTTTCAAGAGGTTCGAAGGTCCAGACCATCAGTCGAAATGGATCGGTTGGCGTCAGGGTCCGCGCTGCCGCTCTCGTCCAAATGATCTCCCCGCTTCTGCACTGCATGAAACGCTCATCGGCATAGCGCGGGCGTCCTTGAAGCCAGCGTTGCCATCGTGCTCCGGTCTTTTCGTAATCGACATTCGATGGGTAGAGTATCCGAATTGATTGCCCCTCAAGCTCATCACGGGTCCAGCCAAAGATGCGTTCCATCTCGGTGTTGGCCCGCTGAATGACTCGATTTGACAGAACCATGAGGCCAATCGGTGCATCCATGAAACCGGTCAAATCGAGATCTGCCTCGGAAATTTGATCATATTCCATGCCGTCTCCCCTTTTTCTGCGGGTGCATCTACGTAGTTGCTACGTAGATTTATACGTAATTCTACGAATTGCTGCCATGTGTTTTTTGCATGACCTTTGTGGCAGGAGGACAATTCATGACCACAGACATCTTTATTATCGGCTCCGGTCACACGCGCTTCGGGCGCTTGGAGCAGGGCCTTGAGGAGCTGATCGTTGAAGCGGCGCGCGAGGCTTTGGCGGAAGCACAGATTTCTGCAGCCGAGATTGATGCTGTGTTTCTGGGACACTTCAATTCTGGTCTGGTGCCGGACGGTTTTGCTTCCTCCCTCATTTTGCAGGTCGATCCTGATTTGCGCTTCAAGCCTGCGTCACGCTGTGAAAATGCCTGTGCTTCAGGTGCCGCGGCCGTCCATGCTGGCCTGAATGCCATTCGTGCAGGGCGCGCCCGAAACGTCTTGGTTGTCGGCGCTGAAAAGATGACCCATCGCTCTACCTCCGACGTCACCACGGCATTGGCCGGGGCTGGATATCAGAATGATTCGGTTGAAGCGGGTCTGAGCTTCCCACAAGTTTTTGCAATCGCGGCGGAGCAATATGCAGGCCGCTATGGCGATCCGATGGATACGATGGCGCGGATTGCTGCAAAGAACCATGAAAACGCGATGAAAAATCCCTTGGCGCATATGCATAAGGCGCTGTCCTATGACTTCTGCAGGGAGGTAAGCGAGAGAAACCCATTGATCGCGCCGCCGCTTCGGTTGAGCGATTGCTCGTTGGTCACCGATGGCGCGGCGGCAATTGTCCTCAGCGCAGGCGATGGCCGTGCTTCGGAGGCAGCGGCGCGGGTGCTGGTGGCGGCTGCGGAACATGTTTCCGATTTTCTGCCGATGAGCCGCCGCGATTTTTTGGCCTTTGAGGGACCAGAACGCGCCATTCAATTAGCCTATCGAGCAGCAGGCATCGGAGTCTCTGATCTCGATTTTGCGGAAGTTCATGATTGCTTCACGCCAGCCGAATTGTTGATTTACGAGGCGATGGGGCTTGCTCCTAAAGGTCAGGGCGCGCGCGCTGTGAGCGACGGGATCGTATATGCGGATGGCCGAACGCCGGTAAATCTCTCGGGCGGCCTCAAGGCCAAGGGCCATCCTGTCGGCGCCACAGGCGTTTCGATGCATGCGCTGGGATTCCGGCAATTGACAGGGCGTGCTGGGAATATTCAGCGCCAAGGGGCGGAATGGGGGCTTGCCTTCAACATGGGCGGCGCGGCCGTTGCCAATTACGCGACGGTTTTAAAGGCCGACCGCGCCTGAGCCGGATGCCGAATTGCCCTAGATAACCCAAGGACTGAAAAGAAGATGAATATCGCGAACTGGCTGTATCAAACGGCCTTGTCTTGGCCGAACCGGCCTGCCTTGTATGAGGGCGAGGCGTTGCGCCATACCTATGCCGAACTCTTGCAGGCAACCGGTGATCGCGCCGCGTGGTTGCACGCCGAATACGGCATTCGGGCGGGAGATAGGGTCGCGATCTTCGCGAAGAATACGCCCGCATATATAGAAGTGCTTCACGCCTGCTGGTGGCTTGGGGCTGTGGTGGTGCCGATCAATTGCAAACTCCATCCGCGCGAAGCTGATTGGATCGTGCGGGATTCGGGCGCCAAGCTGGTTCTCACGGAAAGCGGAACGCTTTTTGCGCATGCACCCGATCGTCGCGAGGCGGCTCTTGTTGCCCCCGTCTCGCATCGCACAAAAATCAAGGCACCGGCCCGCGTCGATGATCAGGATCTCGCGTGGCTGTTCTACACTTCTGGAACGACAGGAACCCCCAAAGGGGTGATGCTGACCCACGAGAACCTGCGCCAGATGACGCTGAGCTATGCGTTGGACGTCGATAGGTCAAAGGCCGATGATCATATGCTTTACGCCGCGCCGATGTCGCATGGGGCGGGGCTTTACATGTTTGCTCAGATGCGCGCGGGGGGCGCTCATCTCGTTCCCGCGTCGCTGGGGTTTGATTGCGACGAGATTATCAGCCTTGCCAAGACACGGGGAAATCTCGTTTTCTTCGCAGCTCCCACGATGGTCAAGCGGTTGATCGCGGCGTCGAAAGCCCAAGGCTATACGGGCGAGGGCATTCGCACGATCATTTATGGCGGCGGGCCGATGTATGCGAATGACATCGATGAGGCCCTCAAATGCTATGGCCCCCGTTTTGTTCAAATTTACGGTCAGGGCGAAACCCCGATGACGATCTCTGTTCTTGGTAGGGATCTCGTTGCGGATGAAACCAACCCGAGGTGGCAAGCCCGTCGTGCCTCAGTGGGCGTGGCGCAAGGCGTCATCAATCTTGCGGTGCTGGGCGCTGATGGTACGCCGTTGCCAGCGGGATCTACCGGGCAAATATGCGTTCAAGGGCCAACGGTTATGAAGGGCTATTGGAATAACCAGCCCGCCAGCGAGCAAGCCCTCAAAGGCGGCTGGCTGCATACGGGAGATCTCGGGCATTTGGATGAGGACGGGTTTCTCTATCTCACCGATCGTTCGAAAGATGTGATCATTTCAGGCGGCACGAATATTTATCCTCGGGAAGTTGAGGAGGCCCTGTTGTGCCATGCGTCTGTCTTCGAAGTTGCGGTGATCGGTGTGCCGGAACCAGACTGGGGGGAGCAGGTGGTGGCTTATGTCGTGTTTGAGCAAGGCCACAGCGCCAGCGTCTCGGAGCTCGACAGCTGGTGCCGTCAGCAGATCGCAGCGTTTAAGCGCCCGAAACACTACGAATTCGTCACGGATCTACCCAAGAACAGCTACGGAAAAATCTTGAAAACGGAGCTGAGAGCCCGTGCAGGGTCAGCGACGCTGCGGGTGTGAGCCGGAAAATGGACCAACGGGCAGGAGGAGCTCGGCATGATTGGAGGAGAAAATACCATGAAAAGACGCGATTTTTTGAAAACAACGGGCACTCTTGCGGGCGCTGGATTGCTCTCAGGCCTGCCCAGCCTCGCGAAAGCGGCCACATCGCTGAAATTCGACAGTTATGTGAGCGAAACTGCCGGACCTTCTTGGATTGACCGCTGGTTTTTCGAAGAGCTGGAAAAGCGGACAAACGGCGAAATCAGCATGAAATATTTCTGGGCTGGAAGTCTCAACAAGGTTGGGGAGCACCTCGGCGCAGTTCGCGATGGGACGAGCGAGACCACGTTGATTGCTCCGGGCTATTATCAAGCGGAGCTACCTGTCACGCGCGGACTTGAGTGGTATTTCCGTATGGAGCGAGCGGATGAGCTGCAATTGGTGTGCCGCGATGTCTTTGAGGCCTTCGCGCCGCTGCGTCAGGAATGGGAGGAACGGCATCGCTCCAAAGTCCTGTATTGGACGAATTGGAACTACGCGCCCCTGATCATGCGCGAGCCAATTACCTCGCTCGCCGAGCTTAAGGGTAAGAAAATCCGTGCCTATGGTGTGGCCACGGATGTGATCGAGGGTTTCGGCGGTATCGCGGTGCCAATGGCTGCGGGTGATGTTTATCAAGCGCTTGAGCGCGGTGTTCTCGATGGTGTCTACGGCTTCGATTTCGTCACAGCAGTCGCCTATAAGCTGCACGAGATTGCGCCGAATTTCTACGATATCGGGGATGGCCCACATGCGCCTGCCGTCACGATCATGAATCGTCGTGTCTGGGAAGGCCTTCCCGCAGCGCATCAGCAGGTCTGCACGGATCTGGCGAATGAGCTTTATGCGGGCAAATTTGCCGAAATCTATAATCAGGTATTGGCGGATTACGTGCAAAAGGCGATTTCGGAAGGCGTTACATTGTCGTCGCTGTCCGACGCGGAAAAGGCCACGGCCAAAGCCACAGTGCAACCTGCGCAGGTCAATAAATGGGTCGAAACCGTCGCGACGCCGAACGGCATCGACGGTGCGGCAATGCAGAAGATTGTTGACGAAGCCATCGCGCGCCATGCGGGCACGGGAACGATGAAACGTCCGGTTGAAATTGCGGCAGGCCTGTAAGCCATGCTCGTGCGTTTGAACCGCCTTTTCGACGGGATTGCACGGATCACATCATGGGTGGCGTTGAGCTTTCTCGCCTTCATGATGGTGGCCATCACATTGGATGTGGTGGCCCGCGCCATCTTTGGACGCGCGGTGCCCGGACTTTTTGAAATGACAGAGATGTCCATGGTCATGGTGGTCTTTATGGGGCTTGGGGCAACATTGCTCGATGACGGGCATATTCGGGTCACGATGATGACGGATGCATTGCCTACGCCGTGGTCCGTTCGCTGCACGGCGCTGTCGTGGATCTTGGCGGCGCTGACCTTCGCCATGTTAGCATGGCCTGCAACGCAGGAAGCAATCTACTCGTTTTCTATCCGTGAATTCCGGTGGGGGTATTTCCAAGTTCCGATCTGGTGGGCCAAAATCGCCGTCGCGGCGGGGCTATGGTTTGCGGCGCTTCAGGCCGTTTTGCATGGGCTGCGCATCGCGCTGAAGCAAGTGCCCGTGCTATCTGGAAACCGTGTTCAGTCCGATCTGCATTAAGCGCGCAGCACAGGTCACCTATCGCGCGCTGCCTCGTGGCTACGGCGAAAAGCCCTTAATTACAGGATACAGACAATGGATGTGACTCTCATCACCGCGCTTGCGGTCGGGTTGATCTTTCTTCTCATGGCACTTGGCACACCGGTCTTCGCAGCGCTGGCGCTGTCGGGCGCTTTCGGCATTGTCATGGTTGAAAATTTGACCTTTTTACTGGCCAGGCTGAAATCCTTTTCCTTTGCCCACAGCGCGAATTACGCGCTCACCGTGATCCCTCTTTTCATTCTCATGGGGGCTTTTGCGCACCATGCGCAGGTGGGAAAACGGCTTTTCTATGTGGCGAATAAATGGGTTGGGCATTGGCCTGGCGGGCTTGCAATGGCGAGTATTCTGACCTCGGCCGGATTTGCGGCCACGTCTGGCTCGTCGGTTGCGACGGCGGCCACGGTCGGCGCTGTTGCCATTCCGGAAATGAAAGCAAAGGGCTATGATCGCCGTCTTGCCGCGGGCGCTGTTGCGGCGGGCGGCGTCTTGGGCGTGTTGATCCCCCCCTCTGTTCTGTTGATTTTCTATGCCGCGCTGACCGAAGTCTCTGCGGGCAAAATGTTGATCGCTGGCTTTGTGCCGGGCATCATTACAACGATTGCCTTTATGCTTGGGGTCGCGGTCATCGGTGCGCGGGTACAAGATCACTCCACCCGCGCACCGCGCGCAACATGGCGGGACCGGATCTCGACGACGACACAAGCCTGGCAGGTTTTGGTGCTTTTCACGATTGTTCTCGGCGGGATTTACCTCGGGTTGGTCACGCCGACCGAGGCTGGAGCGATCGGGGCGCTTGCTGCATTTGTCATGCTGATCTGCGCCAATTCCGCGCGCGGAAAGCTTGGGCAATATCTCTCTGAAAGCTTCCGCTCGACCGCAACGACGACGGTGATGATCCTTTTCACCATGATCGGCGCCGGGATCTTCAGCTATTTTCTCACCCTCGTTCAGGTTCCGCAATTGATTGCTGGCGCGATCACCCAAAGCGGCGTTCCCCCCAACGTGATCGTTGCGGTTCTTTTGTTGCTGTATATTCCGCTCGGGATGTTTTTGGATGCGTTCTCGATGATGGTGATTACGCTTCCAATCGTGTTCCCAACCGTTTCGGGCCTTGGATTTGATCCGATCTGGTTCGGCATTCTGTGCGTGAAAATGTGTGAAATCGGATTGATAACGCCGCCTGTTGGGCTGAATTGCTTCGTCATCGCGGGGATTGATCGCGACACACCGTTGCCGGATGTCTTCCGAGGCGCGCTTTGGTTTGTGGCAATCGAACTGGTTACTGTCGCGCTGCTTTTCTCGTTCCCACAAATCGTAACATGGCTGCCCGACACAATGATGGCACGATGACCCTTATTTAACATGTGATGCAGGAGAGGCAGATGCAAAATCGTAAAGACTACGGTACGGCGTTGATTACTGGGGGCGGATCTGGGATTGGGCGCGCGAGCGCGCTACGGCTCGCCGAAAGCGGTGCACGTGTCGCCGTAAGCGATCTGCGGCTTGAGCTTGCGCAAGAGGTGGCAGATGAGGTCCGCGCACTGGGGGGAGAAGCGATCGCGGTCGCTCTGAATGTCGCAGATGCCACTCAGTTGCCTGCAGCGCTCTCCCAAGTTGAAGACCAGCTAGGGCCAATCGATATTCTGGTGAACAGCGCGGGCATCATTCTTGTAGAGCCATTGCTGGAGTTCACGGCAGAGGCGTGGACCAAGGTGATGGAGGTCAATGTTACGGGGACATTTCGGGTGAGCCAGTCGGTTGCGCGTGGCATGGTAGCACGCGGATACGGGCGCATTATCAACATCGCTTCGATTTCCGGCATGCGTGCCGGTGTGGGGCGCACGGCTTACGGCACGTCGAAGGCGGCGATTTTGGGCCTGACGCGACAATTTGCGCTCGAACTGGGCGCACAGGGCGTCACGACAAATGCGGTAGCACCGGGCGTCATTGAAACGCCAATGACGCAAAAGGCCTACACAGAGGAAACTTGGTCCCGTGTTCTGGAGATGGTGCCAACCCGCCGCCGAGGGACCCCAGAAGACATTGCCGAAGCGATTGCCTATCTCGCAAGCCCCGCGGCCTCATATGTTAACGGCGAAGTCCTTACGGTTGACGGCGGGTATATGGCGTCGGGAATGACGCAGACTGGCAACCTGCAAGCATGATGTAAACCGGCACCTGTCCCCCATATGAGATCCGGCGATAGCTGCAGGAAATGCGCACATGCCGCGTATTCGCGGCAACGATCCTATGCTGCATCTGTCCGAGACATTTGCCGCATATGCTTCGCTGACTGGAGGGCGTTTGGCTTGCTTTGTCCCTTTAACAATCTGATATCCTATAATAAATGGCCCTCGCACATCAAGTCGCCCTTCCAAAAACACCTCTCGAATGAGGCGTTTAAGCGAGATCTCTTGGCAGGAGGTCTGCTCCAAGGTTTTGATAGCAGACGGGGCGCAGGAAGCGTCGTATGGAGAGGGTTCCAACGGATGTCGCGCCAAAATTTGTCGATGCGGGGTAGGGCCCTCCGTGAACCATCGCATCGCTAACTTCTACGCCTGTTGGGAAACCATTTACGAGAATTCGCCCAGCCATTCTCTCCAAAATTGGCATCAGATCCTGCGCCAAAGCTGTATCATCATGCTGCATATGCAGCGTCGCCGTAAGCTGGCCTTTAAAACCTTGCGCAATCTGCTTCATTTGAGCGCCATCTTTGGCGGTCACAATCAGACCAAGAGGGCCGAAGACTTCTTCGCTCAATATAGGATTGGCCAACCAAATTTCTGCGGAGACGCGGAACAGCGCGGGCCGCACCGCGCGGTTGTTACAGGGCGCATCCAACAGTGTCTGAACACCTTGATGTGTCGAAACGCGTTCTATGCCCGCGCGATAGGCGTTGGCGATACCGTCGCTGAGCATAGTCTGAGGGGCCGCTTCTGCGAGTACGGCGCGCGCCGCTTCTGAAAAGCGATCCGCGGGAGACCCTTCCAGGACGATCGCTATGCCGGGATTTGTGCAGAATTGGCCAGCGCCCAGTGCGAGCGAGTCAGCCCATCCCTTACCAAGCTCTTCTGCCCGTGCACGGGTTGCTTGGGGCAATAGGAACATCGGGTTCACGGATCCAAGCTCACCGAAGAATGGTATAGGCTCGGGCCTTTGAGCGCAAAGATTGAATAGCGCCCGCCCCCCTGTGAATGATCCGGTGAAGCCGACGGCCTTGATCTTCGGGTGTTGCACAACAGCCTGCCCGACATCATGCTCACCCCCCTGTATGAGAGAAAAGACCCCGCTAGGGACGCCCGTTCTCGCGATTGCGGCGTGAATCGCTTCGGCGACGATTTCGCCGGTTCCAGGATGGGCGGGGTGTCCGCGAACCACGACAGGGCAGCCCGCTGCAAGCGCCGCAGCCGTGTCGCCCCCCGCGACGGAGAAGGCCAACGGGAAGTTTGAGGCACCGAATATTGCAACCGGTCCGACGGGACGCTGCATCATGTAAAGTTCAGGACGGGGGAGGGGCTGCCGATCAGGCAGTGCAGGGTCATGACGTCGATCAAGATAATCGCCTTGACGAATGTGCGTTGCGAATAGGCGCAACTGGCCTGTCGTGCGCCCACGTTCCCCATCCAGCCGCGCCCTAGGTAGGCCGGTTTCGGCGCTGCCAATGTCGGTGATCGCCGGGCCTCGGGCCTCGATCTCTTCAGCGATCGCGTCAAGAAAGGCTGCGCGTGTTTCACGAGAACTATAGCCATAGCTCCAAAATGCGTCTTCGGCTGCCTCGCAGGCTTGGTCTACTAGGGCGATGGTGCCTTTACTGAAACGTTGTGAAAGACCATGCGCGGGATCACTTTCGAAACTCTGGTGGTTGGCGACCCACTCGCCGGCAATCAGGTGTTTGCCGTGGCAGGTTGGCATCATATCGGGCATTTCGTTCCTCTTTGGCGTTGGATGGTCTGCCAGTGCTGATCGTGCGCGGCGGTCAGCGGACCGTGCCCCACCCGCTTATGCGGCGGCTGGGGCAAAGCAATCAAATCAGGCGGTTCTGTTTGAGAAATCCCGTCATCTGTTGCTGCTGACTTGCCGTGAGAGGCCATGCGGAGGGTGCGCGGGTCGCGCCGCAGTTTTGTCCGATGGCTTGCAGCGCGGCTTTTACGCCAGTGACATTGGTGCCACTAAGCTCTTCGGCGCGGACGTCCTCGAAAGGCTTCATGGCGCGGATCAGGCGATTGGCCAGTTCAAAGTCGCTTGCCTCCAAGGCTGCATGGATTGCCATCGAATGCTCTGGCCAAATGTTGATCAAGCCCGAGGTGAACCCGCGCGCGCCGACAGCGTAGAATGCGGGGGCCCAGACTTCGGCCAAGCCTCCGACCCAGACGATAGAGGGATCACAAACCGCTTTCGCCTCCGCAAGTTTGAGCGGATTGGGCGTCGCCCATTTGACGCCCTTCACGCCGTCGACTTCGCATAAGGCACGAATATTATCGGTGCCGATCGCATCATTGCGCAGATAGATCATCATCGGCATTCCACCCGATGCTTCGGAAATCTGCCGCAAATACGATGCGGTGCCGCGCGGCGATACGAAGGGGTCGGGCGGCTGGTGAACCATGAGAGCGGTGGCCCCTGCCTGCGCGGAGACTTCCGCTAAACGGCAGGCATCGCGAATGCCTCGGCCAATCCCTGCAAGCACCGGCGCGCGATTGCCGACCATCGCTGTCACTTCCCGCGCCATGGTGCAGGCTTCTTCGGTGGTGAGGGCGTAAAATTCACCCGTGTTCCCATTGACGACCGGCATGTGCATGCCCGCCGCAAGGGCGCGATCGATAATCGGTTCGAGCTTGGCGGGGGCAATGTCACCTTGGTCATCATAGGGGGTGACCAGAATGCCTGAAATGCCTGTCAGCGCTGTGTCTAGGTCATGCGTCATCAGCTTAGTTCCTTTAGAAAATATCGGGTTCGCCCGCCGAACGACCAAAGTCGGATTGCAGGTAATCGAAGTCGCAGCCTTTGTCGGCTTGCGTGACGTGGCGCGAGAACATGTACCCATAGCCGCGCTCGTAACGGGGCGCGGGCGGTGTCCACTGCGCTCGCCGGCGGGCGATTTCGTCTTCGTCAACGAGCATGTCGAGGCGGCGATTGGGAAGATCCAGCCGAACGATATCGCCGGTTTTGAGGAGCGCCAGCGGCCCGCCGATGAAGCTCTCTGGGGCGACATGCAGGACGCAGGCCCCGTAAGAGGTACCCGACATCCTCGCATCAGAGATCCGCAGCATGTCCCGATGGCCTTGCTTGATCAGCGCTTTAGGAATCGGAAGCATGCCCCATTCTGGAAAACCAGGCCCGCCCTGCGGCCCTGCGTTGCGCAAGACCATTACCGTATCGGGTGTGACGTCGAGGGTCTCATCATCGACGGCGGCTTTCATCTCGGGGTAGCTATCAAACACCAAGGCGGGGCCTTCATGGGTGTGGAAGGCGGGGTTGCAGGCCGCAGGTTTGATCACTGCGCCATCGGGGCAAAGATTGCCGCGCAACACGGCGAGTGAGCCTTCTTTATAGACGGGGTTCGACAGGGGGCGGATCACGTCGTCATTATAGACCTCGGCGCCTTGGAGATTTTCTCCCAAGGTGCGCCCCGTGACTGTCATTGCTGAGGTGTCTAGACGATCCTCGATCTGCTTCATGAGGCCCCGCAGGCCGCCCGCATAGAAGAAGTCTTCCATCAGGTAATCTTTGCCTGACGGCCGCACATTGGCGATCAGCGGTGTTATGCGCCCTAGAGCGTCAAGATCATCGAGAGTGAGATCAATGCTTGCGCGGCGCGCCATCGCGATAAGATGCACAACGGCATTGGTCGAGCAACCTGTCGCCATCGCAACAACGGCCGCATTTCGGATCGAGGCATCGGTGATAATTTGGTCCGGCGAGAGCTTCTCCCAGACCATATCGACGATACGTCGCCCGCATTCCGCTGACATGCGCATGTGACCGGAATCCACGGCGGGGATTGAGGAGGCGCCGGGCAGCGTGAGCCCCATCGCATCCGCGATGGCCGTCATCGTCGAGGCCGTCCCCATCGTCATGCAGACGCCGGGAGAACGGGCAATGCCGCCTTGTACACCGAGCCATTCCTCGTCCGAAATATTGCCCGCACGGCGTTCGTCCCAATATTTCCAAGCGTCCGACCCAGAGCCTAGGATCTTCCCCGCGTAATGACCGCGCAGCATAGGGCCTGCGGGCAGGTAAATCATCGGCACGCCTGCAGAGATCGCCCCCATAATCAAGCCGGGAGTGGACTTGTCGCAGCCGCCCATCAGAACAACACCGTCCAACGGATGCGCGCGGATATTCTCCTCAACCTCCATTGCCATCATATTGCGATAGAGCATCGATGTGGGCTTGTTGAATGTCTCATCCACCGAGATGGTCGGGATTTCGACAGCAAACCCCCCCGCCTGCGCCACGCCGCGTTTCACATCGCGGACGCGCTCAGGGAAATGTCCGTGGCAGGCGTTCAACTCGGACCATGTGTTGAGGATACCGATGATCGGCTTGCCGCGATATTCTTCTTCAGAATACCCCAACTGCATCATCCGCGATCTGTGCCCAAAGCTGCGCAGATCGTCTGGTCCAAACCAGCGTGCAGAGCGTAGCTCTTCTGGTTTCATCCGATTTTGTGACATGGATCTTGCCTTTTCGTCGAAATTAAGAGGAGGGATCAGCTTCGCTCGCGCAGCACTCTAAGCGGCGGATGCCTTACGGCGCGCGTAGATGCGCCAGAGTGAAAAGAAGAGCAGAGCGGCAGCAGAAGCCAACAAACACGCCGACACCGGACGGGTGATGAAGGTGCTCCAATCACCGTCGGCGAACATCAATGCGCGGCGGAAGTTGGTCTCGAATATTGTCCCGAGCACAAACCCCAGAACCATTGGGCTGAGAGGGAAGCCGAACCGTTCTAAGAGATAGCCGAAGGCGCCGAAGGCCAGCATGACCCAGAGATCGAAAATCCTGTATTCGCCAACATAAACGCCCACGACCATTAAAAGCGCGAGTACGGGCACCAGGTAGTGACGTGGGATCAACAGAACGCGTGGGAACATGCGGATTGTGAGGAGTTGGACTGCCAGAAGAACGATCGTGGCGATCAAGAAAGCCGCGTAGATCGTCGCGATCAGCCCGGGCTCGTTGCGATACAGTAGCGGCCCCGGTTGTAGGCCGTGAATGGTAAAGCCGCCAATCAGGATCGCCGTTACGCCGTCGCCCGGAATGCCGAGTGTGAGAAGCGGCAGAAGGGCCCCGCCGACGGAGGCGTTGTTCGCGGTTTCCGCAGCATAGATACCCTCAAGGCTGCCTTTGCCAAATTCGTCCGGCTTTTTCGAGGTTGATCGCGCGGCACCGTAAGCCACCAGATTTGCCGCAGAGCCGCCGATTCCGGGCAGCACACCAATCGCGATGCCGATGGCGGCTGAGCGCAGCATATTGACGCCGTTCGCCATAAACTCGAAAAGTTTGACGCCATCGCCCTTCAAATCGAGTTTGCTTTTGATTTGCGGTGCGGGCTCGGAAATCTCGCGGATCAGTTGCGCGACCGCAAACAGCCCGACCATAAACGGAATGATGCTGAGGCCCGACAGCAGATCGAGATTTCCGAAACTGAACCGCTGTGCGGAGCCGATGGGCGCGAAGCCGATGGTTGAGAGCGCCAAGCCTAGAACCGATGCAATCAACCCTTTGACGAGGTTCGCCTCGGAGAGAACAACCACCAAAACCAGCGCGGCAATTGTTAATGCGGTATATTCGGCCGCCCCGAAATCGATCGCAAACCGGGCAATAATCGGTGCACAGGCGACCAGCACCATGAGCCCGAGAATGCTGCCAACAGCGCTCGCGATCATGCCGGTGGCCAGTGCTTTGATGGCTTGGCCTTTGCGCGCTAGCGGATAGCCATCAAAGGTGGTCGCAATAGACGACGGCGTGCCCGGAATGCGCAGGAGCGTTGCCGCCACAAGCCCGCCCGAGACACCACCGATATATGTGGCGATCAGCATTGCGATCCCCGCGTCTGAGTCCATCGCGAAGGTCACTGGCAGTAAGAGCGCAATCGCCATTGTGGCGCTGAGGCCGGGAAGTGCGCCAAATATCAGGCCGACGGTCACCCCGATCATCATCAAGGTGAAGATCTTGGGCTCCAGAAGGTGGATGAGGCTTGAAAAGAAGAGATCGAACATTCTCGTTTCCTTATGCGAACCAGACGCCGGGGACGGAAAGCTTCAGAAGATGTGAGAGGGCGAGGCCGAGGATCACCACAACCATCACCGATACGGCGCTGCGCATCAAAACGCGCCGGAGGGTCAACTCATCCATCAGCGACATGGAGATCGCGAGAAACAGGGTTGCGGCGAGTGAAAAACCCAATGTATCGAGCAGGGCAATGAAGCCGACAAAGCTAAGGGCGATCCCGCAGCGTCGCGGCAGGCTCGGAGGCATTAGAATGCCGACTTCTGGGTTTTCTAAGCCTGATTGGGTGCCGATTATGTAATCTTTTGCATCTGCGCTTAACTCATGGGGTTTCGCGCTTCGCAGTGCGAGAACAGCCCCAAGCACTGTCAGTAAGGCGCCTAAGATATAGGGGACCAAACGTGGGCCAGGGTCACCCGAGCCGGGAAAGTTCTGCATGATTTGTGGAGTTTGAAGAAGGATGACGACGCCGATGAGCGTGAAGATCCCCCCCAGAATACGATCTGATGTCACTCTTGCCTCCGAAGTTTGACCCTGCCGCGCGGGAGCGCGGCAGGAAGCAGGTGGATCATTTGCCAAGCAGAGTAGAGATTGTCTTGTTTTCTGCTTTCAAGAAATCAGCCGTGTCTGCGGGGCCACGCAGGGAGGGAACTTGCGCCTGCTTAGCAAGCGCTGTCGCAAACTCAGGATCTGCTACAATTTCCGCGATAACATTCGTGAATGCCTCTTTGACGTCCTCCTTCACTTCCGGCGGACCGTAAACGGTCATCACCAAGGGCAGAGAGAAGTCGATACCGACGTCTGTCGTGGTCGGGAAATCGGGAGCGGCAGGGTCAGCCGTGCTGTTGAGCACCGCGAGAACTTTCATCTGCCCGTCCTCGGTATACTGTTTCGCATTCGCAACGCTCATCGAAATAACATCTACCTGTTTGCCGAGTAGTGCGGTGATGCGATCAGATTCCGTGCCCGCATCAACGATGCGCAATGTGCCGCCCGCAGCTAGGTTCAACGCCTCGCCTTTGACCTGCGTTGTGCCACCCAGTTGCGAGCCGATATTGAGCTCATTTGGCCGCGACTTTGCGTAATCAATGAACTCCTGCATGTTGCTATAGGGCTCATCCGCGCGAATAGCGTATACTTCGTTGACCTCTGAACTTGTGGCCAAGGGCGTGAATGAATCCCAAGCGAACGGTGACTGCCCGAACAGATTGGCCGTGTGCAAAGCGGCATGGAACAGCAGCAGGGTAGAGCCATCTTTCGCGGCGCGCTCAACGGATTGTTCTGCTACAACGCCACCGCCCGCAGGCTGGTTCACGATGGCCATCGTTGCGTCGGAGTGCTTTTCGAAGAACTGAGCAAAGAGGCGCGCGCCTGCGTCAGTGCCGCCGCCCGGGTTTGCAGGGACAAACAGGCGGACCGTGTCGACGGGGTAGTCAACTTCAGCGTGCGCCAGCATAGGCGTCAGTAGGGCGGATGCCAAAAGGCATGCCTTAAAAGTGAATTTCATAGGGTTCCTCCTCCGTAAGCTGAAATCAAAGACGTGTTGCGCGGCTCTCACTTGAGATCCCCACAGGCGCTCGCTCCCCGCGCGCGCCTTGTTGTAAACTTTAAGTACATATTTGTAAGTGACTCGTCAATATTTTTCTAATTTTCCGGAAATACTAGTGAAGATATTTTCGTAAATATCTGTTTATATGGTTAAATAATTCACCCAGTATATGCTCGACCCGACGCAGCCCTTGCAAAATTTGTTTGTTGTATTTATAAATTTGTCAAATCATGGGAAATGATTTGGGCCGGCTAGGGCGCGCTGCTTGTTCTTTCCGGTGGTGCAGCGCGCCCTCGGGAAGAGGGCGGCGCCGCTCTTGCCGCCGCATGCTTTTAGTCGGATATATAGCCCGCACCATGCGCTGCGCGATCCCATTCCACCAATGGCGCGCGCAGGTTTTCGAGCGCATCCAGATCCAGTTCGACCCCG
This sequence comes from Paracoccaceae bacterium, assembly GCA_048262715.1. Classification (GTDB taxonomy): domain Bacteria; phylum Pseudomonadota; class Alphaproteobacteria; order Rhodobacterales; family Rhodobacteraceae; genus Albirhodobacter. The sequence continues at coordinate 16,845 of JBLXEV010000020.1, forward strand.
AGGCCCGGCCCTGTTGGCACGTGGATCTGATTGTTCTCGATGCGGATGCGTTGCTTGACGACGTCCTGCGCATAGAGCAGCGGGCCGACGGGATCCGAAGCGGTGGCGAGCTCGGCCATCGAGGCGCCTAGGTGCGCGTGGGCCGCAGTGCCGATGCTCAGCTCTTGCGTGGTGCCGATCAGCGTGCGTAGTCCTGCCAGCTCGGCCAAAGCCACCAGCTTTTTCACTTGCAGTAGGCCGCCGGAGTTAACGGTGACGTTGAAGATATCCACGGCATCGGCCTTGATCATCCGCATCGCCTGTGTTGCCGATGAGCAATGCTCGGAGACATCGGCTTCGACGCGGCGGCGCAGTTCTGCCATACCCTCGAAATCCTCGCGCCAGCTCGGGCTTTCTATCACGTCGAAGCCGAAGGGTTTTAGCCGCTCATATGCCTTCAGCGTATCTTTCCAGTAATGACGGGCTTGAAAATCCAGCGCTTTGAGCGAGACCCTGTCGCCGAACCGATCGCGAACCGCCGCGAGAAAGGCTTCGTCTTTGGCAAAATCTACGCCGACGTAATAGCGGAAGCGCGAAATCCCTTTTTCGAGCAATTCCTGAATGAAGCCAAGATTGCGCTCATAATCGGCCTGCTCCTTTACTTGGAACAAAGGATAGCAAATCTCTATCACATCGCGCGTTTTGCCGCCTAGAAAGGTATGCGCAGGGGTGTCGAGCGCTTTGCCCATAATGTCAAAGCATGCCATATCGATCCCCGCTGCGATTTGCGAGGCCGGGGTGAAGGGTGGATAGCTCGGCGCGGAGAGGAAGTAGTTGTGGAGGTAGCTGGCCATTTCGTTGTGAAGGGCTTGAACGGCGAACGGGTCACGCCCTATCACGATCTTCTCAATACCAACCCGGACAGCATCGACGTCTGGCATATACATTCTGTAGCAGTCGAGATCGGATATTTCTCCGAGGCCGACAATCCCCTCGTCCGTATGCATCTGCAATATTAAATGCGAGCTTATCGATCCTGTCCGCCGGTGCGTTTGAATCGGGGTGAGAGTGATTGATGTGACCTTCATGCCTATGTCCATTTTTGGGAAAGTGGGATGCCAGTGTGGCGGGCCGGCGGGTGTCTCTACGGTTGTCGTCTTGACTCCCGCGCTCAATTCTCCGCTGCAGGCACGCTATGAAGGCAGTGAGCACTTGTCAATAAAGTTATCAAATTAACGCAAGGACCAGCGCGTGAAGATATGCCGCATAGACTTGCAGAGAAATATTTCTATAAATAATTGAATTGTATATGTCGCGCGACGTGCCAGGGCAGAGCATGTCAAGGCCTGCCGCAGCTTGCCGTCTTAAATGTTCATATTTAGGACATTTTTATCGAGAGCGCATCGCGAAGCGCTCCCGCTGGGGCGGGGTGCATTAGGTGGCCTGATCGATAATGCGGTGTCGGACGCTCACCAGATGGTACTGCATGTAGAGTTTCGCGAGGTCGCCATCACCCGCTTTAATGGCCTCGAAAATGTCGCGGTGCTCTCGGAGTACGCGCGTTTTGCGTTCCGGCGAGCGGGTCGTCGTGATGGAGGAGGCGATTTGCATGGTGCCCAGCATATCGGGCTTCAAAAGCAGCATCTGCTTTTCGAACAAGTCATTTTCTGTGGCACGGGCGATCTCCAAGTGAAATTGGAAATCTGCATCCAGCGCGCTGTCATCTTCACTGTTTAGGGCGACTTCCATCTGGTCCAGAGCTTGCAACAAACGCGCAAGCTGCGGCTTGCTTATCCGCAAGGCCGCCAGCCGCGCTGTCTCGCATTCAAGGCACTGACGAACCTCATAGGCGCGCATATACTGCGCTATGCGTGCATCTTCGGTGTAGTGGGCCATCTCGCTCGGTGGGAGCCGCAGGACAAATGTGCCGGACCCTCGCCTTGCGCCAATGAGGCTATCATTCTGCAGATGTTGAAGCGCTTCACGCACGACGGGGCGCGAGATGTTATACATCGCCGCCAACTCTTTTTCGGTAGGAAGCCGATCCCCGACGGCATACCGCCCAGTCGACAGCTGCAGCAGGATTTGAGCGTATATCTCATCTGCAAGGCGGCGCTTGCGTAGCGGAGAGACGCTCGGAAGAGAGCTTGATGCAGGGGTCGGCGTGCGCATGTCTGATCCAAGAAAATTTGTTAACTAACTTAATTAATATAGCTAGATGTGTTGTCCTGCAAGCATCCGTCGACGAGCTTAACCAAGAAGGGCGCGGACCGGTTCGATAAGCGCAGAGCCGATGGCGCGGGTATTGGCTGCATCGAGATGCACGCCGTCCACTGGGCTCGGTCGGGCCACTGTCGCGGCATCAAAAAATGCGCAGCCCTGTGCGTGAGACAATGCACGATAGCCGTCCGCGAGCAGATAGCTTTGCTCGACAATCCGACCAGACTGCGGCCCTTCACCATTGTCGCGCATGCAAAAATGTGGCGGAGAGACCAGCATGATCTGCGGTGCTTTCATGCCCCAACTATATGGAAATGTTCGAATAATTTCGATTAAACGCCCCATCCCGGCCATTGCCCCATGCGGCGAGGTGCAAATGAAAGCCTTGAGATCGTTCGCACCAAGCATGATGATCACAAGATCTAGCGGAGAATGGGTGGCCAAAAGCATTGGCAGGGCCCGCGCGCCGTTGCGCTCAAAAGCGGCAGAGGCATCATCGAACGCACTGGTGCGCCCGCCGAGACCTTCGGGGATCACGCGCGCTTTTTCACCGAGGCCTGCTTGCAAAACGCTGGGCCAACGATCCTCATACCTATGCCGTCCGCCCTCGAACGGATTGGTCCCCCAAGTCAGACTATCTCCGAAAGCCATGATTGTCTTGGTCACGAATATGCTCTCCATATTAACAAATATTGTTCATATAGCAGTGCGCATGACTGTCAACGTGAAGTGCTACGGGGGCCTAGGAGGTCGGGCGAAAAGTTGGACAATCTTGGAGATGGTTCATGTATAGCTACGAAGATCCAATGCGCGCAGTTGAGCATTACATCAAGCCCGCCAGGGAGGTGCGAGCCACCATCCGTGAGTTGGGATATCCGATGTCGAATGCCTTGAAAGGCTGGCATCGAGAATATGAACGTAGGCAGGATAGTCTAAATTTTCGTCTGCACCCCCGCTGGGTCACTTCTGGGTGGAAATCAACACACAAGATGCTGGCAGTGAGTCCATCGGATCATTCTACCCAGCGTTTAAAAATCACGCTCGCGTTCACACCACCAAAGCCAAAACCGTTAGAAATGACATGGTTCATCGCCATGGGGCGTGCCTGCTGCGCAACGAAATCGATCCCCTCACCGGCCGGATCGGGCGTGTTGAGGTTGAGGGTTGGCGGTGCGATCTGATCTCGGAGAGCGAGGATGGCGAAGATAGCCTCAAGCCCGCCCGCCGCGCCCAGCAAATGCCCTGTGGCTGATTTTGTTGCGCTGACCGCAACGGATCGGTTGGTGCCGAAGATACTCTTGATGGCGGCCATCTCGCCCTTGTCGCCCACAGGTGTCGAGGTTGCATGGGCATTCAGATGCTGGATGTCCTGCGGGGAAATGCCAGCCTGAGCGATGGCGATTTCCATCGCGCGCCTTGCGCCGCTGCCATCTTCGGGCCCCGAGGTGATGTGGTGGGCATCGGCCGTCGTGCCATAGCCAACCAGCTCAGCAATGGGTGTCGCGCCACGGGCTAGCGCGTGACTCAGCGCCTCAATGACCAGAACGCCAGCGCCTTCTCCCATGACGAACCCATCCCGCTCGGTGTCGAAGGGGCGTGAGGCTTGCGTGGGCGTGTCATTGAAATGGGTCGAGAGGGAGCGCGCCGCCGCAAAACCGCCGAGGCTGACGTCGCTGATACAGGCTTCTGTGCCACCGCATACAGCGATATCCGCTTCATGGCTGCGAATAAGCCGAGCCGCGTCCCCAATCGCTTGAATGCCTGCGGCGCATGCGGTTACGGGCGCGCCGAGCGGCCCTTTAAGACCATGGCGGATCGAAATCTGACCTGCCGCAAGGTTCACCAAAAACGACGGGATGGTAAAGGGCGAGAGCCTCCGAACGCCGCGCTGATCGACAGTGCGCACCGCCTCGGTGATCGCTGGAAAGCCCCCAATACCCGAGGCAATGATAGTCGCTGTACGCAGCCGCTTTTCCTCTGTCACGGCTTTCCATCCCGCCTGCGCCAATGCCTCGTCCGCTGCAGCGAGTGCAAACAGAATGAAACGATCAACGCGACGTTGATCCTTCGGATCAAGCACGCGATCGGGATCGAACCCAGCATTGGCATCCTCTTGCACAGAGGGCACAACGCCTGCGATTTTTGCCGCCAGATCCCCGACCACGTCATCCGGCAACCTGCGAATGCCCGAGTGTCCGGCCAGAAGTCTGCGCCAAGACGTTTCAACACCCGCTGCAAGCGGGCTGACCGCGCCCATGCCTGTCACCACAATACGCCGCATTGTCTTCTCCAACTCTCAGTTTGTTCGGGGGGCGTGTCGCAATGGACCTAGACTCCGCCACGCTTGCGAGGTGACCAACAGTGTGTCCACCTAAATTCTATAACTCTGCTATGTCGCGCACCTGATCTCCGGCAGCATCGAGAAACCCCTGAGACAGAGCTTCATCGTTCACGGTGCGCGACAAGAGCACTGAGCCAACCAAAAGCGACAGGATCGACATCGCCGCGCCAAGCGGCCGCTCGCCTTCGGAGGAAGGTATTAGCTCCTCAATGACCTGTAGATGTGCTTTCAGCCCAGCTTCAAACCGTGCTTTAATCTCAGGGCCCTGCCGCGAGGCATCGCCTCCCAGTGCGACAAGAGGGCAGCCATTGCCCTTATCCCCGCTGTGCTCTGGCGACAAATAGAACCCGATTATCGCTTCAAGTGCGCCTTCCGGATTATCCGCAATCGCGTCGGACCAACGGCGTGTCGCCATTTCCATAGCGCGTTGCGACGCCTGCACCATAAGATCTTCTTTGGACGCAAACTGCTTATAAAAGCCTCCCTGCGTCAGGCCTGCGCCTTTCATCAGATCCTTGAGGCCAATGCCGTCAAAGCCATGTTCACGGAACAGACTGCTGGCTGTGTTTATGATGGTCTGATGGTTTTCTTCTGCCTGCGCCCGACTGACTCTCATGGGATACCTCCAGCTACCGCTTTGCACCCGATCTATACTGAAATTAGAAACCGATTGCAATCTAAATGCAAAGTCCTGCTACTCTCCGCGTTGCGGTTCTGTTGCGCGAAGCAGGTTTGCAGCATGGGCTCACCTTCGCGATCAATGTGAGGCCATGAGGCGCTTTCAGGTCTGCCAAAAGCGTTGAGGGGAAAGGCGGAAGATGCGGGTTTAGATTGCAAACTTGATGAGGGGGCATTGCCCGGAGGCGCGCTACCGCGAACGGGCATGTAGCGCCCCTACTTCCTCTTCCAGACGACACACCCGCTCTTCGAGACGGAGCAGATATTCTCCCTCTGGATCATCAATACCTTCGAGGCCTTTTAACCAGAGAAGCCATTTGTGAATCCAGCGTTTGAGCATCTGTTCCCCCTGTTTGTTGCGGCGAGATTGTCCAATTTCTGATCACATATATGTTTCACTCCGGCGCGGCGGTCGCTCCGCTTCGAAGCCGATCTCGCCGGCCCAGATTTGTCGCGACCGCCCCCCACGTCTATTCGGCTGCCGCGCTTGGCAGCACCGAGTGACCATGCGCCTGCGGCTCGAGCGCCGTATCGGCTACGGGTTTGATCCGGAACCATGCCGCGTAGAGCGCTGGAAGGAAAAGCAGGATCATCACCGTGCCGACGGCGGTGCCGCCGATTAACGTGTAGGCCATGGATCCCCAGAACACCGAATGGGTGAGCGGGATGAACGCGAGCACGGCTGCGAGAGCGGTTAGGATAACCGGACGTGTCCGCTGCACCGTGGCCTCGATCACCGCATGATAGTCATCTAGGCCGGCGGACTGATTATCCTTGATTTGTTCGGTCAGGATCAGCGTATTGCGCATCAGAATCCCTGCGAGTCCGATCAAGCCCAAAATGGCGTTAAATCCAAATGGTTGCTCGAAGATAAGCAGCGTCGGCACCACACCAGCCAACCCGAGCGGAGCAGTCATCATCACCATGGTCATCGTCGCGAGGCTGCGGACCTGCAGGATGATGACGATCAGCGTCGCGGCAATCATCACGGGGAAGACTTTGGCGAGCGCGGTGTTGGCCTTGAGAGATTCTTCGATATTGCCACCCATTTCGATCTGATATCCGGCAGGAAGCGTGGCGATCAGCGGCTGCAGCGCCTTCATCACCTGTTGCGAAACCTCGGGCGGCTGTGTGGCCTCATTGATATCAGCCCGGACAGTGATGACGGGAGTGCGGTCACGGCGTTTGAGGATCGGCTCTTCCATGCGGATTTCCGAACGCCCAATCTGATCGAGCGGAACCTGACGGCCGTCTCGGCTCATCAACGAGAAATCGGCCAGCTTCGCCGGGTCAAGCCGATTGGTACCTGCACTGCGCGTAACGACGGGCACATTGCGGATGTCTTCGCGCACCTGCGTGACCGGAATGCCGCTCAACAAAAGTTGCAACTGCTGGCTGGCCTCGGCGGGGGACAGACCAATGAGGCTCAGCCGGTCCTGATCGGGGATAAAGCGCACCACCGGCGCGCGATTGCCCCAGTCACGGTTTACCTGCCGGACGTCGGGCACGGTCTTCATGAGTTCAAGCGCTTTATCCGATATTTCGTAGAGCTTTTCAGGATCGGGCCCCAGAATCCGGAATTCCACAGGGAACGGCGTGAAAGGACCGAATACAAGTTGGGTAACCCGCACGGACGCCTCGGGGGCCAGCCCTGCCGCGATCGCATCGCGCAGGCGGTGTTTCAGCTCTTCGCGGGCCTCTGCATCTGGGGTAAGCACAACGAGCTTGGCAAAGGCGGAATCCGGCAGTTCCGGCGACATCGCGAAGAAAAATCGCGGGGCGCCTTGGCCGACATAACTCGTGACGATCTTCGCCTCCGGTTGCCCCTTCAGCCAATCTTCGACCTTCGCCACTGCCGCCGTGGTCGTCTCGATGCTGGTACCTTCGGGCAGCCGCACTTCAACCAAAACCTCGGGACGGTCGGAGGTGGGGAAGAACTGCTGTTTGACTGCACCCATTCCGATGACGGAGAGCAGCATGGCAACAGCAACGACTGCGCAGGTCATGAACTTGTGGCGTACCACAAATTTGATCACGCTGCGCAGGCGCCGATAATTCGGCGTGTTGTAGATTGCGTGATGGCCCCCTGCGACCGGTTTAATATCGGGAAGCATTTTCACGCCAAGATAGGGGGTGAAAACGACAGCAACGATCCACGACACAATCAGTGCAAAGCCGACGACCCAGAAAATATTGCCCGCATATTCACCGGCGCTCGATTTTGCGAAGCCAACCGGCATCAATCCGATGATCGTTACCAATGTGCCCGAAAGCATTGGGGCGGCAGTATGGCTCCACGCGTATGCCGCCGCTTTGATGCGGTCCATGCCCTCTTCCATTTTCACGACCATCACCTCAATTGCGATGATCGCATCGTCAACCAGAAGGCCGAGCGCCAGAATGAGCGCCCCGAGCGTGATCCGGTCAAAGAACCGTCCGGTTTCCAGCATGATGAGGAAAACCACCGCAAGGGTAAGCGGAACAGCGAGCGCGACGACGATTCCTACACGCCAACCGAGGCTCACCAGGCTAACGAAGAGCACCACCCCCAACGCCATGGCGAATTTCAGCATGAACTCGCTCACAGCTTCGTCGATATTGACCGCCTGATCGCTGACCTTGGTCAACGTCATGCCGAGCGGCAGCGTCTTCGCGATGGCACTTGAGCGCGCTTCCAGCGCCTTGCCAAGCTCCAACCCGTTCCAGCCCTGCTGCATCACCGCCGCAAGCATGACGGCGGGTTCGCCCTCGTGCCGGATGATATAAGTCGGGGGGTCTTGGTAGCCACGTCGGACGTCCGCTATATCAGAGAGTTTGAGCGTGCGCCCGCCAGCTACGATTGGCGTGTCTGCAATCGCTTGGAGCGTATTGTAAGCCCCGTCAAAGCGGATGAAGACCTGCGGGCCGTGGGTATCGATCGAACCTGCGGGTGTTACGGTGTTTTGGCGTTGCAAAGCGCTCGCGATATCCACAACAGACACGCCCAATGTCGCCAGTTTAGCAAATGAAAACTCGACAAAAATCTGCTCGGGGCGCTCGCCGAGGATGTTGATTTTTTTGACGCCGGGTACGTGCAAAAGGTCTTGGCGGATCACCTCGGCTTGCCGCGAGAGATCGCGCATTGGCAGGCCTTTGGCTTTGAGTACGTAGAGCGCAAAGCTGACATCGGAGTATTCATCGTTGACGAAGGGCCCGAACACCCCTTGCGGCAGGTTGCGGGCCTCGTCGCCCAGCTTTTTACGCGCCTGATAGAATTCCTCCTCCACCGCATCCGGCGGAGTACTGTCTTTCAGAGTGACGGTTAGATAAGCAAACCCAGGACGCGTCGTTGTTTCGACGCGATCATAATACTTAAGTTCCTGAATGCGCTTCTCGAGAGGCTCTGCCACGAGATCCTGCATCTCGCGCGCAGTTGCCCCAGGCCATGCGGCGGTGACTGTCATCGTTTTGATCGTGAAGGATGGATCCTCGGCGCGTCCGAGCTTGGCGAATGCATAAATGCCCGCAGCCGCAAGAAGGACGATGAAGAACAGGGTGACCGCGCGCTCACGCACGGCCAGTGCAGAAAGGTTCAGACTCATCAGTTTGTTACCTCTGCCTGAGAGGCCGTCCGGACAGGCGCTCCCTCTTGCAACAGGTGCGCCCCGAGGGCGACAATCTCCTGACCCAAATCAATGCCCGTGATAGCGGCGGTCTCATCCCCGAGATCTTTTATTTGGATCGGTGCGAAGTGCACCTTCGACGAAGCGCTATCGACGAGCCAGACTCCCGTGCGAGAGCCATCATCCAGCACCGCAGCAATCGGCACCATGACCTGGGATTGCCGCTCTTCGTTGGGGATCGCGATGGTGACCGTTGAGCCGAGCGGTGCCGCGGCGGCATCCCCTTCAAGCACATAGCGCGCCTCATAGGTACGCGTTTGAGAATCTGCGGCACCGGAAATCTGCCGCAGACGTGCTTTCCCGCTCAGACCGTCATTTCCATAAATCCGCGCATCTGCCGTCGAGCCTAGTTCAGGGCGGACGGTTTCCGGCAACGCGACCAATGCTTCGCGCGGACCGGCCTGCGCCAGTTGGATCACTGTCTGTCCGGCTGCAACGACTTGCCCAGGCTCGCCGAGCACCGAAACGATTGTCCCGTCTGCGCTGGCCACCAGCGTGGAGTATGTCGCCGCGTTTTGTGCAACTTCCGCCTCCGCTTGCGCGGCTGCCAGTTGCGCTTTGGCTGATTCCAGTGCTGCCTTCGCCTGCTCATATCGCTGCGAGGAGGCTGCCAGCCCATTTTTGATCAGGGCGGCGTAGCGCTTTTCGTCCTCGCTCGTCTGAACGAGCACTGCGCGGGCGGCGGCGACGGCATTGCTCCGTGCAATCAAGGCGAGTCGAAGATCCGTATCATCAATACGCATCAAAGGCTGGCCCTGCGTGACACGTTGCCCTGTATCTACTAACCGTTCGGTGATCTTGCCCGGAACGCGGAAACCAACATTGCTTTGAATGCGCGCAGCTATCGTTCCGGTGAAGGATCGCTCAGTCCCAGAAACGCGGGCGGCTTTCACAACTCGGATCAACTGAGGGGATGTACGCGGGTCCGTCGTCGATTCCGCGCTTTGCTCTTGCGACATCAGCGCAAAGGCGGCGAGCCCCGAAACTGAAAGAGCAAGAGCGCCGATGAGTAGAAGACGTTTATGCTTCATGCCCGATGATCCTCGTGACTAGGCGTGAAACCACGCAGTTTAGATTGTGATTGAAAGCTATACTCATTTGAATTTAGAACGCAATCTAAATGAGATTCCAAAACGAGTTGAGATGCCAGCTTCGGACGCTGGCGCAAACTTGTAAGCTCTGTCAGGTCTGAGAGACTGTCGAAGTATTCGCGAATGGGTTGAGCGAGTTTCCATGAACTAATTTTATTTCAATGCCTTGCGCAGGAATGCCGCTTCATTGTGCGGGTAGTTCGCCCCATGCAGGGTTTCGAGTTCCCCCATGTCGCAGCTGCCGCCATCGCTAGGATTGAGGTCGGCCAGATGATCACTACGTACCTTTTCGAAACCAAGGATCTGTCCTTCTCCCCGCAACACGCCGCTCTCGCAGCATAAATATGCCCCAAGAGCGGCCAAGTTCAGCAGGCGCGGAAGCCCGTGACAGTGGCTGGCAATGTCATAGTGTTCCCCAGCGTGAAGCTGTCACACCGTAAGCCCCATCTGCTTGCGCAGGCTCGTATCGAACATGCCCGCAGGTACGAAGCGGCGCAGGAACTTTAATTTCCGTGCCGCCTTACTGGCGGGATAGCGCAGCTTGGGCGTTATGGCGGTGGCCGCTGTGAGGACGGCGGTGCCGACCAGCTCTGGCGAGTCACCAGATGCAATCGCCGTGTGCCATTGCCGCGCCACGGCGGCGCGGGCCGTGTCATAGACAGGAAGCATGCCATCGGCGGCTGGCGCGTTGTGATCGAGCCCCGTTCGTGTAAACGCTGGTTCCACGAGCAGGACGCGGATACCGAAGCGGCGTACTTCGTGATCCAGCGATTCCGAGTAACCTTCAACCGCGTGTTTGCTGGCGCTATAGAGCGCGCTGAAGGGGCTGGGTATAAACCCTACGACCGAGCTGATATTGACGATCCGCCCAGATTTTTGGGCGCGCATGATGGGCAGAACGGCGTTCGTGGCGCGGATTATGCCAAAGAGGTTTGTGTCAAAGAGTGCCTTGGCCTGATCGATCGACGATTCCTCCGCCGCGCCGATCAGCGCGCTTCCCGCATTGTTGACAAGAAGATCGATGCGACCGGTCTCACGCATGACGTCCGATATCATCTGCGTGACCGCGACATCGTTTGTCACATCGCAGACGAGCATTGTCATGCCTTGAAGGGGGGCGGCGATATCCTTTCGGCTCGTGCCGAAGACGCGGTAGCCAGCCTGCTGCAGCACCTTCGCTGTTGCCGCTCCAATACCACCGGCGGCTCCGGTGACGATTGCGGTTTTTTGGGTCATTTCATTCTCCACTCTGTCACTCAGCTGCGGTAGCGCGCGCCCGGAACGGTATTTGAAAAACCGGTAGCAAGGGCCATACGTGCCCCCTCAAAGGCTTCCCAAGCGGCGACATCTGGCACTGGGGGGATGGTGATCAACTCGTTGCGGTCGAAGCCGACCAGCGCCGCATCGACCAGCGCTTCGGCCTCCATCACATTGGGAACATTGGCAATGTCGCCACCCGCGCGATCATAGAGTTCAGTGCGGGTCGCCGCTGGAAGAACGGCCTGCACTTGGATGCCCCTATCTGCAACTTCGGCGGCGAGGCTTTGCGACATGGTCTGAATATAGGCCTTCGTCGCCGAGTAGATGCCGGGCGAATATTCTGGGAGCAGGCCCAGCACCGAGCCGATATTGATCACGGCACCTTTGCCCCGCTCCAGCATTCCGGGAATGGCTGCCTGAATGAGCAAAGTTGGTGCGCGGACGTTCAGGCGCAACAGCATATCCAGAGCACTGGCGTCCGTGGATGCGAACCCGCCTAGAATTGCTGCACCGGCGTTGTTCACCAGCAGGTCAATGGGCGGATCGCTGCGCAAACGGGTTGCGACGGCGGCAACATCGGCGTCCTTTGTGAGATCCGCGGTCAGTACATCGACGTCAATGCCAGTGGTGCGCAGGTCGGTGGCAAGGGCGTTCAAGCGGTCCGTGTCGCGGGCCGCTAGCACAAGGTTATATCCTCGTGCGGCCAGACGCCGCGCATAGATGGCACCGATTCCGCTGGAAGCGCCAGTAATCAAAGCTGTGATCATATCGTAGTCCTTTTGGGGGGCGCATCAGTCGCGCGATTTCAGATGGATCATGGGGAAATGTTCGTAATGGCCGAGGCCATTTTGAATGATCGGGTCATTTGCGGTCAGGGATGCAATGTCTTCGCCTTCCGCCATCCGCCACAACGAGACACCGTAGCTGCCGCAGGGATCCACCACCGGACCATGGGCGACGACGACGCCGCGAGACGTCATCTCATCCAGAAAGGCACCGTGTTGACCCATCAGCTCTTTCTCCTGCTCGGTCATCGTGGACAGAAAATCAGGGCGCGGGGGGACAAATTTGCAAAGATAGCTGTGCATCGCGATTTCCTTGTTTGACGACTCATTATAGATTTCACATAACATCTATTATTAGATGTCGAACTTAATCTTAAATGTCAAACGCCATTTTAGAAATTTGCGATCTTTCCAGCCTTAGCTGTTTCATTTATATGTCGAACGTAATCCAATATGATCAAGTGAAAACCATGCGGGTCAGCAACAGCAAGGCACAAGAAAATCGCGAACGGGTCATTAAGACAGCCGCCGCGCAGTTCCGAGACCATGGGATCGAGGGAAGCAGTATCGCTGACCTGATGAAGGCGGCGGGCATGACGCATGGGGGCTTCTACAAGCAGTTCAAATCCAAAGACGATCTTGTTGTGCAGGCTGTCACGTGGGCTATCGAAGGGACGATGGCTGATATTGAAGAACAGATCGCCGCAGTTGAGGATCCGCTTGCGGGGCTGATCCAGTTCTACGTGTCACCCGAGCATCGGGACAATCCAGCCAAGGGATGCAGCTTGGCCAGTCTGGCTATCGATGCGACACGCAGCAACGATCCAGCGCTTCGCAAAACGATAGGTGATCTGGTTGTACGCTATCTGGCGCTGTTGACCGATCTTTCTCAGCAACAGGGCTGCGCCTCTCCACGACGTAACGCGATCACGACGCTGGCGGAAATGCTTGGCGCTGTCATTTTGGCCCGTGCAGTGCCAGACAGCGCCCTCTCGAACGAGATCCTTCAGGTCGCGGCGGACGGCATTTTACCAATCCAGCCGGATTGATAGCAGTTTCCGATACTGGGCCAGCGTTGTGTGGCAGGCCTTCGCGTTCCTGCGCGACCTTTCGCGCGTTTCCAATGCTAGAGGTAAACGCGCCCGCGTTATCGTCTGACTAGCGCCTAGACCATTGAATTAAAAATTGAACCGGGCCTTAGCATTCCACGGCCCGGCTCTTAGCGCGGCTCAAATGCCGAGGGATGCAGCCTGTCAGACGGCTTCCAGCGCCAGCGCAATACCCTGACCGCCACCGATGCAAAGGGTCACGATGCCCTTCTTCATGCCGCTGCGCTGCATAGCGTGGAGCAGCCGCGTTGTTAGGATCGCTCCCGTTGCGCCAATGGGATGCCCATGGGCGATGGCACCGCCCTCCGGATTCACAATGTCGAGCGGCAGGCCCAGCTCCTTCGCGACGGCCAACGGCACGGCGGCGAAGGCCTCGTTGATCTCGATGCGGTCAATGTCGGCGAGGGACCAGCCGGCACGCTCCAGCGCCATACGGACCGCAGGCACCGGACCGATGCCGAAGAACCCCGGCTCAACTGCGGCCACGCCGAAGCCGGCAAGCCGCGCCATCGGGGCGATCCCCCGCGCCTCAGCGACCGCGCGGCTTGCGACGATCATTGCGGAGGCGGCGCTGTTCAGGCCAGGCGCATTGCCCGCCGTGATGGTGCCGTCGGGGCGAAAGGCGGGCTTAAGGCGGGCGAGGGTGTCGACTGTCGTCTCTGGGCGCGGAGCCTCGTCTTGATCGAAGGTTTCGGTGCCCTTGCGCCCCTTAATCTCGATCCCGACGATTTCACCCGTGAAATGCCCAGCATCCCGCGCCGCGCTGAACGCCTGCTGCGACCGCGCGGCAAAGGCGTCCTGATCGTCTCGGGTGATCAGGTATCTTTCCACCAGATCCTCTGTGTGCCAGCCCGAATGCTTACCGGAAAACGCGTCATTCAGACCGTCCGTCAGCATGCTGTCCATGATCTCCGCTGGCCCCATGCGATAGCCCCAGCGACCGCCGTCCAGCAAATAGGGCGCGCGGTCCATATTCTCCATGCCGCCCGCGATCGCGATATCAGCCCCACCCGATAGGATCTCGAACGCCGCCGACAGCACCGCCTGCGCGCCCGATCCGCAGACCCGGTTGACCGTCATCGCAGGAACCGAGACAGGAAGGCCGCCGCCTATCGCGGCCTGTCGTGCCGGATTCATCCGGTTACCTGCCTGCACGACGTTCCCCATCAAGACAGTCTCAACGCGCTCACCGTCGATACCTGCCCGCCGCAGCGTCTCGGCCACGGCCGCCGCCCCGAGATCGGTTGCGGGCATTCCCTTCAGCGTGCCGTTATACGTTCCGATAGCGGTCCGAACGGGGTGCGCGATGATTATGTCGTTCATGGTGTTGTCCTTTATATGAGATGCATTGCGCCGCGCATGAGCGCGTCGTCATTCCGGTCGAAGCGGCGTTGTCTGCACGACAAGGTTGGTGACAAAGCGCTGAACGGGATCTTCGTTCTGGTTCAGAGTCACAACGCGCGCCTTGATCAAGCCTTGCGTCGGACGCGACCGCGATTGCCGTGCTTCAAGGATCTCGCTGTTGGCGTGCAACCTGTCGCCCGGTCGAACCGGCCGCAGCCAGCTAAGTTCCTCGACGCCAGCGCCGATGATCCCGCCGGCGGGTGCCATATCCGATCCGATCAGAAGACGCATCGTCAGCGCCACAGTGTGCCAACCGCTAGCGGCGAGACCCTGAAAAAACGTCTTGGTCGCAGCCTCTGGATCAAGGTGAAAAGGTTGTGGGTCGAATTGCGCGGCGAAGGCGATGATCTCGTCTTGCGTCACCGTCAGGCTACGCGTTGTGAAGGTCCGGCCAGGCGTAAAATCCTCAAGGTAAAGAAGTTTCATTGCGGTTTCTCCTGCCAGCGGTTGAGTTTAAGGGCGACCCCGATGACCAGCCCGTAGACCAGCATTGCGAGGCCAATCGCGGCAAAGACGCCGCGGACACCGAGTGGCGTCGCTTGCGTGAGAACGAAGGCGCCAAGCACTGCGACGGTGACGCGGGTCAGGCTGCTGATGACGGGCCAGAACATGCGACCGGCACCTTGACATGCGAAATAGAGCGCAAGGCCCACGCCGAAAAAGGCGTAGAAAGGGGCAACGATGCGGAAATAGCTGCGCCCGACGGCGAGCGCGGCTTCGTTAGATGGATCAAGAAACAGGCCGAGCCAGAGGTCCGGAGCGATCGCTAGGATCAGTCCAATTCCCCCGACGATGACCGCCGCTGCCAGTGATCCCGTCCAAGCCACCTGCAGGGCGCGTTCGGTCTGACCTGCGCCGACATTCGCCCCGACCATCGCGGTCATGGCGGCGCCGATGCCGAAGATCACCGGGATCATCAGGAACTCCAGACGCGCGCCTAGGCCGTAGCCCGCAAGGGCCGCTTCGCCGAACTGCCCGACGAGGCCGACCATGACCACCGTCGTGAAAACGGTCAGAACCGTGTTCACCGCTGCCATCATTCCAACCCGCAAGATGTCGCGGAACATACTGACGTCAATCCGTCGTGCCGCGCCTGAGAAGATCAGTCCGGTCCTGCCCGTGGCAATCAGTGTCATGGCGACAAGCGCCCCAATGCCGTAGGCCACGATCAGGCCCATCGGCAGCCCGGCGACGCCAAGGGCAGGGAAGGGGCCCCAACCGAATGCGAAGGCGCCAGTCAGTGGAATGGACGCGGTTGCCACTATTAGCAGCATGAGCGAGGGCGTCTGCATGTCACCTGTGCCGCGGATGACACTGAGGGCCGTATTACAGAGCCAGATGGCGAGACAGCCTGGAAAGAAGACGGCGGCATAGGTCGATGCGGCCTTGATGGCGTCAGATCCACCGCCCAGACGGGCGAACGCAGCTTGCCCAACTGTCGCCATCAGCGCCGCCGACAAAAGCGCAAACCCGACGGCGATCAGGCCGGCGGTCAACGCAAGCGTCGCGGCGCGCTGCTGCTGCGATGCGCCGAGGGCGCGCGCAATCGCGGCGGAGACCGCCCCGCCGATTGCCCCCGCCGATAGCATCTGCGTCAGCATGACAAACGGAAATACCAGCGCGAGCCCCGCAAGGGCCGTTACCCCCAGCACACTGGCATAATACGCCTCGGCGACGCTCTGGGCGGATTGAACGAACATTGCCAAGACATTCGGCGCGGCCAGTTTCAGCAATGTCGGGCCGATCGGGGCAGTTAACAGCGCGTGGGTGCGGGAGGCGCGCAGGGTGGCAGCGGCATTTGCGGCTTCACTGTTTTCCGAAAGAGAAACCTCGCTCATTGCCCGTCTCTCACGCGGTAACAGGATGCAGGCGCGCCACAAAAGGCATGTGGCCCCGCGAGGAAGATTCGTTCTTTTATCTGCATGCTGCTCTCTCCAGACGCGCCAAATTCTGTTTTCGGCAAGTAAGTTCCGAAAAGGAACTAACTATGTGTAAGTTCCCTTTCGGAACCTGTCAATTCCTGATAGGAGAGGGTCATGAAATGGAACGAGCTTCACACCGATGCCTGCCCGGTTGCCCGCGGATTGTCCGTCATTGGCGACCGTTGGACGATGCTGGTTGTGCGGGAGTGTTTTTTGGGAATACGGCGCTTTGATGCGATGCAGAGCCGCTTGGGCATTACGCGTCACATCTTAGCAGATCGGCTGAGAACTCTAGAGGCAGACGGCGTTCTGCGGCGCGAGGCCTATCAGGATCGCCCTGTGCGGTACGAATATCGGCTCACGGATAGAGGCAAGGCGCTTTATCCCATCCTCGTCTCTCTGATCGACTGGGCCAATGCCCACGTTCCTGTGGATGGTCAATCGTCGGTGACTCTTCTGTCGCGTAGCACCAATAAGCCGATCGCGCCGATGCTGATCGACCGGAACACGGGCGAAGATATTACGACCCGAACCGTGCGCGCCGTCATGAACGATACGATTCCGCCTCAAGATAGCTAGAAACCGTATCCCTCACGCCTTCGAGGGCACCCATTTCGAGGGTGCGGACAAGAACTCGGACTGTTTTCACGGCATAAGGCCTAGGCTTTTAAGGAATTCGGTTGGGCTTCTGCGACCAAGGGACATCTTGATGCGTGTTGCGCTATACCAGCAGATGTAGGCGTCAACTTCGTCAATAAACTGGGCCGCGTTGAAGGCCCGCCAATCACGAGGATAGAAAACTCGCTCTTCAGGCGTCCGAGGAAGCCTTCACATGCGGCAATGTCTTGCGAACTCGCCTTTCGTGACATCGAACGAACGAGCTTTGCCGCGTCGATAGCTTCCAGCCAGCCAGGCCACCGATAGTGGCCTCCGCGATCGCTGTGGATTATGGGCCGCGCTTAGCTGTCCGTGATGGTCTCGACTGCTGTATCAAGCATGGTATTCACTGTCCGTCCTCATGGTTTTGGGAACCAGTGGCGGCTTAGGCTAAGTGAGAGTTTGGCTCATCTTTTTTGGTTTGATTATACGGCGCGTTTGCTGTGATGAAAGCGTTGCGCTTCGAGTGTCTTTCGTTTGATGCTTTTCCTCTGTTGTAGAATGGCTTTGTCGCGGCAGAAGTAGACGTCGGCGGGTGTGACATTGTTCAGGCTCTCGTGGAAACGCTGGTGGTTGCAATAGCCGACGAAGGCTTCGATCTGGGCTTCAATATCGCCAAGTAGGAAATGCTTTTCAAGCAGAATGCGGTACTTCAGG
Organism: Paracoccaceae bacterium; assembly: GCA_048262715.1. Taxonomy (GTDB): domain Bacteria; phylum Pseudomonadota; class Alphaproteobacteria; order Rhodobacterales; family Rhodobacteraceae; genus Albirhodobacter. The sequence goes on from JBLXEV010000020.1 coordinate 34,610, forward strand.
GTTTGATGCCAGCGTTCGATCTTGCCTTGGGTTTGCGGATGACGTGGACTTGGTCACAGCCTGAGGCCTCCAAGGCGCGTTCTAACGTGTCGGTCAGGTCTTGTGTCCGCATGTTGCCCGCAGAGCACCTTCCGACCCGTGCGTCCGTTGGTGTGGCAGAGCTGGGAGAGAATTTGTTGATCGAAATCGTCGTCACCGCCCTGCGTTGACCCAGACGGCGCGCCGTTGCCGATTGCTGATGGCGCGCTTTGGGGCGGTTGGTTGGCTCCCTGCGTGCCAACCATTGGCGCGTGGGTCAAAGGACCACCAGGCCGGGCGGATAACTTCTGCTTTCCTCCGTATGTCAGACCCATGGTATTGAGACGAGAATTGCCGAGCGATTTTGCTGGCCTTCGGCTTGGATGCGAGACGCTACTCACCTTGAGTATCGATCGCTCGTAGTCTTGGGGAAAAGCTGCATGCGGGCTGAGCGATTGCCCTTTTCAGGGTCGCTGTTTCTTTCTATATCGCGCTAAATCTTAGAAAGATTCATTTACATCGGCGGATACGCGGATGCTGTCGCACATGCAGCGAGAGCTAGGGATGACTCAGGCGGCGGTTGCCGCGGCTGCTGGGATTTCCTGTTCAATGATCGAGATTTTTCCTCGATCTGCAGATCATACCGCCGTTTTCAGTTGAGGTAGGTTTCGGCGGTTGCATGCTCCCGCAACCAAAATTACCAATAACTACAATGCATTACGCCCCGTCTTCCGCGGGGCTTTTTGCTGTCCAAATTCTAGGTCAACAATAGGTCAACAAAACGGCGCAAGTTGGAGAAGTTATGACCTGCCACGGGATTTTTCCTCCACCGTCGATTAGAGTCCGGCCCAACTTGAGGACGGACAATGAAGCGAACAAG
>JBLXEV010000021.1:0-33314 GCA_048262715.1 Paracoccaceae bacterium
CGGAATGCAGCCCCAGTTGAGACAAATGCCCCCGAGATGCTCGCGCTCCACAATCGCGACCTTAAGGCCAAGTTGCGCACCCCGAATGGCGGCCACATAGCCCCCCGGACCTGCGCCGATGACAATCATGTCGTATGAGGTCGATGCCTTCGTCATGCGACCCCTCCCAAGCAGACGTATTTCAGCTCAAGGTAATCCTCGATCCCATGCCGCGACCCCTCGCGGCCCAAGCCCGACATCTTCACGCCACCAAACGGCGCTTCGGCGGTCGAGATCAACCCTGTGTTCACCCCGACCATCCCATATTCCAAGGCCTCCGATACGCGGAAAATCCGCGCCATATCGCGGGCGTAGAAATAGGAGGCCAGCCCAAATTCGGTGTCATTTGCCGCTGAAATTGCCTCCGCCTCGTCGTTAAACCGGAACAGAGGCGCGACGGGGCCGAAGGTCTCCTCCCGCGCGACCGCCATCGCGGATGTTACATCGACTAGCACGGTAGGCTCGAAGAAGGTGCGCCCACTCGCGTGTCGTTTGCCGCCCGTGAGCACCCGCCCGCCCTTCGCAATCGCATCCGCCACATGATCCTCGACCTTCGCCAAGGCGGCCTCGTCGATCAGCGGTCCAAGGTCGATGCCCGCCTCCATCCCGTTGCCTGTGCGCAGCCGCGCTACGGCCTGTGCGAGCTTGTCGGCGAAAGCATCATAGACCTGATCCTGCACATAAATCCGGTTCGCGCAGACGCAGGTCTGGCCGTTATTGCGGAACTTCGCGATCATGGCCCCCTCAACAGCCGCATCGAGATCGGCATCGTCAAAGACGATAAACGGCGCATTGCCGCCCAGCTCCAGACCCAGTTTCTTGATCGTCGGCGCCGATTGCGCATAGAGCTGCGCGCCGATTTCCGTTGATCCGGTGAAGGTCAGTTTACGGATCACCGGGTTCTCGGTCAGCTCCGCGCCGATCTCGGACGCGCGGCCGGTGATCACGCTGAATAGCCCATCGGGCAGCCCCGCGCGCTGCGCCAGAACCGCCAGCGCAATCGCCGAATAGGGCGTCTGGGAGGCGGGTTTGAGCACCATCGCGCAGCCCGCCGCAAAGGCCGGCCCCGCCTTGCGGGTAATCATCGCATTGGGGAAATTCCACGGGGTGATCGCGCCCACCACGCCGATGGGCTGCTTCATCACCAAAATGCGTTTATCGGGCTGATGGCCCGGTATCGTCTCGCCGTAGACCCGCCGCGCCTCTTCGGCGAACCATTCCACAAAGCTCGCGCCGTAGGTGATCTCGCCCAGAGCCTCGGGCAGCGGTTTGCCCTGCTCCAAGGTGAGGATATGGCCCAAGGCGTCGCGGTTCTCGATCATCAGATCGAACCAACGGCGCAGCACGGTTGAACGGTCCCGCGCGGTGCGCGTCGCCCAGAGCTTTTGCGCGGTTTCCGCCGAGCGGATCGCCCGCGCAACCTCCGCCCGCCCGAGCCGAGGCACATGGCCGATCAAGCTGCCATCCGCTGGATTGTACACCGCGAGGGCCTCCGCCGCATTGGCCTCAATCCACTCGCCCGCCACAAGATTGGCATCGCGCAAAAGGCCCGTGGCCCGCAGATCGTCAAGCGTATAGCGCATCACAGCACCTCTCCCATATCTTGCGTCAAGAACAACAGCATCTCGGTAAGCTGTTCTTCTAGCATGTATTTTCCGGTATGAATGCGCAGGCCGCGCGCCTCGGCGGCGGTCAACAAGGCGGTCACTTCGGGCTGCATGATAACTTCGGCCACCAGCGTCCCCGCACTGAGTTTTGCGGGATCAAAGGGCAGCGGATCGCCCGCGTTCAGCCCCAGCGAGGTGCCGTTGATCGCGATGTCATGGCCGGACGGATCCGCCTGCGCATGGCATTCCAGCGCGGGATACTGCGCCGCGAGCCGCGCGATCAGCGCTTCGGCCTTCTCGCGCGAGCGGTTCGCAATGCTCAGCGCCGAGATCCCGCGCGCGGCCAATGCAAAGGCGATGGCGCTCGCCGCCCCGCCTGCCCCCGCCAGAAACACCCGCTTGCCCGCGACCTCGACCCCTGCGCGCTCCAGCCCGCGCGCGAAGCCCTCACCGTCGAGCAGATCGCCATAAAGCAGCCCATCCCCGCCGCGCCGGATCACATTGACGCTCATCGCCGCCTCGGCCCGCGCGCTCAGCACATCGCAGAACGCCGGAACTGTGGTTTTATGCGGAACGGTGACCACAAACCCCGCGAAATTGCGACAGGCTTTGAGCCCGTTCACCGTCGCTTGCAGCGCCTTTGCGGGCACTTCGAGCGGCACCAGAACCGCATCAATCCCCGCCTCGGCGAAGCGCTGGTTGAGCGCTTGCGGGGTGCGCAGATGGGCGACAGGATCGGCGAGGATCGCGAGCGTTTTTGTCTGTCCGGTAATCATCTTTGCCTCACACCAAAAGGGTCATCGGGGCTTCTACAGCCGCCTTGAAGGCCGCAAGCCACGCCGCGCCCACCGCCCCGTCAACCGAGCGGTGATCCACAGAGAGCGTCACGCTCATCATCGAGGCAAGCACGATCTGATCGCCGCGCCCCACCGGACGCCGCTCCGCCGCGCCCACCGCGAGAATGCAGCTTTGCGGCGGGTTGATGATCGCGGCAAAGTTCTTGACGCCAAACATCCCGAGGTTCGACAGCGAGAAGCCGCCGCCCTGATACTCCTCCGGCTTGAGCCGCCCGTCGCGCGCCCTCCCCGCCAGCGCCTTCATCTCCGCCGAGAGCGCCCCGAGGCTCTTGCGATCTGCCTGCCGCAGAACCGGGGTGATCAGACCGCCCTCGGTCGACACCGCGACAGAAATATCGATGGAATTCAGGCGCAACACCGCCTCGTCGGTCCAGATCGCATTGGCCTCCGGCACTTTGGCCAGCGCATGGGCGACGGCTTTGATCAGGAAATCATTGACCGAAATCTTCGCCGCCGCGTCGCGCCCCGCATTGATCTGCGCGCGCAGGGCGAGCAGCGCGTCGAGGTCGCAATCCGCTTCAAGATAGAAATGCGGCACGGTGGTTTTCGACTCGACCAGACGCCGCGCGATGGTGCGCCGCATCGAGCTGTGCGGGATCGTCTCATAGTCACCGAGGCCTGCCAGATTAGGCGCGGCACCCGTTTTCGCAGCAACCACGGGTGCTGCGGCAGGTGCGGCGGGGCGCTTGGCTGCGCGCTCCACATCCACACGCACGATCCGCCCGCGGGGGCCAGAGCCCGCAAGCCCTTCCAGATCCACGTCTGTCTGGGCCGCGAGCCGGCGTGCAAGCGGCGAGGCCATGGGTTTGTCGCGGCGCGACACAGGCGCGCTGACCGGGGCCTGCTGCTGCGCAACGGGGGCTGCTTGCGGCGCGGGGTCCAGGCCTGCGGGGGTCGTATTTTCGGGGGCCGCAATATCCGCCGCCCCCTCGCCCTCGCCCAGCAACACGACGATCACATCATTCACATTGGCCCGCGCGCCTTGGGCCACGAGGATCTTACCCACCCGCCCCGCGACCTCGGCCTCCAGCTCCATCGTCGCCTTATCGGTCTCGATCTCCGCCAGCGCCTCGCCCACCGCGACCAAATCGCCCTCGGCCTTAAGCCAGCGCGCGATCACCGCATCTTCCATCCCCGCAGAGAGCGAGGGCAGCGTGATTTCCATCGGCATGTCGTTCTCCTTATTCCGCCGCCAGAGGCAGGCCCTGATCGGCCATGATCTCGCGCAGCGCGGCTTCAATATCTTGCGGGCGCGCACAGGCGGCGGCCTCCAACACTTTGGAAATGCTGGGAGACGCCTCCGCCCCATGGGCGCGCTTGATCGGCTGGTCGAGCGCATCGAAACAGCGCCGTTGCAGCTCATCCGCCAACCAGCCGCCGTAAGACGTGCCCGAAGCGCCCTGTTCCGCAATCAGCACATTTCCGGTTTTCGCAATCGAGGCCTCGACGGTCTCCCAATCCAAGCCCGCACGATCAAGGCTGCGCAGATCGATGATTTCGGCATCAATCCCGAGCCGCTCCACCACGCTGCGGGTCATCTCCACCATCGCGAGATAGGTCAGGATCGTCACCCGGCTGCCCGCGCGCACGATCTTGGCCTTGCCCAACGGGATGCAATAATCGAGATCCTCCGCCGGGGCCGCGCCTTTGGAGGCATAGAGATCGACATGTTCGAGAACCAGCACCGGATCCTCGCAAAGCAAGGCCGAATTCATCAAACCGATGTAGTCAAACGGCGTCGAGGGCGCGACGATGCGCCAGCCCGGCGCGGTGGCGAAAATCCCGGCGGGGTCCATTGAGTGCTGCGAGCCATAGCCCGTCCCCATCGCAACCTTTGTGCGCAGAACGAGCGGCATCGCGCTATCGCCGCCAAACATATGCCGCGCCTTGCCGATCTGGTTGAACACCTGATCCGCCGCGACCCACATGAAATCGGGATACATGAATTCGATCACCGGGCGCACGCGACCATCGGCCGCCATGCCCCCCGCGATGCCGGTGAAGGCATTCTCGGAAATCGGCGTGCCAAGGCAGCGGTCGGGGAAATCGGCGGAGAGGCCCCGCGTCGCGCCATTGGTGCCACCTTTGAGGCGGTGGACATCCTCGCCCAGCACAACAATCCGCGCGTCCTGCTCCATCCGGCGGCCCATCACATCGGCCACCACGTCGATGAATTTCACGCCCTCCTTGAGCGGCCCCGCGAAGCTCGCCTCCTCCTCGAACCGCGCGCCGTCAAATTCCGACAGATCGCCGCGCAGACCGAAATCGCGGAAGCTCTCCTCCGGCCAGAGCGCCGGAACGATCCGCCGCTTGCCATCAACCTCTTCGATCAGCTCGCCCGCGACCTCTTCCATCATCGCGACGCATTGCGCCCGCAAATCCTCGACGCCCTGCGCCCCGATGATTTGCCGCTCCATCAGATCGCGCGCCATCGCCTCCAACGGATCGCGCCCGCGCCATGCCTGCTCTTCTTCCTTGCTGCGATAGCCGAAGGCCGAGCCCGGCAGCGCGCCATTCTGGTGGAAAAAGCGGTAAACATCGGCCTCGATCACCACGGGGCCATCGCCGCGCCGCATGATCGCATTGGCCTCCTCAGCGGCAAGATACACCGCGAGCGGATCCATCCCGTCAACCTTCAGCGCCGGAATCCCAAAGGCGAGGCCCCGCGCGGACAGACGCACCTCCGCCGTCACCTCCTCGATATGAGTGGAGACGGCGTATTGGTTGTTTTCAATGAAGAAACAGATCGGCAGCTTCCACGCGGCGGCGATGTTCATCGTCTCCAGAACCGAGCCGATATTGACCGCGCCATCGCCGAAATAGGTGTAGACGACATCGCCTGTGCCGGCGTTTTTATGCGCCCAAGCCGCCCCTGCCGCCATCGGAACCCCGCCGCCGACAATCGCATTGGTGCCCAGATTGCCGCTCTCGGCCCATCGCAAATGCATCGAACCGCCGCGCCCTTTGCAGAACCCTTCCGCAAGGCCAAGGATTTCCGAAAGCGTCCGCTTGGACAGGGTCCGCAATGTCTCGCCGAAGTTTGCCTCCGGATCGATCCCCTCGGGGGCGGCATAGGCCAGCGCCTTGGCGAGGAACTGATGGTGGGCACGGTGCGAGCCGTTGATCTGATCGCTGCCGCGCATCGCCATCGCAGAGCCGACCGCCCCACCCTCCTGCCCGATGGCGGAATGGGCGGGCCCGTGCACGAGCCCCTGCCCCGCAAGATCCAGCACCTTTTCCTCAAAGGCGCGGATCAGATGAAGCTGGCTCAGCATCGTGCGGCCAACCGTCGGCGAGAGCGCGGCGCGATCCTCGGCTGAGGCCGCAATCTCGCGCCAAGAGGCTTTCGGGGTGAGATCAGTGTAGATCGGCATGGGAGAGGTCCTTTACAAATAGCTATACGAAGACCAGCCACCATCCGCGACGAGCGTCTGGCCGGTCACATAGGCGGAAGCATCCGAGGCGAGGAAAAGCGCGGCTTGGGCGATCTCGTCGGGGGTTCCCAGACGGCCCGCAGGCACGCGGCGATGGAGCGCGTCGAGATCGAGCCGCCCCTGCTGCGCAAGGGTTTCGGTCAATGCGGTGCGCACATAGCCCGGCCCGATGGCGTTCACGCGGATGTTCTGCGCGGCCCATTCAATCGCCAGCACTTTGGTCAGGGCCACAACCCCGGCTTTCGCCGCGCAATAGGCCGCGCGTTCGGGGGCCGCGACGACGCCATACATCGACGACGTGTTGACGATCGACCCGCCGCCGAGTTCGACCATGACCTGCCCCGCCGCCTGCGCCACGAGGAAAGCACCTGTCAGATTGACATCAATCGCGTGCCGCCATGTCTCCTCCGCGAGCTCGAGCGAGGGCGCATTGCCGGAGATGCCCGCGTTGTTCATCACCACGTCAAGCCGCCCGGTCGTCTCCACCGCGTAGCGGCAGGCCGCCGACACCGCCGCCTTATCCGTGATTGAGCCTGCCAGCGCGAAAGCGCAGCCCGCGCGCGCCGCATTCAGCGCAGCCGCCGTGGCCTCAACCCCTGCCCGATCCCGATCGAACAGCACGAGCACCGCGCCCGATCCGGCAAAGGCCCGCGCCATCGCCAGACCAAGGCCGGAAGCCGCCCCCGTCACCAGCACTGTCCGACCGGAAAAGTCGAAATGGGTTTGCATGGAATATCTCCTAAATCTGGGCGTTGGCGATGTAGCGCCAGCCTGAAAACTGTCGTCTATGAGGGGTCAAACGGCCGGAAGCGCTCCGGTCAGGCCATGTAGAGGCCGCCGTTCACATGGATGGTTTCGCCGTTCACGAAGCTGGCGGCGGGGCTGCACAAAAACGCGATCACGCTGGCGATTTCGGACGCCTTGCCCACCCGCCCCATCGGGGTGTGGCGCAGGGTGTCGTCGCCTCTCGTGGCAATGAGCTGCTCGGTCATCGGCGTCTCGATCACCCCCGGCGAGACCACATTGACGCGGGTGCGCGGGGCCAGTTCCTTCGCCAAGGCGCGGCTCATCGCGCCAAGCGCGCCTTTGGAGGCGGCATAATGCGCATTGGTCATCGCGCCGCGATGCGCCGCCATCGAGCTGAGATTGACGATGGAAGATCCTTCCGTCAGATGATCCGTCGCGCGGCGGGTGATGTAGAAAACCCCGTCGAGATTGATAGAAAGCGTCCGCCGCCACTGCTCATCGCTCATCTGCGCGAAGGGTTCGGCCAGATAGATCCCCGCCGAAGGCACGAGGAAATCGACCCCGCCAAGATCCGCCGCCGCCGCGATCACCCGATCCGCATCCGCCGGATTGGCCGCGTCCATCGCGAGGGTCTCGAACTTACCGCGCCCATTGAGCGTTGCGGCAAATTCGGCCAGCGCCGCGCCGTCAAGATCGGCCAGCACGAGATTGGCCCCCGCCGCAGCAAACAGCTCCGCCACAGCGCGCCCGATCCCGCCATTCGCGCCCGTCAGAACCAGCGTGCGATTTTCAAAATCAAACATCATTGCCCGGCCCCCACCCGATCTGGCGCCAGATCGGGGCGATAGGCCGCAATATCGGCATATTGAACGATCTCAAGGAGATGCCCCTCAGGATCGCGCAGGAAGGCGAGATAGGTGCCGGGGCGCACCTCAACCGGCGCGGCCCCCGTCATCGGCGCAGCCCCCGCCGTGATCGCCCCCGCCAGAACGGCGGGCAGATCGTCGACGATAAAGGTCAGATAGCTGGCCGCGTGCTGATCGAGAATATACTCCCCCGGCGCGGGCCGATCCTCGGGCCTTTGCTCCGGCGCGAGCAGTTTGATCCGCTCGCCCCACGGCGTTTGCAGCCGCACGACGCGGTAAGCCCCCGCACTCAGCGCCGCCTCCTGCGCTTTGGGTGCGGGCACGGAAACATCCGCCGCCACCGTCATTCCAAAGGCGGTGCAGTAGAAATCGAGCATCTTCGGTAGGTCTCTGACCGTCAGGCCAAACTCCATCGGTGCCATCATTTTCATCGGTTATCCTCCCTGCCGCGCTTAGACGGCCAGCCATTCCTCGGTCACATCCGGCGCCTCATTGAGCGCTTGCGGCGTGCCTTCAAACACGATCTGCCCATGCCCCATCACGCAAACGCGGTGGGACACTTTCATCGCAATGGTGAGTTTTTGCTCTACCAGCACCACGGAAACGCCTTGCCGATTGATGTCTTCGATCACCTCGCCGACGACGGTGACGATCTTGGGCGCGAGGCCTTCGGTCGGCTCGTCGATCAGCATCACCAGCGGATTGCCAAGCAACGAACGACACATCGTCAACATCTGCTGCTCGCCACCCGAAAGGCTGCCCGCGCGGGTGTTGCGGCGCTCCTTGAGGCGCGGGAAATAGGTAAACATCTGCTCGACCGACCATTTCGTCGATCCCTCCGGCCCTGCTTGCCGCCCCATCTCGAGGTTTTCATCCACCGTCAGGTTTAGGAAAATCTCCCGCTCCTCAGGCACATAGCCCAACCCCCGCCGACAGATCGTGAAACTGCGCTGCCCCGCCAGATCCACCCCGTCGAGCCGAACCTGGCCCGCGCTCGGCGGCACGAGGCCCATGATCGCTTTGAGCGTCGTTGACCGCCCCGAGCCGTTGCGTCCCAGCAGGCTGATCACCTCACCGCGCGCGACATCAAAGCTAACACCATGCAGAATATGGCTTTTCCCGTAATGGGCGTGCAGCCCGTTGATCGCTAAAATCGGGCCGCTCATGCCGCCTCCTCGCCCAGATAGGCTTCTTTGACGCGGGCATTGCCGCGGATCTCGTCGGGGGTGCCGGTCGCGATGATTTCGCCGTAAACCAGCACGCTGATCCGATGCGCGAGCGAAAAGACAACGCTCATATCGTGCTCGACAATCAGCAAGGTGCGGCCTTGGGTGATCTCGCGGATCAATCCGGCGGTGTAATCGGTTTCCTCATGCGACATCCCCGCCATCGGCTCATCCAGCAAGATGACCTGCGGATCGGAGGCCAGCGTCATGCCGATTTCCAGCGAGCGCTGCTCGGAATAGGACAGCTCACTGGCCAGCGAGCCCGCGCGCTCTTTCAGGCGGATCTTGTCGAGCAGGTCATCGACCTCCTCATTCACCAGCGAAATTCGCGCCGCCGATCGCCAGAACACGAATTGCAAATTATGCTTGCGCATCACCGCCAGACGCAGGTTCTCAAAGACACTCACGCCGGGGAAGATATTGGTGATCTGGAACGACCGCGCGAGGCCGCGACGGTTCACCTCTGCGGGTTTCAGCCCGGCGATATTCTTCCCGTTCAGCAAAATCTCGCCGCGCGTCGGCGCGAATTGCCCCGAACACAGATGGAACAGCGTCGATTTCCCCGCCCCGTTCGGCCCGATCACCGCATGGCGTTCGCCCGCCGTCACATCAAGATTGACGCCTTGTATGATCTTTGCCTCGCCGAAGGATTTATGAACATTGCACAAGGAAAGGATTGGATCACTCATGCCTGTGCCTCCTGACGGGCCGCAACGCGGCGATTGACGAGAATGACGAGGGCGATACCAAGCGCGAACAGGCCGAGACCCAAGGCCCAAGGCAGCGCTGAGACCGGCGACCAGTCCTGTGAGAACAGCGAGATATCGGGCCAGTTGCCCGCCCCTGCCGTGGCGCGGTATTCATTCGAGAGGAAGCGCTGTGCGAATTCGATCAGGAACACCGCTCCGAAGGCCGCGATCATCAGGCTGCCCAGACGCAGCGCCAGAGTGAGCGCGATCTGCATCAGCCCATCGCGCGACGGGTTTTTGATCCGCTCCGCGATTTCACCGACAATCCCGCGTGGCAAGAACATCATCACAAGGACGAAAATGATCCCCTGATAAAGCAGCCAGACGCGGGTCAGATCCGAGGATATATAGCCGAAGAAGGTCATCACCGCGCCACCAATCGCGGGCCCGAGGAACACCCTCACGCCACCGATGAAGCTGTTGAGCACCACCGCCGTCGAGATATGGGATTCGAGGACGACATAATTCGCGGCCTCGATATTGAGCGATTGCAGCGCCCCTGCGATGCCCGCGAACATGGCGGAAACCGCGAAAATCAACGTGCCCAGCACATGGGTGTTATAGCCCAGAAACCGCAGCCGATGCGCGTTCTCACGCAGCCCGAGCGCCAGACGGCCCAGCGGCGTTTTGCTGAACAAATAGAGCGCGCCGATGGAGAGCAGGGTCCAGACCAGCGTCAGGTAATAGACATCATTCAGCGAGCCGAACTCGATCCCCCAAGCGGGCATCCGGAATGACGACACCCCCGCCTCGCCGCCAAAGACGGTTTTCAAATGCGGCGCGAGCGCATGGAGCAGCTCGGCCAGCGCGAGGGTAATCATCGCGAAATAAACCCCCGTCCGCTTGGTCGAGAAATACCCTGCGAGAAGCCCGCTCACGAGCCCCGTCGCGGCCCCCACCAGCGGCAGCAAGGGCGTCGGCAACAGGCCCTCGCCCCCAAAGGCGTTCATCGCATGGACCGCAGCAAAAGCACCGACCCCGAAATAGGCCGCGTGGCCAAAGCTCAGCATCCCCGCCTGCCCGCACAACAGCCCGAAAGCCATCGCAAACAGCGCCGCGATCAGCATCTGCACCGCCGCGTTCAACATTGAGCCAGACACCAGCCAAGGCAGCGCAAACAGGAGCGCAACGCCCAGAACAATCCCAAAAATTCCGTATTTCATCGGCTTATTCCTTCTCGCCCATCAGCCCCGAAGGCCGCAGCATCAGCACGAGCAACATGATGAAGAAGGGCAGCGTCGCCGCGAGGCTGGACATGCTGATCGTCAGCAAGCCGCCGATCCCTTCGGCCCAATCGCCCAGCCCGACCAGCGCCAGCAAATCCGCGACCCGCAGATCACTACCCACTGCGAGCGAGTTGGTGATCCCGATCAACAAGGAAGCCGCCATCGCCCCGCCCATCGAGCCCAAACCGCCGACCACCACGACCACGAAGACCATCACGCCCAGTTCCAGGGCCATATTCGGATTAGTGGTGTAAAAAGCGCCCGCAACCGCCCCCGCGAGGCCCGCCAGCGCGGCGCCGATCCCGAAAACACCCATAAAGACCAGCGGCACGTTATGACCCAAAGCCTCGACAGTTTGTGGACGGTAAATCGCAGACCGCACCACAATCCCGACCCGCGTGCGGGTCAGCAGGAGATAGATCGCGGCGAACATCGCCAACGCGACCGCCCCCATGAACAGCCGATAGACCGGATAATCGAGGCCAGAGATCGAGAAGGCCGCAAAGTTCAGCTCCGCTGGCACCCGGTAATCTACGGCGAATTTGCCGTAGACCATCTTGATCACCTCGGCGATCACCACCGAGAGACCAAAGGTCACCAAAAGCTCATGCGCGTGACCATGCGCGTGGACGCGCCGCAGGATGAAGCGCTCCACCAGCACCCCGATCCCCATCACCAAGAGCGGAGACAACACCAACGCCAGCCAGAACCCCGTCAGCGGTTCCAACGTATAGGCGAAATAGGCCCCCAGCATATAAAAGGATGCGTGGGCGAAATTGAGCACCCCCATCATCCCGAAAATAAGCGTCAAACCGGCCGATACCATAAAGAGCAAAAGCCCGTAGATCGTCCCGTTGAGCAAAGCGAAGAGTATCTGATCCACACTATTCCCCATTCCTGTGAAGCGGCATCCCTGTGCATGGCCGGAACACGCGCTCCGGCCATAGCAGTCGTCAAAACGTCAGGGGGTTGGGAGTCCGGTTAGCCCGGACGTTTCATTTTGCAGCTGTCTTGAACTGGCTGTTGGGCATCTTCCGGTGCGATCACCGTCACCGGAACGAACCCGAATTCAGTGCCATCCGCCTTGTATTTGGCGTCGCGGCTCACCTCTTGCACGATCATCGACTGGACAATCTGGTGATCTTCAGCACGCATCGAGATCTTACCCATAGGCGTATCCGCAGTTGCCTGCTCAAGTGCCGCCGCCAGCTTGGATGCATCAAGACCATTCTCGGTCGGCTCGACCGATTTCAGCGCCTCACCCAACAGCATGAGGCCGAAAACAGTCGTCGGCTCGACATAGCTCGGGTAATGGCCTGTCACGGATTTATAATCCTCCATGAAAGCGGCCGTTTCCTCTGGGTTCACCTCGGCGTTGAAAGGAGCGGACAGGAAGTGACCTTCAGCCACCGCACCCGCATTGCCGATATTGCCCGGCTGATCAAGGAAGGCCGTCCCGAAGCGCGCGGTGATCCCTGCGCCGCTGGCGGCTTTCATCAACAGCAATAGATCGTTGGACCAGTTTCCCGTGATCACCGTGCTGACATCTGCGGCCTGAATGCGCGCAACATAGGGCGAGAAGTCCTGAATTTTGTTCACGTCATGCAGGGTCTGCTCAACGACTTCAAAGCCGAGACGTTTCGCGGCGGCAACGGTGTTATCCTGAACATCAACACCCCACGAGTAATTCTGGTTGATCGCATAAACGCGGTCCCCAAGAACGCCTGCACCTTTCATACCATCCGCCAGCGTGTTGACGCGGATCGCGGCATTCGGGCTGGTACGAAAATGGTAATAGTGGCATTTCTCGCCGGTCAGTTCCATCGCCTCGCCGCCAAGGTTGATATAGAGCACCTCATTGCCCGCATTACGCAGATTGTATTTGCGCACGTCTTCGGTGACCTGTCCGGCAACAGCAGAGGAAGAGCCCTGCAAGATCACATCGGCCCCGTCTGAAATCGCGGCGCGCACGCGGTCGGCTGCGCCAACAGGCCCGCCTTGGTTATCGTATTCGAGCAGCTCAATCGGTACCCCGCCGAAACCACCCGCCGCATTGATCTTGCCAATCTGGTATTTAACCGCATCGCGGTAGAGCAAGCCTGTGGACGCCTGCGGCCCTGACAGGGTTTCGACGAGGGCGATTTTCAATGGCGCTGCCGCCGCCGCCCCAGCGCACAAAACGAGAGACACCGCAGCCGTGCTGCGAAGAAGATTTCGGAATGCCATATGGTTCCTCCCTGACATGTTTTGAGCCGATGGAGAGATCCTCCTCCCCCAGTCAGCTCCGATCTCTGATCGCACAAATGGTCTTACCAGTCAACAACTGGGCGGACCAATTTGTAATCTTGTGCGATTTTATGTAAAAACGGCTATCTTGGGCGCGAAAGCCGATCCCGAAGTAACCCTTACTGGCACGAAAACACCTTTAACCTGTCTGACCAATACGGTAACTATGGAGTTGCCAGAGGAAAGAAAATGCAAAAAACGAGCCGAATCTCTACTGAGGCAGTCGCCGGGAGCGTCCAATCGCGGTCGGGGCATTTGCCTGACGAGATCGCCAAAGATTTGATCGCGCAGATTGCGGCGGGATCATTGGCCATCGGTGATCGCCTTCCCTCAGAGCGAGATCTTTGCACGCAGTATTCCGTCAGCCGCGCCGTTGTGCGTGAGGCGCTTTCGCAACTGAAATCCGAAGGGTTGGTCACCGCGCGCGCGGGCAGCGGCGCTTACGTGACCCAGCAGGACGCGACAAACGCCTTCAGGTTCCAGCATTTTTCAGTCTCAAACCTCTCATCTCTCGAAGAGGCAATGGAGTTACTCATTCCCGTGGAGGTCGCCGCCACGCGGATCGCGGCGCGTCGGCGCAACGCTGAGGATCTGAAGAAGATCAAGCGCGAGTTGATCGGAATGGAATACGCGATCGCCAGCGATCAGCTCGGTGACGAAGAGGATTACCGTTTCCATCAAGTCATCGTCGAAGCAACGCACAATCAGCATTTCATCTCGCTGTGCAAGCATCTTGAGGCCAGCGCCCGAAACATCATCCGTCAGGCACGGAGCAACACGCGCGCACATCACGCCGACTTGCTGGAGGCGGTCCAAGACGAGCACAAAGCTATCTACCGCGCGCTGGAGGCGGGTAACGAAGCAGAGGCCGCGCAAGCCGCAGAGCGCCATCTTGTGAACGCCGCCGCTCGGATCCGCATCTATTTAGATACAAATTGATGGAGGATGCTTTGCATCCTTCGCCCACAAGGATTCTCATACCTTACCTCAGCCCCAAGACGCGATTGACCCGATCAATCCAAGGTACCAACATCACCTCGCATCGTTCGGGTCAGCCTCGTCGATTTGCTGTCACCAAGGCGAGCATGCCATCGCCACGGGCAGCGCTTACAAGTGCGTGCCGAGACGGACAGGTCCAAATCGGATTTGACCTTAACGCATTGTCTGCTGCCCGATAATCCGTCCTGCAACATTAGATTTAAGCACCCGCGACGCCTCAATCGTCAGTTGAATATCTATTTTAATTTCTTGCCTTAAAGCATCGAACGTCCCTGATTGAGGAAAATGCTGCTGGCATTTCATGACCTCGACCCTATCCTCCGACCTCGCAGGGTGCCAAGCCATTTCCTGCCACCTTCCGGTCCAGAACCGCGCGGCGTCCTACCACTCTGCCAGCCACTCAATCCGCTGTTTCGATTGGAGCGCAAAGCCCCGCTCCAAGATTCCGCTGTCGCCAACGCGATAATCTCACTATTCTGGATTTGAACCACGGATACCACCCTCCGCCCGTTGCGCCGAATTCTCGGCCCCTCGCGCGGAAACCACCCGGTGAATAAGCCCCACAACCTTCGCGAAGAGCGACTGCACCGGCGAGCGTTTTTCCTCCGCCGTTCCTAACAGCCGTTCGATGAACTGCGGCATCCGCGCAAGGCGCGACTTGCCGTTCTCGATCGAGAACTCTCCGGTCTCGGCTTGGACCACCAGATCGCCAATCGCCTCGATGCCACTGACCAGCTCCTGCTCCATGGCCTCCACTTTTTGCTCCCGCGTCCTGAGCTCATCCTCCTGTGCCATCACCCGCTTTTCGTGAGCGTTCTGCGCGGCCTCCAGTGCCTGCCGATCCGCATTGAGTCGGTCCGCACTATCTTTAAGCCGCTTCGCCTCCTGCGCGTTCCGTTCGGCCACGGCCCGCTGCGCAGCAGCCTGATCCGCCATCTCCCGCGCGCGGGTTTTGCGCGCGGCATACTGCTTGGTCGACAAGCGCTCCGTGCCCGGACCATTGCGCAATAGGCCGCATGGCTTACCGACAGCTTCAAAATACCGATCCTGAAACGCCACCATTGCGGATTGATACGCATCGACATCCTCAACTTTGGCCTTGCGCGCTTTGCGCCCTGCCTGCAGGTGCACCGCGTTTTCAACCTCCCACTCTGCCACAGCGGTAGCATTGGCGATCTCGACCTCCGCGCAATCCGCTTCCCAGGCTGACACGGCGACAGCATGCGCCGCGTCCCGCTTGGCCTGCGTGGTGCGGTTCTTGCTCGGCCTCGGCTTTTTCGGCTTGTTCGGGCGGCTTGCTAACAATGGGCGCGGCAAAGCCTCAAGCGTGGTTGAGGAGCCGTTTTCCTGCCGCCATTTCTCCGCGGCGATCTTCCCAGCATGGAGCTTGTTTGCGCTCATTTTCGGATCCGCCATATGCACCGCAAGAATGTGGAAATGGACATGCGCCTCGTCCAGATGCACCACCGCAGCAAACCGGACGCCTTCCGGCATCCGGGACACAAAATCTTTGAGCGCGGCATTCGCCCAGGCCCTCACCTGCGCCTGCGCGTCAGGGGAGGCTGTCTTGTAGTCTTCCGTGGTCATGGGGTGAGAGTGGATCTCGGTATAGAGCGTCGGGAAATCGCATTTCAGCCTCCGCTGGTAGCGCTTGCTACCGCTGCCCCGGACGGGCTCCCGGATCTCGGCGCGGCGTTCGTCATGAAGCCGGCGCAGCTCCGCCACACTGACCGCTCCGAAATTTTTGACAGCAATCGGTCGCTGCGGACCCTCTACATGTTTCGAGTAAAGCGGATCACGCGCCGCCTCGCCAAAGACCTGCTCGGTGCTATTGAACTGATCTTCGGTGCCCGAAACCTGCATCAGTTTGGGGCAATAAGTTTGGATATGGACGAACTGATAGGCCATGAAGCCCTCCGGTAAAACAAGCTCATGCAGTTTCACCTATGAAAAAAATTCGGCGATCATAGAGAGCACTCGGGCAATCTGATATGTTTATTGTGGATAACCTAAACACCTGATATTATTTGCGAATAAGTATTTCGCAAACGCGGCAGTAAGCTACCCATATGGACAGACTGTAGGTAGCTAAAGCTACCCAGTCTGCCCCTCACGCCGGGGAGGCGCTCCGTCGGCTCGATAATATGCGTTGCATTATTATCGAGCCAACTGCGCGGCTGGCTCTGCCATCCTTGCGGTCGATCATCGACCCTGGCGCAGGCGCCCGTGCCAATGATCTCACCAAGGGGTGCCCCCTTTTCCAACCCCTCGCTTCCGGATCGATTTCGGGTCCCCCTCATCTCTCCGTCCAGGATAAACCCACAAACCTGTTCCGCCCGCCGCCATAAGATAACCGCAACAACTTACCGCCAGAAACGTGCTGACGCATGAGCTGACGTAAATCGCCAACTTCTGAACCAAAGCGAACAACTTGACGATCCCGTCGCGACGGCAGAAAAATTGCCGCCGCGCCTTTGTCAGTGGTTGTGGCGTGGCAGCGTCTGGCCAATGCGGTGAAACCCATCGGCTGATTTCAGCACGGCCCCGTCGCTGAGCTGGTTTGCCTCCTGGCGATAGATTTTTTGCCAGGGGGTCTGAGCCTCCGGCACAGGCGGCAAGCCCTTTTCCCGCCGCTGTTCGATTTCCGCATCGGAGACCAGCATATCACAGCGTCCTGTGGTCAGGTCGATGCGGATGATATCGCCGCTGCGCAGCCAGGCAAGGCCACCGCCAGCCGCACTTTCGGGCGAGGCATGCACGATCGACGGGCTATCGGCGGTGCCCGATTGCCGCCCATCGCCGATGGTTGGCAGGCTGGTGATGCCTGCGCGGATTAGTCGGTCAGGCGGCTGCATGTTCACCACCTCGGCAGCCCCCGGCCAGCCCAACGGGCCAGAGCCACGGATCACGAGGATAGAGCGTTCATCGACGTCAAGATCGGGGGCGTTGATGCGGGCGTGGTAATCTTCCGAGCCGTCAAACACCACGGCGCGGCCCTCAAAGCAGTTTTCCTGCCCCGGCTCTGACAGAAACCGAAGGCGGAATTCTTCCGAGATCACGCAGGTTTTCATGATGGCGAAATCAAAGAGATTGCCCTTGAGCACGCGAAAGCCTGCGCGCTCCATCAAAGGCTCGGCGTAGGGGCGGATCACCTCGCGGTCCTTGGTTTCGCGGCCTTTCAGCGCCTCGCCCAGAGTCTGGCCGCTGACCGTCAGGCAGCTAATGTCGAGCACGCCAGCATCGGCCAGTTCCCACATGATCGCGGGCACGCCACCGGCGCGGTGAAAGCGTTCTGACAAAAACCGCCCCGCCGGTTGAACATCGGCCAAAAGCGGGATGTCATACCCATGCACCTGCCAGTCGTCTTTGCTCAGCTCAATGCCCGCGGTTTCGGCAATCGCCGCCAGATGCGGCTGCGCATTGGTCGAGCCGCCAATCGCCGCGTTGACGCGGATGGCGTTCAGCATCGCCGCACGGGTCAGAATCTGCGAGGGGCGCAGTTCTTCGTGGACCATTTCGACCACGCGTTTGCCAGTGCGGTAAGCCATCTGCCCGCGTTCGCGATAGGCGGCGGGAATAGCGGCGCAGCCGGTCAGCGACAGGCCCATCGCCTCGGCCAAGGCGTTCATCGTCGAGGCCGTGCCCATGGTGTTGCAATGGCCGATGGAAGGGGCAGAGTTCAGCGCGGCCTCCAGAAATTCGGCGCGGTCGATCTCGCCTGCGGCATAGCGGCGGCGCGATTGCCAGATCACCGTGCCCGAGCCCGCCAAGCGGCCCTCGTGTACGGAATCGAGCATCGCCCCGCCCGAGAGCACGATGGCCGGAATATCGACCGTGGCCGCCGCCATGATCGCGGCCGGGGTGGTCTTGTCACAGCCGGTGGTCAGCACGACCCCGTCGATCGGATAGCCGTGCAGCAGCTCGACCAATCCCAGATAGGCAAGGTTGCGGTCCAGCGCCGCTGTCGGGCGGCGGCAGTTCTCGAATATCGGATGGGTGGGGAATTCAATCGGAATGCCGCCCGCATCGCGGATGCCGTCGCGCACCCGCTTCGCCAGATCGAGGTGGTGGCGGTTGCAGGGCGAGAGGTCACTGCCCGATTGCGCGATGCCGATGATCGGGCGGCCCTCGGTCAGCTCTTCGGGGGTGATGCCGTAATTCATGAAGCGCTCAAGATAGAGCGCGGTCATATCGGCATGATCGGGATTGTCGAACCAGTCCTGGCTGCGCAAACGGCGTTTTGTCATGCCAATGCCCCCCGTGCGGCAAGGTTTTCCATCAGCGCGCGGGTGCCGAAGGTCCAAGGCGCAACCGCGTGGCAGGGCTGCACTTCATTGACCAACCGCCCGAGCTGCGGCGACGACACCGCCACCACATCGCCCGACTTATGGGTAAAGCCGAGGCCCTTGCCGTCCCGGTCTTTGGTGGGGGCAAACATGGTGCCAAGATAGAGCATCGCCCCATCGGGATATTGGTGGTTCGGGTTGAGCAGTTGTCCAGCAAGGTCGGCGGGCTGACGCGAGATCTGCGCCATGTCGGAATGGTCCGCCAAGGCAAAGCCGTCTTGTCCGGTGATTTCCAGTCCGACACGCAGGGTGCTGACATCCTCCAACGTGAAATCTGCGTCGAACAAGCGGATAAAAGGTCCCAGGGCGGCAGCGGCGTTGTTATCCTTGGCCTTGCCCAACAGCAGCGCCGAGCGGCCCTCGAAATCACGCAGGTTCACGTCATTGCCCAAGGTCGCGCCGCAAATGGTGCCGCGCGCATTGATCGCCAGCACGACCTCGGGCTCCGGGTTGTTCCAATGCGAGCCGCTATGCACTCCGATCTGCGCGCCGCAGCCTACCGCCGCCATCGGCTGTGCCTTGGTGAAGATCTCGGCATCCGGCCCGATGCCAACTTCGAGGTATTGCGACCAAAGGCCCGCCTTTTGCAGATGCGCCTTCACCGCCGCCGCCTTTTCCGAGCCCGGCACCAGCCCACGCAGATTGCCGCCCAACAGCTCGGCCAGCTCGGTGCGGATCGCTTCGGCCAGCGCCGGGTCGCCCTTGGCGCGCTCTTCGATCACCCGCTCGATCATCGAGCCTGCAAAGGTCACCCCCGCCGCCTTGACCGCCTGCAAATCGCAAGGCGCAAGCAGCCGACCCAAGCTGCCCCGGCCGTGCCCAAGATCGAGGTATCCGTCTAGCGGCCCAAGCGAAGCCCCCCCCGCGCGCACGGCTGCCAGCAGGTCATCACGCTCCAGCAAACCCGCCATGGTCGCACTTGCGTGGCTAAGATCCAGGACCTCGCCATTCTGCACCACTACAGGGCAGGGGCCACCTTGCGCCTCAGACCAGACCCGCCCCACTAGGAGGCCGCCTTGCGTTTCGGGCAGAATATCTTTTGCAGTCAGTTTCACGGGGAAGGATCCTTTGTTCTTTTGTCTCGGAAGTGGCCGAGTTTTCTAGCCCTGGCCCTTGGGCGCGCCCGGGTCTTTCGCGATGTCCGCTTCGGCTCTGGGGGTGACAAAATTTGCAAGACCCGCGCGCAGATGGCTGCGCATGAGATATTGATAGCCGAGGCTGTCGGAGGCCTCGATCGCGCGCAAAATCGCCTCGTGCTCGCCATAGGTCTCGCCTTCGATGATGCGCCGCGTCTTACCGCGCTGCATGATCCGCAAGATGACCGGCTTCATGATCCCGTAGATATCAAGGATCGATTTGTTGCCCGTCAGCGCGATCAAGCCGGTGTGAAATTGCAGATCGAATTCTGAAGCCTCGACGACGCTACGCGCCTGCACCATCTGCTGATTGATCGCACGCAAATTGGCGATGACCTCAGGCGTGGCACGAGCAAAGATATGCAACGCTGTGCCGGTTTCGATCAATTCCCGAAAGCCCTGAATGTCGTCAAAGGTCTGGCGCGAGACCTCGGCCACGTTGAAGGAAAACAGATCAAAGGCGCGATTCATCCGGTGGTCAACAATCGTCGCGCCCACCTTGGGGCGCACGTCGACGATGCCGTAAGCCTTGAGCATCCGCATCGCCTCGCGCACCGTGTTGCGGCTGATGGCAAAGCGCTCGCAAAGCTCGCGCTCGGTCGGCAGCTTGTCACCAACGCCGAGCCCATCCGTGTCAATCAGCGCGCGGATCTGGGCCACGACCTGATCGACGGCAGAGCCGCCCGTTGCTTCACTGTGCAGATCATCCATGCCAAACTCTCCTTCGTTCAATCGCGCGGCGAGTCGGTTGCCGCCACTGCCGCAACCTACACCGCCCATGTGGCAATGGCAGGGAAGAACAGGATGATTGCCAGCACCAGCAGTTGCAGGGCAATAAAGGGCAGCAGGGATGTGTAGATGTGCTTGAGCGTGATCTCTTTTGGGGCAACGCTTTTTAGATAGAAGGCAGCCGGCCCGAAAGGCGGAGTCAGATAGGAGACCTGCATGTTGACGGCGAAAAGGATGCCAAACCAGATCGGATCATAGCCTAGCTGCACCACAATCGGCACGAAAATAGGCAGGGTCAACAGCGCGATCCCGATCCAGTCCAGAAACATCCCCAGGAGCAGCAGGATCAGCATCATCACCATGATGATCACGACAGGCGGTGCCTCAATTGCCAGAATGGATTGCGACACAAAACGGTTCCCGCCCATCAGGTTGTAAACCCCCACCAGCACCGCCGCAGCAATCCCGATCCAGATGATCATGCCGCAGGTTTCCAGTGTATGCACAAGGCTGTCTTGCAGCATCTTGAAGGTCATCTCGCGCCGCGCGATCGAGATGATCAGCACCGCCGAGACGCCCATAGCCGCCGCTTCGGTGATCGAGGCGATCCCGCCATAGATCGAGCCCAACACCACAAGCACGATGAACAAGGGCGCTGCGAGCGAGCGCAAAGCGCTGACAACAGATTCCTGCGCCATTTCTTCTTTCGACATTGGCGGCCCCAGCTTGGGATTGCGCCAGCACAAAAACAGGACATAGGCGACATAGCAGCCCAACAGGAGCATCGCGGGCGTGATCGCCGCCACGAACAGATCGGCGATCGAGACATTGGCCACCAGCCCGTAGATAATCAGCACGATCGAGGGCGGCATCATCGTGCCGAGCGATCCGCCTGCGCAAACCACCCCGATCGACAGATTGCGGTCATAGCCGAGCCGCAGCATCTGCGGCAGCGCCAGGATGCCGAGCAAGACAATCTCGCCACCGATCACCCCTGACATCGCCGCCATCAGGATCGCCACGATCAAGGTCTGCACCGCGACGCCGCCCGGCAAGCGGCCCGCCAGAATCCGCATCCCGTTGAATAGCGATTTGGCGATCCCAGACCGATCCAGAAGCGCTGCCATCAAGATAAACATCGGAATCGCTACCAGCGAATATTCAGTGATAAAGCCAAAGATCCGCGCGGTGACCAGCGGCAGCGCCATGCCGCCAAACCAGCCAAAGGTGAACACCAGTGCCACAAGCCCAGTGACCCAAGCCAACGGCTGTCCCGTCAGCAGCAGTAGGAAAATCATCGCAACGAGAAGATAGGATCCGTATTCAATGCCAATCGCGCTCAGGCCCATGATTATTGCTCCTCGGCAGCGGTGGGGGCTGCAGAGACATCGCGGCGGATCGCGGCGACCAGATGCAACAGGGTTTGGACAAACATCGTGACGACGCAGATCAGCACCAGCATCTTCAAGAGGGCGGGCGTCGGCGGGTTCCAGGAGGTGCCGGTGCCCTCCAGATGCAGCGCGCCGGATGGGTTAAACCAGGATTTGCTTACCATCGTCCAGCTTGCCACGCTAAGGCCCGCAAAGAACACCAGACCGATCACCGAATTGAGGATATCGAGATGGCGTTTGCGCTTTGGGCTGACCGCGTCGTAGATCATCCGCACGCGAATATGCTTGTCACGTGCCAGCGCGATGGGGCCGCCGATCAGAAAGATGGCCGCAATCAGAAAGGTCGTGCTTTCATGCGCCCAGAAGGTAGGGCTGTCAAAAACATAGCGCGCGAAGACCTCAATTACGGTGATAGCAAAGGCCAAGAAGATCGCCCAAGCAAAAAATTTGGTCGATCGGGTGATCGCGCGATCAAACCCGCTGCGGATATCGGTGTCGCTGTCTTCGACTTCCGCGATGATCTCAGCTATTTTCGTCATGTGTCGTCTTCCCCCCGCCCCGGTATGCACGTTCGCAATCCACGCTCTATTCGCGCCCGGCCAGTTTAGCCGGGTGCAACTTTTAATTTATCTATATATTAGAGAAGGTTGCGGCCCTTGAGGTAGTTCGTCACAGTCTCATAGTAGCGCTGGGTCATCGCCGACTTGGGCGCCCAGACCTGCCATTCCTGCTGGGCAATGCGGCGGAAATTGGCACGCTCGTCACCGGACCAGTTGATGATCTCGATCTCGGGGTTCTCCTTGGCCTTTGCCACGGCTTCGGCATCGAGCTTGCGCACCGAATAAATATGGTAGAAGGCAAATTTCTGGACAGAAGTTGTCAGAATGTCCTGCAGGTCCTGCGGCAGACCGTCCCAGAGTTCCTTGTTCATCGACACGTCAATCATGGGCAGTGAGTGGAAGCCGGGATAGAGCGGGTAATGCGCAATATCGTTCATGCCCAAGGACTGGTTGGTGGCAAACACAGTGTTATCAGCCGCATCAACAACGCCCTTGTCTAGCGCCGAGAAGATCTCCGAGCCCGGCAAGGAAACCGGTGCCGCGCCCGCTTTGGCAAAGATCTCAAACACCATGCCTTCAGGCGCGCGCAATTTCACGCCTTTCAGGTCTTCAACCGTGCGGATCGGCACGCGCGACACGAAAGCCTCCGGCTCGGTTGCTGCCGCACCAATGAAATGGACGCCGTAAGGTTCGACCAGTTCGGAATAAAGCTCATTGCCGCCGCCGCTTTGCATGAAGCCCAAGAGCTCGAATGGATCGCTCCAAGCGCCGACCAGATTGCCCATCATCGCAAAAGCCGGATCTTTGCCCGAGAAATAGCTTGGGTCGGTCAAGTGGCCCTGCAAAATTCCTGCGCCAACGGCGTCAAGCGTATCTGTATGCGGCACGACCGCGCCAATCGGCAGGATCTCGATGGCAATCCGCCCCCCCGACAGCGTACCGACATCCGCCGCCCATTTCTGTTTGTTCACGAAACCCGGCTCGCCCGCAGTTTCCGACGTCTGGAACGTCCAGTTGTAGTCTGCGGCCAATGCGGCCCCGCCAAATCCCAATACCGACGCCGCGATGACGGCCAGTCCGGTAAGCTTTCTCTTAACACTCATGTCTCTCTCCCTTTGGTCGATGCTCAAAATGCGGTGCGGAAATGAACCGAGAGGGCATCCTCCAGCCCTTTGGTTGGACAAATAAGACATGTGTCGCCGCGCAAATCAACAATAAGTTAGATTACCTCACCAGAATACAGGCCATTTGTCATGCCAGATAACGATGATCTTGATCGACAATGGCAGGGATTTGACCGTAGAAGGAGGGCCCGATCTGACCATAATTCAATTTTATCCTACAAATAGAACACAAGAGATCACTCGATTTGAGGACAAAAAGAATCGCGGTATCTTGCCTGACGTCAGCACCTGCGGACCTGATTTGAGAACGCCGTTTCACCGCAGCGATCTTTCCGACATGGAGCTTATTCGTGCTCATTTCAAATTCGCCATATTCCCCGTAAGAATCTGGATATGGACATGCGCCTCGTTCAGATGCACCAGCGCAGCAAACCGGACGCCTTCCGGCATCCGAGACACAAAATCTCTGAGAGACGCATCCCCGATGCCCTCACGTGCGCTCGTGCGCCAAGCTGAAACGCCACCATTTGCGCCACGGTTTCCATGCTATTGGAGCACGCTAACGCACTTTCCACGGCGAACGCAGCGCGATGTTCAATGCGTGGCCGCTAAACCTCTTCCGCCACCCCAAATCCATGTTGTTCGAGATCGCGCAACCGCGCCTTCGTCGTGATATTGGGCATGTGCACGCGCCAGCCGATGTTCTCGCTGACGCCCATCGCGTGCTGCGTAAACGCGCAGAGCTTCGACCACGGCGGGTTGGTGATGATCCAATCCACCGGATCTCTCCATTCGACGAAATCGCGGCCCTCACTTACCTCGCACCAATACCGATCGAGATGAATTGGCAGCGCATCGTAGAAAGCACCCTCCCCCGGCGCCGGATCCAGCACCATGCCCCCCCCCGCAAACAGGGTGAACTGCGATCCCTGATAGCTGTTCATGATGTCTGGCGGCCCGAACCGATAGATTGCCTCGTTCAGCGGCTCGACGCAAAAGTCCGCGTCGCCTCGCCATAGCCCTCGACCCGGTGGCGGCTCTTGGCGCGAGGTTCTGGTCCGTTCCACCCTGCGGCGCGTAGTAGAAGGACGACCGCGGTATCGACAGCAACGCGCACTGTTGGCCGATCGACAGGTCAGGATGGTCGCGTTCGATCATGGCGCGCCGCACGTCCCGCCCCAAGGCTTGAGCTTTCTTTCCCAAAAAGAATTGGCAACCGCCAGCTCTCCAGTCTTGGTATGCAAATCCCTGACGTGGTCTTCATCAATAACCGGCCCTTGCGGCCGCCGCGTTCAAAGACACTGGACGCGCCATTCAGCCGCGCAGGCTTCCATTGGTTGATCATCCTCGGATGCACACCGAACCGGCCCGCCTGCTCTGATATGGTTCGCCTCGCCTTTCAGCGATTCCAGCGCCACCTTCGGCTTGGACTCAGGGGCATGTTGCTTTCGTTTTGACATCTTCGGTCTCCTTCGTTGTGAAGATCAGCAGACAGCAAATCAAAGCTTACGTCAGTGTCCAGTTTTCGGGGACCCCTCATAGGCTAATTCACTTAAGCTTTTGCCTGCGTCCGAAATCGGCGAAGGACGATTGCTTCAAAGTCATCGATGAATGTGTAAACGACTGGTATCACAACGAGGCTTAGAAACGTCGAGGTTACGAGCCCCCCGATCACTACGGTTGCCATCGGCTGCCGGAAGCTTGGGTCACCTTCAACCAAACTGAGCGCTGCCGGGAGCATGCCGCAGGACATGGCGACGGTCGTCATGATGATGGGACGGGCACGCTTGTGGCAAGCGTCGACCAGCGCGTCGAACCGGTTCATCCCTCCCTCGCGGGCGACCAGCGCATAGTCCACCAGCAAGATTGAGTTTTTCGAAACGATCCCCATCAACAGCAGCAGGCCGATGACCGCTGGCATCGAAAAGCTAGTGCCGGTGACGACCAAAGGGAACAGCGCCCCACCCAGTGCGAGTGGAAGGGCCATGAGGATGGTGACAGGCTGCAGGAAGTCGCGGAACAGGATTACCAGAACGGCATAGACGCAGAAGATACCAAGCGCCATTGCCGTGGCGAAGTTCGTAAAGAGTTCCGACTGCCGCTTCAGATCACCTTGTTCGACAAAATGCACGCCTGAGGGCAAATTCTGGTAGGCCTCCAGTTGCTGCACTGCGCTATTGACGTCCGACAGGGACCGCCCGTTCAACTCGATCGTGACCGATACGTTGCGCGAGCGGTCGAGGCGTTTGATCTCGGATGGGGAGGAGCCGAGGGAAATCTCGGCAATCCCGCCGAGCGTGACGTTGCCCCCGGAACCTGCGACGGGAATAAGCTTGATCTGCTCTAGGCTCTGGCGCGCCTGTTCCGCCAGAGTTACTCGGATCGGGACCTGCCGTTCGGGCAGGTTCAGCTGTGACAAAGAGGAATCGTAGGCCCCCGAGGTGGCGACACGGATCGCGTTTGAGATTTCGCGCGATGTTACCCCGTAGGACGCGGCACGGGTGAGGTCTGGTGTGATGACGATTTCGGGCGATTGCATGGATGCCGATGAGGTCACATTGCCGATGCCCGCGATGTTGGCCCTGACGTCTTCCGCAAGATCGCTCGCGGCCTGTTCCAGCATTTCGGAGTTATCGCCCGCCATGGTAATCTGAAGTTGCGTGCCGTTGCCACCCGAGCCCACCTCAATCCGCGCACCGGGCACAGTCTCAACCGCGCGGCGGATGTCCGCTTCGATTTCGGTTTGGGAGACATCGCGGTCATCGATGTTGGTCAAGTCGACCACGATGGTCGCGGAGGTGACGGAACTGGTAGAACTGCCGCCACCCATGCCGCCGCTTGAAGCCGATCCAGTGGCGTGAAAGACAGCCCGTACATGATCGACGCCGTCCAATGCTTTGGAAACTTCGCGCGAGACAGTGTCCGTTTCCTCGATAGTTGACCCCGGCGCTGTGGTGATCGTAACCTGCGTCTGGCTATCGTCAGAAGCAGGGAAGAACCCGGTGGAAAGCTGGCCCAGCATGAGGATTGTCAGCCCGAAAAAGGCGACCACTCCCAGCACGGGGATCCAGCGATGCCGCAACGACCCTCTGATCAAGGACATATAGCTCCGCATCAGGATGCCGTCCTCCTCCTCTGCAATCGGCTTGGACTTCATCATGTAGGCGGCCATCATCGGGGTCACGAAGCGCGCCACCAGCAGGGAGAAAAACACCGCGACGCAGGCGGTGATGCCAAACTGCTTGAAGATGATCCCAATGACACCGCCCATGAAGGCGGTTGGCAGGAAGACAGCGATCAGGGTGAACGTCGTGGCGATTACAGCAAGGCCGATTTCATCTGCGGCCTCCATCGCAGCCTCGTAGGCGGGTTTACCCATCTGCATGTGCCGTTCAATATTTTCGACCTCCACGATGGCATCATCGACCAGGATGCCGACGACCAGCGACAGGGCCAGCAGCGTCACGGTGTTGAGCGAATAGCCGAGGTAGTCCATCACGAGGAAGGTCGGAATGATCGAGAGCGGCAGAGCAACGGCGGCCAGCAGCGTGCCGCGCCAATCCATAAGGAACAGGAAGACGACGATCACGGCGATCACCGCGCCCTCGTATAGCATATCCATCGAAGCGCCGTAGTTTTGCTCGGCGGGCAGGATAGTGTTATAGCCTTCGCTGATTTTAACCTGCGGGTTTTCAGTGGCGAATTCCTTCACCGCCTCTCGCGTATTTTCGGTCACGGCGATGTCCGAATAGCCGGTCAGGCGCTTGATCTGCGCCGCGATCACTGGTTCACCATCTAGATAGGCAAGTGAGGACAGATCGGAAAAGGTATCCGTCACTGTGCCCAACTCGTCCAGTCGCACCCAGCTTCCGTTAGGTAAGGGGATCGGGATGGCGCGGAGGTCATCGACGCTTTCTGACG
This sequence comes from Paracoccaceae bacterium, assembly GCA_048262715.1. Taxonomy (GTDB): domain Bacteria; phylum Pseudomonadota; class Alphaproteobacteria; order Rhodobacterales; family Rhodobacteraceae; genus Albirhodobacter. Next base: position 27,244 of record JBLXEV010000021.1, read on the forward strand.
CCGCGAGCACCCGGACTGATTGTGAGCCATTGCCGAGCTCGGCCTTACCGCCGGAAAGATCGCGCTGCACATCATCAAGCTGGGCGTTTACGTCCGCCGCAGAGAGGCCAAGACCGCTCAGCAGCAAGGGGTCGAGTTCGACCTTGATCTCGCGGTCCACACCACCGAGGCGGCCCACTTCGCCCACGCCGTCGACGGACATGAGCGCGCGTTTGAAGTCGTTGTCTATGAACCAGCTGAGTTCTGCGTCGTCGAGCTTGTCGGAGCTGACGACGTATGTGATCAGTGGTCCGCCGGAGAGAGTGGACTTGGACACGGTGGGAGCATTCATGTCGGTGGGTAGATCGCTTTGCGCTTGATCCACTGCCGATTGCACTTCGTCCGCGGCGGTCTGCACATCCTTGCCGACCTCGAAGGCGACTGAGATGCTGACGGACCCGTCGGTGATCGTTGTCGTGGCAGAATCGAGCTGTGCCAACCCTGTCAACTGATCCTCGATCTTGCGCGCGACCTCAGTCTCGAGCTGAGCTGCTGCCGCGCCCTCGAGGCTGGCGGAGATGTTGATTGTCGGCAGCGACATATCGGGAAAGTTCTGCACATCGAGCCTGTTGAAGGCCATCAGTCCTGTGATGGTCAGCAGGACGAAGGCAAGGATGGGGGTGACGGGGTTCTTGATGGACCATGCCGAGATATTCATTGGTCGGTCTCCCCTTTGGATTCGGCGGTGCTGGTCGCGGCCGACCCGACGTGTTCCGGCGTGGCGTCCTTGGCCTCAGCGACCCGCACGACGGACCCATCAGACAGGAATGCACCGCCCGATTGCACGATCTGCGCATCGGCGGACAGATCGCTGGTGATCTCCACCCGGTTCCCTTGCCGTCTGCCGGTCTCGACCCGGATGCGTGATACAGTCGGTATCTCGCCATCCTCTAGCGTGAAGACGTAGGAAAAACCGTCCTGCATCACCACGGCAGGCGAGGGCACTGACAGCGCCTCGCGTTCACCTACATTGAAGACGCCCGAAATCATGATACCGGTCTTGGGCTGCACCGTCTCATTCGGCGGAGTCAGCGAGACGTAGACGATAACGCGCCCGTTGCTTTCGGAGACAGACGGCGCGATGCGCTGCACTTCGCCTGAGATGTCGCCAAGCGGGGTGGGAACGCTGACCGAGGTGCCCACCTCAATGTTGCGCAACTGGTTCAAGGGAACCTCGGCCTGCCATTCAACACGCCCATCGCGCACAAGGCGGAACAGCTCCGCGCCCGCACTTACCACATCGCCTACGGCGGCGCTGCGGGACGATATGACACCGCCGGCCACAGCCTTCACCTCGGTGTGATCGAGGTCAAGCCGCGCAGAGGCCAGTTGCGCTTCGGCAGAAGACACGTCGGACTTCGCCTTACGCGCCGTCGAGAGGTATTCGGCGGCCTGCTGCTGAGAAATCGCACTCCCACTGCTGAGCTTGCGCGCGCGGTCTGCATCGGCAGCAGCCAGTTCGAGGGAAGCGCGGGCGGATTCTAGCGACGCCTCCAATTGCTGGATGTCGTTCTCAAGAGAACCTCGCGAAAATGCGGTGAGAATGTCACCCTGCGCGACCGTGTCGCCCACATCGGCGTTGACGGTTTCGATCATCTGACCACCCACCTGGGCCGAGATTACCACCTCCTGCCAAGCCGCCAGCCAGCCATTAGCGTGAATCTCCAGCGGCCATAGAGCTGTCTGCGGCTTGGTGACCGAAACGGTCAAGGCCGCCACGCTCTGCGGCGGGGCCACAGTTTCGACGGTCGCGTCGTGCCCATTTGTCACCGGCAGGACATAAACGGCGATGATCCCGAGGGCCGCAGCAGCGACACCGCCAAGAAGAAGTTTTCGTTTTGCGGTCATATTCGAGCTTTCAATCTAACTTGGAGCGGCAGGCGTCGATGGCACCCAGCCACCGCCGACCGCCTTGTAAAGCGTAATCCATTGCACCAGCAGCGCTTTGCGCTGACTGATCCGGGTGATGCGCGCCGATTGCACTTGCCGGCGCGCGTCCTCGCGATCCAGCAAGGAGGCGCCACCAGCCTGCCAGTCTTGGTCAATCGCTTCGAAGTAAGACTGATACTGCTGAACGAGCCTCTCGGCGCTGCTCAGGTTGGCGCTGGCCGCAGCGAGGCGGGTAAGCGCCCCATCGACTTCGGAAACGGCGGTCAGCACAGTTGACCGGTAGGTCTCTGCGGCGATCAGGGCATCCGCATTCGACACCCGCACCGAGGCCCGTGAGGAACCGCCGTCGAGAATGGGTAAAGATAGCGCTGGACCAAAAGACCACGACTTTGAGTCGGAACGTGTGACGCTGCCGTTGAGGGTGAGCGATGGATACAGGCTTGCCTGAGCGACCCGCAGATCCAGCAAGGTTGCCGCGAACCGCTTTTCCGCTTCGATCACGTCGGGCCGCTGCCGCAGCATATCGGCGGGCACGGAAGCAACCTGGAATCGCTTGACCGACGGCAGCCCACCGCCCTTGGCAAGTGTCGCATCGATCTGTCCCTGCGAGACGCCGACCACCCTTGTAAGACTTTGGGCCGCCACCTTACAATCGGCGCGCTGCGTCGTAAGGTTTATCTCGGCGTTTGCCACATTGGCCCGTGCCAGCGACAAATCGGCCGCGGCGCCGATGCCTGCATCTACCAGACTGCGCGTTGCCGTTACGGTTTCCTGCTGCGATGCAAGTGCGTTGCGGTATTCCGCTTCGACGAGTTTGCAGGCGCGGTAGTCAACGTAGCTGTTGGCGACCTCCGCTGCGAGCGACACGTAGGATCCAGCGTAAGAGATTTCTTCGGCCCGGGCGCGGACATTCGCCGCGCGGGCAGAGTTACGCAACTTGCCAAATAGGTCGATCTCCCAGCTGGCATCTAGAAGGGCGGAACGGTTTTCTGTACGACCTTCGAGTTCGGTTTTACTTGCCGTGGCAGACGCCGTACCTGTCACGCTGGGGTAGAGATCGGCGCTGCTCTGACCCGCCTGTGCCCGGGCGGCCATGACACTGGCCGCCGCACTGCGCAGGTCGGGGCTGTGGGAGCGCGAAAGTGCGAGCACTTGCGTCAACTGCGGATCGCCGATCCGGGACCACCAATCCACGTCCAGCGCTGCGCCGCCTTGCTGCGCCGTGGCGTATTGCTCCGCCACAGCCTGCGTCGCATCGGGGCGGATCAATGGCAAGCTGCACCCGGCAAGCGCGCAGACCCCGACAAGGGCAATGGCAGTTTTCATTCGCAGGCTCCGATATTCATCGGAATCGGTATGCAGCAGGCGATTGTTAAGTTGTGTCAAGTCTTTGCAAAGATATCAAAAGCTTACTATCCGAAGCCCAAATTGGCGTTAAGGTCGTATCAAGAGGACGCCCGATGACAACCATTCTTCTGATCGACGACGATACCGAACTGACAGGACTGCTGGGAGAGTACCTGGAGCAGGAGGGATTTCGCGTGGCCATCGCGGCAGATGGCGAGCGCGCGCTCGGGCGTATTGTTGATGCGCGCGCGGACATCGTCGTGCTCGACATCATGATGCCCATGGTCGACGGGCTTCAGGTGCTGCGCCGCATTCGTTTGGAAAGTAGCGTGCCTGTATTGATGCTGACCGCCCGGGGGGACGAGGCGGACCGGATCGCAGGGCTGGACCTCGGGGCGGACGACTACCTGGCGAAGCCGTGTTCCCCTGCTGAACTGACCGCGCGCATCCGCGCCATCCTCCGTCGCACCCAGCCCGCCGAGGAACACACCAGCGAGGGGACGAGGGTGCAACGCGAAGGCCCCCTTGCCATCGACCGCGCACGCCGCGTCGCCACATGGGCAGACAAACCCGTCGTCTTGACGGGGGTCGAATTCAACATTCTCGACGTCCTGATCGCACAGGTTGGCAAACCGGTCTCGCGCGCAGACCTTTCGCAGCAGGGGCTTGGTCGCCCGCTCGCCTCCTATGACCGTGCGGTCGACGTACATGTCTCGTCGATCCGTCAAAAGATCGGTACGTTCGATGACGGACGATCCCCGATCCAGAGCCTGCGCGGTATCGGCTATGTTCTTGTCAAGGAGTGACGAACCATGATCGTCAGGGTCTTTGGCTTCATCTGGGGGGCGACGTTCGTGACCCTGCTGCTCTTCTCCGCGCTGATATACTTTGTCGATCTGACCCCGCCAGAGGATGTCCACCGCAGAACCGAGATGGAACTACTGTTTCAGGATTTGGGGCTGATTTACGCAAGCGGCGGGCTCGCTGGCGTTCAGTCATACTGGCAGACCATCGCTTCCGCGCACCCACAAATGCTGCTGAAACAAGACCACGCTTGCAGTGACCCCGCGACCATCGGGACGCCCGCGCAGGGCTGTCTGAGTCTCGCCTATCTCGACAACACAAGGGACGGTCTGGCAATGCTGCCGCCGATCCTGCTACCGCTCTTTATTGGAGGGCTGGTCAGCGCAGTCATGGCGATCTTCTTATCGCGCTGGCTGACCCGTCCGCTGCGCCATGTTAGCCGTGGCCTAAAGGCGTTGGCCAGTGGGCGTCTCGACACACGCATTCTCAATGGCCTGCGCACCTCTAATAGCGAAATCCGCGATCTGGGCCGCGATTTCGACCTCGCCGCGGAGCGTTTGCACGTCCTTACGGAGGGTAGAAGCCGCCTGTTCCACGACATCTCCCACGAGATACGCTCGCCCTTGGCACGGCTACGCGCGGCAGTCGGTTTGATAGAGGTCAACCCGGCACGGGGCGTGTCACTTGCGAAACGCATGGAGGGCGATATTGCTCGGCTCGACCATCTGGTCGATGAAATCCTGACACTTGCCCGGCTCGATCGCGGTGAACCACTCGGCACAGTCGAAGTCTTCGACCTTTTGGATATCGTCGAGAATATCATTTTCGACGCCAATTTTGAAGGCCGAGAGAAGAATGTCTGCGCACGATACTCGGGCGCAGAAAAACTGGAATTGCTGGGAAACCCCGAACTGTTGCACCGTGCCTGCGAAAATGTGGTCAGAAATGCGCTGTCCTACTCGCCCCATGGCGGGACCGTCTCCGTCATCGGCAGTCGCCAAAAAGACGATATCGCGCTCGAGATTGCCGATGACGGGCCAGGCGTGCCTGAACATAAGCTCAAGGCGATATTCAGCCCGTTCGTCCGTGTCGACGCTGATACGGCGCCCCAAGGGATTGGCCTTGGGCTCGCTATCGCAGCCAGCGCCGTGCGATCGCATGGAGGAAAGATAACGGCGCAGAACGGGGAGAAAGGTGGGCTACTGATCAGGATTGAAATACCTTTAGTTGATCCCCTGAATGCCGGTGTCTGAACAGTGAAGATTTATACACGGCATTTTAAGTCTCTTCCGCAACTGCCCTAGGTTTCAAAGCAGGCGCGTAGGGCGTGCCTCAGGAAGGAGCAAGCAGACATTCACAGGGCGAAACACCGAATTTAGTGTGCACCCTCCGGAACGGGCCACAATGATAGAGCCATCACTTGCGAAGGCACTCCCGCCACATTCGCACGCATCGTTGATGCCGCGGCGCAGGCCTTTGCGGCATCAACTTATGGCGTTTTGCTGCCAGTCGGCGGCGATACGTATCGCGGTGCTACGCGCTGAGTGGCGCGCTTTCTTTCCCATTGCGGTTGGCCGTCCCAATCGCTGCGGATCAGGCGGTAGGCACCGTTCCCCCGTCGATGATCACCTCTGTCCCGTTGATCGTGGCCGCGCGGTCGGAGGCGAGAAAGGCGATCAGGTTGGCGATTTCGGACGGGGTTGAGGGACGTCCGATCGGAATGCCACCAAGAGCCTCCATGATCATCCGCTTGCCGCGTTCAAGATCCGTATCCGCCTCCTGCGCGAGACGCTCAGCGAGGCGGATCGACGCCTCGGTCTCAATCCAGCCAGGCGCCACGCGCACCACCCGAACCCCCTTGGGCGAGACCTCCTTTGACAGGCTTTTGCTGTAAACAGACAGCGCAGCTTGGAGTGCCCCCACTGAAGTGGTCCACCAACTGGGATAGTATTATCCCATTTTCAGGAGGACCAAGAGATGGCTGGAAAGCG
>JBLXEV010000022.1:0-29664 GCA_048262715.1 Paracoccaceae bacterium
CCGTGTCTCAAAAAACGCAAAAGCCGTGTCTCAATTTGCGACACTAACCTTGTAAGGGAACCTGTAAGGAACCAGCGCACAAATTCGGCTGCGCGGTTTTTTACCGCCGATGAGCGGTTTGAGGCGAAGGAAATTTCCGAACGGATCGAGGCTGGGGGCAGGGTGGTTTGGGCCGCTGTGCCGAGAAGGGTTGGTGAGTGCTTGGTTGCGGAGGGCCTCATTTCGGACGGGGACGCCAAGTTGCTCGGGTTGGATTGCTGAGAATTTAGAAAGTGGGGTTTTGCGATGGACAGTTTTGAGCAGGCAGAGGGCGAGAAGCGTGTGAAGCGGGTGCTGATCGAGCCGCTGATGCGGCGAGGGCTGGCGAAGCCGAGCAGTTTGACGAAGGCGCAGTTCGACGAAATGGTCGAGGGGCTTTGCCAGCGGCTCGCGTATATGACCGAAATCAATCTTGGGGCGCTCGAGGAACAGGTTGCGGCATCGCCAGCGGGCAAGGATCGCGACCGGCTGCCGATTGCCAACGTGATTTTGGATTGGGCGGGGAATATTCAGCCACCGGTGGATGATGGATCGCCGTTGATCCGCGCGATCTTTGCCAATCCGCTCGGGCAGGATGCTTTGGCGGGGGGCTGGGCTCCCGAGCTTTTGGCGGAAGTGCGCAAGGTGCGGCGTTGGCCGGGGGCGTTCGTCGTCACGCAAATCAAAGAGCGGGCGCGGGATGCGCTGCGCCAGATGGAAGATCTCGATCGAGAGCTTGCGCGGTGTGGTGACCTGCCTGAGGACAAGGCGCGGTGGCGCAGTGCGCGCTTGGCAGTTATGCAGAAATGCCGCGAGATCGGGGCGCTGTCATGACGTCTGCGCGTGACCGCTTGGACGTTGAGCGCAATTCGCTCGCGGTGATGATCGCGCGGGCGACGCCGCCCGAAAGTGTGTCGCCGATGATCCCGATTGCGCCCGCGCGCGGGCCTGCGGTGGTTGCGCCGCAGTTCGAGACCGAGATCATCGACGGGAAGCCCGTCCGAACCGCGACAACGTTTGCCGGTGCGCATCCGGTGCGGGTGGCGGATGTGTTTGACCTGATGCGATTGCAGGCCAATAAGCGCGGCGGCGGATCGACTTTGACGCGGGCGCAAGAGGGCATCGGCCGTGATTATACGGCGCTGGTCGAGCGGTGCGCGTCGGGGGGTGTGAAAGGCTCGTCATTTGAGCCAACGATTTCGGGCGGCGGTGGCGCGGGCGGATATTCCGAGGCGGTGTTGCAGGATTTCGCGGACCTGCGGGCGATGCGGATCAAGATCGGTGATGGGGCGGCGCTGGTCGCGGTGAATGCCCGCGCCCATGCGGACCGCGCCCGCGTCGGGGTCAAGGTTCAATACCTCGTCGATCAAGTATGCTTGGCGGATTGGCCGCTTTCGCGCGTGCTGGTGCGTTGCGGTTGGTCGGCGTCGTCGCGCAATATCGCGGCGTTGCGCAAGGTCTTGGCGGAGACGCTCGATCGTATGGGCGGGGTTGAACCGATCGGGAATGAGCTCGAGGCGAGCGACGCCGAGCTCGCGGTGCGCAGTCAGAAAATGCAGAAAGAGGATTGACAGAATGTCAACCGATCGTCAGAGCTTGGGCATCATCCACAATTGCGCCCGACGGGATCTTGATCCTCTCGGGCGTTGTCGTTTAGGGCCGATGCCCGCGACTAAACCCGCGACGGCCAAGCGCCGCGCGGTTTTTTGCTTTGGGTCCTCCGCCAGAGCCTTTCTTATAGGGGGCGGCGAAGGCCATAGGTTTTGGTTCGCTAATCATTCAACAAAGCCTAAACGATTGGAATGTTTAGGGAGTTTAGCGGCCTTGCGTCTAAATCCCATGGGGTTTGCGTCATGGGCTTGACGAATGCGGCGCTTGCGAAAGAGATCGGCGTGACCGCTGGTCGGGTGTCGCAGTGGAAAAGCGAAGGCAAGCTCGAGGGCTGCTTCTCGGGCGTCGGTCGCAATCTGCGATATGACCTCGATCGCGTTCGCGAAGCGCTGGGGCGCACGCTCGACGCGGGGCAAATGCTGGGCAACGGGGCCACGACGCGCAAGGCGTTGCGATCCGCGACCGCCGATCTTCCCGAAGCCGCGCCGGTTGAGGTGGCGCGGGCCGCCCCGATCGCGCCCGCCGCCGAGATCCCGACGAATGCCGCCGCTTTGGCCGCGTCGCTCTTGCCACCGCCCTCGACCGATTACGAATTGGCGCGGACCCGCAAAGCCGTCGAGGAGGCGCGCCGGTTGGAGCGTCAAAATCAGGTTGAGGAGGGGGCTTATCTGCTGGCCTCTGAGGTCGACTTGCTGGTCGCCCGTGCGCTTGGCCGCGAGGTCGCACAGTTCGAGACCGTCTTGCGCAACGGGGCGCGGGCGATCGCAGATCGGCTCGGCGTTGATTACCGCGAGGCGCGGGCGATCTTGCTCGAGCTTTGGCGGGCGCACCGCACCGAGCGCGCAAGCGAGCTGACGGCTGAGGCCGAGACCGCCAGTGCGGCGGGCCTGTCCGAGGCGGAGGCCGCCGCCGACATTTAACACCATTCAACGCCGGAGGATCGGCGCAATCTCGAAAGGGCTCGACGTGCAACAGTTTGGAAAAACCACGGCGGTCTCTCTCGAGAGCGCGGCGATCTGTTCCGAGCGCGCGCTCGAGCTCGAGGCCGAGATTGCGACCCTCACGATCCGGCACGCGGTCCCGCTCGATGTTTTGCTGACAACGGCCGCAAAGCTGCGCGGCTCGGTCTCTCGCAATGCGGTCGCCCTGTGCGCCCGCTGCGCTTGATCTCCGAACATGGGGTTTCTAGCTCCGGCCTCCGGGGTGATTTTGTCGGCCATGGCGGATGCGATTGCACCGCCGCCGCCGCCCGACGTCACCAGATGGGCCGAGGAAAACGTCGAGTTCGATGAACGGTCGCCTATTCCGGGCAAGTTCTCGATCAAGCGTTTTGCGTTTCTGCGCGACATTCACGACTGCCTTTCGCCCGAGCATCCGGCGCGTGAGGTGACGGTGCGCGGATCTGCGCAATGGGGCAAAACGGTCTCGGTCATTCAACCGGCGCTCGGCGCGTGGTTTTCTTATGGGCCGGTCGACGCTTTGGTCGTTCACCCGACGGGATCGGCGGCGACGGAATGGGTCAACAATAAATGGTTGCCGATGCGGCGATCTGCGCCCGATCTGCGCCGCGTGTTTGGCGCATCGCGCGGCGAAAACCGCGACACCATGTCTAACCAAGAGACCTTGGCGCGCACGGGCTCGCTCAAAGTTGCTTCGGCCGGATCGCCCGACGATCTGACCGGCACCTCGCGCAAACTGGTTATCCTCGACGATCTGGCGAAGTTCGAGCAAACCTCCAAGGGCGATCCCGAGGCACTGGCCGAAAGTCGCGCCTCGGGCTTTGAAGATGCGAAGATCTTGCGGGTCTCGACGCCGCTGATCAAAGGCACCTGCCGGATCACACGGGCATGGGACCGCTCGGATCAACGGCTTTTCTACGTGCCTTGCCCGCATTGCGGACATGAAGCGCCTTTGACATGGGAAAACTTCAAGCGCTCGCTTGATCCCGAGCGGCTGCATTCGGCGCATTTCACCTGCGACGATTGCGGCTGCGCGATCGGCCATGAGCACAAAGAGGCGATCGTTGCGCGCGGCCGTTGGGTGGCAACCAATCCGGGCGGCGATCATCCGGGGTTTCACCTGTGGCGGGCCTATTCGACGTTTCGGGATTGGGCGTCGATCGCGGTCGATTACGCGCGGGCGATGGGCTGGCGCAACGTCTCGGCCTCGGTCACGGCGGATGCGCTTGCCGCGACCGTGGAAGCGGAGACCGAGCAAACGTTTTACAATGACGTGGCGGGCCTGCCGTATGAGATGGCGACCGCTGGGCCGGATTGGGAAAAGCTGCGCGACCGCGTCGAGAATGCCGCCGAGGGCGATGTGCTGCCTCGGTCGATCGTTCCGGCGCGCGGGGTTATCCTGACGGCGGGCGTCGATTGCCAAGGCGATCGGATCGAGGTCGAGATTGTGGCGCATGGCCGCGATCGGCAACGGTGGATCGTCGACTATCTGGTGATCCCGCATGAAATCTCGTCGCAAGAGGGGCGCGACGCGCTCGACGCGCTTCTCAAGGCACATTGGCGCACCGAGCGGGGGCTGAAACTGCCGCTTGATATGCTGGCGATCGACGGCGGCACGTTCACCGATGACGTTTGGTCGTGGGCGCGGCGGCATCCGTGGGGCCGCGTGATTATCGTCAAAGGGAGCAACTCGCAAAACGGGCCGATCATGGTCCCGCAACGGTTCGACCGTCGACCGGGGGTCAAAGAGCGCAGCAAGGCCGCGCAAAAGCGGGCGTGGATGCTCAACGTTTCGCAAATGAAGGGCGAGCTTTACGACAAGTTGCCCAAGGAAGACCCGAGCGAGCGGGGCTTCGTGCATATCGCGCGGGGCCTTGGCGACGAGTGGTATCGGATGATCACGGCCGAGGTGCGCACGCTCAAACGTGGGGTGTCGGGTGTGATGATTTCGCGCTGGGAGCTGGTCGAGGCCGCGCGCCGGAATGAGGCGCTTGATTGCACAAACTACGCCGAGGCGGCGGCGCTGCGCAAAGGCTGGTCGAGTATGACCGCCGAGCAATGGGACGCGCTCGAGGCGGAACGCTCGGCGGCCCCGATCGAGGGGCAGGGCGATTTGTTCGATGCGGTGATCTCGGTCGCCGCAGGGCTGGCCGCGCAACCGGCTGAAAGCGCGCCGCCGCCTGCCTCACCGCCTGCGCCTAAGGCGGCTCAAAAGCCGGTGCCGCGCAAACGTCCAAAACAGGGCGGCGATTGGATCAACAGAAAGGAAAAATGGGTATGAGCACGTATAGCGCGGCGCAGCTTGCCGCCTTGAAAGAGGCCGTCGCGTCGGGTGTGCGGTCGGTTTCGCACGGCGGCAACACGGTCACTTATAGCTCGACCGATGAAATGTTGCGGACGATCGCACGGATCGAGCGCGAGCTCGGCCTCGGGGCAAATCGTCGTCGGGTCTCTTATCCCGCCTTCTCGAAAGGCGTTTGATCATGACGATCCTCGATAAGATGATCGGCTTTGTTAGCCCGACGGCCGAGCTTCGCAGGGTGCGGGCGCGCATGGCGTCCAATGTCGCGCGCCGCGTGCTGGCGAATTATGATGCGGCGACGGTTGGCCGTCGGGGCAAAAGCTGGAAGGTCTCGGCCACGGATGCGGACGGGGCCGCCGCGCGCCGCCAACGCCTTGCGTGGATCTCGCGCGATATGATCCGCAACACGCCTTTCGCGGCGCGCGCGCAACACGTCATCGCGTCGAATGTCGTTGCGGCGGGGATCTTGCCCAAAGCGGTCTTCCCTGCGGACTCGCCGCTCGCGATTGAGTGGGAACGCGACGTGAAGCGCCATTTCGACAGCTCGTCGATCGACGCGGACGGGCAATCGACGCTTTACGGTTTGCAAAAGCTGGCCGTGATGGCGGTTGTGGATGCGGGCGAGGTGCTGGTGCGGCGTCGTCGCCGCCGCAATTCTGACGGCTTGCCGCTGCCGTTCCAGATCCAAGTGATCGAGGCCGATTTTCTCGATACCGCGAAGGAGGGCGCGGCCGATCGGGGCGGGATGATCCGCGAGGGGATCGAGTTCGATCGTCTGGGGCGGCGCGTTGCCTATTGGCTGTTTGATGAGCATCCGGGCTCGACCTCGACGATCTTGCGGCGCGGGGGCGCGTCAAAGCGCGTGGCCGCCTCCGAGATTATTCATATCTACCGACAGGATCGACCGGGCCAACGACGCGGGGTGTCGTGGTTTGCGCCCGTCGCACTGGCCTTGCAGGACTTTGCCGACAACCAAGACGCAAAACTCATGCAGCAAAAGATCGCGGCCTGTTTCGCGGCCTTTGTCGTCGATCTCGACGGCGGGTCCGAGGAGGTCGTTGGAGGTGGGGCCGTTGAAGATGATCCGATTTCGAGCATTCAACCGGGGGCCGTCTATCATTTGGACGGGACGCAAGAGGTCAAGTTCGCAACGCCGCCCTCGGCCGATGGGTTCGACGAGTTTTCTCGGGTGGTGCTGCGCTCGGTCGCGATGGGGCTGGGCATTACTTATGAATCTCTGACGGGAGATCTCTCGACGGTGAATTTCTCGAGCGCGCGGATCGGGCGCTTGGAAATGAATAGGAATGTCGAGGCGTGGCAATGGCACATGATCGTGCCGCAAATGCTCGAGAAAATTGCGGTTTGGATGCTCGAGGCATGGGCGATGAAAAGCGGCCGCGCCGAGGTGCTCGACGTGGTCGTGACATGGTCGCCGCCGCCTTTGACCATGGCCGATCCGAGGCTCGAGGCTGCGGCCGCGAAGGGTCGTCGCGCGCTTGGCTTGACCTCGCGCCAAGGCGAGCAACGCGCGCTCGGGTTTGATCCCGACGAGGTTCACCGCGAGCAACTCGAGGATCTGGTGCGCGACGCGGAGCTCGCGGCGGCAACGCCCAAACCTGACACCACAGATACGCCAGAAAAGGGGCAAACGGATGAGTGAGATCGAGCTTTACGGGACCGTTGGCGGTTCGTTTTGGGATGAGGAGTGTTTCTCGCCGCGCACGGTGCGCAGTCTCTTGCAAGGGCTCACGGGCGATTTGACGGTGCGGCTCAACTCGGGCGGCGGGATCGCCTCGGATGGGCAAGCGATTTACACGATGCTGCGCGATTACTCGGCCACGGTTGGCCGCGTGACGGTGGTGATTGAGGGGGTTGCGGCCTCTGCGGCCTCGTTGATCGCTATGGCGGGCGACGAGATCGTGATGCGGCTCGGGTCGTGGATGCTGATCCATGATCCCGCGCAAGCGATTGTCTTTGATGCGCGCGGCACGGCCGAGGATCACCGCGAGATTGCCGATTTCCTCGACACGCTCGGCGACAATTACGCGGACGTTTACGCGGCGCGGGCGGGGATCACGCGCGAGGAGGCGCGGGCGATCATGTTGGCGGAGACGGTCTATCTCGGCGAGGCGGCGGTCGCGGCGGGGTTCGCGACGTCGACCGATAACGGGATCGAGGCGCAAGAGCCTGCCGCGTTTGATTATCGAGTTTATGCCAATGCGCCCCAGATCGGGCGCGTCGGGTGTGAAGGTCGCGGGGCAAATCCGCGACGTGTTGCCGCTGTGGCGATGATCGCGGGCGAGACTGCCCGCATGAATATGGGAAAAACAAACATGCCGAATACACAAATCCAAGAGACGCCGTTGGTGGCAGATCCCGCGATCGCGGCACCGAGCGCCGCGCCGGTTGCGCCCGTCGCACCTGTGGCCGCGCCCGATGCGACGACACAAGGCGCGGGTGCTGCGCCGGTGGAAATGTCGGGCGGTGACGTCGCGCGGCTGTTCTCGATCGGCGGCCGCCTCGGGGCGACAACGGCGCAAATCAGCGCGGCCATGAGCGCGCATCCGCGCTCGTTCACAATGGCGCTCGATGTGCTCTCGGAGACCTTGGCGGAGGTGGCACCGCCGCCGATGATGGGCCGCCAAACCTCGCGGGTGCTGCGCGATGAGCAAGAAACCCGCCGCGCGGGGATGACTGACGCGCTCGCGGCGCAAATGATGCGCCAAGCGCCCGATGCCCGCGCTATGCCGTTCATGCAAATGTCGATCGTCGAAATGGCCTCTCAAGCGAGCGGCTATACGGGTGCGACGCGCACCGCCTCCGACCGCGTGCGGGCGCTGGAAATGGCCGCGCATTCGACCTCTGATTTCCCGGGGATCTTCGAGAATGCGGTCAATCGCACCTTGCTTGCGGCCTATGAGGCGGCAACCCCGACCTATCAGTCGATCGCGATGCGCTCCGATTTCAACGATTTCCGCCCGCACGCGCATGTGCAAATCGGCGAGTTCCCCGCGCTCGAGCGCGTCGGCGAGGGTGGCGAGATCAAGTTCGGGACCGTGGGCGAGAGCAAAGAAACGGCGGTGTTGACCGCCTATGCGCGCGGGCTCTCATTCTCGCGTCAAATGCTGATCAACGACGATCTCGGCGCGATCGCGCGGGTGATTGCGGGCTATGGCTCGACGATCCTTGATTTCGAGGAGCAAACCGCTTGGGCCTATTATCTCTCGGCCAAGCTGGCAGATGGGAAAGACGTTTTCCACGCGAGCCGCAACAATCTCACGACTCCGGGCGGTGCGATCACGACGGAGGCGCTCGACGTGGGCCGCGCGAAGATCCGCAAGCAAACCCGCCTTGATGGCGAGCGTAAGGTGCCGACAAACTTCGTCCCGTCGATCCTTGTCTGCGGTCCGAACCTTGAGGGCGAGGCGATGCGGCTCTTGACGCCGGTGGTCGCGTCCGAGGCCAGCAACGTCAACACGCACGCGGGGCGGCTTGAAGGTGTCATCACCAATGAGATCGCGGGGAATGCGTGGTTCTTGTTTGCCGATCCGAACCGTCCGGGTGCCGAGGTGTTCACCTATGGCTATCTCGACGGGGCGACGGGGCCGCGTTTGCGCACTGAGGAGGCCTTCGGCCGCCAAGGCTTTGCGATGACGGTCGAGCACGATTTCGGGGTCGGCGCGGTCGGCTATCGCGGCGCGTATAAAAACGCGGGGCAATAATCCGGCCGATCTGCTGGTTTTCGATCTGGCCCCATGAGGGGCGGATCACGGGGCCGAGGCGTTTCGCCTCGGCTTTTTCTTTGTCGCAATCAAAAGGGGTTTTCCTATGCGCAACTATATCTCAAGCGGGGCAACGATTACCGCAGTGCTAACGGCGGCCGTCGCCTCGGGGGGCGGTGTTGTTCTCGGCGATCTGTTCGGGGTCGCAAACACCGCAGGCGACGCGGGCGAGACGGTCGAGCTCGAGACCGTGGGTGTCTTTTCTCTGCCCAAAGTCGAGGCCGAGGTTTGGACGTTCGGCGCGCCGGTCTATTTCGATCCGGTGGATCTGGTCGCGACCATTGATCCCGATCGGGATTCGGTGGGTGACACGCTGGCGGTGTTGATCGGCCATGCGGTTGACGTCTCGCCGCCGGGTGTGGGCGTTGCGACCGGCGCGGTCCGGCTTTCGATCTAATGCGGGCGGCCTTTCCTGACCCGTGGCAGATACCGCTCGGCGAATGGGCGGGCGAGGCCGCTTTCATTCTCGGCGGGGGGCCGTCTCTCGCCGAGGTCGACATTGATAAGCTACGCGGGCGCGGGCGGGTGATTGCCGTCAATAACGCGGGCTTTGACGTCGCCCCTTGGGCCGATGTGCTCTATTTCGCGGACGGTTGGCACCGCTGGCTCGGCTGGAATGTCGACCGGCTGCCCGAGTTTAAGGGCGCGCGGATCGTCACGCGGGCGCGGCTTTCACCTATGCCGGATGATCCGCGTTTGCGGCGGGTTAATTGGACCTATCCCGAGTGCGCGCACGCGGTCGACGGGCGCGGTGTTTCGGGCTTTTGCGGGGGTGGCAATGCGATCTCCCTCGCGTGGCAACTCGGCGCATCGCCGATCGTGCTTCTCGGCTTTGATATGCGTCCCGGCAATTATCATTCCGCGCACAAACTGCCGCCGAAACCGGGGCAACACGCGGCCTCTTTTATTCCGGCAATCGAGCGCATGGCAAAAGCGATGCGCGGGGATCGCCGCCTTGTTGTGAATGCGACGCCGCGCTCGGCGCTGCGCGCGTTTCCGCACGTCGATCTCGAGGAGCTTTTGAAAATGGACGATATAAGCGCGCTCCGGTGCGATATGCGGCGCGATATGCCGCGCGAGGTCGTGGCCGATGATTGATCTCGACAAGCTGCTTTATCGGCACAGTGCGCGGGTGTGGGGTTCGGTGACACGGATCACGCTCAAAGACGGGGCGGCGCATGACGTGGCCTTGATTGATCGCACCGAGGGCGTCGAGCAATCGCGCGGCGGGGTTGAGCTCGGGACGCTCGAGCCTGCGGCCGAGATCCTGACCTCGAGCCTTGCCGCACTTGGCCTCGCGCGGGCGGATCTCGTCAATGCGCGGTTTCAGCTCTCCGGCCGCGCTTGGCGAGTGGTTTCTACGCAAGGCGTGCAAAGCCCTGCGGGTGAGGTCTCGGCGATGCTGTTTCTGATCGAGGCCCCGTGATGGACCGGCGCGAGGCTATTTTAGAGCGGCTCGTCGCGATTGCCGATGCGTTGCCCGGTGTCGCGGCGGTGCTGCGCAACACGCCCAAACTCGACGATACGGCGCGACCGGCCGTCGTCATTCTCGACGCTGACGAGGCGGTCGAGACTGCTCCCGAGGGGCCGCGCCGATCGGCGGGCGGCCCGATCCTGATCGCGATGACGCCGCAAGTGTTCATCCACGCCACGGGCGAGGGCGAAAACGCGGGTTCAATCGTCAACCATTGGCGGGCGGCATGGCTCAAAGCCGTGCTCCTCGATCCTGTTTTGAAATCGCTGGTCGGGCCAAACGGCTCGATCCGCTACGCGGGTGCTGCGACCGGCTTCGGTTGGGGCCGCGAATACCGTGGCGAAATCGGGATCGAGATCGCCTTTGTCTACCCTCTCAACCTCTCTGATCTTTGAAAGGATCTTTTGAAATGGCTTCTAATCCTCTCGATCTCTATATCGGCAAGGGCATTTTGTCCTTTACGCCTGCCGGTGGGCAAAAGCGCGATCTTGGCGAAGTCGATAGTTTTTCGGTAACGCCTGCGCTCGAAAAGCTCGAAAAGAAGGGCAACCGCTCGGGCGTAAAATCGACCGTGCGCACGGTGATCGTCGAGAAATCGGCGACCTTCTCTTTCGTCATGTCCGAGTTTTCGGTCGAGAATTTGGCGTTGGGGATGCTCGGCACGCTCGACACGGCCGGCACGACGATCGACATTTTCGCAAACTCCGAGGTGCGCGGCGCGCTCGAGTATGTCGGGACGAATGACATCGGCCCGCGCTTTACCGTCGTGCTGCCGAACGTCTCGATCGTGCCGCAAGGTGAGGTAGGGTTCATCACCGATGAGTTCGGGACGCTCGAGGTGTCGGGCGACGTCAACCTTGATGAGAATGGCTCGTTCGGGACCGTTGTTAAAACGCGTGAGGGTCAATAATGGCGGGACTTATTGAGCTTTCCGATCTCGTCGAGACGATCACGATCGGGCGCAAATCCGTGCCGGTGCGGGGCCTCTCTGCGGCGGGGATCGCGTCGCTGCTTGGGCGCTTCCCCGAGATCCGCAAAATGCTCTCGGGCGGCAAGGTCGAGATCACGGTCGAGACGGTCGCCGAGCTGGGGCCGCAAGTGGTCGCCGCTATCCTTGCCGATGGGCTCGAGATCGACGTCGATCTTGCCGCGAAACTGCCTGCGGGCGTCCAGTTGGATGTGCTTGAGGCGATGGTGCGCCTGACAATGCCGGGCGGTCTCGACCCTTTCGTCGATCGCCTCGCCGCAATGATGGGCGGCGGCGGCCAAGGTCGATCGGGCGCGGCGCTGGCGACGAGCTCGCCGAGCTGATCGAAAAGCTGATTTCGGCGGGCCACGCGCCCGCCGATGTTTGGGGCTACACGCCGCGCCGGATTGCCGGATTTTGCGCTTACTTGGATCGCCGCCGATCGTCGGAGGCGGCGGACGCGCTGGCCTTGGCGTTCAATGCTGCCAACGGCAAGCCCGACGAGATCAAGCGACAAATCAAGGACATGAGGGGCAAGTGAATGTCGGGCCTGAAATATGCGTTTGCGAGCGTGCGCGGCGAGTTGGAGGCGGCGCTCGCCGCGATTGAAAAGCCGATTGCGGCGGCGGCGTCCGAGGCCATGCGCGAGGCGGCGGATCTGGGGAAGGTGAAGGCACGCGAGGCGATCGCGGCGGCGGGCTTCTCGCGCAAATGGCAAAACGCGATGCGGGCCGATGCTTTCCCAAGGCGCGGCGTCGATTCAACCTCGGCCGCTGCGGTCCTTCGCCATACGATCCCCTATGCGAGCGTCTTTGCGGAGGGTGCGACTGTCTCGGGGCGGCCCAATCTTTGGGTGCCGCTCTCGACGACGCCCAAAATCAACGCCCGCGAGAAGCTGACGCCGAAAACCTTCGTGGGCGCGTTCGGCCCGTTGTTCTCGATGCGCAACGCTGCAACGCCGGTTTTGGCCGCGCGGCTCTCGGTCTCGAAATCCGCCGCAAAACGCGGGGCTCCCTACAAAATCACAAAGGCGGCGCTCAAACGCGGCGCGCGGCGCGAGGGGATCGTGCGCGCGGTGCCGGTGTTTATCGCCCTGCGCAACGTGACGATTCCGCGAAAGTTCGATCTCGAGCCTGCCTTTGCCTCGGCGGCCGATGCGCTGCCCTCGCTTTACGCGAAACACCTTAAACCCGAGGATTTTTAACAATGGCCGCAAAAACCATTAAACAACGGATCGCCCTCGACGGCGGCAAAGAGATCCTCGCGACCCTGCAAGGCATGGGGAAAGAGGGCGAGGCCGCGTTTAAAAAGATCGAGGTCGCGACCAAGGCGGCGACGGGTCCGGGGGTGAAGCTCTCGGCCTCGATCGCAAACCTGCGCTCAAAATTTGGCGCGCTTGAAAAAGCGGCGGGGCGCGTGCGCGATCGGTTCGGCGGTATGCGCGACGCGGGCGGACGGCTCGGGACGTCTTTGTCGAACGTCGGCCGCAATGCTGGGCTGTTGACGGCGGCGATCGGGGCCACGGTCGCGGGGCTGGTGGCATTCACCAAGGGCGGGACCGAGGCGGCAGACGCGGCGGATAAGCAAGCGGCGGCGCTCGGCCTGACGATTGACGAATATGGTCGCCTGCAATTCGCCTTTGAACAAGGCGGGGTGGATGCGGAGAAATTCGCCGGTGCGATGACGCGGCTCAACGTCAAACTCGGCGAGCTGAAGGAGGGCAACAAAAACGCGGCCGAGACGTTCAAGGCGCTTGGGGTGCGCGCGCTCGATGCGGGCGGGAATGCCAGAAGCGCCGAGGTGATCTTCGGCGAGATCGCCAATAAGTTCGCGTCTATGCCCGATGGCGCCAAGAAATCGGCGCTTGCGGTCGAGTTATTCGGGCGCACGGGCGCGGCCTTGATCCCGACGCTGAACGATGGGGCGGCGGCGCTGCGCGGTTTGGGGGAGGAGGCCGAGCAACTCGGTTTGGTCTTTACCGAGCAACAGGCGGCAACCTCTGTTGCGTTCAACGATAGTTTAAACCGCTTGAAGCGATCGGCGCTTGGCCTGCGCAACCAACTCTCGATCCTGTTTGCGCCATTTCTGACCGAGGCGAGCGACGGGCTCGTCGCGGCGATCGGCCGAAACAAAGATGCGATTGTTGATCTCGCAAACAATGCGATCTCGAAGGCAATCCCGATCGCGGAGGATTTTCTCGCGGTTCTGACGGGGCGCGACGCCGATGTTAAAAACTCTTGGGTGCTCGAGCTGAAGGCGCAAGTGATCCAGTTTGCGGAGGCGGTTCAAAACGCGATTAGCGGGGTGATCATCCCCGCGTTTGACGCTCTGAAACTCGCGGGCGAGGGCGTTGCGGCGACGTTCAACGGCATCTTTGGCACGGATTTCTCGGGCCAAGAGATCTTGATCGGCGCGGCGCTGCTCAAACTCTCGGGGATCTTGGGCGTCGTCACCTCGGCCGCTGGTTTTGTGCTCGGGGCAATCCGGCTGCTGGTCGCGGGGTTTGGGTTGATCGCGCCCGCGATTGCGTTTTTTGGATCATTGGGGCCGGTTATCCTTGCGGGGGTTCAAGCGGTTGGCGCGGCGATTGCCGGATTGATCTCAATCCCTGCCTTGATCGTGGCGGCGGTGATCGCGGCCGTCGCTGCGGTTGTGATTTATTGGGATGAGGTCAAAGCCGCGGCTGCGGTTGCGTTCGAGTTCCTCGTCGCGGGCGCGTCCCTGATCGGCGGCGCGTTCTCCTCGGCCTTCGGGGCGCTGACCTTTGCGGCCTCGGCGGCGTGGTCTTTGATTGTCGAGGGGGCGAGCGCCGCGTTTAACGGCGTTCTCGCCCTTGCGGAGACGATCGGCGCGGGCGCGCTGGCCGCGTTCTCGGCGCTTGGATCTGCGGCGTCAAATATCTGGCAGGCGATCTATGAGGCGGCGGCGGCCGCGTTTCGGGCGGTTGTCGGGGCGGCCTCGTCTTTGGGGTCGAGCGTTGCGTCCAGTTTCCGCGCGATCTTAGACGCGGCGGTCGCGGTCTGGCGCGCGATCTATCAGGCGGTTGCGACCGTGTGGCGGGCGGTTTCCGAGGTCGTCGCGGGCGGCTTGACCGGCGCGTTCTCGGTCGTTCGCGATATGGCGCTCGGGATCTGGTCGGCCTTCCGCGATGCGGGATCGGCGGCGGTCGATTTTATCTCGCGACAGGTCGGGCGGCTGGTTTCGGCCCTGCGCTCGGCGCGTGATCTGTTCCGATCGTCGTCTTCGGGCTCGGGGTCTTCCGGCTCGAGCGGCGCGGGCCTTCCGGGCTTTTCGACCGGCGGCCGCGTTCGCGGTCCGGGCTCGGGTGTCTCCGATAGCATCCTCGCGCGCCTTTCAAATGGCGAGTTTGTCGTGAAAGCGCGGGCGGTGCGTCACTACGGGGTTGGGCTTCTCGAGGCGATCAACGGCGGGCGCTTGCCGCGTCTTCCGGGCTTTGCGACGGGCGGTCATGTCACCTCGGAGCGGGGCGCGTCGCTTGCGCGTTTGGGCGACGCTTTCGCGCGGCTTCCGGCCTTCGCGGCGGGTGGGTTGGTAAAGGTCGCCGCCTTCGATCCTGCGGCGGTGTTTGGGGGCTTGGCGCACGGTTTGACCGGCGGGCTCGCCCCTGTTCCGGCCTATGCCAGCGGCGGGCTTGTTGATCGCGCACCGGCAACGGGCGGGCGGCCGGTCAATCTCACGCTTGACGGTCAATCTTTTAACATGGTCGCCGAGGCGGACGTTGCGGAAAAGCTCGCGCGTCACGCCTCGCGCCAGCGCGTCGCCTCGGTCGGGCGGCTTCCATCTTGGCGGGGTGCCTAAATGACTGAGACGATCCTCGATCTCGGCGGTCTTTTGACCGCCTATGCGGCGCGGTCGATCACGCAATCGCTCGCGCCGATTGCGGCGGCCGCGTCGCTTGCGCGGACGATCAACGGGGTGCTCGTCGATCTCTCCGATCCCGCGTTTCGCAAATATGCCTCGACCGTCTCTTGCACCGATCACAACGCGCCCGCGTTTGATGGTGTTTGGCCGGGGCAAGAGCTCGTCGTCGATTGTGTCGTCGAGCTTTCTCGCCTGACCGCGTCGCCCGCCTCGCGTCCCGTTGTTCCGGGCTCCGAGCGGGTCGAGGGCGCGTTCACCTTTTATCGCCCGCGCCTGACGATGCGCGTCGTCTCGGTCGCGTCTGACGTCGACGAAACCGAGGCTTCGGTTGCGTGGCAAATCGAGCTCGAGGAGGTCTAGCTAGTGTTTTATTTTGCGTGGGTCGATCCGGCCGCTCCTGATTACGCGGGTTTCGGGCCGGATCTTCATCGGGTTGACGAGGATATTTTCGCCTTCTCGCTTGATCAAGGCGAGGGCGAGGCGGCGACGCTTTCGCTCACGGTGCGCGCGAGTGTCGAGGGGTTGCTCGCACCTGGGCGAATGGTTTGGGCGTGGTTTGCGTGGGATGATGGGTCGACGGTGCATCCGCTGTTTTTCGGGCGGGTGTCGGGCTCGCCCGATCAAGTCGAGGCCGATTTTGCGCGGATCGTGCTCTATGCGCGGCCGAGTGATCTCGCCGCCGCAAAAGAGAGCGCCGCCGCGCCTTTGCGGGTGCTGCCCTATTTCGATCCGGTGTTTTTATCGGCCGAGACGCGGAGCGATCCCGACGCGGTGCTCGAGGGGCGTTCGGCCGTCTGGCATGTCGACCGCGTGTCGCACGCGATCACGGCAAGCGATGTGCTGGAAGGCGAGGCGGGTGTCGTCGCGGTCTCGGCGCTCGCGGGCTCGGTGGATCTACGGATTGTTGCCGCGCCCGTCGCGGCGGTGCGGATTGATTGTGAGATGACTTGGAAGCAATCGGCGGCGGGGGTGTTGGATATATCCGGCCCGATCCGTGAGGCATTCGCGGCGGCCGGATCTCCGCGCGCGGGGTTTCCGGCCTCTTACACGGGCGAGGGGCTTGCGAATGATTGGCCGCGCGAGGGCGACCGTATCGGGGGCGGTTGGAGCGTGGGCCGTGTGGACATCGCACGGGCGGACGGTGTGACCTTGCCGCAAAGTTACATGCGGGTGCTTACCGATAGCGGTCTCGCAATCCGGTTTCCGCTTTGGGAATTGGCGGTGAGTATGGAAGCCACCTTTTCGGTCGAGCGGCCGCGATCTGAACGGGTGTCTTTGCTGGTCTCGGGGGGACTTCAACCGATGATGATCGACGGGGTCGGCGAGCCGGAAGTGCTCTCGCTCTCAACTTCTGCGGTGGGCGAGGCGATCGACGGGGCTTATCCGATCGGCAACCTCGCGCGGCGATCCTATGTCCAGACCGATCGGGGGCGGGCTTCGCTCCTCGCGTTGGTTGCCCGCGCCCGCGCACGGCTGCGATCACGCGCGCGGGCGATTGAGGTCACGGCCGAGATCCCGTTCGCCGAGGGCGTCGGGCTCACCCTGCGCCACAATGCAACCATTGCCTCGCGGCATGTGCCGGGCGGTGTGGCAACGGGGAAGGTCGCGGGGCTCTCGCTCTCGATGCGGGAGGGGCGTCTCTCGGCCTCGCTGCGCATCGGGTGCTCGGTGGGCGACGGGGTGGCCTATGCGGGCGCGGCGGTGTCCTCAAGCTATGTGAGCGGTGGTTATGTCACCGAGGGCTATATCGCCGCCTCGGCGGGGTCTTACGATTTGGCCTCGGCCGATGCGGGTCTGCCTGCTTATGGCGACGTCGTGCTCGATGACGACGGCGTCGATCTGGAAAGCCCGACGGTCGCGGCGATGGTGCAAAGCGTTGCGGTCACAAACGGGCCTGCCGATCAAATCTCTTTGCAGCGGATGGATCTCGCCGATGGAAACGCGGCGGCCGAGGCGTTGCGGGGGCTGGCGACGTCCGTTGTGTTGCAGATGCAGCCCCTCGACGGTCGCAGCTTTGCGACCCTGTTCGATCTTGGCGCGGTCTCGATCGCGCTTCCTTCAACCATTGATTTGCAAGCGGAGGTTTAAGCGTGGGTGTTCCTGTCCTGTCTACGCCGATGGAGGATATTGTCAGGCCGTTTGTTACGGCGGTTTCTCCGCCGATCAACCGCGTCCCGCCGCAAGTCGCGGTTGCCGATCCGGTGGCCTCGATCGCGTGGGGCCGCGCGCCGCAAATCTCGGTGCCTGCCGATCCTCGGGGCGATACGATCGGGAGCGGCGAGTTCCCGATCGAGCCGAGCGAATTGTTGCCCGAGCCGTTCAACGGGATGACGCCCGAGGAATTGGCGGACTTTCTCAAAGGCAACAATCTCGACCTCGACGATATTCTCGGCGCGGTGGGGGAAACCTTCGGGCTCAAAATCAAACTCTATGAGCCCGACGTGCCGGTCGACGAGCCAATCTATACCGAGGTGTCACGCCGCACGACGCTGGTGCGGGTGGAAAATCCCGAGGATTCCGAGCAATTCGTGAATGTCGAGCGGATCGAGAGTATCTCCTTCCAAGGCAACGGCGGCCGGATCTCCCTTAAGTTCAATAACCCGTCATGAGCGGCGTGAGCATTGGGCCGTTTCAACGGATCGTTTCGGTCAATTGGAAAAAACACCTCCCGAGCGCCTGCATCATTCGGATGGTGCTGCCCCGGTTCGCATTTATTCGCAAGGCTGGCGAGACGGCGCTTTTCGAGCCAAACTATAACCTCGTTGCGAACCTGCATTCGGAGATTGCCGACGATGTGCTCGGGTCGGGGAGTGTCTACCCTTGGGCCGATCGCCCTCCCGGAACCTCGCCGCGCGCTGACGACTATTTGTATGGCCGCCGATTTGGGCTTCACTCGCCGCATGTCGAGTTCGAGACCGGCGGGGGCTCTTGTGCGATCGTGATTGCCTTGCCGATCGTGGCGGAGGCTTACAAGGCATATAACAAGGATCGCGAAGACGACACCGGCGCGATCGAGATCCCGTTCCCTGAATATTTTGACATAGAGGTCGCCGGTTTTTGCATCGCGCATGAGCTCGGCGGGCAGACCACTTTGGTCGACATCGAGGTCGAACTTTACACCGGCGATAAGGCGATCATTCACCACGCGCAGAATGGTCCGAATTACCGCGACTTCCGTATGACGGGAGAAAAGGGAGTCGCGAGCATCGCGACGCAAGGCACGCTGATCTGTGACCCTATTGTGCCAGCACATTTTGAAGGCCCGTATCTGTTCGCCGAGGGCGCAACGATCTGCACGGTCCGAATTTACACGGCCGAGCTCAAACTAGAATTTCTGAAAGGACCGCAATGATTTATCGCACGCAAGGGCCGTGGGGGCTGGGGAAGGGTGGCGATCTAACGCCCGCCGAGGTCGATCAAAACTTTGACGAGCTCGCACGCGCAATCGAGACGCTTTCCGAGGCAGGGACGCCGCCGATCGCGGCCGTGAACATGAGCGGCACGCAATTAAGTTTCACCCTCGCGAATGGCGATATTGCGGGGCCGTTCACGGTGCCGCGCGCTGCCTTCCGGTTTCGCGGGGAGTGGGGCGGCGGTGCGACGTATTTCGGAAACGATGTTGTGTCGATCGCGACCGGCGGCGCGGCCGATGGGATCTATCTTGTTCGCCGCTCGCATACCGCCGCGAGTGAGTTTGACCCCGCCGCAGATGATGGCGACGGGCCGCTCTATCAAGTGATGTTTGCGCCGGTTGCGCCGCCGCGCCAGCGTCCGGCCGTTGTGTTCCATGCGGAGGAGACTTTTACGCCTTCGCTCGAGCTCGAAGGGGCGTTCGTGAAGTTCACAACCTCGCCGGTTGCGGTGACACTGCCGACGACGGCCGAGCTCGCGCTACCGATCGGCTACCGCATGAGCTTCAAAATGGCGAGCTACGGCGAAACCTCGTTCACCTCTACGGGCTATCTGCATCCGCCGCTGAATGGCGACACGGGCGGGATCTACCCGCGCGACGGGATCGTCGAGGTTCTCAAATCCGCTGCGGACGTTTGGGAAATCTGGGGCGACGTCCCGTCTTATTGATCTGCTAACGCACAAGGAAATCACCAAAATGACGACGACGACAAAAACGCTCCCTGCGGGCGTGGCCGTGCTTTTGACTGACAGCGACGTCACAAGCCTGACTTTGCAAAACGTAAACCCGCGCGCGGCGTGGGTGCTGGGCTCGACCGATGGGGAGACGCCGCCCGAGGATTGGGGCGGGGCGCTGCTGGTCGGTCCGGGGGAAGGGCGGGCCAATGTCGCGCTTGCGGATCTGTTTCCGGGGATCGCGGGGGTGTCGCGTCTTTGGGCGCGTGCCGATGCAGGGGGCGCGATCGCGGTTGGGTATGTTTAAGAAACCGCACGGATTGCTCGACTTCTGGGCCAGCTCGAGCGGGCAAGCCCCGCGCATCTTGGGCGAGGTTGACGCGACGCGGATCTCGCGGTTCTCGGTGCTTCAACGCAAGCCCGAGACCTTCGTCACCCGCGCCGCGAAGTTCACAATTTTGGAGGTTGCAGAATGACGATCTTAGCAATCGGGACCGCACCGGGCGATTTCGACAGCGCGGACGCCAAGAACGCGGGCGTGCTCTTGTATGAAGGCACGATCCGGCTCGGGCCGAATGGCAAGGCTGGCATTATGCTAAACGGGCTTTCAACCGGCTTTAATATCGCCCTGTCCGAGCCTGTGACCGAGCTATGGTTTACGGCGTGGTTTGCCTCATATCGCGTTGATGCCTCGGCCTTCTGGAAGCTGGTCGACGCGGACGGCATCACGGTGTTTCAGTTTGAGAGCGACCTAAAAGATCGGGTCGATTTTGAAGTTTGGAACGGATCAGCGTTTCAAGAGCTGGTTTCTGACGTGCCGTTTCCGTGGGATGCCGAGGTGTTCCGGTTTGACGTTCGGTTCAAGCTCGATGCGGTCGACGGCGTGGTCGAGCTCTATGTGAACGGAGAGCTGACGGGCAGTTTTGCGGGCAACACAAACCCGCGCGGGGCGGCCTCGATCGCGAGCTTGCGCCTGCTTCCGGCGACGAGCTCAACAAATTACGTCTCCTACTATTCGCAGATCTTGGTTTCGACCGAGAGCACGCTCGGCAAAGAGGTGATCGCGCATTTCCCGAACGGGGCGGGAACCTTTGCCGATCAAGTCGCGGGCGGGGTTGCCGAGATCGACGAGGTCGGTATGAATGATGCTGATTTCTTGCGGCTTGCGGCGGCGGGTGATTGCGCCAGCTTCGCGACAACGCCGCTCCCTGCGGCTTTCGCAAACGGTTGGGATGTGGTCGCGGTGGTGTCCAATGTGCGCGTGCAAATGGCCGAGACCTCGCCCGTGGATCTGGTCGAGCCGCTGGTCGTGTCGGGCGGCGTGGCGGCGATCGGAGATCCTCGGCCGCTCTCGCTTGCGCCTCGGGCGAAGTTCGCGGCGTTCGAGATGGATCCGGCAACGGGCCAGCCTTGGACGATCGCGGCCGCCTCGGCCGCCGAGGTCGGCTTGCGCACGGCGGCGAGTGAATAATGCGCGGGGTGCTTGATTTTATCGCGGTGGCGGCGCTGCCGTCCGAATTGCGGCTCGCGCTGCTCTTGATCCTGCTCACCTTGTCGATTTTCTGCGTGGTCGTGCTGGTTGTCTTGCGGCGGTGGGGGGCGGCCGTCCCGATCCTGTTCTTGATCGGTTGTGTCGTCGGGCTGTTGTTCCCGTCGCAGTTTGGCGCGGGGTGGCGGCAAGTCTGCTTTTACGCCGCCTTGATTCCGGGGGTTCTTGTTTATCTTCTGGGGGTGTCGAGTGGCCGCGCAAGAGGTTGATGGATTGCGCGATTTGATTGTCGACCTGCCCGCGTGGGTCCAGATCTTTGTGACGGTGGTCGTCGTGGTCGCCCCTGCGATCGCGCTCGTCGCGCCGGTGCTGCGGCGCACGGCGATTTCTGCGGGGGCGGGCGCTACGGCCGCCGCTACGCTACCGGCGGTCGAGGGGGTGACGCTGACAGTCCAAACCCTCGCCGCTGGCCTCACTATGGCGGGATCACAGATCGAGAGCGCCAAGCGCGACGCGCGGGCGGCTGTGGCGCGCGCGGACGGGATCGAGCGACAGTTGACCCGTCTTTGCGAGTTGATCCTTGCTTGCGAGCTCGAGCCGCCGCCTGAGGGTGTCGAGGAGCTTAACGCGGCGGCGCGTCGTGTGGTCGATCGCGATCGAGCGTTTTACACCGCGCGCTAACGAAATGAGCCTGCCGCCATATCGCGGCGGGCCGATCTTAAATCTCCAAAAATCCGAGGGTTTCCGATGTTGATCGCAAACGCGGCCGCTGTTGCGCGCCGCTCTTATTCTATGTGGGCGCTTTACGTGCTCGCGGTGCTCGAGCTGGTCGAGCTTGTTCCGCAAGTGCTCGAGCCGTTCGGCTGGTTTGGCCTCTCAAAGCAGGCGATCGCCGCACTCTCGCTCCTCGCGGTCGTTGCGGGGATCGTCGGGCGCTTGATCCCGCAAAGGCGTCCCGTCGATCGCGGCGGGTTTTGGCGGGGTGACGCTGGGGCGGTGCAAAAGCGCGTGCTGGCCGGAACGCTTGCCGCGACAATGGCGCTTGCGGTGCCTCTAACCGCCTATTGGGAAGGGATGCGCACCGAGGCATATCGCGACATTGTGGGCGTTTGGACGGTATGCGCGGGCGAGACCAAGGGCGTGAAGCCCGGCGATCGCTACACGGTCGCGCAATGCAATGCGATGCTCGGCGATCGCGTGGCGGAGTTTTACGCGGGTGTTGAGCGCTGCGCGCCGCAAATTGCCCGAGCGCCCGTCGAGGTGCGCGCGGCGGTGACAAGCTGGGCCTATAACGTGGGTCTCGGCGCGGCTTGCGGGTCAACATTGGCGAAGCGCATTCGCGCAGGGGAGTTCAAAGCCGCGTGCCATGAGCTACCGAGGTGGAACCGCGCGGGCGGGCGGGCGATCCAAGGTCTAACAAATCGACGCGGAGCGGAGCGGGCGCTTTGCCTGTCTGGGCTATGACGCGCGTGGTGCTCTCAGGGCTTGCGCTGGCCGCTGTGCTCGGCGCGGGGGCGTGGGGTGGCTGGGCTGTGTCGCAAGGGCGCTGTGCCGCTGCGGTTGCCGCCTCGCAACGTGCGTTGATCCGCGCAGGTGAGCTGGCGACGCAAAAGGAGTTGCAACGCCTCACGGCCGAGGCAGAGCGCGAAAAGATCGCGCGGGAATTGGAGGATTTGGCGAATGCAGAGCCCGTCACGAGTGCTGATTGTCTGCCTGTTAGCAGGGTGCGGCGGCTCAATCGGTTCTGAGCCGTCATCGCCGCCGAGCCGGATAATCCCCTGCGCTGATCCCGTCGCGCTGCCTGAGCGCGCTCTGAGCGATCAAGAGATCGAGCGATATTGGGGCAGGGACCGCGCGGAGTTGCGCGCGTGTGGGTCTAAGGTTTCTGGATGAAGTAAGACAACGGCCCCTGCCTTGCGGCGGGGGCCGTTTTTTGCGTTAGGGAGCCCCAACCATTTCTCGACGCGCGGCGGACGCAAGAAACGACGAGCGTGGCATTCTGCGCGCTTTGGCGGTGGCGTCTTTGATGCAACTTTTCTCTAACTAATATTGCAACCCTGACCCTCTCCTTCTCACGCTGCTATCGACGAAACTCAAACGAAATAATCTCACCCCGGATCTAAACTCCATTCCAAGATCTGTAATTCTCAACGGCATTCAGCATACAACCTAGATCGAGAGGCGGACCGGTTACTGTTACTCTGTTGCCCAGATGTTCGACGATTGGGTCTCGTGGACAGGCGCATGAGACGCTTCACGCCACCTAGAAATTGAGGAAGTACAGGCCATTCTGGCCTGCAAATCCGTACGAATCCGTGTCAACAAGTCATTCGCAAATTTAACCGCAGTGTTATCTCTCCGCTCGATCGCAGGGGATATAATTCTGAAAACTGCGGGCAAAAACCAGTGAGAGTATTCAGGATCGAATAGATTTAGAAGTTCATCATAGTACTCACATTGTTTATCACCAATTTCATTCTCAAGGTCTGCCAATAGGAGAAGGCATCCAGAGGCAATTCTAATTGCCTTGCCGTGTGTGTTCTCTGCCCACTCCGTGTCTAGTTTGCTAATGTCTGGCACATACTCACGCAGTCTCGTGTACATAGTGCTATCTGAAAGGTGTGCCTGTCCAAGTTCTCTGTCAATGTTAGAAGTCAAGTGCACAAGCAGGTGAGGAAGCAGGACATTGTCATCTGGAAACTCAAACTTGAAGGGAACCTCATTCCCGTGAAAATATACTTCACTGCGCTCTGGTAAACTGCATGCGACAAAATTCTTAAATTCCTCTGCATGCGACGAGCAATGATTTAAAAATTGCCCAAGCGCCCCAAAAGACATCTTCGCCCTTTCTGGCGCTAATTGGATAATTTTTAAATATGCGGCGGAATTGCGTGGATTTTTGAACCATTTAATCAGATTGTCGGAAGTACGTTTTGAATAGAATTCGCTAAGAAAATGAGGGGCGGAGAATGGTAGAACTTTAAAAACTTCTGACCAGTCAATTTTTTCGGCATCAACGTCATCTATATGGAATGAATTCGATATAGCCGATTCAGTCGTGCTGAGCAGGGACTCTAAGCTGACTTCGTCGGTGATGTCCTTCGTTTGCCTAACAAACATTGACGCGAACTGCGATGGAAGTAGCGAGATATTGGTGCAAGACCCAATTTCTTTTCTAAGCAAGGAAATATTATATTCATTCGGTTGAGTGGCCGCGATTTTTAGAAGCATACAAGCACGTAGAACTCCACTAACTTCATCATATTTTTGCCAAAAATCATCGTTTGAAATTATAGCCGACAATTCACTTTTGGGTGATGCTTGTACTTTTCTTATTAATCCCCCAATTAGCTGACCTTCAATGTCATCTTCAAAGTCAGTTTCGAACTCGAAATCAAGATTTCCATTGAAGAATACCATTAGATTTTCTGAAACAAGAGGGCAAACACCGCAAATTTCTCCCGCGCGACGTAAGCTGTGTGCATTGTCGCCGAGAACGTCATAAATTTTCGCCAAGCTGTGCGCGTCTAAAGACATCCAATCATCGGCGATCAGACGATGTAGAAGAGCGGAGATCAACCAAATTGGCTCACAAATATCTTTGTCACGACGCCCAAAATATTGGGAAGGCAAACTATCAAGTACAACTGCCAAACTGTCATTTGAACAATTTTCAATATAGTGTCTTGCTTGATCAGATTGCTTGGTCCCATCGCCTATGACGAGCGGAAGGATGCACAATGCTCCAATGCTTTCGGAGAAGTGGCTCTCCTCAATCGTGTCTAGAGCAACTGATGCCAACCACCTCGCTGAATGTGGAGGAGGGGTATGACCTAGTTGTGACCTTGCATCTGTCGACGCAAGGAATGGCGGTAAACATTTTCGAAAGTTCTCACGAGTCCTTTTGTCTGACTCGAGCACGCCTTCGCGGAGAAGACGGACTACAATTATGCCTCCAATGCTAAGTCTTCGAGATAGTGCTCGTCCAAGGTTAACGCTTCCATCGTCAAGCTCGCTTAAGACATTAACCGCTTGGGCCAATTCACCGCGCCGTTCCTGCTCAACCAAAGCGCTCAACAAGAAGTGCATGACTTCACGCCAATGTGGGTCTGGCGCAATCGATCGCAATCGATCAAGAAAGCTATCTTCAATAGCGGACTCATATATGTATTCAGCTGCGAAAAACTCTTGGAGCGGTCGGATATCAAACCTTACAGTTTCGCCGCTTTCTGGCGTATTTACCAATACCAGCCGTTCCCTCGTCGCTTCATCGAGCGTTGCTATTGTTTCTTCCGTATCGTCGTCCTGTAGGCTGTGAACTGTCTGAGAGATTATCGCTCTCAATTCACTCCGAGTTAGCGAAGTCTGCGCCCCGGAACTACGCTCGGCACGATAGTGGAGCTCAAAACCTAAGCGATTATGTAAGGACTTTATCAATTTGTCCCCCTCTCTAAGAAGGCGAGAAATCTTAGGGTCAACCAAATTCCGGTTTGCTTCTCTCTTTTTAATTACTTGGAAGAAGTTTAAGAAGAGTTGCCATCTGCGTTCAGGAGGACGCCCCCCGTCACGTACAACCACTGCCATGATATGGGTCTGGAGGGGAGTTGTCATGATCTCGCGGATTGATTGCGAGGCGATCGCCTCATTTAGAGTTGTGCGATAAAGTTTTACATCTTCGTTATTCCGATCGATCTTGAGAATTGGATCAGCACAGGCCAAAGCTTCCTCTGGCGTCAATTTGTCGAGATCGATTATTGACGGTTTTAATTCATCAAACTGTCCGGAGTATCCTTGTGGGCGAGATGTACAGACAATTAGTGCATCAGCCAGACACTCAAAAAGCGCTCCGTCTGAAAATTTTATAATTTCAAATGCAAGATCATCTTTGACATCTGTAGGCACTTCGTCGAGACCGTCAAAGATAAATAGCCAACGCTGGCTTGAGAATGCGCGCTTCATCGTCCCAACAAGGACTTCTTGTTCGATATCCTTTGATAAACGGTCAGCTAGATAAGTAAGGACGCCCCGTGCAGAGCTAGATGGTTGCTCGCTGTACCAATGCGCAAATAATCTTAGCTCGATGTATATTGGGATTCTCGGGGAAATTGGCCAATATCCCGCACTTTCAGCACATTTCTTTATGTCCTGAGCTAGCTCTGAGATGCGCGGCGGAACAGCCATTACTTCACTTTTTGATAATAGTGCTGCGCGTTGTATTTGACAGAGAAATTGAGTGACAGTTGATTTTCCATTACCCGGACCGCCGCGGATAAAGCAGACTCTCGATCTAGAAGTGTGCCGTCGCCATTGTTGCCACTCTGCTCCGGTCATTCCATTCGCGCTCGGCGTGTGATTTTCCGCAACATTGCGCGAAAGATCCAGAAGGATCTTAGGAGATCTGACTTTGTCAAATTTATATGGTAGGTCTGTGAACAGTGCCTGTAGCCCCGGCCTCGTATCACTCGAAGATCCGGCCTGTTCCAATTTAGTATGTTGCTGTTCGACGAGTTGATCGACAATCAAGTGCCTCAAGACCGTCTCAATGTTCGCTGACACGTCAGATAGCGAGCTCATCATCTTTGCCAAAACATCACCTGACGTGATTAAACCACCATAGTGATTGGCGATTTCATCGTGGGAAAGCAAAAGGTCTAGGATTTTTTTCCCACCCCAGATGTGGGTGCGTTGAGCAAGTTCAGGATCTAGGCTCTTCACCATTTCACGCACTACATCAACTGTACCGGTTGAAGGGGTGCCTGATGGATCGATATTAGTTGCTATTATCCAGTTCTTCGGAAGTTTTCTTCGGCTATCAGGTTTTTGAAACTCTTTGATCTCATCTCTTATCTGATTTTGAAGCCATTTCTGAGAGTTCGTCGATAGGGATGGTGCATGGAATTTTGATTGAATATACCAAACTCCGTTCCATCTATCAATTTCTGAAGGATACTTGGCTTCACCTTCAAAGTAGCCATCTCGCCCGCCATCCGAGCCTGGTGCGAAACCTGTAAGGCCTGCTCCCAACACTTTAGTTGCAAGAGAGTTTACAAGGTGCTCGAAAGTTGCGGTGTCAAGCCGCGTCAATTCAAATGAGCGTGTCGTCAATGTGCCAAGCCTTTCAAGTTCACTTACTTATTAGTTGTAAATTTTGACAGGCGGGCGGATCAGCCAGCCCTTGTGGGGGTAATTTTACTACACAAAGCAGTTGTACCCTTCTAAGTAAAGACGATCACATGAGAATCTCAGTGAAATCCGTTCAGGTGACGCGCGCGTCACGACCGAAACATGGCATGCATTCCTCGACGACTTCGTCGACGACGAAGACCTCGTCGCTCGCATCAAGGCCCAGTCACCGCGGTGGCAACCGGTTGGTTACATTTAAAGTCTTTATGTGGAATTTTGTCTTGAATGAAATCTACGTGGGCTCGATGCTTGCGGGGGCCGCAGCTAACGCGTCTTCTTGCTTTATGCCCAAAGCGAATGCTTGGAACACATCTTCGGTCTTTAAGAAAATGTGAGCTGTTCCAAAATGTGCTGCTACGTCAGCACTGATTTGCTCAACTGTCTTTGCTTCGCTATTGCCTTCAGCCCAAGTGCGCCCCGGGTGAATCGTATCCCATGGGCTTTTACTGTTGGCTCTGGTACTGGCGGCATCCCCGTGCTTACCAATTCCATAAAGGATCTTCGTTTCGTTGTTCCATATAGGCTCGAAAAGGCGAATTAAGTGGAGCTCGGCCGAGGATTGATAGCCACTTTGTACGGCTAATGCACGGCACTCAAAGTCCGCGATACTGATACCTGCGGCCTTTTCGATACTTTTGCGGTGCTCGTTTAACCGATCGGAGAGTTTGGTGCCTTGGTCGATGATAGTCTTCGCATTTGCCGGAGGGTCGGCCTTTCCAATGTATATCGGTGTCTCCGTACCTGAAATTGGTCGGTATATCTCAGCGTTTCCAGTGTAGTAGATTGCATAGACGCCAGCGCCGTAAGATTTTCCGATTTCAGCCAATGGACGGCGATCTTGTGCAATTAAGGCGAGAGCGACGAAATGGCCGATGAGCCTTGGTTCAGTCGGATCGAAAAATGAATCGGGAAGACGAACAGGGTCTAACTCCCTAGTTAGTCTGTTCAAATTACTTTGCATCTCAGAGATAATCTTAAGAACGGCCCTTCGCGAAGGGCCTGTCATCTCGACTGTCGTGACAAGCTCCTTGAGCTCATCAATTGCAGTGAGAGTTTCTTTGGACTTTAGCAGTTCGGGTTTCTTAGTCATTATACGCACTCAGATTCATTGAGGCGCTCTGAGACGCTCACGCCTACCGCTCGCGCGAGCTCAACAGGAACGGCATTACCAAGCTGGCGCATGCACTCGCTCCATGCACCGTGGAATTTGTAACTGTCAGGGAACGTCTGAAGTCGTGCGGCCTCTCTGGTACTGAAGTAGCGAACTGAACCATCGGCCCGGCGCAGCATGTTTTCACCGCCTGGCACGCCGTGGACGCCCGCCTTAAGGGTCTTCGACGCTTCGTCAAGGTATGAGCCCGTGTGGCCGGGGTAGGGGCGTGCTCCATCCTGAAAACTGTGGTTCGCAATTGAGCCTGATTTTTCAAGATCCCGCGGGTCTGGTAAATCCGCAATTGCGTCTCGCGTGGTTCGCCAAGGAAGGGCTTCCGGCTTCTCATGCACTGATAGGTTGCGTGATAACTGGAGGGCGCGACCTTCAAGTCGGCGATCCTTTTTGGCGACTTTGTGACGATCCCAGTATGTTCCGAACATCTGGTCCCAGACAAGGGACTCTAGAGAATGACCGCCCGCCCCAAAGGTCCAGCGTGCGTCAACATCATCCCTGAACCCAACAAACACAACACGTTCTCTGCGTTGAGGAACGCCATAATTGGCAGAGTTTAAAAGCCTAGTCACAACACGATAATGAAGCCCGCAGCGCTTAGTCGAGGTGTGATGTTGCTCAAGACGTGCAAGGTGATCTTGCCAATCTTCTCCATTCTTTGCTGTGAGTTCTGGATGTTCCATCTGGAGCTGAACGAACTCGAAGTAGTTCTGAAATGATGCACGCATCAAACCTTTGACGTTTTCGAAGACAAACGCTTTTGGCTTTGCTTCGCGGACCGCGCGAACAGCCTGCGGGAACATGTCTCTCGCATCGTCGTACGCACGATGTCGGCCACCGAGTGAGAATGGCTGACAAGGTGGGCCACCAGAAACTAGATCTAGCTTTCCATCGTATTCGTTGAAATTGACTTTTCTTACATCGCCTTCAACAACCTGCCACGGATGACTCGTCTCGAGATCATGCGGGGAGTGATGAGAAAGGACTTTGTGGTTGTCCCTGAGTGTATCGCAGCACCATTTATTGTACTCTACGACCACTTGAGGCTCAAAGCCTGCTTGAGCGAGGCCAATTCCTAGCCCTCCAGCCCCTGCGAAGAGTTCGATTGATTTCCGTGTCGGGGCCTTAGGCGCCTGCAGGTTGACCATCTTCTCACTCCCAAGACTTTTGCGACATAGACCAGACGCAATGCCAATATTCAAGGTTTTCCTGACTGCCCTTAAGCCGTCAGGTCGATGTGCTCCAGAGGCCAAGTTGGCGCAACATGTAGCGAGGTATTGTGGTTTGTTGGAGGATAGGCCAGCGGCTTCCGTTTCCAAAGGACAGCATTGGCGCACTGGCAAGTGCGGCGCTTCGGGTTGCTCGATGATGGGCCCGAGCTGATCGAGGCGGCTGAGTAGGGGCATTCGACTTTGCGCGCTTTTTGCGTCGGCTTCGCGCTCGAAATAATCATCAGCCTCTTTACAGATGATGCCATAAGGCATTGATGTTTATAGAGAGCTTATGGGGTATGTTTACTGAATATCTTATTGTTTTTGTTGTATTTTTGCAGTTCTCCCGGGATCGCCACCTCTTGAAAGCACCTTTGATTTTATTGGATAAATCAAGAAAATCTGCAACTTTTGAAAGCGAGTTGTAGATTTAGACCCCGCGCACGACCTTTTGGAGGTCTGACCTGCCACTGAACTTTCATCCAGCCGCGACCGGAGCCCGGTTAGTGTTTACGCCGATTGGCGCAGGTTGAGC
>JBLXEV010000023.1:0-29000 GCA_048262715.1 Paracoccaceae bacterium
TTGCAGCTCTGACAGCGTGCGCCCCTCTCGGTGAATGCGCGCATTCACCGAGAGGTCAACGGGATCGTGGCGCTTCCGTAACGAACCTGGCCCATAATGCTTCCTTCCATTCCTGAGAAAGGATCGCACCATCAAACCGTGGGATAATACAACTAGGCCGTCTCTCTCAGGTCTTGAGCACTCGGTAGATCGCCGGGATTACCAGCACCGTGAGCAGCGTCGAGGACAGCAAACCGAACAGCAGCGAGATCGCAAGCCCTTGGAAGATCGGGTCCGACAGGATCACCACAGCCCCGATCATCGCCGCGATGGCGGTCAGCAGGATCGGCTTGAAGCGGATGGCCCCTGCCTCGATCAGAATCTCTACCGGGGTCTTGCCTGCTGGGTCTGCATGGCGGATGAAGTCGACCAGCAGGATCGAGTTGCGCACGATGATGCCCGCCAGCGCGATGAAGCCGATCATCGAAGTGGCGGAAAAAGGTGCTGCGAACAGCCAGTGGCCCGCAACGATGCCAAGGAACGTCAATGGGATCGGCGTCAGGATTACGAGCGGCAGGCGGAAAGATCCGAACTGTGCGACGACGAGGATGTAAATCGCCAGAAGAGCCACGCCAAAGGCGGCGCCCATGTCGCGGAAGGTGACATAGGTGACTTCCCACTCACCGTCCCAGAGCAGGGTGGTCACGGATTCATCTTCGGGCTGGCCGTAGAGGCTGATGACCGGTTTGGTGCCGGGTGCCCAGTCCATCGCATCGAGCGCTTTGGCCACCGCAATCATTCCGTAGAGCGGAGCCTCGAAGGCTCCGGCCAATTCGCCGGTCACCATTTCGGCGTCGCGCCCGTTATGGCGGAAAACCGGGAACGATGCCTGCTCTTCGGCCACATGGATCACATCGCCGAGTTCGACCACGCCGCGGGCGCCGGGCAGGACATTGGCCGGGATCGGGGTTGACAGGAACCGTTCGTCCAGCACGCGGTCGCCTTTGTCTCGCGCGATGCGGATCGGGATCGGTGGGCGTCCGTCGCCGCGGTGCGAATAGCCAACGGTTTGCCCGCCGTTCAGGATGGCGAGCGTATCGAAAACATCGCTTTCCTCGACGCTGAAGAACTCCAGATCGTCGGTGTTGATCGTTGCGCGGAGGCG
The DNA here is from genome assembly GCA_048262715.1 of Paracoccaceae bacterium. Classification (GTDB taxonomy): domain Bacteria; phylum Pseudomonadota; class Alphaproteobacteria; order Rhodobacterales; family Rhodobacteraceae; genus Albirhodobacter. The sequence continues at coordinate 1,145 of JBLXEV010000023.1, forward strand.
GCGTGGTTGAGCGCCAAAACTGTCATCGACATCCACCACGAAGGGCACGGATTCAAACGCCTCGCGCACCTTTGTGGCCGCCGCTCGCCTTGTATCGGCATCGGGCCCGTAAATCTCGGCCAGCAAAGTGGCAATCACGGGCGGGCCGGGCGGTGGTTCGACAGTTTTCAGGCGGGTGCCATCAGGCAGCGGCAACGCCGCAAGGCGGGATCGAATATCCAGCGCGATGTCATGGCTCGGACGATCCCGATCGGCCTTAGGCGACAGGGTGATCTGCACCTCGCCCAGATTGGGCTGCCCGCGTAGATAATAATGCCGCACCAGCCCGTTGAAGTTGAATGGCGCCGAGGTGCCTGCATGGGTCTGAATCGAAACGACCTCGGGCAGTTGAAGGACAATTCCCGCCACATCCTGCGCAACGCGGTCCGTCGCGTCGACCGATGCGCCTTCGGGCAGATCGATGACCACGGACAGCTCGGATTTGTTGTCAAATGGCAGCAGCTTGACGGTCACATCCTGTGTGTAGAGCAGGCCGAGCGATCCAAATGATAGGACTGTCGTGACCAGCAAGAACGCCGCGCTGCGGGCTTTGCTGGCAAGCAGGGGCCGCGCGACGCGGGCGTAGATCCGGCCCAGAGTGCCGCCCGCATGACCGCCCGCATGAGAGGACGTATCACCATGTGCCGCCATCGGTGCGCGGCCTGCCACTTTCACCATCAGCCAGGGTGTGATGATCACGGCGACAAAGAAGGAAAAGATCATCGCCGCGCTGGCGTTCGCTGGGATTGGGCTCATGTAGGGGCCCATCAGGCCCGATACGAACAGCATTGGCAACAGGGCTGCGACCACCGTCAGTGTCGCCACAATGGTCGGGTTTCCAACCTCGGCCACCGCCTCGACAGCACCTGTCAGGCGGCTGCGGCCATCCTTCATTTCCCAGTGTCGCGCGATGTTTTCGATCACCACGATCGCATCATCTACCAGAATACCGATCGAGAAGATCAACGCGAACAGCGACACCCGGTTCAGCGTGTAACCCATCACCCAAGCCGCAAAAAGTGTCAGCAGGATGGTGACCGGGATCACCACGGCCACGACAATCGCCTCGCGCCAGCCGATGGCGAGCCACACCAGCGCCACGATGGACAATGTCGCAAGGCCAAGATGGAACAACAGTTCATTGGCCTTTTCGTTCGCGGTTTCGCCATAGTCGCGCGTGACGATGACGGCGATGTTTTCAGGGATCAGGCTGCCCTCCAGCGCTTCGACCCGGCGCAGGACGGCCTCTGCCACGATCACCGCATTGGCCCCGGCGCGTTTGGCCACGGCCAGAGTGACGGCTGGCGCGCGGGTAACTGTCCCATCTTCCGCGCGGCTTACATTGGCGACAATCACGTCGGCACTGTTTGACACGAAAGCAACCTGCGCGACATCGGCGACATAGACTGGCCGTTCATCGCGGGTGGTCAGCAAAAGGTTGGCGATTTGCGCGGGTGCCACCAGCGTTGCACCCACCACCAGATCAATCTGATCGCCGCCGTCGCGCAATTGGCCTGTGTTTAGCGACCGGTTCGCATTGGCAACTTTTGCCGCCAACTGCTGCAAGGTGACTCCGTATAAGGCCAGCCGCTCTGGGTCAGGTGCAATACGGATCATCTCGGGGACCTCGCCCACGAGGTAGGTCAGGCCGACATCCTCGGTCTTGGATACTTGCGTGCGCAATTCACGCGCGATGCGGGTCAGATCGTTGGCACTGACCCCTTCCACCCCTGATTTGGGGGCAAGTGTCAGCGACACTATCGCCACGTCATCAATACCACGCCCCACGATCAACGGCTCGGGGATGCCGACGGGGATGCGGTCCAGGTTGCCGCGGATCTTGTCATGCACGCGTAGGACGGCGGCATCGGACGAAGTGCCGACCTTGAAGCGCACGGTGACCAGCGCGGTGTCGTCATGGGTTGAGGAATAGACATGTTCGACCCCGGCGATGCCTTTCACAATAGCTTCCAGTGGTTCGGTCACCAGCTTGACCGCATCCTCGGCCCGCAAGCCCGGGGCCTGCACATGGATATCCACCAGTGGAACCGAGATTTGCGGCTCTTCTTCACGCGGCAGGGACGTCAACGCCACCAGCCCCATCGCAAGCGCCGCCAGAATGAACAAAGGAGTCAGCGACGAGGCAATGAACGCCCGCGTCAAACGCCCCGCGATGCCAAGCTTGGTCGTTTCAGGGGTTTCACTCATGCTTTGTCACCACAATGTCGCCGGCGACAAGGCCTGACAGCACCTCGATCATCGCGGCCCCGTCAAGCGTCTGACGTTGACCCAGAACGACCGTCCGAAGGACTGGGCCTTCTGCGCCCGCGACCTCGACAAAATCAAGGCCAGTCCGGGTGACAACGGCGGCTTCGGGCACCATCAGCGCGGTGCGGGTGTCGACCGGCAGGCGCACCAGCACGCGCGCGTCAATAAAGCTTTCGGGTAGGTCCGGCACATCTACATCCGCGATCACGCGCCCGTTTTCAATCAAAGGATAGAGGCGCGCCAGAGTGCCCTGTGACGGCCCAGCGGCGGTTTCAATCTCGATCGCAGCGCCTTCGTGCAAAAAGGCGGCATGGCGTTCTGGCACCGCGATGCGCAGGAAGATCCCGCCGCCGCCAATCGTGGCCACAGCCTCGCCAGGCAAGACGACCGCGCCTGCGGCCACCGGCACGGCCAGTACCCGCCCACCAATCGGGGCCAGCACTGCCCCCTCAAGCGCTTGTTGTTCCACGACCTTGCGATCGGCACCAGCCGCCGCGATCTGACCTATCAGCACATCGACTTGCGTGCGCAGCGCATCCAGCCTTTGGGCGGTGGTCACGCCGCGCGCCAGCAAAACCTCGCCTCGCGTCAGTTCGAGTTTTGCGTTGTCCATCTGGGCGGTCAGCGCCTGCAGCTGTGCGTCGATAGCCGCAAGCTGGTAGCCGATCTTTGCATCCACAATCTGCGCCAGCACTTGCCCAGCAGTGACAACATCGCCTTCGCTGACATCAAGTGACACAAGCGTACCACCCAGCCGCGCGCGCGCCGGAATTCGGCTGCGCGCCTCGATCCGGCCATAGACCGCCTTCCATTCCGTGACCGACACCGCTGACAGTGGAAAATCATCGGCGCGCGATGCCAGCGGCAACGACGCCGCTAAGGCGGCTATGGCAATTAGAGTTCGCATGATCAGTCCACTTCGTGCGTTACAGGGCCGGAATTATCGCGGATCCACGATTTCGGGCCCAGGTAGGTCAGAATGCCGTTCCGGGTTTGGCACCTAGCGATCTGAAGACCATCGCCGCAGGGCAGACTCCTGTAAAGGCCGATTGGATCTGGTTCACGCCCACAAAAACCGTCAGCCATATGAAATAAGGCGAGACCCAAATGGTCAGCGCCAGCGATAAAAGAACCATGCAGCCTGCGAAGGCCATTACCATACGATCGAGTGTCATGTGATTTTCCTTGTTTCACCCAACTGCGCATTGGCATCGGGACATTGTGAATTGGCAACCATATGGACGACAGTTGCGACGTCATTCTTCCGTATCGAGCTTAATCTCTTTGAGTTTTTCGATCCCGAGCGCCTGCATCGCGAGACGCTCATAAAAGGGTTCTGATTTGCCACTGCGAACCTTGTGGAGAAAGTATTTTTCAAAGGCGATCTTTGCCAAATGCACCCATTTTCCGGACGAGGACCAATTCACGTTTCGCGGTGGGATCTGCGGCTGGGCGACAAATGCGATGCCGCTGTCCCCAAAATCTGCAAGGCAAACGGCGTTCCAACTGGCGATTGCATCTGGTTGCTGGTTGTGGATCAGGCGGTCGATATTGTGCACGGTTGCGGTGACCATGGACTCGATCATGAATCCGGTTTTGGGGACGCCGACGGGCACGGGAGTTTTGCCCACGGGCGGGATCGCCACGCAAACGCCTACGGAAAACACTTCTGGAAAGGCCGGATTGCGCTGATATGTGTCGGCGAGAACAAAGCCGCGTGGATTGGTCAGACCTTCGATCCCCCTCAGCGCCTCTATGCCCCGAAAGGCGGGCAGCATCATGGTGAACACCTGTGGCACCTCATGGGTTTTCAGGATCGAGCCATCTTCGGCAATCTCCGACACCAGAACCCTGTCTTTCTCGACTTTATCGAGCCGGGCATTGCAGATCCATTTGATGTGATGCTGACGCATCTCGCCTTCCAGAAGTCCCCTCGTGTCGCCGACTCCATCCAACCCCAGATGGCCGATGTAGGGTTCAGACGTGACAAATGTCATCGGCACCCTGTCGCGCACTTTCGCGTCCCGCAGAGCCTTGTCGAGGATGAAGGCAAATTCATAGGCGGGGCCAAAGCAAGAGGCCCCTTGGACGGCCCCGATCACCACAGGGCCGGGGTTTGCAATCAGCGCATCCACGGCCTTCTTCGTTTCCAGAGCATGATCAACGTGGCAGATGGACTGCGTATGACCCGAAGGGCCAAAGCCATCGATTTCGTCAAAAGCAAGTTCAGGACCCGTGGCGATCACCAGATAGTCATAGCTGATCGATCCACCATCCCTCAGCTCGATACGGCGCTCCTTTGGATGCAACCGCTGGGCGCCCTGCGGATGCAACGCGATGTGACGCTTGGCAAAGACCGCATCCAGATCGACCTCGATCGCTGCCTTGTCACGCCAGCCAACGCCGACCCAAGGGTTTGACGGAACAAAATGAAAGCGGTTGCCATTGCTGACCACCGAAACCGAATGATCCGCCCCAAGCTTGTCACGCAACTCATAGGCGGCGATCGTACCGCCCAAGCCCGAGCCGAGTACCACGACATGTGCCATTTGGATCCCCTTCAAAAGGCGCGAACGAATCCGCGCCTCAACGCTGCACTACCGCAACGAATTGGCTGGATCTTAGCGCACTGAGCGCGAGACGACCTTGATTTAGGTCAGTATCGAGCGTGGCAATCTGGGGCAGAGCGAGCATCTGTTCTGAACGACGCAAGGTACGGTGCCAAAGGCCACCGCCTTAACAACATCCCAGATGTGGATTGCCATCTTGTGGCGACGGGCGGGAGCATTCCAATTTGGCGACACATCAGGATGGCCCTGATCTTCGGAAAACATCACGGAACCAACAGATGCCGATCTCGCTATTCAGGTGGTCTGCTGCGGCCCGGCGAGCGGCGCTGACGTCAGGCACCTGTAGGAGTGAACACGCAATATATAGCCCCGCAGACCTTGATACAGGTCAATTCTAAGAGCGACCTCATGTGCTTCTATGTGCGTAAGGGGGCGCGACATGAATATTTTGGGCTGGCTAAACGATCAGGTTCTGCGGATGCAATGGCTTTCGGATCTGGTGTCATCCGGCGTGTCGGCTGTTGGGCTTGATCCTGCGTCGAGGCTCGGCGGCTCGGCGCAGTTCTTCGTTTATGACGTGATCAAGATCTTCATCCTGCTGTCGGTCCTGATCTTCTTGATCTCATGGGTGCAAAGCTATTTCCCGCCAGAGCGGACCCGCCGCATCCTTGGCGGGCGGACAGGGCTCTGGGCCAATACGCTTGCCGCCTTGCTGGGGACAATCACGCCGTTTTGTTCGTGCTCGTCGATTCCGCTGTTCATTGGCTTCACAGCAGCAGGCCTGCCTTTGGCGATTACCTTTTCGTTTCTGATCTCCTCACCACTGGTGGATCTTGCCTCGGTCATCCTGCTGGCCTCGATCTTCAACTGGAGCATTGCACTGGCCTATGTGGGAGTCGGCCTTGTGGTAGCGATTGTCGGCGGCACGTTGATCGGACGCGCGGGGATGGAGGATCAGGTGGCCGATTTCGTTCGTACGGTTCCGGTGCATGACATGGATCACGCGATGACCCGCATGGGGCGTCTCCGCTTTGCCGCCGATCAGGTTGCCGAGATCGTTCATCGCGTCTGGGCCTATATCCTGATCGGCGTGGGACTTGGAGCGGCCATCCACAACTGGATCCCCGAACACATCATCACCGCGCTTCTGGGACAGGACAAATGGTGGTCGGTGCCACTCGCGACCCTTGTTGGCGTGCCGATGTACGCCGACATCTTCGGCACCCTGCCGATTGCCGAGGCGTTGGTGGGCAAAGGCGTCGGCTTGGGCACTGTGCTCGCCTTCATGATGGCCGTCACAGCGCTATCCCTGCCATCAATTATTATGCTCAAGAGGGTCGTCAAACTGCCGCTGCTGATCTTGTTCCTCAGTGTGGTGGTAATCGGAATCCTCGGCATCGGTTTCCTGTTCAACGCTATCACCGACTGGTTCATCTGAAGGAGAGTGCCGCATGATCATCAAAATTCTGGGTTCGGGATGTAAAAAATGCATCACACTTGGCGAGAATGCAAAGACGGCGGCTATCGCTGCGGGCAAAGAGGTTGATCTTATAAAGATCACAGACATTGCCGAGATCGCAGGCTATGGCGTGATGTCCACGCCCGGCCTCGTCATCGACGAAAAAGTTGTTTCGACAGGGAAGGTGCTCAGCGTCGAGGAGATAGGCAGGCTACTGTGAGGCACTGACATGAAATCTTCGAGTAGCCGCACCCGATGCGTGGGCAGGATCATGCGATTGAGGCTGATCCCGCAACAGCGTCTCTTAAACGGGCTGAACGGCCCAAGTTTGTCGTGATTTGCACAGGGCGTTGATGAGAAATCTTTCTGCTGAAGGACGTGCTGAGGGAGCGGTTGCCGATCAACGTCGAGCACGCCAATGAGAGAGGCGCATCGGAATTGTATTTGAACCAGCATCATGATGACAGCCCCGCGCTGACCAGGGGCCGAAGCATGCGCTTGGGATGATCTTCGACGAAAGCAACGGAGAACGGCGCAGTTCGCTTGGCCGCCAACGTGGTGATCTCTTGCCCACGATAGGATCGGTCGAACGGGTCAGGGTCTTCGCGCGAGCGATTTTTGGTCACAGAACATCCCCACTCCATGTGCGACAACGCCCTCGTCCGCGCGCCTCAAAAACAAGGCGCTGATGCCGTTCTCGCGCGCGTAAGCTTGGCCCGCGTCAACACCCATGACCATCAGCGCGGTCGCCATTGCATCGGCTTGCATGCAGCTTTGGGCCAGAACGCTGACGGAGGCTGGGGCTGCGATGAGAGGGGCGCGGCGAAGCGGGTCTATTGTATGGCTTAGCCGGTGGCCCTTGACCGTCACAAAATGTCGGTAGTCGCCGGAGGTTGCCACCGCACCATCGGCAAGTGCCACATAGGAATGGGGCAAATGGTGATCGCTATCGGGGGTTTCAACAGCAACCGCCCAAGGGGTGCCATCCGCTTGGGTGCCAAGCGCCCTAAGCTCTCCGTCGATGGCACAAAGGGCGGACCCGATGCCAAAACCTGCGAGAGCCTCGGCCAATCGGTCCACGCCATAGCCTTTGGCGATGCCCGAGAGATCCAACGTCAGCTGGGCTGTTTTCTGTGCGCGGCATCGGATCTCATCCAGTTGCAAGCCGTCTGTTGCGCGAATGCGGGTGGCGTGGCTCGCCTCGCGTATGTGGTCAAGGTCGATCGCGGATGCTCCAAAGCCCCATGCCGCGACCGCCTCGCCCAAATTCATTTCAAACGCGCCATCCGTCACGCGGCTGATCGCCAGACCTTCTGCAAGGACGCGCATCAACTGGGGCGGCAAGTCGATCCAACGCCCAAGCGGTGCCGCGTTCAGGCGCATCAAATCGCTGGTCGCGCGCCACGTGGTCATCTGGTCGTCGACCTCTTGAACCGCCTGCTGCAGGGCGATTTGCACAGAATCCGTCTTGCGGGCCGCAAGCCCATCAAGAACGACGGACCACTGCGTGCCCATTGTTGGCCCCTGCAACCGTTGGCGGGTGGGATTAATAGACATCTTCTGCATAGCGCCCCTCGGCTTTCAATGTTGCGGTCGATTGTCCGTCGGGGGCAAGAATATCGGACAGCGCCTCACGCACGCCCTGCGCCATGTCACGTCCGCCGCAGACCATGATCTTGGCACCGTAGCGGATAAGGTTTCGTACAGTGTCGGCATCTTGACGCAGGACGTCTTGAACATATTCCCGTCTGCCGCTGCGTGAAAATGCTGTGTGTTGCCCGGTTAATTTCCCGGCATCGTGCCATTGCGTTAGCTCTTGGTCATACAGGAAATCTGAATCCGGATGACGGATGCCGAACCATAGGTGGACGGGGCGTTGCCCGCCCTGTGAACGGATGAACCCTGCCAATGGGCCAATGCCAGTGCCCGCCCCAATCAGGATCAGCGGGGTGCTATCGTGGTCGGGGTGGAAATCCGGATTTGGACGCAGAAAGGCCTGCACCGATTGCCCTGGTTGCAGGGCCATAAGTTGGCCCGAACAAAGCCCGCCTTGATGTTTGCGCACCGCAATTTCGATAAAGCCATCTTGGACACCAGAGGCGAGCGAGTAGTAGCGTGGAATCGCCGCGCCTTGGGGCAGGATGGCCAGCAGATCGCCAGCAGAAAACCGCATGAAGCTTCGCCCTGTGAGTCGCTGCCACAGATTTGATTTAGGCAGAGCAAAGCGCAAGATCGCGACAGGAGCCTGCATCGCATCGCCATACTCGCGGCGGGATTGGAGCCTGAGCGGCGTCGATTTCGGCGGAATTGGTTGGTGATCAAGCGTGAGTGGGATGCCAAGCGCGGCACTCAGATCGCTCCCCCAACGGCCAAATTCTTGTGACGATTGGCGGTCGATATGATCCATGGGCAACAAGGTGGCCCACCCATTGGCACGGGCCTCCGCGTCAAACGCCGTTGCAAAGGCGCAAAACTCTGGAAAGCTCCGGTCGCCAAAGCCCAAGACGGCGATAGGGACGGTTGGTTGTGCTTGCGCCAATCGCGCCAAGGCCCCACGCGCTGAGGATGGGGCCGCGCCATCGCCCCAAGTCGCGGTCATCACGATGATCTGTCGTGCGGCCAAATAGGTGTGCGGGGCAAAGCCTGACAAAGGCCCAAGATGGACGGTTTGCCCAGCGGTTTGCAGCGCCTTGTTAAGCGTTGCGGCGAATCCCCATGTTGTCCCGCCTTCACTGCCAACCAAGATTACGGTGTGCGCTTTGGCTGCCCCGACCATGCCGCGCAATTGGGGGCGGGTGCTTCGGGATTTGGCCCAGCTCATAGTTCCCGTGATCGCCAAGACTGGAACGCTTGCCACCGATAAGCCCAGAAGCAGCCCCCAAAGTGCGGCCCCTTGGCCAGTGTGCAACAGGTAAATCCACTCCCAAACCTTGGTCCACAGACCGGGGCTCGCCCAAGACAATAGCGCACCATTGCCTTGGTCGACATAGCCCGTGCCCTGCGCTGTCGCGAGGGTGTAGACATCTGTTAAGTCGCCCTCAGCGGGAAAGGTTAGCTCGCGCAAATCGGCAACTTGGGTGGTCCGAAACGTTGGAATGTCGGCCACCGAAATTGCGCTCTCGCCACTGACCTGTGCGGGAAAGGCAGGGTTCGCTTCATCTGTTGGCAGCATGTCAAAGGTGGAGCCCACCATCCACAACGCAGTAACTGCGGATATCAAAAGTAAAGGCGCTGACACGCGCGCCACATCGGTATGAAATCGGGCGGCAAAGGGGCCGCGCTGGCGGGAGAACCAACGCCGCCAACCACCTGCCCGCCGTATCACCAACAGGCCGCCCGAAACCGCCAGCACCGCCATTGCAAAGGCGGCGACTGCCATCACGATCCGACCTGCATCATCCAAAAATAACGAACGGTGAAAGTTAACCAGCCATTGCTCAACAGCCGAAGGATCGGCGCTGCCCGTGTCTTGGCCCGTCGCCGGATCAATAACGGCAGAGCCGGGAGTGTTCCCTTCAAACCACCATGCTGTCAGCTTGCCCGAAGGTGCGCGGCGGATTTGCTCAAGCCGCGGATGCTGCGCCACCACCATGGCCGCAAGCGCTGCCACCGATTGCTCTGGCACAGCCGTGGGGGCAGTCACACGCTCCACCGCCGGAAACACCGACAGGGCCGCGCCGCTTATGGCCAAGGCAATCAAGAAGACAGCGGCCAACAGGCCGCCCCAGCGGTGGAGCGTGCGGATCATTGGGTCACCCAGCGGTTAGAAATCGTAGCGGAAGGAGTCGATGTAGCGCCGCCCTTTGACGGGCATGCCCGCGCCCGCGGTGGTCAGCGGAACGGCAATTTCATTCGGGCTGTCGCGCATATCCTCGGCGGAGGCGTCGATATGCAGTGTATAGCCTGCATCAAAAAGAGCATCCGCAAGGTCCATCGATAGCTCCAGACTGCGGCCCGCCCCCACACTTGCGCCGGTGATGCCTTGGACCTCAGCCGCGTCGTTACCGGTAAAACGGGCCCAATCGGTCAGATGTTTGTAGTATTTCGTTTTGCCCCCAGCCATCCAAAGACTGCCCGCATATGCGCCGGACGCATCGGTGACGTAGATCGCAAGATAGGCCCCTTGACCGCCGTATTGCGTCAGCGTCGTTGTCAGGTCTACCGTCTTGGCCTGTGCCAAAACCGGAATCGTCATCGCAGTTGTTAGAACAAGGGCTGCAAGCAGGGATTTCGTCTTCATTTTTTGTCTTTCATTGCAAAATAATGGGGATCAGTTGGATTTGAGAGACGGGGCTTTGCCGGGGGTGAACAGCCCGTTTTGGGGCGGCGTGCTTTGGCCGTTGGGTGCGGCTGCAGAGCCGCCGCGAATGTGATCGGCGCAATCATCATCGTCGTCGTCACAATCGTCTTCATCGCTTTCGTCGTCGTCGCTGCTGATGAGGTGCAGCCATTCTGCCTTTACAACATGTTGCGCTACCCCGCTCCGTGCGCGTTCTGTTGAGGCTTCCTTCGTTTCAATGGGGTTTTGCGGCGCTTGCATTGGCAGGCGCTGGGCAGGCGCAGCGATTGCGGTGGTGCTAAGGGCTATGGCGCTCACTGTCAGGAACAGGGAGAATTTCATGATCTGTCTCCGTTTAGATATAAGGGTGCGATCCCCGATTGTGATCAAAGGCGGCGGTTTGAATGGCAAAACAAAGCGTTAGTCTTTCGTTTGATCTTTGCGCTTGCGATCATCGTGGTCATGATCATCGTCGTCTTCATACTCGTGTTCGACGATGGCCAGAGTTCCCGGATGCACTTTGACCTCAAACTTGTGGCCATTTGCATCCGTTCCTTTAACTTCGTAGCAGCCGTCATCAATCTTGATTCGCCGCACGTTCCAGCCGTTCTGCTCGGCCAGCTGGGCCACCGCATCGCGCGGTTGCCAATCTGTCATCGGCACGGCACAGCGCGTCTCGGCCTGCGCCTCGCCAACGAACAGCAGTGCAGCCGCAAGCTGTGATGTGGCGTAGGCTGCGAACCTCAGGAGTGATGGCCTCAGGACTGGGCGCTTCATTTGCAAACCTTCAACAGTGACTTCCATGACCTGCCTTATGGCGCAGGAAGCTGACGCTATCCTGAAGCAAACCAAAAAAGAGCTTCAGCTAGCCGTCAGGTTGGCGGGCTAAAGCGCAGGTTGGCCGTGGCGATTTGGGCGACGGGGTAAGGAACCAAATGCGGATTCTGTTAATCGAAGATGATAAGGTGATCGGGGCTGCAGTCGCCGAACAGTTGGAAAGCGATGGGCATTCGGTTGATTGGGCGATGCGGCTGGATACGGCGGCCGATGCCTTTGCATGCGCCGCGTTCGATTTGCTGTTACTGGACCTGATGCTGCCCGATGGGCGCGGAATTTCATTTCTGAGAACCTTGCGCAACGCTGGCAGCAAGGTGCCGGTGATGATTTTGACAGCACTTGACCAAATCTCGGACCGGATAGAGGGGCTGAATGCGGGCGCAGATGATTATTTGGTGAAACCCTTTGACCTGGAGGAGCTTTCGGCGCGGATCGGGGCCGTGGCGCGGCGCTATTCTGGCAATCCGAACCCGGTTTTGATGTTGCAAGGGCTGACCATCGATACGGCTGCGCGCAGTGTTACGCGCGTCGGGAAGCCCATCCCTTTGACTGCGCGCGAATGGGTGTTGTTTGAGGCCTTCGTGCAAAAGCCATCGCAGCTCTTATCCAAGTCGCTGCTGGAAGAGCGGCTTTATTCCTTTGATCGCGACGTGGAAAGCAACACAATCGAGGTGCATATCAGCCGCTTGCGCAAAAAGCTCGGCGCTGGGATTATCATTACCGAACGCGGGCTTGGTTATCGTTTGGGGCAGGGATGACAATCGTCTCAATCCGGTTGCGGGCCGTCGTAGCGTTATCGCTGGTCGTCACGGTGATGTGGTTGGCGGCGGGGGCGGTCACGTCACGCATCTTGATGAACGAGATGGGCGAGGTATTCGATTCCGCCTTGCAAGAAACCGGACAGCGCATTCTACAACTCGCCGTAATTGACGTGTTGAGCCGCGAAGAGGAAGGGCTCACCCAGCAAGTCACTGCGCTGGACGCGCATGACGAGTATTTTACATATTTGGTGCGCGATAATCTCGGACGGGTATTGCTGACGTCCCATCAGGCCGACCCGACGCAGTTTCCCGATTTCCGCGAAACCGGCTTCCACCAAACGGACGGCTTTCGCTATTACCAAGAGACAGCCGTGCGCGGCACGATCACGCTGACCATCGCAGAACCAATGGCCCATCGGCTAGGCGTTGCACGCGAGCTGGCGATGGGGCTTGCCTTGCCTTTGCTCGTGGTTATCCCGCTCAGTATTCTGGGCATCAGCTATGGGCTTGCATTCGCATTGCGGCCTTTGGTGCAGTTACGCCGCCAATTGGCGCAGCGCGATGCAAATGATCTTGCCCCATTGCAAACAGGGGGGGTGCCTGCCGAGTTGCAGCCTATTGCGAGGACCGTGAACCAGTTGTTTCAACGACTTGGTACAGCGTTTGAAGCTGAACGAAGCTTTGCTTCGAACGCGGCGCATGAGTTGCGCACCCCTTTGGCGGGGGCGGTGGCGCAGGTGCAACGCTTGCGCCAGCAAACGCATGAGGTTGATACCGCCCGCCGCGCCGAAGCGATTGAAGGCACCTTGAAACGGCTAACGCAGCTATCAGAACGGCTGATGCAACTGGCCCGCGCCGAGGGGGCGCAACTGACTGCCGCTGAGCCGCATGATCTGCGCGTGGTGTTGCGACTGGTGGTTGACGATTTCTTGCGCGGGGCAGATGCGGCGCAGATTGAATGTCTGATCCCTGAGACGCCGGTACTCTCCGAAATCGACCCTGATGCCATTGCAATCGTTGCGCGCAATCTTATCGAAAACGCGCAACGCCATGGCGAAGATGGCAAGGTCCGCGTAGAGTTAACGGCGAATGGCTGGCTGCATGTTGAAAATGATTGCCCGCCTGTGCATGCGGATTTGCTGGTCGGCCTGTCGGGCCGTTTCGCGCGCGGCGATGGCGCGGGCAGCGGCAGCGGGCTTGGCCTTGCGATTTTGCGCACGATTGCTGACCGCACACATGCGGCTTTTTCCCTCGCCTCGCCGATCCCCGGCCAAACGCGCGGTTTTCGCGCCTCGATCCAACTAGGCACCTGAAATCAACAGGGTCCGTACCCGTTCAATGGAGATATAAATGTCAGAATCCTATCAATCTGCCCATGAAGAGCGGCATTTCGTCAATCGAACAGGCTGGCTGCGCGCTGCGGTTTTGGGGGCGAATGACGGCATTGTCTCTGTGTCCTCGCTGATCGTGGGGGTTGCGGCGGCAGATCCCAGCGCGGGTGCGATATTGGTTGCTGGTGCGGCGGGCCTCGCGGCAGGGGCAATGTCGATGGCGGCGGGGGAATATGTGTCGGTCAGCTCGCAATCCGATACGGAACGCGCCGATATCGCGCGGGAAAAGCAGGCGCTGATCGATACGCCCCATGCAGAGGAGGCTGAGTTGGCCTCGATCTATCAATCGCGGGGATTGTCGGCGCAAACAGCGGCATTGGTCGCGCGGGAGTTAACGGAAAAAGACTCGCTGGCAGCCCATGTGCGCGATGAACTTGGTCTGTCCGAAATCCATGCCGCCAATCCGATGCAGGCGGCCCTTGCCTCTGGCCTAACCTTCACCATCGCCGCAGCCTTACCGCTTTCTGCCGCAATCTTGGCTCCCAGTGGCAACGTCATCCCAACCGTGGTGATTTCAACACTGATCTGCCTTGCGGGGCTTGGCGCACTTGGCGCGCAAGTGGGGGGTGCGCCGAAACTTCCCGCCACTGCACGGGTTTTGTTTTGGGGCGCTGCCGCTATGGCCATCACGGCGGGCGTCGGTTGGTTGTTCGGGGTAAGCGTTTGACCAAAAACTTCTCGAGGCAGATGTCAGAGAGCGGGTGCACCGCTCGGCGAGAGGAGTGCTTTTTCCCCAACAAAACATCAGCCTGATCTGCATGAGCTTTTCGGGTTTAATGTGTGCGAGACGCCGCTCAGTTTGAGCACTGGCTGATCACAAACGTCGGAAAAAGCTGCATCCTGGCGCAGTGCTTTTACTTTTCAGGGTCACTGTTTCTTTCTGTATCGCGCTAAATTTTAGGAAGATTCAGTTGCATGGCCGATACGCGGTTACTTTTCCAAATGCGGCGAGAACTGGGGATGCCGCACGCGGCGGTGGCCTTGGCCTGCGGCAGTTCGTGCAGCCCATTCACGCGCCCATGTAATGACCCACTGAAAATCTGCTCATGCTACAAAGGAGAAGGTAGCGATGAGTATGACAATGGACGACAGCATAAAACGTTGGACGGCGAAGCGCAAAACCGCGCTCGTCATCGAGATCATCCAGGGCAAAACAACGGTGGCCGAAGCCAGCCGTTCGTTCGACCTGACGCCTTCTGAGATCGAGGGCTGGGTCGAGGACGCGAAGCGGGGCATGGAGAATTCTCTGCGCGCCAACCCGCTCGACATCCGCGAGCAATACGAGAAGCAGCTCAAGGACCTTCAGGAAGCCTACGGCGAGGCCATGCTGGAGATCCGCGCGCGAAAAAAAGCGCAGGCCCTGCTGGATGCGGCGGACGACAAATGATCCAGAGCATCCAGCAGGGCCTTCTTGCGGAGGGCGTCACGGTGTCGATCACCAAGCTCTGCACCTGGTTCGGGGTGCCGCGGCGGACGGTCTACTACACACCGACCAAGGCGGCGCCGAAGGTCGATCCCCGCTTCGCCGAGCCGATCAAGGCCATGATCGAGGCCGAGCCCTCCTTCGGCTACCGCACAGTCGCGTGGCTGCTCGGCTTCAACAAGAACACGGTGCAGCGGATCTTTCAGCTCAAGGGCTGGCAGGTTCGCAAGCGCGCCGTCGGGATGCGGCCGCGTATCGAGGCCGTTCCTTCCGTCGCTACCGCGCCGAACGAGCGCTGGTCGACGGATCTGGCTCGGGTCTGGGCCGGTAAGGACGGCTGGGCGTCGCTCGCGCTGGTGATCGACTGTCACACCCGCGAGCTTCTGGGCTGGCATCTATCCCGCTCCGGCAAGGCCACCACGGCCAGCGCTGCCTTGGAGCACGCGCTGATCGCCAGGTTCGGCACCCTGGGCAAGGTTGATCGGGAATTCCTGCTGAGGTCGGACAACGGCTTGGTCTTCACCAGTAGGCACTTCACGGCCCTGGTCCGCAGCTATGGCCTGAAGCAGGAGTTCATCACCCCGCACTGCCCACAGCAGAACGGCATGATCGAGCGGGTCATCCGAACGCTCAAGGAGCAATGCGTTCATCGCCATCGCTTCGAGAGCATTCAGCACGCCACGCGCGTCATTGCCGACTGGATCAGTTTCTACAACAATCGCCGCCCTCATCAGGCCCTTGCCATGCGCACGCCTGCTGAGGCATTCAGGTTAGCGGCTTAACCTGAGCAGATTCCGCTGGGTCATTACAGGCCCGGCTAGACTTTACCCGATGGCCTGAAAGTCCTTTAAGCACAGAGAAAGCATGCTTTGTCCCCCTCTGCAGTTGTCCAAGAGAGAATGCGAGAGCGGACGGCAGGTTTGGGTGCATTGCAGTCACTGAGGCGAGAAAAGTAAACGGCAGCTTCGTCCGCGTAGTAGACCTTCACGCTCCAAAAATGCTGCGCGATGCACGAATGGCTGGTTTGGTGTAGCTGCCCTGCCGCGAAGTCGTCAGTGATAAACGGCAGGAGTGGGCCGGTCGCGACAGGCTGGATTTTCTGCACTCGCAAAATGCTGCGGGACGGCATTCGGTAAAGAGGGCTCGAACCGGACTTTCGCCGCAGGCAGCAGCAAGGCCCGGTTCGCGGATTTTGCGGTCGGTGAGAAAATCGCGGTCAATAATGTTGACTAGGCTCAGGACTCATAACCAGAACATCACAGTTGCGGCGAGAGCGACGGCGGAGAGGAAGACCTTCGGGCACCTGTCGTAGCGGGTCGCCACGCGTCGCCAGTCCTTGAGCCTGCCGAACATGATCTCGATCCGGTTGCGGCGTTTGTAGCGGCGCTTGTCGTATTTGATGGGGGTCCTGCGCGCCTTGCGGCCTGGAATACAGGCCTTGATCCCCTTGTCCTGCAAGGCTTCGCGGAACCAATCGGCATCATAGCCTCGGTCAGCAAGTAGCCACTGCGCAGATGGCAGGCCGCCCAGAAGGGCTGCCGCGCCAGTGTAATCACTAACCTGACCGGCAGACATGAAGAACCTGATCGGGCGTCCCTTCGTGTCGGTTACCGCGTGGAGCTTGGTGTTCATCCCACCCTTGGTGCGACCAATCAGGCGCCCGCATCCCCCTTTTTACTCCGCAGGCTTGAGGCCGTGCGGTGTGCTTTCAGGTAGGTCGCATCGATCATGATAGTCGTCGGCTCCACCGCTTCGGCCGCCAGCCCCTCGAATATTCGGGCGAACACCCCCATCTCGCTCCAACGCTTCCAGCGGTTGTAGAGCGTCTTGGCTGGACCGTATTCCTTCGGTGCATCGCTCCAGCGTAACCCATTGCGGTTGATGAAGATTATCCCGCTCAGAACACGACGATCATCGACCCGTGGGCGGCCATGGCTCTTCGGAAAGAACGGCTCGAGCCGTGCCATCTGCTCATCGCTCAGCCAGAAAAGATTGCTCACCACACCCTCCTATAGTTGGAGAGCATGAATCACGCCGCCAGTAGCGCCGCAAGCCGATTAATGGGTCCTGAGCCTAAGGGGCTGGTCGCCCGTGCCAATATCGGTGGGCGTGGGCAAATTTTGTCGCTGACCCCCGAAGGCCGGTCGAAAGTGCCGGCGCTGGCCGCAATGGCCGATGCGAATGACACCGAGTACTTCGGCGTACTGTCATGCAATGACCGCAAAGCGCTAAGCCGGATTTTACAAACCCTCGTCGATAGGCGAAGACTGACGAAGCCCCCTGTGAATTGACCTACCGGGCCGCACTTGACATCGGCAAAACGAAAGGAACCGCCATGGACGCGGAAAAGATTGGTATTGCCAAAATCTGCCTGCATGCCGCTCATGATGGCAGCCTCAGCTTCCCCGAGATCGTGGGGATGCTGATCTCAGCCGGATTCGAGGGCTATATGGTGGACTACCGTTGCAACACACAGACCTATTATCTTCCAGATGGTGACTGCGTGGCGCTGAGCATGCCGCAATCTACCGGCCCGGTCGCGGCCAGTTTTGATGCGGGCGAAATTGAACGTCTAGTGCGTTGGGCACAGGCCAATCCATCTGACTACAGCTACGCAAGCTTCAGCGAAAAGGCGAAGGATGCTGGTTGCGCAGGCTACCTCGTTTCGTTTCTCGGGCGGCGCGTAGCCTATTTTGGACGTACGCTTGAGACCCATGTCGAACATTTCCAAGGCTGATCTGTGCCGGGGGCGCCCGTGATCGTCCTGATGCGGTAAAAGGGAGAACGCGACCGGCCGCAACGGGCTCGATCCGGACTTGCGGCGGTGCGGCGCGCAGATCTTACCCTCGCAGGCTTCGGCGCGATCAACCGGATGATTGCTCCCAGCCCGAAGCAGACCCGTCAACTGCCGCTCGGACCAGAAGGCTACTGATGCAGGTCCGGCGGGAACCCGTCATTCGCTGCAAACGCGCGATCTCGGGTCAAATTCTGCACCAGCGGATTTTCAACAGAACAAACCCATTCCAAAAATACTTACAGCCACCGCATGTACCGCCAAAGTAAACAGGCTCCAGAATCCTAACAATTCGATGCCCCAAAACCGGTTTGTCGGAACGAAGCGAATGCGGATTCTCCGAATAAGCGCATCTCGTCTACCGCCTCCTCAGTCTCGAACGCGCCGTTACCGTTGAAAACAAGTCTTAAGGAGCCGATCCCAGAACGCGCTTTCAGGGTTGCGATTTGCATGATGCAGTCTTCTGGCGTCCCCACAATCGCCTGCGCTTCGCGGAACCGATGCAGATCTGGCGAACCGATGCGGCTGAGATCTCGACCTGCGCGCCGGGCGGCGTCTATTCGACGTTGATGCAGCGCGGCGTACCGGTCCTTGAATAGGCGCTCTGCCTCGGATCGAGTTCGAGCGACGAACACGAAACGTGACAAGGAAGACTCGGCGCTGCGGTCCGCCAGTCCTTCAGCTGCAATAATCCGGTGGTAGGTTGCGCATTGTGCAGCTTCGGGAGGCTCCAAGCTAAGAAGCAGCGGCAGCGCGTTTCTGGCCGCAAAACCAATGGTTTCGTCGGTGGCCCCACCAATATAGATAGGGACACACTGATCTTTGAGCAGCGGGCCAACGGGGGCGCCGGACGGTGGCCAACACATGCCGGTACCGATTGTGGCAGTGTCGTATAGCGCATTCGTCAGAATCTTGAAGGCCTCTTCGAAACGCGTGCGGGTCTCGGAGGGGCAGATGCCCAACCGGACCAAAGTATCAGGGTGAGTTCCACGCCCGATACCAAGATCAAAGCGTCCGCCACTTTGCCAGTGCAACTGCGCAACCATTTCGGCAAGTAACAACGGATGATAGAGCGGCAGAACCACAATAGATGTGCCAACGCGAAGACGACGGGTGCGGGCCAGCACGGCAGACGCCAGGAGCAGCGTCGACGGATGGGCTTGCGGTACTGGCTGAAAGTGAAACTCGTTAAACCATATACCGCCATAACCCAGATCGTCCGCCAGTTCGCATATCTCCATTAGCCTGTCATGCGCCAGATCCCGTCCGGCGCGCCCAAAGCCGGCAATGTCGATCCTCATGACGCGCCCACCTCGAACGGTGCGATGATCGGGGCGTCACGCAGCTTCCCGAATTCGGCCTCCACACCATAAGACTGCCGGATGGTTTCCGCCGTCAGGGCGTCGTGCCATGCGCCCTCGGCGATCATCTTGCCGCGGTGCAGAAGGGCGATCCGTGTCGCAAACCGCGCAGCAAGTGAAAGGTCATGGATCGCGACCAGCACGCCAATGCCCCGGTCGCGCACCTGATCGGCCAGAAGACGCAGGGTGAAAAGCTGGTTGCCGATATCCAGCGCGCTTGTGGGTTCGTCCAGCACGATAAGCGGCGTCTGCTGCGTCAGTGCCCGTGCCAGCATCACGCGCTGCCTTTCGCCTCCGCTTAGGGTATCCATCGTACGAAATGCCAGGTCGGAAAGCTGCAACTGTTCCAGTGCCTGCTCCACAAGAGAGATGTCTTCACCCGAGGGCCTCGCACCCATATACGGCGTGCGCCCCAACAGGCAGGTGTCGAAAACGCTCACAGGAAACCCATCCGGCGCCCGTTGGGGCACGTAGGCAATGTGCCGGGCGCGTTCCCGGGCAGACAGTGTACAGATGTCCTGCCCGCCTAACCGTACTTCGCCGCAGGCGAGGCGGGATTGGCCCAACATCGCACGGACAAGTGTGGATTTTCCCGCGCCGTTAGGCCCAACAAGTCCGACAATCTCGCCCGGTGTTACCGAAAGAGAAACATCATCCAGCACGGCACGTCCGTCGACCATTTGCCGCAGTTTAAGGGCATGTAGCGCGGTCATGCGAAGGTCTCCCGCTTACGAGAAGTGATCAGATGCAAAAAGACCGGCACACCGACAAAGGCCACAACGATACCCACTGGCAAAACTGTTGGACTGAACGCGAGCCGCCCTACGGTGTCTGCCGCAAGCAGCATCGCCGCACCGCAGATTGCAGAGAATGGCAACAAAAAGCGGTGATCGCCCCCGATGAGCATGCGGGCAAGGTGCGGCCCGATCAAACCGACAAAGCCAATCACCCCCACAAAACTGATGACGGCGGCTGCCGCAACAACCGACAACAAAATTACCGCACCACGAAGCCGCCGGACGTTCATCCCCAACGACTGCGCGACATCGTCGCCTGCCACCGTCAAGGCATTAAGTTGCCATGCCTTGGCCTGCATAACCGGCAGCACAATCACCAGCACGGCGGCGCATAACCCGACCGCATCCCATTGCACGCCATTCAGGCTGCCGAATGTCCAATGAACAACGCGGGCCAGCTGCTCCTCGGTCGCGACAAACTGCACGGCAGCGGTCATGGCGCTGAACAAGTACATCAATGCGATACCCGTCAAGATCATGGCCTGCGCGCCCATTCCGCGCCACCAAGCCAGCGAGAAGACGCAGACTGCGCAAAGGAGGGCGAACGCAAATGCCGAAAGTGGGACAAAATAGATCCCCACCGACTGCACACCAACGCCAAACATGATAGCGATGGAGGCGCCAAACCCCGCAGCCGAAGACACGCCAATGGTATAGGGGCTGACCAGAGGGTTGCGGGTGATCGCCTGCATAAGGACGCCCGAAACCGACAAAGCCGCCCCTGCGACGATCGCCATAACCACGCGCGGAAGCCGCAAGTACAACAGAACGCGCGCAGATTGATCATCGGCGACCAGATCAAGCTGACCAAAGCTGGCTTTCTCGATCAGCACCAATGCGAGCGTGCCAATGCTTGTTTCATTGATGCCCTGCACAGTGACGGCTGCCGCAGCCACAATTAGCAAAGAGAATGACAAGGCAACTATAGATGCGCGGCGCCGCCCCGAAGCGAGATACCTGGCGCCTAAGGCACTATCCGGCGAGGTCGGGGCGGTCCTCGCCGCCCCATGTTCAGTGATGAAAGCCATGGATTTTCTCACAAACCGCTCTGGTATGTCATGCCGGGCTGATAAGGCAGGCCCTGAAAGTCTTCGATCCATTGGCGCATCGCCTCTTCAGGATCGATGTCAGCGAACAGGTCTGGATGCGCCCATTTGGCGATCTGAAGCGCCCCGGTTATTTTTGAGGATCCACCCGCCAGATAGTAATTGATGACATGGACGTTGCCCGATTGCGCTGCTGGTGTCGACAGGATCTCTTCCCGCCCGATAAGATCTACCCAAGTGCGGGAAAACTGATCCTCAAGGATTGAGGTGTAAGAACCGGGCTCCAGTTTAACGATCAAGGCAGGCGTCCGTTGCACGATCTCCTCCGGGTCAATTGTGAAGGCGTTGGGATTGCCGCGCGCTGCTGCTTCGTCCTCGATCACGATATCGCCAAAGACATTCGCGCCGCCGCCCGCAGCAATCATGTCGTGCCAGCCGGACCCAGGCGTGACAGTCACAAGCGGGCGCGTCTCTTCAAGGTAGACTGGCACTGTGGGCACGCCCTCCAGACGCTCTGCCAATAGTTTTTCATATCCGGTATAATAATCGACCAAATTTTCGGCGCGCTCTTCATGGCCGAACAAAAGACCCATCAGCTCTACGTTTTCGACGTGTTTCATCGTGTCCCAAGCGGTAATGACCATCACAGGAATTCCAAACGGTTCCAGCTGCCGCGCGGCTTCCTCATAGACGCCGTTACGGGGCAAGATCACCAGATCAGGGTTCTTTGCGATAATCGCTTCGTAGTTCAGGTCATTCTGCCCTTGCCCAACAACGTTGGCCTGGGTGAATTGCGGCCAGTAATCCGGGTCGCGATAGGTACTGGCACCAGTCCCGACCACCTGATCGATTGCGCCGATTGCGCGCGCGAATTCAACAGCATAGCGATTAAAAATCACCGCCCGTTCGATAGGAAGGTCGACCTCTACAGAGCGGCCAACATCGTCAATGATGGTTTCAGCGACGACAGCCGAAGAACACGCCACCAACACACATGCGGTGGACAGGATTGATTTGAAAAACATAGATCACCTCGATCAGGAAAAATGCCAAAGGTGATCGAGTGTGCAGGCAGTTTTGGTTTTCGTCCGAACGGAATACCGCCCAGAAATTTTGGCTCAGCCATAACTACCTCCCAACCGATCACCTCGTCGGCGTTTGCGTTTGTCATGGCAGGTCTCCTGGCTCGCGGCTCAAATGTTTGATGATCCCTTCCCAGCGTCGCCGCCAGTGGTATGATATCAAACTCGCCGCCTACAGTTGCGAGGGCAGCCGCAGACAGGGACAAATCCCGTCCTGCGTTCCCTTTTCATCCGCTGATGCGGAACCGTGACAATGCAAGAGGTTTCACATTCCAATACGAAAGCCAAGCGCAATCGTTGGCCGATATGGTAGTAGTACCATCAGAATCCCACTAGATATTCTTACACGTCAACTCTGCCTTACCCTTTTGTGAGTATATTTTCGGTCGCAAATCCGTTCCATCTCCGAATTCGGACTGTCTGGATTGGTCGTGAAAACGTCGGTTTATCTCTTGAAGTCCGGTTCACCCTATGGAAATGGCGGTCGCAGGGAACGGCCGCGAATTCAGGTCTGCAGGCGTCCGGTGACCGAAAATCGCAACAAGGGAGTGAACGGCAGATCTTGTGATTCTGCTCTGCGGCGTCAACTGGTACGGCGAAGGTCCCGAGTGAGCCGGGTCCCAACGGGCTTGATTATCTGCCCATGCGAAATGCTGCGACACGGCATTTGGTAAAGAGGGCTCGAACCAGACCTTCGCCGCGCGCTGCAAGCAAGATTGGCTCCGAACCTGACGGGCAAGGTCTGCTGTGCGGGACGAAGTGAGCATTCGCGGTGGTTGCGCCAATGTTCGTTTTCGGCGGTCTTCCCAAAGCGGTCCCTTTTGGGATGCCTTGTCGTTCTGCCGCCACCTTGCGCGAAAAGGCTGGGAAAGCTAGCTTAATGCGGCAACGCCTAGGTGCCTTGAACTCGCTGGCCCAAAAGGATTATTCAGTATGTCGCGCCTAGACGAAATCCGCAGTTACGCCCTCTCAAAATTGGGCACGTTGGACCACGTAATCCCCTACCCAACCGAAACGCTGACCTGGCTTGAAGGCCGCGTGCCAAACAGCTTGATCGAGATGCTCTCAACCCTTGGTATTGGAACCTGGGGCAAAGGCAAATGGCAAACGGTGGACCCGCAGCGTTATGATGGGCTTTTGCGGCAGACCTTTCTGGGGGACCCTGATTTCTCCGCCGATGACTGTGCAGCTTTTGCCATAAAGGGCTTCGGTGATATGACCTGCTGGCATCGGAGTTTTGGCCTCCTCAATGTCCATGTCTTGCCAAATACGGTTTCTGCGACATCGTTCTTTGAAGGCGGCCCGGCAGATGCGGACCAAGCAGCTTTGCTGAGCTTTTCAACCGTGCCTATTACGGTGGGCGAGTATTACGACAAATATGCGTCTGATGGTAAAGGCCTTTTCAAACAGCTTGTTGCCGCCCATGGCCCGCTTGCGCCCGGCCAGATTTTTGCGCCGCGTCTTCACCCTGCAATCGGTGGTTCGATGAGCGCGGAAAACTTCCGCCATGCCTCTGCCCCCGAAGCCACAGCTTTGCTGCATCAAATGGAGCCGTTTGTATTCATGGACCATCGTAAGCCCCGCGCGGTCGAGGTGCGGAAGATCGGACGGCAGTGACGCGAGGTCTCATCCCGCAAGCCCAGCTTAAAACACAGGTGTTTGTTGAAGGTTTTGCCTCCACCGCGAAAGCACACTTTAGCTGCAATTCGGACACACGGTAAACTGGGCTCGAAGCAGCCCTTAGCTGCGACCAAGCCCAATGTCCGCCTAGGCCGTTTCCAAACGAACGCTTGGTAAAGGGTGTAGTGAATTTTTCTTTTCTCTTTCGTTTGGATGTGGAGCAAAACAAGAATATTTAGGAGCGCAACGCTGTGGCCCGGCTAAAAATAGACAATCGTACCGCCCGTGCCCTGTGGCTTAAGTCCCACGGCTTGGCTCAGGCACCAACAGGCGCATTTGACACGCTGCAGCTGATTAAACAGCTGGGGTTTGTACAGCTCGACACCATTCAGGTCGTTTCCCGTGCTCACCATCACATCCTGTGGAGCCGAAACCAACATTACCGCGAAAACATGCTCGACCCATTGCTATGTCACAAGCGGCAGGTGTTTGAGCATTTCACGCATGATGCCTCGGTGTTGCCGATGGAATTCCTGCCCATGTGGCAGCGCCAGTTCCAGCGCAAAAAGGATCAAGTCAGCCGTTCGAATTGGTTCGGCAAGCATCTGGCACCCGATTTGATCACCGAAGTGATCCGCCGGATCCGGGACGAGGGGCCTCTGTCGACACAAGATTTTGAGACTAAAATTTCGGGCGAAAAAACCATGTGGAAACGGCCACCGCACAAAATGGTGCTCGACTACCTTTGGTATTCTGGCGAACTGGCAACATCGCATCGCGACGGATTTACCAAGTTCTATGACCTAGCCGAACGCGTCTATCCGCAAGATATTCCAAAGCTCAGCGACGCGGAACAGATCACCCAGCTTTGCCGCGCGGCACTGGGCAGGATCGGCTTTGGCACTTTGGGAGAAATCCGCAAGTTTTGGGACGCGTGTGAGGTTGGCGAAGTCAAATCCTGGGCCGACGATGATCGGGAAAACCTGATCGAAGCCGAGGTTCAGGGCGCGGATGGCACTTGGACCAAGGCACTGGCCTATGCCGATATCGAGATGCGGATCAGTACGTTGAAAGATCCCACCTCGCGACTGCGTATCCTCAACCCGTTTGACCCCGCCATTCGTGACCGGACGCGCCTCGCCCGGCTCTTTGGCTTTGATTACACGGTTGAAATGTTTGTCCCTGCTGCGAAACGAAAATGGGGTTACTATGTCTATCCCATTTTGGAAGGCAACCGTTTGGTTGGACGCCTAGAAGCCAAAGGGGATCGCGTGAAGGGCACTCTTACCGTGACCAATTTATGGACGGAAACCGAGCGCCTACGCACCGAAAAACGCATTGGCAAACTCGAGGCGGAGTTGCTTCGCCTCGCCAAACTTGCCGGTTTGGATCAGGTGGTCTGGGCTTCGACGTAGTCCTTCCCGCAGCTTCGTCAATTATGTGGGCGTTGGACCGATATCACAGTTGCGGCGAAAGTCTGTTTCGACGGGCCGCACCGCAGCGATTGATGCCGGCGACGAACGGCGGCAATGGGCCGAGCTTTCTCACGGGAATGCGCTGTGGCTGCGAAATGCTGCAACTGCTCGCTTGGTAAAATGGGCTCGGCCCAGACATTCGCCGTGCGCCCCGCCAAGGACTGTTTCGCGGACAATGCTGCCGTCTGTGCTTGTCGAAGCGACAATGGCTGCGAACGTAAGTATAAAGGTCGCGCCGCAGGTATGATCAGCTGGAAGCAGATTCCATCCCGAACGCCTGCCTGAAACCAGCCCTGCCTGAAGGTGTGATCTCCAGCGCCCGGGTTCCGGAGCGGCGCCGCACCCAGCCCTGATTCAGCGCATGGGTGCAGATGGCAGCCCCCAGCACCCCGGCCAGATGCGGGCGGCGTTCGCTCCAATCCAGACAGGGGCGGCAGACCGGGCGGGTGCTGCGCGTCTTGCCGTCGGGCGCGAGGATGCCAAGGGCCTGCATCTTTGCGTGTCCGGTTTCGGTCAGGGCGGCTGCGTCGCCTACAATCTCAACCACGCCGCTGGACTGCAGTGCATCGGCGATGCTGACGCCAAGAGCGCCCGCCAAATGGTCGTAGCAGGTGCGCGCTTGACGCAAGGCCGCATCTTTAGGGCCGACGCGGCGCGGTGGCCGGGACAGCGTGACACCGCCCGCGATCTGCATCACGCTTTCAATCATCCGCGCAACCTCGGGGCTGGAGAGGCGGTGATAGCGGTGGCGGCCTTGTCTTTCGACGTCGATCAACCCGACCGAGGCCAGTTTGGCCAGATGACCGCTGGCGGTCTGCGGCGTGATGGCGGCAACCTCGGCCAGTTCGGTGGCCGTTAGGGCGCGCCCGTCCATCAGCGCTGCCAGCATGGCTGCACGGGCAGGCTCGCCCACGGCGGAGGCGACCTCGGCAATGCGATTCGATGTGGCAATGGGGACTCCTCCGGTTGTCGGCAGTCTGGCACAGAACCGCGCGGAATACTTCGGCCATCGCCGAAGCATCAAGGAACCAATTGCGCCCATAACCGGCGGGACATCAATGAGAGTTTCGCCAATGACCCTTCCTGCACCTACCGCCCGCCCGTTCTTTGGCTGGCATGTCGTCGCCGCCACCTTTCTGCTGGCCACCTTTGGCTGGGGCGTTGGCTTCTACGGCCCGCCGGTGTTTCTGTACGCTGTCGTCGAGCGGACCGGCTGGCCGGTGGCGATGGTCTCGGGCGCGGTGACGGTTCATTTTCTGATCGGAGCCGGGGTCGTGGCTAATCTTCCGCGCCTGTACAGGTACTTTGGCGTGCCTATGGTGACGATGGCGGGAGCCGCGTTGCTGGCGCTTGGCATCTCGGGTTGGGCATTGGCGGAGCAGCCGTGGCAGCTGTTCGTGGCGGCACTGGCCAGTGGTGCAGGCTGGGTGGCGATGGGGGCTGCCGCCGTGAATGCACTGATCGCGCCCTGGTTCAATCTGCGCCGACCTGCAGCGCTCGGCATGGCCTATAATGGTGCCAGCCTCGGGGGCGTCATTTTCTCTCCACTCTGGATCGCGTTGATTGCAGGCATCGGCTTTGCGCCCGCTGCGCTGATGATCGGCGGCGTCATGGTGACTGTCGTTGCGGTCCTGTCGGTACTGGTCTTCCGGCACACGCCCGAAAACATGGGGCAATCCCCGGATGGGGTTGGGGTCACGCCCGCCCGGACACAGGCGCAG
Organism: Paracoccaceae bacterium; assembly: GCA_048262715.1. Taxonomy (GTDB): domain Bacteria; phylum Pseudomonadota; class Alphaproteobacteria; order Rhodobacterales; family Rhodobacteraceae; genus Albirhodobacter. Next base: position 28,068 of record JBLXEV010000023.1, read on the forward strand.
GGCAAATCGCCCGCCCGCAGGTCATTGCTGCGCGATCGCAAGTTCCTGACCCTTGCGGCGGGCATGACGCTGGGGCTGTTTGCCCAGATCGGGTTGCTGGCGCATCTGTTCTCGCTGCTGGTTCCGGTACTGGGGGAGGGTTTGACGGGCTTTGCCATGGGCGGTGCAACGGTCGCCGCGATCCTTGGGCGGTCGCTGGTTGGCTGGATGATGCCCGCCTCGGCCGACCGCCGCCTTGTCGCCTGTGCCAGCTACGGCGTGCAGGTGATCGGATCGCTGCTGTTCATCCTGGCGGCGGGTGAAGGCGGACTATGGCTGCTCCTAGGGATCGCCCTGTTCGGGTTCGGGATCGGCAATGCCACATCGCTGCCGCCGCTGATCGCGCAGCAGGAGTTTTCTTCGGCCGAGACCGCCCGTGTGGTGCCGCTGATCGTCGCCATTGGTCAGGCCGGATATGCCTTTGCGCCTGCGGCGTTCGGGCTGCTGCGGTTGGAAGGCGAGGCAGTCGAAACCACCGCGCTGTTCCTCTGCGCCGCCGCAATTCAGTTCGCCGCGATTGCATGCATCCTCGCGGGGCGGCGAAATACGCGGGATGATGAGGATAAAAGACGAGATAGATCACAGCCTTTGTGACCGTCCGTTGTCGGCTCTTCGCGTGCGGTCTGGGTCAGAACTCGGACGTTTCTGTCCCTGACCAGAACGAGCGTTTGTGGCGCGGCCTCAAGGTCAACTCTGCGGACGTTGCAGCCGTTGAAAAGGATAGCATGAACGTCCGCTATAGAAAGCCGCCGACATACCGATCCGAAGACCAAGAAGCGCGATTGCCTCCGATCGGAACTAATGACCTCTCTCCAAGCGCCCGATGAAATCAACAAGTTGCCGCGTAACCTCGGCAGGCCTCTCTAGGCTCGGCAGATGGGCGGCCCCGTGCAT
>JBLXEV010000024.1:0-20966 GCA_048262715.1 Paracoccaceae bacterium
TAATCTGACCCAGTATCTCGGCCCGCTTCTCTGTTAGGGTGTGAATAATCAATGGCTTTGGCATGCGCCCATTCCACATCAGATCACGCCAGTCATCCAGACGGCAACTTGGTGCATTTGCTACCTAAGACCGAGTGCTTTAACCAGCATTGGTTCCTCACCCTTGCGGATGCGGCCGAAAAGTTGGAGGCTTGGCGAAGTTACTACAATGAGGAACGGCCACACGGCGCGATCAGGGGGTGTCACCAGCCCGTCACCCTGAGCAAAGCCGGGAAACTCTGCCTAAGGGAGGTAGAGCTCTGGGGTGCGGATCACAAACCCAAGGACGCTCATTTTGACTGAGGCACCATCGGGGGCAGGTCACTCCAAATCTTCCCCAGGAGGGCCGACGACAGGACGACGTCCACGCAAGCACTTCTGGGTCGAAATCAACACCAACTGGAGCGGAGAAGAGTCAAACGCTAATTTTTTCGCGCGCCTTGATATGCAGAGCACTTCGCCAAAACTGGGAGGGATATGAGAATCAAAAGCACTCGTAGCACATGATGCGCAGCGACCATCGCCGGATCGATCATGAGGGCGAGGGCAACGACACCTAATTCCGGCGCACCACCGGGTAAATAGGCCAGAAAGAAGGCGCTCGAATTGCCCCCCGCGACAGGGGCAAGCAACATCGCAGCCACAAGTGAACCGATGGCCAACACGACACCCACCACAGCGGCGAGCCACCCGTCACGCATAAATTGCACCAAGGTATACGACGCGAAACGCGTGCCCACGCTCGAGCCAATCACAATCTGCGCCAGCGTAGAGAGGGCCAACGGCACATGGGCGGTGACAATATCGGTGGCGTGCAAGGCGGCTGAAATCAACAATGGCAACAGCAGCATCCCTGATGGGAATTTCAGACGCCCCGCAACGAGCCAACTCGCAACCGCCGCCAGTGCAAGCAGACCATGGTTCAGCGGATCGATAACCTCCCGATGGGCGTATGCCGCGCGATTTGCATCGGCAAGATCAATGCCCGAGATCATCTGGACAACGATCGGCGCAGACACCAACAGCGCGACGAGCCGCGCCGTATGACAGAGCGCCACGCGGTTGACTTCGGCTTTGTAGTTTTCCGCCAGCATCGACACGATGGACAGCCCCCCCGGCATCGCAGCAAAGAGCGCGGTGTTTCGATCCATATGCCCCCAGCGGCGGAACACGCCGTACGCCACAAGGCAGAAGGCTATTGAGAGGAGCGACATGGCAACCAAACTGATCCCCCATGTGCCGGACCGCGCAAGCACATCCGGCGTGAACCCCGAGCCCAGCATTGTGCCGATGGCGACCATGGCATAGCTGCGCCAGCTTTGCGGCAATCTTGGTTGAAAGTTCGAGATCTGGGTCAGAAGTGCAGATGCGGCCAGGCTGCCCAGCACCCATGGCAAGGGCAGGTTCAAGAAAAAGAATGTCAGCCCCCCCGCGGCGCCGACAAGGAGAGTGGCTGCGCCGCGGGTCAAAGGTGTCAGTGTCATGCTTTTGTATCTACTTGGCTACGTTGGCGTTTTCGGATGCGTTTTAGAATCGGTGCGCCGACCAAGACAAGGATCATAGTGGTGAAGAGTACAAGCGCGATCGGGCGGTCCATCAGATAGTTGAACGGATGCCCACCGGAGATTTGCAGCGTGCGGACGAGCTCGCCCTCCATCATGCGGCCCAGCAGCAAGCCGATCACTGTCGCGGCCACCGGATAATCGCTCCTGCGCATCAGCCAGCCAAGGCCCGAGAACGCGGCAACGGTGAGAGGCCCCGCAATCGTGCCGGTGATGCCGTAACCGCCCCATGCACACATCGCGAGAACACTAGGGACCAGATAGGCCAGCGGCACGCGCACCACCATGCCAAGAACCCGAAGCATCAGCAGACCGACGATCGCCAGCAAAACCACCTGCCCGAGGTTTCCAAGGATAATGGAATAAACGATGTCGGTTTGATTGCGGATGAAGGAAGGGCCGCCGATGATGTTATGGAAGGAAAACGCCGCAAGCAAGACCGCCGTGGCGGCGCCCCCTGGAATGCCCAGCGCGAGAAGCGCCGTCATCGACCCACCTTCGGAGCTGCTATTGGCGGATTCTGCGGCTATGACCCCATCGGGCGCGCCTCTCCCGAAGGCTTCCGGCGTTTTTGAGGTGCGTTTGGCTTCGCCGTAGGAAACGAGGTTCGCCACGGATGACCCCACGCCGGGAATGGCGCCGATGACGGCCCCGATGAGGCTGCCGCGAATGAGAACGCCGGGATGGCGGAAGGTTTGCGCCACGCCAATGAGGATTTTGGGAATAGAGATGTCGCGCTGTGACTTATCTTGCACCAGATAGCTGCTGCCCCGCAGTCGCAATAGCTCCGATGCGGCGAAAATCCCGATCATCGCGGGCACGACAGCAATCCCATCGAGCAGATGCGGATTGCCGACGGTGGTGCGCATAATCCCCGTGGTCGACATGCCGATCTGGCTCAGAATGAGGCCGAAAAAGCCCGCCATCAAACCCTTGGCGAGGCTGCTATCGTTGAGGGTGGCGATCAGTGTGAGGCCCCAAAGGACAACCACGACCATCTCCATCGGCCCGATTTTCAGAACGAAGGCCGCGAGGGGTTCGATGAGCAAAAGGAGCAAGATGTAGCCAACGAACGCCCCCACTACCGAGGACGCCAATCCAAGGCCCAGCGCCTCATTATGCTTGCCCTGTCGCGCCATCGGGTAACCGTCAAAGGCCGTTGCAATTGAGGAAGATGAGCCGGGAATATTCATCAAGATCGCAGTCACCCCCCCGCCATACGCGCCACCCGTGAAGATCGAGGTCAGGAACAGCATCGCTTGCAGAAAATCCATGCCAAACGTCACCGGCAAGAACACGGCCATTGCCATCGAAATCTGTAAGCCGGGAATGGAGCCGAAGATGAGGCCGATCAGCAATCCCGGAATGACCCAAAGCCAAGGGTCGAAACTCGCGAACAGCAGATCCATCGCCTGTGATAGGGCAATTTGGTCAATCATATCATAGCACCAGCGTTAGCATCGGATAAGGGAAGAGCGAGCCAAACCCTTCGACCAGAAGCAGGGTGAAAATTGCCGCGAACAAGGGGGGCTGCCATATCCCCTTCCCGCCACTCATAACGACACCCGCCCAGACGAAGAGGAAGGTCGCGACGTCGAAACCGATTTTGGTGAGCGCGAAGCAGAAGATCGCAAACCCTGTGAGCAAAACTAAATCGCCCCAGACGGGGGACTCTGCTTCGGCGTCTTTGGGGGCTGGTTTTCGCAGCGTCGTGACGATGATCGCCACCGTAAGCGCGGCAAGCGCAGTCGCTACCGGCGCCACGACGACGAGATTGTTGAGCTTCGTGGAGACAGACAGCGCGCTCCAAGTGATGAAGCCCGAGATAGCTATGATGATACCGAGCAAAGCGGCATGAGTTGCGGTCAATCTTCCGGTCACGTCTGGCCCCCAAGAAAATAATGTTGTCAAATCAGGCTGAAGCGCGGGGGCTTACCCCCCGCGCCCTCAGATCACTGTTCAGGTTCGTACCGCTTGAGCACTTCGAAATTTGACTCGATGATTTCGGTGGTCCGCTCTGGCCCGAGCCATTCCGCCCCGATCTCTTGGGACTTCAGCATGGCAACGAACTCTTCATCATCCAGAACGGCCTTGTAAGCATCGACCATCTTCTGAAATCCTTCAGGATTGCTCTTCTTAAACGCAGCATGGGCGGCGAGGCCGCGCATGGACCCCGGCAGAACAGGAACCGCGTTCAAACCCGCCTCGGTCAAGGCCGCGTTCAGCGTGGGCGCATCCCAATCGGCCGAGGCTTCATCCGCCGCGAGCGCGAGCGGGCGCACATATTCCTGAATGGACAGCGTACCGTCCGCCGCCAACACCGTCATGTCGACCTGTCCGCCCGCAACGGCAGTCCGTGCCGCGCCGCCAGATTCGTAGGTCACAACGCTGACCGCACTTTTGTCGAGCCCATAGGCCTCGAGCGCCAGTTCGAGGTTAATCGCACCGGTAGAACCGGGCACGACCGAAACCTTGAGCGATCCCGGGTTGACTTTTGCGGCCTCCATGAACTCGGATAGCGTTTGATACGGCGTCTCGGCGTTCACGGCGAAGAGATCGTAGTCGTTCCACTGCCCATTGATAAACGCGAAGTCATCCAGCGTGTAATCGGCATCGAAGCGCAAAATTGCGTTTGAAACATAGGGGTGGATCGAGGTGGCGAGGAAATAGCTGCCGTCGGTCGGCATCTGCGTGAAATAGGTATGGCCAACGTGGCCGCCTCCACCTTCTTGGTTGATCACGGATATTGGCACGCCAATTTCTTGCTGCAAACGCTGTGCAAGGGCGCGGGCTGTGCGGTCGGCGGACCCACCAGGCCCCAATGCGACGACAAAGTTGATTTTCTGTGGAGGCCACTCGTCCTGCGCGGCTGCGGACATCGGATGAAGCACGGCGGACAGGCTGAGCGCGGCGGCAATGAGCATACGTCTTTTCATGATGAAGATTCCTCCCTTGGAATAAGTCCCACAAGATTGAACTACAATCATGTGATCATCGCAGTGTCAACGCTTCGGTGTTTTTCTGTCAAGTCGCATTCAGAAGTTGACAAATCCTTTATTTTTATAGAATTTACACATATCGGCAGCTAAGGTGCCGGTAAAAACTAGAAATTTGGGTGATAGCATTGTCAACAATATCTGACGCGGCGCGGGAAAGTGTCCCCGAGAGAATCCTGACAGAGCTGCGAGAGGACATTCTCTCCGGGCGCCTGGAGCCGGGAGCTCGGCTGGGTGAAATAGCTTTGGCAGAGCGGTTTGACGTGAGTCGTGGGCCCGTGCGAGCCGCACTCAATTTGCTGAGCGAAGCAGGTATCGTGACCATCGTCGCCAACAGTGGCGCTCGGGTCCGCGTGATGGGGCGTAAAGATGCCCGTGCGCTCTATGAGGTGCGGGCAGCGCTTGAAGGCGAGGCGGCCATGTTGGCAGCGGCGAAGGCTGGACAGGATACGGCCCGTCAGTTTGGCCAGCTCCTCGACCAGCACGCCGACGAAGTCGCGTCTCACCCGAACGGCGCCTATTTGCAGGCGCCGGGCGATCGGGATTTCCACATGGTGACCGCCCATATGGCGGCAAATCCGATCATCTTGCGGTATCTCACGCGGGAACTTTACCCGCAGCTGTCTTTGCTGCGTGTCAAACATCGTAATGTCATCGGGCGCGGCGCAGAGGCGTTGCGGGAGCATGAACGCATCGCTGCCGCCATTGCCGCGGGCGACGCGGAGGTTGCCGGCCTGTTGATGCGCCGTCACATCCGCAACAGCTGGACCGCCCTCGAAGAGCAGCTTTCCGAAGTAGAGGAGATCCCCGAATGACTCAGCAACGCCTTCCGGCGGCGTTTATCCGCGGCGGCACATCGAAGGCCGTCGTCCTGAAGCGCGTCGATTTGCCAAAAGACGAAGCGGACTGGCCCGCGCTATTTGCTGCGATCCTTGGCAGTCCGGACCCAAACATGCGTCAGCTCAATGGCATGGGTGGGGGGATTTCCTCCCTGAGCAAGATTTGCATCATCGGGCCAGCCACACGGCCAGACGCAGACATCGATTATACCTTCGCACAGGTGGGGGTGGTGGATGACACCGTCGATTTCACTGGCAATTGCGGCAATATGAGCTCCGCGATGGGGCCTTTTGCCTATGATGAGGGCCTCTGCGGTGGCGTCAGCGATGGCGAGGTAGTTGTTCGCATTCACAATACCAATTCGGGCAAGATCATCGCGGCGCAATTTGCCGTCTCCAAGGGCCGCGCGGTGGTGTCGGGTGATCTGACCATTCCGGGCGTTCATGGCACCGGTGCGCCCGTCGCACTGGATTTTCTGGACCCATCCGACACTTTCGGGCGGGGCGTCCTGCCGACAGGTGCCGCCTCGGACCGATTCACACTGCGCGACGGGCGCGAGGTGGACGTGACCATGATCGATGCTGCGGTGCCCGCAGTGTTCGTGGCCGCGGTGGATGTCGAGAGTGACACCTGCCTACACCCCTCGAAGCTTGAAGGTGACAGTGGCCTGATGGAACGGCTTGAGGATATTCGCAGGCAGGCGTCCGTCGCCATGGGGTTAACGCCCGATACCGACGCCGCCGCCCGCCGTATCGCAACACCTAAGGTCGCAATGATCGGGCACGCAGCCGACTTCGAAGATCTGTCCGGAAAGCGCCATGCTGCGCCAACGCAGGACCTGCAAATTCGGATGATTTCTGCGGGACAGGCGCATCGCGCCGTCCCCGTGACAGGGGCGCTTGCGCTTGCCTGCGCGGCTGTCATCGAAGGGTCCGTGGTCGCTGCCGTCCTATCACCCGGGGCCGATCCTTTGACCCTCCGGATCGGCACGCCTAGCGGTATCGTGACGGTCGGTGCAACGCGCGATACGAACAACGGCGTCATTTCCGCAGCGCGCATTCTGCGCACCCAGCGACGCCTCATGGACGGGCATGTCTATGCCGCCGATCGTCCAGAATAATCACTCGGATCAGACTTTAAGAAAGAAATATACCTCATGCTTAATCATGAAATTAACAAAGCCTTCAAAACCCGCATTCTCACCGGCGGGCCTGTGTTGATGCCGGGCGCGGCCAATGCCTTGGCCGCGCGGGTCATCGAAGATCAGGGTTTTGAAGCTATTTACCTATCGGGTGCCGGGCTGACCAATACCTATCTGGGGATGCCGGATCTTGGATTTGTCGGGCTGTCCGAAATTGCACAGCATACCGCCACCATCCGCGATGCAACGGAACTTCCCATCGTCGTGGATGCCGATAACGGCTTTGGAAATGCGCTGAACGTGCGCCACACCATTCGCACATTGGAACGCGCAGGCGCGAGCGCGGTGCAGCTTGAAGATCAGAAAACTCCCAAGCGTTGCGGCCATTTTTCGGGCAAGGAAGTTGTCCCGATCGCGGAGGCAAGGATGCGCATCCGCGCGGCCGTCGACGCGCGCCAGAATGCGAATACGCTGATTGTAGCGCGCACCGATGCACGCGCCACGGATGGCTATACCGAAGCGCTCGACCGTGCAGCGGCGTTCGTTGAGGAAGGCGCCGACATCACCTTCGTCGAGGCACCGCAATCGGTTGATGAAATGTGCGGCATCCCTGCGGCTCTCAAGGGCACGCCACAGCTCGTCAATCTTGTTGTGGGCGGGAAAACACCCATTCTGGGCGTTGATGAATTGGGCGAGATGGGATTTTCCCTGATCCTCTATGCCAATGTCGCGTTGCAATCGGCGGTATATGGCATGCAACTGGCCTTGGGGCAGCTCAAGGAGACCGGAAAGATGGACGAAACGGGCCCGTTGGCAAGTTTCCTGGAACGCCAGCGAATGGTGCGCAAAGACCTCTTTGACGAGCTGGATAAGCGGTACGCGCTTCGGTCATGACAGCCTAAAAATGAGAAGCATCGAGGGAAGGTCAATGAGGGCTATAGAAATGGACATGGTGGCCGCATCAATAGCGGCCACCATCCGCCATAATCTGGCTTGGCGTCACCAATTTCCCGTAGTTGCGCCTTCTGCTCTTCGCTCCAAGCATCATGCATTGCGGCATCTTTCGTCAAGCTTCTTCCTTCTGAACGATTTTCTGCAGGTCCGTTGACACCGAAGTAAGGTGTTTAAGAGTTCAGGAAACAGAGATGACGAGGCGGATTTACAGCGGCGAATATAAGCGAGAGGGCGCACACCGCGCTAGGATTCCGCCCACCAGCGCTTGAAAGTGCCGTTCCGAGAGCAGAAAGCTTCTTCCAGCTTTTGAAACGGGAGCGGATTGGGCGACGGACCCAACATACACGCGACGCTGCAAGGCAGGATGTGTTTGACTCTATCGAGATATTCTACAACCCGACCCGCAAGCACACAAACAACTGCTTGCTTTCGCCAGTTGGCTATGAAGCAGGAGTGTTGAAACTGAAAAAAGGCAAGCGCCGAGGAAACTAGAGGCACCTCAATTCGACATGCACGAAAACCCTTGATTGGGACGCCCCCGTTACCGAAGTCCTGAGCCTAACCCGCACGCTCGGCCTCGCAGCTCTTTGCGAAAACGGCCATTTCAGCCCCGATCCCGTGGTCTCCCGTCGTGTCACGGATACGGTCGTAGAAGGGTGAATAGGCGACGACATTTTTGCGCGTCATGGAACAGAAATACTCTGCCAGAATTTGCTGATCACACAGGCCTGACTTCGCACAAAAACTCATTTGGCTGTAGAAGTTATCCAGCAATAACAGCGGCGCACGGATCTGCCCATCCGCTCCGCTTCGAAAGACACTTGCTGTCAGCATGGTTTTATACTGCCGCGTTGACAGGGCTTCCGCCCCGAAGACCGCGATGAGGTCTGGCTGCCCGACCCAGAAACTATAGAGCGCCTCGCGCGCGCCCAAAAGCGGCTCGTCTCCCCATGCCTCAATATAGGAAATAGATCGCGCCTGCGCATCTTGGGCCGCAGTCTCGACTTTATCGTAGATGTATTTGCCCACGCCGACGATCACCGCAGCGACGCCCAAAATTTTGGTAAGATCATCAAGGCTTATCGCCCATCTTGGCCTTCGCGGATGGGGTGGAACATTCGGGCCCGCTGCCGGAGCTGTCTCACCGCGGCTCGACATTGCACTCTTCTGGGTAAAAGGCGACGAAACTTGTCTCTGAGGGTATTTCAAGCGTTGCAAGGCAATCAAAATCTGCCGCCGACAGGGCCACGATCGCATCGCTGGCAGTGTCACCGCCATCAGAGGTCGAAATATCCGGCGCAGAATTCAACACCTGATCCAAAAGGCTCCCACTGCTGGCCGACGCCGTGCCGCAGTCTGCAACCGTGATAAAACTGGTCGCGCTACCTTGGGGCGCATACTCGGCTGCATGGTCCCTCAAGCATCCCAGATCCTCAGGGGCCAGCAGATAAAAAAGATCATCATCGGCCTGCGCCGCTGCCGCACAAAGGCACAACATCAAGGCTAAACAGGCGCGTGGCGGGTGAGCACGCATAGCAGATTCCTTTCACATCCCGCTTATGATGCTTCGTGTCACCGCACGAAACAAGCCATTGCGGCCACAGGGTCGCAAAACCGCGACGCTCAAGTCACCTCCGACCCAATTTTCTCCGTTGATGGGTTTACCTGCGCATACAGGAACGCCACGATGCCAACACAGACCCGTTACTGGAGCGGCCATGCGCACACTCTTCCTTCTCGCCTATGTGATCGCGTGCTCCTACGTCACGCCCTCTCATGCGGCCGACATCGCCCTTGCACCCCCCGGCGCGCCCTGCATGATAACGCTCAGCGGCCCGATCAAGGCAGGGGATGCAGCGCGGCTCAATGCGCTGATCCCCGATGCGCAGAAGCGACGGGCATCAAGTATGGGATCGTCCGCACGCGAGCAGGTTACGCGCCGGATTTGCCTCGAGAGCCCGGGAGGCGCCCTTGCCGAAGGGGTGGAGCTGGCACGTTTGTTCCGCCGCCATGTGCTCGGCACAATCATCCCACGCAACGCAACCTGCCTGTCCGCCTGCGCAGTCGCCTTCATGGGCGGGGCGGCCTATGATGATCCAACCGTGCCGCCGTTTCCGGATCGGGTCATGCACCCTACGGCGCGGCTGGGGTTCCACGCGCCCGCGCTTTCGGTGCCAAAGGGTCGCTACGGGGCGGATACGGTTTCTGATGCCTATGCGACCGCGCTGGCCTCGATGTCGATCCTTCTGCGCGATCTCGACAATTTCGCCTTTCCGCTTTCGCTTGCGGCGATCATGCTCGACACCCCGCCCGAGACCTTCACCGAGATCACCACCGTCGCGCAGGCGGCGCAGCTAGGGATTGCGGTCGCGCCGATCAAAGCCCCCGCCGAGCTGACGCCGATGACGGCGAATCTTGCCTGCTCCTACGCCCAATCTTACGCACTTGATGAGGCGTTCACCTATCTCGAGAATGTTTCGCGCCTTGAGCCAGATTCCGACGGCCGCCTCAGCCAGACGCAGGAAATACTGAATTACGGGGCCGATGGTTTGTCGGGATGCGAGCTGTGGTATTGGCCTGCGGGCGACGGGCATTCCTATAGCCACCTGCCCACGTCCTTCGCGGGGCGGATCGAATTGATGTCGAACGCGCCCCCGCTCAGCCTTGTCATGTTCTGGCCCCCTGACACCCCCTTGCGCAGCCTCGCACTCGCGGATGATGCCGTGGCGGAGGTCGCAGCGCCCGAAACGATTAACACACAAACCGAAACGGTGGCGTTTTGTCTGACCTTCAACGAGGCGCCAACCCTCCTCGCCTCTGTTCCCTGTCGGATCCTGGCCTCCGAAACATGGACCCACAAGGGAAGCTACACCCGTGACCAGCGATTGATCGCAGGGAGTGAGGAATTTTTACGCCACCGCCAATCCGTCATCCAAACCCCTAACAGCGGTGAGATTGTCACCGAAACCATTGATGACGCGCCGATAGCGCAAGATTGGAATGACTACGGACAGGGCAGCGCCTATCGAGACAGGCTCTACCCTTTCGTTGACGATGCCGAAAAGGCCTTCGCGCAACCCACGACGGAATGCTGGCCTAAAGGGTCAGCCAAGGCGGTTTGTGCCATTCAGGAGCTTTGATATGCGAGCGTTTGCCTTGTTCATCGCTGTGGGTTTGATGCTCAAGCCCATCCCTGTTGCGGCGGCGGAGTTCGAAATCCTCGATCCGCGCCCAATCGGGTTTGATCTAATCGCGGCAGGGGAGTGCACGCTGCGCCTCACGGGACAGATCACCCCAGATGATGGCATGAAGATCACCCGCGCCATTGAGGAGGAACGGCTGATCCCGATCCGCTCAACGGATCTTTATATAAACTTTCCCAATGGCTTACCCGTTGGTCACGCGCTCTGCCTTGAAAGCAATGGCGGCTCGTTCTCCGGCGGGATTGCTCTTGCGGAAACACTCATTGAAAACGCCATTGCCACCGTGATCGAGCCCGCGAAAGCCTGTCTCTCGGCCTGCGCCGTGGCCTTCATGGCGGGCACGATGGGCTCGTCAAATTCCGATGGCGGCAGCCGCATGCCCTACCGCGTGATGGATCTCACCGCTCAATTGGGATTCCACGCGCCCTATGTGAACTTCGACAGGCTCGGGAAGTCCATCCCACCTGAAGTCGCAGAAGAGAGCTTTCGCACCGCGCTTTCGACGATGGTGCTGATGACAGAAACACTTCAGGGGCAAGATCTCTTCGCCGCTACGGAGCGGTTCCCCAAAGCGCTGCTTTTGGAAATGCTGAACACCTACGGTGCAGACCGCTTTTCCTATGTTGATACGTTGGATGAGGCAGGGCTTTACGATATCAAACTCACGGGCGTGCCAGAGATCGGCCTAGATGAGGGGAGCTGGCCACGGCTTTGCGCCAATCTCACAGGCTGGGCGACGGGGCGCCGGACGAACCCTTGGGCACCAGACCTGCCCTCTTGGAGCTATCAGGTAAACGATTTGCAATCGGGCATGAATCCAGAAGCGCCAATGCCCGAGACACTCTTGCGACTGGATTGGGACTATGACCTCCCCGAGCCAGACAATGCGGCCATATTCCGGCAGGTCACCGCGCGGCACGAACGCTGCACAATCTACGCGCACATAGGCGCGGGAGACGATTACAGCGTCTACTTGCGCGCCAATGGCGAGCAGTTACAAACAACATTCCGCAGCGCCGAGCCATGGCAAACCCTTCCCGTTACCACGGATTTTTCCACACTGACCGCCTATACCGCGCTGCCCGCAGGTGCCTTGCGCACGCGCTATCCCGAAAGCAGCTCAATCGAAGTGACCACGAAAGCGAAGGCCTTCTCACGCTTTGCCCCTCAGCAGATCTGGGCCTTCGCCCCGCCGCCAGAGGGCACAGCAAATTTCGATTTTATCTATCTCGGCGCTGACAACCGAGCCTCTCTCGCAGCTGGGATGCTTCCAGACAGGTTGGAGATCCGAACCGCACCCTACCGTCTTGTCGACGCAGAGCTCTGCATCGACGACACCTCCCCCTTCTGCCTCAGCCTTGAGACCCCCGATGGACCAGCGCCACAAGCGCGCATTCTGGGCCCAAACGTCCCAGAAACTCTAAGGCCTGTCCGATACATGCGCCCTGAAGCCAACATTGGGGAGAATTGATTTCATTTTAGGATTACTAACAACACCGACATCGCTCCGAGATCAGACTTCTTGAACGCGACCTTTCACACTCCAAGAAAACCTCTCCAGCACCAAGTCGACAGACCCGTTCGCGACAAAATGCGTGTCCACGGCCCCCTGCGGAAATCAGCACCCTCCGGCCATTTCCGGATCGACTTTCATATCTGTTGGACAGTTGGACAGATTTTAACTGCGGTGCCGCCCCCTCCCGCATTCTTCCGCCCAAAACAATGGGCAGGCCTGACCCTCTCAGCGTGTCTCCACAGCTTTCGCATCGACTGTGACAGCATGCTTTCGGGGCGTTTGTCGAATTTTGTGGATAACCGGCAAGCACCATCCTGACAGCCGCACATTATTGGCGCAATATAGGGCATCCCATAAACCAAAGGAAACTCTATGGATTATCGCGAGTCCGCGCCCGAAGACGCATGTCTGATTTCGACTGGATCAACTAATCAGAGCGGGGGGGCTGAGCACGAAGGGGTTGAGCCGGACGTCTTTTGCATCGAAGGCCTGCCCGAGGGATATGTCTACATCCATCACCGGCGCATCATCTCGATCATGGGCAAGGGAGAGGCAACGCCGCTCTGTGGCCCCCTGCGCGTCACGAGGCGGTTGAGCAGTCTGAACGGTGACGCCGCAGCCCTTGTGATCGAGTTTTTGGACCGCGATGACACCCAGAGGACCTACGTCGCTGGAGTCGATGATCTGATCAAGCGCGGGAGCGATGTGGTTGCCGATTTGGCCAATCGCGGCCTCGTGTTGCGGGGCACCGTTACGCAGCTTTTGAAACTCGTGCGGAGCTGGGAGGTGGGCGCTGTTGGAAGTCTGGCCAAACACAAGGGTTGGATGCACGCCGACGATCAAGTTGGTTATATCTCGCAAAGCGGCAAGGCGCTCACCTGTTCCGGCCCTGGCCTGAAGCCCATTTTTACTTTGGGTGGTTCGGCTGATGTCAGTGCGGCGCGCGCAGGCAGCTTTGAAGGCTGGCGCAACGGTGTTGCCGCCATGGCAAACAACAATCCATTGCTGATGTTTAGCATCGCATGCGCGCTTACTGGGCCCCTCCTCGAGATTTTCAACCTGGACGGCACAGGCTTTAATATTCACGGGAGGACCAGCGATGGGAAGACCACCGTTCTCAATGCGGCAGCGAGTGTTTCGGGCCCACCGGCAGCGATAATGCGCTGGAATGCAACTCCAACCGCATTCGAAAACGCAGCCCGGGATGCAAATGACGGCACACTTATCATCGATGAGATCCCCACGAAAAACAACAAGGCCGCGCGGGACCTCGGGCCAGTGCTGTATATGCTCGGGAACGGTGTTGCCCGCAGCCGCAGCGATTTCAGCCTCAAAAGCTTGGCTCCAGCCACGTGGCGTATTGTGTTGCTCACCAGCGCCGAAGCCTCTTTGACCGAAATCTTTGCCACTGCGAAATTGGCGATGCCCGACGGGCTTGGCGTCCGCTTGGCAGATATCCCGACCAAATCCTGGGCGCATGGCGCCTTCGCTGACATACATGGTTACCCCAACGCCGCGGCTTTTGCCGATGCGCTTAAGGCTGCATGCAGAGAGCACCACGGCCATGCAGGGGAGCGCTTCATCCGTAATTTGATCAATACGAGGCAATCGTCTACGAAGCTTGAAAGGATCCAACGCCTCTTCGAACTGGTTCTGAAAGAGCTCACGGAATATCTTGGCTCACGATCTGACACCCCTATCGACAGCGCGGAGCAGCGCGTTATCCGGCAGTTTGCCGCAGTCAGTGTAGCCGCTCAGTTGGCATGCGCTTGGCAAATTGTGCCTTGGAGCTTGCCGTCGGTTCGCCCGGCTATCGCCGAGATTGCGTGCCTGTGGCTCAATCAGCGGCGTCAACACTTGCTGGCTCCGAGTGAGGGGCTTTTGGCACGTGTGAAAGAATACTTCGACGCGCATCGCGGGGAGTTTGCTGACTTCGCGGGCGGGGAGGACTTCGCTCCGGACCAGCACTCTGGTTGGCACGATGATGAGACCTTGGCTATCTCGACCGAGGTGTTCGCCATCGAAATCGCACAGCCACTTCCCCTTGCTGAGGCCGCACGCTTACTGAAGGACATCGGCGTTCTGTCGGCCGGTGGGGAGGCCAGGTCGCTGCAGCAGCGGCGGCCACAACGCATGGATCCGAACCGTGGGCGGGAGTATCATCTCGCGAAGTCGCATCTGGGCCTCGCACAGCCGGGTTGAGGATATTCCGCTGCGATCCTTCCCTTTGGCAACCGGGCATCAAATCGGGCAGCGCAAAACCCGTGCGACTTTTGGGCTTCAGTGCGCGCTCAAACATTGAATTGGCAATGGTGTTCTCGCTCGCCTCAAGGTCTCGGTCAGCGCTTCATACCTGGTGCTCAATGCCCGAAAGCGATCGGTGATGTGGTGTTTCGGGATGGCAGATCAGAGGGGGGAATTCCGGATGGGCAGCAATTTGGATTTGCGCTGTCAAAGCATGCGATCCGAGGACCCGTCTTGGCGTCCTGAGGATACTTAATCATCGGCTCATCGGCTCCCTTCAACTGCTCATTTCACTGCACGGCGTTCTCGATTTTGGGGAGTCTCTGCGGGAAATAGGATGGGATAGAATCCGGTAGGTTTCCGGAAAGCGGTGAGAAGAAGATCCCCAAATTCCCGACGTTTCCACCGCTTACCGCATGCGTTTTACGGATCGTGGGTTTGGCCGTCATTCCTATTATCGAGCCACAGAGAAATGTGTTTTGGATTTTCATCGAGATCGGTGAGTCTTGCTCTCATCAAGGCTCCTCGCACCCGGGGGGTAAAACCCAAAGCGTCATGCAGGATCAGAAAGACTATAGACCATGGCAAGGCCGCGCAAAAGCGATGCAGAAAAAGCCAAACCTCGGGAAATTCATGTCCCCGACGCGACTTGGACTGCGATACGAGAAGAAGCTGCCGCCGCAGGTCTATCCACGTCACAGTATCTGATCCGGATCCGCGCGTCACGCCGCCCCGTCATCGATACCGACCACATCGTCCGAGCGTGTGAACACCTGCACGGGATCGATCAATCGCTGCATCGAATTGCCGATGGCCTTGCGCGCCGCGACGGCATGAGCAGCACCGGCGCACTGCTGCGCCTTGCCGCAATCGAGCGCCAGATACAGAGATTCCAAGAAAAGGTGCTGGTTCCATGATGATCGGTTGGTCACAACATACGGGTGCCAGCGTCGAGACCGCGCCAGAGAATGTCATCGGATATTTGATGAGCCCCGAGGTCAGCAAGACGGTCGGCACAACAAGTCAAAACATCCTGCGTGATCCTGCACCGGAGTTGCTGATGGGCAACCCGAGCCTTACGCGCACCACTTTAAGGGCGCTGCGTCACACCCACATCTATAGCGTAGCAACCTTGTCCTTTGCTAAAAGCGATATCTCGGTCGCGGCCTTCAATGCAGGGGATCCTGACTTGCGGCAACAGATCGGCCAGACCTTGGGCCTGTTTTTCGAGGCTGCATATGCCGGCATTCCGCCGGTTGCTCGATTGCAACCCTTGGTGGGAACGCACACGCACACCGGACGCCTCGAGGTGAACATCTTGATGCCGCGCGCCGTGTGGAAATCTGATGGGCAGCTGCGCGCCCACAACCCCCACCCGCCGGGGGGCGCAAGCATGGCGCTGTGGGATCATGTTCGCGATCTGGTCAATCTGCGATTTGAATGGGCCGACCCAATGGACCGAGCGCATGTGCGGATGACCGCACAGCCCAATTGGCTTCTCAAGAAACGCAGCGAGGGCGCGCGTCACGGTGAGGTCATTTCCCAAAGCCCTCGTCACGGAATCGCCGCTCTCGCGGAGGCTCTGGTCGATTGGGAAGGCCTTTCTGACCGAGAGGAGTTGATCCCCCGGATGCAAACCGAGCTAGAGGGCAGCGGTATCATCATCACACGATACGATTCAGACAGTGTGACGTTTCATGATATCGGAGCAGGTCAAACTTGGCGGATGCGCGGCCTTCTGTTCTCTGACGCATTTGCTGCTGAGAACCCGCTGATGGACCTCCCCGGCCCCGAGTTTGATGAACTGCGCCTGCGGCAGCTCCGAGCGGCACCATCTAAACTGGCAACCGCCATGATGCGCCGTGCAACCTTCAATGCGTCTCGTTATCAGCACGCCAAGCCAGAAGGCTTTGATCCCGCCGCCATCATCCGCCAACCAGGCCTGCGCTTGTCGATGCGACATCCCTGTGCCGACGACAACCACAATGCCCAATTCCCTGAGCCCGCTCGAGCAAAGGCGTCCCGAGCAGATCAAGCCATGACTGAAGTTACGGATCTAGGCCTTGCTGCAGAAATGGCAGGTGATGCTATCCAAGCTCGCCGTCTTCGATACGCTGGCGGCGGCGAAAGCATCTTCTCAAAGCTACAAGCACATCTTGCGCGGTTGATCCTAAAGCTGCGCCGGCGCCAATCCACGCAAATTTTAGCGCGGAGCGTGAGCGCGCTCGGCACCATAAGATGGGTAAAAATCGCAGATAAACTGGAGACTTTGAATGACCGTCACGCCCTCATCGACAGAATGGCCGGAGCTGCTGGCCGAACTGCGCAAACTAACAGCGTTGATCGGGCCGTTGCAGGCGATCTTGGCACAAGAAGCCGCGCCGGGAGTTTCGGACGTGATCGAGCAGATCCTCAGGGAGTTCTCCCGGATTGGCGAGCAGATGGAGCGAGCGGTAGACGTGATGGAAGGGGATCGAGAGCTTCGCGACCAAATGCGCGCAATTATGATCAGGACGGAGCAACAGGAGCAGGCGTTGATCACAGCGAACAACGGCATCAAACAGATCCTCACCCTACTGGGGGAGCCGATGCGGGAATACCCTCGCGCGGCGATCTAATCTGCTTCGCGAGGTTGGCTGCGGCGCGGCAGGGGATAACGTCGCCCCGTCTCAAATTTGTTATCCACGACAACAAGGAATGGCTGAGCGTCCAAACTGCGGGCAAGGCCATCCTCTTTGATGGCATGCGCACGCTTGAGCTTGGCGAGCAGCCATCTGTTGCGGAAGACGTGACGGAAACCAACAGACCATAGCTTTGCCTTCCATTCGGTAGCGCCTATCTGCGGGGATCGGTTTGCGGTTATTCTAAATCGCGTAATTGCGAGATTTCTGCGTTCATTGGCGGATGCCCCGCGCAACGGCCTAGCTGAACCGCCGCCATTTGCAGCACGGATTCCGAGCCATGTGAGCAAACTATTGCATTTTCCACAGCAAACTCGGCGCGATGGTCAATGCGTGGCCGTAGCGGCTAAACCTCTTCCGACACCCGCGCGCAAACTTCCGGCTGACGGCTCAGTGGCGACTGCTTCCATGGCCCCGAATATCCCCGCTTCAGATGCGCTGCGACGAGCTGGAAGCCACTTTGTGGCCAGCCGCGCGGCGTGTCGACCCACACCAGTTCCGCCACCCCAAATCCGTGCTCCTCGAGATCGCGCAACCGCGCCTTCGTCGTGATATTGGGCATATGCACGAGCCACACGATGTTGTCGCTGACGCTCATCGCGTGCTGCGTAAACGCGCGCAGCTTGGACCATGGCGGGTTCGTGATGATCCAATCCACCGGCGCTCTCCATTCGAAGAAATCGCGGCCCTCACTTACCTCGCACCAATACCGATCCAGATGGCCCGGCAGCGCATCATAAAACGCGCCCTCCCCCTTCGCCGGATCCAGCACCCTGCCCCGCATCTGCGGCGCGAAATGCGCGATCACCGCAGCCGCCAAATCCGGCGGCGTCAGCACAACATCACGTTCCGGCGCGTTTGTTTGTGGGATCAACCGTTTGCTTTTGGGCGCCTGAATGGGCTGCACCAACTGCCGGATCCCGAGCACCTTCGACACGCGCACCAGCGTGGAAATATTCCCCGTCAGGTCCCGCTCCAGCGCGAGGATGGTGATCCGGTTGCACCCGACCAAGTCCGCCACAGCCAGCTGGCTGAGCCCCAGCACGCGCCGCAAACGTGCGAGTCCGGAATGTGCAGGCTCCTCGCCCGCAGCCCACGCCCAGCGAAGACCCAAGACAGGCAAAACCTCCGCTAAGCTCCGGATCGTTCCAACCCCGCGCTCCAACGATCGCAGGGTCGGAACGCTAATCCCCGATGCCGCGGCCACGGCTGCCTGCGTCATTCCCAATCCGCGCCGCGCTTGCGACAGTATCCGCGTATCCGACATGTAAATGAATCTTTCTAAAATTTAGCTCGATATAGAAAGAAACAGTGACCCTGAAAAGAGCAATCGCTCAGCCCGCATGCAGGTTATTTCGGAGTCTATGATCGGCCGGTTCTCGAAGTTGGTAGCGTTTCGCGTCCAAGCCGACGGACAGCAACAGCCCTCGGCGATCTTCGTCTCAATGCCATCGCATCTGACGTAAGGCGGAACTAGACCATAGCTGCGTCTGCAAAGGATCTGTGCCAGAATTGCAAAAGCTGCCATTCACGCCGTAGCAGACCGAAGCGCTCATGCTGCGCTGCGCGCCAAGGTCGGCTGTGCGCAGATTGCGATCTTTGCAAAGTACAGGCCGCAGGGCATCGCTGGATGGTAAGGACGGCCCACTCCTGCCGTTTATCACTGACGACTTCGCGGCAGGGCAGCTACACCAAACCAGCCATTCGTGCATCGCGCAGCATTTTTGGAGCGTGAAGGTCTACTACGCGGGACTTAGCTGCCGTTACCGGTTTCCATGCCAATGTCTCCTTTTTCATCTGACGCTGAATGCGTAAGAGAAATTATATAAAATATGCTACGAAAACTGCGCTTAACATATCAGGATTATCTCATTCCGACCAATTGATTTGATCATCGATCAAGGGGCCATGATAGTCGGCAGTGCGTAAGCAGAATGGGATCCGCCGTCATGGCCTATACTCTGATCGAGACATGCAAGCTCAACCGCGCAAATCCAGAAGCTTGGCTTGCTTAGGTTAAGGAACGCATCCAAGATCTTCCTGCCAACGGCATCGGTGAGCTAATGCCATGGGCGCATCTCAAAAACCTGATGGATCCCGCAACCATTCCTCGACAATAGTCAGCATCGACAGATGTCTGATATGAGTGAAGGTATCTCCACAAGGGCATTCATCTTTATGTGGTACTCGCAACCACTGTCCGCTCTTGGATTTTTTGTAGTACCAACCGGCGTTGACGCCCGCGCCTACCACTTCTTGCCCAGGGTGCTCAATCATCAATTCTCCAAGATGGTACACGCCTTCTTCAAGCGCGACACTTATGCCCTTACCATAGAAAAAGCCATTCTCGTGCTCTATGTGCTGCACTAAGGTATCGACCTCAAAGGAAACTGCATTGTGTTAGTCGAGTAATTCTTCAACCTTTGGGAACAGCATCGGCATTTTGGGCGCTGTCCCAAACAACGTGACATCGGGAACTTTCACTAGAATATTTGCGGTCTTGATGCCGTCAATTTCGCCCCTATCGGCAATGGAATAGCCGCGATACAGACCCACACTTGGACTCAGGTGTTTGACGAAGCCGTCCTGATACTCCGGTAGTTCAACCGACCGTCTAAACACAGGGATAATTGAACTATTATCTTCGTTGCCGGTTAGCTCATACCACGGCAAAGCTAGCAAGGAACGCAGCACTGGGTCCTCTGACGGAGAGGGAAAAAGATCATTGGTTTCTCTTAAGTTATTTTCTTCGGCCAAATCTCCAAGTGCATGGCAAGGCGCAATTATATGCCCCAGATAGCATTCCTTCGGCAGTGGTTGATTGCGCAGCGGTCCAACCAAAAACGCAGACTGGACCAAAAATCGGAGTCTTGTGCCCTCGACTGCAAGAGCCGACAAATCAATTAGGCCAATGTGTTTCTCGATTTTTTCTTGGTCTAGAACGTAGAGGTGCCCAAGACCTTCCTCCTGCTTATATTCTGCGTGCAGTGATTTGAGAAACACTGGGTCTTCGTTGTGGTCCTCCGACATCATGAGGTTTAATTTTGATTCGAAAGTGTGTGATGCAAACCAAGCTGAAACGGCGGCTGACGAAGATGCATCTAAGTAAAATGAGTGCCAGCCATAGTGTTGCAGGACTGCCTGACAAAATTCTTGAGTGGACCGTTTTTCACCGAAATAGTAGCGCAGTGTGGATTCGGAATACCTGATCCACTTCGCCATTTCACTTGGAATACACCCGTTCCTATCAAAGCTTGTCGTAGCGCTTGGTGATCCAATCTCGCCATAGTGTTTTGTCTGCCCGCGATAGATAGCGGGGCGCTCAAACTGCTCGAGCGCTTCTTTTATTTCTTCAAGTGTTTCAGCGTGAATTATTTTCATTTTACTCTCTAACGTCGCGAAAAATGAGTTTCGGAAGGGGTTAGAAACAATAGATACCAATTTCCGCGAAGCCACAACCAAAGGGCAATCTCAAAATCTGGATTAGGCCGCCCAACGCCAAGGTTCATCATATAACACCGTTAATTTGATACATCACGATTTTACCCAAAGCCGACCTTGGTGCAGCTTGCAGCATTGGTGAAAATGGGCTCAAACCGGACCTGCGGCGGTGCGGCACGCAGTTCTTGACCTCGTAGGCTCCCGCGCGACCTACCGGATGACCGGTCCCAGCCTATTTTGTTGAAAAACTCTGCTTGCGTGAAGCCCTAAGCGCTGATTCAATTTCCATGTGGCAGGTGGAGGTTAGCGGCGATGATGGGATCCCGACAGCAAGCGCAGAGCGCTCTGT
>JBLXEV010000025.1:0-20384 GCA_048262715.1 Paracoccaceae bacterium
AAAAGCCCTCGGGGCAAAAATGGTGCAACGCACTAAGCTGCATAATCGCAGCCAAGTCGCGGGATGGAGCAGCCCGGTAGCTCGTCAGGCTCATAACCTGAAGGTCGTAGGTTCAAATCCTACTCCCGCAACCAAAACTAATTCAGCAACAATATCAGATACTTCATAACCCGCTCCGGCGGGTTCTTTGCGTTTGAACCCGCCTTCCGCTGCAACCGCCAGCCACAGCAGACGCGCCAAAGCCCCCTCAAGATCAATACTCAGACGGCCAGTGGCAGCATCCGGCGTGAGCACAATCCGGTCAATCAACCCCCGCAACGCTTCCTTTGCTTCCAGCATTCCCTCGGGCTGCTGCAGCTGCGCGATCAGCAAGCCCACCTGCGCGCGATAACTCTCCGCCATCTTCGGATGAATTCTGATGGGGGAGGGGGCAGGCTCACGGGAGAGCTGCGCTTCCAACTCGACCCTGCGCGCATCCAGCGCATTCATCCGGTCTTTGACCTGCTCCGCAGGGACACCCGCAAGGATCGCGTCGATCAGTTTGGAATGGTCCCGCTTGGTGGCGGAAAGCTCCTTCTCCAAGCTTCCCCGGCTTTGCGTGGCTTCCGCCTGCAACCGGTTCCGCTCCTTCGCGTATTCTTCGCAGAACACGGTAAGCGCCTCTTGATCCATCAGATTGTTTTGCAGCGCGTTGAGGATCAGGGTTTCCAGCTCAGCCTGACCGATGGTCGCCATGTTGCTGCACACCGCTTTGCCCTTGTTCCGGGCAGTTGAGCAGCCAAATTGCGTTTGCGACACCTTGGCAAAGCCGCCCTCACATGCGCCGCAGGTCATCAGCCCCGAAAGCAGCGTCTTCGGTCGGCGGCGGTCCCAAACCGGTGTGTCTGTGTTCTTAACCTTCATCGCGCCCTGACGGCTGCGGACAGCTTCCCAGAGCTCCTGATCGATGATCCGCAGTTCAGGCACATTCGTAATGACCCAATCCGCCTCGGGATTGAGCCGCGAGATGCGTTTACCGGTCTCTGGATCTTTGACATAGGTGAGCCGGTTCCAGACCTGCCGCCCGATATAGAGTTCGTTGTTCAGAATTCCTGTGCCGCGTTCGCGGTTGCCGTGCAGCGTCGACGCACCCCAGCCACGCCCCGAGGGGGCAGGGATGCGCTCGGAGTTCAGGGTCTCGGCAATCTTCTTAGGCGACAGACCTGCCGCATAGTCCTTGAAAATACGACGCACTACCGCCGCCTCCTCCGGCGCAACGGAGCGATCGCCGCGGATGGGTTCGCCCGCGGCGTCATATCGCAGGATGTTGCGGTAGCCATAGGCCTTGCCGCCCGCCGATTTGCCCGCCAGCGCCCGCCCTTTGAGGCCGCGGTGGGTTTTGATCGCGAGGTCCTTGAGGAACATGGAGTTCATCGTGCCCTTCAGGCCAATGTGCATCTCCGAGATGACACCCTCACTGACCGTCTCGATCACAACGTCGCGGAACTGCAGCTTCTGGTAGATCGACGCGATATCGGCCTGGTTGCGCGACAAGCGGTCGAGCCCTTCGGAGAGCACCACATCAAACGCGCGCGTTTGGGCGTCGCGCAGGAGCTTCTGGATGCCGCTGCGCATCAGGCTCGCGCCGGAAATCGCTTTGTCGGAATAGACATCAATCACTTCTAGCCCCTGACGCGCCGCATGTTCGCGGCAGGACCGGATCTGGTCCTCAATCGACGCATCCCGCTGCATGTCGGTCGAAAAGCGGGCATAGATAACGGCGCGCAAAGGCTGGGTCATGGCGGGCCTCCGGTAGGGTTTTTAGGCGTCACGTTCATGATCTGCGCGTGCCAGATCGCGGGCGAGGGCTCGAATAAGGCGATGAAAGGCCTCTCGATCATCCGCATCTCGTGGCGTCTTGGCAAGCGCGTTGTCCGGGGGTGCTGCGCAAGCGGGGGCCGCTGCCGGTTTGGCCGCGTCCTTCCGTTTGGCAATATCCCTCATATCCCGTGCCATCGGCCGAGTGCTCCCCTGCGCTCAAAAGCCATGCTCTTGAGCGGTCTAAGTTGATGATTTGTGCGGGAAGTGTCCCGTTGCTTGTGGTCATCAGTATACCTCGGGGGAGTGTATGGTTGGCGTGCGAATTGCTGGCTTTGCCGGCGAAACGGACGGATTATGTGGATAACCTACCCCGCGCGGGGCCAGTTTGGCGGTCGGAGCGGCGTGCTGGCGGAAGGCGGCGTTGGATAAAATATTACCCGGAGGGAGTTATCTGTAATTTGGCTGACTCCATCGGCGAAGGAAGATTGCGTCGAGCGGTAGGGGCGATCATGGGTGGGCTTAGGCCCCACCCAAAGGGCGGAGGGCTTTGCGGGTGATGCGCTGCGCGGCGATGTTGGCCGCCCATCGCTTAGGTGTTCGCCAGCGCCTCATTCAGCGGGTGCTTCTTTTGATGCGTTTTGGCTGTCAGATTCATCAGGCAGATATCTTCCGTTTGCTCCAAATGCCCTCCTAGGGAGGTGTTGCGAGTAATCGACCCGCGCGGGGGTATAAAACTGGGTGAGCCTCATCCCACCCAGCTTGTGGCGCGATAGATTGCGCTGCGGTGTTGACGGCTACGGGATGGCCACCATCTCGACCTTCGCGAGCCAGTGGTTTGCTTCGACCTCATCCATATCCCGCGTCTCGAGCAGCGCCTTCGCCATCGGTTCCAGGAGCGCGCGGTTTGCGGAGAGGATCGAGAGGGCCTGCGCTTCGGCTTCCTCAATATGGGCGCGAATGCGGGCGTAGACCGGTGTTGACAGCAGTTGTGCTGCGCGGGTCTCGCCGAGCCAGACGGGGCCGAAGTCGCCAAGCCCCAATTGCGTGTGAAGCGCGATCGCAAGTTCTGTCGCTTTTGCGAGATCGGTTTGATCGCCGCCCCCCGAACCGGAGGAGACCTCGCCGAGGATCAGCTGTTCGGCGGCGCGCCCTGCCATTGTCTGGGTGAGGGCGGCCATGTGATCGCGCAGCAAAATCTGCGCGCGGGTCTGGTGCCAGTCGACGAGGCCTCCGCCGGCGCGGTGCAGGGCGATACGCTGGACGGTGCCGAGGCTGAGCGCCTTGATTGCAATCGCGTGCCCGCATTCATGCAGCGCCACCCGCCAATCCAAACTTGGATCGTCCTGCGGCTTGAGCGCGTCTTGGAGATCCTGCAGCGTCAATGCGCGCTTGGCCCCGCGCGCGTTGGTGCGGCATTGCCGGATTGTCGCGTCGACATCGGCGGCGCTCAGGCCCACCGACAGAGTGGCGAGGCCACGAAGATGTGCCTCTGGCCAGTCCTGCAGGTGACGTTTGAGCACGCCTAGCAAGGCTTCGGCCCTCGGGAGCGGCAGTTCGATTTTGAGGTCGAACCGCCCCGCGCGCAGGACGGCCGGATCGATCTGGTGCAGGTGGTTGCAGGTGCCGATCACGATCACCCCTTCTTCGCGTGCGATCGTATCCATCTCTGCCAGGAACGTGTTGATCACTTGCCGGTGATAGAGCTGATTGTGCCGTTCAGGGGCTTCGCGCGAGCCGACGGAGTCGATCTCGTCGATGATCAGCACCGCAGGCGTGTTGCTGCGGGCCTCAGCGAAGGCGGCGCGCATTGCGCTGAGCATATCGCCGAGATGTCCGCGCGATTGCCATTCCCCGAAACTCCCCGTCACCACGGTGAAACCGGCACTGTTGCCGATGGCTTGCGCGAGCCAGGTTTTGCCGGTGCCCGGGGGGCCATACAGGATGAGCGAGCGGCTCAGCGCGTGCCACGAGATCTCTCCGGCGCGCCAATCGCGCAGATCCCGCGCCAGTTGATGCGCGGCGCGCAGGGCGGGGCCATTGCCGGTGAAGTCGTCGAGCTTGGGCGCATCGCTGATGGGTTTGACCTCTGCGCTGGCGGTGTTTGCAAGGCGCTCTGCTACCTTGCGCGCGGTGGGGGCGCGCAGCGCGAGCGCGATGCGTGTTGGATCGGCCTTTGCGAGATGCGCCTCCTCTGGCAGGGCCGCCCGGACGGCCAGCTCGTCAATCCGGCCCGTGGCGGAATGCGTTGCCCGCATCAGGGCAATCAGCACGTCCGGCGTGATCGGCGCGAGCTGGAGCGTATGGGTTGTGTCCGGCGTCAGCATCGGCGGGCGCGTTGCCATAGGCGGCAGGGCGATGAGGATCGGCATCGCGAGGTCGATCACGGAGGCGATATTGGCGTTCAAACCATGCGTCATCGCGCTGCCTTCCAGCCCCTGCAGCGCGATTGAGCAGAGATAGTTCGCCTTTGCCTGTGCTCTCGCATTGGTGCCAAGTGACCAGCCTTGCGGCAAAAGATGCCTCAGCGCGTCTTGCAGCAGATCAAGATCCCCCTCGGGCACGCCCTCGATCACCGTGATCGCGCCGTCTTTGAGGCGCGCAGCCAGAGCGCTTGCCGATACGAAACTCGCCGCCAAGCGGATCAGCAGCAGGAGCTTGCGTGTGGGCAAGCGGACAGCGGGCTGGTTGCGGCCGTGCTCATCCGTTGCGGCAGGATCGTCCCCCGCCTGCGCGATTGCGTCCCTCAGCGCGTCGGGCAGGTGCTGCACATGATAGCCCGCATTCAACAGCTCCAGCGGTGTCGCGAATGTCTCTGCGGACGCTTTCTGTGTTGAGGTCTCGAAGGCGAAGTCTTCCGTGAGGTCGTCGAGCGTTTGCAGCGAGGGGCTGGTTGCTGCCTTCTGCATCCGGCGAATGGATTGGGCGGCAAAGGACCACCAGTCCGGGCGGATGGGGGCAGGAGCGGAGACGGTCGTAGTGCTGGGGTGTGTTTGGGTCATGGTAGATCTCCAAGGAAAAGGGCGGCGTCGAGCGTGCCCGCTCGGCGAGGTTTGGGATGGGAGTGGTCTGTGGGTCAGGGATGTTTTGGGGGCCCAGCCGGATAAAATCCGGCTGGGGAGCGCTGATATCATTCAGCTTTTTGCGAAACTTCCGGATAGGAATGGCTGCGCTTTTAGCGGGCTTGCTGTCATTTTAAGCGGGACGATGTGTCGCCGATTATCCGGATATCCGGTTGCCGGGGTATGCTGCCGATCCCCCGGTTATCCGGAAAAGAAGTTGTCGGCGATCCGGTTGCGCGCAGCTGGCGGCGTGTTACCGGATTCTCCGGTTGAGCGGCTTCCGGTTGCGTGTCAGATCTTCCGGATAGCGGCGCATATGACTGACCATCCGGATACACGGGTTTGAACGAGGCCCATCCGGATGCTCGTCTCCGGTTACCGTGATGTGCGGCCCCGCTTGCGGGGTGATTTGCGCGCCGGAGCCTGCCCCGCTGTTGCGGTGACGCGGCTCTCGATGCGGTCGAGCATTTGCTGCAACACGGGCAATAGGTGCGGGCGATAGATCTCGGAGACGACATTCATCAGCGTGCTGAACTCCTCCGCCGGGACGATCTCGGAGGCATGCGTGCGACGCAGATCGGCATGGGCGCGCTTCTCGATGGCGCAGGCATCGTGGCCGGTGGGCATCGCGACCACGCGCAAAACCTCTACTTGCGCCGAATTGGGCAGGCCCAGTTGGTGGCGATGCCGTTTGGCAGGATGCGCGCTATAGCCCAGCTTGAGGAAGTGTTGGTCCTCAATCCGGATATCCAGCAGGTAGAGGAAGGAGGGTTTGGAGGTCCAGCTTTGCCCGCAAGCGGCGCAATCGCATTGGCCCCAACGCATGTTCGTCACCGCGATGCGTTGCTGATGCCCGCAGCTATGTTGATAGTGCCGGTAATTGGCGTTGCCATCAGGATCGGGGCCAAGGCGCGTCCAGTTGAACCGCTGCGCTTCCGCAGCTTCGCGCGCGGTCAGGCAGGTCTCGCACCGCGCGGCGACCAAGCCCCGCGCGACCCGATCGACAAAGGCGAACTGGCGACGGCTCTCGTGGCCGCAGGGCAGGCGGTAGTGTCCGTAATGGCGATTGCTTTGATCGCGTCCGAGCCAGCCCAGTCCGGCAGACAGGGCCGTTTGGCGCCACCGCCGTTCAATACAGTGGTGGCACAGCGGCTGATTGTTCATCACGACAAAATGCCGTGTCACATTGATGCCGCTGCACATATGGCAGCGCAGCGCGAGATGCAGGTGATCCTTCACCCGCGCGATCAGATCAAAGCCTTTGGCTTTTGCCGCCTCGGCCCAATGCGCGTGGAGTGCGCCGTGAAAGAGGGGCGGCAGGGCCGCGTTCTGCTCAAGCGCAGGCGCTTGGGGGATAAAAAGAGGATTCATGGAAAAGTCTCCTGAAAGGATTGAACAATCAAAGGCCAATGGAGCGCAGCCCTGCGGATGCGGCGCCATAAGCGTCGGGTGCAATCAAGGATGGGGAGAGGGCAGGGCGCGCAGCCGCGCCTCTGGGGCGCTGGCGCGGTCAAGCGACGGGCGCGAGATCCATCGGTTCAGAAACTGTGAAGTCGACGTCAATCACGTCGCTATGCTCGGCAAGCTGTGCCAGCGTGTTGAGATGCGTCTTCGCCGCGTCAATCATAAGGCGGAGGCGGCGCGCAACCGGATCCTCGCCGGGGCAGGCAAACAGATCCGCGTGCTGATCCACGCTCTTGAGAAGATTGAAGAAGCTCGCCGAGGTCTCGCAGTCGATCAGCATCCGCGTCACCATCCCCATCCGCCGCAGCGGCACGTCCAGCGCCCGCGTCAGCCGCGTATCGCGCAGCCTGTCCAGCGCCGCAAACATCGCAACGCGGTTGCGCTCCGCATCCATCACCCAGTTGTCTACCGCCGGATCAAAGCTGTCGACATGCTCAAGGTCGCGCTCGGAGTCGATGTAAGTCGACAGCGCCTGCAACATCGCCGCGAACGCGCGCGTCACCGGCGTATGCGTGAAGCTCGTCGGCGCTTTCGGAATGAAATACCCGGTGCTATAGAAATGATTAGCCATAAGTGATCTCCTAAGGATCGATGTGGTTAGGGCTGGGTGGGGAGCTACAACCTTCCCCTCAGCCCATTGCATTTGTGTGCAAGTGAGTTTAATCTAAACACAATGAAATTGAATGTCAGCTGCACACAAGTGAACTCATGGCAAAAACATCTGCGATATCCGTAAGAGTGTCTGACGAGACGAAGCGCGCTGTCGAACTGGCGGCGCAAGAGGATGACCGTTCGGTAGCGTCCTATGTTGAGAGACTGCTGATTGCTCATCTTAAAGAACGCGGCCTGCTCCCACAGTAGCAAGCTTCCCGCTGTGAATTGATGGCTCCTGCCGCGTAGAGGCAGATGCTCCTTTGCGCCCTTGTGCAGGGGTTGTAATGTACTGGCTCCGATACCTTAGAGAATACGGGGCAGCCGCGCGGAGGATTAGTCTGATTGGCGCAGCACGCGTTATCCGCATTTAAGTTCGAGTCGTTGCCCAGGCTTTGGAGTTTGGTTGCGCAGCCCGATGAGTGGCGTCCGGAAGGAAGTTGAACTCGTATGATGTGATCCGATGCTGGACACTGCGCACGCCGCTTATTTTTGACGCAAGATCATAATAAACACCCTATCGAGTGTATTGCGTTTCAATCCCGATAATTTTACTTGGTTATGTAGATGTTCGGCGAAAGTCCGCCAACGTAGACATGAATTCCATCGGGGGACAATTATGCGAAGCTATTCAACTGGAGCCGCTCGGCTTCTTTCTCTTACGGCAATTGGAACGCTCTCCATGACCGGCGCGCTGCAGGCGCAGGATGGAGACTTCGTCTTCGCATTGGATCCGATTTCCGTCGAGCAGCGCGATCAATTGGTCGGTGCAGCTGACCGCGCGACAACCATGTATGTTTCGGATGATGAGCTTGAGCGGGCGCGTACGGGCGATCTTAAGGATGTGTTCGCGGGAATCTCATCGGTTTCTGTCGGTGGCGCCCTGCCACTCACTCAGAAGATCTTCCTCAATGGGGTCGATATGCTCAATTTGGGAGTGACGATTGACGAAGCGCCACAGAACAATCGTGCCTTCCACCACGTGACCGCTAACGCGATCGATCCAGGCCTGCTAAAACAGGTGCGGGCCGATGCGACGGTCGCGCCCGCTGATGCCGGGCCTGCGGCTTTGGCTGGATCCGTTGTCTTCGAAACCGTCGATCCAGAAGACATTTTGCAGGATGGTAAAACGTTCGGCGGCAACACGCGTTTTAGTTACGGCACCAATGGCGAGACGGGGCAGGGCGCATTGACGCTCGCAGGACGGCAGGGTGATCTTGCTTGGCTGGGATATGCCAAGCGCGCCAAGGGGCAGGATTATGAGAGCGGCGATGGCACGATAATGAAGGGCACCGCCGCCAATCTGACCAGCTATCTTGGCAAGGTGATCTATGAGTCAGCGGAGGGCCACCGCGTCGAAGCGAGCGCAATGCGGTTGCGCGATAGCGAGCTGCGCCAGTTCCGCGCGAATTTCGGAGGGATCGGCGGGGTCACCGACAGCCTACGCCTCTATGATACAACGCGTGAAAGCTACTCACTAAGCTACGAGAATGTGCTTGCCAACGGCTTCTGGGATCCGAAGTTCACCCTTGGCTATTCCGAAAGCGATGTGATCGTCCCCGATCCTTATGATAGCAACGGCAATTCCGGCACGCTTTCGATGACGCTGGCGAACCGCTTCCATCTGAATGACACAGATGTCGTGACGGCGGGTCTCGATATGCAGCGCCGTCATGGCGAGTATCTCAGCCCGTCCTACTCTACGGATCTTGAAGAGCGTTCGCGGAATATCGGCTTGTTTGCCCAGGCACGGCTGGAACCGTCGGATCGCTGGCGCCTGTCGTTTGGTGCGCGCTATGACCACCAAGCGTTTACTGGCACCGATGGCACCGAATTGAGCAATTCGGGCCTTTCGGGCAACGCTTCCGCGATCTTCGATGTAACGGACGCCCTGTCGCTGCGCGGCGGGGTCTCCTCGGTCTTCGGTGGGATTGATATCGAAGACAACTATACTTTTGAGGCGCGCGTCCCTTGGGTTTACGCAGGACTGGAAAGCACACGTGCCAAGAATGCGACACTTGGATTCGATTATGCGGTTGGCGCTCTGACGCTGAGCGGTGAGGTCTTTGTCACCCAAATTGATAATGCTCGCAGTGCAGATCAGAACTTCGACTTCGAGAGCCGTGGGTATAATCTTGGAGCAACCTATGGTTGGGAAAGCGGTTTTGCTCGTTTCACCTTGTCGGAAAGCGATGTGGAGGTGAACGGGGTCCCCGCGGCCGGCTATGATGCGCTGGACTTTGGCGCGCCTTTGGGGACCGTCATCGCTTTAGAGTTGGAGCAGGAAACCGGCATTGCTGGTCTACGCGTTGGCGGGGGCGTGGATGCGGCGCTCGATTATGCGGTGCCCGCAGGCGATAATGATCTCGACGGGTATCAGGTTGTGAATGTCTTCGCGGAATATGTGCCGCCCAGCATGGACAACCTCGTGCTGCGCGCTGAAATTGGTAACCTGTTTGATAAAAACTACGCTGATCGGGCAACCTACGGCGGCGAGTATAGCTCCGTCACGACCCTTAAGGAACCAGGCCGGACACTTGCACTGACTGCAGTTGCACGTTTCTAGGGCTACTGACGCAAGCTGTCATCGGCGTTGAGGCGTCGATGACAGCTTGCTACGAGTTCGACCTATTGCTTCATTCGTAGCTGACCGCGTAAATGTGATGTTCGTGTTTGCTGTCGCCGATCACCCGTTCCTCAAACTTTGGCGTGCGAGTGCTGCAATCAGATCGGTTCGTGTGACAATGCCAACGATGCGCCCCCGCTCTAGGATTGGGACGGCATCGCAGTGGCCTTCGGCGAGCATCGGTAGCAGCGCCCCGACAGGTGTTGTTGGAGTTGCCCGGGCGCTTGCGGCCGCCATGACATCTGCAGCGCGCACTGGCTGCACCCGCCTAGGATCAAGGAGACGTGCCATCGCGGCCCCGAAGCCTCGATTCAACCGCTCTGAGTCTTCTCGAGCGCGGCGGATGAGATGAATCTGGAAGATGATACCAAGGAATTTATCCTCGTGCTGGACCACGGGCAACGTGGTGAAACCGTGCCGCCGAAACAGGGCTGCGATTTCGGTTAGCGGGGTATCGGGACCCACGGTGATCAGGTCTTTCGACATGATATCAGCGGCAATGAGTGGGCCAGTGCGGCGGCTTGCAGCTTGTATTTCTGCGGCGCCGATCAGCCTTGCCAGATCTTCGACACCAAGGTTTAGCGATTGGCGATACCGTTGCAAGATTTCTGTCAACTCCGCTTCGCTTAACCCGAGACGCTCGGCTGGGGCTGGATCTTGTGTGTGTTGGGCGCCGTCATCTTCGAACTGCCGAAACGGATAGTGACGCCCGGTGCTGCGTGCATAGATAATGGCTAAGATAACCAATAGAGCTGTCCCGGCAGCAACGGGTGTCAACGCAAAGCGAAACCCGAGATGCTCTATTGTGTCCGGGCTCAGGGCGGCTGTCATCGCAACGGCGCCCGCAGGTGGGTGAACTGCGCGTATCACCATCATGGCCACAATGGAGAGACCTACTGCCAGACCTATTTGCCATGCTTGATTGCTGACGATTATACACACTGCGACCCCGACAATCGCCGCCACAGTGTTCCCCATGATGGCAGACCAAGGCTGAGCGAGCGGGCTGTTCGGGACAGCAAATATCAATACGGATGTCGCGCCGAATGGCGCAATTAGATACAAGCCTGTCTGGACGCTGACCGACGGCAACAAAACAAACAAAGCTGTCACCCCAAGGCCTACAGCGGCCCCGATCCCTGCTCGCATCGCTTCAGTTGGTGAGGCCGATCCGACCGCGGGCCCCAAACCGCGGGCCCAGTGTCGCAGTTTGTTCGAAATGCTATTATTCATACGCTCGCCCGATGCTTATTGGGGTTTTGAGGTGCTGCCACAGGCTGCAATTCTTGCGCGTGATGGTTTTGGCGTGCACGCAGCAGATCTTGCCGGGTAATCAGGCCAACCACACTGCGATCCGTGGAGATGACTGGAATGCGTCCTACGCCAGTTTCTATTATCAGAGCCGCCACGGCACTACATGGTGTTTCCGGGTCCACCCAAGGCTGCTCCGCGTCTGATTTAACTTCATGGAGATAAGACGCAGGGTCAAATGTGCTCTGCCGCCATGATAAGGCGTCTTCGCGTGACACCAATCCGACCAGTCTGCCATCGCTATCAACCAGGGGGTAGCTACGGTGCTTTGCGTCAGTTTCAAAAAAGGCGACAGCCTGAGCTACGGTGAGGCTATCAGATAGGACTTCAGGGCTGGCGGACATCACAGCGCGCACAGGTAAAACATCCAGAGGATCGACCCCATACTCGTGCCGTATATGGCGACCGCGACGGGCGATCTTCTCGGTCAGAATTGACCTGCGTGTGATCAGAATGTTGACGCCAAAGGCGACCGCCGAACATGTTAAGAAGATGGGAAACACTTCATACCGCCCGGTGATCTCGGCTGCAAAGAGCACACCAGTCAAAGGCGCGCGCATCCCGCAGCTCATGACGGCGGCCATTCCGGCCATGGCCCAAAAGCCGCTCTCTCCTGGCAGGGCCACCCCCGCCAGCCACCCGATCGCACCGCCAATGATGAGGAACGGCGCAAGAACGCCGCCTGATGTACCGGACCCGAGCGCGATGAGCCAGACCGCTGCCTTGATCGACACGAGAAGCGCGACCGATTGCACCGTAAGATCGCCGGAGAGTAGCATTCGAATATTTTCATAGCCCGCCCCTAGAACGCGCGGGTCGACATAGCCACCGATCCCAACTGCCACGGCACCCATCGCCGGCCACCACATCCAGTGAATATTCAAGGACTCAAAGCCGTCTTCGATGAGATATAGGCATGTCGAAAGCCCAGCGACGACTACCCCGATCCCAAATCCCAGAGGGAGTGCGCCTACGAGAGGGGCGAGCCCCGAGGGTGCCAGAACGTCGGTGGCGAAGAGCGGATCGTTCCCTGCAGAAAAGCTGTGCCAGCTCATCGCGACCACGACGGCCACAATGACAGGCAATAGACTGCGAGGTTTCCACTCGAACAGCAGAACCTCGACGGCGAGTAGCACCGCCGCGAGAGGAGTTGCGAATATCGCGGTCATGCCTGCGGCCGCACCCGCGACCAACAGTGTTTTGCGCTCGGCCGCACTCAGGCGGAAGCGTTGCGCGAAGAGTGAGCCGATGGCGCCGCCCGTCATGATAATCGGTCCCTCCGCCCCGAAAGGCCCGCCGCTGCCAATCGAAATTGCAGAGGAGAGAGGTTTCAGGATCGCCACCTTGGCTGATAGGCGGCTTTCGCCGTATAGGATTGTCTCCATAGCTTCTGGGATGCCGTGGCCACGAATTTTGTCTGATCCGTAACGCGCCATCAGCCCTACGATAAATGCGCCCAGAACAGGCACTGCAATGGCCCAAAATCCTAAGGCTTGCGGCCTCATCGCCATATCTTCAAAGGAGAGCCGTGCGTGCCAGAACAGGTTGGTGAAGAGCGCGATGAGGTGCAAGAGGCACCACGCTCCTAAAGCGCTACCGGTGCCGACAAAAAGTGCAAGGAGGCAAAGGAGGGGCATACGCGAGTTCACCGTATGATCGCCCTGGCGGACGCTTGGAATACTGTTGGACATGGTTGATCCTGACATTCAGACAGGCGGGCATTTATGTCGTAATCCGATATAAATCAAGCCAAGAAAACGCAGATGGATCATCTATTGGATTGGGGACAGGTGTCCCCTATGTAGACGCCATGGGATCTGGTATCCGAGGGTGCGCTATGCATGGCTGACAAAATCACAGACTCTGACTTCCAGGCGCTTGCGTCGTTTCGAAGGGAGCTGCGCATATTTCTGCAATTCAGCGAGACTGCTGCAGGGGCGCATGGGCTTGCTCCGCAACAGTATCTGGCCTTGTTGGCTATTCGGGGCGCGCAGAATCCCGATGTCTCAGTCGGAGATCTTGCGGATGTTTTGTTGCTAAAGCCCCACAGTGCGAGCGAGCTTGTCTCGCGGCTGGAGAAGCTCGATCTTGTCGAGCGTCACGAAGCGCAGGGGGATGCGCGACGCCGCGTGATTACGCTCACGGAGCGGTCAAAAACGCTGCTGAACACGCTATCGGGTGCCCATCGCACGGAGCTACGGCGCATTCGTCCTTTGCTCATTCGGTTGCTAGATGAGTTGGGGTAGGGAGGCTTGGCGCCCTGTGGAGATTGGTGGGTGCATTAAGCGTTCTGCTCTTACCCGGTTTTATCGGGCGGCATGACGAGTTCCACGTGGCTGACGCCCAATGCCTGTGCCAATTCAAACAGAGTTATGACCGTAGGATTCCGCTGGCCACGCTCAAGTCCGCTCAAATACTGTTGGCTGAACCCTGAGCGTTCCTCGACCTGCTCCTGGGTCAGGTGTTTCTCCGCTCTCAGGCGCGCAAAATTTTGACCGACCAGTTTTCGCATGTCCATGCGGTCACGGATGACATTTCAGGCTTTTCTTTTTTACATACTATAATATGTATTTATCTTTATCAGTGGGCTCGGCGCCCAACTACCTTAAACAAATCAAGGTGAAGCATGTTTTTGAAATCCATTTTTCTTCTGTGTTCGTTGATCAGCATTCCCGCGGCCTCAAGTGCGGAAATCGTCGAGTTCCCTGATGATGCTTTTTGGAGAAGTATTGGCCGCTCGCTCAATGAGGGAAAACCTGATTTCGAGGTGCTGGCTAAACGTTCGGCACGCTACCGTGAGGCTAATGAATTCTCGCGTGCGGCAGTGTTGGAGGAAGAAATATCCCGTTTGACGGCGGAGTACGAAGCGTTTGGGCCGGATTTGCAAGTCCGCTTGCGCGCCAATATCAGGCTGGGAGATTATGATGCATCGCGAGGTGGCTTTCCGATCAGCCTATTCACTCCTGGCACCTATCTGCAGGTTGGGGCAGGTTTGCAGTTCGCAAACGCCGGTGATTACGCGGTCTTGCCAATGGGGATTGAGGAGGCGAAAGTCTTGCGCGATCGTGAAGGACGCGGCGGCCAGACGAGCGGTTTGTTGCTTCTAGGAGATTTTGGGAAGGCACCGGGCGCGAATGGCGAGCTGATCGCGAATGTCTATAGCTTCGAGTATGTTGACGAGAGTGGAAATGTGCTCGCGAGCCTGGCCCGTGAGCCAGCTCGGTCGCAGCTTGATGACGCTGCGCGTACTGAGTTGCTTCGCACAACCCAACAGAGAATCCTCGCATTGGCAGGCTTGCCACCATTGGGCTCCGATTGGGACGCGGTGCGGACTGCATTAGTTGAGAACTATTCTTATGCAGTCTCTCATGCTCAGGCATACAATGATGCCAAGATCGAAATCCGCGATGGAAAAATTGTTTCCGAAGACCTTTCGGCTGCGAAACGACTTCGCGTTGGCTTTGGAAACGACCTTCAACTTGTCTCGCGGATGTTCAGTCGGCAATCGCCGGTTGCCCGTGCAAAGATACCACAGGGGCAGATAGATACAGGATTGACTGGGCGTGGGCTTGATTGTGACACTCAAGGCGTTCTCGACGCATGTGGTGTTCTAATCTTTGAGAAAAATGGGGACAGGTGGGTTCTGGTGGCTGCCGAGGGCGTCATTGAACTGGATGAGACTGATTATACTGCCGCTTTCGAGACGGTGATTGGCGAAGATATAGCCGAGTTTTTACGTAGTGATCTTCGTGTTGCTTTTGCTAGTAATTGGGTGGCTGGGCGACCAGATGATTATGCAGACGGCGGCTATGCTATGTCGGCGCGATACTTGCTTGGTGAAAGCTTGGAGGCAACGCCATACTATCTGCGTCCGATGGACCCTTGGCCAGGCCTTCTCGCGAGACATGAAGTGGTGACTTATGCCGTTGATGGGGCCCGCGATCGCACTCCGCTCATTTTTATTCTGGCACCCAAGGATGTGGTTGGATCTGAGGTGTCGGCAGCGAAGCCATTGCCGGTTGGCGATCCGATATCGATAGAGGATCTCGTTGAGATCAACGCATATTCAATCTTCGAAGAGACTCGTTTCTTGCCGGCCATCAAGGCCGCTTTGGGTGGCGTCGAGGTCGGTAACGTACAGTATCCCGCTTCAATGAAGCCGAGCCCATTCCAAGATGCTGGGGAATGGTTCGTCTCTGGCGGCTGCCGACCCTATGTTTGCGAACGGCAGTATACGAACGTTCTCGTGCGAAAGTCCGATGGCGCCATTGGCATCATTTATAACAAGGATGGTGCGTTGGCCGTATACGGCGCTAAGCCGGAGGAGTTGACCCCGGTGCTAACTTGGAATTTTGGCGCAACCCGTTGATTGCAGTTTATATGACATACTTGCGATGATCCGTGGCCTGAGGCGCCCCATCAGGTTGTCCATCTCCAGACCTAAACGGCTGAGAGATTGCACTTTTTGTGGTTACTGTTTCTTTCTATGCCGCGTTTAATTTTAGAAAGATTCATTTACATTGCGGATCCGCGGCTGCTCTCGCAACTGCGGTGAGAACTGGGGATGTCGCAGGGGGGGTATCGCGGCGGCTTGGATTAGCGTTCCGACGCTGCGATCGGTGGAACGCTGTGTCGGAACGATTCAGAGCTTAGCGGCGGTTCTGCCTGTCTTGGGGCGTCGCCGGGCCTGGCCTAAGGGCCATGAAACACCCCTTCGCGGACTCGCACGTTTACGGTGGGTGCTGGAGCTCAGCCAAGTGGCCTTGTCGGGTGAAACCGGATCACCGTCCTCGCGCTCGAGCGGGACCTGACGGGAAAAGTTTATGCATTGGTGCGAGTGGCGAAGGTGCTGGAGTTGCGGCAGAGCCTTTTTGCGCCCAAAAGCAAAATGGCTCGTTCCTCAAACAAACGCGCCGGAGCGCGATATGGTGCTGACGCGGCCAGATTGGGCCGCCGCGGTGATCGCGCATTCCGTGCCACAAATGCTGGGCAGGGTGCTGGACTCGGCGAAGGGGCGGTTGCGTTTTATCATGCGCAGCCGGGCCGTCTCGATCAATGTTGGTGCGAGGTCAACGAGGGGCGCGATTTCTTCGAATGGAGAGAGCCCGTGCCGTAGAAGCCTCGGCCATATGCCGTAAAAACAGTCCAACCTTTTGCCCGCTCCCCAGCCAACTCACGCCAAAGTGACAATTGACGATGGTGGGATAGACCAGCAGTTCAAGTGATGTCTTCTCCTTGGTGTCTAAGGCGAGAATGCCCGATCACGCAAGAACCGTTGCTTCCGGCGGAGGTGGAGCATTCGAAGCCGTCTGCTCATAGCCTCCGCTATAGGCTTCGCTCTTCCTGCGGATCTGGGAATGCTCCACTACCCTTTCGCGGGCGATCCCCCGAAACTCTTCGAGCGAGGAATATCCCTTGCGTTCAAGGTAATCGCCAAGATCGCTTTTCAGCTCTTGGATCATTTTGACGCCGATACCGCCGCTGCCCTTTTCCTCCATTGCGGCCGTGCAGACCTGAAGATTGCCAGCGCCATGCGCGATGAAATTGAAGGCCTCGCGAAAGCCCTTGATCCCGCCGATGCCGGAAATCGCCTTGTCCGGGAAGGCGCGTGAAATATCCGAGACACGTTGTAGGGCCTGATGCAGGATGGCCATCCCGCCCAAACCACCGGACGTGACCAGCCCGTCGACTTCGACCTCAAACTTCAAGGTCTCGGGGTCCATCAAAGGCAGGGACGGAAATGTGTTGCAGAGCGATATTGCGGACGCGCCAGCTCCGTAAGCGGCGCGCGCCCCGTCAACGAGTGAGGATGACGAGGGCGTAAGTTTGACCCAGATCGGCACGCTGACCGCTTCGGTGACGGCCTTGAGGATAGACTTGATCATGGTTTCATCATTGGCGATATGCGCACCCATGTCCTTGCGGTCCATGTGGGGGCACGACATGTTCAGCTCGATCCCATCACATCCGGCCGTCACGACAGACCGCGCCAGTTTGCGCCAATGGTCCATCTCCTCCTCACTTCCCGCGCCGGCCATGATCGAGGCAATGACTATGCGATCGGGATAGGTGGTTTTGATCTCTTCCAGATCGGGAAGCCACAGATCAAGCGGTTGGTCCGAGATCAGCTCCCAGTTCCAAGAGGAATGCGAGACGGTATCAGGCCGTTTGTAACGCGAGACATAGGGCTCTGTTTCACTGGCGCGCTGATAAATCGTTTTTGGACCGGCCACGTTTTCTACCGGGTGCAGGCCAATCGTCTTGGTCACGACGCCACCCCAGCCAGCCTCAAAGGCCTTTAGGATTTTGGTTTTGCTTTCGGTCGGCGGCGCGGATGCCAAGACAAAAGGGTTCACAAATTTAAGGCCAGTAAACTTTGTAGCAAGCTCGTATGACATGGCGCGCTCCCAGGTTTGATAGAAAAATTCCGCATTTTTTTGATCATTAAGTCAATAATTTTTTGAAGGTCCTGGCGCTGCGCCTGTGAAAGACGGCGATCTGTCATCCGTGCTGCTTAAAAGGTGCGCACGAAGCCGATCGCCGCGCTATTCTGATCAGGGCGGCTAGGTCGGCAAGGCAGAGTTTCCGCCTGCATTTTTTGCACAGCGTCACGAGCGTCCGCGACAAGACGGCTGTTTTACACTCTCTATGCTGTTCACCGTCGGCGGCGCGTTACGGTAAGCGCAACATTTCGCCACACGAGTCTTCCGCATGGCATTGATGATGGGTTGAGTAACCCCTCCTGATTGCACTTGTGTGCCATAGTGGTCCAGAAAGGAGCAGGAGGCTTTGGCTATAAAGGAAGCCCCGATCATCGGCGTTGACCTGGCCAAGCAAGTCTTTTAGTTGCGCGGTCCGACATTGGAAAGCGACGCTGGTTCCGCCGAAGTCTGCGAGGTTAAGATCAGGGGCCGCACCGCCGCAAGTCCGATTCGAGCCCAAACTACCGCGCCCGAGCCGAACCTTCGCCACGCGTGCGTTCGGCAGCTCTCAGCCCAAAGCAGACCCGTCAATTGCCGCTCGGACGCGGAGGCTGCTCATGCAGGTCGGGCGGAAAGCGGGAGTTCGCTGCAGGTGCGCGTTCATCGGTTCGTACTGTCAAA
Source organism: Paracoccaceae bacterium (assembly GCA_048262715.1). Classification (GTDB taxonomy): domain Bacteria; phylum Pseudomonadota; class Alphaproteobacteria; order Rhodobacterales; family Rhodobacteraceae; genus Albirhodobacter. The sequence goes on from JBLXEV010000025.1 coordinate 18,015, forward strand.
AGCCGACATTCACCGCCCTGCCTGCGCGGTAGCTCTTGCCGCGCCATGCACCAAAGTCAGCAATGCGCAGATAGCGCGCTTTGCAAAGTCTAGGCTGTAGGGCGGCGCTAGATGGAAAGGACGGCCCAGAGCGGACCTTCGTGCCCTGCGCAGTGTATGACCGCTCGCAGGCCGAAAGCTGCCGTTCGGCGCACCAGGCCGACGCCGTAACTGCGCTCCACATAGCTGTCATATCTAAAAGCGCTCAAGCGCTGCACTCATTTCATCGGCAGATTCGAGTTCCAAAATTGGGTTCACTTGGCCTATCTGCCTTCCATAGTATTTCAGCCACCGGTTCCCGAGCATGTTGACAAATTCGCTTAGTTCGTCGTTCACGTCATCATCGCGATAGAACGGATACCAACCAGAGTACTCCATGCTATCGGGGCCAATTTTCGTGGGCATATTTGGGTTGAAGTATATGACGCCATCAGTATGGACGTCCGCGTAGTTGTCGCCCATGATTTTTGCTAAGTTAAATAGCATTGTCCTGTGTCCGAACAACGGCTGTTGATCCATTGCGATCAGGATCAGCAGTTTGGTATCCTCATTGCCGAATTCAGCCTTCGATTTCCGGAGCTGCTTGCGGGCTTGTTTTATTCTTTGTTCTATGGAGCGTCGAATCCGCTTTTGCACAAGTCTCGCGGCTGCGCCTGGCACAGGTTCACCTCTAAAAAGCAGCCCCATAACGTCTGACCCTGTACAGCCTGCGTCGATGTAAGCTTGTGTCAACTGCCTGATGGCGTCGGGTCCAGAGTAGATACCTTCTAACGTCTTGAGTTCCGCAATAACGTTCTGACTTTCAAAAAGATAATCAGCGTTCAGTGGCATTTTAGCCTTGTTTTCGATTAATTCCGAAATTTTTTCTCCGCCGAATTCAACGACGAACGCATCAAATGTTTTCTCAATAGGCAAAGGTTCCGGTCGTGCGGAAGAGGGAAGTGCCTTCCTGTATTTTCGGTCGTATTGTGCTATGCGCTTGCGTGCCTTTGCCTTGGAACGCCATTGCTTGAGTTTCTCGAACACCGATCTTCATCCTACTTTGCGCCGCGAACACACCATAACGTCCGCGCAACGGCATCCCGTGCGGGTCGAACCGTTTCAACTTGAGAATATAGTGACCGAAGAGCTTGCGCGAATGATTTTTCTGGGCAAGTGTCGGGTCATGAGGCGACCCAAATACCAACAAATCATTGAATGGAACGAACGCCAAGGCGGCCACCGTCGGCTCGGCGGCGAGTTGGCGCAAGAGATCACGGCTCTCATGACTGAGGCTGCCGTGATCAGCGCTCCGAAGTTTGCCGAATTCATTCCCATACGATTGGTTACAATCCTTGAGGTCTTTCTTCGCGGTGTGATCGCAGAGTTGGTTGATGGAAAGGACGAATATTTCGAGCGCGGAGACAAGCTGATTAAAGGTGCAAAACTCGATCTTGCCTTCACGGCACACATAAAGCGTGAGGAAATCAGCGTCGGTGATTTCGTGGCACATGCTGTATCGTTAAACGACGTTGAGTCAATAATTAGCACCTTGGACACACTGCTCGTTGATTTTCCAGCTAAACTGGTGGTCGCCCACCCTAGATGGAACGAAGAGAGTAATGATTGGCCACTGCCGCCGGTCATTGATGCGTACGATCAGGTGATCGCATCTCTCGCGCGTCTCTACGAAGTGCGACACGTTCTAACACACGAGCTCCCATCTTCGCCGTTCCTTGATCCAGCTGAAATACCGAAGCTTGCGGCAGCGGCAAAGTTATTCATCGAGGCGGCAGATTGGGTCATCGTCGAAGCGCTACACGGCTCAGTCCCGAAAACGCAGATTGCGATGAACCTCAGTATGGGAGAAGAATTGCGTGTAGAGGAAGCACAGCTAGCAGCGGCTATGGATGAGGCCATCAAGCTTCATGGAATTGATCGCGATGCGATGACTGCGTTACAGACTAGCTGGTCGGAGTGGGCCGATGCGCAGGCCAACCTAGTTGCCTCACAAGTTGAAGGCGGCTCAATGTATCCAATGATCTGGGCGTCCGAAAAAGCGGAGCTTACTCGGGAAAGGATTGACCAGATACAGCGTTTGGTGGACGAATGGATGGACGGATAGCCGACTAGACCGCGCAACGCGATTGCAGCGAACGTCAGCTCAATGCGAACAGCTGACATTCGGCCGACATGCAGCGAACGGCAGCTTTCCGCCCGACCTGCATGAGCAACCTTCGCGCCAGGACGGCTGTTAGCGGGTCTGCTTAGGGCTTATTTCGTTGAAAAACTCGCCCCAGTATCCGCGTTGATTGTTTTGCGAGATTAAGCGCGTGCAGATCTGTCCCCGGT
>JBLXEV010000026.1:0-16876 GCA_048262715.1 Paracoccaceae bacterium
GCGAAGGTTCTGAGAGATCTCAGACACGGAAAGGGCGCCCAACAGGGCGCCCTTTTTGCATCGCGGGAAGCGGGATGACGCGGCACGCGGGGTGGGCTCATAGAAAGCGCGGTATACGTGCAAAAATCTTAAGATCAGGCTTGATTTCCCTCCGGCCATGGCATATCCCGCCCGCAGGCTTAGGAGTTTAGCTCAGTTGGTAGAGCATCGGTCTCCAAAACCGAGGGTCGTGGGTTCGAGTCCCCCAACTCCTGCCAAGCCTATTTCCAAACTTTGCAATTTGCGGTCTCGCGTAGCGCGCCCTTTCTGGTGCTCGCGACGATGCTATCGCGTGTTTGTGCGGGTGATTTCCGCTAGCTCGCGCCAAAGCGCTTGAATTCAGGTCGCTGAGGGCGTATCTCGCCACGGTCGCAGTGGTTGTGATCAAGAGGGCAGAGCATATGGCAAATCCGGTCAAATTCGTTGAAGAAGTTCGTTCCGAGATCGGGAAAGTCGCTTGGCCGAACCGCCGCGAAGTGATGCTGACGACGGCGATGGTCTTCGTTATGGCCGCGCTGATGGCGGTGTTCTTCTCGCTCGTCGATATGGTGATCCGCTTCGGCGTCGGGCAGATCGTCGGGTAAGGCAGTCCCGCCAAATCCTCTTTCTTTGGAATTCCCTTTGGAATTCAAGGCGGGCTCTTGAAATCATAGGGCGCAAGGGGTATTGGGGCGAGACTTTTCCAGAGCCGGCGCGCAACGATTCGGGTATGCGCGCTGTTTTTTGTTCTGGGTCGTAGGGGTTAAGTCCTCGTGAATATTGGAATTTCGGCGCTTTTGCGTCGGTGGGAAAGAGGCTGATCAGGCATGGCGAAGCGTTGGTATTCGGTGAGCGTTCTCTCGAACTTCGAGAAGAAAGTAGCCGAACAAATCCGTCAGGCTGTGATTGATCAGGCTGTTGAAGACCTGATCGAAGAGGTTCTGGTCCCCACTGAAGAAGTGATCGAGATTCGTCGCGGCAAGAAGGTGACGTCTGAGCGTCGTTTCATGCCGGGCTATGTGCTGGTGCGCATGGAGATGACGGATAAGGCCTATCACCTGATCAACTCGATCAACCGCGTGACAGGCTTCTTGGGGCCGCAAGGCCGTCCGATGCCGATGCGTGATTCGGAGGTCAATGGGATCTTGAATCGCGGTGGCGAAGCTGGTGAGACGGTTGCTCCGCGCAACCTGATCCGCTTCGAGGTTGGTGAGAATGTTTCCGTGACCGATGGCCCGTTCGAGGGCTTCGCGGGCATGGTTGAGGAAGTCGATGAGGCGGCAAGCCGTCTCAAGGTGACGGTGTCGATCTTCGGTCGCCCGACGCCAGTCGAATTGGAATTCACTCAAGTGACCAAGGTCGCCTGAGTGTGAGCCGTGGGAGGCAAGGGTAGCCCGTTTCGGGGTATCGGTGCCGCACCACTAAACTTCGCATCCGATGATGTGACAGTGATAAAGGAGAGGCCACATGGCCAAGAAAGTCGTTGGGCAGCTGAAGCTGCAAATTAAAGCGGGTGCTGCAAACCCGTCCCCGCCGGTCGGTCCGGCGCTGGGTCAGCGCGGCATCAACATCATGGAATTCTGCAAGGCGTTCAACGCCCGTACGCAGGAACTTGAAGCCGGTTCGCCGGTTCCCGTGATCATCACCTACTATGCTGACAAGTCCTTCACCTTCGAGATGAAGACCGCTCCTGCGTCCTTCTACCTCAAAAAAGCTGCCGGCCTGAAGCCGCAAGGCAAGCGTAACCGCCCGCGCGGTTCCGAAGCGCCTGGCCGTTCGACCGTTGGCACCGTGACCGTTGCACAAGTGCGCGAGATCGCTGAAGCGAAAATGAAAGACCTGTCCGCGAACGATATCGAAGCTGCGATGCAAATCATCCTCGGCTCGGCTCGTTCGATCGGTATCGAGGTGAAAGGGTAAGTCATGGCGAAGTTCGGAAAACGTACGGTCGCTGCGCGCGCCGCTTTCGCAGGCAAGGACAACCTCAGCGTTGAGGAAGCCGTTGCTCTGATCAAGTCGAACGCAAATGCGAAATTCGACGAGACCCTCGAGATCGCAATGAACCTCGGTGTTGACCCGCGTCACGCTGACCAAATGGTTCGCGGTGTTGTCCAGTTGCCGAATGGCACCGGCAAAACCGTTCGCGTTGCTGTGTTCGCACGTGGCCCCAAGGCTGATGAAGCCAAAGCGGCTGGCGCGGATATCGTTGGCGCAGAAGATCTGATGGAAATCATCCAGTCGGGCAAAATCGAGTTCGAACGTTGCATCGCGACGCCGGACATGATGCCGCTCGTCGGTCGCCTTGGTAAAGTCCTCGGCCCGCGCAACCTGATGCCGAACCCCAAAGTCGGCACCGTGACGATGGACGTGAAAACGGCTGTTGAAGCGGCAAAAGGCGGCGAAGTTCAGTTTAAAGTCGAAAAAGCTGGCGTGATTCACGGCGGCATCGGCAAAGCGTCCTTCTCGGCAGAAGCTCTCGCAGAAAACGTCCGCGCTTTCGTGGATGCTGTCTCGAAAGCAAAGCCGACCGGCGCAAAAGGCGCCTATGTGCGCAAAGTTTCTCTGTCGTCGACCATGGGCCCGGGCGTTTCGCTCGATCTGGCCTCGGCAACCGGCAACTGAGATTGAGTTTTGTCCGGTCCTTCGGGGCCTGACAAATGGCGGGGCGTCACACGCGCCCCGTCCTGTCCGAGACGGAGGGAGGCCATCACGCCGGAAACGGTGGGCCTTAATATCCTTCCTGAGATGGGAAACGAGTCCAATTCCGAGCGAGCCTGCAAGGCGACCTCGGGCGATCTGGCCTCGGGACCCTGAGCGGACCCGACCTTGCTCCTCGGAGCAGGGAAATTGGAGCCGGGGGGAAACCCCCATACTTGGAGTGAAACCGTGGATAGAGCCCAAAAAGAGAAATTGGTCGAAGAGCTCGGCCAAATCTTCGCAAGCTCTGGCGTCGTAGTGGTTGCCCACTACGAAGGCATGACGGTTGCTCAGATGCAGACCCTCCGCGCGCAAATGCGTGAAGTCGGTGGGTCGGTACGCGTTGCCAAGAACAAGCTCGCCAAGATCGCCCTTGAAGGTCAGCCCTGCGCAAGCATCGCTAACTACCTCACGGGCATGACCGTTCTTGCCTATTCGGAAGACCCTGTCGCAGCTGCGAAAGTGTCGGACGCCTATGCGAAAGCGAACGATAAGTTCGTGATCCTCGGCGGTGCAATGGGTGAAAACGCTCTGGACCTTGCCGGTGTGAAAGCCGTCGCTCAAATGCCGTCGCGCGAGGAGCTTATTGCTTCGATCGCTGGCTGCATCGGTGCGCCTGCTTCGAACATCGCTGGTGCCATTGGCGCGCCTGCTTCCAACATCGCAAGCATCCTCACGACTCTTGAGGAGCGGGAAGCCGCCTGAAGCAATTGATTGCCTTCGTCAAATCTGACGTCGGATAACAACCTTATATGAGAATGGAACGGAAAATGGCCGATCTTAAAGCCCTTGCTGAGCAAATCGTGAACCTCACGCTGCTGGAAGCACAAGAACTGAAAACCATCCTGAAAGACGAGTACGGCATCGAGCCGGCAGCCGGTGGCGCCGTCATGATGGCTGGCCCGGCAGCAGCTGGCGAAGCTGCTGAAGAGAAGACCGACTTCGACGTCGTTCTGACCGACGCTGGCGCAAACAAGATCAACGTGATCAAAGAAGTTCGCGCGATCACCGGTCTGGGCCTCAAAGAAGCTAAAGACCTCGTCGAAGCTGGCGGCAAAGTCAAAGAAGGCGCTGCGAAAGCAGAAGCTGAAGAAATCAAAACCAAGCTGGAAGCAGCTGGCGCGAAAGTCGAGCTCAAGTAATTGGGCCGGATGCGTTTGCATCCAACTTTGTGAAAAATGGCTGGGTCCGGAGTTTCCGGGCCCAGCCGAACCTGTCTTGGAGAGGGCTTGCTAAGCAGCAAGTGCCAAGCCTTCTCCAAGGCGGGTCTTACGGTTCGGGAGCCCCCCTTTGGGACGGGGGGCATGAATGGAACCGCCCCCTTAATCGCCACGCGCCGCCTACCGGGCCCCGACGGTATGCGCGCCTGCGAAAAGACGAAAGGTGACGACGAGCATGGCTCAAGCTTACGTTGGTCAAAAGCGTATCCGCCGGTACTACGGCAAAATTCGCGAAGTCCTCGAGATGCCGAACCTGATTGAGGTTCAGAAATCTTCCTATGATCTGTTCTTGCGGTCGGGTGATGCACCCAAGCCGTTGGATGGTGAAGGCATTCAAGGTGTTTTCCAGTCGGTCTTCCCGATCAAGGATTTCAACGATAACGCGATTCTGGAGTTCGTAAAATACGAGCTCGAAAAGCCGAAATACGACGTTGACGAATGTCAGCAGCGTGACATGACCTATGCAGCACCCCTGAAGGTGACACTGCGTTTGATCGTGTTCGATGTTGACGAGACCACGGGCGCACGCTCGGTCAAAGACATCAAAGAACAAGACGTCTACATGGGCGACATGCCTCTGATGACCTCGAACGGGACGTTCGTCGTGAACGGCACCGAGCGGGTTATCGTGTCCCAGATGCACCGCTCGCCGGGCGTGTTCTTCGACCACGACCGTGGCAAGACGCATTCCTCGGGGAAACTCCTGTTCGCTTGCCGCATCATTCCCTACCGCGGTTCGTGGCTGGACTTCGAATTCGACGCGAAAGATCTCGTCTTCGCGCGCATCGACCGTCGCCGTAAGCTGCCGGTCACGACGCTCCTCTATGCGCTTGGTCTCGACCAAGAAGGCATCATGGACGCCTATTATAACACCGTTGACTACCGCGCCGAGGGCAAACGCGGCTGGGTGACGAAATTCTTCCCCGAGCGGGTTCGTGGCACCCGCCCGACCTTCGATCTCGTGGACGCGGCGACCGGCGAAGTGATCTGCAACGCGGGCGAAAAAATGACCCCGCGTATGGTCAAAAAGCTGATCGACGAAGCAAAGGTCACCGAGCTTCTCGTGCCGTTCGAGCAAATCCTTGGCCGCTTCGTGGCGAAAGATATCATCAACGAGCAAACTGGCTTCATCTATGCAGAAGCCGGCGATGAGCTGACGCTCGATTATGACCGTGATGGCGAGATTTCGGGCGGTTCGCTCAAGACTCTGCTCGACAATGGCGTCACGGATATTCCGGTGCTGGACATCGACAATATCAACGTCGGTCCCTACATCCGCAACACGATGGCAGCCGATAAGAACATGGGCCGCGATACCGCGCTCATGGATATCTACCGCGTCATGCGCCCGGGCGAGCCGCCGACCGTTGAGGCTGCTTCGCAGCTCTTCGACACGCTGTTCTTCGATAGCGAACGCTACGATCTCTCGGCTGTTGGCCGCGTGAAAATGAACATGCGCCTCGCACTCGACGCGCCGGACACCCAGCGCACCCTGCGTCACGACGACATCATTTCCTGCATCAAGGGCTTGGTCGAACTGCGTGACGGCAAAGGCGAGATCGACGACATCGACCACCTCGGCAACCGCCGTGTTCGGTCCGTCGGCGAGCTGATGGAAAACCAATATCGCGTTGGTCTCCTGCGGATGGAACGCGCAATCAAAGAGCGGATGTCGTCGGTCGAGATCGATACGGTGATGCCGCAAGATCTGATCAACGCGAAACCCGCAGCCGCTGCGGTGCGTGAATTCTTCGGCTCCTCGCAGCTGTCGCAGTTCATGGACCAAACCAACCCGCTCTCGGAAGTCACGCACAAGCGTCGTCTTTCCGCGCTCGGGCCGGGCGGTTTGACCCGCGAACGCGCAGGCTTTGAAGTTCGCGACGTTCACGCAACCCACTATGGCCGGATGTGCCCGATTGAAACGCCGGAAGGTCAGAACATTGGTCTGATCAACTCGCTGGCGACCTTCGCACGGGTGAACAAATACGGCTTCATCGAGACCCCGTATCGCAAAGTTGTTGATGGCAAGGTGACGGATGACGTCGTCTACATGTCGGCAACCGAAGAGATGCGTCACACGGTTGCTCAGGCGAACGCGGAACTCGATGCAGATGGTCGTTTCGTCAATGATCTGGTGTCCACCCGTCAATCGGGCGAGTACTCGCTCAATCCGATCGACGTTGTTGACCTGATCGACGTGTCGCCAAAACAGCTGGTCTCTGTCGCTGCGGCGCTCATTCCGTTCCTCGAAAACGACGATGCTAACCGCGCTCTCATGGGCTCGAACATGCAACGTCAGGCGGTTCCCTTGCTGCGTTCCGAGGCGCCCTTCGTGGGCACCGGTATGGAAGCGGTTGTGGCGCGCGATTCGGGTGCGGCGATCATGGCGAAACGCGGCGGGATCATCGACCAAGTCGATGCTGCACGTATCGTTATCCGCGCGATTGAAGATCTCGGCGTTGGCGATGCGGGCGTGGATATCTACCGTCTGCGTAAATTCAAACGCTCCAACCAATCCTCCACGATCAACCAGCGTCCGTTGGTGAAAGTGGGTGACCGCGTTCACACCGGTCAGGTGATTGCTGATGGCCCGTCCACCGACCAAGGCGAACTCGCTATCGGCCGGAACGTAGTCGTCGCGTTCATGCCGTGGAATGGCTACAACTACGAAGACTCCATCCTGATCTCCGAGCGGATCCACCGCGACGACGTGTTCACCTCGATTCACATCGATGAATACGAAGTTGCCGCGCGTGATACGAAGCTCGGGCCGGAAGAGATCACTCGCGACATCCCGAACGTCGGTGAAGAAGCGCTGCGCAACCTCGACGAGGCTGGCATCGTGTACATCGGCGCGGAATGCGGGCCGGGCGATATCCTCGTGGGTAAGATCACACCGAAGGGCGAGAGCCCGATGACGCCGGAAGAGAAACTTCTGCGCGCTATCTTCGGTGAGAAAGCATCCGACGTGCGCGACACAAGCTTGCGTCTGCCGCCGGGGGCCTTCGGGACCATCGTCGAGGTGCGGGTCTTCAACCGTCACGGCGTTGATAAAGACGAGCGCGCGCTCCAGATCGAGCGCGAAGAAGTCGAACGTCTCGCACGCGACCGCGACGACGAACTCGCGATCCTTGAGCGTAACATCTACGCGCGTCTGCGTACGCTGATCATGGGCAAGACGGCTGTCAAAGGCCCGAAAGGCGTGAAACCGGGTTCGGAGATCAATACCGATCTTCTGGGCACGCTCTCGCGCGGCCAGTGGTGGCAGCTCGCTCTTGAGAACGAAAATGATGCGAAAGAAGTCGAAGCGCTCAACGAGCAATTCGATGCGCAAAAGCGCGCTCTCGATCATCGTTTCGAGGATAAGGTCGAGAAAGTCCGTCAGGGCGACGATCTGCCGCCGGGCGTGATGAAGATGGTCAAAGTCTTCGTTGCGGTGAAGCGGAAGCTTCAAGCAGGCGATAAGATGGCTGGTCGTCACGGCAACAAAGGTGTCGTGTCGAAAGTTGTCCCGATCGAAGACATGCCGTTCCTCGCGGATGGCACCCCTGTTGACCTCGTTCTGAACCCGCTCGGCGTGCCGTCGCGGATGAACGTCGGGCAGATCCTTGAGACCCACATGGGTTGGGCATCGCGCGGTCTGGGTATCCAGATTGACGAAGCCCTCAAGGAATACCGTCGTTCGGGCGATCTGACGCCGGTGCGCGACGCGATGCGTCACGGCTACGGCGACGAGACCTATGAAGAGGCCTTCGGTTCTGTCGATGAAGAGACCTTCATCGAGAGCGCTGAAATGGTTCGCACCGGTGTGCCGATTGCGACTCCGGTCTTCGATGGCGCGAAAGAGGCAGACGTCAATGACGCGCTGCGTCGTGCGGGCTTCTCGGAATCGGGTCAGTCGATTGTCTTCGACGGTCGCACTGGGGAACAATTCACCCGTCCGGTTACGGTCGGCGTGAAGTACTTCCTCAAGCTGCACCACCTTGTCGACGACAAGATGCACGCTCGTTCGACCGGGCCGTACTCGCTTGTCACGCAGCAGCCGCTGGGTGGTAAGGCGCAGTTCGGTGGTCAGCGTCTCGGGGAGATGGAGGTCTGGGCGCTCGAAGCGTACGGCGCCGCCTATACCCTGCAAGAGATGCTCACCGTGAAGTCGGATGACGTCGCTGGCCGGACCAAGGTCTATGAGTCGATCGTCAAAGGCGAGGACAACTTCGAAGCCGGCGTGCCGGAATCGTTCAACGTTCTTGTCAAAGAGGTCCGGGGCCTCGGCCTCAACATGGAACTCCTGGATGCGGAGGACGAGGAGTGAGGGCTTAGGCCCTCACTTCCTTCCCCCCTTCGCCCGTATTCAAGGAATATCAGATGAACCAGGAAATCACCCAAAACCCGTTCAACCCGCTGGCCGCGCCCAAGCAGTTCGACGAGATTAAGATCTCGTTGGCCTCGCCGGAGCGTATCCTGTCGTGGTCCTACGGGGAGATCAAAAAGCCCGAGACCATCAACTACCGGACCTTCAAGCCGGAGCGTGATGGCCTGTTCTGCGCACGGATCTTTGGCCCGATCAAAGATTACGAATGCCTGTGCGGCAAATACAAACGCATGAAATATCGCGGTGTTGTCTGCGAAAAATGCGGTGTTGAAGTTACCCTCCAGAAAGTTCGCCGCGAGCGGATGGGCCATATTGAGCTGGCATCGCCGGTTGCCCATATCTGGTTCTTGAAGTCGCTTCCCTCGCGGATCGGCCTCATGCTCGATATGACGCTGCGTGATCTGGAGCGGATCCTCTACTTCGAGAACTACGTTGTGATCGAGCCGGGCCTGACCGATCTCTCCTACGGCCAGTTGATGGGCGAAGAAGAGTATCTCGATGCTCAGGATCAGTATGGCGCAGATGCGTTCACCGCCAATATCGGCGCTGAAGCAATCCGCGAAATGCTGGCGCAGATCGATCTGGAAGGCACCGCGGACCAACTCCGTGCCGACCTGAAAGAGGCGACGGGCGAGCTGAAACCGAAGAAGATCATCAAGCGTTTGAAGATCGTTGAATCCTTCCTCGAGTCGGGCAACCGCCCCGAGTGGATGGTTCTGACCGTTCTTCCGGTGATCCCGCCGGAGCTGCGCCCGCTGGTGCCGCTGGATGGTGGCCGTTTCGCGACCTCGGATCTGAACGATCTGTATCGCCGCGTGATCAACCGGAACAACCGTCTCAAGCGCCTCATCGAGCTGCGTGCGCCCGATATCATCGTGCGCAACGAAAAGCGGATGCTGCAAGAGTCGGTGGACGCACTCTTCGATAACGGCCGTCGTGGCCGCGTCATCACGGGCACCAACAAGCGCCCGCTGAAGTCGCTCTCCGACATGCTGAAGGGTAAGCAAGGTCGCTTCCGTCAGAACCTTTTGGGCAAGCGCGTCGACTTCTCCGGTCGTTCGGTCATCGTGACCGGCCCCGAGCTGAAGCTGCACCAGTGCGGTCTGCCCAAGAAGATGGCTTTGGAACTCTTCAAGCCCTTCATCTATTCGCGTCTGGAGGCCAAAGGCCTTTCCTCGACCGTGAAACAGGCGAAGAAGCTGGTTGAGAAAGAGCGTCCCGAAGTTTGGGATATCCTCGACGAGGTGATCCGCGAGCATCCGGTTCTGTTGAACCGCGCGCCCACGCTTCACCGTCTGGGGATCCAAGCGTTTGAGCCGATCCTCATTGAGGGTAAAGCGATCCAGCTGCACCCGCTCGTTTGTTCGGCGTTCAACGCTGACTTCGACGGTGACCAAATGGCTGTTCACGTGCCGCTCTCGCTGGAAGCCCAGCTGGAAGCACGCGTTCTGATGATGTCCACGAACAACGTGCTCTCGCCCGCCAACGGCGCGCCGATCATCGTTCCTTCGCAGGATATGATCTTGGGGCTCTACTACACCTCGATGGAACGCAAAGGCATGAAGGGCGAAGGCATGGTCTTCGGCTCGGTCGATGAGGTCGAGCATGCTCTGACGGCTGGGGTTGTGCATTTGCACACCAAGATCCAAGCGCGGGTCAAACAGATCGACGAGACCGGCAACGAAGTGTTCCAACGCTTCGACACCACGCCGGGCCGTGTGCGGCTCGGCGCGCTGCTGCCGCTCAATGCGAAAGCACCGTTCGAGCTGGTGAACCGTCTGCTGCGGAAGAAAGACGTGCAAAACGTCATCGACACCGTCTACCGCTATTGCGGCCAGAAAGAGTCGGTTATCTTCTGCGATCAGATCATGGGCATGGGCTTCCGCGAGGCGTTCAAGGCAGGGATCTCCTTCGGTAAGGATGACATGGTCATTCCGGACTCGAAATGGACGATTGTTGGCGCCGTTCAGGATCAGGTTAAAGAGTTCGAGCAACAGTATATGGACGGCCTGATCACTCAGGGTGAGAAGTATAACAAAGTTGTCGACGCTTGGTCGAAATGCTCCGACGCTGTTGCGGCGGACATGATGGCGGCGATTTCGGCGGTTCATTACGATCCGGAAGACGGATCCGAAATGGAGCCGAACTCGGTCTACATGATGTCCCACTCCGGGGCGCGGGGCTCTCCGGCACAGATGAAGCAGCTGGGCGGGATGCGCGGCCTTATGGCCAAGCCGTCGGGTGAGATCATCGAGACGCCGATTATCTCGAACTTTAAAGAAGGTCTGACCGTTCTCGAGTACTTCAACTCGACGCACGGTGCCCGTAAGGGTCTGGCCGATACCGCACTGAAAACCGCGAACTCGGGTTACCTGACCCGTCGTCTCGTGGACGTTGCACAAGACTGCATCGTGCGCTCGCATGATTGTGGCACCGAACGTGCGATCACAGCTTCGGCTGCGGTCAACGACGGTGAAGTCGTCTCGCCGCTGGGCGAGCGCGTTCTGGGCCGTGTTTCGGCGGATGACGTGCTGGTTCCGGGCAGCGACGAAGTGCTGGTGCGTAAGAACGAGTTGATCGACGAGCGTAAAGCGGATCTGATCGAGAAGTCGGGCGTGCAGAAAATGCGCATCCGCTCGGCGCTGACCTGTGAAGCCGAAGAGGGCGTTTGTGCGCTCTGCTACGGTCGTGACTTGGCGCGTGGTACGCTGGTGAACCAAGGTGAGGCCGTCGGCATCATCGCGGCCCAGTCGATCGGCGAGCCGGGCACGCAGCTGACGATGCGGACATTCCACATCGGCGGCATTGCACAAGGTGGCCAACAGTCGTTCCAAGAATCGTCGCATGAAGGGAAAGTTGAGTTCCGTAACGAAACTCTGCTGACCAATGATGCGGGCGATCTGATCGTTATGGGTCGGAACATGACGCTTGCGATCATGGACGAGCACGGCGAGGAACGCGCGAGCCACAAGCTCAGCTACGGTTCCAAGCTCTTCGTCAAGGATGGCGAGACGGTTGCACGCGGCGCGAAACTGTTCGAATGGGATCCCTATACCCTGCCGATCATCGCCGAGAAGCCGGGTATCGCGAAGTTCGTGGACCTCGTTTCGGGTATTGCCGTGCGTGACGTCACCGATGACGCGACGGGTATGACACAGAAGATCGTGACCGATTGGCGCTCCGCGCCCAAGGGCAACGATCTGAAGCCGGAAATCATCGTGGTCGACGCCAATGGCGAGCCTGTCCGCAATGATGCTGGCAACCCAGTGACCTACCCGATGTCGGTGGACGCGATTCTGTCCGTCGAAGACGGTCAGGACGTCAAAGCTGGTGACGTTGTTGCGCGTATTCCGCGCGAAGGCGCGAAGACGAAAGACATCACCGGTGGTCTGCCGCGTGTTGCTGAACTCTTCGAAGCACGTCGTCCGAAAGATCACGCGATCATCGCGGAGATGGATGGCTACGTGCGCTTCGGCAAGGACTATAAGAACAAGCGTCGGATCACGATCGAGCCGTCGAATGAAGGCGCAACGCCGGTTGAATACATGGTGCCGAAAGGCAAACACATCCCCGTGCAAGAAGGCGACTTCGTGCAGCGCGGCGATTACATCATGGATGGCAACCCGGCACCGCACGACATTCTACGGATCCTCGGTATCGAGGCGCTGGCGGATTACCTCATCGACGAAGTGCAGGACGTTTACCGTCTGCAAGGCGTTAAGATCAACGATAAGCACATTGAGGTGATTGTTCGCCAGATGCTGCAGAAAATCGAGATCTTGGATTCGGGTGAATCGACCCTTCTCAAAGGCGAGAATGTCGATAAGGCCGAATTCGAAGAGGAGAATGCGAAGGTCTTGGCCCGTGGTGGCCGTCCTGCAACCGGCGAACCGGTTCTGCTCGGCATCACCAAGGCGTCGCTCCAGACCCGTTCGTTCATCTCGGCAGCGTCGTTCCAAGAGACCACCCGTGTTCTCACCGAGGCTTCGGTGCAGGGCAAACGCGATAAGCTGGTTGGCCTCAAAGAGAACGTCATCGTCGGTCGTCTGATCCCGGCGGGCACGGGCGGGGCAACCACCCGCGTGCGCAAGATCGCAGCCGATCTCGACCAAACGGTGATCGTGGCACGCCGCGAAGAAGCCGAAGCCGCTGCAGCGCTTGCTGCTCCGGTGGAAGAGGTGATGGTGGATGATTTCGGTCCGGTGGAGACGCCGGAAAGCCGCGATTGATCTTCGCCTGAGTGCTTAAGTGATATCTTTGGAAAGGCCCCGCATCTGCGGGGCCTTTTCGTTTCGGAGCGCGGTTCTTGGGCTTAGGAAGTGCGTGGGGTGTCACGTGCCTGACATCGGAGTCGGGCAGACCATGGGTGATATTATAAGCTTCGGCTATAACTCCGTGAGGCTCAATGACCTTCGAGATCAGTGCATCCGCCCGATTTGAACCGACAGTGGTTTGGGCGATCCTACTCGCCGCGGTGATCTTTACCGCCGCGCCTTGGCTGGACCTCGCTGCCTCCCGCGTATTCTTCTCAGACGAGCGCGGCTTTTGGATGGCGCAGGAGCGGTGGCTCTTGGATCTTCGTGAGGTGCTGTGGATCGCCTGCGTGACGCCGCTCTGGCTGGCCCTCGCGGCGCTCATTGGGGTGGCCACAGGGCGGTTGCGGTGCGCAGTGCCCGCCCGAATTTGGGGATTCGTTGTGTCGATCTATTTGTTGGGGCCGTGCCTTCTGGCGAATGTCTTGCTGAAGGGGCATTGGGGCAGGGCGCGTCCCGCAAATATCTTGGAGTTCGGCGGTACGGCCCAGTTCACTCCCGCGCTGCTACCCGCGCAGGAATGTGTGCGCAACTGCTCCTTCGTGTCCGGTGAGGGCTCAGCCGCAGCGGCGCTATTGATCTCAGGCTTGGTTTTGAGCTGCTATGTGCGCAGTCCATCCCGTAGAGTCTTGCTGCGCTGCACGCTCTGGGCCATTGCCCTAACCGGGATGGGGCTGCGCGTGATGATGGGGCGGCATTTCTTGTCAGACACGCTGTTTGCGGGGCTGTTTGTTGCGGCGATTGCCTTGGCTCTGATGCGCATCATCGGCGCCGTTCGCGCCCCGCGCAGAGCCTTCGCACCGGTGCGGGCATGAACAGGGGAATGCCACGGACCGTGGAAGCGCTCGGCATTGGGGGAATGCGCCCCGTGCCCGTGTTGACAATGGCTGCGACTCCTCCTATACGCCGCGCAACCCGTAGGGCGTAGTCTGTCTTGAGTATGCCTGTCGGGTGGCCGAATTTCAGTGAACATGATTTGGGCGCAAGCCTCGATCCTCTGGAACTCAAAACACTCTCCCTTTCGAGGGCGAGTGTGGTTTGGCGTTTTACGATGCGCGTGAATCGCCGTCGAGAAGTGGCGCAGTCAGCAATGGCTGCGAGTATTGACAGAGCAAAACGGGGAACCGAATGCCTACTATCCAACAGCTGATCCGCAAGCCGCGGCAGCCGAAGGTGCAGCGCTCCAAGTCGCAACACCTTCAGTCCTGCCCGCAAAAACGTGGCGTATGCACCCGTGTGTACACAACCACGCCGAAGAAACCGAACTCCGCTATGCGTAAAGTCGCCAAGGTGCGTCTGACGAATGGCTTCGAGGTCATCTCCTACATCCCGGGCGAAAAGCACAACCTTCAGGAACACTCCGTGGTTCTGATCCGTGGCGGCCGCGTAAAAGACCTTCCGGGTGTCCGTTACCACATCCTCCGCGGTGTGCTGGATACCCAAGGTGTTAAAGATCGTCGCCAACGTCGTTCGAAGTACGGCGCGAAGCGTCCGAAATAAGGAGAACCAGAGATGTCACGTCGTCACGCCGCTGAAAAACGCGAAGTTCTCCCGGACGCCAAGTATGGTGACCGCATTCTGACCAAATTCATGAACAACCTCATGGTCGATGGTAAGAAGTCCGCTGCAGAAAAAATCGTCTACAATGCGCTCGAGCGTGTTGAAGGCAAGCTCAAGCGCGAGCCGATCGAGGTCTTCCACGAAGCTCTCGAAAACGTAAAACCCTCCGTCGAAGTGCGTTCGCGCCGCGTCGGTGGTGCTACGTACCAAGTTCCGGTCGAGGTTCGCCCGACCCGTCGCGAAGCGCTGGCAATCCGCTGGCTCATCACCGCTGCGAAAAACCGTAACGAGAACACGATGGAAGAGCGCCTTGCAGGCGAGCTTCTGGACGCTGTCAACTCGCGCGGTTCGGCTGTGAAAAAACGCGAAGACACCCACAAGATGGCCGACGCGAACAAAGCGTTCAGCCACTACCGCTGGTAAGGGGTTAACATGGCACGCGAATTCCCGCTTGAACGCTATCGTAACTTCGGCATCATTGCGCACATTGATGCTGGGAAAACGACGACTTCCGAGCGTATCCTGTACTACACAGGCAAATCCCACAAAATCGGCGAAGTGCATGATGGCGCTGCGACGATGGACTGGATGGAGCAAGAGCAAGAACGTGGCATCACGATCACCTCTGCTGCAACCACCACCTTCTGGGAACGCACAATCGATCCGGGTCTGGAGCATAACCGCTCCGACAAATACCGTTTCAACATCATCGACACTCCCGGCCACGTTGACTTCACCATTGAAGTTGAGCGTTCGCTGGCAGTTCTCGATGGCGCTGTCGTCCTTCTGGATGGTAACGCAGGTGTTGAGCCGCAGACCGAAACCGTTTGGCGCCAAGCTGACCGGTACGAAGTTCCGCGCATCGTGTTCGTTAACAAAATGGACAAAACCGGCGCTGACTTCTTCAACTGCGTGAAGATGATCAAAGACCGTACCGGCGCAAATGCTGTGCCGATCGTTCTGCCGATTGGCGCAGAAGATCAACTCGAAGGCGTCATCGATCTCGTGACGATGGAAGAGTGGGTCTATCAGGGTGAAGATCTGGGCGCGTCCTGGATCCGTCAGCCGATCCGCGCTGAGCTTCAAGACCAGGCGACCGAATGGCGCGACACCTTGCTCGAAACTGCTGTTGAGCAAGATGACGAAGCTATGGAAGCCTACCTCGAAGGCAATGAGCCTTCGGCGGAGAAGCTGCGTGAGTTGATCCGCAAGGGTACGCTGTCGCTCGCTTTCGTTCCGGTTATGGCGGGCTCGTCGTTCAAGAACAAAGGCGTCCAGCCGCTCCTGAACGCTGTCATCGACTATCTGCCGTCGCCGCTCGACGTTCCGGCTTACATGGGCTTCAAGCCCGGTGATGAGACCGAGACTCGTGACATCGCGCGTTCGGCCGAAGATGAACAGCCGTTCTCGGCACTGGCGTTCAAGATCATGAACGACCCGTTCGTGGGCTCCCTGACCTTCACGCGCATCTACTCGGGTACCCTTTCCAAGGGTGACGCGATGCTGAATGCGACCAAAGAGCGTAAAGAGCGCGTTGGCCGTATGATGATGATGCACGCGATCGACCGTGAAGAAATCACCGAAGCATTTGCTGGTGACATCATCGCGCTCGGCGGTCTGAAAGAAACCACCACGGGTGACACGCTTTGTGATCCGGCACATCCTGTTGTTCTCGAAACCATGACCTTCCCGACTCCGGTCATCGAGATCGCAGTTGAGCCGAAGACCAAAGCTGACCAAGAAAAGATGGGCATCGCTTTGGCTCGTCTGGCGGCCGAAGATCCGTCCTTCCGCGTCGAAACCGATCTCGAATCGGGTCAGACGATCATGAAGGGCATGGGCGAACTTCACCTCGACATTCTCGTGGACCGTATGCGTCGCGAGTTCAAAGTTGAGGCGAATATCGGTGCACCGCAGGTGGCCTACCGCGAGACCATCTCGCGCGAAGCAGAGATCGACTACACGCATAAGAAACAGTCCGGTGGTACCGGCCAGTTTGCACGCGTGAAACTCGTGATCACACCGACCGAGCCGGGCGAAGGCTATTCGTTCGAAGCGAAGGTTGTTGGCGGTTCGGTTCCGAAGGAATACATCCCCGGCGTCGAAAAAGGCATCAAGTCCGTTATGGACTCGGGCCCGCTCGCAGGCTTCCCGGTGATCGACTTCAAAGTGGCACTCATCGACGGTGCGTTCCACGACGTTGACTCCTCGGTTCTCGCCTTCGAGATCGCGGCACGTGCAGGTATGCGTGAAGGCCTCCGTAAGGCTGGCGCAAAACTGCTCGAGCCGATCATGAAAGTCGAAGTTGTCACTCCGGAAGAATACACCGGCGGCATCATCGGCGACCTGACCTCGCGTCGGGGCATGGTTCAGGGGCAAGACACCCGCGGCAACGCGAATGTCATCACCGCAATGGTGCCGCTGGCCAACATGTTCGGCTACATCAACAACCTGCGTTCGATGTCCTCGGGTCGTGCAAACTTCTCGATGTCCTTCGACCACTATGACGCGGTTCCGCAGAACATCTCGGACGAGATCCAAAAGCAATACGCGTAAGGCATTGGGCGTCCGGGGCGTGACCCCGGGCGCTTCCTTCACGTTTTAAGACCTACAGGAGGCCACCATGGCAAAGGCAAAGTTTGAACGTAACAAGCCGCACGTCAACATCGGCACGATTGGCCACGTTGACCACGGCA
>JBLXEV010000027.1:0-10057 GCA_048262715.1 Paracoccaceae bacterium
CCGCCCACATGATCCGAAAGGGTCAGTTCGGCGAAAACGGCCTATCCGCTTTTCAGCAATTCGCGGCGCTCGCAGCATAGTCATGTCCAGAGTGCAGGCATCCAAAGCCTGAACAAATCTTTGCGACAGAACCGCCAGATCACTTCCAGATTGCGATGTGTCTCGGCTTCCAGGCGCCGACTGGAGCGCACCCGGTTCAGATACCCGTAAGTGTAAAGTTTCAGCAGATCGCTTGGGTCATACCCCGGCCTGCCCGTGGCTTTGGCGCGCGCCCGCTCGAAGCCCGCCGCCGTGAGGTCAAGGCTTTCGACAAAGGCCTCAATGAACCGAACGACATTATCAGGCCCAACATAATCATCCACGCAGGCAGGCAGCAAAAGCGTCTGTGCGCGGGACATTCCCTGGATGTGTGTAATGCAAAAATATACCATTTCTGCACCCCACAAGGAATCCTCGATCGGGCAAAATCAGCGAAAAAAGCCTGCATTTATTGGGGAGGGAGTTTCCACACGGTCTGGACCGTTTTGGGCATCCTCATCACGGCTCCATTCGCACTCGGTCTTGCTGATTTTGTCAAACCTGCTCATTCTTCGCCCTCCCGCTTTCTGGAAGATCCCCACCAGATCGGGTGGGACGAGTAGTCGAACAGAAATCCTGCCGTGATCCCGCTAGCGATCAACCCGGCAATACCGCCCCCAACGGCGATGGCATGCCAAACCTCATGAAATCCGTAACCGATTAACAGCGCGAAGATCAGAAAAAGTGCGCCAGGCAGATAAAACGCTGCGATGGCGATCGGGTATCTCAGGTCAATTCGCATCGCACTCGTCCTCCGGATTTGTTTAGATGCCGAGACCATACGGCGGCCGCTGAATTCATCCACAACAGAGTTTTCCCCGTCAGATGGTAATGCCTCGCAGAAGGATCGGTAGAGTACGGCAGAAAACCCGTCGATTTTGAGTACTTTTATCTTGGGCCAAGTTGGCCCAAACGTGGGCCAACTTGGCCCAAAAATCTGTAACTTATTGTTTTAAAACAAAGTTTACTCCGGTAGAGTTATCACCCTCTATAACGCCTAAAAAGCATTTATTTACAGATGTTTAGGCGGTGATTTCAGCTTGCTGCGTCAGGTGTGTAGAAATCTTAACCTACAATGCCCTAAAATCTCTGTGGGTATTGGTAGGCAAGCTCTCTCGTAAGAGTATGCGGAGCATACTTCTTACTGCGTGTGAAAGCTCGAACGGATCGCGCGAAGCCCTCACAGGCCGTAGGAAAGACCCGTACAGGTGACCTGCCCCCTGGGTCTCTTCGCTCTTCACGGGCACGAAGCGCATCGTCGGGCGCTGTGCTGCTTCGCAGATCGCCTCTGCGTCAGCGGCATCATTTTTCTGGCGCTTGACGAAGGGCTTGACGTAGGCGGGCGGGATGAGCCGCACCTCGTGGCCCAGCTTGCCGATCTCGCGGCCCCAGAAATGCGCGCCGCCACAGGCCTCCATTGCCACAACACAGGGCTGCAACTGGCTGAAGAAGGCCAGCACCTGATCCCGCCGCAGCTTTTTACGCAACTCCGCCCGACCCGAGGCGTCAGCCCCATGGACCTGAAACACATTCTTCGCAAGGTCGAGCCCGACCGTGGTAATCTCTGACATGACCGTCCTCCTTTGTGGATCCTCGTAGACCCACCTTGGCATATTGATGCCGTCGGGGTGCGGTCATATCATCAAAGCCGAACAACGCCGTGTTAGTCGACCGCGCGCCAGAACCAGTATGACCGGCCCGCGATCTTCACAACGACTTCGTCCAGATGCCAGACATCGCCGGGGCGCGGCTGCGGTCGCCGCAGGGTATGGGCGATCTGGGGGCCGAACTTGACGCTCCAGCGCCGGATCGTTTCGTACGAAACATCCACGCCACGTTCCAGCATCAACTCTTCAACCTCGCGCAGGCTCAAGTTGAACCGAGCGTAGAGCCAGACAACATGAGCAATGATCTGGGGCGGAAAGCGGTGGCGTTTGTAGCTGATTTTCACTGTCTGCATCGACACCGCCTAAAACCAGATCGATGAGTCAGCAACCTCAGGCCCGTTAGTGTGACAACACCCCAAGGCTTTGTCCGCCACCCACTGGGCTCAAATTTTGCATAGCACTCAACAGATGAGTTGCAATCACGTGTTCAAAGGCAAAAACAACAGCCACGCAGCGAAGGGACACTCGCCAAGAAAGTCAACATCTTGACAAATGAACTGCGATAAACCACTAATCCTTGTGTCATGGTTCCTCCGGCGCGAGTCGGGGGTGAAAAGGGAAGCCGGTGCGGTGCTTGCACCAACTCCGGCGCTGCCCCCGCAACTGTAAGCGGCGAGCGACGCTGAGACGCCACTGGGCCACCGCCCGGGAAGGTCAGCCGAGCCCCGACCCGCAAGCCAGGAGACCTGCCTGACAGCATAAAAACGAAACCGTGCGGCGGGCGCGGGGGCGTGGTGCGGTCAGGTGAAGCCCTGCCCCGCGCCCGTGCCTGTTTCCGCGCAAGATCCAAGGAACCACAGGCATGACCATCACCGTTTATTCCCAACCCGCATGTGTGCAATGCGCCGCCACCACCCGCGCGCTGGACGCGAAGGGGCTGCCCTATGCGGTGATTGATTTGACGCAGGATTCCGTGGCGATGGCGCATGTGACCGCGCTTGGTTACCGCCAAGCCCCCGTTGTGATCGCGGGCGAGGCGCATTGGTCTGGGTTCCGGCCCGATATGATCGGCCAGTTGGTCTAGGCCGATGGGTGCGCCAATGGGCGGGCTGATCTATTACTCTTCAGCCTCGGGCAATACCGCGCGGTTTGTCGCGCGGCTGGGGGCTGCGAATGGGCAAGAGGCGGGCCGAGATCAAGGGCGGATCCCGATTGATCCCGCCGCCCCCCTGCCCGATCCGGCAGGCCCGTTTGTGCTGATCTGCCCGACCTATGCCGATGGCGCAGGGCGCGGCGCGGTGCCCAAGCCGGTGATCCGGTTCCTCAACGATCCCGCGCGGCGGGCAAAGCTGCGCGGGGTGATCGGGGCCGGCAACCGGAATTTCGGCACCACCTTCGCCTGCGCCGCCGATGTGATCGCCGCGAAATGCGCTGTGCCCGTGCTCTATAAATTCGAGTTGGCAGGCACGCAGACCGATCTTTCCCGTGTGCGCGCGGGGCTTGAAACCTTTTGGAGATCCCAATGTTTGACACTGTGAACCCCGCGCTGGATTACCATGCGCTCAATGCGATGCTGAACCTCTATGATGGCGACGGCAAGATCCGGTTTGACGCGGATAGGATGGCCGCACGGCAGTATTTCCTGCAGCATGTCAATCAAAACACCGTTTTCTTTCATAGCCTTGACGAGAAGCTCGGCTATCTCGTCGAGGAAGGGTATTACGAGGCGGCGGTGCTCGATCAATATTCCCGAAATTTCCAGCGGGCGATCTGGGAGGCAGCCTTCGCGCATAAATTCCGGTTCCAGACCTTCCTCGGCGCGTTCAAATATTACACCAGCTACACGCTGAAAACCCGCGACGGGCAGCGCTATCTGGAGCGCTATGAGGACCGCGTGGTGATGGTCGCGCTGGCACTGGCGCGGGGCGATGAGGCGCTGGCGATGCGGTTCATGGAGGAGATGCTCTCGGGGCGGTTCCAACCCGCGACGCCCACCTTCCTCAACGCGGGCAAGGCGTCGCGCGGGGAGCTGATCTCGTGTTTCTTGCTGCGGCTCGAGGACAATATGGAGAGCATCGGGCGCGGGATCAATTCCGCGCTGCAACTCTCGAAACGGGGCGGCGGCGTGGCCTTGATGCTGACCAACCTGCGCGAGGCGGGCGCGCCGATCAAGGGGATCGAGAACCAATCTTCCGGCGTGATTCCGGTGATGAAACTGCTGGAGGACAGCTTCAGCTATGCCAATCAACTCGGCGCGCGCCAAGGTGCGGGCGCGGTCTATCTCAACGCGCATCACCCTGATATCTTGCAGTTTCTGGACACCAAGCGCGAGAATGCGGATGAGAAGATCCGGATCAAGACGCTGAGCCTTGGCGTGGTGATCCCTGACATCACGTTTGACTTGGCCAAGCGCGACGCGGATATGTATCTGTTTTCGCCGCATGATGTGGCGAAGGTCTACGGGGTGCCCTTCTCGGAGATTTCGGTCACCGAGAAATACGCCGAAATGGTCGATGACAAGCGGATCCGCAAGCGCAAGATCAACGCGCGGGCGTTCTTCCAGGCGATTGCCGAGATCCAGTTCGAGAGCGGCTATCCCTATGTGATGTTCGAAGACACGGTGAACCGCGCGAACCCGATTGCGGGGCGGATCACGATGTCGAACCTGTGCTCGGAGATCTTGCAGGTCAATGAGGCCTCGGAGTTCAACGACGATCTGAGCTACTCCCATCTGGGCAGCGATATTTCCTGCAATCTCGGCAGTTTGAACATCGCGGCAACAATGGATGGCCCCGATTTTGGCGCCACGATCGAGGCCGCGATCCGCGCTTTGACAGCCGTTTCGGAGATGTCGGCTATTGACTCGGTGCCTTCGATCCGGCGCGGCAATGACGAGGCGCATGCCGTCGGCCTTGGTCAGATGAACCTGCACGGGTTTTTGGCGCGCGAACGGATCCATTACGGCAGCGCGGCGGGGGTGGAATTTACTTCGGTCTATTTCGCCGCCGTCGCCTATCACGCGCTGCGGGCCTCGAACCTGATGGCGCGTGAACATGGCGCGCCCTTCAACGGGTTTGCCGCGTCCAAATATGCCGATGGCAGCTTCTTCGAGATGTATCTTGAGGAAGACTGGCTGCCCACCCTGCCCGATGTGGCGCGGGTGTTCGAGGGGATCACCCTGCCGACGCGGGCGGATTGGGCCGCGCTCAAGGCCGATGTGATGGCGCATGGGCTTTACAATCGCAATTTGCAGGCGGTGCCGCCGACCGGATCGATCAGCTATATCAACAACTCCACCTCCTCGATCCATCCGATTGTTTCGAAGGTGGAGATCCGCAAGGAGGGCAAGATCGGGCGCGTCTATTACCCTGCCGCCTTCATGACCAATGACAATCTTGAGTTTTACCGCGACGCCTATGAGATCGGCCCCGAGGCGATCATCGACACCTATGCCGCCGCGACAAAACATGTCGATCAGGGGCTTTCCTTAACGCTGTTCTTCCCCGCCGAGGCGACGACCCGCGACATCAACCGCGCCCAGATCTACGCTTGGAAAAAGGGCATCAAAACAATCTATTACATCCGCCTGCGTCAAACGGCCCTTGAGGGGACCGAGGTGCAAGGCTGCGTATCTTGCGCGCTGTGAGGAGAGAGACGATGAAAGATATGACCCCGCTCCGCGTGCCGCGCGCGATCAATTGGAACCGGCTGGAGGATGAGAAAGATCTGGAGGTCTGGAACCGTTTGACGGTGAATTTCTGGCTGCCGGAGAAGGTGCCCTTGTCCAATGACGTGCAATCTTGGGCGACGCTGCGCGAGGAAGAACGGGCGCTGACGATCCGTGTGTTCACGGGGCTGACGCTGCTCGACACGGTGCAAAACAGCCTCGGTGCGCCCGCGATGCTCACCGATGCGCAGACCCCGCATGAAGAGGCGGTGCTGACCAATATCGCCTTCATGGAAGCGGTTCACGCGCGCAGCTATTCGTCGATTTTCTCGACGCTCTGCCTGACGAAAGAGGTGGATGAGGCGTTCCGCTGGTCCGAGGAGAACCCGCATTTGCAGGCCAAGGCGCGGCTGATCGTGGAGACTTACGCGCCGGGGGCGGATCCGCTCAAGCGCAAGATCGCCTCGGTATTTCTGGAGAGTTTCCTGTTCTATTCGGGGTTTTACCTGCCGATGTATTGGTCAAGCCGCGCCAAGCTGACCAATACTGCAGATCTGATCCGGCTGATCATCCGCGATGAGGCGGTGCATGGCTATTATATCGGCTACAAATTCCAGCGGGCCTTGGAGCGTGAACCAGAGGAACGGCGGCAAGAGCTCAAGGATTACGCCTTCGCGCTGTTGTTCGACCTCTACGAGATCGAGGCACGCTATACGGCGGAACTCTATGACGGGATCGGGTTGACCGAGGATGTGAAGGCGTTTTTGCACTATAATGCGAATAAGGCGCTGCAAAATCTCGGCTATGAGGCGCTGTTCCCGCCCGCGGCCTGCGAGGTCAATCCCGCGATCCTCGCCGCGCTCTCGCCCGATAGCGAGAACCATGATTTCTTTTCCGGTTCAGGCTCCAGCTATGTCATCGGCAAGGCGGTGGCGACCGAGGATGAGGATTGGGATTTTTAAACCGTAAGCCGCGCAAAGCCCCTGATCTGCTTTCCAGCGCTTGCTTTGGGGGGGCATAGCGCCTGTCTGATGCGGCGCAATCGCCTATTGTTCTGGAGTCACAAAGGTTAGCTTGCTGACACGCTTGTCTCGTCCGAATTCGATCAGAGCATACCATTTCCCGTATGTATCCGTCGAATTGGCCCCAGAATTTTCGGGGCCGGACGGGGTGGCGAAATCTTGCGATCTGGCGGTAGATCCGGCGGGCACCCGTCCAAGAATGCGGATCACTTCCCCTCGGGTCAGGCCGACCCTAAGACCCGAGGGCATCTGCCAATCCGGCGAGGTGGCAGACATCGCCACGAGGACATCTCGGAAAAAATCAATATTCGCGCCAATCAGCGCCATCCGATCAATTGGCTCATCACTGAACGAGATTTCGTCAGTGGCCTCCGGTGTGCCCAGCTTGCCGAGGGCGTCCACAGACGCGCTCATCTCAATCCCGTTGAGGCGAAACTCCGATGTGGGCAGGCAATCAAATTCGGCGCCATATTCACGGGTTTTTATCAGGAGCGGCGTGGTGGCCGACGGAACGGACTCCGAGATCCATGTCTTGGAATCCCAATCCCAAGTCTGGCCGGCGGCTAGTTTGGCATCATAGAGTCCGCCGCCAAAACCGTAGCTTACGGTTTCGGGGATGCACTCAAGGCTGGCGACCCGCTCGCCGCTTTCCGTCACCTCAACCCAGCCAAAGTGCTTTTGCGGATGTCGCATCTCCGCCTCGGAAAACGGACGTTCAAAGCCGCCCCAACGGTATAGCCGTAATCTTGGTTGAAGAAGGTGACGGTCTCGCTGATCGCGGTGCCAAGCCCTGACCAAGGCTCAAAATCAACGCGGTCAAGAGGCGCTGACAGCGTCAGATCAGCTGGCCCGCCAATCGCGCCATAGGTGTAGCTTGCAGTTTGGCTATCGAAACACACGAAAACTTCGGTGCCACGGCCCTCAATCTGGCAGGAGGTGAAGGCTTCCTGATCTTGTGGGCAACCTGCCTCCACCCCATTCGCCAATAGGGCAATCCCGCAGAACAGGCCCGCCATAAAATCGTATCTCAATCGACCACCCCTTTTGAAATGCATATATCTAAAACAACTCCCAAATTACGTCCAAACGCATCTGACCCAAATCTCCATCCGCTGCGAATGGAGACCGGATCAGTCTGGGCTTGGCGGCCGCCGCGTCAGGCCGAGCGTCTCGGCGGCCTGTCTCCCTGCGGCGGCGGCCCCCATGTCAGGAGAGGATGCGCAAAGCGCCGAAAACTCGGCATAGATTTCAGAGAGCTGCTTTGATGCTGTCGCGGAGGCCGAGTTGAAAAAGGGCTTGGTCAGATCTATCCCCTCAAAGCCATGTTCGCGGATGACCTTCGTCAAGACAATGATCATTGGTAAATCTCCTTCCTCGGGCACCCCGAGCCCATCCTCAAAAGCGCCTGTTCGGCGGAAGTGGGCAATGGACGCGTCATGATAGGCGGTGATGACATCCTCGTGTTTCTCAGAAAGCTCGGCACAGGTTACCCCTGCCAACTCTGCTTCGGTGTAGCGCGTGATCTCATTGGGACTGGACGACCGGAAAACGGTCATGAGCCCCGCCAAAAGGATCAAGAGCAGTCCGATGCCAATTGCTGTTTTCATAGGTGCGGGTCCTGCTGTCCGGCGGCGTTCTTAGGGCTGGCAAATGTGGGATACACAGGGGGCGAAAGCACGTCGAATGGGCTGTTCTTGACTATAGCTATCGAGATCAGACCTCGACACTTGCGCGTTTGGCCGTACCCGTCAACATCTGCCGCGCGTCCGAGGCAGACACGCCAAGAGCAGCTGATGCGATGGACGTGCTCGCATCACCCTTGCGGCGCGAGCTTGAACAAAGAGAGAAACTCTGCGGCTGCGTCGATATCGCCCTCGGCGCCTACAAGCTGTTGCGCCACCAACGCCGAAAGCGGCTGCGCGCCATAAACCGCAACCGCCAAACTGTTGCCGTTCCCATGCAGAATGAAAGGGGTATCGGGCGCGCGCACTGCGGTGGTGGACAACACGCCATCGGCGAGCCGCATCTCAAACGCCTCTGTTCCGAAATCAAACCCCGCCGTGAGGCCCTGCCCTGTCACCCTTGCGCGTTGCAGATTGACGCCCATGGAAATCATCAGCGCCGAGGGGCTAATGAACCGCGTCGGGTCATGACCCGGAACGATCAACGCCCAGCGGCAGAGCGCCTCAAGCACCGGCAGCAAGCCGCGGCCCATATCGGTCAATCCATATATCCCGAGCCGGTCGTCATGGCCGACCACATCAGCCTGCACGAGTTGCGCCAGCCTGCCTGTCAACACGCTCGCGGTTATACCGGGGAGCCCCGCACGGATCATCTGGAACCGCTTGGGCGCAAACATCAGCTCACGCACCACCAGCAACGCCCAGCGATCCCCAATCAGGTTTAGCGCATGGACCGCGAGGCAGCCTTCGTCATAGCGGGGGCGGATTGTCGCCATCTGTTGGTTATCATTCCATATCGGTAGTTGCTTTTTACTACTAAATTTATCAGCATGAAAGAACAAGCGGGAAACACCGCAAAGCAATGACACCCGAAGATCAATCGAAAGGTCGGATAGCATGACTTACATCACAGGGGCCGTCGCCGCAGTGCCGACCGGCAATAAGAAAGCATATTTGGAGCACGTTCTTACGTTCTGGGATCTGTTCAAATCCTACGGCGCCACCCGCATGGTCGAAAACTGGGGCGTGGACGTGCCCAAGGGGAAAGTCACGGATTTCTTCGGGGCAGTAAATGCCGAAGAGGGAGAAACAGTGGTGTTCTCGTGGATTGAATGGCCGGATAAGGCAACGGCGGTTGCCTCTTGGGAAAAGATGGAAAATGATCCCGCGATGGCGGAAATGCCGAAGATGCCTTTCGACGGCAGTCGCATGATCTTTGGCAGTTTCGCCCCGCTCTACGAGGCCGGAGCCCGTCAGCCCAGCGGATATACGCAGGGCTTTATTCTGGCCGTCCCCGAGCAGAATAAATCTGCCTATGCCGAGATGGCCGATGAAGGCTGGAAAATGTTCGAAAAGGCGGGCGCGATTGGCATGGTCGAGGGCTGGGGCGACGATGTTCCCCACGGCAAGATCACAGATTTCTACCGCGCGACAAAAGCGGAAGCAGGCGAAGTGCCCCTCTTCAGTTGGATCAATTGGCCAGATCGCGCCACCAGCGACGCTGCCAGCAAGGCAATGGAGGCTGAAATGGGCGATATGGATATGTCGAAAATGCCCTTTGACGGAAAGCGGATGATGTGGGCAGGGTTTGAGCCCCTGTTCGATTCAGCCACCGCCGACTGAGCCTTGGCCGAGTGAGCCCCGTTTGTCCCTGTGGGGAGGAAACCCTGTGCGAATGGTGAAGGACACGATCTGCCTTTGGTATGACACCGAAGCCGAAGAGTGCGCTACCTCTACGCACATAAGTTTCCGGAGCAGTTATTGGCGTGCATCGCGCATCGGCGGATTAGCCCTCGGGCAAGGCCGGTGACGTGCTGACGGTCAATTTCAGTGTGCTTGGCATCCCCTGCCTCGGGTTGAATAGCGGGGTTCTGTCGCAAAGTTATGGGTTGCAGCTGTGCATTTGATATGTGAGCGTTATCAGTCGGTTACCTCGGGGTGTTGAAAATGATTGATTTCAGGGGCGTACACTATCCAAAGTCGGTGATCCTGCATGCCGTG